>NZ_JBIVTU010000001.1:0-393373 GCF_044756845.1 Streptomyces sp. NPDC091416
CAGCACCCACACCCGCCACCAGATCCGCCACCGCAGCACGATCCGACACATCACACGCCACCACCGACACCTCAGCACCCAAACCACGCAGTTCATCGCACAGCTCAACAGCCCCCGGAGCCTCCACACCACGACGCCCCACCAACACCAAACTCCGCACCCCACGCGCCACCACCAGATGCCGAGCCACCAAACCACCCAAACCCCCAGTACCACCCGTCACCAACACCGTCCCCTCCACCACGCCCGGGACCACGCCCGACACCGTGTCCGAAACGGACTCGCCGGCCGCAACCTCCACCAGACGCGGGACCAGCACCTCACCCCCACGCACCGCCACCTCCGGCTCACCCGAGCCAAGCACCACACCCGCAACATCAGCGAACGAACCACCCGCAGGGTCCACATCCACCAACACGAACCGACCCGGATTCTCCGCCTGCGCCGCCCGCACCAAACCCCACACCGGCGCCACACACACATCCACACCCACATCACCACCCACCGCAACCGCACCACGCGTCACCACCACCAACGGACCAGCCTTGCCCTCCTCATCCGACAGCCACTCCTGAACCGCCTCCAACACCCCACCCAACACCGACCGCACACCCACCACCGGATCCACACCCACCGACACCGGCACCTCAAACACCCCACCAACACCAGCCCCAGCCTCAACCACCCCAGCAGCCACCAACGGCCGCCACACCACCTCATGCAACCCACCACCCTCACCCGACCCAGCCAACTGCTCCACCGACACCGGACGCGAGACCAACGCGCCGACTGTGAGGACAGGTTGCCCGGAGCCATCGGCCACCAGAACCGACACGCTGTCCTGTCCCGCCGGCGCAATCCGAACGCGGAGGGCCGATGCCCCTGCCGCATGCAGAGCGACGTCGGTCCAGGCGAAGGGCAGGACGGTCGATTCGTCGGTCCGTGAACCGTCATCGATGAGGGCCACGTGCATCGCCGCGTCGAGCAGAGCGGGATGCAGGCCGAAGCGCTGGGCCTCGTCGTGCTCCGAGTCGGGAAGTGCGACCTCCGCGTACAGCTCCTCCCCGGATGTCCAGGCAGCCTTGAGCCCCTGGAACACCGGCCCGTAGCCGTAGCCACGCTCGGAAAGGAGCTCGTAGGCTCCGTCGACGCTGATCGCCTCAGCGCCCTTCGGCGGCCACGCAGTCAGGTCTGCCACTGGGACTCTGCCGCCCACGGCAAGGACGCCTTCGGCGTGACGCGTCCAAGGGCCGTGTTCGGCACCGTCACCTCGTGAATACACGCCGACCGTACGACGCCCCGCCGGATCGGCGGCGCCGATCGCCACCTGAATCGCGACTCCGCCCTGCTCGGGGATCACGAGCGGCGCCTGCAGCGTCAGCTCTTCCAGCAGGTCGCAACCGACCTCGTCGCCTGCTCTGACGGCCAGTTCCACGAAGGCCGTGCCGGGAAGGAGCACGCTCCCCAGCACGCCGTGGTCGGCGATCCAGGCGTGATCGGCCAGAGACAGCCTTCCGGTGAGGACCATCTCGTCGGCCTGCGCCAGAGTGACGGCCGCCCCCAGGAGCGGATGATCGGTGGTTCCCAGCCCGAGCGAGCCGGGGTCGTTGCCGCCGAGTTCCGCCTCCATCCAGTACCGCTCACGCTGGAAGGCGTACGTGGGCAGATCGACGCGGCGGGCACCCGTGCCCTCGTAGAAACGGGACCAGTCGACCGGCACACCGCTCACGTGGAGCTGGCCCAGCCCGGTGACCGCCGAGGCCACCTCCGGGCGACCCTTGCGCACCAACGGAACGAAGACCGCCGCCCGCTCCGCGTCGACCGACTGCTGCGCCATCCCACACAGCACACCATCAGGACCGACCTCGACGAACGACGTCACACCACGCGACACCACGAACGACACCGCGTCCGCGAACCGCACCGCCTCCCGCACATGCCGCACCCAATACCCCGACGAACCCCAGTCCGCCGCCACATCCCCCGACACACCCGACACCACCGGAACCGACGGCACGCCGAACGACAGCCCAGCCACCACCGACCCGAACTCCGCCAACATCGGCTCCATCAACGGCGAATGGAACGCATGCGACACCCGCAGCGTGCTCGTACGACGCCCCTCACCCGCAAACTTCCCCACCAGATCAGCAACCGCCGCCTCAGCACCCGACACCACCACAGAACGCGGACCGTTGACCGCGGCGATACCTACCTCGGCATTCAGCAGCGGAAGGACTTCAGCCTCCGTCGCCTCCACCGCGACCATCGACCCACCAGCAGGCAACGCCTGCATCAACCGACCCCGGGTCACCACCAGCTCAGCCGCGTCGCCCAGGGTCAAGGCACCGGACACGTGAGCGGCCGCGATCTCGCCGACCGAATGGCCCACCAGGAAGTCCGGGCGAACCCCCCACGACTCCACCAGCCTGAACAGAGCCGTCTCCACCGCGAACAGGCCCGCCTGGGCGAACATCGTCTGGTTCAGCAGACCGGCGTCCTCGCCCCACACCACCTCACGCAGCGAACGCCCCAACCGGGCATCCAACTCCCCCACGACCTCATCGAACGCCGCTGCGAACACCGGATACGCCTCATACAGCTCCCGGCCCATCCCGAGACGCTGCGCGCCCTGGCCCGTGAACAGGAACGCGACCTTGCCCGCCGGCCGCACCGACCCCCGCACCACCGACGCCGAGACACCACCCTCGGCCAACGCCGTCAGACCCCGCACCAACTCCTCGCGGTCCGACGCCGCCACCACCGCACGATGCTCCAACACCGCACGCGACACCACCGACGAAAAACCCACATCCAACAACGACGATGGCTCGGAGATCCCCAACAGCTTCGCCGCCTGCGCACACAGCCCAGCCTCACTCCGCGCCGACAACACCACCGGAACCACCGGCAGCTCAACCGTCGCCAAAACCTCCGGCTCCTCGACCACCGGAGCCTGCTCCACGATCACATGCGCATTCGTCCCACTCAGGCCGAACGACGACACACCCGCACGCCGCGGCCGATCCCGCTCCGGCCACGCCCGCGACTCCGTCAACAGCTCCACGTCGCCCGCATCCCAGTCCACCTGCGGCGTCGGCACATCCACATGCAACGTCCTCGGCAACACACCGTGCCGAATCGCCTGCACCGCCTTGATCACACCACCCACACCCGCAGCCGCCTGCGTGTGGCCAAGGTTCGACTTCAACGACCCCAGCCACAACGGATCGCCCTCCGAGCGGCCCTGCCCATACGTCGCCAACAACGCCTGCGCCTCGATCGGATCACCCAACCGGGTCCCCGTCCCATGCGCCTCCACCAGATCCACCTGATCCGACGAAATCTGCGCATCAGCCAACGCCGCACGGATCACCCGCTGTTGCGACGGACCATTCGGAGCCGTCAGCCCATTACTCGCACCATCCTGATTCACCGCACTGCCCCGCAGCACGGCCAGGACCGGATGTCCATTACTCCGAGCGTCGGAGAGCTTCTCCAGGAGCAGGATGCCGGCCCCCTCCGACCAGCTGGTGCCGTCGGTGGCGCCCGCAAACGACTTGCAGCGACCGTCCTTGGACAGGCCGCCCTGCCGACTGAACTCGACGAAGACCTCAGGCGTCGACATGACCGCCACGCCTCCGGCCAGTGCCATCGAGCACTCGCCCGAACGCAGCGCCTGAGCCGCCAGGTGCAGCGCCACCAGCGACGACGAGCAGGCGGTGTCCAGCGTCATCGACGGGCCCTCGAAGCCGAAGACGTACGAGACGCGGCCTGACGCGATGGAGCCGGTAGCACTGTTGTGGGCGTAGTCGTGGTACATCATTCCGGCGAATACACCGGTCTTACTGCCCTTCAGTGTGGCGGGGTCGATTCCGGCCCGCTCGAACACCTCCCATGAGCATTCCAGCAGCAGCCGCTGCTGCGGGTCCATGATCAGGGCCTCGTTCGGGCTGATCCCGAAGGGAACCGGGTCGAACGTGTCTGCCGAGTAAAGGAATCCGCCCTTGTTGACGTAGCTGGTGTTCGGCCGCTCACCGTCCGGATCGTAAAGAGATCCGACATTCCAGCCGCGATTTTCCGGGAAATCGGATATCGCGTCCACACCGTCGTTCACCATGTTCCACAGAGCCTCCGGTGATTCGACTCCGCCCGGAAAGCGGCAGCTCATCGCGACGATGGCGATGGGCTCGCGGGCTGCGGACGACAGTTTCCTGTTGTGGGCCCGCAGACGGTCGTTCTCCTTGAGCGACGCGCGCAGTGCGGCGACCAGCTTCTCGTCAGAATTACTCATCGGGGCGCTCACATTCCCTGGATCGCGTCGTCAAGGCCGGAACCATCGAGTGCCATGCTGATCAGGCTCTCGGCATCCATCGAGTCGATGGATTCGGTCGAGTTCTCGTCGGTGCCCTCGGCCGGGTTCACCGGCTCGTCGTGCGCACCGGCCAACTCGAAGAGGACTTCCATCAGTCCCGCGTCCCTGAGCCGGCTCAGGGGAATTCCTTGCAGAATGCGTCGGACCCGCTCTTCTCCCACAGCCTGGGCGTCCGTCGCCGAGTCGGGACGCAGTTCCTCGGCGAGGTACTGCGCGAGCACGCGGGAGTTCGGGTAGTCGAAGACCAGCGTCGCCGGTGGCCGCAGCCCCGTGGCCTGGGCCAGGCCGTTACGGAACTCCACCGCAGCCAGCGAGTCGAACCCGAGCTCCTTGAACGCCCGGTCCGGCTCGATGGCCGAGGCACCGGCGTACCCGAGAATGGCGGCCGCGTGGGCCCGTACGAGGTCGAGCACCTGGTCCGTGCGCTCTTCGTCGGTCAGCGCGTTCATCCGCCGGCGGAACGCCGCCGCGCCGGACGCCGACGTGTCGGTGGCTCGGTGGCCACTGGACCGTACGAGCCCTCGGAACAGGTCAGGAAGGTCGTCCGGCTCCGGGGCGCCCGTTCCTGTGAGATCGACCCGCATGGTGACAAGTGCTGCTCCACCAGCAGTCTCGGCCGCGTCGAAGAGGGCAGTTCCCTCTTCGGCCGTCAGGGTGGCGATGCCGGTCCGGCGCATGCGCTGGGAGTCAGCGCTGTCCAGGCTGTCCGCCATGCCCCCGTCCGCCCACGGCCCCCAGGCGAGGGACTGAGCAGGGAGACCTTCCGTTCTGCGGTACGTGGCCAGCGCGTCCAGGAACGCGTTGGCCGCCGCGTAGTTGCCCTGGCCCGGGTTACCGATCACCCCGGCGGCGGAGGAGAAGAGCACGAAGGCCGTGAGGTCCATCCCGCGCGTCAGCTCGTGCAGGTTGAGCGCCGCGTCCACCTTCGGACGCAACACCGCCCCCACCCGCTCCGCCGTCAGCGAACCGATCACCCCGTCATCCAGCACCCCCGCCAGATGCACCACACCCACCAACGGCCGATCCGCCGGAACCGCACCCAGCACCCGCTCCAGAGACCCACGATCAGCCGCATCACACGCCTCCACCACCACCTCCGCACCCCAACCCGCCAACTCCTCGACCAACTCCCCCACACCCTCAACCGCACCACCACGACGACTCGTCAACACCAACCGCCGCACCCCACGCTCCACCACCAGATGACGCGCGAACACCCGCCCCAACGTCCCCGTACCACCCGTCAGCAACACCGTCCCCGCGGAATCGAACTCCACGACCGAACTGTCTCCGCCGGACGGCACGACACGTTGCAGTCGGCCCACATGCGCACGGCCTTCGCGCACCACCACCTGCGACTCGCCCAGCGCCACCACCCGGGCCATATCGGGCAGCGTGCCCAGCTCACCGTCCAGCAGCACCAGACGTCCCGGGTTCTCCGACTGCGCCGAGCGCACCAGCCCCCACACCGCAGCACCCGTCACGTCCAGCGGGCCGGCGCCCGGCAACGCGACCGCACCCACCGTCCGCACCACCAATCGGGCCTCGGCGAAGCGCTCATCGCTCAGCCACTCCTGCACCACATCCAGCGCCTCACACACCGCAGCCCGCACACCGTCCGCAGTGCCTTCCCCCACCCCACCGGCGCGCAGCGATTCGTACACCACCACGTCCGGCACGGCGTCCGAAGTCCCCGTCACGTCGTTCCAACGCCCCACCGTCAGCCCAGCCGCCTCGTCAGGACCGGGCAGCGTCACCTCCGGCCACTCCACCCCGAACAGGGAACCCCGCGCACCGGACTCCGCCGCCGCGCGCCTTTCGCCCTCCACCGAGCGCAGCACCAGCGAGTCCACCGACGCCACCACCCCGCCACCGGCCTCCGCCAGCACCACCGACACCCGGCCCTCACCCACCACCGACACCCGGACCCGCGCCACCGAAGCCCCCACCACACCCAACGACACACCCGACCACGCGAACGGCAACGCCGCCCCCTCACCCACCGCACCCGACAACGCCACACCGTGCAACGCCGCATCGAACAGCGCAGGATGCAAGGCGTAGGAGCCGGGCTCGATTCCTTCGGGGAGACCCACCTCGGCGAAGACGTGCTCGTCGGTCCGCCAGGCCTGGCTCAGCCCACGGAAGGCAGGCCCGTACCGCAGCCCGGCCTCCGCCATGCCGTCGTAGAAGCCGTCCAGGTCCACGGGCTCGGATCCGGCCGGCGGCCACTGCTCCGAGACCCAGGCCACATCCGCGGCCACGGGTACATCAGCGACGGCGACGAGCGACCCGGTGGCGTGACGCACCCACGGCAGATCCGTCGACTCACCTCGCGAGTGCACGGTCACCGACCGCCTGCCGGAGTCGTCGGACGCACCCACGACGACCTGGAGGGCGACGCCCCCCTGCTCCGGGAGCACCAGCGGCGCTTCGAGGGTGAGCTCTTCGAGCCCGGCGTACCCGACCTCCTTCGCCGCTCTCAGTGCCAGTTCCACAAAACCCGCGCCGGGGAAGAGCGCCGCGTCACCGAGCGCGTGGTCGGCGAGCCAGAGCTGGGACCCGGTGGACAGACGACCGGTCAGGATCACACGGTCGGCGTCGGGCGAGGTCACCACCGCGCTCAGAAGCGGGTGCCCGGCCGGCTCCTGCCCGATCGATTCGGGGTCGGCGCCGTGCTGCTCGCCCACGATCCAGTAGTTCTGGTGCTGGAAGGCGTACGTGGGCAGATCGACGCGGCGGGCACCCGTGCCCTCGTAGAAACGGGACCAGTCCACCGGCACACCGCTCACGTGCAGCTGCCCCAGCGCGGTGACCGCCGAGGCCACCTCCGGACGCCCCTTGCGCACCAACGGAACAAAGACCGCCGCGTCGACCGACTGCTGCGCCATCCCACACAGCACACCATCAGGACCGACCTCGACGAACGACGTCACACCACGCGACACCACAAACGACACCGCGTCCGCGAACCGCACCGCCTCCCGCACATGCCGCACCCAATACCCCGACGAACCCCACGCCTCAGAAAGATCCCCCGACACACCCGACACCACCGGAACCGACGGCTCGCCGAACGACAGCCCGGACACCACCGCCCCGAACTCCGCCAACATCGGCTCCATCAACGGCGAATGGAACGCATGCGACACCCGCAGCGTGCTCGTACGACGCCCCTCACCGGCAAACTTCCCCACCAGATCAGCAACCGCCACCTCAGCACCCGACACCACCACAGAACGCGGACCGTTGATGGCCGCGATACCCACCTCGGCATTCAGCAACGGAAGGACTTCAGCCTCCGTCGCCTCCACCGCCACCATCGACCCACCAGCCGGCAACGCCTGCATCAACCGACCACGCGCCACCACCAGCTCAGCCGCGTCGCCCAGGGTCAAGGCACCGGACACGTGAGCAGCGGCGATCTCGCCGACCGAGTGCCCGACCAGGAAGTCCGGGCGAACCCCCCACGACTCCACCAACCGGAACAGAGCCGTCTCCACCGCAAACAGGCCCGCCTGGGCGAACATCGTCCCGTTCAGCAGACCGGCATCCTCACCCCACACCACCTCACGCAGCGAACGGCCCAACCGGGCATCCAGCTCAACGAGCACCTCGTCGAACGCCGCCGCGAAAGCCGGGTACGTCTCATACAGCTCCCGGCCCATCCCGAGACGCTGCGCACCCTGACCCGTGAACAGGAACGCGACCTTGCCCGCCGGCCGCACCGACCCCCGCACCACCGACGCCGCGACACCACCCTCGGCCAACGCCGTCAGACCCCGCACCAACTCCTCACCGTCCGCAGCCGCCACCACCGCACGATGCTCCAACACCGCACGCGACACCACCGACGAAAAACCCACATCCAACAACGACGATGGATCGGAGATCCCCAACAGCTTCGCCGCCTGCGCACACAGCCCAGCCTCACTCCGCGCCGACAACACCACCGGAACCACCGGCAGCTCAGCGGTCACTGATGCTTCCGGCTCCTCGACCACCGGAGCCTGCTCCACGATCACGTGCGCGTTCGTCCCACTCAGACCGAACGACGACACACCCGCACGCCGCGGCCGATCCCGCACCGGCCACGCCCGCGACTCCGTCAACAACTCCACCGCACCCGCCGACCAGTCCACCTGCGGCGTCGGCACATCCACATGCAACGTCCTCGGCAACACACCATGCCGAATCGCCTGCACCGCCTTGATCACACCACCCACACCAGCAGCCGCCTGCGCATGCCCCAGATTCGACTTCAACGACCCCAACCACAACGGATCGTTCTTGGCCCGTCCCTGCCCATACGTCGCCAACAACGCCTGCGCCTCGATCGGATCACCCAGCCGGGTACCCGTCCCATGCGCCTCCACCAGATCCACCTGATCCGACGAAATCTGCGCATCAGCCAACGCCGCACGAATCACCCGCTGCTGCGACGGACCATTCGGAGCCGTCAGCCCATTACTCGCACCATCCTGATTCACCGCACTGCCCCGCACCACGGCCAACACCTCATGCCCCAGCCGACGCGCATCGGACAACCGCTCGACCAACAGCACCCCCACACCCTCCGACCACGCAGCACCATCCGCAGCACCCGCGAACGACTTGCACCGCCCGTCCTTCGCCAACCCCCGCTGCCTGCTGAACTCCACGAAGACCTCGGGCTCCGACATGACGGCCACGCCACCCGCCAGCGCGAGGGAGCACTCCCCGGAGCGCAGTGCCTGGATCGCGAGGTGCAGGCTCACCAGCGACGACGAGCAGGCGGTGTCCACCGTCATCGAGGGGCCTTCGAGGCCGAGTACGTAGGAGATGCGGCCGGAGGCGATGCCGCCCGTGCTCGCGTTGTGGGCGTAGTCGTGGTACATCATTCCGGCGAAGACACCGGTCCTGCTCTCCTTGAGGGAGAGCGGGTCGATGCCTGCCCGCTCGAACGCCTCCCAGGACGTCTCCAGCAGCAGCCGCTGCTGCGGGTCCATGATCAGGGCCTCGTTCGGGCTGATTCCGAAGAACGCCGGGTCGAATCCGGGGGCGTCGTCGAGGAACCCGCCGCGGGCGACGTAGCTGGTGTCCGGTCGTACGCCTTCCGGGTCGTAGATCTTCCGCAGGTCCCAGCCCCGGTCGGTCGGGAAGTCGGAGATGAGGTCGGCGCCGTCGGTCACGGCCTGCCAGAGGTCCTCGGGGGAGCCGATGTTGCCCGGGTAGCGGCACGCCATGCCCACGATCGCGATCGGGTCGTCGGCGTGGACGGCGGGGTTCGGGCGCACCGGGGTGGGGGTCGTCGCCGCGGGGGCGTCGGTCCCGGACAGCTCCGTCAGCAGGTGGCGGGCCAGGGCCGCGGGGGTGGGGTAGTCGAAGACGACGGTCGCGGGGAGGCGGAGCGCGGTGGCTTCGGACACCGCGTTGCGGAACTCCACCGCACGCAGCGAGTCGAAGCCGAGGTCCTTGAACGCCTTCTCCGGCTCGATGGCCTGGAGCGAGCTGTAGCCGAGGACGGAGGCGACCTGTTCCAGGACGACCTCCAGCACGGCGCCTTCGCGCTCGGGCTCGGCGAGGCGGGCGAGCCGCTGCTGGAGGCCGTTCGCCTCGACGTGGCCTGTGGCCCTGCGCCGCGTGACGACGGGAACCAGGGTGCGGAAGAGTTCGCGGCCGGCTGAGCCCTGGGCCCGTACGGCGGCGAGGTCGAGCTCCACCGGGACCACCACCGGACGGTCCATCCGCAGGGCGGCGTCGAAGAGGGCCACGCCTCGGTCCGAGGAGATCGGGAAGACGCCGCCGACGGACGAGATGCGGGAGCGTTCGGCCCCGGACAGCTTGCCGGTCATCCCGCTGGCCTCGTCCCAGAAGCCCCAGGCCAGGGAGTGTGCGGGGAGACCTTCGGCTCTGCGGTGCGTGGCCAGCGCGTCCAGGAACGCGTTGGCCGCCGCGTAGTTGCCCTGGCCCGCGTTGCCGAAGGTGCCGGCCACGGAGGAGAAGAGGACGAAGGCGGCAAGGTCCAGGTCACGGGTCAGCTCGTGCAGGTTGAGCGCCGCGTCCACCTTCGGACGCAACACCGCCCCCACCCGCTCCGCCGTCAGCGAACCGATCACCCCGTCATCCAGCACACCCGCCAGATGCACCACACCCACCAACGGCCGATCCACCGGAACCGCACCCAGCACCCGCTCCAGAGACCCACGATCAGCCGCATCACACGCCTCCACCACCACCTCCGCACCCCAACCCGCCAACTCCTCGACCAACTCCCCCACACCCTCAACCGCACCACCACGACGACTCGTCAACACCAACCGCCGCACCCCACGCTCCACCACCAGATGACGCGCGAACACCCGCCCCAACGTCCCCGTACCACCCGTCAGCAACACCGTCCCCGCGGAATCGAACTCCACGTCGGCGCTCTCCTCGGCCGACGGGACCGCGCGCGTCAAGCGGCCCACGTGGGCCCGGTTCTCACGCACCACCACCTGCGACTCGCCCATGGCGGCGACCCGCGCGGCCTGGTCGGTCACGTCATCCGATTCGCTGTCCAGCAGCACCACACGTCCCGGGTTCTCCGACTGCGCCGAGCGCACCAGCCCCCACACCGCAGCACCCGTCACGTCCAGCGGGCCGGCGCCCGGCAACGCGACCGCACCCACCGTCCGCACCACCAGTCGGGCCTCGGCGAAACGCTCATCGCTCAGCCACTCCTGCACCACATCCAGCGCCTCACACACCGCAGCCCGCACACCGTCCGCAGTGCCTTCCCCCACCCCACCGGCGCGCAGCGATTCGTACACCACCACGTCCGGCACGACACCCGACGAACCCGCTACCTCACCCCAACGCCCCACCGAGACACCGTCGACGGCTTCCGCGTCCGGCAGCGTCGCCTCGGGCCACTCCACCCCGAACAGGGACCCCGCCACACCCGACTCCGCCACGGCGCGCCGCTCTCCGCCCACCGAGCGCAGCACCAGCGAGTCCACCGACGCCACCACCCCGCCACCGGCCTCCGCCAGCACCACCGACACCCGGCCCTCACCCACCACCGACACCCGGACCCGCACCGCCGAAGCCCCCACCACACCCAACGACACACCCGACCACGCGAACGGCAACGCAGCCCCCTCACCCACCGCACCCGACAACGCCACACCGTGCAACGCCGCATCGAGGAGGGCCGGGTGGAGCCGGAAGTCGGTCGCGGGTGTGCCGGTGGGCAGGGCGGCCTCGGCGTAGATGTCGCCGTCGGCGCGCCATGCGGCGTTCAGTCCCCGGAAGACGGGGCCGTACCGCAGTCCCTCCTCCGCCATGCCGTCGTAGAAGCCGTCCAGGTCCACCGGCTCGGATCCGGCCGGCGGCCACTGCTCCGAGGCCCAGGCAGCGTCCTCGGATCCGTGCGCTCCCGGAGCCGGGGTCTCCGGAGCGAGGACGCCGGTCGCGTGCCGGGTCCACGGCTGGTCGCCGTCCTCCGTGCGGGCGTGCACGGTCACCGGGCGCCTGCCGTCGGAGCCTGCCGTGCCGACCGTGACGCGTACCGCGACACCGCCCCGTTCAGGGACGGTGAGAGGGGTCTCCAGTGTCAGTTCGTCGATGACGGCGCAGCCGGCCATGTCGGCTGCGTAGCCGACGAGCTCCACGTGTCCGGTGCCGGGGAAGAAGACGGAGTCGCCCACGCGGTGGTCGCCGAGCCAGGGGTGCGTGCCGAGGGACAGGCGGCCCGTGAGACTGAGCGCGTCCGTGTCCGGTGCGGACACCCGGGCTCCGAGCAGCGGGTGGTCCGCCGGTTCGAGACCGGCGGTCAGCACGTCGCCGGCACCGGTGGGGGCGGTGACCCAGTAGCGCTCGCGCTGGAAGGCGTACGTCGGAAGCTCCACGCGGGTGGCGGGCTCGGCGTCGTGGAAGAGGCTCCAGTCGACGGGGGCGCCGTGCACGTAGGCCTCGGCGAGTGACAGCGCGAACCGGGCGGGGTCTCCGCTGTGACGGCGCAGCGATCCGACGGCGGCGGCTCCGGACGGGGTCGTGGCGATCGTCTCTCCGAGGGCGATGAAGAGGCCCGGGTGGGGGCTGGCCTCGACGAAGAGGGTGAACCCGTCGTCGAGCATGGCCCGGGTGGTGTCCTCGAATCGCACGGTGCGGCGCAGGTTCTCGTACCAGTAGCCGGCATCGAGCGCCGTCGTGTCGAGCGAGCCGCCGGTCACCGTGGAGTAGAAGGTCGTGGTGGACGGGCGGGGTGTCACGTCGGCTATCTCGGCCAGGAGGCGGTCGCGGATCTCTTCGACGAACACCGAGTGGGAGGCGTAGTCCACCGGTATCCGGCGGGCCTGCACGCCCTGGGCCTCCAGATGGGTGTGAAGCTCGTCGAGGGCTTCCTTCTCGCCGCAGACGACGGTGGAGGCGGGGCTGTTGACCACGGCGATCTGAAGCCGGTCGCCCCAGCCGCGCATCACCGATTCGGCCTCGGCGGCGGGCAGTGCGACCGACATCATGCCGCCGCGTCCGGCGAGGTCCTGGCGGATGATCCTGCTGCGGAGGGCGACGACACGTGCGCCGTCCTCCAGCGAGAGGGCCCCGGCGACGCAGGCGGCGGCGATCTCTCCCTGGGAGTGGCCGACGACGGCGGCGGGCTCCACACCGCACGCGCGCCAGAGGGCGGCGAGGGAGACCATGACGGCCCACAGGACCGGCTGGACGACGTCGACCTCCTCGAAGGTGGGTGCTCCCGGGCGCTGGTGGACCACGTCGAGGAGGTCCCAGTCGGTGAAGGGGGCCAGCGCTTCGGCGCACTCGCGCATCCGGTCGGCGAACACCGGTGAGGTGGCGAGGAGTTCGACAGCCATGCCGGCCCACTGGGAGCCCTGGCCGGGGAAGACGAACGCGACCTGGGCGGGGCCGGTGGCGGTGCCCCGCACCATGTGCGGGGCCTTGGCGTCGGCCGCGAGCGCGTCCAGGCCGCTGAGCAGGGAGGTGGACTCGTTGCCGTCCGTGCCCGTGGAGTCCCCGGTGTCGAGGACGACGGCGCGGTGCTCGAAGGCGGTGCGGGTGGCGATCAGGGCGTGGCCGATGTCCCGTTGGCGGGCGGTGGCGCCGTCTCCGTCCCGTACGAACGAGGCCAGCCGCTCCGCCTGGGCGCGCAGACCCGCGGCGCTGCGTCCGGAGAGGAGGAACGGCGTCACGGGCATGGCAGGTGTGACGAATGTGCTGGATGAGTCGGGTGTCGTGGGCGTGGCGAACGGGAGCGTCCGGCCGTCCGTGAGCGGCCCGCTCCCGGCAGGCTGCGCGCTCGCCCCGTCGGACGCCGCTGCCGGTTCCGCGCTCGTCCCGCCGGACGCCGCTGCCGGCTCCGGTTCCGGTGCCTCCTGGAGGATCACGTGGACGTTGGTGCCGCTGAGTCCGAAGGCCGAGACGCCCGCGGTACGCGGGTGGCCCTGACGGGTCCAGGGTTCGGCCTCGGTGAGCAGGCTGACGTGGCCGGAGGTCCAGTCGACGTGGGTGGAGGGCTGCTCGACGTGCAGGGTTCTGGGCAGGAGGCCGTGGCGCAGGGCCATGACCATCTTGATGACGCCGCCGACGCCCGCGGCCGCCTGGGCGTGGCCGATGTTGGCCTTGAACGAGCCGAGCCTCAGGGGCTGTTCGGCGGTGCGGTCCTGGCCGTACGTGGCGAGCAGGGCCTGCGCCTCGATCGGGTCGCCCAGGGTGGTCCCGGTGCCGTGCGCCTCGACTGCGTCGACGTGGGCGCCGGGTACGCGTGCGTTGGCGAGGGCCTGGCGGATGACGCGCTGCTGGGACGGGCCGCTGGGGGCGGTGAGGCCGTTGGAGGCCCCGTCGGAGTTGATGGCCGAGCCGCGGATGACGGCGAGGACGGGGTGTCCGTTGCGGCGGGCGTCGGAGAGGCGTTCCAGCAGGACGATCCCGGCGCCTTCGGACCAGCCCGTGCCGTCGGCGCTGTCGGAGAACGCCTTGCACCGCCCGTCGGGTGCGAGGCCGCGCTGCTTGCTGAAGGCGACGAAGGGCGCTGCCGTCGACATGACCATGACGCCCCCGGCCAGGGCGAGGCCGCATTCGTCCTGGCGCAGGGCCTGGGCGGCGAGGTGGAGCGCGACGAGTGACGACGAGCAGGCGGTGTCGACGGTGAAGGAAGGGCCTTCGAGACCGAGGGCGTACGAGATGCGGCCGGAGATGACGGACGCTGCGCGCGCCGTGGCCATGTAGGCCTCGACGGCCTCCGGTACGCCTTCGGGGAAGTCGCCGTAGTCCTGGATGCCGGATCCCATGTAGACGCCGACGCGCCCGCCGCGCAGGGTCTCCGGGTCGATCCCGGCCCGTTCGAAGGCTTCCCAGGCGACTTCGAGGCTGAGGCGCTGCTGCGGGTCGGTGGCCTCCGCCTCCATGGGGCTCATCCCGAAGAACCCGGCGTCGAAGTCGCCCGCTCCGTCGAGGAATCCGCCCTGGTGCACATAGCTGGTGCCCGGCTGCGAGGCGTCCTCGCCCATGAGCTGGTCGAGGTCCCAGCCGCGGTCGTCCGGCATGCCCGACACGGCGTCGCGGCCCTCTGCCACCAGTTGCCACAGTTCCTCGGGGGTGGTCACCCCGCCGGGGAAGCGGCAGCCCATGGCCACGATCGCGATGGGTTCCTGCGAGGCGGCCTCGGCGTCCTGGAGGCGGCGCCGGGTGCGGTGCAGGTCGGCGGTCACCTTTTTGAGGTAGTCGAGGATCTTCTCGTCGTTGGCCATGTCGGTCTCACGGTCCTTCGGGGTCAGATGACGGCAGGGGTCAGATGACGGCAGCGTGCCCGTGTCAGGCGAGGCCGAGTTCCTGGTCGATGAAGGCGAGGACGTCGTCGGCGGAGGCCTCGTCGAGTGAGTCCCGTACGGCGGCCACCCCCGTTTCGCCGCTCTGGAGGGTGGTCAGTGTGTCGAGGAGGGTCTGCAGCCGTGAGGTGATGCGGATGCTGCGGATCTCGTCGACGTCCAGCGCCCCCACCAGTTCCTCGAACCGGTCGACCTCCGCGAGGACGGGCGTGGCGGTGTCGTCGCTGTCCGGGAAGAGCCGGGTGTGCAGGTGGTCGGCGAGTGCGGTGGGTGTCGCGTAGTCGAAGATCAGCGTCGCGGGCAGTCTGGCGCCCGTGGCGGCGGTCAGGGCCTGGCGGAGTTCCACGGCGGCGACGGAGTCGAAGCCGAGGTCCTCGAAGGCGCGTTGGGGGTCGAGTTGGGAGGCCGCGTCGTATCCCAGCAGGGTCGCGACACGGGTCCGTACGAGGTCGAGCACAGCGCGGCCGCGCTCGGCCGCGGAGAGGCCGGCGAGCCGGGCCATCAGACCCTCCGCGTCCGAGCCCGCCGCTGCGGGCTCGGCGGAGAGGATCCGGCGTACGTCGTCCAGCGCGTCGAGCAGGGGCCGGGGGCGGGCGAGCGTGTACGTGGGGACGAAGCGGGACCAGTCGAACTCGGCGACGACGAGGTGGCTCTCGTCGTGCTCCAGGGCCTGCTTCAGTGCGCCGATGGCGAGGCGGGGGTCCATGGCGGGGGCGCCGATGCGTTCCATCACGGCGGCGAGTTCGGCGTCGACCATGCCGCCCTGCCAGGAGCTCCAGGCCACGGAGGTGGCGGTGAGCCCGCGGGCCCGGCGGTGGTGGGCGAGGGCGTCGAGGCGGGCGTTGGCTGCGGCGTAGGCGGCCTGTCCGGCGCTGCCCCAGACGGCGGCGCCGGAGGAGAAGAGCACGAAGGCGTCGAGGGGTCGGTCGCCGAGGAGTTCGTCGAGGTTGCGGGCCCCGGTGACCTTCGCGTGGCCGACGGCCGCGAACTCCTCCTCGGTCAGTTCGGTGAGCGGTGCCATGCGCTGCATGGCACCGGCCGCGTGCACCACGGTGGTCAGCGGCAGGTCGTCGGGGACGGTGTCGAGGACCCGGGCCAGCGCGGCGCGGTCGGTGACGTCGCAGGCGGCGAGGGTCACCCGGGTGCCGGACTCCTCCAGTTCTGCGGCCAGTTCGCGGGCTCCGGCGGCGGCGCCGCCCTGTCGGCTCAGGAGCATCAGGTGCGGGATGCCGTCGGCCGCGAGCATGCGGGCGACGTGGGCGCCGAGGCCGCCGGTGCCACCGGTGATCAGCGCGGTGCCGTGCGAGGGGCGGGTCCGGACCGGGGTGCGGTCGCCCAGCGGGGCGCGGACGAGGCGGCGGGCGAGGATGCCGTCGGCGCGCAGGGCCACCGCGTCCTCTCCGGTCGCGCCCGAGAGCACGTCGCAGAGGCGGTGCAGGGCGGCCGGGCCGGGTTCGGCGGGGAGGTCGACGGTGCCGCCCCAGATCCCGGGGTGGTCGAGGGCGAGGCCGCCGCCGAGGCCCCAGAACTGGGCCTGGTCCGGGGCGGTCAGCTCCGTGGAGCGGGAGGTGGCGACGGCGGACCGCGTGGCGCACCAGAGCCTGGGGGCCTCCGGGGTGTCCGCGAGGGCCTGCACGAGGGTGACGGTGGCCGTGAGGCCGCGGGTGAGATGGGGGTGTGCGGGTTCGGGGCGGTCGTCGAGGGCGAGCAGGGACAGGATTCCGGCGGCGGGCCGCGCGGCGAGGCGGGCGGCCAGGTCTGCTCGGCTCAGGCCGGGGGTCGCTTCGACGACGTGCGGGGAGGCGCCGCGTTCGATGAGTGCGGCCAGGATCGCGGTGACCTCGGGGGTGTCGGTCTGTCCGTCGGCGACGGCGACGAGCCAGGGGGCGTCGAGCGCGGTGGATCCGGCGGGCGGTACGGGCACGGGCTGCCAGACGACGCGGTAGCGGAGGTCGTCGAGTGCTGCCTTCTCCTGGTGGAGGCGGCGCCAGCGTGCCATCGCGGGCAGGACCTCGCCGAGTGCGCTCTCGGTGACCGAGAGCCGGTCGGCGAGGGCCGTGACGTCCTCCCGTTCGACTGCTTCCCAGAAGGCCGCTCCGGCCGGGTCCGCGGCCTTGTCGGTGGCGTCCTGGGCCTCGGGGCGCTCCAGCCAGTGGCTGCGGCGCTGGAAGGGGTAGGTGGGCAGGGCGACGCGGTGGGCGCCGCGGCCCTCGAAGAAGGCGTTCCAGTCGACCGTGGTGCCGTGTGCGTGGGCGTGGGAGACGGCCGTGATCAGGGTGCGTTCCTCGTCGCGGGCACGGCGCAGGACGGGGACGCACAGGGTGCCTTCGGTGGGCGGCAGGCAGTCGGCTGCCATGGGGGTGAGTGCCGCGTCCGGGCCGATCTCGATGAACACCCGGACTCCTTCGGCGTGCAGGGCCCGTACTCCGTCGTGGAAGCGGACGGGCTCACGGACGTGGCGTACCCAGTAGTCGGCCGAGCTCAGTTCGTCGGGTCCGGCGAGCCGGCCCGTCACGTGGGAGACGACGGGGATGCGCGGTGCGTGATACGTCATCCGGGCGGCGACCTCGCGGAAGGCGTCGAGCATGGGGTCCATGAGCGGCGAGTGGAAGGCGTGCGACACGGCCAGCCGCTTCGTCCGGCGCCCCAGCGCGGCGAAATGTTCCGCGACCGCGAGCGTCTCCTTCTCCGACCCCGACACCACCACCGCCGACGGACCGTTCACCGCCGCCAGCCCCACCCCCTCACCCAGCAACGGGACCACCTCGTCCTCCGACGCGGCCACCGCCACCATCACGCCGCCACCCGGCAACGCCTGCATCAGCCGGCCCCGCGCCACCACCAACTCGGCCGCGTCCCCCAACGACAGCACACCCGCCACATGCGCAGCCGCGATCTCACCGATCGAGTGCCCCGCCACCACATCGGCCCGCACACCCCACGACTCCACCAACCGGAACAGAGCCGTCTCCACCGCGAACAGTCCCGCCTGCGCGAACATCGTCCCGTTCAGCAGACCGGCGTCCTCACCCCACACCACCTCACGCAACGAACGTCCCAACCGGGCGTCCAGCTCACCCACCACGGCGTCGAACGCCGCCGCGAACACCGGGAACACCTCATACAGCTCCCGGCCCATCCCGAGGCGCTGCGCACCCTGGCCCGTGAACAGGAACGCCGTCAGGCCCTCCGCGGAAGAGCCCGCCGACGTCACGACGTCCGCACTCTCCCGGCCCGCCACCAGGTCCGACAGCGCACGCACCGCCGCACCACGATCCGCCGCCAGCACCACCGCACGGTGGTCCAGCACCGCGCGCGTCGCCGCCAGCGAGTAGCCCAGGTCCACCAGCGGCTCGTCCGCGTGCGTCTCGGCATGGGCGAGCAGACGCCGCGCCTGGTCCGTGAGGGCGTCGGGTGTCTTGGCGGAGATCCGCAGCGGGATCAGCGAGGACGTGGACGTCACGGTGGGCGGGGCCGGCGCTTCGGCCTCCACGGCCGCGGGCGCCTCCTCGATGATGACGTGGGCGTTGGTGCCGCTGAGCCCGAAGGCGGAGACGGCGGCCCGGCGCGGGCGTCCGAGGTCGGGCCAGGCGATGGCTTCGGTGAGCAGGGAGATGTCGCCCGTGGACCAGTCGACGTTCGGTGTGGGGCCGTCCACGTGGAGGGTGCGGGGCAGGATGCCGTGGCGCATGGCCTGCACCATCTTGATGATTCCGCCGACGCCCGCGGCGGCCTGGGCGTGCCCGATGTTCGACTTGATCGAGCCCAGGTACAGCGGCCGGCCGGCGGTGCGGCCCTGACCGTATGTGGCCAGCAGGGCCTGTGCCTCGATCGGGTCGCCCAGGGTGGTCCCGGTGCCGTGTGCCTCGACGGCGTCGACCTGGTCGGCGGTGAGCTGGGCGGCTGCGAGGGCCTGGTGGATGAGCCGTTGCTGTGCCGGGCCGTTGGGTGCGGTGAGGCCGTTGCTGGCCCCGTCGGAGTTGACGGCGCTGCCGCGGATCACGGCGAGCACCTGGTGTCCGTTGCGCCGGGCGTCGCTGAGCCGTTCGACGACGAGCATGCCGACGCCTTCGCCCCAGCCGGTGCCGTCGGCGGCCGCCGCGAAGGACTTGCAGCGGCCGTCGGGTGCGAGGCCGCGTTCCTGGCTGAAGCCCACGAAGGAGGTGGGTGTGGCCATCACCGTGACGCCGCCGGCCAGGGCCAGGTCGCACTCGCCGGTGCGCAGCGACTTGACCGCCCAGTCGAGCGCGACGAGGGAGGAGGAGCAGGCCGTGTCGACGGTGACGGCCGGGCCCTGGAGCCCGAGGGTGTAGGAGACCCGTCCCGAGGCGACGCTGGCCAGGCCGCCGGTGCCGCCGTCGGTGGCGTAGTCGTGGTAGACGACGCCGGCGAACACGCCGGTGAGGGAGCCCTTGAGGGAGAGCGGGTCCACTCCGGCGTGCTCCAGGGCCTCCCAGGACGTCTCCAGCAGCAGGCGCTGCTGGGGGTCGGTCTCGCGGGCGTCCTTGGGGCTCATTCTGAAGAAGTCGGCGTCGAACCGGTCGGCTTCGTGGAGGAAGCCGCCCTCGCGGGCGTACGTGTGTCCGGGGGTGGCGGGTTCGGGGTCGTACAGGCCGTCCACGTCCCAGCCGCGGTTGACGGGAAAGGCCGTGATGCCGTCCCGGCCCTCGGCCACGAGGTCCCACAGCTCGTCGGGGGAGGTCACGCCGCCGGGGTAGCGGCAGCTCATGCCGACGATCGCCATCGGCTCGTGTTCCCTGGCCTCGGCTTCGCGCAGACGGCGCTTCACCTGCCGCAGGTCGGCCGTGGCCCGCTGGAGGTAGTCGCGAAGCTTGTCCTGGGTTGCCATCTGTACCTCAACCAATCTCGGTGCGGGTGTCGGCCGTGCCGGGCGGGACCGGTGCCGTGACCGGCGGGGTGTGCGAACGGATGGTGCGTGTCGGGGCCGGGGCGGGGGCCGCCCGGCCCCGGCGGCCTGGTCGGTGGGGCTAGAGGAGTCCGATCTCCTGGTCCAGCACGTCGAAGAGTTCGTCGTCGGTGACCGAGTCGAGCGCGTCGTCCTCGTCGCGGGTGCGGCCGTCGGCGTCACCGTGGGTGTCCTGCCAGCGGCGCAGCAGCGCCTCCAGCCGGGAGGTGATGCGCGGGCGGGCCCCGGCGTCGGGCTGTGCGGCGGTGAGGCTCGCGTCGAGTTGGTCGAGCATGGCCCACAGCGCTTCGGAGGCGTCCTGTTCCCCGGATCCGTCGTCGATCAGTCCGGTGAGGTGCGCCGCGACGGCGCGGGAGTCCGGGTGGTCGAAGACGAGGCTGGCGGGGAGGCTGAGGCCGGTGGCGCTGCCGAGCCGGCGGCGGAGTTCGACGGCGGCCAGTGAGTCGAAGCCGATGTCCTGGAAGGCCCGGTCGGCGCCGACCGCCTCGGGGCCGGGGTGGCCGAGCAGGGTGGCGACGTGGGTGCGGACGAGTTCCAGCAGAATGCGGCCCCGCTCCTCCTCGCTCCGGCCGGCGAGGCGGCCGCGCAGTTCGGCGGCGGCGGAGAGACCCGTGCCCGGACGGGTTCCGGCGCGGCCGGGCGTGCGGACCAGTGTGCCGAGTACGGGGGGCAGGTGGCCGGCGAGGGCGCGCAGGGCGCCTTGGTCGGGGTGGAGGGCGAACAGTGCGGGGGCCGGGGTGCGCAGCGCCTCGTCGAGGAGTGCCGTGGTGCGCTCGGCGGTCAGCGGCAGCAGACCGGCGCCGACGGTGGTGTTCTGCGGGGTGAGGGCGACGGCGGTCGCGGGGAGGCCGAGGGCGTGCCGGTGCCGGGCGAGGGTGTCCAGGAAGGTGTGCGCGGCGGCGTGGTGGGCCTCTCCGGCGCTGTGGACGAGACCGTGGGCCGAGGTGAGGAGGACGAAGGCCGACAGGTCGAGGCCGGTCGTCAGCTCGTGCAGGTTCCAGGCGGCGTCGGCGTGCCGGCGCAGCGCCTCGTCGAGGAGGTGCGGGGTTCGTTCGCCGATCGGCGCGCTCTCCCCGGCGGGCCCCGTGTGGACGACGGCGGTGAGCGGGCCGGGGAGGCCGGAGAGGAGGGCGGCGAGCGCTTCGCGGTCGGCGGGGTCGCAGTCGCTGAAGGCCGGTTCGGCATCGGTGCCTGCGGTGAGCGCGTCCGTCTCCCCGGGTGCGGTACCGCCGCCGGCGACGAGGACGTGGCGGGCGCCGAGCGCGGTGACGAGGCGGCGGACCAGCGCGGCGCCCGTCGTGGAGGGTCCGCCCGTGACGAGTACGGTGCCGCCGGACGCGGGGGCGGGGGCGGCCGCGTCGGTGGCCGGTTCCGCTGGGACCAGTTTCGGTACGAGTACGGTGCCGCCCCGGACGGCGAGTTCGTCGGCGCCGGTGGCGAGGGCGTCCGGCAGCGCGGTCGCCGAGGCGTCCAGCCCGTCCACGTCGGCGAGGACGAACCGTCCGGGGTGTTCGCTCTGCGCGGCCCGGACGAGGCCCCATACGGCCGCGTGCCGGACGTCCGGCGCCTCGTCCCCCGCCGCGACGGCGTGCCGGGTGACAACGGCCAGCCTGCTCGCGCCTCCGTCCGGGGCGTGGCGGAGGAACTCCCTCATGTGTGAGAGGACTTCGGCGGCGTGCGTGCGTACGGCGTCCGGCTCGTCGCCGGTCTGATCGGCCAGGGGCAGCAGGACGAAGCCGGGGGCGTCCCCGTCCAGCGGCTCGCGCGGGTCGAAGGCCGGGAAGGGAAGGCCGGTGCGCGGGTCGTCGAGGGGCCCTGCGGCGGCGAGGACGGCGGTCCTGGCCCCGAGGTCGGCGATGTCGACGGGAGCGGGCGCCCACTCAAGCCGGTACAGCGCGCCCTGGGGGGTGCCGGTGGTCAGTTCGGCGGCGGTGACGGGCTTCCACGCGATGTCCTCGGCCGTCAGGACGGGCCGTCCCTCGCCGTCAGCGCAGTGGAACGACACGCGGTCCGGGCCGGTCGGGCGGACCCGTATCCGCAGTTCGGCGGCGCCCGCGCGGTGCACCTGTACGCCGGTCCAGGCCGCGGGGCTCAGCGGCGCGTCGCCGCCCGGCTCCTCGCCTGCGGACAGGGCCCCGAAACGGGCCAGCTGGACGGCGGCATCGAGCAGGGCCGGGTGCAGCGCGCACTGCTCCGGGGCCGTCTCCTCGCCGAGTACGGCGTCGGCGAAGAGCTCGTCCCCGCTCCGCCAGGCGGAGCCGATGGTGCGGAAGGCCGGGCCGTGTCCGTGGCCGAGGGCGAACAGCCGGTCGTAGAGGGTGTCCGGGTCCAGCGGGGTGGCGCCGGGCGGCGGCCAGGCGGCCGGGTCCGTGACCGGCTCGGCGGCCGCCGTGGCGAGGACGCCCCGGGCGTGCCGGACCCATGCCGCGTCGTCGTCCTCCGCCTGCGCGCCTTGGTTCCTGGAGTGGATGTCGACCGTACGGCGGCCGTCGTCCGCGGGCGCGCCGACGGTGACCCGGAGTTCGGGTCCGGGGCCGGCCGTCAGCGGCAGCTGGGCCGTGACCGTCAGCTCGTCCAGGCGGAGGCAGCCGGTCCCCGCTCCGGCGCTGAGGGCGAGGTCGGCGAAGGCGGCGGCGGGCAGGACGGTGGCCCCGAGAAGGTCGTGGTCGTCGAGCCAGGGCAGTTCGGCACGGTTCGGCCGGCCGGTCAGGAGGGCGCCGCCGTCGGGCAGCGCCACGACAGCGCCGAGCAGCGGGTGTTCCGTGGTGCCGAGTCCGGCGGCGGCGAGGTCGGCCCCGGCCCGTTCGGGCAGCGCCCAGAACGGTTCGCGGCGGAACGCGTACGTCGGGAGGCCGACGCGGCCCGCTCCGCTCCCCGCGAAGAACTCCGCCCAGTCGACCGGGACATGGCGTACGTGGGCGAGCGCGAGTGCTCCGACGAGCTCCGCCGCCTCGTCGCGGTCGCGGCGCGACAGCGGCAGGAACGCGGCGGTGCTCGTGTCGGGCAGGCAGGCGGGGCCGAGGGCGGACAGCGCGGCGTCGGGTCCGATCTCCAGGTAGGTGGTGACACCCGCCTCGTCCAGGGTGCGTACGGCGTCGGCGAACCGCACGGTCCCCCGCACGTGCCCGACCCAGTGCCCGGGGTCGGCGAGGTCGGCGGCCGTCACGACGCGTCCGGTCAGGGTGGACACGATCGGGACGGACGGCTCGGTCACGGTCAACCCGGCGGCGGCGCGCGCGAAGTCGGCCAGCATGGGTTCCATCAGCGGCGAGTGGAAGGCGTGCGACACCCTCAGCGGCTTGGCCGAGCGGCCCAGCGCCGCGAAGTGGTCCGTCACGGCTCGTACGGCGGTGGCGGTGCCCGAGACGACGACGGACTCGGGACCGTTGACGGCGGCGACGGCGACCTCGGCGGTGAGGAGCGGTGCCACCTCGTCCTCGCTCGCCCGCAGGGCGGCCATGGCACCGCCCTCCGGCAGCGCCTGCATCAGCAGGCCGCGGGCGGCGACCAGGCGTGCGGCGTCCGGCAGCGTCAGGGCCCCGCTGACGTGGGCGGCGACCAGTTCGCCGATCGAGTGACCGGCGAGGAAGTCGGGGCGGACGCCCCAGGACTCCAGCAGCCTGAACTGGGCCACCTCGAAGGCGAACAGCGCCGCCTGGGTGTACCCGGTGCGGTTCAGGGCGGCCTCGTCCTCGCGCACGACGTCGGCGAGCGGCCGGTCGAGGTGGGCGTCGAGCGCGGCGACGGCCTCGTCGAAGGCCCGCGCGAAGACGGGATGGGTACGGTGCAGCCGCCCGCCCATGCCGAGGCGTTGGGAGCCCTGGCCGGAGAAGAGGAACGCGGTCGGTCCGCCTCCGGCGCGTCCGGGGTCCTGCGCGGTCACGAGCGAGGCGGCGGTGCCGCCGTCCGCGAGCACGGCCAGGTCGTGCATGGCCCGGGCCCGGTCGGTGACCAGGAGCGCGGCACGCTGTTCCAGGGGGGTACGGGTGGTCGCCAGGGAGTGGGCGATGTCGAGTGCGCTCGCGGCGGGGCGGGACTCCAGGTGGGTCAGCAGCCGGGCGGCCTGGCGGGCCGTGCCCTCGGGGTCGCGGGCCGACAGGAGCCACGGCACGGGGACGGGGGTCGGGGTCGGGGTGCTCTGCTCGGTGGCTTCGGGGGCGGCCTGCGGCGCTGCCGTATCGGGCGCCGGCGCCTCGATGATCACGTGGGCGTTGGTGCCGCTGATGCCGAACGACGAGACTCCGGCGCGGCGGGGACGGTCCAGCTCGGGCCACGGACGCGCCTGCGCCAGCAGCGCGACGTCACCCGTCTCCCAGTCGACCTGGGGCGAGGGCTCGTCCAGGTGGAGGGAGGCGGGGAGGACGCCGTGCCGCATCGCCTCGACCATCTTGATCACCCCGGCGATACCGGCGGCGGCCTGGGCGTGCCCGATGTTCGACTTGATCGAGCCGAGGTACAGCGGCCTGCCCTCGGCGCGGTCCTGGCCGTAGGTCGCGAGCAGGGCCTGCGCCTCGATCGGGTCGCCCAGGGTGGTCCCGGTGCCATGGGCCTCGACGGTGTCCACGTCGGCGGCGCCGAGTCCGGCGTTCGCGAGCGCCTGGCGGATGACGCGCTGCTGGGACGGGCCGTTGGGGGCCATGAGCCCGTTGCTGGCACCGTCCTGGTTGACGGCGCTGCCGCGCAGGACGGCCAGGACCGGATGCCCGTTCCGGCGGGCGTCGGAGAGCCGCTCGATCACGAGCATGCCCGCGCCCTCGGACCAGGCGGCGCCGTCGGCGGCCGAGGAGAACGAGCGGCACCGGCCGTCGCGGGACAGCCCGCGCTGCCGGGCGAACTCGATGAACGTCTCGGGGGTCGACATGACGGTCACGCCGCCGACCAGGGCCAGCCCGCATTCGCCCGATCGCACGGCCTGGGCGGCCAGGTGCAGCGCGACCAGGGAAGAGGAGCAGGCGGTGTCGACGGCCAGCGAGGGCCCTTCGAGACCGAAGGTGTACGAGACGCGGCCGGGGCCCAGCGATCCGGCGGCGCTGTTGCCCGCGTAGTCGTGGTACATCGTGCCGGTGAAGACGCCGGTCGCGGTGCCCTTGAGCGAGAGCGGATCGATCGTCGCCCGCTCCATCGCCTCCCACGCGACCTCCAGCATCAGCCGGTGCTGCGGGTCGGTGGTCAGCGCGTCGTTCGGACTGATCCCGAAGAAGCCGGGGTCGAAGTCGGCGGCGTCGTGCAGGAATCCGCCATGGCGTACGTAGCAGGTACCGGGGCGGGTGGACTCGGGGTCGTAGAGCCGCTCCAGGTCCCAGCCACGGTTGCGGGGGAACTCGGTGATGGCGTCGACCCCGTCGTCGACGAGCTGCCACAGGTCTTCGGGCGAGCGCACCCCACCCGGGTAGCGGCAGGCCATGGACACGATGACGACGGGGTCGTCGTCGGCCGACAGCGCGGCCACGGCCGCGACGGCCGCGGTGCTGTCGCCCGCGAGGAGGGTGTCGAGGTGTCCGGCGACGGCGCGGGCGTTGGGGTGGTCGAAGACCAGGGTGGCGGGCAGTCTGAGTCCGGTGGCGGAGGCGAGCTGGTTGCGCAGCTCCATCGCGGTCAGGGAGTCGAACCCGATCTCCGTGAAGGCCCGGTCGGGCTCCACGTCGGCCGCGGACCCGTGGCCGAGCACGGAGGCCACCTGGGCCCGTACGAGATCGAGCAGGGCGCGCAGCCGCTCCTTGGGCGCCAGGGCGGTCAGGCCGGACCGGGGCTGCCCGGCCGGTACGGCGGACGTGGCGCGCGCCTTGCGGTGCACCAGGCCGGACAGGATGGGGGACGGCGGCTCCGCCGCGCGCAGTGTCCTGAGGTCGAGGCGGACCGGAAGGAGCAGCGCGTCGTCCGACTGCCCGGCCTCGTCCAGCAGTGCCAGTGCGTGGGCCGGCGCGAGGGGTTCCACGCCGGAGCGGCTCATACGTCGCAGATCGGTGCCGTCCAGCCCACTGGCCATGCCGTCGCCGTCGGCCCACAGCCCCCACGCGAGTGATTGCCCGGGCAGGCCCAGTCCCTTCCGCCGGACGGCGAGGGCGTCCAGGAAGGCGTTGCCGGCAGCGTAGTTGGCCTGGCCCGGATTGCCGAGGACGCCGGCGACGGACGAGAAGAGCACGAACGCGGAGAGGTCGAGGTGGGCCGTCAGTTCGTGCAGGTTCCACGCCGCGTCGATCTTCGGCCGCAGCACGCGGGAGAGCTGACCGGCGGTGAGCGAACCGAGGGTGGCGTCCTCCAGCACTCCCGCGCAGTGGACGACCGCCGTCGGCGCGTGCGCGGTCAGCAGGGCACGGGCCGCCTCCCGGTCGGCGAGGTCGCACGCGGCGACCGTTACTTCGGCGCCGAGGCCCGCCAGTTCGGTGCGCAGCCCGGCGGCCCCCGGTGCGTCGGGGCCGCGGCGGCCGGTGAGCACCAGTCGCCGGACGCCGTGCACGGTGACGAGATGACGGGCCACGAGCGCGCCGAGGGTGCCCGTACCGCCGGTGACCAGCACGGTCGCTTCGTCTCCGCCGAACGGTGAGCGGTGCTCCGTGTCCCGGGCCTGCGGGACACGGGTCAGCCTGGGCGCCCACACACCGCTTTCCCGGAGCGCCGATTCGGGTTCGCCGGAGGCGACGGCCGCGGCGAGGCGGGCGCTGTCTCCGTCGGTGTCCGCGAGCAGGATCCGCCCGGGATTCTCACTCTGCGCGGACCGCACCAGACCGGCGACGGCTGCGGCCGCCGGATGTGCGAGCGTCTCGCCCGGCAGAGCGACCGCTCCCCGGGTGACCACGAGCAGCCTGCCGGCCGCGAACCGTTCGTCCGTCAGCCACTCCTGTACGACACCGAGTGCGCGGGCGGTCAGCTCGTGCGCCTCCGACACCGGGTCGCCGACGGGCGACGGGCATTCCCAGACGAGCACGGCGGCCTCGGGCACGGGGCCGTCGTTCCGGTGGTCCCAGGGCACGGCGACGACCTCGGGGGCGGCGGCCGGCGTGAGCGGCGTCCATCGCACGGAGTAGAGGGAACCGCGCTGTGCCGTCCCGGCCGTGGCGTCGACGGAGACCGGGCGGGTGACGAGGGCGCCCACGGAGAACACGGGACGTCCTTCGGTGTCCGCCCCGTCCACGGTGACGCTGTCGGCACCGGACGGTGCGATCCTCACCCGGAGGCGGGATGCGCCGGTGGCGTGGAGGCGAACACCCTTCCACGCGAAGGGAAGATGTGCCGTCCCCTCGTCGCCGGGTGCCGCGTCGGCCCCGTCGAGGAGTGAGGCGTGCAGCGCCGCGTCGAACAGTGCGGGGTGCAGGCCGTAGTGCTCGGCGTCCGTGGCCGCCGCCCCGGGCAGGGCCACCTCCGCGAAGATCTCGCCATCGCGCCGCCAGACGGCGACGAGTCCCTGGAACGCCGGTCCGTACGCATAGCCCTGTGCCGCCAACTGGCCGTACACATCATCCAGTTCCACCGGCGATGCGTCCTGCGGGGGCCAGACCGCGGCGTCGAAGGCAGGTGCCGGTACCTCGGGGAGCAGCACGCCGTCGGCGTGCAGGGTCCACGGTGCGTCGCCCGCTCCGTCGTCCTCGT
This sequence comes from Streptomyces sp. NPDC091416, assembly GCF_044756845.1. Taxonomy (NCBI): domain Bacteria; kingdom Bacillati; phylum Actinomycetota; class Actinomycetes; order Kitasatosporales; family Streptomycetaceae; genus Streptomyces; species Streptomyces sp. NPDC091416. The sequence continues at coordinate 27,695 of NZ_JBIVTU010000001.1, forward strand.
CCCTCGCGTGCACGGCGACGCTCCTGGCGCCGGTACGGTCGTCGGCGCCCACCACGACGCGGACCTGGACGCCGCCGCGGGGCGGCAGCACCAGGGGCGCCTGGAGGGTCAGCTCGTCGAGCACGTCGCATCCGACCTGCGCGCCGGCGCAGAGCGCCAGCTCCACCAGCCCCGTCCCCGGGAACAGGACGGACGCGCCCATCCGGTGATCGGCGAGCCATGGCTGGCTGTCGAGGGACAACCGCCCCGTGAGCACGGGCCCGTCCGTCCCGGGAAGAGTGACGGTGGCACCGAGCAGCGGATGATCGGTGGTTCCCAGCCCGAGCGAGCCGGGGTCGTTGCCGCCGAGTTCCGCCTCCATCCAGTACCGCTCACGCTGGAAGGCGTACGTGGGCAGATCCACGCGGCGGGCACCCGTGCCCTCGAAGAACCGCGCCCAGTCGACCGGCACACCGCTCACGTGCAGCTGCCCCAGCCCGGTCACCGCCGAGGCCACCTCCGGGCGACCCTTGCGCACCAACGGAACAAAGACCGCCGCCCGCTCCACATCGACCGACTGCTGCGCCATCCCACACAGCACACCATCAGGACCGACCTCGACGAACGACGTCACACCCCGCGACACCACAAACGACACCGCGTCCGCGAACCGCACCGCCTCCCGCACATGCCGCACCCAATACCCCGACGAACCCCACGCCTCAGAAAGATCCCCGGACACACCCGACACCACCGGAACCGAAGGAGCACCGAACGACAGCCCGGACACCACCGCCCCGAACTCCGCCAACATCGGCTCCATCAAAGGCGAATGGAACGCATGCGACACCCGCAACACACTCGTCCTACGCCCCTCACCCGCAAACTTCCCCACCAGATCAGCAACCGCAGCATCCCCACCGGACACCACCACCGACCGGGGCCCGTTCACCGCGGCGATCCCGACCTCGGCATTCAGCAGCGGAAGGACCTCGTCCTCCGTCGCCTCCACCGCCACCATCGACCCACCAGCAGGCAACGCCTGCATCAACCGGCCCCGGGCAACGACCAGTTCCGCCGCATCAGCCAGAGATAGAGCACCGGACACGTGAGCAGCGGCGATCTCGCCGACCGAGTGCCCAACCAGGAAGTCCGGGCGCACCCCCCACGACTCCACCAGCCTGAACAGAGCCGTCTCCACCGCGAACAGGCCCGCCTGGGCGAACATCGTCTGGTTCAGCAGACCGGCATCCTCGCCCCACACCACCTCACGCAGCGAACGCCCCAACCGGGCATCCAGCTCCCCCACGACCTCATCGAACGCCGCCGCGAACACCGGATACGCCTCATACAGCTCCCGGCCCATCCCCAACCGCTGCGCGCCCTGGCCCGTGAACAGGAACGCGACCTTGCCCGCCGGCCGCACCGACCCCCGCACCACCGAAGACGAGATACCACCCTCGGCCAACGCAGTCAGACCCCGCACCAACTCCTCACGGTCCGACGCCGCCACCACCGCACGATGCTCCAACACCGCACGCGACACCACCGACGAGAAACCCACATCCAACAACGACGATGGCTCGGAAACTCCCAACAGCTTCGCCGCCTGCGCACACAGCCCAGCCTCACTCCGCGCCGACAACACCACCGGAACCACCGGCAGCTCAACCGTCGCCAAAACCTCCGGCTCCTCGACCACCGGAGCCTGCTCCACGATCACATGCGCATTCGTCCCACTCAGGCCGAACGACGACACACCCGCACGCCGCGGCCGATCCCGCACCGGCCACGCCCGCGACTCCGTCAACAGCTCCACGTCGCCCGCTGACCAGTCCACCTGCGGCGTCGGCACATCCACATGCAACGTCCTCGGCAGCACACCATGCCGAATCGCCTGCACCGCCTTGATCACACCACCCACACCCGCAGCCGCCTGCGTGTGGCCAAGGTTCGACTTCAACGACCCCAGCCACAACGGATCGCCCTCCGGGCGGCCCTGCCCATACGTCGCCAACAACGCCTGCGCCTCGATCGGATCACCCAGCCGGGTCCCCGTCCCATGCGCCTCCACCAGATCCACATCGGCAGAGGTCAGCCCCGCACCATCCAGTGCCGCACGGATCACCCGCTGCTGCGACGGACCGTTCGGAGCCGTCATGCTGCTCGACGCGCCGTCCTGGTTGATGGCGCTGCCCCGGATCACCGCGAGGACCGGGTGCCCGTTCCGCTGGGCGTCCGAGAGGCGCTCCAGCATGAGGACTCCGACGCCCTCCGAGCAGCCCGTGCCGTCGGCGTCGGCCGCGAAGGACTTGCAGCGGCCGTCCGCCGCCATGCCCCGCTGATGGCTGAAGTAGAGGAACATGTCCGGCGTCGTCATCACCGTCACGCCGCCCACCAGCGCCATCGAGCACTCGTCGGACCGCAGCGCCTGAGCTCCCAGGTGCAGGGCGACCAGTGACGACGAGCACGCGGTGTCCACCGTGACGGACGGCCCTTCGAGGCCGAGGGTGTAGGAGACGCGCCCCGAGACGAGGCTGCCGCCGGTCGTGGCCGCCGCCTCGGTACCCAGGGCGTAGTCGTGGTACATCAGGCCGGCGAAGACGCCGGTGCGGCTGCCCTTCAGGGAGAGGGGATCGATGCCCGCACTTTCCACCGCCTCCCAGGACGCCTCCAGCAACAACCGCTGCTGCGGATCCATCCCCAACGCCTCACGCGGCGAGATCCCGAACAACCCGGCATCGAAATCAGCCGCGTCATACAGAAAACCACCCTCCCGCGTCACCGTACGATCCGGCTTACCCGGCTCCGGATCGTAGATCCCCTCCACATCCCACCCACGGTCCACCGGAAACGCCGACACACCGTCCCGGCCCTCCACCACCAGATCCCACAACTCATCCGGAGAACCCACCCCACCCGGATAACGACACGCCATCCCCACGATCGCAATCGGCTCGCCGCTGGACTTGCGCTCCGCGGCGGCGAGTCTTTTGCGCATGTCGCGCAAGTCGGCTGTCGCCCGGCGCAGATACTCGAGAAGTTTTTCCTCGTTACTCACCGAGCATGCCCTCCTGTGTCATGACGTTCAGCGGACCGCGGATCCGAGCAAATGGCGGAATGAGCGGATGAAGAGAATGAATCGTGGGGTCACTCGGAAAATTACGGTGCCGACGGACCTGTTGCCCACCCCTTAGTCGCGCCCGGGGTCCCCACAATCGGGCCCCTGCCCGGTCGCCGTCACCCCAGAGCGGGGGTGGGGTCGCCGGGCCGTCCGGCCGGGCGGCGCGTGGTGGATCGGGGGTCAGCCGACTGCCCTCACCTGCGAGGAAGGGGGCGGCCACGGAGAACTTGTCCTGCGTCCGTTGAGGGAACGCCCTTCGCGCGACGCCTTCATAGGGGCGGGTAGGGGTACTGGTTCGGGCCCGCCGGGACTAGCGTCGGGCTCCGGCAACCCCTTTCCGGCCGCGCTCGTGGGCGGTCGGTTGCTTCGCAAATCCGGCCGGGCTCGCGGGCGGCCGGCTGCTTCGCATTTCTGGCCGGACGCGCGGCGGCAGACTGCTTCCCGTCTCCGTTCCGGTCCGTCCAGCGGTCCGTCGATCCCGGAACGACCCTTCACCCCTTCGCGCCTGAAACCGGAGTCCTCATGTGGGATGAACAGTTCGACATTCTCCTTCGGAAGCAGCTGTCTTTCCTTCCTCCGGACGAGCCGATCACGGAGGACATGAGGCTGCGCGAATACGGCCTCGATTCGCTGGGCATGATCGAACTTCTCGCGGGCCTCGAAGCCGCTTACGACGTGCGTTTCCGCGACGAGGCGCTCTCGCTGGAGATATTCGAGACCCCGGACGTCCTCTGGAACTCACTGCAACGTCTGCGCTGAGGGCCGCTGCCATGCATAGCGTCCCGGCCCTGCGACTGCACGAGGGCGACCGGGCCCGGCTCGAGGCTCTGACCCGTATGTCGACGGCGCCCGCCGGGCTCGTCCGGCGGGCGCGAATCGTGCTGCTCGCCGCAGGAGGCGTCTCGAACACGGAGGTCGCCGCCCAGTTGCGGGTCTCCCGACCGACCGTCATCAAGTGGCGTTCGCGGTATGCGGATTCAGGTATCGCGGCACTGGGTGATCTGCCCCGGCCGGGGCGCCCCGCGACGGTGGACGAGGTGGCGGTGCTCGTCGCCACGCTTGCCGACGGTGCCAGGCCGCCGGCCCGGCTGCGGGCCCCGTACTGGTCCTCGCGGCTGCTCGCCGACGAGTTGGGGATCGCCCACTCCACAGTGGCGCGCGTGTGGCGCAAGTGGGGGGTACGGCCCCATCGGCCCGAAGCCTTCCAACTGCCGGCCGTGCCACCCCTGCCGCCCGGTGTCCATCAAGGGGTCGTCGGCGTCTTTCGCGCATCGTCGTGGAACGCCGTGGTCCTGCGGGCGGACGAGCGGACGGGGTGCCGGGCCGAGGAGCGGTTCCGCCCCCTGCTGGTCGACCGGGTCGGGCACGCGGCCGACAGCGCCTCCGCGCCGGCCGCCTTTCTGCACCTCCTGGACTCCGTTGCCCAGGCCCACCCCTACCCGAGGCTGCACGTACTCCTGAACGGGACAGGCGCGGTGCGGTCCAGGGGCGTACGCGAGTGGCTCGTGAGAAATCCCCGGGTCTCCCTGCACCACGCGCCGGCCACCCGTCCCTGGGCCGACCCCACCGAGGTCCTCCTGCGGCTCGCGGGAACCGGGCACCGCCCCACCTCATCCATCCATCGCCATCCGGGGAACACTCATGGACCAGACATCGGCCCTCGCTCTCTATGACCGCTTCCTGCGCGGACTGGCACGGTCCCCGGAAGGGGTGGCCGTCCGTGTCGGCGAGGCCTCCTTGACGTACCGGGAGCTGTACGACCGGGCGCTGACCTGGGCGGGCTCGCTCCTGGCCGCGCTCCCGGAGCGCCCGGCCGCGGTGGGCGTGCTCGCAGGCAAGGGGCTCGACGCCTACACGGGAATCCTGGCCTGCCTGTTCACCGGGGTGCCGATGGTTCCGCTACAGCCTTCCTTCCCCGTCCTCCGCACCCTCCAGATGCTTGAGGCGGCGGGGGTGGAGGCGCTGATCGTGGACGCCGAGGCGGTCACGGCGCTGGGGAAGCTGCGCGCGGAAGGCATCGCGCTTCCCGCCCTGCTGGACGGGGATGCCGACGGGGCGGACGGGGTGGTCTCCCCCGCCTCGTCGGCACGCCTGGCACGCCCTCACCCGGTCGCCCCCGACGACATCGCCTATGTGCTGTTCACCTCCGGTTCCACGGGACGGCCCAAGGGCGTACCGGTCACGCATGCCAACGGTGCCCATTACTTCGGCCTGCTCGACGCGCGGTACGACTTCGGACCGCACGACGTGTTCTCCCAGAACTTCGATCTGAACTTCGACTGCGCGATGTTCGACCTGTTCTGCGCGTGGGGTGCCGGCGCCACGCTGGTGGCCGTTCCCGCGGGCGCCTACCGGGACCTGCCGGGTTTCGTCGCCGACCAGGGCATCACCGTCTGGTTCTCCACCCCCAGCGTGATCGGCCTGGTCCGTCGCACCGGCCGGCTGACGGACGGCTCCCTGCCCTCACTGCGCTGGAGCTTCTTCGCGGGCGAGGCGGTGACCTGCCAGGACGTGACGGACTGGCAGCACGCGGCGCCGGGTTCGGCTGTCGAGAACCTCTACGGCCCGACCGAGCTGACGATCACCATCACGCGGCATCGCTGGTCGCCCGTGACCTCGCCCGGCATCTCGGTCGCGGGTGTCGTCCCGATCGGACCGGTTCACGCGGGCCACGCCTGGATGTTGATCGGCGAGGACGGCGAACCGGAATTGCTGGAAGGCGAGTTGTGCGTCGCCGGCCCGCAGCTGACCGCCGGATACCTGGACCCGGCCGATGACGCGGGCCGCTTCCTCGACCGCGACGGGGTCCGCTACTACCGGACGGGCGACCGGATCCGCGTGGGTGAGGACGGTCAGTTGCTCTACCTCGGCCGGCTGGATCAGCAGGTTCAGGTCCGTGGCGTACGGGTCGAACTGGCGGAGATCGACGAGGCGCTGCGCCGGTGTCCGGGGGTGGAGGACGCCGTGGCGGTGCCCGTGCCCTCCGAGCAGGGCATCACCCTGGCCGCTTTCCACACCGGAGCGCGCGTTCCGCCCGTCGCCCTGGCCCGCGAGCTGAGCAGCACGCTCCCCCGGGCCGTACTCCCCCAGCACTTCTTCCACATCGCGGAATTCCCGCTCAACCCCAATCGGAAGATCGACCGGCGGGCACTGCTGCGCCGGGCGCTGGAACTGCTCGGCCGTTCGCACTGAAGCCCCGGCGGCACAAGGCCTCCGGACCCCGGCCGGCCACAGATGAGCACGTGGATGAGCACCGGAATGAGTACGCGACACGCTCACGCGTACCTGATACGCTCAGCGTGTTACGTACCCAGGGTCATGACGCAGGAAGGCATGGACGTTTGCCATGACAGAAATCAAGCCCCGCGCGGGGCTAAAGGAATGGCTCGGCCTCGTGGTGATCGTCCTGGTCACCCTGCTGATCGCCATTGACATCTCGGTACTCGGCTTCGCGATCACACCCATCAGCGAGTCCCTGAAGCCGAGCGCCACCCAGCTGCTGTGGATCATGGACATCTACAGCTTCGTGCTGGCCGGCGCGCTGATCACGATGGGCTGGGTCGGCGACCGATTCGGCCGTCGGAAGCTCCTGATCATCGGCGCCCTGGTCTTCGGCGTCGCCTCCGCACTCGCCGCGACGGCGGACACCCCCGAGATGCTCATCGGCGCGCGCGCCCTGCTGGGGCTCGGCGCGGCGACCCTGACGCCGACCTCCCTGGCCCTGATCCGCAACATGTTCCACGACTCCAAGCAGCGCAAGTCGGCCATCGCCGCCTGGAGCGGCACCCTCGCCACCGGGGCGGCCCTCGGGCCGGTCGTCGGAGGTCTGCTGCTGAACAACTTCTGGTGGGGTTCGGTCTTCATGATCAACACCCCGGTGATGGTGCTGGTGCTGATCCTGGCCCCGATCCTGCTGCCGGAGCGGCGCGATCCCTCGCGCGGCAAGCTGGACGTGCTCGGCGCGTTTCTCTCGATCGCGGGCATCATGCCGTTCATCTACGGCCTCAAGGAGCTGGCCGTGGACGGCTGGTCCGGCGAGTCCGCGATCTGGGCCGGTGTCGGCGCCGTCCTGCTCGTCGCCTTCGTGCAGCGCCAGCGCATGACGTCGCACCCGCTCATCGACATCTCACTGTTCCGCTACGGCGGCTTCACCGGGGCGATCCTGACCAACCTGATGGTGATGTTCTCGTTCATGGGCGTCAGCATCCTCACCAACCAGTTCCTCCAGATGGTGCTGGGCATGACGCCCTTCCGGGCGGCTCTGTGGTCCATGGCGGTGATGCCGGCGATCGGGATCGCGGTCGGCCTCGTCTCGGCCCTGTCCCGCAAGGTCAAGCCGGTCTACCTGGTCGCCAGCGGCATGCTCGTGATGGCCCTCGGATTCGGTGTGCTCAGCCGGCTCACGGTGGACTCGAACGTCGCCCTCCTCCTGGTGGGCGTGGGCCTGATGGCCGCCGGCATGACGGCCTCGAAGACTCTCACCGCGGAGATCGTCGTCACCTCCGCACCGAAGGAGCACGCCGGATCGTCCACCGCCACCTCGGAGACCTTCACCGAGTTCGGCAGCGCGTTCGGCTTCGCCGTCATCGGCAGCATCGGGTCCGCCATCTATCGGCATGACATGGACGCGGCGAACCCGGCCGGTCTCGGCGGAGAGGCGCTGGACGCGGTACGCAACACGATCGGCGGCGCCGCCACCGTCGCCGCCCAGCAGCCGGCCGCGGTCGGTGCCGAACTGCTCGCCACCAGCCGCGAGGCCTTCACCCACGGCCTCCAGGTGGCAGCGCTCTCCGGGGCCGCCGCCATGGTCGTGGTGGCCGCGATCGTCGCCATGCTGCTGCGCAAGGTACCGATCGAGACGGGCGACCCGATCGACCCGTACGACATCGACGCTCCGGCGACCGTGCCCTCCCCCAAGCGCATGCAGCCCACCGCGGGCTGAACCGGCACGGGTCACGCGTGGAAGGGGGCTGGTTGCCCACCCGGCCGGGTGGGCAACCAGCCCCCTTCCACGCGCGTAGCGCCAAACTGTCAGGTGAGCGGCTTCTCGCCGTTACGGATGCGGCCCAGCACCTCGATGCCGTCCAGGACCCGCTGGAGCCCGAAGGTGAAGTCGTCCTCGGGCTCGTCGAACGCCCCGGCCTCCAGCAGCTCGACGAGAGCGGGGAAGGACGCGGAGTCGGCGTACTTGGCCAGCGCGCGGCCGTAGTTGGCCATCAGATCCGTGTCGCTGATGTCCTGGGTGACGACACCGAGCGACATCTGCACGTTGTTGCGCACGTAGCCGATCATCAGCATCATCACGGACAGCTTGTCGTCCGGCCGCAGGGTGGTACCTCCCAGCGTGCGCAGGCCGCACTCCAGCCAGCTGAGCTGACCCGGCTCCAGGGGCGGACCGCTGACCGAGATCTGCAGCATCCAGGGGTGCCGGCGGAAGACCTCCTGGAACGCGCGGGCCCACTGCTCCAGCCCGCCCCGCCAGTCACCGTCGGCCGTGTCGATGCGGGGCGGGGTGCCGTAGGCCATGTCGAGCATCAGCTGCCGCAGCTCGTCCTTGCTCGACACATGGCGGTACAGCGACATGGTGCCGAAGTCGAGGCTCTTGGCCACGCGGGACATGGACAGACCGGCCAGACCGTCGGCGTCCGCCGACTCGATCGCGGCCGTCACGATGCGCTCGACACTCAGACCGGTACGCGCCGTGCGCTGTTCCCGGTTCCGCAGTTCCCAGAGCACCTCGATGCTGTTCGGCAGGCCGACGCCCTCCGTGCTCGTTCCTTCGCCAGTCGTCATCTCGTGCCTGCCTTCATCAGAGCCCTTCCATGCGTATCACGCACGCATAGAGCATCGTATACGCCCCGGGTCCGCCGTACGCGGAGCCGGTGTGAGACCGAGGTGGAGAGACGGTACGGCACCGCGCGCGGTGCCGTACCGGGCGGCCCACGCCCGTCTCCCGGTGGAGCTGGTCAGACGCCTGCCGCGGCGGCGGCCAGCTCCGACGACGGCCGGCCGAGCAACTGCCTGCACTGCCGCAGACCGCGCGCACTGTTCCAGCCCAGACCGCCGACGAGGACCCCGTCACGGTGGTACGCGGCGACGAACTCCCGGTCCTCGGCCGAACCGCTGATGATCTCCGTCCGTGCGTCGGGCGGGCACCAGCCGATGGTCTGGATCTTCTCCCCGAACTGATGCGTCCAGCCGAAGGGCACGGGGGTGTACGGCTTCGCTCCCGCTTCGCCCGCCAGCAGGTTCGCGGCGACCGCCATGGCCTGCTGGGCGGCGTTGGTCCGCTGTTCGAGCCTGACCCGGGCCCCGGCCACCATGGGGTGGGGCCAGTTGGCGACGTCTCCCGCCGCCCACACCCCGGGGGCGGCCCGGCAGTAGGCGTCGCACAGGACCCCGTCGCCCAGGGGCAGTCCGGAGTCGGCGAGCCAGTCCACGGCGGGCACGGAGCCGATCGCGACGACGACCAGGTCCGCGTCGACGACGGTGCCGTCCGACAGCATGACGCCGCGGACACGCGTGCCGTCCCGGGCCATTCCCACGACATCGGCGCCGAGAACGAGCCGTACCCCGTTGTCACGGTGCAGGCCGGCCACGAGCCCGCCGATCTCGGCCCCGACCTGGCGCGCGAGCGGCTGGTCGTTCGTGTCGATCAGGGTCACGTCGAGTCCGGCACCGCGCGCCGTGGCGGCGACCTCCGCACCGAGGAAACCTGCCCCGATCACCGCCACCCTGGGCCCCGCCCGGAGCGCCTCGCGCAGCCGGACCGCGTCGTCCAGCGACCGCAGGACGTGGACGCCCTCCAGTCCGTCCCCGCAGGGCAGCCTGCGCGGCCGAAGACCGGTCGCGATGACCGCCGCGTCGTAGGGCAGCCTCTCGCCGGTGGAGAGGGTGATGGTGCGGGCGGCCTGGTCGAGGCCGGTGGCCCGGCAGCCGAGACGCAGATCGACATCGACGGCCGCCAGCACGTCCTCCTTGCGCAGCCAGGTGCTCGGGGGCTCCCAGCTCTCGCCCAGCAACTCCTTGGAGAGGGGCGGGCGGTCGTACGGCGGATGGCGTTCGTCGCCGACGAGCGTCAGCCCGCCCTCGTACCCCTTGGCCCGCAGCGTCTCCACCGCGGTCAGTCCTGCGGCCGCCGCGCCCACGACGACTATCCGGTTCAGCACACTCGCTCCTCGTCTCCGGTCGGTGCTCACGCGAGCGCCCGGTGCCGCTCCCGGCAGGGCCTGCCGGGAGCGTCCCTACGCCTCGCCGTCGAGAATGTCGAACAGCTCGTCCGCGGTGGCCGCGCTCAGGTCATCCGCGGGAACGTCCTCCCCGAAGAGCGTCCGGCGCAGGTGCGCGGCGAGCTCGGCGGCCGAGGGGTAGTCGAAGATCAGCGTCGGCGCCAGCCGGCAGCCGGTCACCTCGCCCAGTCGGTTCCTGAGTTCCAGAGCCGTCAGGGAGTCGAACCCGATGTCGAGGAATCCGCGCTCGGCCGGGACGGCCTCGGCGCCCGAGTGCCCCAGAACGGCGGCGGCGTGACCGCGCACCAGGTCCAGCAGAGCCCGTTCACGGTCCTCTGCGCCGAGGCCTGCGAGGCGTGCCACCAGTGCGGCGGGATCGGCGCTCTTCGTGCGGCTCCGGACCACGGGACCGGCCTCGGTGAGGACCATGTCCCGCAGAAGGGGGTGCAGCGCACCCGGCTTCGCCTTAAGGGTCGGTACGTCGACGGCGAGCGGCACCAGCGCCGGCAGCCCGGAGCGCAGACCGGCGTCGAAGAGCCGGAGCGCGTCGGCCGGGGCGAGAGCGGGCAGACCGCGTGCGGCCATGAGACGGGCGTCGTCGTCGATGGCCTCGGTCAGTCCCGTGGCGACGTCCCACAGCCCGTACGCCAGAGAAGTGGCCGGCAGCCCCTCCGCCCGACGCTGCACCGCAAGCGCGTCCAGGAACACATTCGCCGCCGCATAATTCGCCTGCCCCGCCGCCAACACCGAACCACCCGCCGACGAGAACATCACGAAAAACTCCAACCCACACCCACGCGTCAACTCATGCAAATACCACGCACCATCCGCCTTCGCCCCCAACACCCGATCCAACCGGACCCCATCCATCGAACCCACCAAACCGTTATCACCCGCACCCGCCGCATGCACCACACCCACCAAACCAGCACCCACACCCGCCACCAGATCCGCCACCGCAGACCGATCCGACACATCACACGCCACCACCGACACCTCAGCACCCAAACCACGCAGTTCACCACACAGCTCCTCCACCCCCGGAGCCTCCACACCACGACGCCCCGCCAACACCAAACTCCGCACCCCACGCGCCACCACCAGATGCCGCGCCACCAAACCACCCAAACCCCCAGTACCACCCGTCACCAACACCGTCCCCTCCACCACCACGCCCGGGACCACGCCCGACACCGTGTCCGATACGGGCTCGCCGGCCGCAACCTCCACCAGACGCGGAACCAGCACCTCACCCCCACGCACCGCCACCTCCGGCTCACCCGAACCCACCACCACACCCACAACATCAGCGAACGAACCACCCGCAGGATCCACATCCACCAACACGAACCGACCCGGATTCTCCGCCTGCGCCGCCCGCACCAACCCCCACACCGGCGCCACACACACATCCACACCCACACCACCACCCACCGCAACCGCACCACGCGTCACCACCACCAACGGACCAGCCTCCTCACCCTCCAGCCACCCCTGAACCGCCTCCAACACCCCACCCAACACCGACCGCACACCCACCACCGGATCCACACCCACCGACACCGGCACCTCAAACACCCCACCAACACCAGCACCACCCTCAACCACCCCAGCAACCACCAACGGCCGCCACACCACCTCATGCAACCCACCACCCCCACCCGACCCCACCAACTGCTCCACCGACACCGGACGGAACATGAGTCCGCCGACCGTGGCCACAGGGGCGCCGTTCTGGTCCGCCAGGTTCATCGTGAGGCTGTTGGCACCCTGGGGCGACAGACGCACCCGCAGCGAGCGGGCGCCGGCGGCGTGCAGGGACACGTTCGTCCAGGTGAAGGGAAGCTCGGTCGGCTCGTCGCCCGTGACGTCCTCACCGACCCCCAGCGCGTGCATGGTCGCGTCGAGCAGGGCGGGGTGGAGACCGAATCGTTCGGCGTCCCCGTGCGCCTGCTCGGGCAGTTCGACCTCGGCGAAGACGTCGTCCCCGCGCCGCCACACGGCCTTGAGCCCGCGGAAGACGGGGCCGTAGACGTAACCCTGCTTGTGGAGCAACTCATAGGCGTCGCTCGTCCGTACGGCTGTCGCGCCGGTCGGGGGCCATGCCATGAGGTCGAACGACGGCGCCGGCTCCCCCGCACCGCCACCCACCACACCCTCCGCATGCAACACCCAATCCGCTCCCGCACCGGCACTCTCCCGACGCGAATGCACCCGTACCGAACGAGACCCCACCTCATCCGGACCACCCACCACCACCTGCAACGCCACACCACCACGCTCCGGAACAACCAACGGCGCCCGCAACGTCAACTCCTCCACCACCCCACAACCCACCTCATCCCCAGCCCGCACCACCAACTCCACAAACGCCGCACCCGGCAACAACAACGACCCCAACACCACGTGATCCCCCAACCAACCCATCCCCTCCACCGACAACCGACCCGTCAACACCACACCACCAGAATCCGGCAACGCCACCGCAGCACCCAACACCGGATGATCCACCACCACTTGACCCAAACCACCCGCATCCCCACCACCCACACACTCCAACCAGTACCGCTCACGCTGGAAGGCATACGTCGGCAGATCGACGCGGCGCGCACCCGAACTCTCGTAGAAACGGGACCAGTCGACCGGCACACCGCTCACGTGCAGCTGCCCCAGCGCGGTCACCGTCGAAGCAACCTCCGGACGACCCTTGCGCACCATCGGAACGAAGACCGCCGCCCGCTCCGCGTCCACCGACTGCTGCGCCATCCCACACAGCACACCATCAGGACCGACCTCGACGAACGACGTCACGCCACGCGACACCACGAACGACACCGCGTCCGCGAACCGCACCGCCTCCCGCACATGCCGCACCCAATACCCCGCCGAACCCCAGTCCGCCGCCACATCCCCCGACACACCCGACACCACCGGAACCGAAGGAGCACCGAACGACAGCCCGGACACCACCGCCCCGAACTCCGCCAACATCGGCTCCATCAACGGCGAATGGAACGCATGCGACACCCGCAACACACTCGTCCTACGCCCCTCACCCGCAAACTTCCCCACCAGATCAGCAACCGCCACCTCAGCACCCGACACCACCACAGAACGCGGACCGTTGACCGCGGCGATACCCACCTCGGCATTCAGCAACGGCAGCACCTCGGCCTCCGTCGCCTCCACCGCCACCATCGACCCACCAGCAGGCAACGCCTGCATCAACCGACCACGAGCAACGACCAGCTCAGCCGCATCAGCCAGAGACAGAGCACCGGACACATGAGCAGCGGCAATCTCGCCCACCGAGTGCCCGACCAGGAAGTCCGGACGCACCCCCCACGACTCCACCAACCGGAACAACGCAGTCTCCACCGCAAACAACCCCGCCTGCGCGAACATCGTCCCGTTCAACAGACCGGCATCCTCACCCCACACCACCTCACGCAACGAACGCCCCAACCGGGCATCCAGCTCCCCCACAACCGCATCGAACGCCGCCGCGAACACCGGATACGCCCCATACAGTTCCCGGCCCATCCCGAGACGCTGCGCACCCTGACCCGTGAACAAGAAGGCCGTGGCACCGGTCTGCCGGGCCGATCCCCGCACCACCGAGGGTGACAGCTCGCCCTCGGCCAATGCCGTCAGACCCCGCACCAACTCCTCACGGTCCGCAGCCGCCACCACCGCACGATGCTCCAACACCGCACGCGACACCACCGACGAAAATCCCACATCCAACAACGACGGAGAAGGCTCCTCCGCCAGCCGTGCCAGCAACCGCGTGGCCTGGCCGGAGAGTCCGCTCTCGCTCTGCGCCGACAGCACGACGGGGACGACGGGGAGCCCGGTCACCGCCTCGGTCTCCGGCTCGTCCGTCACCGGGGCCTGCTCCACGATCACGTGCGCGTTCGTCCCGCTCAGACCGAACGACGACACACCCGCACGTCTGGGGCGATCCCGCACCGGCCACGCCCGCGACTCCGTCAGCAGCTCCACATCGCCCGCGTCCCAGTCCACGTGCGGGGAACGCGTCTGTGAATGGAGGGACTTGGGCAGCACTCCGTGCCGAATGGCCTGCACGGCCTTGATCACGCCACCGACACCGGCCGCGGCCTGGGTGTGGCCCAGGTTCGACTTCAACGAGCCCAGCCAGAGCGGATCGCCCTCCGGGCGGCCCTTGCCGTACGTCGCCAGCAGCGCCTGCGCCTCGATCGGGTCGCCCAGCCGGGTACCCGTGCCGTGCGCCTCCACCAGGTCCACGTCCGTGGTCGTGATCCCGGCGTTCTCCAGCGCGGCACGGATCACCCGCTGCTGCGACGGACCGTTCGGGGTGGTCATCCCGCTCGACGCGCCGTCCTGGTTGATGGCGCTGCCCCGGATCACCGCGAGGACCGGGTGCCCGTTCCGCTGGGCGTCCGAGAGGCGTTCGACCATGAGGACTCCGACGCCCTCCGAGCAGCCCGTGCCGTCGGCGTCGGCCGCGAAGGACTTGCAGCGGCCGTCCGCCGCCATGCCCCGCTGATGGCTGAAGTAAAGGAACATGTCCGGCGTCGTCATCACCGTCACGCCGCCCACCAGCGCCATGGAGCAGTCGCCCCGGCGCAGCGCCTGGCCCGCCCAGTGGAGGGCGACGAGGGAGGAGGAGCAGGCGGTGTCGACGGTGACCGCGGGGCCTTCGAGACCCAGGGTGAAGGCCACCCGGCCGGTGACCAGGCTGCCGTCGCTCGTGCCCGGCCCGTAGTCGTGGTACATGACGCCGGCGAAGACGCCGGTACGGCTGCCCTTCAGGGAGAGGGGATCGATGCCCGCACTCTCCACCGCCTCCCAGGACGCCTCCAGCAACAACCGCTGCTGCGGATCCATCCCCAACGCCTCACGCGGCGAGATCCCGAACAACCCGGCATCGAAATCAGCCGCGTCATACAGAAAACCACCCTCCCGCGTCACCGTACGATCCGGCTTCCCCGGCTCCGGATCGTAGATCCCCTCCACATCCCACCCACGGTCCACCGGAAACGCCGACACACCGTCCCGGCCCTCCACCACCAGATCCCACAACTCATCCGGAGAACCCACCCCACCCGGATAACGACACGCCATCCCCACGATCGCAATCGGCTCGGTGGCGTCGCCGGTGAGGCGGTCGTTGGCCGCGCGGAGGCGTTCGTTCTCGACCATCGTCGTGCGGAGGGCCGCGACCAGCTGCTCTACAGATGTTTCCATGATGTCCTCAGCCCTCGCTCGGGTTCCGGGTCGGGTCGGCGGACGCGAGCGCCGCGCGCACCAGGTCGTCGACGTCCATGGTCCTGATCGCTTCGCCGGCCTGTGCGGTCTCGTCCTGCGGGGCGCGCGTGCCGGATTCGGTGGTGGGTGCGGGTGCCGCGGGTCGGGCGGCCAGGTTCAGCAGCGCGTCCAGCAGGCCGGATTCCCTCAGTGCGTCGACCGGGATGTCCGCGAGGGCCTGCCGGATGGACGCGTCGGTCTCCGCGGCGCCCGGCCCGCTCGGCGCGGGGGCGGCGGGCTCGTCGGGGGTGTTGTCGTCGAGCCCCGGCGGGAGTTCGTCGAGGAGGAAGTCGGCCAGCACCGCGGGGCTGGGGTAGTCGAACATGAGGGTGGCCGGGAGTCGGAGGCCGGTGGCTTTCTGGAGCCGGTTGCGGAGGTCGATCGCGGCGAGCGAGTCGAGGCCGAGCTCGGTGAAGCCCTTGGAGACGTCGATGGTGGCGGGGACGCTGTGGCTGACTCCGGCGACCTGCTCGCGTACGACGTCGAGTACGGTGCGGCGGCGTTCGGCCGCCTTCATACCGGACAGCCGCTGTTCCAGGGGCAGTTCGGCAGCGGGCGCGACTGCCGCGGTGACGGCGGGTGCCCGTACCTCCTTGCGGGCGGCGGGCCGTTCCGGTGCGCCGAGCACGTCCTTGAGCAGGTACGGCGGTTCGGTCGTGGCCTGGCGGTCGCGTTCCACCCGGATCGGTACGAGTACCGGCCGGTCGATTTCCAGGGCCTCGTCGAGGAGGGCGAGGCCCTCGGCGGTCGGCAGGGCCGGCATGCCCATGGTGCGCATGCGCCGCAGGTCGGCGTGGGTGACGCCGCCCCCGAGACCGGTCCTGGTCTCCCAGAGGCCGAACGCCAGGGATGTCGCCGGGAGTCCGGCCGCCCGCCGGTGGGTGGCGAGCGCGTCCAGGAAGCGGTTGGCGGCGGCGTAGTTGCCCTGGCCGATGCCGACGACGAGTCCGGCGCAGGAGGAGAAGAGGATGAACGCCTTCAGGTCCAGTCCGCGTGTCGCCTCGTGCAGGTTCCAGGCCGCGTCCACCTTGGGCCGCATCACTGTGTCGACCTGTGCGGGGGTGAGGGCGGCCAGCAGGGCGTTGTCCATGACGGCGGCCGCGTGGACCACCGCCGTCAGCGGATGTGCGGCCGGTATCCCGGTCAGCAGGGCGTCGACCGCCGCCCGGTCGGACGTGTCGCAGGCCGCGAGGGTGACGCGGGCGCCGAGTCCGTGCAGGGCGTCACGGAGTTCGGTGGCGCCGGGTGCGTCCTGGCCGCGCCGTCCGGCGAGCAGGAGGTGGCGCACGCCGTGCCGTTCGACCAGGTGGCGGGCGACGACGGCGCCGAGGCCGCTGGTTCCTCCGGTGATCAGCACGGTTCCCTCGGCGTCCCACGGCAGGGCCGCCGCGGGTGTCTTCGCCGGGACCCTGGCCAGCCGGGGTATCCGTACCTCGGCGCCGCGCAGGATCGCCTCGGGTTCACCGGAGGCGGCCACGGCGGGCAGTGACTCGCGGGCCGTGGCACTGCCGTCGGTGTCGACGAGGACGAACCGGCCGGGGTACTCCTCCTGGGCTGCCCGCAGCAGCCCCCATACCGGTGCCTGGACGAGGTCCACGGCGGTGTCGCTCTCCTCGACGGGGAGGGCGTCACGGGTGACCACCATGAGGCGGGACCGGGCGTACCGCTCGTCCGCCAGCCAGGACTGGAGTGTGCCGAGGACCCGGCCGGTGACGGAGCGGACGGCCGCCGGGATGTCGTCGTGATCCGTGGCCCGCGGTACGGGCAGGAGGACGACGTCGGGGGCCGGGGCGCCGGCCGTCAGCGCGGCGCCGAGTGCGGAGAGGTCGCGGTAGGCGGTGCCGGGGCCGGCGGCGGGAGTGCCGCCGAGCACGGCCCAGCGGTCCGTGGCCGTGGCGACGGCCGCGCCGAGGGGCAGTTGCTGGGTGACCAGTTGGAAGACGGCCTCGTGTTCGCCGCCGCCCGCCGCGGCGGCCGCGTTGACCTTGGCCGCGGTGACGGGGCGGACCACGAGCGAGTCGATCGTGGCGACCGGGGTGCCCGTGGGGTCGGTGAGTTCGAGCCGTACCGCGTCGGACCCCTGTGACCGGTGGGATTCGACGGCGGTGATCCGCACCCGCAGCCGCGAGGAGCCGGCGGCGTGCAGGGTGACGCCGGACCAGGCGAACGGCAGCTGGGTGCCGCCGACGTCCTGGGGGCGGCGGCCGTCCATGAAGTCGGTGGCGCTCAGCGCCGCGTCGAGGATGGAGGGGTGGAGCCGGAATTCCTTGCCGACGTCCAGGGAGTCCTCCGGCAGGGACACCTCCGCGAAGGTCTCCTTGCCCCGGGACCAGATGCCGCGCAGGCCCCGGAACATGGGTCCGTAGCCGTAGCCCTGGCCGGTGAGGTAGTCGTACACACCGGAGATGTCGACCTCGGTCGCGCCCGTGGGCGGCCAGTCGGCCGGGGCGGGGGCGAAGGTGCCGGCAGGCGGCGCCTGTCCGGTCCCCGGGGCGAGCACGCCGCTGGCGTGCTTGCTCCAGGGGGCGCCGGCCGGGGCGTCGTCGGCGCGGGAGTAGACGGCGAGTGAGCAGCGCCCGCCCGCGTCCGGGGCGTCGACGACGACCTGGACGGCGAGTCCGCCGTGCGGCGGGAGCGGCATCAGTGCCTCGATGGTGAGTTCCTCCACCACCTCGCAGCCGACCTCCTCACCGGCCCGGATGGCCAGTTCGATGTAGCCGGTGCCGGGCAGCAGCACGGTGCCGAGGACGTCGTGGTCGGCGAGCCAGGGGTGGGTGCGGACGGAGAGGCGCCCGGTGAGCACGACGCCGCCGGCCTCCGGGGAGGCGACCACGGCGCTGAGCAGCGGATGCGCGGCCGCGGTCTGGCCGAGGCCGGTCACGTCGCCGCCGGCCGGACCGGGGGCGTCGAGCCAGTACGTGGTCCGGCCGAAGGCGTACGTGGGCAGTTCGACCCTGCGGGCGCCGCGCCCGTCGAGGACGCCCGCCCAGCCGACGCGGGGTCCGGCGACGTGCAGCCGGGCGAGGGCCGCGAGCAGGGTGGACACCTCGGGCCGGCCCTTGCGCAGGACGGGCACGGTGAGGGTGTCGGACGTGACGGATGCCGTGGCCTCGGTGAGTGCGGAGAGCACCGCGTCCGGGCCGAGCTCGACGAAGCGGGTGACGCCCTGGTCCGCGAGGTGGGCGATGCCGTCGGCGAACCGGACGGCCTCGCGGACGTGGCGTACCCAGTACTCGGGCGAGGTCAGCTGCTCCGCGGTCGCCTCGGTTCCGGTCACGTGGGACACGACGCGTATCGAGGGTGCGGCGTACGAGAGTGTCCCGGCGACCTTCCGGAAGGCGTCGAGCATGGGTTCCATGAGCGGCGAGTGGAAGGCGTGCGACACGGCCAGCCGCTTCGTCCGGCGCCCCAGCGCGGCGAAGTGCTCCGCGACCGCGAGCGTCTCCTTCTCCGACCCCGACACCACCACCGCCGACGGACCGTTCACCGCCGCCAGCCCCACCTCGCCGTTCAGCAGCGGACCCACCTCCGCCTCCGACGCCGCCACCGCCACCATCACGCCGCCGGCGGGAAGCTCCTGCATCAGCCGGCCGCGTGCGGCGACGAGTTCGGCGGCGTCCGTCAGCGACAGCACGCCTGCCACATGCGCGGCGGCGATCTCACCGATCGAGTGCCCCGCGACCACATCGGCCCGTACGCCCCACGACTCCACCAGGCGGAACAGAGCGGTCTCGACGGCGAACAACGCCGCCTGGGCGAACATCGTGCCGTTCAGCAGATCCGCGTCGTCGCCCCACACCACCTCGCGCAGGGAACGGCCCAGCCGGGCATCCAGCTCGGTGACCACCGCGTCGAACGCCTCGGCGAACACCGGGAACGCCTCGTAGAGCTCCCGTCCCATGCCCAGCCGCTGTGCGCCCTGTCCGGTGAACAGGAACGCGGTCAGGCCTTCGGCGGAGGAGGAGCCCGCCGACGTGACGGCATCCGCACTGTCCCGGCCCGCCGCCAGGTCGGCCAGCGCGCGCGTCGCCGCCTCGCGGTCCGCGGCCAGCACCACCGCACGGTGGTCCAGCACCGCACGCGTCGTCGCGAGCGAGAAGCCGAGATCCACCGGCGACTCGTCGGGGTGCGCCCCGGCATGGGCGAGGAGACGGCCCGCCTGGTCCCTGAGCGCCGCGGCGCTGCGCGCGGACAGCGCCAGCGGTACGACGGGCAGCGGTTCCGCGGAAGGAGCGCGGCCGTCCGGGCCGTCCTGCGCGCCGGGCGCGGTGTCGTCCCGAGGCGCCTCCTCGATGATGACGTGGGCGTTGGTACCGCTGAGCCCGAAGGAGGAGACCCCGGCGCGCCGGGGCCGGTCGCCCGCCTCCCAGGCGACCGGCTCGGTCAGCAGCCGTACGCCGCCGGCCTCCCAGTCCACCTGCGGTGACGGCTCGTCGACGTGCAGGGTCCGGGGCAGCAGTCCGTTGCGCAGCGCCATCACCATCTTGATGACTCCGCTGACACCGGCCGCGGCCTGGGCGTGCCCGATGTTCGACTTGACGGAGCCGAGCAGGAGCGGGCGGTCGGCGGGGCGGTTCTGGCCGTACGTGGCCAGCAGGGCCTGCGCCTCGATCGGGTCGCCCAGCCGGGTCCCGGTCCCGTGTCCCTCCACGGCGTCCACGTCGGCCGGGGTGAGGCCCGCCGCCGACAGGGCCTTGTGGATGACGCGCTGCTGGGAGGGGCCGTTGGGGGCGGTCAGTCCGTTGGAGGCGCCGTCCTGGTTGATGGCGCTGCCCCGGACCACGGCGAGGACGGGGTGCCCGTTGCGGCGGGCGTCGGAGAGGCGCTCCACCAGCAGGAGGCCGACGCCTTCGGCCCAGCTCGTGCCGTCCGCCGCGCCCGCGAACGCCTTGGAGCGTCCGTCGGCCGCGAGGCCGCGCTGCCGGCTGAAGTCGACGAAGATCTCCGGGGTCGGCATGACGGTGACACCACCCGCCAGGGCGAGGTCGATCTCGCCGGTACGCAGCGCCTGGCAGGCCATGTGGAGGCTGACCAGGGAGGAGGAGCACGCGGTGTCGACCGTGACGGCGGGCCCTTCGAGGCCCAGCGCGTAGGCGACGCGGCCGGAGGCGATACTGCCCGCGCTGCCGTTGCCGAGGTATCCGGCCAGGTCGTCGGGGACGTCGGTGACCCGGCTGCCGTACTCGTGGTACATCACACCGGCGTAGACGCCCGTCTGGCTGCCGCGCAGCGTCTCGGGGTCGATGCCGGCGCGCTCGAAGGTCTCCCAGGCCGACTGGAGCAGCAGCCGCTGCTGCGGGTCCATCGCGAGGGCCTCGCGGGGCATGATGCCGAAGAACTCGGGGTCGAACTCCGCCGCGTCGTAGAGGAATCCGCCTTCGCGCACATAGGTGCGGCCGGGGAGACCGGGTTCGGGGTCGTAGAGGGCGTCGGCGTCCCAGCCGCGGTCGGCGGGGAAGTCGCCGATGGCGTCGACGCCGTCCGCGACGAGGTCCCACAGGTCCTCCGGGGAGCGCACGCCTCCGGGGAAGCGGCAGCTGATGGCCACCACCGCGATCGGGTCGTCGTCGAGGGCCGCGCGCGGGGTGGCGACGGGAGCGGCCGGGGTGGTCGTGCCGGTGAGCAGGGTGTCGAGATATCCGGCCACCGCGCGGGAGTTGGGGTAGTCGAAGACCAGCGTCGCGGGCAGTCGCAGCCCGGTGGAGCCGGCCAGCAGGTTGCGCAGCTCGACGGCGGCCAGGGAGTCGAATCCCTGGTCGCGGAAGGCGGTGTCGGGTCCGACGGCCTCGGCGGTCGGCTGGCCGAGTACGGAGGCCACCTGGGTGCGGACCGTGTCCAGCAGGATGCGGGCCCGCTCGTCGGGGGTCGTCGCACCGGCCAGGCGGCGGTCCAGGGCGGAGGCCGCGGTGGCGGCCGCCCGGACGGTGCGGCGGGCGGGAGCGCGGCCGCGGCCCCGCAGCAGTGCGGGCACCTCGTCGCTGCGGGCGGCGAGCGCGGCCGCGTCGACGGTGAGGGGGACGACGACGGCGTCCTCGGTGACGAGGGCCGCGTCGAAGAGCTCCAGGCCCCGGTCGGCGGCGAGGGCCGGCAGGCCGAGGCGGCGCATCCGGTCCAGGTCCGCTTCGGTGAGGTCGCCGCCGAGACCGGTGCTGACGTCCCACATGCCGAACGCGATCGATGTCGCGGGGAGGCCGGCCGCCGTGCGGTGGGTGGCGAGCGCGTCGAGGAAGACGTTGGCCGCCGCGTAGTCGGCCTGTCCGGCGGCCAGGACGAGGCCGCCGGCCGACGAGAACATGACGAACGCGGTGAGGTCGGTGTCCCTGGTCAGTTCGTGCAGGTGCCAGGCTCCTTCCGCCTTGGGGCGGAGGACTGCGTCGAACCGTTCGGGGGTGAGGCTGCCGACCAGACCGCCGTCGGCGACCGCCGCCGCGTGCACGACGCCGCGCAGCGGGTGGCCGTCGTCGATCCCGGCGAGCAGGGCGGCCAGGGCGTCGCGGTCGGCCACGTCGCACGCGGCGATCCGGACCTGGGCGCCGAGGCCCGTCAGTTCGGTGGCGAGTGCCTCGGCACCGGGTGTGCCCGCGCCGCGCCGGCCGGCCAGGAGGAGGTGGCGCACCCCGTGCTCGGTGACGAGGTGGCGCGCGACGAGCGCGCCGAGGCCGCTGGTGCCTCCGGTGATCAGCACCGTGCCCTCGGTGTCCCACGGGGCGGGCCGTGCGGTCTCGGGGCCGGTGGCGCGTCCCAGCCGCGGTATCCACGACTCGCCGCCGCGCAGGGCGGATTCGGGTTCGCCGGCCGCGGCCACGGCGGCGAGCGCGGCCTCCGTCGCCTCGGACTCGTCCTCGATGTCGAGGAGGTGGAACCGGCCGGGGTTCTCGGCCTGCGCGGCACGCACCAGTCCCCATACGGGGGCCTGGACCGGGTCCACGTCCTCGCCGGGGTGCACGGGCACGGCGCGCCGGGTGACGACGAGGAGGGGCGCGGTGCCGGCTTCGGGGCCGGAGAGCCGGTCGCGTATCTCACCGAGTACCTGGCGGGTGAGGGTGCGCACGGCGTCCGGGACGTCCTGGCCGTCGGGCGCCGCCGGGCAGCGCAGGACGGTGTACGCGGTGGTGCGGCCGGGGTCCGCGGTGACCGGCTCCGCACGCTGCCAGACGATCCGGTGGAGGGCGGCGGACGGCGCTCCGGAGGCTGCCGCCAGCTGCTCCGGCGAGACGGGGCGGGAGACGAGCGACTCCACCGTGGCCACCGGTGCGCCGCTCTCGTCGGCGACCATGATGGCGGACACCTCGTCGCCGCGTATCCGCTGGATGTGGACGCGCAGCGCGGGGGTCCCGGCGGCGTGCAGGGTGACGCCGTTCCAGGAGAAGGGCAGCAGGGTGGCCGCGTCGTCGGCCGGGTCCGTCAGCAGGTCGGCGTGCATGGCCGCGTCGAGGAGCGCGGGGTGCAGGCCGAAGTCCGCCGCCTCGTCGCGGGCGGGGCCGTCGAGGGCGACCTCGGCGAACACGTCGTCGCCGCGCCGCCACGCCGCGCGCAGGCCCTGGAAGGCGGGGCCGTAGGCGTAGCCGCGCTCGCCCAGCCGCTCGTAGGCGGACTCGACGTCGACCGGGGTGGCGCCGGCCGGCGGCCACTGGGTGAGGTCGAAGGCGGCTTCGGGTGCTGCGCGGGTCAGGGTGCCGTGGGCATGCCGGGTCCACGGGGCGTCGGGGTCGGACGAGGCGCGCGAGTGGATGCCGACCGTGCGGGCCCCGGAGGGGTCCGGGGCGCCGACGACGACACGCAGGGCGACGCCTCCCCGGGCCGGCAGGGTCAGCGGCGCTTCGAGGAGCAGCTCCTCGATCCGGCCGCAGCCGACGTGGTCGCCCGCCCGGATCGCCAGCTCGACGAAGCCGGTGCCCGGCAGCAGCACGCTGCCCAGCACGCCGTGGTCCGCGAGCCACGGCTGGGTGCCGGTGGCGAGCCGTCCGGTGAGGACGACGCCGCCGTCGTCCGGTGTCGCCACCGCGGCGCTCAGCAGTGGGTGGGTGACGGCTTCCAGACCGGCCGCGTCGAGGTCGCCGGGGGCGGTGGCCAGGTCGAGCCAGTAGCGCTGGTGCTGGAAGGCGTAGGTGGGCAGGTCCGGGCCCCGGCCGGTGCCGGGGAGGCCGAAGAAGGCGTTCCGGTCGAGGGTGACACCGCGCGTGTGGGCTCGGCCGGCGGCGGTCAGGAGTTCGCGTGCCTCGGGCCGGTTGCGTCGCAGCGACGGGATGAACGCCATCCCGTCCGCGTCCTGGACACAGTCCTGCGCCATGCCGCTGAGCACGGCGTCCGGGCCGATCTCGATGTACGAGGTGACGCCATGGTCCTCCAGGAACCGGACCGCGTCCGCGAACCGCACCGCTTCACGCACATGCCGCACCCAGTAGTCCGCGGTACCCCATCCTTCCGCCAGGTCCCCGGACACACCCGACACCACGGGGATCGAGGGTGCGCCGAACGACAGCCCGGACACCGCGGCGCCGAACTCGGCCAGCATCGGCTCCATCAACGGCGAGTGGAAGGCGTGCGACACCCGCAGCGTGCTCGTCCTGCGGCCCTGTTCCCCGAACGTCGCCACGAGCTCGCGCACCGCCGCCTCCGTGCCCGAGACGACCACGGAACGCGGCCCGTTGACGGCCGCGACGCCCGCCTCGCCGTTCAGCAGCGCGAGCACCTCGGCCTCCGTGGCCTCCACGGCCACCATCGAACCACCGGCGGGCAACGCCTGCATCAAACGGCCCCGGGCGACCACCAGTTCGGCCGCGTCGCCCAGGGTCAGGGCGCCGGACACGTGGGCGGCCGCGATCTCGCCGACCGAATGGCCCACCAGGAAGTCCGGGCGCACGCCCCAGGACTCCAGCAGCCGGAACAGCGCGGTCTCCACCGCGAACAGTCCGGCCTGGGCGAACATCGTCCCGTTCAGCAGACCGGCGTCCTCGCCCCACAGCACCTCACGGAGCGGACGTCCCAGCCTGGCGTCCAGCTCGCCCACGACCGCGTCGAACGCCGCCGCGAAAGCCGGGTACGTCTCGTACAGCTCCCGGCCCATCCCGAGGCGCTGCGCGCCCTGCCCCGTGAACAGGAACGCGACCCTGCCCTCACTGACCGCGTCCCGCACCGGCCCGGCGCCGGAGGCCAACGCCTCCAGGGCGGCGGCGAGTTCGGTACGGTCGGCGCCGATCGCCACGGCTCGGTGGTCCAGGGCGGCGCGGGTCGTCGCGAGGGCGTGGCCCGTCGCGGCGAGGGCGTCGTCGGGTACGGACGCGAGGTGGCCGAGCAGGCGCGCCGCCTGGGCGTTCAGCGCGTCCGGGGTCCTTGCCGAGAGCGGCCAGGTGACCGGGCCGGGGGTGGGCCCGGCCGGCTCGGTCTCGTCCGGCGCGATGACGGCGGGCGGCCCGGTGACGGCGGGCGGCTCCTCGATGATCACGTGGGCGTTGGTGCCGCTGATGCCGAAGGACGACACCCCGGCGCGGCGCGGACGGCCGTGCGCCGGCCAGGCGGTGGGCCCGGTCAGCAGCGCGACGGCGCCGGATTCCCAGTCCACCTGAGGTGACGGCTCGTCGGCGTGCAGGGTCGCGGGCAGGGTGCCGTGACGCATCGCCTGCACCATCTTGATGATGCCCGCCACACCGGCCGCCGCCTGGGTGTGGCCCATGTTGGACTTGATGGAGCCGAGCAGCAGGGGGCTGCCGTCCGACGGGCGCTCCTGGCCGTAGGTCTCCAGCAGCGCCTGGGCCTCGATCGGGTCGCCGAGAACGGTGCCGGTGCCATGGCCCTCGACGGCGTCGACATCGGCCGGGGTCAGACCGGCCACGCTCAACGCACGTCGGATGACCCGCTGCTGGGCCGGGCCGTTGGGTGCCGTGAGGCCGTTGGAGGCTCCGTCGGAATTGACGGCCGACCCGCGGACGATGCCGAGGACCCGGTGACCGTTGCGCTCGGCGTCGGAGAGCCGCTCCAGCAGGAGCATGCCGACGCCCTCGCCCCAGCCGGTGCCGTCGGCGCCGCTGCCGAACGACTTGCACCGCCCGTCCGCGGCCAGGCCGCGCTGCCGGCTCATGTCGACGAAGGTGTCGGGGGTGGACATGACGGTGACACCGCCCGCGAGGGCGAGGGCGCAGTCGCCGCGGCGCAGGGCCTGGGCGGCCCAGTGCAGGGCGACCAGGGAGGACGAGCAGGCGGTGTCGACGGTGACCGCGGGGCCTTCGACGCCCAGGGTGTAGGCGACCCGGCCGGACACCACGCTGGCGAGGCTGCCGTTGCCGTGGTAGCCGGCCACGTGCTCGGGCAGCGGGCCGAGCCGCAGTCCCCAGTCGTGGTACATCACGCCGGCGAAGACACCGGTGTCGCTGCCGCGCAGGGCGTGCGGGTCGATGCCCGCGCGTTCGACGGTCTCCCAGGCGATCTCCAGCAGCAGTCGCTGCTGGGGGTCCATGGCCTGGGCCTCGCGGGGGCTGATGCCGAAGAACTCGGCGTCGAAGTCCGCCGCACCGTAGAGGAATCCGCCCTGATCGGTGAGGCTCTTGCCGGGTGTGCCGGGCACGGTGTCGTGGATGTCGGTGGCCCAGCCGCGGTCGGCGGGGAACGCCGAGACGACATCGCGTCCTTCCTCGACGAGCTGCCACAGTTCCTCGGGCGAGGTCACTCCGCCGGGGTAGCGGCAGGCCATGGAGACGATGGCGATGGGGTCGTCGTCAAGGACGGTGGCTCCGGCCGGGGCGGGCAGGCCGGCCTGCCGTTCCGCGTCGCCGCCGAGCCGGGAGGCCAGGTGGTCGGCGAGGGAGCCGGGCGAGGGGTAGTCGAAGACGAGAGTGGCCGTCAGGGGCAGGCCCGTGGCGGAGCCGAGGCGGTTGCGGAGTTCGACGGCCGCGAGGGAGTCGAAGCCCATCTCGTTGAAGGCCCGCGTGGTGACGACGCGTTCGGGTCCGTCGTGTCCGAGGACCGCGGCCACCTGGGTGCGGACCAGGTCGAGGAGTGCCTCGCCGCGCTGCGCGCGGGTCAGACCGGCCAGGCTGCGCGCCAGGGACTGCTCGACGCTGATCCCGCCGCCTCCCACGGCGCGGCGCGGCGCACGGACCAGGGCACGCAGGAGCGCCGGTACGTCACCGCCACGGGCGTTGAGCGTGCGCAGGTTCAGCCGTACGGGCAGGACGGCCGGGTGGTCCGCGGTGGCGGTCGCACGGTCGAGCAGCGCGAGGTTCTCCGCGACGGACAGGGGCTGGAGGCCGAGGCGTTCGATGCGTCGCAGCGCTGCTTCGTCGAGGCTGCCGCCCATGCCGCCGGTGCCGGTCCACAGTCCCCAGGCGAGCGAGGTCGCGGGGAGTCCGAGGGCGGCGCGGTGGGTGGCGAGGGCGTCGAGGAAGACATTGGCGGCGGCGTAGTTCCCCTGTCCGGCACCGTCCAGGACGGTGGCGGTGGAGGAGAACAGGACGAACGCCGACAGGTCGCTGTCGCGGGTGAGTTCGTGCAGGTTCCAGGCGCCGTCGGCCTTGGGCCGCAGGACGGTGTCCAGGCGGGCGTCGTCGAGGGAGTCGGCCAGGGCGTCGTCCAGCACCCCCGCCGCGTGCACCACGGCGCTCAGCGGCAGCCCTTCCGGTACGGCGGCCAGGGCGCCGGCCATCGCGTCGCGGTCGGCGGCGTCGCACGCGGCGATCACGACCTCGGCGCCCAGCGCGGTCAGCTCGGCCCGGAGCTCCTCGGCGCCGGGGGCGTCCGCGCCCCGGCGGCCGGTGAGCAGCAGTCCGCGTACACCGTGCGCGGCGACCAGGTGCCGGGCGACCGTGGCACCGACTCCGCCGGTGCCGCCGGTGATCAGGACGGTGCCGTCGGTGCGCCAGGGGGCGGCGGGGTCCGGTGCCTGTGTGGTGCGGGTCAGCCGCGGTACGTACAACAGGCCGTCGCGCAGCGCGATCTCGGGCTCGTCCACGCCGGCGGTGAGGCGCAGCAGTTCGTCCGTGCCGAGGGAGCCGTCGGTGTCGAGCAGGAGGAAGCGGCCGGGGTGTTCGGCCTGGGCCGAGCGCACCAGTCCCCAGACGGGCGCCTGGGCGAGCCCGGCCGGTTCGCCCGCGGCGGCGGCGACCGCGCCCCGGGTGAGGACGGTGAGCCGGGCGGTGGCGGACCGCTCGTCGGCGAGCCAGTCCTGTACGGCCGTCAGCGTGGTACCGAGGACGGTGCGGACGTCGGCGGCGATGTCGGGACCTGCGGGTGCGGCGCAGGTGTGGACGGAGGCGTCGGGGTCCGGCCGGGTGGCGGCGGGGGCCGGGAGCGGGGTCCAGCGGATGTGGTGGAGCGCGTCGGGGTGGGCGGTGGCGGCCAGTTGGCCCGGGACGAGGGGCCGGACGAGGAACGAGTCGACGGAGGCCACCGGGGCGCCGGTGGCATCGGCCAGTTCGATGGCGACCTCGTCGGTGCCGGTGGCGGTGACGCGCGCCCGCAGCGTGGTGGCGCCCGCCGCGTGCAGGGTGACACCGGTCCAGGCGAAGGGCAGCAGAACGCGGTCGTCCGGGGTGTCGGTGGTGGCTGCCGTGGCGAAGTCGGTGGCATGCAGGACCGCGTCGAGGAGCGCGGGGTGGAGCCCGTAGGCGGAGGCCGGGTCCCCGGCCGTGTCGGGCAGCCGGACCTCGGCGCACACCTCTCCCTGTCCGGTCCTCCAGACGGCTCGCAGCCCGTGGAAGGCGGGACCGTACCCGTAGCCCTGCGCGGCCAGGTCTCCGTAGAGGCCGGTGATGTCGAGGGGCTCGGCGCCGGGGGGCGGCCAGGTGCCCGCCGCGAAGTCCGCGGCCTGCTGCCCGGAGGGGTCCCGGGGGGCGAGGCGGCCGGTGGCGTGGCGGGTCCACGGGGCGTCGGCGGGGGCGTCCTCGTCGCGTGAGTAGAAGGTGACGGCGCGGCGGCCGTCGGGGCCCGGGGCGTCGACGACGATCTGGAGGGCCACGCCGCCCGTGGCGGGCAGGGTCAGCGGGGCCGCCATGACGAGTTCGTCGAGGCGTTCGCAGCCGGTCTGTTCACCGGCCCGGACCGCGAGGTCGACGAACGCGGTTCCGGGCAGCAGGACATGGCCGTCGATCACGTGGTCGGCGAGCCATGGGTGCGAGCGCAGCGAGACCCGTCCGGTGAGGACGGCGCCGCCGGTGTCCGCGAGGCCCACCACCGCGCCCAGCAGGGGGTGGTCGGCTGCCATCTGGCCGAGGGCGGTCGCGTCCTGGGCGGCGTCGGGGGCGCTCAGCCAGTACCGCTCGCGCTGGAAGGCGTAGGTGGGCAGGTCCACGCGGTGGGCGCCGGTGCCGGCGAAGAAGGCGTGCCAGTCGACACGGGTGCCACGCGTGTGGGCGACGGCCAGGGCGCCGAGCACCTGGTGCGGTTCGTCGTGCCCGCGTCGCAGGAGAGGGGCGAAGACGGCGGACGGGGCGGCGCTCGCACGGCCCATGGCGCAGAGCACCGGGTCGGGCCCGAGTTCGAGGAAGGTGGCGACGTCCCGTTCGGTGAGCGAGGCGACGGCGTCGTGGAAGCGTACGGGCGCGCAGATGTGCCGCACCCAGTGCTCGGGGTCGGTGAGTTCACCGGCGGTGGCGATCCGGCCGGTGAGGGCGGAGACGACGGGGAGCTTCGGCGCGCGGTAGGTGAGGATCCGGGCGACCTGCCGGAACTCTTCGAGCACGGGTGCCATCAGCGGGGAGTGGAACGCGTGGCTGACCCGGAGCCGCTTCGTGCGGTGGCCGTCGGCCTCCAGCCGGGCTGCGAGGGCGGTCACGGTGTCCTCGTCACCGGACAGGACGACCGAGCGGGGGCCGTTGACCGCGGCGATGCTGACGGTTTCGCGGCAGTCCGTGAGGAGCGGCTCCACCGTCTCCTCGGCGGCCTCCACGGCGATCATCGCGCCGCCCTCGGGCAGTGCCTGCATCAGGCGGCCGCGTGCGGCGACGAGGGTGGCGGCGTCGTCGAGCGAGAGCACTCCGGCGACATGGGCGGCGGTCAGCTCACCGATGGAGTGCCCGGCCACGTAGTCGGGCCGGACGCCCCAGGACTCCAGGAGCCTGAACAGGGCGACCTCGACGGCGAAGAGGGCGGCCTGGGCGTACATGGTGCGGTCCAGCAGGGCCGCCTCGGGGGTGTCCTCGTCGGCGAACAGGACGTCCCACAGGGAGCGGTCGAGCTGGAGGTCGAGATAGCCGATGGCGTTGTCGAGGGCCTTGGCGTAGACGGGGTAGGCGTCGTACAGGCGGCGCCCCATGGCCAGGCGCTGGCTGCCCTGGCCGGTGAAGAGGAACGCGGTGCCGCCGCTCCCGGAGACCGAGGTGAACACCTCGGGGGTGTCGCGGCCGTCCGCCACGGCGTGCAGTCCGGCAAGGAGGCCCGCGCGGTCACCGGCGAGCACCACGGCACGGTGGGGCAGCGCGGAGCGGGTGGTCGCGAGGGAGTGGGCGAGGTCGAGCGGCCGGGCGCCGGGGCTGTTCTCGATGTGCGTCAGCAGGCGGCGCGCCTGGTCGCGCAGGGCGGCGTCGCTCTTCGCGGAGAGAGCCGCCGGGAGCGGCCTGCCGTCCTCGTCCGGGGCGCCGGAGTCCGCGGCGTCGCTCTGCTCGTCCAGGGCGGGCGGCTCCTCGACGACGATGTGGGCGTTGGTGCCGCTGACGCCGAAGGAGGAGACGGCGGCGCGGCGGGGGCGCTCGCCCGGTGCCCACGGCACGGGTTCGGTCAGCAGCCGGACCTCTCCCGCCGACCAGTCGACGTTGGGCGAGGGCGCGTCCACGTGCAGCGTCGCGGGCAGCAGGCCATGACGCATCGCCATGATCATCTTGATCAGTCCGGCAGAGCCCGCCGCCGCCTGGGTGTGCCCGATGTTGGACTTCACCGAACCGAGCCAGGCCGGCCCCGCGGTGCGTCCCTGCCCGTAGGTGGCGAGCAGTGCCTGGGCCTCGATGGGGTCGCCGAGCGTCGTACCGGTGCCGTGCGCCTCGACGGCGTCGACCTCACCGGCGGTGAGTCCGGCGTCCGCGAGTGCCTGGCGGATGACCTGGCGCTGGGCCCGGCCGCTCGGTGCGGTCAGGCCGTTGGACGCGCCGTCCTGGTTGATGGCCGTGCCGCGTACGACGGCGAGGACCGGGTGGTTGTTGGCCCGTGCGTCGGAGAGGCGTTCCAGGACGAACACGCCGGCGCCCTCGGCGAAGGCGGTGCCGTCCGCGGCGGCGGCGAACGCCTTGACCGTGCCGTCGGCCGCGAGACCGCGCTGCCGGCTGAACGCGGTGAACACGCCGGGGCTCCCCATGACGGCGACCCCGCCGGCCAGTGCCAGGGAGCACTCGCCGCGCCGCAGCGACTGGACGGCGAGGTGGAGTCCGACCAGTGAGCCGGAGCAGGCGGTGTCGACGGTCAGCGCGGGGCCTTCCAGGCCGAGCGTGTAGGCGACCCGGCCGGAGACCACGCTGGGTGCGTTGCCGCTGAGCAGGTATCCGTCCAGGCCGTCCGGTGCCTCGTGCAGGCGCATCGCGTACTCCTGCGGCTCCGCGGCGACGAAGACGCCGGTCCGGCTGGAGCGCAGGGTCCGCGCGTCGATCCCGGCCCGTTCCACGGCCTCCCACACGGTCTCCAGCACGAGACGCTGCTGCGGGTCCATGGCGAGCGCTTCACGGGGACTGATGGAGAAGAAGTCGGCGTCGAACTCGGCCGCTCCGGACAGGAATCCGCCGTGCCGGGCGTAGGTGGTGCCGGGGGTCGCGGGGTCGTCGTCGAAGAGGCGGTCGAGGTCCCAGCCCCGGTCGGCGGGGAAGTCGTCGCGGATGTGGGTGCCCTCGGCGACCAGCCGCCACAGGTCCTCGGGCGACGACACGTCACCGGGGTAGCGGCAGCCGATGCCGACGACGGCGATCGGGTCGTCGGTGGCGACGCCCGGCGCGACGACCGGGTCGGGAAGGTCGGGCAGCCCCAGGGCCTCGGTGCGCAGATGGGCGGCGAGGGCGGCCGGTGAGGGGTGGTCGAAGGCGACGGTAGGGGGCAGGGCGAGGCCGGTGGCCGCGATCAGCCGTGCGTGCAGGGCCACCAGCGCCACGGAGTCGAGCCCCAGCTCGCGGAAGGCGCGTGCCGGGTCCACGGTCTGCGTGGTGTCCGGCCGGGTCTGCCGCAGGACGGCCGCGGCGTTCTCGCGCACCAGGTCCAGCAGCACCCGGGTCTGCTCCGAGGTGGGGAGGGATTCCAGCTCACGCACGAGTGCGGCCTGCCGCTCCGTGCCCCCGTCCGGCACACCGTCGGTGCCAGAGACGAAGTTTTCCGACTCAGTCATCTGCACTCCACACAATTGTCGCCCGTCACCGGACGGAATTCACCAAGGAACCGCACCACTGCGGGTCACGCTATGAAGGCGAAGGGCCGCGCACAGCCCCTAGAGCCCCCCTAAGAGGAACCGGAATCCGGCAGCGCGATATCCGCGCGGTCACGGCCCCGGACAGCACTGGATTCCCTCGCCAGCCGGTCGAAAGCCCTTTGTACGTAGGAGAGGTCGGCGATCAGCCCCGACGAGGTGGCCTCGCGGGTACGGGCGGGGCCGACGAGCCCGGCCAGCGGCAGCCTCCCGATGCCCGCCCACCGCAGCCGGCCGTCGCCGTCGATGTAGCTGCGGGCCCGGCCGTGGTTGTCCGGGTGCAGGCAGTAGGGGATGTCCAGGGACCCCTGTCTGAAGGCGAGCTCGAAGGCGTGGCCGATGTCCGGGGACAGTTCGAGCACGCCCTCGACCAGGGCTCTGGCCTCCAGGTACGTCTGTGAGTCGGACTCGGTGGAGGCCTGGTCACCGGACGCCGCCGTCCTCGCGGTCCGGGCCGCCGACTCCAGCGCGGCGACGTTCTCCGCGACGGTCGGGATCCGGCGGGACTCCGCCACCGTCTTCACGATGAGCCGCTCCGAGCCGGAGGCGACAGCGAGCCGCGTCGCCTCGTCGAGCAGCAGATAGGCGCCCTCGTCCGTGGTCGGGTACACGCCCATGTAGGCGTAGATGACCACGTGCCAGTTGGGTGTCGGAAGCAGTTCGCCGCAGAGCCGCCGCAGAGCCGCGACCGCCTCCCGGTCCTGTCCCGGGTGGGTCTGCTGGGCATAACTGAGCGACACACTGCGTATTCCGTGCTGACAGAAGAAGAGCGCTTCGAGCACGCTGATCGCCACCAGCTGGCTCGGTGGGCACAATTGCCCGAGCATGCAGCCGCCGAACGTCTCCAGATGCGGTTCCACTCCCGATTCCCGCAGCTGCGCGAAATCCTCGGTGCAGCGGACCCAGTTCCGTACCGACTCGTCCAGCGGAGTACGTCCGTAGGGGAGGCAGTAGGAGACGGGGCCGCCCTCCGTGGCATTGATCAGCGTGGTGCGCAGCGCGGCGAATATGTCCCCGGGGACAGCCGATCCGTGCCGGACCTGGACCGGGAACGTCTCGTCCCTGATGCCCGCGAGGACCTGTCCGGTCACGGCCCGGTCGTAGGTGACGATGGGGTAGCCGTTGAGGCCGGCGCCGGCGTGCAGCGCGCTCTCCACGGATGCCAGTTCTCCGACCCTCGTATAGCTGTCGAGGGTGATGGTGCCGACCGTCGTGGCGTCGGCGGCCCTGGTGGCGGCCAGTCCCGCGCGCATGGTGACGGGGTCGCTGAACCCCATGCGGGGCTGCACCACCAGGTCGCCGGTGCGGCTTCTCGCTCGGACGAAGGCTCCGAAGTCCACCGGGCGCGCGCCCTCGGCCGTCCGCCGGAGCGGGTGCGCGCCCGGTCTCACGCCACGACCTCGGTACGCTCCGGTGCGCGGGCGGCCGTGGGCAGCGCGCCGACGAAGCGGCTGAACTCCCGTGTGGTGGTGGAGGCGTCGTCGAAGACCGCGTCGAACCCGGCGGACATCAGCGCACCGATCGCCGCCTCGCTCTGCTGCCCGGCGACGCCGAGCTTGCCGCCGATGACCACCGGCGTCGAGGCCAGCTCGCCGCAGGCGCGCAGCGCGTCGATGACGCGCAGACCGTCCTGGTGGCCGTGCCCGTTGACGCTGCTGATCACCACCAGGTCGGGGTCCGTCTCCCGGCAGGTGTCCACGAGGACGTGGTCCGGGACGCACGGGCCCAGGTTGATCACCTCGTAGCCCAGCTCCTCGATGAGCAGCTGGAGGAAGACGAGGTTCCAGGTGTGCGAGTCGGAGGCCACGGTCGTGACGACCACGGTGCCGCGCCGGGCGCCCGCCGGGCTCATGGTGTCCGTGACGCCGTGCATCAGGCCGGCGCTCACTCGGTCCCTCCCGCGGCGGTGTGCGCGGGCGCTCCGTCCACGGCCGCGTAGGCACGGCTGTGCTCGATCCGGGAGACGGACAGCACCGTGTCTCCCCGCACCACCACCTCGGTGGGGGCCGGGCGGCCCAGGAACATCAGCAGGCTGGCGGTCGGCCCGTAGGCGCCGGCGTTGGGGATCGTCACCAGGTCGCCCGGGGCCAGTGCCGGGAGGTCGATCTCCCGGCCGAGGATGTCGCCGGGTGTGCACAACGGGCCCACCAGACTGGCGGATTCGACGCACTCCCCCGATTCGGTCCCGACGGCGACGGGCAGCAGCCGGCCGAGGCCCGACATTCCTCCGAAGGTGTTGATGCCCGCGTCGAGGATGACGAACTTGCGGCCCCGGCTGACCTTGACGTTGCTGACGGAGGCGACCAGTGTGCCGCTCGCCCCGACGAGGTAGCGGCCCGATTCGCAGGCGAGCTCGGGGCCGTCGGTCCGCCACTGCGGGAAGTGGGTGTCCAGTGCGGCGGCGAGCTCGCCGCGCAGCTTGGGGTACGTGCCCCGGGTGCCGGGCACGGCGTACGGCACGGTGAAGCCGCCGCCGATGTCGAGGAAGCGCAGGGGAAGGCCGAGTTCGTGCTGGAGGCGGGCGGCCAGCTCGATGGTGTGCCGGAACTCGCCGACGAGGCTCTCCTCGTCCTTGGCGTTGCTCAGCGGGAAGAAGTGCATCCCGGTGATGCGGACGCCCGCGATCGTGCGCAGCTCGGGGAGGACACCGGCCAGGGTCTCGCTGTCGAAGCCGAACTGGGAGGGGGTGCCGGTCATCCGGATGCTGCTGGTGGCGCTGGCGGTCGCGCTGTTGACGCGCAGCAGGCAGTCGGCGGTGGCGCCGTTCGCCAGGGCGGCGGCGGCCACATGGCGGACGTCGGAGACCGAGTCGGTGGAGAAGACGCGGACTCCCAGACGGATCGCCTCGTCCAGCTCGCCCGGCGTCTTGCCGGGGCCGGTGTACAGGCAGTCCTCGCCGCGGAATCCGGCCGCGAGGGCGGACTCCAGCTCGCCGGTGGAGCTGATCTCGGGCCGGCAGTGGCGGCCCTCGCCCTCGCGCAGGGCCCGGACCAGGCCCGGGTGCGGGTTGGCCTTGAGTGCGTAGAAGAGGGTGAACTCCTCGGGCAGGGCGTCGAACAGCTGCTGCCGTGCCGCGTCGACCTCGTCGAGGTCGTACACGTACAGAGGTGTGCCGAAGCGTTCGGCCAGTGCCTGGTAGCGGCTCATCGCCCTTCCCCGTCGATCATCTCGGTCAGTACCTGCCGGGCGTTCTTCCCGTGCAGGCTCAGCGGCAGTTCGTCCAGGACCCGGCACAGGGCGGGCACCTTGGCCGACTCCAGGCGCTCGGCCAGTTCCTTCAGCACGGTGTGGGGCGGCAGTTCGGTCTCGGCGAAGATGACCAGGTCGCGGGTGTCGGTGGGCGGCAGCGCCGTGGCGGTGCGGACTCCGGGGATGTCCATGGCGGCGGCCTCGATCTCGACCGTGCTCATCCGGATGCCCTTGCGCTTGAACATGTCGTCGCGGCGGCCTTCGAAGTAGAGGTAGCCGTCCTCGTCGAGCCGGCCGTAGTCGCCGGTGTGCAGCCGCAGCGACCCGGTGTCCGGGTCGGTGCGGAAGGTGCGCGCCGAGAGTTCGGGGCGGCGCCAGTAGCCGGGCATGACGTGCGGTCCCACGGCGACGATCTCGCCGGTCTCCCCGGGCGGGAGGGGCCGGCCCTCCGCGTCCAGGATCAGGACGGTGGTTCCGGGCAGGGGCAGGCCCACCGACCGCGGGCGCTCGTTCTCCTGGTCCGGCGGCATGATGCTGACGCGCTTGCACTCGGTCTGGCCGAACTGGCGGACCACCTGCACGCCGGGGAAGGCCTCGCGCAGGGCGTCGACCGCGTGGTCGGGCAGCGCGGCACCGGTGTTGGTGAACATCCGTACCGGGGGCGGGTCCTGGGAGTCGCGCGCGGCGAGGGTGCCGATCATCGTGGCCAGCGACGGCACGATGGGGACCACGGTGGCGCCGGTCTCACGCATCCGGCGCAGCAGTACGAGGTCGGACTCGCCGCCGTCCAGGACCAGCCGGGAGCGTCCCAGGCAGGCGAGCAGCACCTTGTACAGGCCGTAGTCCCAGGAGATCGGGAAGCGGCAGAAGACGACGTCGTCCGGCCGGTACCCGAGCACCTGCTGGATGGCGCGGGAGGCGAAGGTGACCTGCGCGTGCGGGCACACGACGGCCTTGGGGGCGGCGGTGCTGCCGGAGGTGTAGACGAGGAACGCGATGTCGTCGGCGCTGATGCCGAGGGGTGCGGGCGCCGGTCGTCCCGCGGCCTCCTCGACGTGCGGCCAGATCTCCGCGAGGTCGTGGACGGGGAGGGTGGCGGCCCGGCCGAGCACCTCGGTGGTGGGGCCGTCGCCGATGATCAGGGTGGGTTCGGCGTCCTCGATGACGGAACGGAGGTGGTACTCCTTCATCGCGGGGTTGAGCGGTACCAGGATCACACCGGCGCGCGAGGCCCCGTAGACCATGGCCACCAGCTCGCGCCGGCTGGGCAGCTGCACGACCAGCCGGTCACCGCGGACCGCGCCCTGTCCGGTGAGCCAGGCGGCGAAGCCGTGGCTGAGTTCGGCCATCCGGCGGTACGTCACCTGGCCGGCGGCGTCGTGCAGGCACTGCCCGTCCGGGGTGTCCGCGGTCGCCTCGTCGAGCAGGGAATGGACCGTCCCGCCGTTCCCGTGCGCCGTCGGCGCGCTAGTGGTGTTCGGATTCTCCACGGTTCCAACGTCGCTTTCGGGAGTGGGTGGCGAGCGGACCGCACCGTCGCACGACGGGGCCCGGCTCTTGGGGGTGCGGGAGGTCCCGGTGCGGCCGGGACACGGACCCGGAGGGGGCGGGTCCGTGTCCCGGTATCCGGGGGGGGCGCTCCCTAGTCGGCGATGCTCAGTGCCCCGACCGGGCAGACGTTGACGGACTCCAGGACTTCCTCGCGCAGCCTGTCGTCCGGCGTCTCGATCAGCAGGACCACCTTGCCGTCCTCGTCGTTCTGGTCGAAGACGGCGGGCGACGTGATCACACAGGAACCGGCCGCGACGCAACGCTCTTTGTCGACGATCACACGCATGGAAAACTCCTTTACCAGGTCACCGGCAGCTCGTGGACGCCGTCGATGAGGGCGTTGGCCTTGAAGGGCAGTTCGTCCAGGGCCGCGTCGAGACGCAGTCCGGGGATGCGGCGCAGCAGGGTCGTGAAGACGACCTCCAGCTGCATGCGGACGAGCATCTGGCCCGCGCACTGGTGGCGTCCGAAGCCGAAGGCCACGTTGTGGCGTGCCTCGCGGCGGGTCAGGTCGAGGGTGTTGGGGTCCTTGAAGACCGCCGGGTCGTGGTTGGAGGCGGAGAGCGAGCAGATGACGCCCTCGCCCTTGCGGATCAGCTGGCCGCCGATCTCGGCGTCCTCCAGCGCCACGCGGACGGTGCCGTGGTCGGAGATGCTGGAGTAGCGCGACAGCTCGTCGACGGCCTGGCCCGACAGTTCGGGGTGCGCGCGCAGCCAGTCGGCCTGCTCGGGGTGCTGGAGGAGGACCAGGGTGCCGATGGTGATGCCGTTGACGGTGCTCTCGTGACCGGCGGCGATCATGGCCCGTACCAGGGCGCTGATGTCGGACGGTTCCAGCTCGTTCTTCTGGTCGTTGCGCTGGAGCAGGCTGCTGATCAGGTCGTCGCCGGGGTTCTTCTGCCGCTCGGCGATGAGCTCGTAGAGCAGCACCTCGACCTCGGCGTTGGCCGAGGCGTGCTCCTCGGCGCTGCCCTGGGTGACGAGGAGGGTGACCCAGCGGTGGAACAGGTCGCGCGACTCGTGCGGCACGCCGGTCAGCTCGCACATGCCGATGGACGGCACGGGCATCGACAGCATGGACACCAGGTCCACGGGGCCGCCCTGGGCCAGCATCGCGTCGACGCACTCGTCGACGATCTCCTGGGTGCGCGGCCGCATCGCCTCGACGCGCTTCACGCTGAGCTCCGGCATCAGCATCATGCGGTGCGCGGTGTGCTCCGGCGGGTCCATGTGGAGCAGGGCCGGCTTGACCTTGCCGAGCAGTTCCATGGGGAAGTGGAACTGGAGCGGGTAGCCGGGGTCGGCCATGTTGGAGCTGAACCGCGGGTCGACCAGCATCTGCCGGACGTCCTCGTACCGGGTGAGGAGCCAGGCCTCACGGCCGTTGAACTTGAGCTTGACCCGGGAGACCGGCTCGGTCTCCCGCAGCACCGCGTACTCCGGGGCGGGGTCCAGGGGGCAGCCGGTGCGCTCCAGGGGGAACGGGCGGGGCTGGGCGTGCGGACATGCGTCGACGAGATCGGACATGGTTCCTTCTCCAGAGGTCTCTGCGCTCGGTGGGTAGGGGGCGGCGCTCTCAGCCACGGGCCTTCTCGAGGGAGGCTCGTACGGCGGCGGCGGTGCGGGCGATGTTCTCGCTGAGCGGCAGCGCCCGCAGGTCGGCGGAGAGGACCTCCACGGACGGGGTGACGTCGACACCCTTGGCGTCCAGCGTGCGCAGCAGCCCGGTGATGTCGCAGTCGCCGTCGCCGGGCAGCAGGCGGCCGCTGAGGACCTCGTTCATGACGTCGGGCGACGGGGTGCGCGGGGCGTCCGCGAACTCCACGGCCGCGATCTGCGCGCCGGTGAGCTGGTCGACCGCGCCGACGCCCGTCGGGTCGCGGAAGAGGTGCCACATGTCGATGAGCAGACCGGCGTTGGGGCGGTCGGCGGCGACGATGATGTCGGACGCGACCTGGTAGGTGAAGCCGGGCATCACGGCCATGGCTTCGAGGGAGATGTCCAGCCCGCGGGCGGCGGCGCGGTCGCACATCGCGCCGAAGCGCTCGGCGAGGACTTCGGTGGGGGGCATCTCCACGCCGGTCGGGTAGACGGCGCAGGACTTGACCGCGGGAATGCCGGCCAGGACGGCCAGTTCGAACAGGCGGTTCTCCGACTCCAGGGCGGGGCCGCTCTCCTCCGGTCCGGCGTTCCAGCCGAACAGGACCTCCAGCTCGTGCAGCCGGATCCCGTACTCGGCGAGCAGGCCGCGGAGCTTGTCCGCCGAGTGGTCGGCCAGGAAGGCCTCCAGCTCCTCGACGCTCATGCCCATCGAGACGCAGTTGTTCTCGGCCAGCGCCGCCAGGCGCTCCTCCAGTGTGTACCGCACCGGCTCCTGCCAGGCCGACCCGGTCAGCTGCAGATAGGCGAATCCCAGGTCGGTCCTGGTCAGAAGGGTCATGGTGTACCTCTCGCTCATGAGTCCGCGGCCGGTCCTGGTGGAGACGGCGGGGGCGCGGCGCCGGCCTGGGCGCGTCCCACCGGGTGTTCGTCGGTCCGGGGCGACCGGGCCCCGCTCAGGCGGCGAGGTTCCGGCGGACGGGCTGGAGGGCCGTCCTCGGGTCCACGGCGACGACGTCGAAGTTCCCGGTGGTGACGGGAACCCGGCCGAAGAGGCTGTCCGGCCCGGCGACGTAGAGCTTGCCGACGCCGTGGCCGCGCAGGGCGTCGACGACGGCGGGCCAGCGGACCGGACGGACGAAGCCGTCCAGCAGCATGGTGCGGACCTGGTCGCCGGTGGTCAGCAGGGCGCCGTCCTGGTCGGCGACGACCGGTATCCGTGGATCGTGGAAGGTCAGCGGGGCGAAGAGTTCCTCCTCGGCCCGCCGGCGCAGGGGCTCGAAGACGCTCGCGTGCATGGGCGGGCGCATCGTGTACAGCGGCAGGCCCCCGACCGAACGCAGCCGCTTGCCCAGCCACTCCAGCACGGTCTCGCGCAGCGACACCATGTAGAAGTCCTCGTCGACGTGGCAGGCGATCTCGTACCACTCACCGCGCTCGTCGAGTTCGGCGAGCACCCGGTCCAGTTCGGGGCGCGGGACGCGTGTGAAGGAGTGGGTGACGACGTCCCGGTGGTTCTCGGCGAACCAGGACTCCAGGAGCCTGGCCCAGCCGGCGGTCAGGCGGACCGCGTCGGCGAAGTCCAGGACGCCGGTGTGGGCCGCCGCGGTCTTTCCGCCGAAGCTGGGGCCGACGCAGAGCGCGGGTTCCGGGTCGAACCGGTCCTGCGCCCAGGTGGCGAGTGCCAGGCAGTTGACGAGGAACGCGACCTGCGCGTACTCGCTGTAGTCGCCCTCCGTGTCGCGGTAGCGGTCGACGAGCGAGTAGCCGAGCGCGTCGTCGGCCTCGGCGACGAGCCGCCGGGCCACCGGGTTGATCAGCATGAACTTGGCCGAGTCCTGAAAGCGTGTGGGGCTCATGCCGGGGAAGACCAGCGCACCGCCGGTGCGGAAGTCGTGTCTCATGGTGTCCTGCCCTTCAGCACGTCGTTCCGGAGCGATCAGCCCGTGGGGCGCTTCGTTTCCGAACCGGTCGGGACCCAGGCTGAGGTCTGCCTGCCGCCGCCAAAACCCCTAAGGTTCGCGGGTCCCAATTCCGTTGACGACCGTGCGCGTTGGACTCCGGGCCCGCCGCCACCCGGGCGGCGTAAAGGCACTTCGCCTCCACCCGGCGACGCCCCGTAGGGCCCCTAAGGGTGCCGGTCCGGTCCGGGGCGGCGGGGTGGTGACGGCTCGCACGGCCGGGGAGCTCTTAGGGGGGTGCCGGACAACTTAGGGGAGGGCACGGGGATCGCACCGGGCCTTCAATGAGGGACGGTTATCCCGATTCCGGCGCCGGTGCGAGCAGCCACCGCGCACCGTCGAGCTTTGGATGGGTGGGACCATGACAGTCATTCAGGACGCCCCGTCGGACAGCGGTGGTGGCATCTCCGCGGAGCACCGGCCGGACCTGCGCTCGCTGGTGGCCCGGGCGGCGGAGCTGAAGAACGCGGCGCGCGAGGGAATGGGTCCTCGTTCGACGGAACAGCAGCACGCCCGGGGCAAGCTGACCGCGCCCGAGCGCCTGGAGCTGCTCTTCGACCCGGGTACGTTCCAGGAGGTCGAGTCGCTGCGGCGGCACCGGTCCACGGGGTTCGGGCTGGAGCACCGGCGGCCGAGCGGGGACGGGGTGATCACCGGATGGGGCCAGGTCAACGGCCGTACGGTGTTCGCGTACGCGCACGACTTCAGGGTCTTCGGCGGCTCGCTGGGCGAGGCGCACGCGCAGAAGATCCACAAGGTGATGGACCTGGCGATCTCGGCCGGCGCGCCGTTGGTGGGACTGAGCGACGGTGCCGGGGCCCGGATCCAGGAGGGTGTCACGGCGCTCGCCGGATACGGCGGGATCTTCCGCCGCAATGTGCGGGCGTCCGGGGTGATCCCGCAGATCAGCGTGATCCTCGGGCCGTGCGCGGGCGGTGCCACCTACTCACCGGCGCTCACCGATTTCGTCTTCATGGTGCGGGACATCTCGCAGATGTACATCACCGGGCCGGACGTGGTCCAGGCCGTCACCAACGAACGCGTGACGCACGAGCAGCTCGGCGGGGCGCAGGTCCACGCGACGGTCTCCGGCGCGGCCGGTTTCGTGTACGACGACGAGGCGGAGTGTCTGGAAGAGGTCAGGCACCTGCTCTCCCTGCTGCCCGCGAACAACCGCGAGCTCCCGCCCGAGGCGCCGACCGAGGACCCCGCGGACCGGCGGTGCGAGGCGCTGCTGAGCCTGGTGCCGCACCACGCCAACCAGTCGTACGACATGCGTGCGGTGATCCGGGAGATCGTCGACGACGAGGACTTCTTCGAGGTCCACGCACAGTGGGCCACCAACATCATCTGCGCGCTGGCCCGGCTGGACGGCCACACCGTCGGCATCGTGGCGAACCAGCCCGCGTCGCAGGCCGGGGTGCTGGACATCCACGCCTCGGAGAAGGCGGCGCGGTTCGTCCAGACCTGCGACGCGTTCAGCATCCCCCTGGTCACGCTGGTCGACGTGCCGGGCTTCCTGCCGGGCACCGACCAGGAGCACCAGGGCATCATCCGGCACGGCGCGAAGCTGCTCTACGCCTACTGCGACGCGACCGTGCCCCGTGTCCAGGTCATCCTGCGCAAGGCGTACGGCGGGGCGTACATCGTGATGGACTCGCGTTCCATCGGGGCCGACCTGTCCTTCGCGTGGCCGACCAACGAGATCGCGGTGATGGGTGCGGAGGGTGCCGCGAACATCGTCTTCCGCCGGGAGATCGCCGCCGCGCCGGATCCCGCGGCGGCCCGCGAGCAGCGGATCAAGGAGTACCAGCAGGAGCTGATGCACCCGTACTACGCGGCCGAGCGCGGCCTGGTCGACGACGTGATCGATCCGGCCGAGACACGCGCGGTGCTGGCGCGTTCCCTGGCGATGCTGCGGACCAAGGACGCACGCGTCCCGGCCCGCAAGCACGGCAATCCCCCGACCTGAGCCTGTGAGGACCGAGCCCATGACCACTGCCCCCTACTCCCCCGCGCCGGACGCCGCGGACGCGGACCGCACCGGACCGGCGCTGCGCTTCCTGGGCGGTGTGCCGTCCGCCGAGGAGATCGCCGCGGTGACGGCCGCGCTGCTGAGCCTGCGCCGCGCCCCGACGGCCGGCCCCGACGCCCGCGGGGGCACGACGCCCCGGTGGAGCGCGCCGCTCCACTACCGGCCGCCCGGAAGCTGGGCGGCCCGGTGAGGCCTGGGCCCCGGCCCCTGCCGCACACCACCCCGCCCTGTCCCCCCGGCCATGACCATGGCCGCCACAGCCACAGCAGAAGGATGTAGAGCACTGATGACGGACGACTCACGGGAGACCGGACCCTGGATCCGGCGCTTCCATCCGGCTCCCGAGGCCCGCACCCGCCTGGTCTGCTTCCCCCACGCGGGCGGATCGGCCACCTACTACTTCCCCGTGTCGCGTGCGCTGTCCCCGGCGATCGATGTCCTCGCGATCCAGTACCCGGGCCGCCAGGACCGGAGGCAGGAACCCTGCGTCGAGGACATCGAGGAACTGGCCGACCTCGTCGTCGGGGAGCTGGACTCCTGGCGGGACCTGCCGCTGACGCTGTTCGGCCACAGCATGGGAGCCACGCTCGCGTTCGAGGTGGCCCGCAGGCTGGAGGCCGGGGGGACATCACCGGGCACGCTGTTCGCCTCCGGCCGCCGGGCGCCGTCCCGGGTGCGCGACGAGCGCGTGCACCAGGCGGGCGACGACCGCCTCATCGCCGACATCACCCAGCTGAGCGGTACGGATTCCGCGGTGCTCGGCGATCCGGAGATCCTGCGCATGATCCTTCCGGCGATCCGCAGCGACTACAAGGCGGCGGAGACCTACCGGTACCGGCCGGGGCCGCCGCTCGGCCTGGACGTCGTCGCACTCGTCGGTGATGCCGACCAGCAGGTGACGGT
The DNA here is from genome assembly GCF_044756845.1 of Streptomyces sp. NPDC091416. Lineage (NCBI taxonomy): Bacteria > Bacillati > Actinomycetota > Actinomycetes > Kitasatosporales > Streptomycetaceae > Streptomyces > Streptomyces sp. NPDC091416. The sequence goes on from NZ_JBIVTU010000001.1 coordinate 70,923, forward strand.
CGACGAGGCGTCGGCGTGGCGCGAGCACACCACGGGCTCGTTCGAGCTGAAGGTGTTCCCCGGCGGCCACTTCTTCCTCGACTCCCATGTGGCCCCGGTCCTCGACCTGATCCGCGCCCGCACGAGCGCGCTGACGGTCGGATCGTGAGTGACCGGGACCGGCGGGCCGTCCGTCCGCCGGTCCCGGTCACTCACGGGTGAGTCCCGCACGGGACGCCGACGACCGGTGTCCCCTTCCCGGACCTGCTCCCGCCTGCCCCGGAATCGCTTCCGGGGCAGGCGAACTTCATGTACTGGGCAATGTATTCCGGACAGAGTTGCGCTTCCCTCACCAGAATCTAGACGACCGTACTAGACTAACGTCTATCGCGGCATCGGGCAGTCCGCCCTCATGAGCCGATGTGCGAGGCACCCCCGGTCGGCGCCGACGCAACACGCCGCCCGGACCCACACCCCATCCCCGCCCCGTGTACACGGTCACGCCTCCTTCCCGGTTGGCCGTCACCGACCGGCTTATCGACTACGGAGGCCAGAGTGCCGGTACGACCAGAGAACGGCGTCACCTCACGCGTCACCGAGGACGGGTACCTCGAATTCCTCACCGCGGCGGACGGCGCCAGCTACCGGTGCAGCCCCGTCGCCGCAGCCATGTGGATCGCGCTGCGCCAGCACAACGGACAACTCGGCCCCGCCGCCGAGATGCTGGCCGAGCTGTGGTGCACGGACCCGGAGAACACCCGTACCGACATGGACATCTGGGTCAGCGAGCTGCGGGACGCCGGCCTGGTCCGCGACGAGCCCTGAGCGCCCGGGGGCCGCATGCCGCCCGGCCCCCGCACCCCCTCACCCTTCCGCGCCGCCGGGCCCACCCCGTTCAGGCGGAAGGACCCGCCCCGGCGGCGGCACCCTGATGCAGCACCAGAATCGCCCTCATGGCCTCGGCCAGATCACGGCCGGAGGGAGCGGTCTCCGGCGAGAACAGCCACAGCGACATCACACCGTTGAGCAGTGCGGCATAGAACTGGCCGAGGGTGACCGCCATCTGCTCGTCGACCTCGCTCTCGTCCACGCCGTGGAAGAGGGCCACCAGCGCCGACCAGCCGAACGGCTGCGCCCTGGAGAGACCTTCGCGCACCTGCGGAAGATTCTCCGCATGCACGGCAACCTCCACGCTCAGCGCCCACAGGGACTTGCGCTCCGGGAAGATCTCGACGATGCGGTTCCAGACCAGCTCGAAGCGCTCGATCGTCGACGAGGCGGACTCGAGATCGGCCCCGATCGCGGTGCCCGGCCCGAACTCGTCGGCCCACTCCTGCATCGCCCGGACGTAGGCCTGCGCCAGCAGTGCGTCCTTGGAGCCGTAGTGGTATCCGATGGACGCCAGGGCGGTTCCGGATGCCGCCACGATGTCCCGGGCGCTCGTCCGGGCGAACCCCTTCTCCAGCAGACAGCGCTTCGCGCCTTCCAGGAGATCTTCACGGTGACCCACGGCACCACCCTTGCCTCGAAGTCGTCCGGGCATCTTAGACCGACCCAACTGCCCTGGAACCGCGCAGCGTTGGCTGATCGCCTCGGGACACTCCACCGCCCGGCCGAGCGTGCAGCTTGTGGCCACTAGAGGATGCGGCGAGCGTGCGCCACACTCATAGGCGTGTAGCGTACGCACACGCGTTCCATATACGCCACACACGTTCCATCAGGGCATTTTCCCGATGCCGGGACAGGTCGGAGCGCAGCATGGGTTCGGGGGACATTGTGGATTTTACCGAAAGAGAGCTGGAAGTCCGGGCATTGCGCACCGCACTCGGTGAGTGCCGGGGCGGCGCGGCCCGCATCGTCGTCATCGAGGGAGCCGCGGGGTGCGGCAAGAGCGAACTCATCGACTCCCTCGCCGAATGGGCCGATGAGGACGACCTGGTCCTGCGGGCGTTCGGTTCACCGACCGAGCGGGATCTCCCCCTGGGCCTGATGCGACAGCTGACCGGGGACGCCCCGGCCGGCGCGTTCCCCGGCGTCTCCGCGGCGCCGGACGGCGCACCGCAGGTGAGCGCGATGCGCGAGTTCCAGGCGGCGCTGGAGCAACTGAGCGCCACGAGGCCGGTCGTGATCTCCGTCGACGACGTGCACCACGCGGACAGCGCCTCCCTGCGCTATCTCCTGCACATCGTCCGGCACAGCCGCTCCACCCGGATGCTGCTGGTGCTCACGACGCCCCTGCACCAGGACACCCAGGACGCCTCCTTCGGTACGGAGCTGCTGCGCAGCCGCAACGTGCGGCGCATCCGGCTGCGGCGCCTCACTCCCGAGGGCTGCCGCCGCGTCGCGGCCGCCACCCCCGGCCCCACACCGCGCGAGGCGCACCCGGACGAGCTGCACGCGATCAGCGGGGGCAACCCGTTGCTCCTGCGCGCCCTCCTGGAGGAACACAGCTCCGCGCCCGCGGCCGCCGACGGCTTCCGTCCCGAGCAGGGCGGGCTGTTCGGACAGGCGGTCCTGACCTGCCTGCGGCACAGCGGACCGCGGATGCTGGACCTCGGCGCGGCGCTGGCCGTGCTGGGCGACGCCTACACACCGGAGCGGGCCGGCAGGCTCCTGGGCGTCGCGGCCTTCACCGCCGCGCAGTCGGTCGCCTCCCTGTCCGCCTCCGGCATCCTCAGCGGACACCGCTTCCCGCACCCGCACACCCAGACGGCCGTCCTGGACCAGATCCCGGCCGACGTACTGGCGGGGCTGCATCTTCGTACCGCCGAACTCCTGCACGTGGAGGGCGAATCCGTCACCCGGGTCGCCGGGCATCTGCTCGACGCCGCCCGGCTGGGCGGTTCGCCCACCGTCCTCCCCTGGGCCGTGGACGTCCTGCGGGAGGCCACCGAGGACCTGCTGACGCACAGCGATCCCGGCCGGGCCACCCAGGCACTCGAACTCGCCCATGAACTGAGCGGTGACGAGCAGCAGCGGGTCGACATCAAGACCCGGCTCGCGGCCGTCACATGGCGGGTCAACCCGGGACGGGCGGAGAAGCACCTGTCCGCCCCGCTCGCGGTGCTCCGCGCCGGCCGCCTGGCGGCGGAGCGCCTGGCACCGCTGGCCGAACTCCTCACCTGCCAGGGCCGGGTGGCCGAGGCGGGCGAGGTGATGTCCCGGATCCTCCGGGAGACCGTGGCGAGCAGCATCGGGAGCCCGGACCGGACCGAATTCGGGCCCCGTTCGGACGAGGCCGCGGACGCGCCCGGAGCCCGGGCCGTCCATCCGCGGGATGCCGACGGCGGGAGACCCGGGCAGGGAGCCGGGAGCAGCACGGAGACCACGGCCGCCGAACGCTTCCTGCGTACGGTCGTCCTCACCGACGACACGCTCGAACCGGTCATGCGCGCCCTGCGCTCCCTCGCCTACTTCGGTCACCCCGAACGGGCCGCCGCCTGCTGCCGTGAGCTGATCGCCGAGGCCGAGCGGCAGAAGGCTCCCGCCTGGCAGGCGCTGTTCTCCTCGGCCCTCGCGGCGGTACTTCTGCGCCTGAGCGATCTGTCCGCCGCCGAGGACTACGCGTGCAGGGCGCTCGACTGCCTGCCGGAACAGAGCAGCAGCGCGTTCGTCGGAAGCCCGACCGCCACCCTGATCCGGGCGCGCACCCTGATGGGAGACCATGCGGCAGTCGCCCGCCAGCTCCACCAGCCCGTCTCGGACACGCTGTTCAAGAGCACCCACGGCCTCTCCTACCTGCGCGCCCGCGGCCATTACCTGATGGCGACGCATCAGCTGCACGCCGCGCTGGGCGACTTCCTGGAAGCGGGCCGGCTCGCCAAGAGCTGGGGTGTGGACCGGCCGGCGGTACTGCCCTGGCGGACGGACGCGGCCGACGTGCTGTTCCGGCTCGGCGAGACGCAGCGGGCCCGGACGCTGGTGGACCAGCAGTTCGCCGATCCCGACGCGCGCAGACCGTGGGTGCGCGGAATCAGCCTGCGTCTACGCGCGATGACCTCGGATCCCCGCCAGCGGCTCACCCTGCTGAACCAGTCGGTCGACGAGCTCGGCCGGTCCGGCGACCGGGTGGAGCTGGCGCGCTCACTCGCCGAGCTGGGCCGCGCCCTGCGGGCGGTCTCCGAGCAGGCCCGCGCGGACGCGGTGATCCGCAGGGCGTGGAACCTGGCGCGGGAGTGCGGTGCCGAGGCGCTGTGCGAGGAGTTCAGCCCGGAACTCGGCCCGGAGGACCGGATGCGCCGCCGCGGCGCCCCGGAGGAGTTCCGCTCCGATCCCGACACGAAGCTGAGCGACTCCGAGCGCCGGGTGGCCACGCTCGCGGCGAGCGGGTACACCAACCGGGAGATCTCCCTGAAGCTGCACATCACCGTCAGCACCGTCGAGCAGCACCTGACGCGCGTCTACCGCAAGCTCAACATCACGCGCCGGCAGGATCTTCCGGTGGACCTGCACCTTGCGGTCTCCACGGCCGAAGCGGTCTGATGAGCCGGAACGGTCCTGCCGGGCCGCGACAGGCCGACCGGCCGGGCCGGTCCGGCCGGACACGTTCGACCTGACGGAAGGACTGAACTCCGTGCCCCACGGAAAGCTGTTCGCGCTCAGCGACCAGCACGTCGCCCATACGGAGAACCGGCGCATCACCGAGTCGCTCAGGCCGGAGTCCGACGACGACTGGCTGCTCGTCGCCGGGGACGTCGGCGAGAAGTTCGAGGACATCGCCTGGGCGCTGAAGCTTCTCTCGGAGCGGTTCCGCCGGGTCGTCTGGGCCCCCGGCAACCACGAGCTGTGGACCCATCCCGCCGACCCTGTCGCCCTGCGCGGCAAGGACCGCTACGACGGGCTGGTCGAACTCTGCCGGGAGCTCGGGGTGTCGACCCCGGAGGATCCTTACCCGGTCTGGGAGGGCGGCGGGGAACCCGTCACCGTCGCCCCGCTGTTCGTCCTGTACGACTACTCCTTCCGCGCTCCCGGGACCCGCACGAAGGAGGAGTCGCTGCGCGTGGCCCATGAGTCGGGGGTGGTGTGCACGGACGAGTACCTGCTCCACCCCGACCCGTACCCGTCGCGCGACGCCTGGTGCCGCGCCCGGGTCGCCCTCACCGAGGAGCGGCTCGCGGCCGTCGACCCGCGGCACCGCACCGTCCTGGTCAACCACTACCCGCTGGTGCGGGAACCCACCCGGATCCTGACGTATCCCGAGTTCGCCCAGTGGTGCGGCACGGAGCTGACCGCCGACTGGCACCTCCGCTTCCGGGCGGCCGCCGTCGTCTACGGCCATCTCCACATCCCACGGGTCACCTGGCACGACGGGGTCCGCTTCGAAGAGGTGTCGATCGGGTATCCGCGGGAGTGGCGTTCCCGGCCGCCCCGCTCGCCGCTGCGTCAGATCCTGCCGAGTCCCGCCTCGGAGCACCCGGCATGATCGACTCCGTGCTGCCCCCCGAGGTGGCCGCCGTGAGCGTGTTCGGTGATCTGTCGCCCGCGGACGGCCACGGGCTCTTCCCCGCGGAGGCGGCGACGATCGCCCGGTCGGTGCCGCAGCGCCGCGCCGAGTTCACCACCGTCCGGCTGTGCGCACGCCGGGCGCTGGACAAGCTCGGCGTGGATCCGGTTCCTCTGGTTCCGGGGAAGCGGGGAGCTGTCGAGTGGCCGGCCGGCGTGACCGGCAGCATGACCCACTGCACCGGCTTCCGCGCGGCGGCGGTCGCCCGCTCCGGGGGCGTCGCGTCGCTGGGCATCGACGCGGAACCGAATCTGCCCCTGCCCGACGGCATCCTGGAGGTCGTCTCCCTGCCGCGCGAGAGGGCCGGTGTCGCCGCGCTCGCGCGGCAACGCCCCGACGTGCACTGGGACCGGCTGCTGTTCAGCGCCAAGGAGTCGGTGTTCAAGACCTGGTATCCGCTGACCCACCGCGAGCTCGACTTCACGGAGGCGGAGCTCGAATTCGACCCCGGCGCGGGCACGTTCTCGGCGCGCCTCCTGGTGTCTGGGCCCGAAGTGGCCGGGCACGCCCGGGACACGTTCTCCGGGCGCTGGACCGTGGGACGCGGCTTCGTCCTGACCGCGATCGTCCTGCCGGGCTGAAGCGGCCCCGGCCACTCGACGGCTGTCCGCCCGGAGCGATCGTCAGAATTGTCCCCCAGCCCCTTCCCCGGGTGCGGCATGCCCAAACAGCGGCGCAATCCGATCAGGAGTAAAGGGAAAGTAAATGAAATGCATTAATTAAGTAAATACTGTTCAGTGACCAACTCCCTCGGTTACGCTCATGGCCGAACGAGCACAATCGGATTTCCTGACCAAAAATCCTGGACGAGGCGGCCTTTCCGGACCTTCATCACCGGAGGCCTCTTCCCCGAGCACCCTTGTGTTAATTTCTGCCCACCGTTCCGAAACTTGCCGTATTCCCTCTCTCCACCGCATGGCCGTACTCTCGGATCACTCGTGAGCGAATTTACGCTCCATTTCTCTTCACGAAATCCGGATACTTTAGAGTTGACGCCCGAAACGACCTGCGGGCGCAAGGGGGAGCAGCGAATGCCGGCAGCCAGAGGGTCCCACTCGGTCGGGGAACGCACACCACTGGAACACGGCGCACCACGCATCGGCGGGGACGGGTCACCGTTCGGCAGCGACGGGAGCCGGCCCGCCCCGGCGGACCCCGCGCCCACGGCGGGCGGCCCCACGGGGGTCACGGCCTTTCACACGCTGGTCGGCGAGATGAGCGCCCGCTGCCGGCGCGAGCTCCTCCTGGTCCTGCCCAGCGGCGCCCGCCCCTGCCAGTCCTTCCCGGCCGCCCGGACCATCGCCCTGGATCTGCTGGGCCGCGGGGTGCGGGCCCGGCTCATCTACCAGCACGCCATACGCGGCGACCTGGTCACCCGGGCGCTGGTGCGGGAGCTGACCCAGCACGGGGCCGAGGTCAGGACCAGCGCCGAGCTGATCGATCCGCTCGTCGCCTTCGACCGCGAGATCCTCGTTCTGCCCCACTCCCCGGACCTCTCCGGGGACGCCGGCACGACGGGGACGGTCGCGGTGCGGGACCCGGCAATGGTGGCGTTCGCCTGTGCCGCTTTCGAGAACCTATGGAACACCGCATGCCCGCTCATTCCCGACACGAAGGACACCGGGCACACAATCGATGCACTCAAGAAGTCGATAGTGCGTCTTATGGCAATGGGCCACAAGGACGAAATGGTGGCTCGCCGACTCGGCATATCCGTCCGTACCTGCCGTAGGCATATCGCTGAAATCATGGATGAACAGGGCGCCATCAGCCGTTTCCAAGCCGGTGTTGTCCTGACCCGGGCGGGCCTGGTAGACGACCCTTTTCCGGCGCCCCGGACAGCCATGGCGGGGAGCGATTCCGCCTCACCGGAAAACCCCCGGGGCGCGGACGGTCCGGCATCCTCCGCGGAAACTCCCGGAACCTCACCCACGTAGCGAACCGGACGGTTGCGTACGTATCGAGTGCCTGCCGGATTACCGCTTCCCCCGCCATGGAGCAGCCGCGCGCACGAAACGGCGCCGGCTCCCGGAACCTCGATGAGGTCCCGGGAGCCGGCGCCGCGTCCGTACCGCTGGGTCCGGACCTACTTGGTCCACTCCGACCAGCTCATGTTCCAGCCGTTGAGACCGTTGTCCGGCTGGATCGTGCTGTCGTGGGAGTTCTTGACGACCACGACGTCCCCGATGAGCGAGCTGTTGAAGAACCAGGCGGCCGGGGTGCTCGGGTCACCGGCACCGCGCGCGTCCTGGAGGCCGACACAGCCGTGGCTGGTGTTGGTCGAGCCGAAGATGCCCGATCCGCCCCAGTAGTTGCCGTGGATGAACGTGCCCGACGTGGACAGGCGCATCGCGTGCGGCACGTCCTTGATGTCGTACTCGCCGCCGAAGCCCACGGTGTCACCGTTCATCCGGGTCACCCGGAGCTTCTCGCTGATGACCATCTGGCCGTTGTACGTGGTGGTGGCCGGGGCCCCCGCCGAGATCGGGATGTCCTTGATCTGCTTGCCGTCGCGGACGACCTTCATCCGGTGCGACTCCGCGTCGACGGTGCTGACCTGCCGGCGGCCGACGGTGAACGACACCGTCTTGGCCTGCTTGCCGTAGACACCGGGACGTCCCTCGACGCCGTCCAGGTCGAGCTTCACGGTCACCTTGGTGCCCGCGGCCCAGTAGTCCTCCGGGCGGAAGTCCAGACGGTCGTTGCCGAACCAGTGGCCCTCGATCGCGACGGCGGGCTCGGCCGTCACCTCGATGGCCTTCTCGACCGCCTCCGGGTCGGTGATGCCCCGGGTGAAGTGGATCGAGACCGGCATGCCGACGCCGACCGTGGAGCCGTCCTCCGGGGTGTACTGCCCGATGAAGGTGTTCTGCGGTACCAGGGTGGTGAAGGTGGTGTCCTTCGCCGACTCACGGCCCTTCGCGTCCTTGGCGACCGCGTGGACCTTGTACTTCGTCGCCGCTGCCAGGTGCCGGTCCGGCTCCCAGCTGGTGCCGTCGGCCGCGATCTTCCCCGCGACGTCGGCCCCCTTCGGGTCGGAGACCTTGACCGTGGCCAGCTTCCCCTGCTCGGCCGAGATCTTCAGCGCCCCGCTCGTGGCGACGGAGTCGGCCCCGTCCTTCGGCACGATGTTCACGACGGCCTGCGAGGCCGTGGTGTCCGTGGTCCCCGACCCGGCCGCCCTGCCGCTCTTGCCCCCGCCGTCGGTGTCTCCCCCGCCGCACGCCGTCACCAGCAACAGCAGCGCACCCACTACCAGAGCCATCAGACCCGTGGACCCACGCCCCCGCCGCCTGCTGTCCGCCCCGGCCGATGCCCCCGATATCGGCTGCCCGTTCAATGTGGTCGTCTCCCCTCACACGGCCTGGCCCCGCCAAGGCCCCAGGGAACCCGCAGGCTCCCACCCCCGCACGCACATGCGCGCTCATCGAAAGATAATCACACCGACGGTGGGCAGATCTCCTCCGGAATGTCACCGTTCAGTCCCAACTCGTCCCAGGACTTGGCCTGGTCGGGAGGGCTGCCGCCGCCGCGGCGCCGGTACGCCGGACGGCGCGGCCCGAGCGGCCGCGCCGTCGATGGGAAACCCGGGGAACGTCCCCGGGCGTCAGCGGAGCGCGGAACCCGCCTTCCACCGCTTCCAGTCCATGTTCCAGCCGCCCAGACCATTGTCCGGAGCGACCTTCTTGTCCTTGGAGTTGACGACCTCGACGACGTCCCCGATCAGGGTCCGGTCGAAGAACCAGCCGGCCGGGGTGGAGCCGCTGCCGCCCTGCACGTCGCGCAGCCCGATGCAGCCGTGGCTGACGTTCGTCGAGCCGAAGATGTCGTCGTCGGACCAGTAGTTGCCGTGCAGGAAGGTGCCGGACTCGGTGAGCCGGATGGCGTGCGGGACGTCCTTGATGTCGTACTCGCCACCGAAGCCCACGGTCCGCCCGTCCATCCGCGTCACCTCGTGCATCTCGCTGACGACCATCTTCCCGTTGTACGTGGTCGTCGTCGGGGAGCCCGCGGTGATCGGGACCGTGGAGACGAGCTGTCCGTCCCGGCGCACCTCCATCGTGTGCGCGGCCGAGTCCACCCGGGACACCTGCTCGCGGCCGATGGTGAACCGGACCGTCTTGCGCTGGCTGCCGAACACCCCCGGCGCCCCCTCCACATCGCGCAGCCCCACCTCGACGGTCACCTCGGTGCCCGGCTGCCAGTAGGCGGCCGGGCGGAAGTCCAGCCGCTTGTCGCCGAACCAGTGCCCCGCGATCTCGACCGCCGGATCGGCCGTCACCCGGATGGCCCGCTGCACGGCCGCCCGACGGGTGACGGGACGGTTGAACGCGAAGGAGACGATCATGCCGGTGCCGACCGTCGACCGGTTCTCCGGTTTGAAGTACCCGATGAAGCGGTGTCCGGGCACCGTCGTGGTGAAGGTCGTGTGGCGGGCCGCGCGGTGCCCCGCACCGTCCACGGCCACCACGTCGACGCTGTACTTGGCGGCGAGCCCGAGCCGGGCCGACACTCCCTGCGGGGACCAGGAGCGCCCGTCCTCGGCGATCAGGCCCCGCACCTCCTGCTGCTGCGCGTCCTCGATCCGGGTGACCTCGACGCTCTCCAGCCGCCCGTCCGGCACCTTCACCCCGACCCGGGTGTCGGGCGCGACGTCCTCGGCCCCGTCCCGCGGGGTGATCCGGATGGCCTCCTGCGGCGAGCGGGACTTCCCGCCCATGATCGAGTTCGTACCCGAGCAGCCCGTCAGGGCAGCCAGTACGGCCAGTACGGCGAGCAGTCCCGACCGGGCCTTCACGGTCGCCGGGCTCGCCCCTGCCTTCTTCGCTACGTGATTCACGTCCCCCCAACGACGGGGGCGGTCCGGGGGAAACGTGAGTGCGGGCCCCCGCGTGGGCAGAACAGAGGGGACGACCACACTCGGGAAGCCGCGGCCGGGACGCCGCACACCCCTTTTCCGGTGCCGGTCCCATGAGCCGCGGGAGGCGAGCAGGTGTCGAGCGCAGCCGAGCAGGAGGCAGTGCCGAGGACGGCCACGGGGCCGTCCGGGACGGCGGCGGAGCGTGCGCCCGCCACCGGATCCGGCCCGGCCGTCGAACCGGCGCAGCGGCCGCCCGCCGTGTGGCCGGGAGCGCCGACCCCCCTGGGAGCCCGCTTCCGCGTGGGCCCCGACGGGGTCGCGGGCACCAACTTCGCCCTCTGGGCCGGCGGGGCGGAGGCCGTCGAGCTCTGCCTCTTCGACGAGGACGGCACCGAGACCCGCCTTGCGCTGACCGAGCTGACCCACGAGATCTGGCACGGCTTCGTGCCCGGTGTGCGGCCCGGCCGGCGCTACGGCTACCGGGTGCACGGCCGCTGGGACCCGTGGACGGGCGCCCGGTGGAACGCGGCGAAACTGCTGCTCGATCCGTACGCACGGGCCGTCGACGGCGATTTCACCCTTCCGGCCGAGGTGTACGGCCATGTGAGGGACTGGCCCCAGCAGCATGTCGCCGACACCGTGCGCGACGAACGGGACTCCGCTCCGTACGTCCCCAAAGGAGTCGTCGTCCATGACGACGACGACTGGGCCGAGGACCGCCGCCCCAAGACGCCCTGGGCCGACTCCGTCATCTACGAACTGCACGTCCGCGGCTTCACCGCCCGCCACCCCGGTATCCCCCGGGAGCTGCGCGGCACCTACGCGGGCCTCGCGCACCCGGCGGCCGTCGGCCATCTGAAGCGCCTCGGGGTGACGGCCGTGGAGCTGCTGCCGGTGCACCAGTTCGCCCACGAGGACCATCTGCTGCGGCGCGGGCTGCGCAACTACTGGGGCTACAACTCGATCGGCTACTTCGCCCCGCACGCCGCGTACTCCGCGAGCGGCACGGCGGGCGAGCAGGTCGGCGAGTTCAAGCGGATGGTGCGCGCGCTGCACGACGCGGGCATCGAGGTGATCCTCGACGTCGTCTACAACCACACGGCCGAGGCGGGCGAACTGGGCCCGATGCTCTCGCTGCGCGGCATCGACAACCGCGGCTACTACCGGCTCCAGGCCGACGCCCGCCGGTACGCGGACTACACGGGCTGCGGCAACACCCTGCACGTGGTGCAGCCGAACGTGCTGCGGCTGATCACCGACTCGCTGCGGTACTGGGTCACCGAGATGGGCGTCGACGGATTCCGCTTCGACCTCGCCGCGGCGCTGGCCCGTTCGATGCACGACGTCGACATGCTGTCGCCGTTCCTCGCGGTGATCGCCCAGGATCCGGTGCTGCGCCGGGTGAAGCTGATCGCCGAACCGTGGGACGTCGGCAACGGCGGCTACCAGGTGGGCGCCTTCCCGCCGCTGTGGACCGAGTGGAACGACCGGTACCGGGACGCCGTACGGGACTTCTGGCGCGGCGCCCTCCCGGACGTACGCGATCTCGGCTACCGGCTGACCGGGTCGAGCGACCTGTACGCGTGGGGCGGCCGGCGGCCGTACGCCTCCGTCAACTTCGTCACCGCGCACGACGGTTTCACCCTGCGCGACCTGGTGAGCTACGAGCACAAGCACAACGAGGCCAACGGCGAGGGCAACCGGGACGGCACCTCGGACAACCGGGCCTGGAACTGCGGCGCCGAGGGCGAGACCGAGGACCCCGGCGTCAACGCGCTGCGCCGCCGCCAGCTGCGCAACCTCCTCACCACACTGCTGCTGTCGACCGGGGTGCCGATGCTCGTCGCGGGCGACGAGATGGGCCGTACCCAGGGCGGCAACAACAACGCCTACTGCCAGGACAACGAGACCGGCTGGGTGGACTGGTCGCTGCTGGAGCAGCCGCAGTGGCGGGAGCTGGCCGGGCTGACGGCCCGGGTGCTGGCACTGCGCCACACCCATCCGGTGCTGCGGCGCCGGGCGTTCTTCTCCGGGCGGTCCCAGGCGCCCGACGGGCTGCGGGATCTGGCGTGGTTCACCCGGCAGGGCGCGGAGATGACGGAGGAGGACTGGTACGCACCGGCCGCCACGGTCGGCCTCTACCTCTCCGGCCGCGACATCCCGGGCCGTGACGCCCGGGGCGAGCAGGTGAGCGACGACAGCTTCCTCGCGGTCCTGCACGCCGGGGACCGACCCGCGGACTTCCGGCTGCCGGGGCCGCCGTGGGCGGACGCGTACGAACTGGTCCTGGACACCTCGCGGGAGGACCAGTCCGCCGCACCGGGCACGGTCCACGAGGGCGGCACGGTCTTCACGGTGCCGGCGCGGTCGGTGCTGCTGCTGCGGGTGCGGTCGTAGCGCGGGAGGGTCAGCCGAGGATGCCGCGTTCGTAGGCGACCGCGACCGCGGCGGCGCGGTCCTTGGCGTCCAGTTTGGCGAAGACATGGGTGAGGTGGGTCTTCACGGTCGCCTCGCTGATGAACAGCTCGGCCGCGATCTCGCGGTTCGACGTGCCCCGGGCCACGAGTCCGAGAACCTCGCGCTCACGCGCGGACAGTGCCTCGTGGCCGGGCGCGGCCGGGGTACGCACCCGGGAGATCAGCCGGGAGGCGACGGCGGGCGAGAGGACGGTGCGGCCGTCGGCGGCCGCACGGACCGCGGTGAAGAGTTCGTCGCGGGGCGCGTCCTTGAGCAGATAGCCGGTCGCGCCCGCCTCGATCGCGGGCAGCGTGTCGGAGTCGGTGTCGTACGTGGTGAGGACCAGGACCTTGGAGCGGGCGCCGCGCCGGGTCAGTTCGGCGATCGCCGCGACTCCGCCGCCGCCCGGCATCCGCAGGTCCATCAGCACGACGTCGGGATCGAGCCGGAGGGCCAGGCCGACGCCCTCGACGCCGTCGGCCGCCTCACCCAGCACCCGGAACTCCGGCGCCGACGCGAACATGCCGCGCAGCCCGTCCCGTACGACGGGGTGGTCGTCGACGACGATCAGCGTGATGACGCGCGCGGGTTCCCGGTCCATAGCGGCCCACCGTACTGTGCCGGAACGCCCGGGGCCTGACGGACCATCGGGACCCGGGCGCAGACCGCGGTGCCGAGGTCCGGGCCGCTCTCCACCTCGACCGTGCCCGCGATGCGTTCGGCGCGCGCCCGCATGCCGCCCAGCCCGAATCCGCCGGCGCCCCGGTACGGCGGCAGCGCGGCCGGGTCGAAGCCGCGACCGTCGTCCCGTACGTCCAGTGCTATCTCGTCGCCCATGTAGGACAGGGTGATGCCGGCCCGGGACGCCCCGGCGTGCCGGGCCGCGTTGGCGAGGGCCTCCTCCGCGATGCGCAACAGGGTGGCGCCGACCTCGTCGTGCAGGGGTTCGGCCGTGCCGGTGACCGTGAACTCGGCGCGGATCCCGGTCCGTTCGGACCATGTGGTCACCGTCTTCCTCAGGGCGCCGGGCAGGTCGTCGTGTTCCAGAGCCGACGGAACGAGGTTGTGCACGGAGCGGCGGGCCTCGCCGAGGCTGTGCCGGGCGAGTGCGGCGGCCCGGGCGAGGTGCTCACCGGCGAGCGCGGGGTCGGTCCCGGCCGTGGAGGTCACGGCCTGGAGCTGGGCGATGATGCCGGTGAGCCCCTGGGCGATGGTGTCGTGGATCTCGGCGGCCAGCCGGCTCCGCTCGTCGGCCACGCCCGCCTCCCGTGCCTGCACGAGGAGTTGGGCATGCAGCCCGGCGTTCTCGGCCAGGGCCTGTTCGAGCCGGGCGTTGGCCGACTCCAGTGCGGTGATGGTGTCGGTCCTGGTACGCGCCTGCTCGGCCTCCCGGTTGCCGATCTGGGCGAAGACCATGGTGAGGCTCACGTGCACGGCCAGCACGATGGCGAAGACGACCCAGCTCATGGGGGTGGTGGGCGGCAGGCCGCTGCCGGACTGCGCGCCCGCCATGATGACGGCGGTGGCCAGCAGCCCGGCCCTCATGCGCCGCTCCGGGAGCAGTCGACCCGAGTCGAAGTAGCCCAGCACCGCGTAGATCGAGAAGAACGGGTTGCACCAGGTCAGCCCGAGGGCCAGCAGGGTACGGACGACGAAGTGGCACTGGGCCGCGGGTGATCCCTGCTCCGCCGGGGCCCTGCTCCACAGGAGCTGGAGGGCGAGCGCGGCCGGGAGGAGCACCGCGGCGGCGTACACGTCCGTGCGGGACATGAGGAGCCCGCTGGTCACGGCCGAGACTCCGGCGGCCAGGGCGAGCAGCGCGTACGGTCCGTGCCGGAAGAACCGCTCCCACCACTGCTCGGCCGTCGTCTCCGCGGTGTTCATGGATGAAGTCTGCTCCGCTCCGGTCTCCGGATGAAGTCGGCCCCGCTCCGGTTCCCCGACGAGGCCGGCTCCGCTCACTCCCATCGGAACGTACGGACCGCGGCAGTCGCCGCCAGTACGGTCCACAGCGCCACCACCGCGAGATGCGCCCAGCTCGGCCAGGCGCCGGTGGCCGCGCGGTCCAGCACCTGTGAGGCCGCGCCGAACGGGGTGGCCTGGACGATGTGGCGCAGCGCGTCGGGCATGACCTGCACCGGCACCCAGACGCCCGCGGTGAACATCATCACGAAGAAGACGACCGAGCCGACGGCCGCCGCGATCTTGGTGGTGCGCGAGACGGCGCAGACCAGCGCGCCCAGCGCCAGCACGCAGCCGACTGCCAGCAGCAGCCCGAGCAGATAGCCGAACGGCTGCCCGGGCAGCCGCACTCCGAAGGCGATCCGGCCGACGGCCGTCACGAGCAGGGTGGAGCCGAGCGCGGCGGCGCCGTGCAGGACGATCTGCGCGCCGAGGACCGCGGCGGGCCGTACGGGCGTGGTGGACATGCGGCGCAGGATGCCGCGTTCGCGGTACCCGGTCAGGACGGGCGGCATCGCCTGCAGACCGGCCATGATCATGGCGAGCAGGATGGCCACGGGTACGTACAGATCGATGACGCGACGGCCGCCGAGCGCGTCGTCGTGCTCCCGGAAGGACGGGATCAGGCCGAGGATCGTCATGAGCACGGTCGGGAAGGCGAGGATCCAGAACAGGCTGCCGGGCTCGCGGAGGAAGAGCCGGGTCTCGGACCTCAGGACCGCGAGCGAGGCGCGCGAGGGTGCGGGGCGGGGCGCGGGGACGGTGTTCGCCGTGGCCATCTCAGGCTGCCTGTTCTGTCAGTCCGCGGTCGTCCGCGGGGCCGGGGTGCTCGGTCAGGTCGAGGAACGCGTCGTCGAGGGTGGCCTCGGCGACCCTGAGCCGGTGCGCGGTGACGCGGAGCCGGGCCAGCAGCGAGATGACGGCGTTGACGGTCTCGTCGGTGCCGTTGACGGCGACCCGTCCGTCCTTCGTCCCGTACGAGGTCGCGCCGGGCAGTGCGGCCAGCTCTGCTTCGGGGAGCGGGGCGGAGGGCGTGAAGGAGATGGACGTGGAGCCGCCGGCCAGGGCGATCAGTCCGGACGGGGTGTCGAGGGCGGCGAGCCGGCCCCGGTCGATCACGGCGATCCGGTCGCAGAGGCGCTGGGCCTCCTCCATGAAGTGGGTGACCAGCACCACCGTGACCCCGCTGTCCCGTACCTCCTCGATCAGCTGCCAGGTGTCGCGCCGGGCGCGCGGGTCCAGTCCGGTGGTGAGTTCGTCCAGGACCACCACGCGGGGGTTGCCGATGAGGGCGAGCGCGATGGACAGGCGCTGCTTCTGGCCGCCGGAGAGCCGGGCGAACCGGGTGGTGAGCGTGGTGTGCAGCCCGAGCCGTTCGGCGAGCGGACGCCAGTCGGCGGGGTGCGGGTGGAACGCGCTGTACAGCTCCAGTGCCTCGCTCACCGTGATCTTCGGCTGGAGTTCGCTCTCCTGGAGCTGCGCGCCCAGCAGGAGCGTCACGCGGTCGTGGTCGGCGACGGGGTCGAGACCGGCGACCCGGACCGTACCGGCGTCGGGGACGCGCAGGCCCTCGACGCATTCGACGGTGGTGGTCTTGCCCGCGCCGTTGGGGCCGAGGATCCCGAAGATCTCGCCCTCGTCCACGCGGAAGCTCACGCCGTCGACCACGGGGCGGCCCGCGTAGGTCTTGCGCACCCCGTTCACCTCGATGATTGCCATGCCTGCGAGCATCACGGGCTCCGGGCCCCCGCGGCATCCGCCATCGCGCTCGAACCGTCATCCGCCGATCGGTTGATGCCGTACTACGACCGTCCTCGACCGCTGCCCGCCGAGCCGTTGCCGGGTGCGAAAAGAAGGTGAGCGATGTCAGTGGTGAAACGTAGGCTCGCCCCTGATGCCCGAAGAACATGTAGAGCCCAAGGACCGGTCCGCCGTGCAGTCCCTGCTGCGGCTGTGGCCGTATGTGAAGCCGGTGCGCAACCGTATGGCCGGTGCCGCCCTGATCGCGATCGTCGCCTCGTGTCTCGGGCTGGTGATCCCGCTGGTGCTGAAGTGGATCGTCGACGGCCCGGTCGCCCACCGGGACCCGGGCGGCGTCTGGCTCGGTGCGCTGTTCCTGCTGCTGCTGGGGATCACCGAGGCGGTCCTGTTCGGGGTACGCCGTTGGATGGTGGCGCGCCCGCTGGCCGGTGTCGAGGCGTCGATGCGGGCCGACCTCTACGGGCATCTGCAGCGGCTGCCGGTGGCCTTCCACGACCGGTGGTCCTCGGGTCAGCTGCTGTCGCGCGGCACCACGGATCTGATGCTGCTGCGGATGTTCCTGGTCTTTCCGCTGACCTTTCTGCTGGTCAACACCACCACGATCCTGGTCGGTTTCGTGATCCTGCTGCTCCAGGAGTGGACGCTCGGACTGGTGCTGCTCGCCCCCGTCGTGCCGCTGGTGATCATCTGCTCCGTCTTCGAGACGAAGTACTCGGTGGTGGCGCGCAGGGCCCAGGACCAGGTGGGCGATCTGACGACGGTGGTCGAGGAGAGCGTGCTCGGCATCCGCATCATCAAGGGCTTCGGCCGGCACCGCAGCCAGGCGCTCGCCTTCCGGGCGCTGTCCGAGCGGCTGCGCACCACGGAGCTCGGCAAGGCACGGCTGCTCGCGGGCATCTGGGCGCTCATCACGACGATCCCCGAAATCGCGATCGGGGCCGCGCTGGTGCTCGGCACGATCGAGGTGGCGGACGGCGGCCTCTCGGCGGGCACCCTGGTCGCCTTCCTCTCGACGGCGCTGGCGCTGCGGTGGCCGGTCGAATCGATCGGCTTCCTGCTCGCGATGAGCCAGGAGTCGGCGACGGCGACGGAGCGGTTCTTCGAGGTCATGGACGTGGCGGAGGAGAAGGACACCTCGGTGCCCGGGAGCGCCGCGCGCGATGACCGTCCCGAGGCCGGCGGCATGGTCTTCGAGGGGGTCGGGTTCCGCTACCCGGACGCGGAGGAGGATTCCGTACCCGTCCTGACCCGGATCGATCTGCGGATCCGGCCGGGCGAGACGATGGCTCTGGTCGGGGCCACGGGTTCCGGCAAGACCACGCTCACCGCGCTCGTTCCCCGGCTGCACGACGCCACGTCGGGGCGGATCACGCTGGACGGCGAGGACATCACCGCCATGCCGCGTGAACGGCTGCGCGAGCTGGTCTCGGTGGCGTTCGAGGAGCCCACTCTCTTCTCGGCGAGTGTCGGGGAGAACGTGCTGATGGGCGCTGGCGGCGGCGGGGGCGAGGAGGAGTTGCGGCGGGCCCTGTCGGTCGCGCAGGCCGACTTCGTCCACGATCTGCCGCACGGCATCGACACCCAGGTCGGCGAGCAGGGCCTCAGCCTCTCCGGCGGCCAGCGCCAGCGTCTCGCGCTGGCCAGGGCCGTGGTCGGCCGGCCGCGCTTCCTGGTGCTGGACGATCCGCTCTCCGCGCTGGACGTGCACACGGAGACGCTGGTCGAGGCGGCGCTGCGACGCGTGCTGGAGGACACCACGGCGATCGTGGTCGCGCACCGGCCGTCCACCGTGATGCTCGCCGACCGGGTGGCTCTGCTGACGGAGGGCCGGATCAGCGCGGTCGGCACCCATCAGGAACTGCTGCGCAGCAACGCCGAGTACGCCTGGCTGATGTCCGGCGCGGGCGTCACGGGCGGCGGGGACCCCGCCGACGCGTTCCCTCCGGGTTCGGCGGCCGATGACCTTCCGGGCGCCCACGCCCCTGCCGAGGAGAGCAGCACCCGATGACGAGCACCACGACCGGACGTCCCACGGAGCCGGGCGACAGCGAGGAGAGCGGGTCTCCGCTCGCGGCGGCCGTCGCGCCTGCCGAGCGTGCCGGCGACCCCTTCGACCGCGACGACCTGCCCACCCCGCGCGGGGCCACGCGCGCGCTGCTCGTGTCGCTGCTGCGGCCGCTGCGGGGCCGGGTCGTGGTCGCCGCGCTGTTCCTGCTGATCCAGCAGGCCGCGGTGCAGGCGGGGCCGTTGCTGGTGGCGTACGCGATCGACAGCGGGGTACCCGCGTTCCGGGACGAGGACTACGGGCCGCTGATCGCGGTGGCCCTCGGGTACGCGCTCTGCTCGGCCGGTGCGGGCGCCATGCAGTACGCCTTCATCCAGGCCTCCGCGCGGGTCAACCAGGACGTGCTGCTCGATCTGCGCGGCCGGATCTTCCGCCATGCGCAGGCGCTGAGCGTGGACTTCCACGAGCGGTACACCTCGGGGCGGCTGATCTCCCGTTCCACCACGGATGTGGAGTCGCTGCGGGAGCTGCTCAGCGAGGGCCTGCAGGAGCTGATCGGGGTCGTCCTCTCCTTCGTCTCCATCTCCCTGATGCTGCTGTGGCTCGACTTCGGCACGGGTGCCGTCGCCGTCCTGTCCTTCGTGCCGCTGTATCTGCTGGTGCGGCTCTACCAGCGCCGGGCCGCAGTGATCTTCGCGTCGCGGTCGACGGCGATCGCGGCGGTGATCGTGAAGTTCGCGGAGACGATGAACGGGATCCGGCCCGTCCAGGCGTTCCGCCGCGAGCCCGTCAACGACGAGGTCTTCCGGAAGCTGAACCACGAGCACCGGCGCACGAACGGCGACGCGATGCTGGAGAACGCGCGTTATGTCGTCGGGTCCCGGCTGGTGGCCAACACCGCTGTGGCCGGAATCGTACTGTGGGGCGCCTATCGCGTCGCCTCCGGAAGCCTCGCCCTCGGCGTGCTGGCCGCGATGGTCCTGTATCTGCGACGGCTCTACGACCCGATCGACCGGCTCAGCATGTTCCTCAACTCCTACCAGTCGGCGGCGGCCTCGCTGGAGAAGATCGCGGGGCTGCTGGCCCAGACGCCCACCGTCCCCGAGGCGCTGGAGCCCCGGGAGCTGCCGGCCCGGGCGGACGAACACCCGGGCCGCGAGGTGGTCTTCGACGGGGTGAGCTTCTCCTATCGCACGGGTGGCGAGGTGCTGCCGCGCTTCGATCTGACCGTTCCGGCCGGCCAGACGGTCGCCGTGGTCGGTTCGACGGGGGCGGGCAAGTCGACGCTGGCCAAGCTGCTGGCCCGCTTCTACGACCCGACCGAGGGCCGGGTCCTGCTGGACGGCGCCGATCTGCGCGACCTCGCCACCCCCGAGCTGCGGCGCGGGGTCGTGATGGTGACCCAGGAGGCCTTCCTGTTCTCCGGCACGGTCGCGGAGAACATCGCGATCGGCAGCCCGGACGCGACCCGTGCGGAGATCGAGCAGGCCGCCAGGGCGATCGGCGCCCATGACTTCATCGCCGGTCTGCCCGACGGGTACGACACGGACGTACGCAAGCGGGGCGGCCGGATCTCGGCAGGCCAGCGCCAGTTGGTGGCGTTCGCCCGCGCCCTGCTCGCCAACCCGGCGGTCCTGATCCTCGACGAGGCGACGAGCTCCCTGGACATCCCGGGCGAACGGGCGGTGCAGCGGGCGATGGACACCGTGCTGCACGGCCGCACCGCGGTGGTCATCGCCCACCGGCTGTCGACCGTGGAGATCGCGGACCGGGTCCTGGTGATGGAGCACGGCCGCATCGTGGAGGACGGCGCCCCGGCCGAACTGATCGGCGGTACGGGCCGGTTCGCCGGCCTGCACCGGGCGTGGCGGGAGAGCCTGGCGTAGGACCGCTCACACGGTCCGGGCCGGGCGGCCGGAGCGCGCCCGGCCCATGGCCACCCGCCGGGGCAGGCCCTGGACCACGGCGTTCGGCACGGCACGCCGGAACCGGCCGCGCGGGCCCTCGGACGGATCGGGTGCGAGGACCGGCAGCGAGCCGGGAGGGCGCGGAACGAGCCACAGTTCCCGGCCGTCTCGCCAGGTGGTCACTTCCCTGTTCTTCACACGCTTTTCGAACACGCCGCCTTCGGCCCCTACCTCAACTCCCTCTTCATATTTGGGCTTCCGGGCCCCCGGACGACAACGCGGCGACGATCGGCGAAACGTCCGCTTAACGAACATGACCAATCCGGCAACGGACGAATTCCGGCCAACTTGTTGACGCGGTCCTGACAGGCAATGCCTTCTGCTGACACTGTTCACCCCGTTCTGCGCACTGCTTGCTCTGCCCGGACGGCTCCCCAGCCGCCGGTACCCCCCTCGCAGAAGGAGTCCGCGTGAGATCCACGCTCAGCCGTCGTACCACCGCGACCGGCGCTCTGATAGCCGCAGCAGCCCTCCTCGCCGTAGGAGTCCAGACCGGAACCGCCACGGCCACACCGGGCGACGCACAGGCCGCCACTTCGGCCTCGCAGCCCAATCCCGGCGCGCTGGCCAAGCAGCTCTCGCCCTCGCAGCGGGCCGAGCTGATCCGCGAAGCGAGCGCCGGCACCTCGGCCGCGGCCAAGAAGCTCGGCCTCGGCTCGCAGGAGAAGCTCGTCGTCAAGGACGTCATCCAGGACAACGACGGCACCACGCACACACGGTACGAGCGCACCTTCGGCGGCCTCCCCGTCCTCGGCGGCGACCTGGTCGTCCAGTCGAAGGCGGGCGTGACCAAGAGCGTCACCAAGGCGTCCAGGACCACTTCGGCGCAGCTCAAGGCCGTCGACCTGACCGCGGACGTGGCCCAGGCCACCGCCGAGAAGCAGGCCGTCGGCCTGGCCAAGGCGGACGGCTCGTCGAAGACCGCGGCCGACTCCGCCCGCAAGGTCGTCTGGATGGCGTCGGGCACGCCCCAGCTCGCCTACGAGACCGTGGTCGGCGGTCTGCAGGAGGACGGCACCCCGAACGCCCTCCACGTCATCACCGACGCCACCTCCGGAGCCAAGCTCTACGAGTGGCAGGCCATCGAGAACGGCGTCGGCAACACCGAGTACAGCGGGCAGGTCACGCTCGGCACCGCCCCGTCGTACACGCTGACCGACACCACGCGCGGCAACCACAAGACGTACAACCTGAACCACGGTACGTCCGGCACCGGCACCCTCTTCTCCGGCTCCGACGACGTCTGGGGCAACGGCCTCGCCTCGAACGCGGAGACCGCGGCGGCGGACGCCCACTACGGCGCCGCCGAGACGTGGGACTACTACAAGAACGTCCACGGCCGCAACGGCATCAAGGGCGACGGCGTCGGCGCGTACTCCCGCGTCCACTACGGCAACAACTACGTCAACGCCTTCTGGGACGACAGCTGCTTCTGCATGACGTACGGCGACGGCAGCGGCAACGCATCCCCGCTGACCGCGCTGGACGTGGCCGCGCACGAGATGACGCACGGCGTCACCTCCAACACCGCGGACCTGAACTACAGCGGTGAGTCCGGTGGCCTCAACGAGGCGACCAGCGACATCTTCGCCACCGCCGTGGAGTTCTACGCGAACAACGCCACCGACAAGGGCGACTACCTCATCGGTGAGAAGATCGACATCAACGGCGACGGCACCCCGCTGCGCTACCAGGACAAGCCGAGCAAGGACGGCGCGTCCAAGGACGCCTGGTACTCGGGCATCGGAAACGTCGACGTGCACTACTCGTCGGGCCCGGCCAACCACTTCTTCTACCTCCTCTCGGAGGGAAGCGGCGCCAAGACCATCAACGGCGTCTCCTACGACTCCCCGACCTCCGACGGCCTGCCGGTGACCGGCATCGGCCGCGACAAGGCCGCGCTGATCTGGTTCAAGGCGCTCACCACCAAGTTCACCTCCACGACCAACTACGCGGCCGCCCGCACGGGCACGCTCGCCGCGGCCGGTGAGCTGTACGGCACGACCAGCGCCGAGTACACCGCCGTCGCCAACGCCTGGGCCGGCATCAACGTCGGCACCCGTCCCGGTGGCGGCACCGACCCCGGCGGCACGGTCTTCGAGAACGCCACGGCCGTCTCCATCCCGGACGCCGGTTCGGCCGTCACCAGCTCGGTCACCGTCACCGGCCGCACCGGCAACGCCCCCAGCACCCTCAAGGTCGGCGTGGACATCACCCACACCTACCGCGGTGACCTGGTCATCGACCTGGTCGCCCCGGACGGCACCGCCTACCGCCTGAAGAACTCCTCGTCGAGCGACTCGGTGGACAACGTCAAGACGACGTACACCGTCAACGCCTCCTCGGAGGTCGCGAACGGCACCTGGAAGCTGAAGGTCCAGGACGTCTACTCGGGTGACACCGGCAAGATCAACAGCTTCAAGCTCACCTTCTGATCCCTGGCCTGCGGGCCTTCCGAAGGCAGCACCACCGCGTGAGCGCAACCGATACGGCAGCCGCCCGGGAGAGATCACTCCTCCCGGGCGGCTGCGTGCGGTTCAGCGCATCAGCACGCCCGCGCCCTCGCCCGTCGCCTCCGTCGGCTGGGCGACCAGGCCGAGTTCGGCTCCGGTGGCCAGCAGCCGGTGGGCCGGCAGCACCCGCACGGTGTAGCCGTACGGGCCGGTGCGGTCGAGGGCGAGCGGGCCGTCGTACAGCCAGCGGCCCTCCAGGTCCTGGCCGCCCGCCGGTTTCAGCGGGAAGACCTGGGCGTCCGAGATCGCGTCGGCGGAGTCGACGCGGCCGGCCACCGCCTGCACCTCCACGTCGTCCGGTTCCAGCGTCCCGAGGGTGATCCGGACCCGCAGCGCCAGTGTGGAGCCCAGTTCGGCCGAACCGCCGGCCGCGGTGGGCGTCACCGCCTCGACGTGGTCGACCGCCACCCGCGGCCAGGCCGCCCGCACCCTGGCCTTCCAGCCGGCGAGCTCCCGGGCCGCGGCCGGGTCCAGTGCGCGGCGGGCCTGCGCCGCGGGGGCGTACAGCCGCTCCACGTACTCACGGACCATCCGGTCGGCCAGCACCTTGGGGCCCAGCGTGCCCAGGGTGCTGCGGACCATCTCGATCCAGCGCCCGGGAAGCCCTTCCTCGCCCTGGTCGTAGAAGCGCGGCGCCACCCGGTCCTCGATCAGCTCGTAGAGGGCGTTCGCCTCCAGGTCGTCGCGCCGGTCCTCGTCCAGCGCGGAACCGTCGGCCGTGGGGATCGCCCAGCCGAAGTCCGGCTCGAACCACTCGTCCCACCAGCCGTCGAGGACGGACAGGTTGAGGCAGCCGTTGAGCGCCGCCTTCATCCCGCTCGTACCGCAGGCCTCCAGCGGGCGCAGCGGGTTGTTCAGCCAGACGTCGCAGCCCGGGTAGAGCTTCTGGGCCATCGCCATCCCGTAGTCGGGCAGGAAGACGATGCGGTGGCGGACCCGGGGATCGTCGGCGAACCGGACCAGCTCCTGGACCAGGCGCTTTCCGCTGTCGTCTGCCGGGTGCGCCTTGCCCGCCACGACGATCTGGACCGGTCGCTCGGGGTGCAGGAGCAGCGCCCGCAGCCGGTCCCGGTCGCGCAGCATCAGCGTCAGGCGCTTGTACGAGGGCACCCGGCGGGCGAAGCCGATGGTCAGCACGCCCGGGTCCAGCACCCCGTCGATCCAGCCGAGTTCGGCGGCCTGTGCGCCGCGGGTCAGCCATGAGGCGTGCAGCCGCTCCCGGACCTCGCTGACCAGTTGTTCGCGCAGGGTGCGGCGCAGGTCCCAGAGCTGCCGGTCGGGGATCTGCTGGACGGAGTCCCAGCGGCCGGGGGTGGAGCCGGACTCGGCGCGCAGCCGGTAGACCTCGGGCGCGACCCAGGTGGGTGCGTGGACCCCGTTGGTGACGGAGGTGATGGGCACCTCCGGCGGGTCGAAGCCCGGCCAGAGTCCGGCGAACATCTCGCGGCTGACGGCGCCGTGCAGCGTGGAGACGCCGTTGGCGCGCTGGGCGAGCCGGAGCCCCATGACCGCCATGTTGAAGACTCCGGGGTCACCGCCGGCGTACGTCTCCGTGCCCAGGTGCAGGATGCGGTCGGCCGCGACGCCGGGCAGTTCGCCGTCGTCGCCGAAGTGGCGGGCGACCAGTTCGCGGTCGAAGCGGTCGATGCCGGCCGGGACCGGGGTGTGGGTGGTGAAGACGGTCCCGGCGCGGACGGACTCCACCGCGGAGTCGAAGTCCAGGCCGGTTCCGGAGAGCTCACGGATGCGTTCGAGCCCCAGGAAGCCGGCGTGCCCCTCGTTGGTGTGGAAGACCTCGGGGCCGGGGTGGCCGGTGAGGCGGCAGTAGGTCCGCACCGCGCGTACGCCGCCGATGCCCAGCAGTATCTCCTGGAGCAGCCGGTGTTCGCTTCCGCCGCCGTAGAGCCGGTCGGTGACCTCGCGCTCCAGCGGCGCGTTGTCCTCGACGTCGGAGTCGAGCATCAGCAGCGGTACCCGGCCCACCTGGGCCTGCCAGATCTGGGCGTGCAGGGAGCGGCCGCCCGGGAGCGAGAGGACGACCTGGCTGGGCGTCCCGTCCGCTTCGCGCAGGAGCGTGAGCGGTAGTTCGTTGGGGTCGAGGACGGGATAGCGCTCCTGCTGCCAGCCGTCGCGCGAGAGGCTCTGGCGGAAGTAGCCGTGGCGGTAGAGCAGGCCTACGCCGATGAGGGGGACACCCAGGTCGCTGGCGGCCTTGAGGTGGTCTCCGGCAAGGATGCCGAGTCCGCCGGAGTACTGCGGCAGGGCCGCCGTCACTCCGAACTCGGGTGAGAAGTAGGCGATGGCGGCGGGGAGCCCGTCGGCCCGGTCGCGGTGTTCCTGGTACCACCGGGGGCCCTCCAGGTACGCCCGGAGATCGGCGGACACCTCGTTGAGCCGGTGCAGGAAGTGCTCGTCCCGGGCCAGTTCGGCCAGGCGTCCGGCGGACACGGCGCCGAGCAGACGTACGGGGTCGCACTCCGCCGTCCGGCCGGCCACCGGATCGACGGCCTGGAAGAGCTCTCGGGTCTCGGTGTGCCAGGACCAGCGCAGGTTGCGCGCGAGGTCGCTGAGCGGTTGAAGGGGGTCGGGGAGGACGGGACGCACGGTGAATCGACGAATGGCCTTCACGTATTCCACCTTTACAGGGGACGTACGAATCCGAGGGGACGCACCGCTGTGTGCGCCGCTCCGTCACCCTCGACGGTAGCGGTGCGCGGTGCGCCGCAGCCACGGCGCGCGGCCGGGGCGGGTTGTGCGACCCCGGTGATCCGGCCGCCCCCGCCGCCGGTCCCACCCGGGCCCGTCCCGCACCATCCGCAGATCCCGACACATCCGTCACAGGCGTTATGGCCGATTCCCTCCCCTCGCGCGGCCTTGTGGGGCTTCGCGCCACAGGGAAAGCTGCCCTGTGGCGCCGGTACCGCCCCGCGTACGCCGGTTGCCCACAATCCCGCGTACGCGCGGTCGAGCCCGGCGCATTCGGACCTTCACAGATACGCCCGAGTAGTTAACACACCACCGGATTGGCCCACCGAGATCCGTGGGAAGGCTTCTTCGGTACCCGGAACGACTGCATTCGGATGAGAGCCGAAGGCGATCCGTAACCTGCCGCCGCACGATTCATCCCCTGTCCACCGGAGATCACCTCCCGGTTCGTATGCAATCGGTACGGACGACACACGCATTCGGTCCACACCCGTGCACCGGACCCCCTACCTCCTCCATTCGAGTGCCATTCGAGTGAACGCGGACAGGAGCGGCCATGCCCACACCCCATCAGTCGTCGACGGAGCAGCTAGAAAGGACCGAACCCCACCATCGCGGCGTACGCCTTCCGCCCTCCGCGCCCGGTTCGCGCCCTGTCGAGTCCGAGCTCCAGTCCCCAGGTGATTTCATGATCGGTCGCATTCCCGTCCTCGACGTCCGTCCGCTGGTCGACTGCGGAAGAAGGCCCGCCAAGGCGGTCGCCGGTGAAACCTTCCAGGTCACCGCGACCGTTTTCCGCGAGGGTCATGACGCGGTCGCGGCCGATGTCGTGCTGCGCGATCCGAGCGGGCGCCCCGGGCCGTGGACGCCGATGCGCGAGCTCGCTCCGGGCACCGACCGCTGGGGCGCCGAGGTGACTCCGGACGCGGAGGGCCGCTGGACGTACACGGTCGAGGCCTGGAGCGATCCGGTGTCCACCTGGCTGCACGCGGCGAGGATCAAGATCCCGGCGGGGATCGACACCGCGCTCGTCCTGGCGGAAGGCGCCGAGCTGTACGAGCGGGCCGCCGAGGGCGTACCGAAGCGCGACGGGCGCGAGGCGGTGCTGGCCGCGGTCGACGCCCTGCGCGATACGTCCCGGCCCGCCGCCGCCCGGCTGGCTGCCGCGCTCACCCCCGAGGCGCGCGAAGCGCTGGGCCGCCACCCCCTGCGCGAACTGGTCACCGCGTCCCGCCCGCACCCGCTCGTCGTCGAGCGCAGGCGCGCGCTGTTCGGCTCCTGGTACGAGCTGTTCCCCCGCTCCGAGGGCGCCAGGGTGGAGCCGGCCAAGGCGCCCCGCAAGGGCCGTACGGCCAAGGCCGCGGCGGCCCCGAAGCCGCCCCGGATCATCAGCGGCACCTTCCGCACGGCGGCCGAACGGCTGCCCGCGGTCGCCGCCATGGGGTTCGACGTGGTGTATCTCCCGCCCATCCATCCCATCGGCACCACCCACCGCAAGGGACCCAACAACTCCCTCTCCCCCGCCGCGCACGACGTGGGTGTGCCGTGGGCGATCGGTTCCGCGGAGGGTGGTCACGACGCGGTCCATCCGGATCTCGGCACGCTGGAGGACTTCGACCATTTCGTCGAGGCGGCCCGCACCCTGCGCCTGGAGATCGCGCTGGACTTCGCCCTCCAGTGCTCGCCCGACCATCCGTGGGTGGAGCAGCACCCCGAGTGGTTCCACCACCGGGCGGACGGCACCATCGCCTATGCGGAGAATCCGCCGAAGAAATACCAGGACATCTACCCGATCGCCTTCGACAAGGATCTGCGCGGCCTCGTCACGGAGACCGTGCGCATCCTGCGCTTCTGGATGGATCACGGCGTCCGTATCTTCCGGGTCGACAATCCGCACACGAAGCCGGTGATCTTCTGGGAAAAGGTGATCGCCGACATCAACCGCACCGACCCCGATGTGATCTTCCTGGCCGAGGCATTCACCCGTCCCGCGATGATGCACACCCTTGCCACGGTCGGATTCCAGCAGTCGTACACGTATTTCACCTGGCGCAACACCCGGCAGGAAATCACGGACTACGTGACCGAGCTGTCCGGTGAATCGGCCTCCTTCATGAGGCCCAATTTCTTCGTGAACACCCCCGACATCCTTCCCGGTTATCTCCAGGAAGGCGGCCGGCCGGCCTTCGAGGCGCGGGCGGTGCTCGCGGCGACCCTCTCCCCGTCCTGGGGGGTGTACGCGGGGTACGAGCTGTGCGAGAACACCCCGGTCCGCAACGGCAGTGAGGAGTACCTCGACTCGGAGAAGTACGAGATCCGGCCCAGGGACTGGGAAGCCGCCGAGCGCGAGGGCCGGTCGCTGGCTCCGCTCCTCACCACACTCAACCGGATCAGGCGCCGGAACCCGGCGCTGCAGCAGCTGCGTGACGTGCACTTCCACTCGTCCGACAACGACGCCCTGATCGTGTACAGCAAGCGCTCCGGTTCGAACATCGTTCTGACGGTCGTCAACCTCGACCCACACCACACCCAGGAGGCGACCGTCTCGTTGGACATGCCGCACCTCGGCCTCGACCGGCACGAGAGCGTGCCGGTGCGCGACGAGCTCACCGGCCATTCCTATCACTGGGGCAGGACCTTCTATGTGCGCCTGGAACCGGGCGTCACGCCCGCGCACATCGCGGTCCTGCGACCGTCCCCGCCGACCGGAGGGTCACCCACACCATGATCGTCAACGAGCCCGTCCACGACACCTTCGAGGACACCCCGGCCAAGGACCGCGATCCCGACTGGTTCAAGCGTGCCGTCTTCTACGAAGTCCTCGTCAGGTCCTTCCAGGACTCCAACGGCGACGGCATCGGAGACCTCAAGGGCATCACCGCCAAGCTGGACTATCTGCAGTGGCTGGGCGTCGACTGCCTCTGGCTGCCGCCGTTCTTCAAGTCGCCGCTGCGCGACGGCGGTTACGACGTGTCCGACTACACCGCCGTGCTGCCGGAGTTCGGCGACCTCGCCGACTTCGTCGAGTTCGTCGACGCCGCGCACCAGCGCGGCATGCGCGTGATCATCGACTTCGTCATGAATCACACCAGCGACCAGCACGACTGGTTCCAGCAGTCCCGTACCGACCCCGACGGGCCGTACGGCGACTACTACGTCTGGGCCGACGACGACAAGCAGTTCCAGGACGCCCGGATCATCTTCGTCGACACGGAGACGTCCAACTGGACCTTCGACCCGGTCCGCAAGCAGTACTACTGGCACCGGTTCTTCTCGCACCAGCCCGACCTCAACTACGAGAACCCGGCAGTGCAGGAGGAGATCATCTCCGCGCTGCGCTTCTGGCTGGACCTCGGCATCGACGGCTTCCGCGTCGACGCCGTGCCCTACCTGTACCAGCGCGAGGGCACCAACTGCGAGAACCTCCCGGAGACCCACGACTTCCTCAAGCGGGTCCGCAAGGAGATCGACGCCAACTACCCGGACACCGTGCTCCTCGCCGAGGCCAACCAGTGGCCGGAGGACGTCGTCGACTACTTCGGCGACTACCGGGCCGGCGGCGACGAGTGCCACATGGCGTTCCACTTCCCGGTGATGCCGCGGATCTTCATGGCGGTACGGCGCGAGAGCCGCTACCCGGTCTCGGAAATCCTGGCCAAGACCCCGGAGATCCCGTCGGGCTGCCAGTGGGGCATCTTCCTGCGCAACCACGACGAGCTGACGCTCGAGATGGTCACGGACGAAGAGCGTGACTACATGTACGCGGAGTACGCCAAGGACCCGCGGATGCGGGCCAACATCGGCATCCGCCGCCGCCTGGCGCCGCTGCTGGACAACGACCGCAACCAGATCGAGCTGTTCACCGCCCTGCTGCTGTCCCTGCCCGGCTCCCCGATCCTCTACTACGGGGACGAGATCGGGATGGGCGACAACATCTGGCTGGGCGACCGGGACGCCGTACGCACCCCGATGCAGTGGACGCCCGACCGCAACGCCGGCTTCTCCTCCAGCGATCCGGGGCGGCTCTACCTCCCCACGATCATGGATCCGGTCTACGGCTACCAGGTCACCAACGTCGAGGCGTCGATGGCCTCGCCGTCCTCGCTGCTGCACTGGACGCGGCGGATGATCGAGATCCGCAAGCAGAACCCCGCCTTCGGTCTCGGCACGTACAACGAACTGCCCTCCTCCAACCCCGCCGTGCTCGCCTTCACCCGTGAGCACGGGGACGATCTCGTGCTGTGCGTGCACAACTTCTCGCGGTTCGCGCAGCCCACCGAGCTCGATCTGAGGTCCTTCGGCGGACGTCATCCGGTGGAGCTGATCGGCGGGGTGCGCTTCCCCGCCATCGGTCAGTGGCCCTACCTGCTGACTCTCGCGGGACACGGCTTCTACTGGTTCCGGCTCCGCAAGGACGCACCGCCGGCCTGAGCACCAAGGGCGCCTGCGGGGCGGTTTCCGCCGCCCCGCACGGGGCACTCTTCCCCCCATATCGAGCAGTTCCGTAGTGATCGTGGATCTTCCTGGCGTTTCGATCACCCCGAGTCGAGTCCGTACGGACCATCCTGACCCGACACGTCCCGCACAGCCGGACAGCCAAAGCCGCAATCCGGGACACTCTTCGCATCCTGTGGTGTGCCCGGGGAAAGGACGCGATGCCATGTCGGAGGCTGCATCCGCTCAGGTCACCCTGGCGAACAGCACAGCCCTGCTCCCGTCTCTCGGACCGCTGCTGCACGAATGGCTGCCCCGGCAGCGGTGGTTCGCGGGCAAGGGGCGGCCCATCACCGCCTTCTCGCTCGTCTCGGCGACCGAGATACTGCCGGTCGACTCCGCCGCCGTCGACACGGGCCCGGGGCTCCTGCACCTTCTGGTGAGGGCCCATCAGCCCACGATGCCGGACCAGCCCCCGGCGGACTGCTACCAACTGCTGCTCGGCGTGCGGTCCACACTGCCGCCGCGGCTCGCGCCCGCGCTCATCGGCCATGTGACGGACGGACCACTGGCCGGCCGCACCGTCTACGAGGGTCTGCACGACCGGCGCCTGGCCGCGCTGCTGCTGGAGCGGCTGCGCACACCCGGCGGTCTCGGCCTCCTGCGCTTCTGCCGCGGCGCGGAACCGATCCCCGCCGCCCTGACCCCCCGGGTGCTGGACACCGAGCAGTCCAACTCCTCGCTCGTGTACGGCGACTCCTACATCCTCAAGATCTTCCGCCGGGTCTTCCCGGGATCCAACCCCGATCTGGAGCTGCCGCTCGCGCTCTCCCGCCAGGGGTGCGGGCGCGTCCCCGCGCCGGTCGCCTGGTTCGAGGCCGCCGCACCGGAACGCCTCACGCTCGGCGTGCTCCAGCCGTTCCTGCGCGGCGCCGAGGACGGCTGGCAGCTCGCGCTGCGCGCGCTGGCCGCGGGGGACGACTTCACGCACGAGGCCCACGCCCTGGGGCGGGCCACCGCCGAGGTGCACACCGCGCTGGCCGCCGCGCTGCCCACCCCGTCGCTGCGCCGCTCCCAGACCGACGAGCTGGCGGCCGCCATGGTGCGGCGACTGGAGGCAGCCGCCCACGCGGTACCCGAACTGCTGCCGTACGTCCCCGGACTGCGCGCCGCCTTCGACGCCGTGACGGCCCCGGGCCAGCGGGGCCGCGGCTGGTCCGCCCAGCGGGTGCACGGCGATCTCCACCTCGGCCAGACGCTGCGCGGCACCGACGGATTCTGGTCACTGATCGACTTCGAGGGAGAACCGGCCCGCCCGCTCCCGGAGCGCCGCAGCCCGCAGCCACCGGTGCGCGACATCGCCGGAATGCTCCGCTCCTTCGACTACGCGGCCCGCTCGCACCGCCCCTGGAACGCCGCGTGGGCGGCGCGCTGCCGGACCGCCTACTGCGACGGCTACGCCGAGGCCGCGGGCGTCGACCCCCGCGACGAGCCGGAGCTGCTGCGCGCCCACGAGACCGACAAGGCGGTCTACGAGGTGCTGTACGAGGCCCGGCACCGGCCCGACTGGCTGCCCGTCCCGATGGCCGCGATCCACCGTCTGGCGGCCGACGCCGACTGACGCGGCACGACCGCCCGCCGCCCGCCCGCCCGCCCCACCCCACCCACACCCTCCGAGGAGGCTGTCCCTGTGACCGCCCGCAAGCCGTCCCGCAAAGCGTCCGAGCCCGCTCCGACCACCATCGACGCCCCCCTCTCCGCGGCCCCCGCCGAGCATGCGGACGCCGCCGCCGGCCCGGCCACCGGAACCCTCGCACCGGTGGAGGCGGACGCACCGCCCGCCGAGGCGGCGGCGACGCCCCCGCCGGCCAAGCGGGCGAAGCGGGCGGCGCCGCCGCGGCCCCGCCGCGCGGGCGGGCAGGGTGTCCGCCCCGCCGGCACGCTCGACGACGGCGACCGGGCACGCCTCCTGGCGGGTGAGCACCACGCCCCGCACGAGCTGCTCGGCGCACACCAGATCCGCGGCGGGG
Organism: Streptomyces sp. NPDC091416; assembly: GCF_044756845.1. Taxonomy (NCBI): domain Bacteria; kingdom Bacillati; phylum Actinomycetota; class Actinomycetes; order Kitasatosporales; family Streptomycetaceae; genus Streptomyces; species Streptomyces sp. NPDC091416. The sequence continues at coordinate 103,101 of NZ_JBIVTU010000001.1, forward strand.
TCACCTTCCGGGTGCTGCGCCCCTTCGCCCGCTCCGTCACCGTCCTCGCCAAGGGGCTGCGGGCCCAGCTGCTGGACGACGGCGACGGGTTCTTCTCCGGGCTCCTGCCGATGTCCTCGGTCCCGGAGTACCGGCTCCTGGTGGCCTACGACGACAACGAGATCGAGATCCACGATCCGTACCGCTTCCTGCCCGCGCTCGGCGATCTCGACCTCCATCTGATCGGCGAGGGCCGGCACGAGGAGCTGTGGACCGCGCTCGGCGCCCGGACGATGGAGCACCAGGGCGTCACCGGCACCCGGTTCACGGTGTGGGCGCCCAACGCCCGCGGGGTCCGGGTCTCCGGGGACTTCAACTACTGGGACGGCACCGGGTTCCCGATGCGTTCCCTCGGCTCCAGCGGGGTCTGGGAGCTGTTCCTGCCGGCGATCGGCGAGGGCGCGCTGTACAAGTTCGACGTCTGCCGCCCGGACGGCTCGCACACGCTGCGCGCCGACCCGATGGCCCGCCACACCGAGGTCCCGCCGTCCAACGCCTCGGTCGTCACGGCCGCACACCACGTCTGGCAGGACCAGGAGTGGATGGCCCACCGCGGGGACGTCCCCGTGCACGAGGCGCCGCTCTCGGTCTACGAGGTGCATCTGCCGTCCTGGCGCCCCGGCCTCACCTACCGCCAGCTCGCCGAGCAACTCCCGGCGTACGTACGCGATCTGGGCTTCACGCACGTCGAGCTGATGCCGGTCTCCGAGCACCCCTTCGGCGGCTCCTGGGGCTACCAGGTCACGGGCTTCTACGCCCCGACGTCCCGGATGGGCTCGCCCGACGACTTCCGCTTCCTCGTCGACGCGCTGCACGGCGCGGGGATCGGCGTCATCGTGGACTGGGTGCCCGCGCACTTCCCGCGCGACGACTGGGCGCTCGCCGAGTTCGACGGCCGCCCGCTGTACGAGCACTCGGATCCGCGGCGGGCCGCGCACCCCGACTGGGGCACGCTCGAATTCGACTACGGCCGCACCGAGGTCCGCAACTTCCTGGTCTCCAACGCCACGTACTGGTGCGAGGAGTTCCACATCGACGGACTGCGGGTCGACGCGGTCGCCTCCATGCTCTACCTCGACTACTCGCGCGAGGACGGGGAGTGGTCACCCAACGAGCACGGCGGCCGGGAGAATCCGGACGCCGTGGCCTTCCTCCAGGAGATGAACGCGACGGTCTACCGGCGCAACCCCGGTGTCGTGACGATCGCGGAGGAGTCCACCGCCTGGGACGGCGTCACCCGCGCCACCCATCACGTGGGCCCCGGCGGCTTCGGCGGCCTCGGCTTCGGGCTGAAGTGGAACATGGGCTGGATGCACGACTCGCTGGAGTACGTGTCGAAGGAGCCGGTGCACCGCAAGTACCACCACAACGAGATGACCTTCTCGATGGTGTACGCGTACAGCGAGAACTACGTCCTGCCGATCTCGCACGACGAGGTGGTGCACGGCAAGCGGTCGCTGGTCAGCAAGATGCCCGGCGACTGGTGGCAGCAGCGCGCCAACCACCGGGCCTATCTCGGCTTCATGTGGGCCCATCCCGGCAAGCAGCTCCTTTTCATGGGGCAGGAGTTCGCCCAGGGAGCGGAGTGGTCGGAGGGCCACGGACCCGACTGGTGGCTGCTCGACCCGTCGTACGCGGCGGAGAGCGACCACCGGGGTGTGCGGACCCTGGTCAGCGACCTCAACACCGTGTACGGGGCGACGCCCGCGCTGTGGCAGCGCGACACCGTGCCGGAGGGCTTCAGCTGGATCGAGGGCGGCGCCGCCGAGGACAACGCCTTCGCGTTCGTCCGGTACGACGCGAACGGCTCACCGCTGATCGCCGTCTCCCACTTCTCCCCGGTGGTGCGGCACGACTACCGCATCGGGGTTCCGGACGGACCGGCGGCCTGGGTCGAGGTCCTGAACACGGACGAGCTGCGGTACGGCGGCAGCGACGTGCGCAACGAAGAGCCGCTGAAGCCCGAGGCGGTGGCGGCGCACGGCCGGGACACCAGCATCACGCTGACCCTGCCGCCGCTGGCGACGGTGTGGCTGCGGCCTGCCTGACGTGGTGCCGGGCCCCGCACCCACGAACCGTGGGTGCGGGGCCCCGCGCGTGCCCGGCGCGGGTCAGACCGCCGCCGGCAGTACCTCCTCCAGCTCCTGGAGCAGGCGCCGCTTGGGACGGGCGCCCACCATCGACTTCACCGGTTCGCCGTCCTGGAACACCATCAGGGTCGGCATCGAGAGCACCGCGTAGCGGCTCGTGATCCCCGGGTTGTGGTCCACGTCGATCTGCACCACCTTCAGCCGCCCGGCCTCCTCCGCGGCGATCGCGCCGAGTACCGGGGCCAGCTGGCGGCAGGGGCCGCACCAGTCGGCGGTGAATTCGACCAGGACCGGCAGACCGGCTGCCAGCACCTCGGCGTCGAACGTCGTGTCGGTGACCTCGGCGACACCTTCTGCGTGGATCATCCTTCGTCCTCCCAGTTCAGTTCACAACGTGGTTCGGGGCCGTCGGGGAGGCCGGCGGAGACCTCGATCTCGGCGCGGGCCAGCTGGGCGCCCACCTCCGCGCGGACCGACTGGAGCCGGCCGATGAGCGCGTCCAGTTCGCCGAGCTTGCGCCGGTAGACGGTCAGCGAGGCCGGGCAGGAGTCGCCCGCCGGATGACCGGCACGCAGGCAGTCGACGAACGGCCGCGTCTCCTCCAGGTCGAACCCGAAGTCCTGAAGGGTCCGGATCTGCTGGATCAGCCGCAGGTCGCCCTCGTCGTAGGTGCGGTAGCCGTTCTCCGCGCGGCGTGCCGGCAGCAGGCCCCGTGACTCGTAGTACCGCAGCGTCCGTGTCGTCGTCCCGGCGCGTTCGGCCAGCTCCCCGATTCGCATGCCCCGACGGTAATCCTTGACGTCGGCGTCAAGGCAAGGGCGGACGGACGCATACGGACGCGGCCGGTACGGGAGTCCCGTACCGGCCGCGTCCGTATGTGTCAGACCTTCGCGAGCGAGGGCTGCTCGCCGCCGCCGTCCCTGGCCTCGGGGACGTGCGGCTCGGCGGGACCCTCGTCCGTGAGCATCGCCTCGTCGAACGGGAGGGATCCGGAGAGGACCTGGTCCACCCGCTCCCGGTCGATCTCCTTCGTCCAGGTGCCGACGAGCACCGTGGCCACCGCGTTGCCCGCGAAGTTCGTGAGGGCACGGGCCTCGCTCATGAAGCGGTCGATGCCGACGATGAGGCCGACGCCGTCCACCAGCTCGGGGCGGTGCGACTGGAGGCCGCCCGCGAGGGTGGCGAGGCCGGCGCCGGTGACGCCTGCGGCGCCCTTGGAGGCGATCACCATGAAGACCAGCAGCGAGATCTGCTCTCCGACGCTCAGCGGGTCACCCGTCGCGTTGGCGATGAAGAGCGAGGCCATCGTGAGGTAGATCGCGGTGCCGTCGAGGTTGAAGGAGTAGCCGGTCGGCACGGTGATGCCGACGACGGGCTTGCTGACCCCCATGTGCTCCATCTTCGCGATCAGCCGCGGCAGGGCCGACTCGGAGGAGGAGGTGGAGAGGATGAGCAGGAACTCCCGGCCCAGGTACTTCAGCAGGGAGAAGATGTTGACCCCGGCCACCAGTCGCAGGATCGTGCCCAGGATCAGGAACACGAAGAGCGCGCAGGTGACGTAGAAGCCGATCATGATGACCGCGAGGGACTTCAGCGCGTCCACGCCGGTCTCACCGACCACGGCCGCCATCGCGCCGAAGGCGCCGACCGGGGCCATCCACATGATCATGGCGAGGATCCGGAAGACCAGGCGCTGGATGTGACCGACGCCGCGCAGGACGGGCTCGCCCGCCGAACCGAGGGCCTGGAGCGCGAAGCCCGCCAGCAGCGCGATGAGCAGGGTCTGCAGGACCTCGCCCTCGGTGAAGGCCGACACCATGGTGGTGGGGATGATGCCGAGCAGGAAGTCCGCGGTGGACTCGCTGTCCCCCGCCTGCGCCTCGCCCGCGGCGCGGGCCGCCTCGGTGAGGTGGAGGCTGGAGCCGGGCTCCAGGATGTTGCCGACGACCAGCCCGATGGCCAGGGCGACGGTCGACATCACCAGGAAGTAGCCGAGGGCCAGACCGCCGACGGCGCCGACCTTGGCGGCCTTGCGCACGGAGCCCACGCCCAGCACGATCGTGCAGAAGATGATCGGCGAGATCATCATCTTGATGAGGTTGACGAAGCCGGTTCCGATCGGCTTGAGCTCGACGGCGGTGTCCGGAGCGACGAGGCCGACGAGAATGCCGAGCCCCACCGCCGCGATCACGGCGAGATACAGATATTTCGTACGGTCCCGCTTGGCGGCGGCCACTCCCACGGGGGTCTCCTCGGCTCGTTCCTGTCCCTCCCCCGTCCCTGGGGGCCTCGGCGACTATCCCGCTCCGTGTGACGCCGGTCACCCTTGTGTGCATTTCGTTCATAGGTTTTCGGCCAGGCAGACTGTGGAGATGCGCTTCCCCCGTACCCGCCCGCGCAGCCTGGCGGGCCAGCTCTTCGCCATGCAGGTGGTGCTGGTCGCGGCCGTGGTGGCGGGGTGCGCCTTCTTCGCGTACGTCTCCGGCAGCGGCCAGGCCAAGGAGACCGCGACCCGGCAGGTGCGGGCGGCCGCGCTGGCGATCGCCGGATCGCCTTCGGTACGGGAGGCGATCCGCACCCCGGATCCGTCGGCCGTACTGCAGCCGTACGCGGAGCAGGTCCGCAAGGACACCGGGATAGCGTTCGTCACCATCATGGATCCGCACCGGGTCCGCTGGACGCACCCGGACGCCGAGCGGATCGGCGAGAGCTTCCTCGGGCACACGGCGCGGGCCCTGCGCGGCGAGACCTTCTCGGAGACGTACACCGGCACGCTCGGACCCTCGATACGGGTCGTCACGCCGATCCGGGACGGCGGCAGGATCGTCGGCCTCGTCAGTGCGGGCATCACGGTCGAGCGGGTCTCCTCGCAGGTACGGGCCCAGCTGGGCGCGCTGGGGCTGGCGGCGGGCGGGGCGCTGGCGCTCGGCGGGCTCGGCACGTACGTGATCAACGCCCGGCTGCGGCGGCACACCCACGGGATGAACGCCGCCGAGCTGAGCCGGCTGCACGACTACCACGAGGCCACCCTGCACGCGGTGCGCGAGGGCCTGCTGATGCTCGACGGGCAGCGCCGGATCGCCCTGATCAACGACGCGGGCCGCGAACTGCTCGGCCTGGCGCCCGGCACGGTCGGCCGCCGGGTCGCCGAACTCGATCTGCCCGCGCCGCTGACCGGGGCGCTGCTGGCCTCCGAGGAGCGGGTGGACGAGGTGCATCTGACGGCGGACCGGGTGATCGTGGTCAACACCCGCCCGGTGGTGGGCGGGGAGCGGCGCGGCACCGTCGTGACCCTGCGCGATCACACGGAACTCCAGGCGCTGTCCGGCGAGCTGGACTCGGAGCGCGGGTTCACCCAGGCCCTGCGCTCGCAGGCGCACGAGGCGGCGAACCGGCTGCACACCGTGGTCTCGCTGATCGAGCTGGGCCGTGAGGAGGAGGCGGTCGGCTTCGCCACGGCGGAACTGGAGCTGGCCCAGGCCCTCACCGACCGGGTCGTGGGCGCGGTCGGCGAACCGGTGCTGGCGGCCCTGCTGCTCGGCAAGGCCGCGCAGGCGAACGAGCGCGGGGTCGAACTGGTGCTGGCGGACGACAGCCTGATCGACGACGGGGCCCTGCCCGCGACGCTGCCGCAGCGCGATCTGGTGACCATCCTGGGCAATCTGATCGACAACGCGGTGGACGCGGCGTCGGAGGCGGTGACGGGCCCCGGCGGGGGCGGCGTGCCCGCCCAGCGCACGGGCCCGCGCCCGGCCCGCGCCCGGGTCACGGTCACCGCGCTCGCCGACGACGGGGAGCTCCTGCTGCGCGTCGCCGACAACGGGGCCGGCGTCGGACCGGACGACGCCGCGGAGGTGTTCCGCCGCGGCTGGTCGACGCACGGCGCGGGCCGCGGTCTCGGCCTGGCGCTCGTCCGGCAGGCCGCGCACCGCAACGGTGGCACGGTGGTCCTGGAACAGGGCCCGGACGGCGGCGCCGAGTTCACGGTACGGCTGCCGCTCGCGCAGGGCAGCGGTGCGCGGAAGGAGAGGACCCCGTGATCCAGGTACTGGTCGTCGAGGACGATCCCGTGGCCGCCGACGCCCATCAGCTGTACGTGAACCGTGTGCGGGGCTTCTCCGTGGCGGCCGTCGCGCACACCCGGGCCGAGGCGGTACGGGCCCTGGACCGCGTCCCGGTCGACCTGCTGCTCCTCGACCTGTACCTGCCCGACGGACACGGGCTGCAGCTGCTGCGTGCGCTGCGCGCGGCCGGGCACGGGGCGGATGTGATCGCGGTGACCTCGGCCCGCGATCTGGCCGTGGTCCGCGAGGGCGTGTCGCTGGGCGTCGTCCAGTACGTCCTGAAGCCCTTCACCTTCGCCACGTTGCGCGACCGGCTCGTGCGTTACGCCGAGTTCCGCGCGGCGGCCGGCGAGGCGAGCGGCCAGGACGAGGTGGACCGTGCGCTGGCCACCCTGCGCACGCCGCAGCCCGCCCGCCTGCCCAAGGGCCTCAGCAGCCCGACCCTGGAGGCCGTGACGCGCGTGCTGCGGGCGGCCCCGGACGGCGTGACGGCGGCGGCGGCCGGCGTGGAGCTGGGCATCTCGCGCATCACGGCCCGCCGTTACCTGGAACACCTGGTGACGGCGGGCCGGGCGGTCCGCAGTCCCCAGTACGGACAGATCGGACGCCCGGAACTGCACTACCGGTGGCTGGCCGAGGAACGCTGAGCGCGCCCCCCGGCCGTCTGGAGGTTCCTATGAGCTGTGGTCATCGTGTGAACACACCGTGGTCATACCGCCTCTGACCTCCTACGGTGGGGCCGTGCACCCCACCCCGCCTTTCAACGCCCCCGCCGCGCGCAGACTGCGCGAGGCCCTGGGGATGGCTCCCGGCCATGTCGCCTACGGCCTCGGCGCCCAGTACGGCCTTCGCATCAGCGCCGAGACGGTCGCGGCCTGGGAGCGCGGACTGGCCTGGCCGTCCGAGTACAAACTCACGGCGCTGGCGGGCGTGTTGTGGTGTGCGCCGGGCGAACTCCTCACGGCCGCCCGGACCCTGCGTGAGCACCGGGTCGCCCGGGAGATGACCCCGGAGGAGCTGGCTGGACAGCTCGGGATGTCCGCGTCCGCGTATCTGCGGATGGAGGAGTCGGGCAAGTGGCGGGGCAACGAGCGCCAGTCCGCCGCCCTCAGCGAGGCTCTGGAGCTCAACCCGGCCGCGTTCGTGACGGTCTCCGGACGCGACGAGGAACTGGCGGAGCTGCTGCGCAGCGCGGTGAAGACCCGCTGGCAGGCGTACGTCAGGCCGGTGGCGAAGCTCGCGCCCCTGGACCGCCCGCTGATCCAGGGCTCGCTGGAGCGGCTGCACTCGGACTACCAGGCGCTGATGGTGTCCACGCTCAGCTGGAGCAGTACGGGAACGGAGCCGTCGGGCGCCACCGGGGACGCCGGGCGGGCGTATCTCGTGGGAATCGTGGACCGGTTCTGGGAGACGGCAAAGGCGTAGTGTCTTCCGTCCTGCGAGTCCCCCGTGCCGTCAGTGGACGCGCCTGGCCAGCACCTGTCCCGGCCAGGCACCGGACAGGAAGCTCTCCGTGGCCGTGAAGCCGTTGCGCTCGTAGTACGCGACCAGTTCGCCTCCGCCGCCCGCCCAGCAGTCGACCCGCAGGAGGTCCACGCCGGCCCGCCGGGTCTCCTCCGCGGCGTGGTCCAGCAGGACCGACCCGATGCCCAGACCGGCGCGCTCCCGGTCGGTCACCAGCAGCCGGACATACCGCTCCGGCACCTCGGCCGGCGCGATCGGCATCTGCGGGCTGGGGCCGGTGTCCAGGACCAGAGCTCCGGCAGTCGTACCGTCCAGCTCCGCGATGTACGAGGCGTTCTCGGTCGTGTACCGCTGAATCCGTTCGGTCCCGCCGGGTATCCGGGAGTACGGCGTCGTACCCCATTGCTCGGTGTTGCCTCGGGCGTTCATCCAGGCCACCGCGGCGTCGAGCATGCCGAGAACGGCCGGTGCGTCGGCCGGGCCTCCCGGCCTGATCCGTAGGTCGTGCGCGTTGAGGGTCACGGCGGGATTCTAGGGAGGCGAACCACTGGGGCGGAACGCCGTGGCGGCGACGGGGAACGGACGGGCCCCGGCCGTCCAGGTGGACGGCCGGGGCCGGTTCGGCATCTTCTTCCCGGTGCGCTCCCGGGACGCGGCGGTCAGAAGACCGACTCGGCCTCGTGCATCCGGGCCACCGGCACCGTCTTGAGCCGGGTGACCGCGTCGGCCAGCGGCACCATCTCGATGTCGTTGCCGCGCAGAGCCGTCATCCGCCCGAAGTCGCCGCGGTGCGCCGCCTCCACCGCGTGCCAGCCGAAGCGCGTGGCGAGCACCCTGTCGTACGCGGTCGGGGTGCCGCCGCGCTGGACGTGGCCGAGGATGACCGGCCGGGCCTCCTTGCCGAGCCGGGTCTCCAGCTCGACGGCCAGGCGGTTGCCGATGCCCTGGAAGCGCTCGTGGCCGAACTGGTCGATCTCGCCCTTGGCGTACGGCATGGAGCCCTCGGCCGGGTGCGCGCCCTCGGCGACACAGATGACCGCGAACTTCTTGCCGCGCGCGAAGCGCTCCTCGACCATCTTGACCAGGTCCTCGACCTGGAACCGCCGCTCGGGCAGGCAGATGCCGTGGGCGCCGCCGGCCATGCCGGACTCCAGCGCGATCCAGCCCGCGTGGCGGCCCATCACCTCGACGACCATGACGCGCTGGTGGGACTCCGCCGTGGTCTTCAGGCGGTCTATGGCCTCGGTCGCGACGCCCACCGCGGTGTCGAAGCCGAAGGTGCGGTCGGTGGCCGAGATGTCGTTGTCGATGGTCTTCGGGACGCCGACGACGGGCATGCCCGCGTCGGACAGCATCCGGGCGGCCGTGAGCGTGCCCTCGCCGCCGATCGGGATCAGTGCGTCCATGCCGTAACGACGGCTCAGCTCGGCGCAGTTCTCCGCGGCTTCGCGCAGCCGGTCGCGCTCCAGGCGGGCGGAGCCGAGGATGGTGCCGCCGCGGGCGAGGATGCCGCTCACCGCATTGAGGTCGAGAGGGCGGAAGTGACCGTCGAGGAGGCCCTTGAAGCCGTCCTCGAAGCCGATGACCTCATCGCCGTGACCCACCACGGCACGGTGCACGACCGACCGGATCACTGCGTTCAGGCCTGGGCAGTCGCCGCCTGCGGTGAGAACTCCGATGCGCATCGTGCTGTATCTCCTGTTCGCTGAAACCCTCATCCGCCGGCCGGCCCTGGGGCCGTCCTGTGGTGTGCGGGCCGGGGCAACGGCCTCATCCCCCGTACCGTGAGTCACGAGGATTGTCCCACGTCAGGTCCGTACCTCGCGCTTTCGGCTGCTCCACGGGCGGCCGGCAAGGCTGCGGCGGTGGCTACGACGGCTGCGACCAGGGACTTTCGTCCGGCGGGCGGCCTCTCGGTCCCCGCAGGTATCGTCAAACGGGCGATACCACCGGAACCGGACAACATACCGGACAAGAGATGACGGGAGAGCACGCGTGACGCGCAGCGTGTACGTGACCGGGATCGACCGGGGAGACGGCCGTCAGGTCGTCGATCTGGGAGTCATGGAGCTCCTGACGCGTCAGGTGGACCGGGTCGGGGTGTTCCGGCCCCTGGTCCACGACGACCCCGACCGGCTGTTCGAGCTGCTGCGGGCCCGCTACCGGCTCTCCCAGGACCCGGGGACCGTCTACGGCCTCGACTACCACCAGGCCTCCGCGATCCAGGCGGAGCAGGGTACCGACGAACTGGTCTCCCGGCTCGTCGAACGCTTCCACCGGGTGGCCGCGGACTACGAGGTGGTCCTCGTCCTCGGCACCGACTTCGCCGCCACCCAGCTCCCCGACGAGCTGGCGCTGAACGCCCGCCTCGCCAACGAGTTCGGCGCCTCCGTGATCGCGGTGGTCGGCGGGCAGGACCAGGACGCGGAGTCCGTGCGGGCCGAGACCCGCAACGCGTACCGCGCGTACGCGGGTCTGGGCTGCGACGTGCTGGCGATGATCGTGAACCGGGTGGCCTCCGCGGACCGCGACGTCATCGCGGAACGGCTCTCGGCCACGCTGCCGGTGCCGTGTTCCGTACTGCCGGACGACCCGGCGCTCTCCGCGCCGACGGTCGCGCAGATCACCGCGGCACTGGACGGCACGGTGCTGCTCGGCGACGACGCGGGGCTGGCGCGGGACGCGCTGGACTTCGTGTTCGGCGGCGCGATGCTGCCGAACCTGCTGAAGGCGCTGACGCCGGGCTGCATGGTGGTGACGCCCGGGGACCGCTCGGACCTGGTGGTCGGCTCGCTCGCCGCGCACAGCGCCGGGACGCCACCCATCGCGGGCGTGCTGCTGACGCTGAACGAGCGGCCGGGCGAGGAGATACTCAAGCTGGCCGCGCGTCTCGCACCCGGCACCCCGGTCGTCTCGGTGGCCGGCGGCTCCTTCCCCACGGCCGGGGAGCTCTTCGCCCTGGAGGGCAAGCTGAACGCGGCGACGCCGCGCAAGGCGGAGACGGCCCTGGGCCTCTTCGAGCGGCATGTCGACACCGCGGCCCTCCTGGACCGGATCTCGGTCGCCCGCAGCGGCCGGGTCACGCCGATGATGTTCGAGCACGAACTCCTGGAACAGGCCCGCGCGGACCGGCGCCGGGTGGTGCTGCCGGAGGGCACCGAGGAACGGGTGCTGCGCGCCGCCGACGTACTGATGCGGCGCGACGTCTGCGACCTCACCCTGCTGGGCGACCCCGACGTCATCCGCAAGAAGGCCGCCGACCTCGGCATCGACCTGGCCGGCACCCAGCTGATCGACCCGCAGACCTCCGAACTGCGCCAGGCCTTCGCCGAGCGGTACGCGCAGCTGCGCGCCCATCGCGGCGTGACGGTCGAGCTCGCGTACGACGTCGTCTCGGACGTCAACTACTTCGGCACCCTGATGGTCCAGGAGGGACTCGCGGACGGCATGGTCTCCGGTGCCGTCCACTCGACGGCGGCGACGATCCGCCCGGCGTTCGAGATCATCAAGACCAAGCCGGACGCGTCGATCGTCTCGTCGGTCTTCTTCATGTGCCTCGCCGACAAGGTGCTGGTGTACGGCGACTGCGCGGTCAACCCGGACCCGGACGCGGAGCAGCTCGCGGACATCGCCGTGCAGTCCGCGGTCACCGCCGCCCGCTTCGGCGTGGAACCCCGGATCGCGATGCTCTCGTACTCGACGGGCACGTCGGGGTCGGGCGCCGACGTCGACAAGGTCCGCGAGGCGACGGACCGGGTGCGCGCGAGCCGCCCGGACCTGATGATCGAGGGCCCGATCCAGTACGACGCCGCGGTGGAGCCGAGCGTCGCCGCGACGAAGCTGCCCGGCTCCGAGGTGGCGGGCCAGGCGACGGTGCTGATCTTCCCGGACCTGAACACCGGCAACAACACGTACAAGGCCGTGCAGCGCTCGGCGGGCGCCGTGGCCGTCGGCCCGGTCCTCCAGGGGCTGCGCAAGCCCGTCAACGACCTGTCCCGGGGCGCGCTGGTCCAGGACATCGTCAATACCGTGGCCATCACGGCGATCCAGGCACAGGGCGAGGAGCGACCCGCATGACCACCCCGAACACCGCAGCCACCACCCCCGGAGCGAGCCGGGTGCTCGTCCTCAACTCCGGCTCCTCCTCCGTGAAGTACCAGCTCCTCGACATGCGCGACCACACCCGGCTCGCGTCCGGGCTGGTCGAGCGGATCGGCGAGGAGACGTCACGCCTCGTCCACACCCCGCTGACCGGCGGCGAGAGCCGTGAGCGCACCGGCCGGATCGCCGACCACGAGGCGGCGCTCAAGGCGGCCGCCGAGGAGCTGGCCGCCGACGGGCTCGGGCTGGACTCCCCCGAACTGGCGGCGATCGGCCACCGGGTGGTGCACGGCGGGCTGCGGTTCACCGAGCCGACCGTGATCACGGACGAGGTGCTGAAGGAGATCGAGCGCCTGGTGCCGGTGGCGCCGCTGCACAACCCGGCGAACATCACCGGTATCCGTACGGCCCGGGCGCTGCGCCCCGATCTGCCGCAGGTGGCGGTCTTCGACACCGCGTTCCACACGACGATGCCGGAGTACGCGGCGCGGTACGCGATCGACGTGGAGACGGCGGACGCCCACCGGATCCGCCGGTACGGGTTCCACGGCACCTCGCACGCGTACGTCTCCCGCAAGGCGGCCGAGCTGCTGGGCAGCGCACCCGAGGACGTCAACGTCATCGTGCTGCACCTGGGCAACGGCGCGTCCGCCTCGGCGGTGGCGGGCGGCCGGTGCGTGGAGACCTCGATGGGACTGACCCCCTTGGAAGGGCTGGTCATGGGTACGCGTTCCGGAGACATCGATCCGGCGGTCACCTTCCACCTCAAGCGGGTGGCGGGCATGTCGGCCGACGAGATCGATGAACTCCTCAACAAGAAGAGCGGTCTGGTCGGCCTCTGCGGCGACAACGACATGCGGGAGATCAGGCGCCGGGTCGACGAGGGCGACGAGCGTGCGGCGCTCGCCTTCGACATCTACGTGCACCGGCTGAAGAAGTACATCGGCGCCTATTCGGCGGTCCTCAGCCGGGTGGACGCCGTGGTGTTCACGGCGGGGGTCGGCGAGAACTCGGCTCCCGTACGCGAGGCTGCCATCGCGGGACTGGAGGAACTCGGCCTCGTGGTGGACGCGGATCTCAACGCCGTACGGTCCGGCGAACCCCGGCTGATCTCGCCGGACTACGCACGGGTCGCGGTCGCCGTGGTGCCGACGGACGAGGAACTGGAGATCGCCGGCCAGACCTTCGCACTGGTCGACAACTGAGCACCCCCGCGCCCCTTTGTATCTTCCGCCAGACGGAATATTCCGCAGCGAAACAAACCGATAGGATCCGCCTCATGCGCCGTTCCAAAATCGTCTGCACCCTCGGTCCCGCCGTCGACTCCCATGAGCAGCTCGTCGCTCTGATCGAGGCCGGCATGAGCGTGGCCCGATTCAACTTCAGTCACGGCTCCCACGCGGAGCACCAGGGTCGTTACGACCGGGTCCGCAAGGCCGCCGCCGAGACCGGGCGGGCGGTCGGCGTGCTCGCCGACCTCCAGGGCCCGAAGATCCGCCTCGCGAAGTTCGCCGAGGGCCCGGTCGAGCTGGTCCGCGGGGACGAGTTCGTCATCACCGCAGAGGACGTCCCCGGGGACAAGTCGATCTGCGGCACGACCTACAAGGGCCTGCCGGGCGACGTCGCCAAGGGCGACCCGATCCTCATCAACGACGGCAACGTCGAGCTGAAGGTCGTCTCCGTGGACGGCCCCCGCGTCCACACCATCGTCATCGAGGGCGGGGTGATCTCCGACCACAAGGGGATCAACCTGCCGGGTGCGGCGGTCAACGTCCCGGCCCTGTCCGAGAAGGACATCGACGACCTGCGCTTCGCCCTGAAGATGGGCTGCGACCTGGTCGCGCTCTCCTTCGTGCGGGACGCGAGCGACGTCAAGGACGTCCACAAGGTCATGGACGAGGAGGGCCGCCGGGTCCCCGTCATCGCCAAGGTCGAGAAGCCGCAGGCCGTCGAGAACATGGAGGGCGTCGTCGCGGCGTTCGACGGTGTGATGGTCGCCCGTGGCGACCTCGCCGTCGAGTACCCGCTGGAGAAGGTCCCGATGGTGCAGAAGCGCCTGGTGGAGCTCTGCCGGCGCAACGCCAAGCCGGTGATCGTGGCGACCCAGATGATGGAGTCGATGATCACCAACTCGCGCCCGACCCGCGCCGAGGCGTCCGACGTCGCCAACGCGATCCTGGACGGCGCGGACGCGGTCATGCTGTCCGCGGAGTCCTCGGTCGGCGCGTACCCGATCGAGACGGTCAAGACGATGTCGAAGATCGTCGTCGCCGCCGAGGAGGAGCTGCTCTCCAAGGGCCTCCAGCCGCTGGTGCCGGGCAAGAAGCCCCGCACCCAGGGCGGTTCGGTGGCCCGCGCGGCCTGCGAGATCGCGGACTTCCTGAACGGTGAGGCCCTGGTCGCCTTCACCAAGTCCGGCGACACCGCCCGCCGCCTCTCCCGCTATCGCGCCGCGCAGCCCATCCTCGCCTTCACCACGGACGAGTCGACCCGCAACCAGCTGGCCCTCAGCTGGGGCGTCGAGGCCCACGTGGTCCCGCACGTGGACAACACGGACGCGATGGTGGAGCTGGTCGACGCGGAGCTGCTGAAGCTGAACCGCTACAGCAACGGCGACACGATGGTCATCACGGCCGGCTCGCCTCCCGGCATCCCCGGCACGACCAACATGGTGCGCGTGCACCACGTGGGCGGCCAGAGCCGCGACTGACGGCGTCCGCCTCGGACATGACTGTGGGCCGCACCCCCGAGGGGGTGCGGCCCACAGCCGTTGTGCGGCTCCCGGACGGGTCAGGGGTGCTTCAGGCGCCGTCCTGGGTGAAGTAGTTCTGCAGACCGGGCACCGTCAGCGTCCCGCCGAACTGGCCCGCCTGCTTGAGCTTCACGTTGGTGAAGAACGCGAACGGCACGTTCAGCGGCGGCGGGGTCTCCGGGCTGAAGGTGATCGGGATGAGGCCGAAGAGGTTGCCCTTCAGCTCGTCCGTGTACATCGTCACCTCGCCGTCGCGGATGGTGGACGTGGAGCCCTTCCGCGCCTTCACGTGGCCCGTCACGCCCGGCTGCGGGCCGACGGTCAGCTGGTGGAGGTCCTTGATGTCGATGGAGGAGGCGGTGAACTTCAGCACCTTCTTCGTACTGCCGTCGCCCTTCTCCACCTCGACGATGCCCTTGTAGTCGAGCCCGACCAGGGTGAGCAGCGAGCTCTCCAGGACCCACGGTTCGTTCGGGAGGCGGGGGATGCCCTGCTCCAGATCGGCCGCGGCCAGGGCCTCGGGGTCGGCGGTCGGGCACGGGAAGGAGGGCTTGGCGCCGTCCGGGATGTCCTCGTCCGCCTTCGGGTCCAGACCCTTGACGTCCTCTTCGAGCTCCTCGACCGGCTTGCCGGCCTTGTCGGCCGCGTCACGGATGGCGTCGGCGGTCTTGTCGACCGTGTCCTTCGCCGCGTCCGTGGCCTTCTCGACGGGCTTGTCGGCGGCCTTCTCCGTGGGCTCCGCGGTAGCGGACTTCGAGGGCTCCGGGGTCGCCGTGGTGGGGCTGGGGGACGGGCTCGCCGTCTCCTTGTCCGGTCCGTCGAAGAGGTCCTTGAGCTTGTCGCCCCAGCCCAGCGGGTCGAGCGGGTTCGTCGACTTCGTGGCGGTGGGGCTCGGGCTCGCCGTCGCGGCCGGGGCGTCGGCGCTCTTCTTGGCCGTGCCGGCCGTCGTGTCGTCCGTCGCGCTCGCCGACGGAGTGGCCGTGGGCTCCGGGGTCGCCCCGTCGCTCTTGTCCGGCGCCGGCTTGCTGCTCTCGGAGGCCGACGGGGAGGGCGTCTTCGATGCCGAGGGCGACGGATCCGCCGACTCGCTCGGCTCGTCGGAGCGGGTCACGCAGGGGCCGGGCGCGAACGGGATGTCGGTGGCGTCGTCGGCCATCGCGAGCTTGGGGGTGAGGCCCATCCCGACGAAGACGGCCGTCGGCATCGCGGCGAGCGCGAACGCCTTCTTGCCCGAGGGCATGTGCAGCTTCGTCAGCAGCGACTTCCTGGGTGCGGCGTGACGCGGCCCTCTTCGCTCGTCGAGCCCGCCCTCGCCCGGTGCGTTCACCTGCCTGTCGTCACCCCGCACGATGCCTCCCGCCGTCGACCTCGACTGTCGTGTCGTACTGCGCCGGCTGCTGCTCGGGGACGCCCATCCCGTGGAGTGCGCCCTCGGGGTGGACCGGGGCGGCCTGCTCGTCCTTGGTGAACGAGATGTTCTCCGGCGTCTGCGCGCCGAGCAGCCCCGGCGCCTGCGCCTCGCCGGCGAGGCCCTGGGCCGGTTCGGCCCCGTCCGGCTTCGGCTCGCCCGGGACCCAGGACACGGAGAGCGCGCCACCGATCAGGGCGAACAGGAAGCCGATGAGGAAGCCGCCGATGTTGGCGACGGGTATGGAGATCAGGGCCAGCAGGATCGCCGCGACTCCGGCGAACACCCGGACGATGCTGTGGAACCACATCGTCAGGCCCAGCGTGACGAGCAGGACTCCGATGATGAGCGACCCGGCGCCCGCGGTGGTGGACATGGCCAGCGTCACGTTGCCGAGGTGCATGTTCGCGTACGGGAAGTACGCGATGGGTACTCCGCCCAGCATGGTGAACAGGCCCGCCCAGAACGGCCGGTTACCCCGCCACGTACGGAACGTCCGCCGGAAGACGCTGAGGTAGTGCTCGTTCTGCCCTTGGGATTCGGGGCTCATGGAAAACAGCTCCCTGGAACCGGTACTGCTGTGAGAAAGAGAAGGGTGGGTGGCCGGAGAGCGATACGCCCCCGGCCACCCTGGCGGGTGCTTAGTAGCACTCCTTGTCGGTGCCCTTGTGCAGGCTCAGCTTCAGACCGCTGAGGTTGAAGGTGCCGGCCGTCGTGGCCCATGCCTTCTGGCGCACGTCGGTCAGCAGGGCCTCCTCGGCCCGCTGGGAGAACCCGTTCGGGTTGGCCTGGGTGCCAGGCTGGATGCCTATGCTCCCGGGCTTGCCCGTCTTCAGCGAACCGGCAGCCACGCCGATGTCGATGTTCTTGAACTTGGCATCGGCCTCGAGCTGCGACACATCGAGGTAGAGGTCCTTGGCGTAGACACGATCGTGTCCCTTGCCGCCCGCCTCCAGCCTCATGGTGATGGTGCCGAGACCGAACGGCAGGTTCGGCGTGACGACCGACTGGCACATGTCCGTGATGTAGGCCTTGCTGAAGCCCGACACGGCCACGGCGTGACCCTTGCCGTCGACCTTGGGGTCGGCGCCGGATTCAGTGGCCACACTGCCGTACTGGACGAAGTCGTAGCCTTCGAGCTCGCCCGCCTTGACCTTGAACTCCTGGCCGGACACGCTGAACGACGCGGCGAGCGCGCCCTGTGCCAGACCCACACCGACTGCGGCGGTGGCTATGACGCTCGGCACCATGACGACAGCGAAACGCTTCCATCTCGTGCCACCGCGAACCTGGGAACTCATACTTTTCCTCCTTCTCGGACGTACATCTCCGGCCTGGCATCCTGCCCGACCTGGGATGGGAGAAGTGCTACGTCCTCGGGAAGGAGAGCGCCTGCGGACGGGGCTTGAACCGTGCCCGAATCACCGGCGATCACCCCCGAGCGACAACCACTGGCCACGCGTTCGCGCAACCTGTTTCGGACAGGCCCTGCCGGTCAGCAGGAACCCCCCTGTCCGGAATCGGCGCCACTGCCGCCGATCCGCTCGGTGGGGACCCAACAGAGCCGCCGCACCGACTGGCAGCCGGACTGGCGTTATTGGACCGAGCGTGGCCGATCGTGGTCCATTCGCGGCCGTGACACAAGGGGGTTCGTTACTCACTAGTAACGGCCCGATAACCGACCCACGACCGGGCGGCACCGAGCGGCCACACAGGGTTGCTCCGACCCGGCCGACGAAAGCAGCCATTGGTGAACGAAGCAGGACAGACCGCAAAGATCGATTTACTGCGAGTAACAGGGCGTCCTTTTATCAAGATTTGGTAAAGCGGAGGGCTTCCTTATCGCCTGAACGCGAAAACGGCCGTGACCCCCCACTGGGAGCCACGGCCGTGTTGTCAGATCAGAACAAGACGCGCGCGAGCGCGGTGCGCGCCGCGCCGACGCGCGGATCGTCGGGGCCGATCACCTCCAAGAGCTCCAGGAGGCGGAGCCGTACCCGGTCCCGGTCTTCGCCGAAATTGCGGCGGACCGTCTCGACCAGGCGCCCGAACGCGTCCTCGACATGACCGCCGACCAGATCCAGGTCGGCCGCGGCGATCTGCGCGTCCGCGTCCGCCGGGTTCTCGGCGGCGTCCTTGCGGACCTGCTGCGGGTCCATCGTCTGGACCCGGCCGAGGAGTTCCGCCTGCGCGAGGCCCAACTTGGCCTCACTGTTGGCCGGGTCGTCGGACAGGACGTTCCTGTACGCCTGGACGGCGCCGGCGAAGTCATTGGCGTCCAGCGCCTGCGCGGCCGCCTCAAGGAGCGCGTCGTACGGTCCCGCCGGCACCTCGGGGGCCTCGGCGCCCGCCTCCGGGCCCGCCGCGTCCCGGTCGACCACGATCCCGGTGAGGCCGAACCGCTCCTCGCCGACCTGGATCAGCTGGTCGAGCGTCTCGCGGATCTGGGATTCGGGGGCCGCGCCCTGGAAGAGGGGCAGCGCCTGTCCGGCGACGACGGCGAAGACGGCCGGGATGCCCTGGATCCCGAACTGCTGCATCAGCATCTGGTTGGCGTCGACGTCGACCTTGGCCAGGAGGAACCGGCCGTTGTACTCGAGGGCCAGGCGCTCCAGGAGCGGGCCCAGCTGCTTGCACGGCTCGCACCACTCGGCCCAGAAGTCGATGACGACCGGGACTTCGGCGGAGCGCTGGAGGACGTCGCGCTCGAAGCCCGCCTCATCGACGTCGATCACGAGGGAGGACGGGGGCACGGCCGCGGGCCCGCCCTGCCGGGCGGACTCGGCGCGGGCCTGCTCCGCCTTCACCTTGGCCTCACCGGCCGCCTTCACCGCGGCGAGGTCGACGACGCCGCTCATGGACATGTTCCTAGGCTGCATACGTACATCCTCCCCCCTCGGCACACCGTTCCGGAAAGCGATACGGGAACCGGGTCCGCCCGCTGCCCCCGCCGGTGTGCGAGGTGCACGGACAGACACGGTCCGAGGGCCCCTGAAAGGCCCGGTTCGGCACCCGGTCCCCACCCGGCGCCTGTGGCTGTAGCTCGTTCGCAGCGCCACGACGGCAGGACCGACGTTCTTACGCTACGACCCGTAGCGTAACTGGCCTCCACCCTCGAAGCACAAGAGTGTTCGGTGATCTGTCTCACGGCTGACGGGGTCGGCCGGAACTAGCTACCGACGGGTATGGTCGCGGGATGCTGAGCCACAGCCACCCCAAACCCTCACGAACGGGACGTCCGCGCAGTGCCGCGGCCGACGAGGCGATCCTCGAAGCCACCAGAGCCTCGCTGGTCGACCTCGGCTGGTCGAAGCTGACGATGGGCGATGTGGCGACGCGCGCGGGGGTCGCCAAGACGACCCTGTACCGGCGCTGGGCGGGCAAGAACGAACTGGTCGTGGACGCCGTCGCGGTGCTCTTCGACGAGCTGGAACTGCCGGACCTGGGCAGCCTGTCCGCCGATGTGCAGGCGGTGGTGCTGCAGTTCGCCGCGCTGCTGGAGCGGCCGGAGACCCAGACCGCGCTGATGGCGGTGGTCGCGGAGTCGACGCGCGACGAGGCGCTGCGGACCCGGATCCGCGACTCGATCGTGAACCGGCAGAAGCACCTCGTCCTCCAGGGCCGGCAACGGGCGCAGGAGCGCGGCGAACTGCCCGCCGAACAGGACGAGGCCACGGCGGCGCTGACCGCCGACCTGATCTTCGACGTGATCGCCGGTGCGGTGGTCCACCGGGCACTGGTGAGCGCCGAGCCCGTCGACGAGGACTGGGCCCGGCGCTTCACACTGCTGCTGCTCGCGGGGCTGGGCGCGGCCGCGGCGGGGTAACCGGCCGGGCCGGGACCCGCAGGCCGTCAGAAGCCCGGCGGCTCCGTGTACGTGCCCCACTCGTCGCGCAGCACCCCGCAGATCTCGCCGAGGGTGGCTTCCGCGCGTACGGCGTCGAGCATCGGCGCGATCATGTTGGAGCCGTCGCGGGCGGCGGCCAGCATCGCGTCCAGCGCCGCGGTCACCCGGGCGTCGTCGCGGCCCTCCTTGCGGCCGGCGAGCTCGCGGACCTGCTCGCGCTCGACCTCGTGGCTGACCCGGAGGATCTCCAGGTCGCCGGTGACCGAGCCGTGGGCGACATTGACGCCGACGACGCGCTTCTCGCCCTTCTCCAGCGCCTGCTGGTACTGGAAGGCGGACTCGGCGATCTCGCCGGTGAACCAGCCGTCCTCGATGCCGCGCAGGATGCCGGAGGTCATCGGGCCGATCGGGTGCTGCCCGTCGGGGTGGGCGCGGGTGCCGCGCTCCCGGATCTGGTCGAAGATCTTCTCGGCTTCCGCCTCGATCCGGTCGGTGAGCTGTTCCACGTACCAGGAACCGCCCAGCGGGTCGGCCACGTTGGCGACGCCGGTCTCCTCCATCAGCACCTGCTGGGTGCGCAGCGCGATCTCGGCGGCCTGCGCGGAGGGAAGCGCGAGGGTCTCGTCGAGGGCGTTGGTGTGCAGGGAGTTGGTACCGCCGAGGACGGCGGACAGGGCCTCGACCGCGGTGCGTACGACGTTGTTGTACGGCTGCTGGGCGGTCAGCGAGACACCGGCGGTCTGCGTGTGGAAGCGGAGCCACTGCGCCTTGTCGGTCTTCGCGCCGTACGTCTCCTTCATCCAGCGGGCCCAGATGCGGCGGGCCGCGCGGAACTTGGCGATCTCCTCGAAGAAGTCGAGGTGCGCGTCGAAGAAGAAGGAGAGGCCGGGGGCGAAGGTGTCGACGTCGAGGCCGCGGGACAGGCCGAGCTCCACGTAGCCGAAGCCGTCGGCGAGGGTGTAGGCGAGCTCCTGCGCGGCCGTGGCCCCGGCCTCGCGGATGTGGTAGCCGGAGACGGAGAGCGGCTTGTAGGCGGGGATGTCGCGGGCGCAGTGCTCCATCAGGTCGCCGATGAGGCGCAGGTGGGGCTCGGGCTGGAAGAGCCACTCCTTCTGCGCGATGTACTCCTTGAAGATGTCCGTCTGGAGCGTGCCGTTGAGCACGGCCGGGTCGATGCCCTGGCGCTCGGCGGCGACCAGGTACATGCAGAAGACGGGCACGGCGGGGCCGCTGATCGTCATCGACGTCGTGACGTCGCCGAGCGGGATGTCCTTGAAGAGGACCTCCATGTCGGCGGCGGAGTCGATGGCCACGCCGCAGTGGCCGACCTCGCCGAGCGCGCGGGGGTCGTCGGAGTCCCGGCCCATCAGCGTCGGCATGTCGAAGGCGACGCTCAGGCCGCCACCGCCCGCGGCGAGGATCATCTTGTAGCGCTCGTTGGTCTGCTCGGCGTTGCCGAAGCCGGCGAACTGGCGGATGGTCCAGGTGCGGCCGCGGTACCCGGTCGGGTGCAGCCCCCGGGTGAAGGGGTACTCGCCGGGCCAGCCGATCCGCTCGAAGCCCTCGTACGCGTCCCCGGGGCGGGGGCCGTACACGGGCTCGACCGGGTCCCCGGAGAGCGTGGTGAAGTCCGCGTCACGCTTGCGGGCCTTGTCGTAACGGGCCTGCCAGCGCTGGCGGCCTTCCTCGATCGCGTCTGCGTCCATGCCACCAATTTACTAGGACGTCCTAGTAAATGTCGATGACAAACCGCCCGGTGCTCGGCACGGGGCGGTTCGGGTGGGACGGTCAGGCGTTCGCGGGGGCCGCGGGGGCCGCGTCCGCGAGCAGCGGCTCGACCTCGCGGACGACCTTGCGCTCGACGAAGAACGCGGCCGTCGGGATCGTGCCGGAGAGCAGCACCCAGGCCAGCTTGCCCATCGGCCACTTCGCCTTGGAGCCCAGGTCGAAGGCGAAGATCAGGTAGATGATGTACAGCACGCCGTGGATCTGGGAGACGACGAGGGTCAGGCCCTCGCCCTTGTCGAAGCCGTATTTGAAGATCATGCAGACGCAGAGGATCAGCAACATGACGGCGGTGACGTAAGCCATCACCCGATAGCGGGTCAGCACACTGCGTTTCATGCCATCGAGCGTAACCGGCCGCCCGGGGCGATCTTGCAGCGGGCCCGGGGCCGGAACGCCGTCTCTCAGATCTCCTCGAAGTCCTGCGCGGCGACGCGCAGCGGACGCAGCAGCGCGAAGATCTCCGCGCACTCCTCGGCGTCGTATACACCGAGTCCGAACTCCATCGCGACCAGGTCCCGGGTCGCGGACTCGACGACCTCGCGGCCCTTGTCGGTGATGGAGGCGAGCGTCCCGCGGCCGTCGTTGGGGTTGGGGCGCTTGTCGACGAGACCGGAGCGCACCAGCCGGTCCACGGTGTTCGTGACCGAGGTCGGGTGGACCATGAGCCGCTCGCCGATCTTGGACATCGGCAGTTCGCCGGCCTTGGAGAAGGTGAGCAGCACCAGCGCCTCGTACCGCGCGAAGGTCAGTCCGTACGGTTTGACGACCGCGTCGACCTCGGCGAGCAGGATCTGCTGCGCCCGCATGATCGAGGTGATCGCCCCCATGGAGGGCACCGGGCCCCAGCGCTGCTGCCAGAGCTCGTCGGCGCGGGCGATGGGATCGAAGGGGAGACTGAGGGGCTTCGGCACGGCCACGACCTTACCCATGAGGAACTTTCCGCTGCTCCCTGTCTCGAACTTCGGTCCGAATCCCGAATGGGGTGGGGATGCGCGAAGCCCCCGGCCGCGTGTGCGGCGGGGGGCTCCGTACGTACGGGCGGACGCGGCGTCACTCCGCCAGGTACCGCTCCACCGTCTCGACCTTGGAGGTCAGGCCGTCGGTGACACCCGGGCGGATGTCGGCCTTGAGCACGAGCGAGACCCGTCCGGCGCGTGCCTCGACGGCCGCGACGGCGCGCTTGACGACGTCCATGACCTCGTCCCACTCGCCTTCGATGGAGGTGAACATGGCGTCCGTGCGGTTGGGCAGCCCCGACTCGCGGACCACCCGGACCGCGTCGGCGACGTACTCGCCGACGTCCTCGCCGACACCCAGCGGGCTGACCGAGAAGGCGACGATCATGCGCTGACCGTGCCTTCGCGGCGGGCCCGGGCGGCGATGACGCCGTCGGCCTCGTAGCGCTTCAGCACCTTGTCGCCGTACAGGCCGCCGAAGGGCAGGACGCAGAGCAGGAAGAAGAACGCGACGCGCTTGAACGGCCACTTGGTCTTCGACCAGACGTCCAGCAGGAGCACGGTGTAGATCACGAACAGCGCGCCGTGCAGCATGCCGAGCGGCATCATCAGGAAGTCGATGTCGGAGACCCGGCTCAGCACCGAGCCGAAGAGGATCAGCGCCGGGAAGGAGAGCGCCTCGGGAATCGAGATGAGGCGCAGCCGGTGCAGGGCGGTAGCGGTCTTGATGTCCACGGGGGCACCTTCGGTGGGAGGACGGTGACAGCTTGTGAACGCAGGCACAAGCGGCACCCATTGTGGCATCGCCGCCCTCGGCGCCGGGCAGCGGGGCGGTCCGGTATCCGTCCGCTCCGTACGGGATACGTCCCGATTGCGTCCGGGTCCGGTACCGGATGCGTATCAGGGACGGTCCGGGGGGCCGGATCGGGTGACGGGCCCTGTTCCGGCGGCGGCTCCTGCCGCTACCTTCGCCGGGTGGCGATGTTCCGACTCCAAGGCAGCAAGACGCTCGCCGTCGACCTGGCCGGCGACTCAGTCAAGGCGAAGAACGGCTCGATGGTCGCGTACGACGGCCGGATGACGTTCAAGAAGATGACCGGCGGGGGTGAGGGCCTGCGCGGCATGGTGACCCGCCGGCTGACCGGCGAGCAGATGGCCGTGATGGAGGTGACCGGGCAGGGCACCTGCTACTTCGCCGACCGCGCGAGCGAGATCAGTCTCGTCTCGCTGCACGGCGACAAGCTGTACGTCGAAGCGAGCAATCTGCTCTGCACGGACCCCGGTCTGCGCACCGGCACCGTCTTCACCGGGATGCGCGGCAGCGCGTCGGGCAACGGCCTGTTCACCACCACCGTCGAGGGAACCGGGCAGGCGGCGATCATGTCGGACGGCTCGGCCGTGGCCCTGCGGGTCTCCGCGCAGTACCCGCTCTTCGTCGACCCGGGCGCCTACATCGCCCACCAGGGCAACCTCCAGCAGCACTTCCAGTCCGGGGTGAACTTCCGGACGCTGATCGGCGAGGGGTCGGGCGAGTCCTTCCAGATCCGGTTCGAGGGCGAGGGTCTCGTGTACGTCCAGCCCAGCGAGCGGAACACGATCGGGGGCGACGTCTGATGCCGTTCCGCGAGATCAACTCGAAGATGGTCGAGGCGACGGTGATCCCCGGCCAGAAGATGTTCAGCCAGCGCGGAGCGATGCTGGCCTACCGCGGCGAGGTGTCGTTCACGCCGAACATCCAGGGCGGCCAGGGCGGTGTGATGTCGATGATCGGCCGCCGGATGGCGAACGAGGCGACCCCGCTGATGACCGTCGAGGGAAACGGCACGGTGATGTTCGGCCACGGCGGTCACCACATCCAGGTGATCAACCTGACCGGCGACACCCTCTACGTGGAGGCCGACCGGCTGCTGGCCTTCGACGGGACGCTCCAGCAGGGCACGATGTTCATGGGCTCGCAGGGCGGCGTGATGGGCATGGTGCGCGGCCAGGTGAGCGGGCAGGGCCTGTTCACCACGACGCTCAAGGGACACGGCGCGGTGGCGGTCATGGCGCACGGCGGGGTCATCGAGCTGCCGATCGCGCCGGGCCGCGAGGTCCATGTGGACCCCCAGGCGTACGTCGCCCACCACGGCGACGTGACCAACAAGCTCTCCACCGCACTGGGCTGGCGCGAGATGGTGGGGCGCGGTTCCGGCGAGGGGTTCCAGCTGGAGCTGAGCGGCAGTGGTGCGGTGTACGTCCAGGCGTCGGAGGAGAAGCTGTGAACGGGCCCGTGGTGTTCGACCCGATGACCCTGCCGTCGGACGACAACGTCAACGCGTACACCTTCTGCGTGGAGCTCAAGGGGAGCCAGTGGTTCCTGCAGAAGGGCAAGATGATCGCCTACTACGGGCGGATCGAGTTCAACGGCATCGGGCACGGCCGCTTCCAGGGCCTGATCCGTACGAGCTTCCACTCGCCGCTGCACGCGGCGGACTGGGTGGTGGCCGAGGGCAGCGGCAAGATGCTGCTCGCGGACCGGGCCTTCGATGTGAACTCGTACGACCTGGACGACGGGAACCTGACGATCCGGTCCGGCAACCTTCTCGCCTACCAGCCGACGCTGGCGCTGAAGCAGTCGATCGTGCCGGGGTTCCTGACGCTGATCGGTACGGGGAAGTTCGTCGCCGCGTCCAACGGTCCGGTGGTCTTCATGGAGCCGCCCCTGCGGGTCGATCCACAGGCACTGGTCGGCTGGGCGGACTGTCCCTCGCCGTGCCACCACTACGACCACGGCTACATGACGGGCGTGCTCGGCGGGCTGCGGGCGTTCACCGGAATCGGGGGCACCTCGGGCGAGGAGCACCAGTTCGAGTTCGTGGGCGCCGGTACGGTTCTGCTCCAGTCCAGCGAGACGCTGATGGCCGAACAGCCGACGGGGGCCGTGCCTCACCAGGCGGGGGTTCCGGGCGGGGGTCAACCTGGATCCGCCCCCCGCAGGCCCGGTCAGCGCGGGGACTTCCAACATCACTTCGGTTTGTGAGCGGTAGTCTGCGGAATGTGACATCGAACGGCTGCGCCTGGTGCCCCGGGGCAAGCTCTGCCCCGTCGCGGCACCGGCCCGAGGGTGCGTGCCCGGCGTCACACCACCCCAGTTCGTCCGGCTTTCAACTTCTTAGGTAGAATCCATACATGGAGACCGAGACGGCCACCCGCTGGCTGAGCGACGCGGAGCAGTGCGCCTGGCGCACCCACCTGGACGTCGGCAGACTGCTGACGCACCAACTGGAGAAGGACCTCCAACCGTTCGGCCTGACCATGAACGACTACGAGATCCTCGTCAACCTCTCGGAGTCGGACGACCAGCGCATGCGGATGAGCGACCTGGCCGGTGCCACGCTGCAGTCCAAGAGCAGACTCTCCCACCAGATCACCCGCATGGAGAGCGCGGGCCTGGTCCGCCGGGAGAACTGCGAGTCCGACCGCCGGGGACTGTACGCGGTCCTCACCGAGACCGGCGCCGAGACGATGCGCAAGGTCGCGCCGCACCACGTGGCGTCGGTCCGCAAGCACTTCATGGACCTGCTGACGCCCGAGGCCCTGGAGCAGCTGCACGCGGCCCTGACCCCGGTCGCCGACCACCTGCGCGGGCGGCGCGGCAAGCTCTGACCCACCGGGGTTCAGCGGGCGTCCGGCAGCCACAGCACGAACCGGGCGCCCCGCTCCCCCGTACCCGTCACGGTCAGCCGGCCCCCGTGCCGCGCGGCCACGTCGCGGGCGAGGGCGAGGCCCAGTCCCGCCCCGCCCTCGTCCCGGGTGCGGGCGTCGTCGAGGCGTACGAAGCGTTCGAAGATCCGCTCGCGCTCCGCCTCGGGAACCCCGTCCCCGTCGTCTGTGACCTCGACGACGACGCCGCCGTCCTCCGCGCGCACGGCGATCCCCACCGCACCGCGTGCGTGCCGCTCGGCGTTGTCCAGCAGATTGCCGACCACCCGGGCCACCTGCCCGCGTGAGCCGGTCACCTCCAGGCCCCCGGTCCCCTCCGCAACGGACACCGTCACCGGGATCCGGTCACCGGTGCGCTGCGAGACCTCCTCACGCACCAGCGCGCCGAGGTCCAGCAGGGCCGTGCCCGGCCGCTCCCCCGCGTCCAGCCGGGCCAGCAGCAGCAGATCGGCGGCCAGCGCCTGGAGCCGTACGGTGTCGGCGACCGCGCCCGTCACGTCCAGCAGTTCCGGGTGCGCGGCGCCCACCTCCAGCTGGGTGCGGAGCGATGCGATCGGGCTGCGCAGTTCGTGCGAGGCGTCGGCGACGAAGCGGCGCTGCCGCTCGACGGAGGCCTCCAGCGCGGTGAGCGTCTCGTTCGTGGTCCGGGCCAGGCGGGCGATCTCGTCCCGCGAGGCGGGCTCCGGCACCCGCCTGCTCAGATCCTCGGACGCGGTGATCGCGGCCATCTCCCGCCGGATGCCCTCGACCGGGCGCAGCGCCCGCCGTGTCACCAGCCAGGTCACGCCGGCGACGACGAGGAGCACGACGGGCAGTCCCGTCAGCATCGCGCCGCGCACACTGCCGACGGCCCGCTGCTCGGCGGCGAGCGGGGCGCCCGCGTGGACGGTCAGGGTCAGCCCCGCCGCGTTCGTGGCCTCGACGGAGGCGAAGCGGTAGTCGGCGCGGTCGCCGTCGACCGTGGCGGTGCCGTTGGCGAAGTCCGGGTCGTCGGTGGAGACCTCCCGGCGGGCGGGGTCGGGGCTGTCCGTCCCGTCGTCGTCATCGTCGTCGTCGCCGTCCTCGGCGGTCGGTGAGGGGGTGGGCGTGGGGGGCGGCGCGGGCGCGGGGGTGACCCGGTCCGTACCGGTGCCGGAGATCGCCTCCAGGTCCTTGGAGACGGCCACCACCCGGCCGTCCTCGTCGGTCACCTGGACGGGGTGGTCCTCCTCGTCGCCCGTCTCCAGCCGGTCGTACGGCACGCCCAGGGCCAGCTGCCCCGCGACCTCCCGGGCCGCGACCTCGGCCTGGAGCCCGGCCTGGTCCGTGAGGTTGGCGCGCAGGACCAGGAGGACGGCGAGCCCGGCGAGGGCCAGGGCGAGCGCGACCACCACGGTGGCGCCGAGCGCCGCCCTGGCCCGTACGGACCTCACAGCGCCTCCAGCCGGTAGCCGGCGCCGCGCATGGTGCGGATGGACGCCGTGCCGAGCTTGCGGCGCAGGGTGCTGACGTACACCTCGACGATGTTCGGGTCGCCGTCGTAGGCAAAGTCCCAGACGTGTTCCAGGATCTCCGCCTTGCTCACCACCTGCCCGGCCCGCAGCACGAGCTGTTCCAGCACGGCGAACTCCTTCGCGGTGAGGGCGATCTCCTCCTCGCCGCGGTGGACCCGGCGGGCCGCGGTGTCCATGCGCAGGGAGCCGACCGTGACCACCGAGGAGCCGGCCCCCGCCCGGCGGCGCAGCAGCGCGCGGACCCGGGCGACCAGCACCACGTAGCTGAACGGCTTGGTCAGGTAGTCGTCGGCCCCGGTGTCGAGCCCCTCCGCCTCGTCGTACTCCCCGTCCTTCGCGGTCAGCATGAGGATGGGCACCTCGTGGCCCGCGGCGCGCAGGGCGGCGCAGACCCGGTAGCCGTTCATCCCCGGCAGCATGATGTCGAGGACGACGAGGTCGTAGGCGCCTTCACCGGCCCGGTGCAGGCCTTCGCGTCCGTCGTGGACCACGTCCACGGCGAACCCTTCGGCGGTGAGCCCCCGGGCCAGGGAGATCGCCAGCCGCTTCTCGTCCTCCACGATCAACAGGCGCATGTGCACAGCGTCGCAAACGGAAGCTGAAGAAGGCTTCAGGTGGCTTCAGGCTGGGTTCAGCTTCGCCGGGCCAGTGTGGTTCCCGTCGCACCGCACATCCCATCGGGGAGGAACACACCATGAAGCGCAACATCGCCGCGGCCACCCTCGCAGCGGCCGTACTCGTCGGCGGCGGACTCGTCGCGACCGCCGCCTTCGCGGAGTCGGGCAGCGCGGGGAGGGACGACCGGACGGCCGGGAACGGCACCGGGACCTCCGGCAACCCCGGGGGGACAGGACGGATCGGCGTCGACAAGGCCGTCGGCGCCGCGCTGAAGGCCGTCCCCGGCACGGTCACCGAGGCCGAGCTGGACGACGACGACAACTCCCGTACGGTCTGGGAGCTCGACGTGTACGGCTCGGACAAGGTCTGGCACGACGTGACCGTGGACGCTTCGAGGGGCACGGTGCTGTCCGACCGCGAGGACGACGACCACGGCGACCGCGACCGGCACGCGCCCCGTTCGGCGGACGTCTCCCTGGACGCGGCCGTGAAGGCGGCGCTCGCCCAGCAGTCCGGCACGGTGACGTCGGTGGACCTGGACGACGACGATGACGGCGCCGGGCGCGGGGCGCCGCGCTGGGACGTCGACGTCACGGGCAAGGACGGCAAGGAGCACGAGCTGCGCGTGGACGCTTCGAACGGCAGGGTCACCGTGGACCGGGACGACGACCACAGCGACGACGACTGATCCGTCCCCTCGGAGCGGCCGTCACCACGGTCCTGTCCGGCACCGCCTCAGGGCGCGAACCCGGAGAGGACCGTGCCGTCGTCCGGCGAGGAGAGGAACAGGGCCTCGTCCACCGCGATCAGGGCGGGCATGGTCCCGCGAACGGGCAGCAGCGAGAAGACCTTGCTCGGGCCGGGAGGGTTCTCACCCTCGGCGTCCAGTGCGTAGGAGTCCACCGTGACGTCCGCGTGGACGAATGCGCTGGAGCCCACGATCGAGACGTCCCCGACCGCCTCGTCGAGCAGCGTGTCGACGTAGTGCCACCGCTCCTCACCGTCGCTCAGCCGGAAGGCCCGCACCCGGCCGGGCGTCGAGACCACCACCGTTCCGTCCGCCGTCACGGCCGGCTTCATCGCCCCCTCCATGCCCTTGGCCAGGACGCGAGGGCGGGCGGCGCCGGACAGGTCCGTCACCGTGAGGCTGTCCCCGGCGACACACACCAGCTCGCCGTCCTTGAGTACGGGATGACCGCACCCCGCCTTCTGCTCGCCGCCGCCCGGCAGGCGCTCACCGGTCGCGGCGTCGAAGACCCGGACGTCGCCGCCCACGGCCACCACCCGGTCGTCACCGGCAAGAAGCGTGAAGTCGAGCTCGTCGTAGTCCACCGCCCACTTCTGGGCCTTCTTCTCCCCGGTGACCTGCTGGGCCACCAGGGTGCCGGCCGATCCGCCCTTCGCCTGGGCGACGTAGTAGACGACCCCGTTCGCGTACACGGCCCCCTTCCCCAGGCGGCCGTCCGGCAGGGGCCGCCGCCACACCCGCTTGCCGTCGGTGAGGCGCAGCCCGACCAGCTCGTCCCCCACGAAGGCGTAGACCGTGCCGTCCTCCACCGCGGCGACGGCCCGGCCGGCGGTAGTGGCGTCGGCCCCCCGCTCGGCCGGGAGGTTCCAGCGCTGACGGCCGGTCGCGGCGTCCAAGGCGGTGACACCGCGCTCACCGGAGCAGACGAGGGTCCCGGCCGACAGCGCACAGCCGTACTCCCCCATGCCTTCCCCGGACGACCAGGGCTTCCAGCCGGCCGGACGCGCGGCGAGCTTCCCGTCACGGGACCCGAAGTCGTCGGTGCGGCCGGCGTCCGCCCCGGGCACGACCGTGGGCCCGGAGGAGGACGCCGGCGCGGACGCCGGGGCCGACGCACCGGGCCGTCCGGCGGCCGGAGCGTCGTCGTCGCCGTCGATCAGGCCGGGCAGGTACACGGCGCCCAGAACGGCGCAGACCACGGCGATCGCGGCCAGGGCCACCAGTGGCCCCCGCTGCCGGGTGGGCGCGGGTGGCGCGGGTGGGCCCTGCGGCGGTGCGGACGGCATCGGCGGGGTCGCCCGGACCGACGCCGCGCAGCGCAGGGCCTGTTCGGTGTGGGCGGCGAACTGCTCCCGGAGCGGGTCGTGCCACGGAAAGCGGCCGGGCACACCTCCCGGGAGGAGCAGGGCCGCGAGTTCGTGCGGGGTGGGCCGGTCCTCGGGCCGGGTGGCGAGGCAGCGCTCGACCACCATCCGCAACCCGGCCGGTACGCGGCCGAGTTCGGGCTCACCGTGTGCGATCCGGAAGATGACCGCGGCCATGTCCGGGTCGTCGAAGGGACCGCGTCCGCACGCGGCGAAGGCCAGCACCGCTCCGAGGCAGAACACGTCCGAGGCCGGTACCAGCGCGCGGGAGCCGTTGACGTGTTCGGGCGAGATGTAGCCGGGGCTGCCGACCACCACCCCGGTCCGGGTGAGCTGGGTGGCCTCGAAGGCCTGCGCGATCCCGAAGTCGATCACCTTGGGCCCCTCGGCACCCAGCAGGACGTTGCCCGGCTTGAGGTCCCGGTGCAGCACCCGCACGGCGTGCATGTCGGCGAGTGCCAGGGCCAGGCGCGAACCGGCGGCCCGGACCACGGCCTCGGGCAGCGGGCCCGAGCGCCTGACCGCCTCGGCGAGCGACGGGCCCGGGACGTACTCCGTGGCCAGCCACGGCGTCGCACCGGTGGCGTCCCCCGCGACGAGGGCCGCCGAGTGAGGGCTGCGCACGGCACCGGCCGCCGCGATCTCGCGGCGGAAGCGGATCCGGAACCCGTCGTCGAGGTCGAGTCCGGGGAGCACGGTCTTGAGCGCGACCAGCCCGGCCAGCGGTGCGCCGGGGACCGGCGTGGTGCCGTCCTCGCGCGCCAGGTACACCTCGCCCATGCCGCCCGCGCCGAGCAGTCCGAGGAGTCGGTAGGGACCGACGCGGGTGCGGCTCCCGGGAGGCAGGGGCCCGATCACGACGCGTCCGGGCCGGGCATCGCGACGGAGACGGCGATGCCGTGGCGGTAGACGATGTGCACGGCCCGGCCCGCGGGGAAGATCTCGGGGGGCGTGTTCTCCTTGCCCAGCGCGATGCCGTAGGAAGGGTCGTACGGGTCCTCGATCTCGGGGACCGGTACGTCCTCGATGGGGGTCCGCCTCAGGGGCCCCGGGCTGCCCCCGTCGCCGAGCGCGACGCTGTGGAGCGCGTCGGTGTCCGCCCAGAGGAGCGTGCCGTCGACGAGTGCCGGGGCGGAGGGCGGGTTCTTCTTGCGTGCCTCCGCGTCCTTGCCCAGGCCGTAGCGGCCCAGGACCTTCCCGTCGGCCCGCCCGACCAGGACGATCTCCGGTTCCTCGGTGTCCGCTGCCGCGTCCTCGCCCGCGTGCTCCGAGGCGCCCGTCCGGTAGACCGTCACCCGGTCGGTCTCCGCCACCACCGCCGCGTACGCGCCAACCACAGCGGGCGGGTCCTCCTCACCGGTGCCGTCCTGGGTCTCCGGGCAGTGGACGGCGAAGTCGGACGGCGTCTCGTCGGGGCAGCCGACGTCCCGCTTCGCACCGTCCTTGGTGCCGAACGCCTGCAGACCCTTCTCGTTCCTGACGTACAGCACCCCGTCCTGGGCTCCCAGCGGCCAGAAGTCGACGCGCTCGGCCTGGGCCAGGTCCTGCCCGACGAGCGGTTTCCGCCATTTCTCCGTCCCGTCCCGCACGTCGAAGGCCGCGATCTCGGATCCGTCGGGCAGGTCGCCGATGTCCGCGAAGACCATCCCGTCCGCCACCCGCGGTGAGCTCCCCGCCATGTGGGCTCCGCCGGTCCGGGCCTCCCAGCGGGACGTGCCGGTCTTCGCGTCGACCGCGAGCAGGCGGTTGCCGGTGGCGAAGTACGCCGAGCCCGCGTCCACCACGGGGCGGGTGGCGCCTCCCGGCATGAAGAACTGCCCGGTGGGGCTGATCCGGGCGCCACCGGCGCCCTGCTCCTCGACGGCCGCATACGTCCAGAGGCTCTTGCCGTCGGACGCGGAGAGCGCCTCGTACGATCCGTCGTCCATACGGCAGACCACCGCGTCCTGGCCGGCCGCACAGCCGAGCGGGATGCCGGCGAAGTTCGCGTGCCACGCCTTCCAGCCGGCGGGACCGGAGGGCGTGGGGCTGCTGCCGCCCCCTCCCCCACCGCCACCGCCGCCGCCGTCCCGCAGCGCCAGCAGTCCACCCGTGGCCGCCCCCGCCAGAACGACGGCGGCCAGCGCCGCGACGAAGAGAGGGCGGCGGCGGGCGGGAGCGGCGGCGGGCGGCGGGAGCCCGGGCCCCTGGGTGGGCAACCGGTCCGCCGGTGTCCGGCTGCCCGTCGCCGCCTCGGTCGGGGTGTATCCCGGCAGCAGCGGTCCTCCCAGCGCCCGTACGGAGGCCAGCTCCCGCTCGTACTCGCCGATGTGGGCAGCGACCGGGCCCGGCCATCGCACGGAACCCTCCGGGGCGAGGCGCGCGGCGAGGCTCGCAGGGGTGGGGCGGGCGGCGGGGTCGGCCACCAGGCAGTCCTGGAGCACCGCGCGCAGGGCCTCGGGTACGCCGTCGAGGTCCGCCTCGACGTACTTCACGCGGTACAGCACCGCGGCCACCGGACCGTCGCCGAACGGGTCACGGCCGGTGGCGGCGAAACAGAGGACCGACGCCAGGCAGAAGACATCGGACGCGGTCACCACCCGGCCGCTGCCCGCCACGTGCTCGGGAGACATGAAGGCGGGGCTGCCGACCATGCGGCTGGTGGTCGTGAGCGCGGAGGCACCCATGTCCCGGGCGATCCCGAAGTCGATGAGGCGCGGCCCGTCGGCGGCGAGCATCACATTGCCCGGCTTCACGTCACGGTGCACGACTCCGGAGGCGTGGACGGCCTCCAGGGCGCGGGCGAGCCCCGCGCCCAGCATGCGCACCTCCTCCTCGCCCAGCGCGCCCGAACGGCGGACGGCGGACGACAGGGTCGGCCCCGCGACATAGGCGGTGGCCAGCCACGGAACCTCCGCCTCCGCGTCGCAGTCGAGGAGCGGGGCGAGATGGGGGCCTCGCGTCGAGCGGGCGAGCTCCGTCTCACGGCGGAAGCGCTGCCGGAAGCCGGGGTCCCGGGCCATCTCACGGCGTACGGTCTTGACGGCGACGGGCTCCGTCCCGGCTCCGCCGTCTTCGCGCAGTCCGAGGTACACCTCGCCCATGCCGCCGGCGCCGAGCCTGGCGAGCACGGTGTACGGCCCGATGTGCGCGGGCGAGTCCTCGCGTAACGGTCCCAGCATGCATGTCCCCCGGTGT
Source organism: Streptomyces sp. NPDC091416 (assembly GCF_044756845.1). Classification (NCBI taxonomy): domain Bacteria; kingdom Bacillati; phylum Actinomycetota; class Actinomycetes; order Kitasatosporales; family Streptomycetaceae; genus Streptomyces; species Streptomyces sp. NPDC091416. Next base: position 136,715 of record NZ_JBIVTU010000001.1, read on the forward strand.
GCGCAGCACAGGACGTCCGGCATCACGTCCGGTGGGCATCCTGCCACGCACGCCCGACGGACGGCAGGGCGGATCTGGGCGCCTCGCGAGGCGGGGGCGGTTCCCGGTGCGGCCCGCACGCCGCACCGGGAACCGGGGAACGGTCCGTTCAGGCCTGTCCGGTGAGCCCTGCCACCAGTTCGTCCGCCGCCGCGTACGGGTCGAGGCGGCCTGTCACGATGCGCGCGGCGAGGGCGTCCAGGCGGCGGTCGCCGTGCAGGTCCCCGATGCGTTCGCGGAGCCGGGTGACGGCGATCGTCTCGACCTCGCGGGCGGCACGGGCGGTGCGCCGCTCGGCCAGGACGCCGTGCTCCTCCATCCAGGCCCGGTGCTTCTCCAGCGCCTCGACGAGCTCGTCGATGCCCTCGCCCCGGGCGGCGACCGTCTTCACGATCGGCGGGCGCCAGGCGCCGGGACCGCGGGACTCCCCGAGGCCCAGCATGTGGTTGAGCTCGCGGGCGGTGGCGTCGGCGCCGTCCCGGTCGGCCTTGTTCACCACGTACACGTCGCCGATCTCCAGGATTCCGGCCTTCGCCGCCTGGATGCCGTCGCCCATGCCCGGGGCGAGGAGGACGACGGAGGTGTCGGCCTGGGAGGCGATCTCCACCTCCGACTGGCCGACGCCGACCGTCTCCACCAGGATCACGTCGAAGCCCGCCGCGTCCAGCACCCGGATCGCCTGCGGGGCCGACCAGGCGAGACCGCCCAGATGGCCGCGCGTGGCCATGGAACGGATGTAGACGCCCGGGTCCGAGGCGTGGTCCGACATCCGGATCCGGTCCCCGAGGAGGGCCCCGCCGGAGAACGGCGACGACGGGTCGACGGCGAGCACGGCGACCCGCTTGCCCTGCCGCCGGTAGGCGGAGACGAGCGCCGATGTCGATGTCGACTTGCCGACACCCGGTGATCCGGTCAGGCCGACGACGGCGGCGTTCCCCGCCAGGGGCGCCAGCGCCGCCATCACCTCGCGCAGCTGCGGCGACGCCCCCTCCACCAGGGAGATGAGCCGGGCCACGGCCCGCGGCCTGCCCTCCCGTGCCTGCTCGACCAGGGTGGGGACGTCCACCTTCACGCTCGGCCTCCTCGCTCGCTCGTACCGACTACTTGCCCGGTACGCGGATGATCAACGCATCGCCCTGGCCGCCGCCGCCGCACAGCGCCGCCGCACCGGTGCCGCCGCCGCGCCGCTTGAGCTCCAGCGCCAGGTGCAGCACCACGCGGGCGCCGGACATCCCGATGGGGTGGCCGAGCGCGATGGCGCCGCCGTTGACGTTGACCTTGTCCGAGGTGACGCCGAGGTCCTTCATGGACTGGACGGCGACGGCCGCGAAGGCCTCGTTGATCTCGATCAGGTCGAGGTCCTCGACGCCGATGCCCTCCTTCTTGAGGGCGTGGCGGATGGCGTTCGAGGGCTGCGACTGGAGCGAGTTGTCCGGGCCGGCCACGTTGCCGTGGGCGCCGATCTCGGCGATCCAGTCCAGGCCCAGCGCCTCGGCCTTGGCCTTGCTCATGACGACGACGGCCGCGGCGCCGTCGGAGATCTGCGAGGAGGTGCCGGCCGTGATCGTGCCGTCCTTGGTGAAGGCGGGACGCAGCTTGCCGAGGGACTCGACGGTCGTCTCGGCGCGGATGCCCTCGTCCTTGGAGAAGAGGACCGGGTCGCCCTTGCGCTGCGGGATCTCGACCGGGGTGATCTCGGCCTCGAAGAGACCGTTCTTCTGCGCCGCGGCGGCGCGCTGGTGGGACAGGGCGCCGATCTCGTCCTGGGCCGCACGCGCCAGGCCGAGACGGGTGTTGTGCTTCTCCGTGGACTCGCCCATCGGAATGTTCTCGTAGGCGTCGGTCAGGCCGTCGTACGCCATCGAGTCGAGCATCTCGATGGCGCCGTACTTGTGGCCCTCGCGGGACTTCGGGAGCAGGTGCGGGGCGTTCGTCATGGACTCCTGGCCGCCGGCCACGACCACGTCGAACTCACCGGCGCGGATCAGCTGGTCGGCCAGGGCGATGGCGTCGAGCCCGGAGAGGCACACCTTGTTGACGGTGAGCGCCGGGACGTTCAGCGGGATGCCGGCCTTGACCGCTGCCTGGCGTGCCGGGATCTGCCCCGCCCCGGCCTGGAGCACCTGGCCCATGATCACGTACTCGACCTGGTCGCCGCCGATGCCGGCCCGGTCCAGCGCCGCCTTGATGGCGAAGCCGCCGAGGTCGGCTCCGGAGAAGCTCTTGAGGGAGCCGAGGAGACGGCCCATGGGCGTACGGGCGCCCGCGACGATCACCGAAGTGGTACCGGTCGTTCCTGACATGAGGCACAGCCCCTTGGAATAGGAGTGAACGAGGGTTTACATGAATGTACTGAGCGGTACCGCGCCCGTCATCCGGCAGCGGGTGTGATCGCGCGCACGTTGCGTAACCATCCGCCGGGCGCTGCACTGGTTCCATGCTGACGCGAATCGACCACATCGGGATCGCCTGTTTCGACCTCGACAAGACCGTCGAGTTCTACCGCTCGACCTACGGGTTCGAGGTGTTCCACTCCGAGATCAACGAGGAGCAGGGCGTCCGGGAGGCCATGCTCAAGATCAACGAGACGTCCGACGGCGGCGCCTCGTACCTCCAGCTGCTGGAGCCGACCCGCGAGGACTCCGCCGTGGGCAAATGGCTGGCCAAGAATGGGGAGGGCGTGCACCACATCGCCTTCGGTACGGCGGATGTCGACGCGGACGCCGCGGATATCCGCGAGAAGGGGGTCAGGGTGCTGTACGACGAGCCCAGGACGGGTTCGATGGGGTCCCGGATCACCTTCCTGCACCCCAAGGACTGCCACGGTGTGCTGACCGAACTGGTCACGTCCCGGACGGAGCACTGACCCCGGCTGACCAGCGGGAGCCGGACAACCGCTTCTCAGGGATACCCGGCCCGGTAGAGTGGGCTGTTCCGGGCCGGGGCCGGGTCGGGGCCGCGCCGCGTCCTCAGCCGATGATCTGTCACCATTCCCCGGGGGGCCGTTCGCCGGTGAACGGTACTCGTGTGGAGTGTGCGACCAGGGTTGGGGCCTCCCCCGCTCGACCAGTTGAGAGCTCGGGGAAGGATGGGACCGCGCAGTGCGGGGCTACGAACGCCAGGAGAGCCACCGAGCTGAAGACGACCATCTCTCGAGGTTCGAAGCCGAGATGGACCGGCTGAAGACCGACCGGGAGAAGGCCGTCCAGCACGCCGAGGACCTCGGCTACCAGGTCGAGGTCTTGCGGGCCAAGCTGCACGAGGCCCGCCGCAGTCTGGCGACCCGTCCCGCCTACGACAGCGCGGACATCGGTTACCAGGCGGAGCAGCTGCTCCGTAATGCCCAGATCCAGGCCGACCAGCTGCGCAACGACGCCGAGCGCGAGCTGCGCGACGCCCGCGCGCAGACGCAGCGGATCCTTCAGGAGCACGCCGAGCACCAGGCCCGGCTCCAGGCCGAACTGCACAACGAGGCCGTGCAGCGCCGCCAGCAGCTCGACCAGGAACTGGCGGAGCGCCGCCAGACCGTCGAGTCCCATGTCAACGAGAACGTGGCGTGGGCCGAGCAGTTGCGCGCCCGGACCGAGTCCCAGGCCCGCCGGCTGCTGGACGAGTCGCGTTCCGAGGCCGAGCAGGCGCTGGGCGCCGCCCGTGCCGAGGCCGCCCGGCTGGCCGACGAGACGCGTCAGCGCCTGGGTTCCGAGGCCGAGTCCGCCCGCTCCGAGGCCGAGTCGATCCTGCTGCGCGCCCGCAAGGACGCCGAGCGGCTGCTGGGCGCCGCCTCCAGCCAGGCACAGGAGGCCACCGCCCACGCCGAGCAGCTCCGTACGTCGACGACGGCGGAGACCGAGCAGACGCGGCAGCAGACCACCGAGCTGAACCGGGCCGCCGAGCAGCGCATGCAGGAGGCGGAGACGCAGCTGCGCGAGGCCCGCCTCGAGGCCGAGAAGGTGCTGTCCGAGGCGAAGGAGGCCGCGGTCAAGCGGCTGGCCGGAGCCGAGTCGCAGAACGAGCAGCGCACCCGTACCGCCAAGTCGGAGATCGCCCGGCTGGTCGGCGAGGCCACCAAGGACGCCGAGTCCCTCAAGGCGGAGGCCGAGCAGGCGCTCGCCGATGCCCGGGCCGAGGCCGACCGGCTCCGTTCCGAGGCGGCCGACACCGCGCGCACCGCCGCCGCCGAGGACGCCGCGGCCCAGCTCGCCAAGGCGGCCCGTGCCGCCGAGGAGGTGCTGACCAAGGCGTCCGACGACGCGAAGTCGACCACCCGGGCGGCGAGCGAGGAGGCCGACCGGATCCGCCGTGAGGCGGAGGCCGAGGCGGACCGGCTGCGCGGCGAGGCCGCCGAGCAGGCGGACCAGCTCAAGGGTGCGGCCAAGGACGACACCAAGGAGTACCGGGCCAAGACGGTCGAGCTCCAGGAGGAGGCGCGCCGGCTGCGCGGCGAGGCCGAGCAGCTGCGTTCCGAGGCGGTCGCCGAGGGCGAGCGGATCCGTGGCGAGGCCCGGCGCGAGGCCCTCCAGCAGATCGAGGAGGGCGCGAGGACCGCCGAGGAGCTGCTGGCCAAGGCGAAGGCCGACGCGGAGGAGCTGCGCGGCGCCGCGAGCACGGAGAGCGAGCGGGTCCGCAGCGAGGCCACCGAGCGGGCTGCGGCGCTGCGCAAGCAGGCGGAGGAGGCCCTGGACCGGGCCCGCGCCGAGGCCGAGCAGCTGCGCACCGAGGCCGAGGAGCAGGCGGAGTCGGTCACGGCCGCGGCCGAGCAGGCGGCGGCTGCGCTGCGCGAGGAGACCGAGCGCGCGATCGCGGGCCGGCAGGCGGAGGCGGCCGACGAGCTGACCCGGCTGCACAGCGAGGCCGAGACCCGGGTCACCACCGCCGAGCAGACGCTGGGCGAGGCGCGTTCGGACGCGGAGCGGATCCGGCGCGAGACGAACGAGGAGTCCGAGCGGCTGCGCGCGGAGGCCGCCGAGCGGCTGCGCACGCTGCGGGAGCAGTCCGAGGCCGAGGCCCAGCGGCTGCGCGACGAGGCCGCGGCCGATGCGGCGCAGTCCCGTGCGGAGGGCGAGTCCGTCGCCGTACGGCTGCGTGGCGAGGCGGCAGCCGAGGCCGAGCGGCTGAAGACCGAGGCGCAGGAGAGCGCCGACCGCGTGCGGTCGGAGGCCGCGGCCGCCGCCGAACGTGTGGGCACGGAGGCCGCCGAGGCGCTGGCCGCCGCCCAGGAGGAAGCGAACCGGCGCCGCCGCGAGGCCGAGGAGACCCTCGACGCGGCACGTGCCGAGGCCAACCAGGAGCGTGAGCGGGCCCGCGCGCAGAGCGAGGAACTCCTGGCCTCGGCCCGCAAGCGGGTCGAGGAGGCGCAGGCCGAGGCCCAGCGCCTGGTCGAGGAGGCGGACGCGCGGGCGACCGAGATGGTCGCCGCGGCCGAGCAGACCGCCCAGCAGGTACGGGATTCGGTCAACGGGCTCCAGGAGCAGGCCGAGGCCGAGATCGCCGGGCTGCGCTCCGCCGCCGAGCATGTCGCGGAGCGGACGAAGTCCGAGGCGCAGGAGGAGGCGGACCGGGTCCGTTCCGACGCGTACGCGGAGCGGGAGCGGGCCGGCGAGGACGCGGCCCGGGTGCGCCGGGTGGCTCAGGAGGAGTCCGAGGCCGCGAAGGCGATGGCCGAGCGGACCGTGTCCGAGGCCATCACGGAGTCGGAGAAGCTGCGGGCCGACACCGCGGAGTACAGCCAGCGGATGCGTACCGAGGCGTCCGACGCCCTGGCGTCCGCGGAGCAGGACGCGTCGCGCAGCCGGGCCGAGGCCCGCGAGGACGCCAACCGGATGCGGTCCCAGGCGGCGGAGCAGGCCGACGGACTGGTGTCCGAGGCCACGGCCGAGGCGGAGCGGCTGCGGGGCGAGGCCGCGGCCGAGGCCGAGCGGGTGCGTACCGAGGCGACGCAGCAGGCGGCCCGGCTCGGTGACGAGGCGGCGGGCGAGGCCGAGCGGCTGCGGGCGGAGGCGGCGGAGGCCGTCGGTTCGGCGCAGGAGCACGCGGTCCGTACCCGCGAGGAGTCGGAGCGGCTGCGCGCCGACGCCGAGGCGGCGGCCGAGCAGATGCGTGCCGAGGCGCGCCAGGAGGCGGACCGGCTGCTGGACGAGGCGCGTGAATCGGCCTCGAAGCGGCGTGCGGACGCGGCCGAGCAGGCGGACCAGCTGATCAACAAGGCCCAGGAGGAGGCGCTGCGCGCTGCCACCGAGGCCGAGGAGCAGGCCGACACCATGGTCGGGGTGGCCCGCAAGGAGGCCGTGCGGATCACGTCCGAGGCGACGGTCGAGGGCAACACCCTGGTGGAACGGGCCCGGACGGACGCGGACGAGCTGCTGGTGGGCGCGCGGCGGGACGCCACGCAGATCCGGGAGCGGTCCGAGGAGCTCAGGAACCGGGCCGAGGCCGAGGTCCAGGAACTGCACGACCGTGCGCGGCGCGAGACGGCCGAACAGGTCAAGACGGTCGGCGAGCGCGTCGACAACCTGATGAAGGCCGCGACCGAGCAGCGCGAGGAAGCCGCCGCGAAGGCCAAGGAACTGCTCTCCGACGCCAACTCCGAGGCGAGCAAGGTCCGGATCGCCGCAGTGAAGCGCGCCGAGTCGCTGCTCAAGGAGGCCGAGCAGAAGAAGGCCAGCCTGGTGCGCGAGGCCGAGAAGCTGCGGGCCGATGCCGAGGCCGAGGCCAAGCAGACGGTGGACGAGGGCCGGCGCGAACTCGATGTCCTGGTGCGCCGGCGTGCGGACATCAACACGGAGATCTCCCGTGTCCAGGACGTCCTGGAGGCGTTGGAGTCTTTCGAGACCCCCGGGGCGGGCGGTAAGGGCGCGGGTGCCGGTCCGCCCGGCAGCGTCAAGGCCACGGCGGCGGCGGGAACTCGTGCGGGTGGCAAGCAGTCGGATGGGTAGTCATCCGGCGCTCTTCCGCTGTTCGGCAAGGACGTTCAGCCCTCCGAGTGGCAAGGGTTACGGGGGTCAGCCACTCAAAAGGGGTGTCATTCTCCAGATCAAACAGGCATCTGCTCGATGACACGCCGTTCTGGCCCCTAGGATTCCCTCTATCACCTCACCGGTCTCACTTCGACAGGAACCCCATGAGTGACCCTTCCTCCCCCTTCGGCTTCGAGCTCGTGCGACGTGGTTACGACCGCGGTCAGGTGGATGACCGCATTACCAAGATCGTCGCCGACCGTGATAGTGCTCTCTCCCGCATCACATCTCTGGAAAAGCGCATCGAGGAACTCCACCTCGAAACGCAGAACGCCCAGGCCCAGGTGAGCGACGCCGAGCCGTCGTACGCGGGTCTCGGCGCGCGTGTGGAGAAGATCCTCCGCCTTGCCGAGGAGGAGGCCAAGGACCTGCGTGAGGAGGCCCGCCGCGCCGCCGAGCAGCACCGCGAGCTCGCCGAGTCCGCCGCCCAGCAGGTGCGCAACGACGCCGAGACCTTCGCCGCCGAGCGCAAGGCCAAGGCCGAGGACGACGGCGTCCGCATCGTCGAGAAGGCCCAGGGGGAGGCCACCACGCTGCGCTCGGACGCGCAGAAGGACGCGGCCCAGAAGCGCGAGGAGGCCGACGCCCTCTTCGAGGAGACCCGCGCCAAGGCCGCCCAGGCCGCCGCGGACTTCGAGACCAACCTGGCCAAGCGCCGCGACCAGTCGGAGCGCGACCTCGCGGCCCGTCAGGCCAAGGCCGAGAAGCGTCTGGCCGAGATCGAGCACCGTGCCGAGCAGCTCCGTCTGGAGGCCGAGAAGCTCCGCACGGACGCCGAGCGCCGCGCCCGTCAGACGGTGGAGACCGCTCAGCGCCAGGCCGAGGACATCGTGGCCGACGCCAACGCGAAGGCCGACCGTATCCGCAGCGAGTCGGAGCGCGAGCTGGCGGCGCTCACCAACCGCCGCGACTCGATCAATGCGCAGCTGACCAACGTCCGCGAGATGCTGGCGACGCTGACGGGTGCCGCGGTGGCCGCCGCCGGCTCGCCCGCCGACGAGGAGCCCGCAACCCGCGGTGTCCCCGCCCAGCAGACCCGCTGATCACCTGCTCGGTCCAGTCCTTGCGCGCCCGGTTCCGCCCTTGTGGTGGCGCCGGGCGCGCGGCCGTTCTAGCGTGAACGCATGATCGAGCTTGATGGCCTCACCAAGCGCTTCGGCAACAAGGTTGCCGTCGACCAGTTGTCGTGCCGGATCAGGCCGGGGATGGTGACGGGTTTTCTGGGACCCAACGGGGCGGGCAAGTCCACGACGATGCGGATGATGCTCGATCTCGACAACCCCACCAGCGGATCGGTGCGCATCGACGGCAAGCACTACCGCGATCTCTCGGAGCCCTTGAAGTACATCGGTGCGCTCCTGGACGCCAAGTCGATGCACGGCGGCCGCAGCGCCTACAACAACCTGCTCTGTCTCGCCCAGAGCAACCGGATCCCGGAGAGCCGGGTGGCGGAGGTTCTCGACACCGTCGGCCTGACCGCGGTGGCGAAGAAGAAATCCAAGGGCTTCTCCCTCGGGATGGGCCAGCGGCTGGGAATCGCGTCGGCACTGCTCGGTGATCCCGAGATTCTGATGTTCGACGAACCCGTCAATGGTCTGGACCCCGAGGGAATTCACTGGATCCGCAATCTGATGAAGGCGCTGGCCGCGGAAGGCCGGACGATCTTCGTCTCCTCCCATCTGATGAGCGAAATGGCACTGACCGCGGACCATCTGATCGTGATCGGTCAGGGCCGGCTGCTCGCCGATACCTCGATGGCCGATTTCATCCATCAGAACTCCCGCAGTTATGTGCGCCTGCGCTCACCGCAGCAGGAGCGGCTGCGGGACGTCCTGCACGCGGAGGGAATCGTGGCGGTCGAGTCGGGCAACGGCACGCTGGAGATCGACGGTGCCACCACCGAGGCCCTGGGCGAACTGGCCGCCCGGCACACGATCGTGCTGCACGAGCTGAGCTCCCAGCGGGCCTCTCTGGAGGAGGCGTTCATGCAGATGACGGCGGACTCGGTGGAGTACCACGCGCACTCGGAGCGCGGGGCCGCGCCGCCGCCGGTCGGCCCGCACTGGGGCGATCAGTGGAATCAGCCGCCCGGCTCCGCCCCGGGGGCACCCGGCGGTTCCGGCACCGGAACAGGGGCGTGACGGCGATGGCATCGGTACCCGCGGTCCTGACCTCCGAATGGACCAAGATCCGTACGGTCTCCTCGACGACCTGGACGCTGATCTGCGCGTTCGCCGTCACCGTCGCGATGAGCGCCGCGCTCTGCGCGGTGATGAACTCCCAGTTCGACGACCTCTCCGACGCGGAGCGGGCCACGTTCGACCCCACGTTCGTCAGCTTCTCCGGGATGATCCTCGGCCAGCTGGCCATGGTCGTCTTCGGTGTCCTGGTGGTCGGTACGGAGTACAGCTCCGGCATGATCCGCACCTCGCTCGCGGCGGTGCCGCAGCGCGCCACCTTCCTCTTCAGCAAGATGCTGGTCGCCAGTGTGCTGGCCCTGGTGGTCGGGATGGTCACGAGCTTCGTCTCGTTCTTCCTCGGCCAGGCCCTCCTCGGCGACCACAGCATCGGCATCGGCGAGGACAACGTGCTGCGGGCGGTCTTCGGCGCCGGTCTCTACATGGGGCTGATCGCGCTCTTCTCCATGGGGGTGGCGACGATGCTGCGCAGCTCCATGCTGTCGCTCGGCATCCTGATGCCGTTCTTCTTCCTGGTCTCGCAGATCCTGTCGGCCGTCCCTGGCGCCAAGAGCGTCGCCCAGTACTTCCCCGACCAGGCCGGATCCAAGATCATGCAGGTGGTGCCCGACGCGATGAACAGCGATCCGGCACCGTACGGGCCGTGGGCCGGGCTGCTGATCATGGTGGCGTGGGTGGCGGCCTCGGTGATCGGCGGCTTCCTCGTACTCAAGAAGCGCGACGCCTGACCCGGTGCCGTGGGCCCCGGTCCACGGCACCGGAAGCGACTCGCCCCGCTTCCTCCTTGGCCGGAACCGTCAGCGCCTGGATATCCTCCTCACTCATACGGGGGGCGTACGGCCGACGGCCTGTGCCCCGACGACAGATAAGTCGATGGGCTGGAGCATGATCGAGGCAGTCGGTCTGACCAAGCGCTATGGCGCGAAGACGGCCGTGTACAACCTTTCCTTCCAGGTGCGGCCCGGCGCCGTCACCGGGTTTCTCGGCCCCAACGGGTCGGGGAAGTCGACCACGATGCGGATGATTCTCGGCCTGGACCGGCCGACGGAGGGCCGGGCGACCATCGGCGGCCATGAATTCCGCGATCTGCCGAACGCTCCGCGTCAGGTGGGTGCCCTGCTCGACGCCAAGGCCGTGCACGGCGGGCGCAGCGCCCGCAGCCATCTGCTCTCGCTCGCCCAGCTCGCCGGCATCCCGGCCGCCCGGGTCGACGAGGTGCTGGGAGTCGTCGGCCTCCAGCAGGTGGCGTCGAAGCGGTCCAAGGGCTTCTCGCTCGGCATGGGGCAGCGTCTGGGCATCGCGGCGGCGCTGCTGGGCGACCCGCAGGTGCTGCTCTTCGACGAGCCGGTCAACGGTCTCGACCCGGAGGGCATCCTCTGGGTCCGCAACCTGATGAAGATGCTGGCGTCCGAGGGCCGCACGGTCTTCGTCTCCAGCCATCTGATGAGCGAGATGGCCCTCACCGCCGACCATCTGATCGTGATCGGCCGCGGTCAGCTCATGGCCGATATGAGCATCGGGGACTTCATCTCGGCCAACTCGGCCGATTTCGCCCGGGTCCGGGTCCCGGACGACGGGCCCGAGCAGCGAGAGAAGCTCACCGCCACGCTCACCGAGGCGGGCGGCCAGGTCATGTCGGAGCCTGACGGGGCCCTGCGGATCACCGGGCTCCGGCTGCCGCGCATCAGCGATCTGGCCCATCAGGCGGACGTCCGGCTGTGGGAGCTCTCGCCGCACCAGGCCTCGTTGGAGGAGGCGTACATGCGGATGACGCAGGGCGCCGTGGACTACCGCTCGACGGCCGACCAGGTGGCCCATCTCCAGGCGCCGGCACCCGCCGGATACGGACCGCAGCAGGCGTACGCCCCGCCGCAGAGCGCCCCCGAGGTGCCGCAGCAGGGCTGGTACGCCCCGCCGCCGCCCGGCCAGAACCCGTACGCGGGCGCACCGGCCCCCGCGGTCCCGGCCGCCGCCCCGGCCGCTCCCGCCGCCCCGGCCGCTCCCGCCGCCCCTCCCGCTCCCGCTCCCGCCCCGGCAGCGCCCGCGGGACCCTCCGCAGACCTGACCAAGCGCGACACCAGCGAGGACTCCCGATGACGACGCCGCCCACGCCGCCGCAGGCGCCGTACCAGCAGCAGGCGTACCAGCAGCCCTTCGCCCCCCAGCAGCCCGGACAGGGTGCGCAGGCCGGCTCCTACGTCTCCCCGATCCCGGTGCGCCCCGCCACCCTCGGTGACGCGATCGCTTCCGAGTGGACCAAGATCCGGTCCGTGCGCTCCACCATGTGGACGCTCGGCATCATGATCGTGCTGGTGTTCGGCATCGGGGTGCTCTCGGCGGTCGCCGTCAGCTTCTCCGACTCCGATTCCGACATGGGCTCCACCCCGGTGCTCAGCCTCGGCTTCTTCGGCGTGCTCCTGGGATCGATCTGCGTGATCACGCTCGGCGTCATGACCATCGCGTCGGAGTACGGCACCGGCATGATCCGTACGACGCTGACGGCCTGCCCGAGCCGGGCCCGGGTGCTCAGCGCCAAGGCGATCGTCTTCTTCCTGCTCACCTTCGTGCTGACGACGGTGATGACCACGATCGTCGCCCTGATCCAGACAGCCATGCTGGACGCCCCGGCGCCCAGCGGGAAGGAATGGCTGAGCGGGACCGTCGGAGTCGGCCTCTACATGGCGACGCTGGGCCTGCTCTCGCTGGCGGTCGGCGCGCTGATCCGGCACTCGGCCGGCGCGATCACCCTCATGATCGGTGTGGTGCTGCTGCCGCTCGTACTGGCCATCTTCATGCTCGCCGACTCGCTCACGTCGATCCGCGAGTGGCTCCTGGAGTACTCGATCCCCAACCAGCTCAGCATCTTCTACGACAACTCGGTCGCGACATCGGGGCCGTCCGGCTGGGACCCGCTGTGGCTCATGCTCGGCGTGACCGCCGTGGCTCTGGGCGGCGCCTATCTGGCGATGGACAACCGCGACGTCTGACACCGACGGCCGTTCTCCGTACCCGGACGCGGGTTTCCCGGGGTCCGGCACCGAAGGCCGGTTCTCAGTACCGAGGCTTCCGTACCCGGACGCGGGTTCCGGCACCGGAGGCCGGGCTCAGTACCGAGGCGCGTTCCTGGACCGCTGCACCCGTGTGGTGCGGCGGTCCTTCGCGTTCCAGCACGCCTTGTGCCAGTGCCTGCGGTCGTCGATCCCGCCGTACTCGGACCAGGCCACCAGGTGCGGGAGGCCCGACGGGATCTCCTGGTCGCAGCCGGGGCACCGGTAGCGCTTGCCCGCCGCGCTCGCGCCACTGACCGGGCGGACCGACCACTCCTCGCCCTGCCACTCCTCCGCGCGTCCTCCGCCGCCGTACCGGTCCCCCGCCGCGCTCGCGCTGTCGGTGGGACTCTCGCCGCCTCGGGGGCGGTTGCGGCGCGGGGACACGTGACACCTCACAGGGCGGGACCGGGCAGTTCCCGTCCAGCGTAGGGCCATTCGGCGGGGGCATACGTCTCGCACCGCCCAGGACGGGACGGGTTACCGGAAAATCGCAACAACTTCCCGTCGGACCGTGCCTTTGGCACGTGTCAGACGTTGTTGCCGGTAGGGGAGAGCCGCGTCGGCCGCAAGGAGGTATCTGGCGATGCGTGTGGGAACGTTCGTACTGGCAGCCCAGTTTCCGGGGCAGGGGCCGGGAGAGGCGCTGCATCGCGCGATCCGGTCCGCCGAGGTCGCGGAGGAGTCCGGCCTCGACTCGGTCTGGCTGGCCGAACATCATTTCGTGCCGTACGGGGTGTGCCCGTCCGCCGTGACACTGGCCGCGCTGCTGCTCGGCCGCACCCGCAGAATCCGCGTCGGTACGGCGGTGAGCGTGCTGCCGACCCAGCATCCGGTCGCTCTCGGCGAGCAGGCGGCCCTGCTGCACCTCACCAGTGGCGGCCGGTTCACCCTCGGCGTGGGCCGGGGCGGGCCGTGGATCGACCTGGAGGTGTTCGGCGGCGGCCTGGAAGCGTACGAGAACGGCTTCCCCGAGTCCCTGGGGCTGCTGCTCGACTGGCTGCGCGAGGCGCGGGTGGCGGGACGCGGGGAGCGGTACGGCTTCCGCGAGGTGGCGGTGGTCCCCCGGGCCGACGAGCTGCTCCACGCGGAGAGCGGGGAGAACCCCGAAGGACCCGAGGTGATCGTCGCGTGCACGTCGCAGAAGAGCGTGCGGCTCGCAGCCGAGAACGGCTTGCCGATGCTGCTCGGGATGCACTGCGGCGACGAGGAGAAGGCCGAGATGGTCGCCTTCTGGCGCTCCTGCGCGCTCGCCGCGGGCCGTTCGCCGGAGAGCGTACGGCAGGCGGGGCACGTGTCCGCGGGGGTGGCCCAGATCGCGGACCGGGCCGACGACGCCCGGGAGACGCTCGTGAAGGCGATGCCCGGCTGGCTGCGGCAGGGGCTGGAGGCCCATGTGACGGTGGACGGCCGGCACCGGGTGATGCGCGACCCGGTCGGCTACACGGAGCTGCTGTGCGGGCTTCATCCGGTGGGCCCGCCCCGGCTCGCCGCCGACCGCCTCGCGGCCACGGCGGAGCGCACGGGCATCACCCGCTTCGCGCTCCTGGTGGAGGGTTCCGGAGATCTCGTGGCCACGGAGGAGAACGTAGCGCGCCTGGGCACCGAGGTACTGCCACTCCTCGAATGACCCACACCTGTGGGTTTCACGGTGTACGTACGGGAGCCGCCGCCCCGGACCAGTTGCACCTCCCGCGGCCCGGGGCGGCAGCAGAAGCGTTCAGCAGTCCCGTAGTTCGGGCGACTGGTTGAGCAACTGGCCCCTCACCGAAGTGAACTTGGCCAGTCGGTCGTCGACCGAGGCGTCCAGCGGGAACACCGCGACGCGGTGGCAGTTCTGGAATGCCAGGCGCACCCCGAAGTGCCGCTGCAGCGCACCGCGTATCGCATCACTCGCGAGCGCACGCAGCAGCTGACCACGTGCCTGCTCGTTGGGCGGCGGCGTCTGGTTGTCGGCGAACTGCCCGCCGTCGACCTTCAGCTGAGCCACCAACGAGCTGATCATCTCCCATGCGTAGGGCAGGGAGGTCCGGACGCAGTCGACGAAGTCGGCTTCGTCGACCTCGCCTCGCTCGGCCTGTTCCAACAGCGCCGGTGAGACGTCGAGCGACATGGGTTCTCCTCTCGCGACCCCGACGGAGGGCCGGGGCCTTACGGGCAGGGAAGAAGGACGGCGACGCAGCGTGCACGCACGGCGACCTCCTGCATCCACGGTAAGGGCGCAGTCCGGGCCGCACCAGGAGATTGGGAACACAACCGGCCAATAACGAAGGGGTTCAAAGAGGGGCAAGCCAGAAAGCGTCACTCCTGGACGGGAAAGGAGTGACGGGTGGGTGAATCGCGTCGAGCACCTGTCGTCGAGTAGCGTTGCCGACCATGCGTCTCGTCATCGCCCGCTGCTCCGTGGACTACGCGGGCCGGCTCACGGCCCACCTGCCCTCCGCTCCCCGTCTCATCCTGGTGAAGGCGGACGGGAGCGTGTCGATTCACGCCGACGACAGGGCGTACAAACCGCTCAACTGGATGTCGCCGCCCTGCACCCTGAAGGAAGGCGCCGACGACACCGCGGGCGTCTGGACCGTGGTGAACAAGGCGGGCGAAAAACTGATCATCACGATGGAGGAAATCCTCCACGACTCGTCTCACGAGCTGGGCGTCGACCCCGGCCTGATCAAGGACGGCGTGGAAGCGCACCTCCAGGAGCTGCTCGCCGACCGGATCGAGACGCTCGGCGAGGGCTACACCCTCATCCGTCGCGAGTACTTCACCGCCATCGGCCCGGTCGACATCCTGTGCCGTGACGCCGACGGCCAGACGGTGGCGGTCGAGCTGAAGCGGCGCGGCGACATCGACGGCGTGGAGCAGCTGACCCGCTACCTGGAGCTGCTCAACCGCGATCCCCACCTGGCACCGGTGAAGGGCATCTTCGCCGCCCAGGAGATCAAGCCCCAGGCCCGCGTCCTGGCGACGGACCGCGGCATCGGCTGCGTGGTCCTCGACTACGACGCGATGCGCGGCATCGAGGACGACAAGCTCAGACTCTTCTGACCCACCCGTCCCCGTCCGGCCTTTCCGGCCCGTCCGGCGTTTGAGGACGGAGCCCTCCACACGGAGACCGCCGACCCCGCCGGACGGGCACCGGGCCCAACCGCCCCTCCCAGCCCGTCCGGCGCTTGAGGACGGAACCCTCCACACGGAGACCGCCGACCCCGCCGGACGGGCGTCCGCGCGCCTCGAGCCCGTCCGGCGCCTGAGGACGAGGCGCCACCGGGGCGCCCCGGATCAGGTCTCCGACGGGCTCGGGCTCGTCCCCGAGAACCCGCTCGACGAGTCCGACGAGTCGGGCACGGTCGGCTCCGTCGTCACCGGATCCGTGGGGGTCTCCGTGGTCGGCTCATCCGTCGGCGTCTCCGACGTCGCCGTGTCGGTCGGCGAAGGACTGGTCGGCGTCACGGTCGGCTTCGTCGTCGTACGCGTAGGCGAAGGCCTGCTCGGCGACGAGCCCTCCGGCGACGACGGAGCGGACTCCGAAACCGTCGCCCCCGGCGAAGACGCCCCGCCCCCGCCCGCAGGCGCGGATCCGCTCCCCGACGGCCCCGGCGCAGCCGATGACGACGCCGACGCCGAACCCGACGCCTCGGCGGACGGAGTCGCGCCGTCCGTGGCCTCCTCCACCGGCAGCTCCTCCTCCGGGTCGCCGCCCTCGGTCACCGACTGGTCGGTCGAGACCCCGGGGTCACCCTGCGGCTCGCTGTTCGAGGTGAGCCCGAGGGTCACCACCGTGCCGAGCACCCCGGCGAGCAGCACGCCCGCCCCGGCGGCGACGAGATTGCGCCGGGCGCCACCGAGCACCGCGAAGCGACCGCCGCTCTCCTGCGCGGCCACGACCGGCGGGCCGCTCTGCCGGGACACGACGGTCTCGTCCGGGAACGTACGCGGCATGGATACGGGGATGGCCGTCGGCAGACCACGGGGCGGCGACGCCTCGAAGCGGTCGGCCGGCAGCTCCGCCATCACCGGTGGTCCGACCGCGGCCGGACCACCGGTCCGGTCCTCGACCAGGGCGAGGGCCCGCCGTCCGGCCACCGCACCGGACTTGTCGGCGAGCGCCCCGCGCATGCTGATGGAGGTCTCCAGCTCGGCCCTGGCCCGGTCGAAGTTGCCGGTACACAGGGCGAGCACGCCCAACTCATGGTGGAAGTAAGCCTCTTCGGCGACCTCGCCGGCGATCCGGGCGGCTTCCTGCCCGATCCGCAGGGCCTTCTCCCAGGCGCTCCAGTGCAGCCCCGCCGCGAAGGCGGGCGAGGCGCTGCGGGCCAGCAGCACGGCGACGCTGGTCTGCCCGGCACTGTCCCCCGGCACCAGCTGCGCCATCGCCGCGAGGATCGCATCGGCCTCGGCCACCGCCCGTGCGGGGGTGACGGAGGGGTGACCGGCCCACCAGGCGTAGTGCTGGGCCACCGTCCGGGCCCGGTCCGTGGCGCCGTCGCCGTATCCGGCGGCCTCCAGCTGGGCGAGGACACCGGCGGCCAGCCGGTAGCGGGGGCCGGCCGGGGAGAGCAGTCCGCAGCCGGCGAGCTCGCCGAGTGCCGCGTCGGCGTGGGTGTCCCCCACGAGCGCCGGCAGATGCGCCTGGTGCGGCACCTCGCCGCCGAGCGCGACCGCGAAGCGCAGGGTGTCGCGCGCCGCCTCGCTCAGCCGTGAGCCGAGCAGCGCGGCGGGGGCGGCGCCCTCTCCGAGGCTGGGCAGCGGGAGCTCCGCGGCGTCCGCCTCGACGGATTCCACGGCCTCCGGAGCCTCGTCGGCGGGCCGGTTCTCCAGGTAGCCGTAGGCGTCGTACGCGGTCGGGTCGCTGGTCAGCAGGTCGCGCTGGCGCAGCAGGGCTCCGGCCTGGACGAAGCGCAGCGGAAGGCCCTCGGACTCGAACCAGAGGTCGCCGGCCCAGTTGGCCTCCTCCTCGGTGAGCTTGCGCTCGACGACCCCCTCCATCAGGTCGATCGAGGCGCCGCGGTCGAGGCCGGCGAGGAAGACCTCTTCGAGGTGGGAGTCGGGGCCCGGGGCGGCGGTGTCGGGCGTCGCGGCCAGCAGGAAGGCGCATTCGGGCGTCGCGTCGAGGAGTTCGTCCAGTGCGACGCCGCCGAACTCCAGGTCGTCGAGAACGACGACGGCACCGGTCGTCCGCAGCTTCTCCAGCAGCAGTTCACGGTCCGGGCGGTGCAGCGGCGCGTCGTGAACGGCCTCGAAGAGTCCGTGGAGGAGGTCGGCCACGGTGCGCTTGTGGCCGCTCAGCCGGACGACGCCGTCAGGGGCGAATTCCGCGCAGTCGGCGGCGACGGCGTCCAGAAGCGCAGTACGGCCGGAACCGGCCGGTCCCGTGAGCCGTACGGAGCGGCCGCGGGCCAGCAGACGCACCAGGCGTTCGCGTTCGTCGGCCCGCTGCAGCAGTGGCAGCCTGAGGACGGGCGGGCCGGGCGGGACGGGAGGCGCGGCGGCCCGCTCACGGTCGGTCCGCTCCGCGGGGGTGCGCCGGGCGGGTGCGGCGGGCTGCTCCCCGGGCGGGCACGGTTCGACCTCGCTGCCGTCGACGGGGTTGACGGTGAGCAGGAGATCGCCGGCTATGAGCGGCACGATGCGCGCCTGTTGCGACGTTTGCTGACTGAAATCCGGCGTCAGCGGATCCCGGGAAGGACGGCGCCGGCCGGCTTCCTCGGAGAAGCCGTTGCCGTCGTGGCCGAACTCTTCCGGCCCCCGGTGTATCGGGTCCATCGCCAAAGCTCCCAAGACGCGTCGAGCACGGTTGCCCCTCCCGGCCTCGCACGCCCAGCTGTCGCTTCCGGTCCGGTGTCCGCCAGGTGGGTCCGTCAATCGGCAGACGGCCGAACCCTAAACCTTCGCACAGTATCTACGAACATCCGGGGTGCCGCGCCGCCCCACAGATCACGGTCTCGTGAGGATTGTGTGGCGTCGGCCGGGGCCCCGGGACGGGCGTCGCCCGCCGGGCACCCTCAGACGCGCGGCAAGGATTCGGCGGCGATTCCGCCCTCGATGGCCAGGATGCGGTGCAGTCGGGTGGCCACCAGCAGGCGTTGCATCTGCGGCGGCACTCCGCGGAGCACCAGCCGCCGCCCGGCACGGCCGGCCCTGCGGTGCGCCCCCATGATGACGCCCAGCCCGGTGGCGTCCCACGAATCCAGCTCGGTCAGGTCGAGCACGAGGTCGCCGACTCCGTCGTCGAGGGCCGAGTGCAGGACCGTACGGGCGTCCGCCGCGCTTCGGACATCGAGGCGGCCCCCGACGACCAGCTCGGCGTGGTCGCCCCTGATGTGCATATGCACTCCCCTTGAATGCTCCGTGGCGTGATCGGTCTGTCTGTCATCTGTCTGAAACTGTCTCTGCCCCAACTGACTGCGGCAGCGACGGGGAAGTTGCCGTCTGTAAGCGAACCGATACCGAATTCACTCCGTGGAGTGACCGAAGTCCGCCGCGGGAACCGGCGGATCCACCGCGGATCCACCGGTTGCGGAAAACCGCCCCCACAACCCCCGGGCCCGATCGACGACGGATCGGGCGGCCGGGGACCGGAAACGATCAGTAGGTGTAGAAGCCCTGCCCGCTCTTGCGGCCGATGTCACCTGCATCGACCATTCGGCGCATCAGCTCCGGGGCGGCGAACTTCTCGTCCTGGGACTCGGTGTAGATGTTGCCGGTGGCGTGCAGCAGGATGTCGACGCCGGTCAGGTCCGCCGTGGCGAGCGGGCCCATGGCGTGGCCGAAACCGAGCTTGCAGGCGGTGTCGATGTCCTCGGCCGAGGCGACGCCCGACTCGTACAGCTTGGCGGCCTCGACGACGAGCGCCGAGATCAGCCGGGTGGTGACGAAGCCGGCCACGTCGCGGTTGACCACGATGCAGGTCTTGCCGACCGACTCGGCGAACTCCCGGGCGGCGGCGAGGGTTTCGTCGCTGGTCTTGTATCCGCGTACGAGTTCGCAGAGCTGCATCATCGGAACCGGCGAGAAGAAGTGCACGCCGACGACGCGCTCCGGACGCTCCGTGACGGCCGCGATCTTGGTGATCGGGATGGCGGAGGTGTTGGAGGCGAGCACGGCGTCGTCCCGGACGATCTTGTCGAGGGTCCGGAAGATCTCGTGCTTCACCTCCAGCTTCTCGAAGACGGCCTCGACGACGACGTCCGCGTCGGCGACCGCGTCGAGATCGGTGGTCGTGGTGATGCGGGCGAGCGCGGCCTCGGCGTCGGCCTCCGCGAGCTTGCCCTTGGAGACGAACCTGTCGTAGGAGGCCTTGATGCCGTCACGGCCACGGGTCAGGGCCGCGTCGGTGACATCACGCAGCACGACGTCCCAGCCCGCCTGGGCGGAGACCTGCGCGATACCGGACCCCATGAGTCCGGCCCCGATGACGGCGAGCTTCCTGGCCACGTTGGCACCCCTATGCTTCTCGGCGGTTCTTGTTCCTTGCTCTCCGGCGGAGGTTAGTACCCGTGAGGGGTGCTGGGGCGATGAAGAGATGCGCGTCACGTCTCAAATGACGGACATCACACCGGGATGCGTCATTCGGCGGCGCGCCGGGCGTAGTTGAGCACCGTTTCGCCGAGCAGGTCCTCGATGTCGTCGAGCAGGACGAGGGCGTCGCGGGACACTTCGGCGGCCTTGCGGCCCGCCACCATCTCGCCGCCGATGTACGCCATGAGCGTCGCGTGCACCCAGGAGAGCTGGCCGGCCACCAGGCTCGCGGTCCGGTCCCCGGCGCCGCACTCCTTTCGCAGCGTGTCCTCCAGGCTCCGGAGGACTTCCTGCTGGATGTGCCAGAGGCGGGCCTTCAGGCTGTCGGCGCCCTCGATGACCCGCATGAACCGCTCGTAGCCCTCCATCAGACCGACGGTGGGTGACACGCCCTCCACCTGGACGCGCAGTTCGCGCAGGACCGCGTCGGCCGCGGACTCTCCCTCGTCCCGGTCCCGGACGTACCGCGAGAGGCGGTCGACGACGCCTTGGCTGCGGTCGAGGAAGAGGTCCTCCTTGGTCGGGAAGTAGTTGTAGACCGTGTTCACCGAGACATCGGCGGCCCGGGCGATCTCGGCGATCGTGACCGCGTCGAATCCCCGCTCCAGGAAGAGACCGGTGGCCACGTCCGAGAGGTACTGCCTGGTCTGGCGCTTCTTGCGCTCCCTGAGTCCCTCAGCCATGGGCCCATCGTAGGGCGCTCTGGGGTTCCTGAATATTTGGTGTCATTGCAATTTTTCAGTGACTCTGTTTTTGTGGTCGCCATGCCAATCATCAGTACGTCCGGGCTCGCCCGGACCTTCGTCTCGAAGACGGGCCCCGTGGAGGCCGTCCGTTCGCTCGACCTGACGGTCGCGACCGGCGAGATCGTCGGCCTCCTCGGCCCCAACGGAGCGGGCAAGACCACCACCCTGCGCATGCTCACCACCCTGCTCGCGCCCACCGGCGGCGCGGCCACCGTGGCCGGCCGCGATCTGGTCGAGGACCCGGCGGGGGTACGCGAGAAGTGCGGGTACGTGGCCCAGTCGGGCGGTGTCGACCCGCACATCAGCGTCCGGGAGGAGCTGGTCACCCAGGGCCGGCTGTACCGGCTCGGCAAGGCCGCGGCCGTCGCCCGGGCCGCGGAACTCGCCGCCGAGCTGGGCCTCACGGAGCTGCTCGACCGCAGGACGCTCACGCTCTCCGGGGGCCAGCGGCGACGGCTCGACCTCGCGATGGGGCTCACCCACCGCCCGGCCGTGCTCTTCCTCGACGAGCCGACCACGGGACTCGACCCCGGCAGCCGCGCCGATCTGTGGGACCTCGTGCGCCGGCTGCGCGACACGTACGGAACGACCGTCGTGCTCACCACCCACTACCTCGACGAGGCCGACGCGCTCGCGGACCGGCTCGTCGTCATCGACGGAGGCCTGGTCGTGGCCGAGGGCGCACCGGCCGCGCTGAAGACCCGCTACGCGGGCTCGCCCGGCGCCTCGCTCCAGGACGCGTTCCTCGCGATCACGGGCCGGGGGCCCGCCCCCGCCGATGCCCAACCCGTCGCCGTCTAGGGTCTTTCGTTCGGATCAGGCCGGACCCTGCGGGCCCGGCATGATCCGGACGAGAGGCTTCAGCCCCACTCAGAGGATTCCGATGCTTCTCCACGACACCGCGCTCGTCTTCGGCCGGTACGCCCGCCAGACCCTGCGCTCCCGCTTCCAGATCCTCTTCGGCATCCTCATGCCGCTGCTGTACCTGCTCTTCTTCGGCCCCCTGCTCACCGGCCTGCCGCTCGGCCCGGACGGCGACTCCTGGCAGGTGCTCGTCCCCGGACTGCTGCTCCAGCTCGGTCTGTTCGGCGCCTCGTTCGCCGGATTCGCCGTCATCATCGACAAGTCGACCGGGGTCATGGAGCGGATGCGGGTCACCCCGGTCAGCCGGACGGCGCTGCTTCTGGGCCGCGCCCTGCGCGACGCGCTGCTGTTCGTGTTCCAGGCGGTGCTGCTGGTGCTCGTCGCCGTGCTGATGGGACTGCGCGCCCCGCTGCCCGGCGTACTGATCGGCTTCGCCTTCGTCGGGCTGCTGACGGTCTCGCTGGCCTCGCTCTCGTACGCACTGGCCATGAAGGTCGGCACGCCGCAGGAGTTCGGACCGGTGATCAACTCGCTCACCATGCCGGCCATGCTGCTCTCCGGGCTGATGCTGCCCATGACGCTGGGACCGCGGTGGCTGGACGTGCTGTCGCACTTCACACCGCTGCGCTACCTCGTGGACGCGGTACGGGACGCGTACGTGGGCTCGTACGCCACCGCGCACATGCTGTACGGAGTCCTGGTCTCCCTCGGATTCGCCACGCTCGCCGTGACAGTGGGCACCCGCGTCTTCAGGAGGGCGGGTGCGTAACCAAGGACTGTCCCGCAATTCCTCGCGGGCGCACGACGACAGCCACGGCACCCCTCCCCCGTAGCCCGAACGGCACGGGGGGACCCCTCCGTTGTCGGAAGACCCGAATGCATCCCGCATGCGGGCGCCTCTCCGCCCTGCGACGCACCGCGTCTGGCGCCGTGCGCTGGCCCACCAGGAATTGCGGGACACCCTTAGGCTGACCGCATGGTCAACCTGACACGTATCTACACCCGCACCGGCGACCAGGGCACCACCGCCCTCGGCGACATGAGCCGGACCGCCAAGACCGATCTGCGCATCTCGGCGTACGCCGACAGCAACGAGGCCAACGCGGTCATCGGCACGGCGATCGCGCTCGGGCAGCTGACCGACGACGTCGTGAAGGTCCTCGTCCGCGTGCAGAACGACCTGTTCGACGTGGGCGCGGACCTGTCGACGCCGGTCGTCGAGGATCCGAAGTACCCGCCGCTGCGCGTCGAGCAGTTCTACGTCGACAAGCTGGAGGCGGACTGCGACCACTTCCTGGAGCAGGTGGAGAAGCTCCGCAGCTTCATCCTGCCCGGCGGCACCCCGGGCGCCGCGCTGCTCCACCAGGCGTGCACGGTCGTCCGGCGGGCGGAGCGGTCCACCTGGGCGGCGCTGGAGGTGCACGGCGAGGCCATGAACCCGCTGACGGCGACCTACCTCAACCGGCTCTCGGACCTGCTGTTCATCCTCGCCCGGGTGGCGAACAAGGAGGTCGGCGACGTGCTGTGGGTACCGGGCGGCGAACGCTGACCGACCGGTTCCGCCCGCGGTGCACTCAGCCCGCGGGCGGACCCGGCACGTGCTTCGCGTCGCCACGCTGGTCCCGCTTCGGGAAGAGCGTGTAGCTCGCCGCGATCACCAGGTTGAGGCCGATCACGAAGAGCATCTTCTGCTGCCACGCCCGCAGCGACGTCGTGTCCCCGTCTCCTCCGACATACCAGACCGCCGCCTGAAGCAGGGCCAGCGCCGTCGCCGAGGCCACCATCCACCGCCCGGCGACCCGCCACTCGTGCGCGGCCCGTGCCATCCCGTACTTCGGCGGCCTCACCGGCGGCGGACCGTCGGCGAACCGGTGCGATACCCAGGCGTCGACCCACTTGATCGTGGAGTGCCCGAGCCCGACCGTGAAGCCGATGTAGACCGCCGCCAGCCCGTGCTTCCAGTCGGGATCGGCGCCGTTCCTCAGGTCGATGGCCGTCACCACCAGCAGGACGACCTCCAGCAGCGGCTCGCACAGCAGCACGGCTGCGCCCAGCCGAGGCATCCTCGCCGCGTAACGCAGCCCGAGCCCGGCGGCCAGCAGCACCCAGAAGGCGATCTCGCAGAGAACGATCAGCGTGACGATCACGGTCCGGCTCCTTTCCCTCCCCTCCAGCCTCCCGGCCGCGGCGCTCCCGTTCGTCGGCCGCAGTGACGAACCGGCGCTGCATCCTTCGATGTACTCGCGGCTCACTCCCCGTACCGACGTGCCGAGAGGGCCGGACGTGTTGGATGAGAGGGTGTTCCCTCCTCCCCGTCCCCACCGCAGCGACATCCTCATCGCCGCCGTCGGGCTGCTCGGCGGAACGGTCCTGTCACTGGTCGGGCTGCACATGCAGACCGGCAGGCTCCTCGACTCGCCCTGGCTCGCACTCATCCCGCTCACGGTGATGTCGGGAGCGGAACTGCTGCGCCGGAGCGCGCCTCTGACGGCCCTGGCCATCGGCACCCTGGCCCTGGTCGCGGACCAGTTCACCCGCGGGAACCTGGCCACCCTGCTGATGTACACCGACCTCATGTACGCGGCCGTGCTGTACGGGACCCCGGCGGCCGCGCGACGCATCCCGGTGGTCACCTTCCTGATCACCGTCGGGGGCGCGGTCGGCTTCCTGGCCTGGTTCCGCGACGCCGAAGCGCTGCTCTTCGGCATCGTCATCGGTCTGATCTCGTTCGTCCCCGCGCTGACCGGGGTCAGCGTGCGCAACCACCGCGACGCCGCGGAGACCGCCCGGCTGCGGGCCGATCAGACCGCGCTGCTGGCGGAGATGGACCGGGTGCAGGCGGTGACCGCCGAACGCGCCCGGATGGCACGCGAACTGCACGACATGGTCGCCAACCACCTCTCCGCCATCGCCATCCACTCCACCGCCGCGCTCTCCATCGACGACCCGGCGACCTCCCGCGACGCCCTCGGAGTCATCCGCGAGAACAGCGTCGACGGTCTGGCCGAAATGCGCCGCCTGATCGGGCTGTTGCGCACCGGGGCCGCGGATCCGGAGCCGAGCAGCTCGCCGACCCTCGGCTCGCTGGACGCCCTCATCGAGCAGCACCGTACGAACGCCGTCTCCAGCGGACTGGTCTGCACCCTGAACGACACCCGCACCGACCCCGGCCGGCTGCCCGCCCCGGTGGAACTCGCCGCGTACCGCATCGTCCAGGAGTCCCTCACCAACGCGCTCAAGCACGCCGCGCCAGGCCCGGTCACGGTACGGCTGGAGCAGACGGGAGAGCGGCTGACGGTGGAGGTGGGCAGCGTCCTCGGGGACCGGCCCCGGCCGCGCGCACCGGGGTCGGGGGCCGGGCTGACCGGGATGCGGGAGCGGGTGGCGCTGCTCGGCGGGGAGTTCGAGGCAGGGCCCGTCCCCACCGGGGTCGGGCCGGGGATCTGGCAGGTACGGGCGCGACTGCCCGTGGACGAAGGGAGCGTGAGGCGATGACCATCAGGGTTCTGGTCGCCGAGGACCAGTCGGCCGTACGGGCGGGGCTGGTCCTCATCCTGGGCAGCGCGCCGGACATCGAGGTCGTCGGAGAGGCCGGTGACGGCGAGGAGGCCGTCCGACTGGCCCGCGAACTGCGCCCGGATCTGGTGCTGATGGACATCCAGATGCCCCGGCTGGACGGGGTCTCCGCGACGCGGCAGGTGGTGGCGGAGCGGCTCGCGGACGTACTGGTGCTGACGACGTTCGACCTGGACGCGTACGTGTTCGGCGCGCTGCGGGCCGGGGCGTCGGGCTTCCTGCTGAAGGACACCGAGGCGCGCGGGCTGCTCGACGCGGTCCGCACGGTGGCGGGCGGCGAGGGCCTGATCGCCCCGTCGGTGACGCGCCGGCTGATCGCGGAGTTCGCGGGCACCCCGCAGCGTCCCGCGCCGGGAGGCCCCGGCCGGGCGGTGCTGGACGCGCTCACCCGGCGGGAGCGCGAGGTGCTCGGCTGCCTCGGGGAGGGCATGTCGAACGCGGAGATCGCGGTGCGGCTGTCGATGGCCGAGGCGACGGTGAAGACGCACGTCAGCCGGTTGCTGGGGAAGCTGGAGCTGCGCAGCAGGGTCCAGGCGGCAGTACTGGCACAGGAGTTGGGCGTCTGAGGTTTATCCGCTCCCGACTCCGTTCTTTGGTCTGGACCTCTTGACGATTGGTCCAGACCTTCCTAATCTCACCGAGCACACTGCGGTGAGCCCGTCGCGACATGGCGGGCTCAGGGCGGCGCAGGGTTTGCAGTCCACGGACCATCCCCGTTTGTCCGGACCTCACCCGAGGAGCACCGTTGAGCACTGAGACCCCCCGCCGGACCCGATTCAGATTCGGGACCGGAAAAGCCACCAGATCCCGAGCAGTCGCGGGCCTCACCGCACTGCTCCTTCCGCTCGCCGCGATGGTCGGCCTGGCCGCCCCCGCCGAGGCCGCGACCTCCGCCACCGCCACGTACCTCAAGAAGTCCGACTGGGGCAGCGGCTTCGAGGGCCAGTGGACGGTGAAGAACACCGGAACCACCTCCCTGTCCTCCTGGACCATCGAGTGGGACTTCCCCTCCGGCACCGCGGTCGGCTCCGCCTGGGACGCCACCGTCACCAGTTCCGGAACCCACTGGACCGCCAAGAACCTCGGCTGGAACGGCACGGTCGCCCCCGGAGCCAGCATCAGCTTCGGCTTCAACGGCACCGGCTCCGGCGCCCCCTCCGGCTGCAAGCTGAACGGCGCCTCCTGCGACGGCGGCAGTGTCCCCGGTGACAACGCCCCGTCCGCGCCCGGGACGCCCACCGCGAGCGGCATCACCGACACCTCGGCGAAGCTCAGCTGGAGCGCCGCCACGGACGACCACGGCATCAAGAACTACGACGTCCTGCGGGACGGCGCCGTCGTCGCCACGGTCACCGGCACCACGTACACGAACACCGGCCTGACCGCGGGTACCGACTACTCGTACACCGTCCAGGCCCGTGACACCGCGGACCAGACCGGACCGGTCAGCGCCGCGGTCAAGGTGCACACCACCGGCGGCGGGGGCACCGACCCCGGCCCCGGCGGCGACAAGATCAACCTCGGGTACTTCACCGACTGGGGCGTCTACGGCCGCAACTACCACGTCAAGAACCTGGACACCTCGGGTTCGGCCGCGAAGATCACGCACATCAACTACGCCTTCGGCAACGTCCAGGGCGGCAAGTGCACGATCGGTGACTCGTACGCCGACTACGACATGGCCTACACCGCGGACAAGTCCGTCGACGGCGTGGCCGACACCTGGGACCAGCCGCTGCGCGGCAGCTTCAACCAGCTGCGGAAGCTCAAGGCGAAGTACCCGCACATCAAGGTCCTCTGGTCCTTCGGCGGCTGGACCTGGTCCGGCGGCTTCGGCCAGGCGGCACAGAACCCGGCCGCGTTCGCCCAGTCCTGCTACGACCTGGTCGAGGACCCCCGCTGGGCCGATGTCTTCGACGGCATCGACATCGACTGGGAGTACCCCAACGCCTGCGGTCTGACCTGTGACACCAGCGGCCCCGCCGCACTGAAGAACCTCACCACCGCGCTGCGTACGAAGTTCGGCAGCAACAACCTGGTGACCGCCGCGATCACGGCCGACGGCTCCGACGGCGGCAAGATCGACCTGGCCGACTACGCCGGCGCCGCGCAGTCGCTGAACTGGTACAACGTGATGACGTACGACTTCTTCGGTGCCTGGGACGCCAAGGGCCCGACGGCCCCGCACTCCCCGCTGACCTCGTACAGCGGCATCCCGAAGGCCGGCTTCAACTCCGCCGACGCCATCGCCAAGCTGAAGGCCAAGGGCGTCCCCGCCTCGAAGCTGCTGCTCGGCATCGGCTTCTACGGCCGCGGCTGGACCGGCGTCACCCAGGCGGCACCGGGCGGCACGGCCACCGGCGCGGCACCGGGTACGTACGAGGCGGGCATCGAGGACTACAAGGTCCTGAAGAACAGCTGCCCCGCCACCGGCACGGTCGCCGGTACGGCGTACGCGCACTGCGGCACCAACTGGTGGAGCTACGACACCCCGGCCACCATCGGCACCAAGATGGCCTGGGCGAAGAGCCAGGGTCTGGGTGGGGCGTTCTTCTGGGAGTTCAGCGGTGACACCGCGAACGGTGAACTCGTGAGTGCGATGGGCAACGGCCTCAACTAACCCCCACGAGGCAGTCGCACCCCGAAAAAGCGCCGGGGAGACAGGTCCGCCCCCTGTCTCCCCGGTTTTCGCATGCTCCGTGTACGTGCCCCGCGGCACTCGGGCCGCGTTGCCGCTCCCCCGGACGGCGTCCGCGAGGCGACCCCGACTGCGAGGCCCCCGCTCAAGCCACGTTGACCCGCTGGCCGGGCGGTGCCGCCTCCAGCCAGGCGAGGAACCCGGTCAGGGCGTCCTCGCTCATCGCCAGCTCCAGGCGGGTCTCCCGGTGGAGACAGCCGAGCACGACGGCGTCGGAGAGAAGCGCGAGCTCCTCCTCGCCCTCGGGCAGCCGACGGGCGACCACCTCGATCGAGGAGCGCTCCAGCACCCGGCGCGGGCGCGGGGAGTAGCTGAAGACCCGGAACCAGTTCACCTTGTCGCCGCTGTAGCGGGCGACTCCGTACACCCAGCCCTTGCCCGAGAGGTCGGGCTCCTCCGGGACGTTCCATCGCAGACTGCAGTCGAAGGTCCCGCCGGAACGCTGAATCAGCCGCCGGCGCAGACCGAAGACGAAGAGCCCCAACAGGACCAGTGCGACGATCAGCCCGCCCACCCACAGCGCGAGGTACATCTCCACCGACCTCCTCGCGTCATCGAGTAAACGGATACCGCACGAACTTCACCTGCACCTGCATCGCCTCAGCCGCGACACGGTCTGGAGGGGTCTCCAGCACGGGCCGCGGCTGAGGGTAAAGCCGTTTCGCGGGGCGACTAGTGCACCGCCACCGCACGCAGTCGCACATCGGCGCGGCGCTCGGCAGCGCTGTCCGTGTCCGACTTCGCACGCTCGAACGCACGCTCCGCGCGCTCGACGTCGATCTCGTCCGCCAGCTCGGCAATCTCCGCCAGCAGCGAGAGCTTGTCGTCGGCGAAGGAGATGAAACCACCGTGCACAGCGGCGACGACAGTGCCGCCTTCGCTCGTACGGATCGTCACCGGGCCCGATTCCAGCACACCCAGGAGCGGCTGGTGACCGGGCATGACGCCGATGTCGCCGGACGTGGTACGTGCGACAACGAGGGTGGCCTCGCCGGACCAGACACTGCGGTCCGCGGCGACCAGCTCGACATGCAGCTCAGCAGCCAAGGGTGGCTCCTCGGGTCACCACCCGGCGGTCGTGCCGGGTGTTGGGTCAATTCTACGGGGCGTGGTGAGGGGGGCGGGACACACCCACCCCCCTCGGTGAGCCGGAGGCTCAGGAGACGCCGAGCTCCTTGGCGTTGGCCTTCAGGTCCTCGATGCCACCGCACATGAAGAACGCCTGCTCGGGGAAGTGGTCGTACTCCCCGTCACAGATCGCGTTGAACGCGGCGATCGACTCGTCGAGCGGAACGTCCGAACCGTCCAGGCCGGTGAACTGCTTGGCGGCGTGGGTGTTCTGCGACAGGAAGCGCTCGACGCGACGGGCACGGTGGACAACGAGCTTGTCCTCCTCGCCCAGCTCGTCGATACCGAGGATCGCGATGATGTCCTGGAGGTCCTTGTACTTCTGCAGGATCCCCTTGACACGGCTGGCCGTGTCGTAGTGGTCCTGCGCGATGTAGCGCGGGTCCAGGATGCGGGACGTGGAGTCCAGCGGGTCCACGGCCGGGTAGATGCCCTTCTCGGAGATCGGACGGGAGAGAACCGTCGTCGCGTCGAGGTGGGCGAACGTGGTGGCCGGGGCCGGGTCGGTCAGGTCGTCCGCGGGGACGTAGATCGCCTGCATCGAGGTGATCGAGTGACCACGCGTCGAGGTGATGCGCTCCTGGAGCACACCCATCTCGTCGGCCAGGGTCGGCTGGTAACCCACTGCGGACGGCATGCGCCCGAGCAGCGTGGAGACCTCGGAACCGGCCTGCGTGAAGCGGAAGATGTTGTCGATGAAGAGCAGCACGTCCTGCTTCTGCACATCGCGGAAGTACTCCGCCATGGTCAGGGCGGACAGGGCCACGCGAAGACGCGTGCCCGGCGGCTCGTCCATCTGGCCGAAGACCAGCGCGGTCTTCTCCAGAACGCCCGAGTCCGTCATCTCGTCGATGAGGTCGTTGCCCTCACGGGTGCGCTCACCGACGCCGGCGAACACCGACACACCGTCGTGCAGCTTCGCCACACGCATGATCATTTCCTGGATGAGGACCGTCTTGCCGACGCCCGCACCACCGAACAGACCGATCTTGCCGCCCTTGACGTACGGGGTCAGCAGGTCGACGACCTTCAGGCCGGTCTCGAACATCTCGGTCTTCGACTCGAGCTGGTCGAAGGCCGGGGCCTTGCGGTGGATCGGCCAGCGCTCGGTGATCTGCGCCTCGGCCTCCGGCTCGTTCAGGATCTGGCCGAGGGTGTTGAACACCTTGCCCTTGGTGATGTCACCGACGGGAACGGTGATGCCCGCGCCCGTGTCGGTCACCGGGGCCTGGCGGACCAGACCGTCGGTGGGCTGCATCGAGATCGCGCGGACCACGCCGTCACCCAGGTGCTGGGCGACTTCGAGGGTCAGCGTCTTACGAGCGCCGGCCTCGGCCGGGTCGTCGACCTCGACGTGCAGGGCGTTGTAGATCTCCGGCATCGCGTCGACGGGGAACTCCACGTCGACGACCGGGCCGATGACCCGGGCGACGCGGCCCGTGGCAGCGGCCGTCTCAACTGTCGTCGTCATTACTTGTCACTCCCCGCGGACGCGTCGGCCAGCGCACCTGCACCGCCGACGATCTCGCTGATTTCCTGGGTGATTTCGGCCTGGCGGGCCGCGTTGGCAAGCCGGGAGAGGCTCTTGATCAGATCCCCGGCATTGTCGGTCGCCGACTTCATCGCGCGGCGGCGGGCGGCGTGCTCGGAAGCGGCAGCCTGCAGCAGTGCGTTGTAGATGCGGCTCTCGACGTAGCGCGGCAGAAGGGCGTCCAGGACGTCCTCCGCCGACGGCTCGAAGTCGAACAGGGGAAGGATCTCGTCCTTCTCCGTGCTCTCCTTCGCGACCTCGTCGATCGAGAGCGGCAGCATCCGGCCGTCGACCGCGTTCTGCGTCATCATCGACACGAACTCGGTGAAGACGATGTGCAGCTCGTCGACGCCGCCCTCGGCCGTGTCCTTCTGGATGGACTCGATCAGGGGCGCGGCGATCTTCTTGGCGTCCGCGTACTCCGGGCTGTCGGTGAAGCCGGTCCACGACTCCACGACCTTGCGCTCGCGGAAGCCGTAGTAGGCGACACCCTTGCGGCCGACGATGTACGTGTCGACCTCCTTGCCCTCGGCCGCCAGCCGCTCCCGCAGCTTCTCCGCCGCCTTGATGGCGTTGGAGGAGTAGCCGCCGGCCAGACCGCGGTCGCTCGTGAGGAGCAGGACCGCGGCACGGACCGGGGACTCGGCCTCGGTGGTGAGCGGGTGCTTGGTGTTGGAGCCGGTCGCCACCGCCGTCACCGCGCGGGTGAGCTCGGTGGCGTACGGCATCGACGCCGTCACCTTGCGCTGCGCCTTGACGATGCGCGAGGCGGCGATCATCTCCATCGCCTTGGTGATCTTCTTGGTCGCGGTGACGGCTTGGATGCGGCGCTTGTAAACGCGAAGCTGAGCGCCCATCGATCAGCCCTCGCCCAGGAGCTTGCCGTCCGAGGTCTCGAACTGCTGCTTGAAGGCGGCGATCGCGTCGGCGATCGACTGCAGCGTGTCGTCGGACATCTTGCCGCCCTCGGCGATGCTGGTCAGGAGGTCCTTGCGCTCACGGCGCAGGAACTCCAGCAGCTCGCTCTCGAAGCGACGGATGTCCTCGACCGGGACGTCGTCCATCTTGCCCGTGGTGCCGGCCCAGACCGAGACGACCTGCTCCTCCATCGGGAACGGGGCGTACTGCGGCTGCTTCAGCAGCTCGACCATGCGCTTACCGCGCTCCAGCGACGCCTTGGAGGCCGCGTCCAGGTCGGAACCGAAGGCGGCGAACGCCTCCAGCTCACGGAACTGGGCGAGGTCCACGCGCAGTCGGCCGGAAACCTGCTTCATGGCCTTGTGCTGGGCGGAGCCACCGACTCGGGAGACCGAGATACCGACGTTGAGTGCCGGACGCTGACCCGCGTTGAACAGGTCGGACTCCAGGAAGCACTGGCCGTCGGTGATGGAGATGACGTTGGTCGGGATGAACGCCGACACGTCGTTCGCCTTGGTCTCGACGATCGGGAGGCCCGTCATCGAACCGGCGCCCATGTCGTCGGAGAGCTTGGCGCAGCGCTCCAGCAGACGCGAGTGCAGGTAGAAGACGTCGCCCGGGTAGGCCTCGCGGCCCGGCGGACGGCGCAGCAGAAGCGACACGGCGCGGTAGGCGTCGGCCTGCTTCGAGAGGTCGTCGAAGATGATCAGAACGTGCTTGCCGTCGTACATCCAGTGCTGGCCGATGGCCGAGCCGGTGTACGGCGCCAGGTACTTGAAGCCGGCCGGGTCGGACGCCGGGGCGGCGACGATGGTCGTGTACTCGAGCGCGCCGGCCTCTTCCAGGGCACCTCGCACGGAGGCGATGGTGGAACCCTTCTGACCGATGGCGACGTAGATGCAGCGCACCTGCTTGTTCACGTCGCCCGAGCGCCAGTTGTCGCGCTGGTTGATGATCGTGTCGACGGCCAGCGCGGTCTTACCCGTCTGACGGTCGCCGATGATCAGCTGACGCTGGCCGCGGCCGATCGGCACCATGGCGTCGACGGCCTTGTAGCCGGTCTGCATCGGCTCGTGCACCGACTTACGGACCATGACGCCAGGGGCCTGCAGTTCGAGGGCGCGACGGCCTTCGGTCGCGATCTCGCCGAGGCCGTCGATCGGGTTGCCGAGCGGGTCGACGACGCGGCCGAGGTAACCCTCGCCGACGCCGACGGAGAGCACCTCACCGGTGCGCTGCACCGGCTGGCCCTCCTCGATTCCGCTGAACTCGCCGAGGACGATCGCACCGATCTCGCGCTCTTCGAGGTTGAGGGCGAGACCGAGGGTTCCGTCCTCGAACTTCAGCAGTTCGTTCGCCATGGCGGAGGGCAGGCCCTCCACCTTCGCGATGCCGTCGCCGGCAACGCTGACCGTTCCGACCTCCTCGCGCGAGGCCGCGTCCGGCTGGTACGACTGGACAAAGTTCTCCAGTGCGTCCCGGATCTCCTCCGGCCGGATCGTGAGCTCCGCCATCTGGGTTCCCTGCTCTCCTTGTTGGGCCCGAAGTTTCTTAAGGGGGTCTGGGGGCCGACCCCCAGGAATCTTCTGCAATTTCTGCACGGCCCAACCGGGCCGCTGGTCTTGCTCTGTTCTGTTTGGTACGTCGCGCTGCGTCAGCCGGCCATGCGACGGGTCGCCTCGTCGAGGCGCTCCGCGATGGAGCCGTTGATGACCTCGTCACCGACCCGCACCACGATCCCGCCGAGGACCTCGGGGTCCACGTCGAGGCTCAGGTGCATCTGCCGGCCGTAGATCTTCGCCAGCGCGGCGCCGAGACGCTGCTTCTGCCGGTCACTGAGCGGCACGGCCGTGGTGACGACCGCCACCACGCGGTCCCGGCGCTCCGCAGCGAGCTTGGAGAGGGACTCGAGTCCCGCTTCCAGGCTACGTCCACGGGGCTGGGTCACGAGCCGCACGACGATGCGCTCGGTGGTGGGCCGCGTCTTTCCGCCGAGCAGGCTGCGCAGCAGCTCGCCCTTGGCGGCGGGGGTCGCGGTCCGGCTGGTCAGCGCGGAGCGCAGCTCGGTGTCCGAGGCCACGATCCGGCCGAACCGGAACAGCTCGTCCTCGACGTCGTCGAGGTCTCCGCTGCGCTGGGCGGCGGTGAGGTCTGCGGTGTTCGCCAGCTCCTCGGTCGAGTCGACCAGGTCACGCGACTGCGACCAGCGCGAGCGGACCATGCCGGAGACCAGGTCGAGGGCTTCGCCGCCCACCTGGCCGCCCAGCAGCCGTCCGGCCAGCTCGGCCCTGGCCTCGCCGGCCTGCGCCGGGTCGGTCAGGACCCGGCGCAGTGACACCTCGCGGTGCAGCAGCGCCGTGACGCCGGCCAGGTCCTCGGCGAGCTTCGCCGCGTCGACCGACGTGTTGTCGGTCAGCGCGTCGAGCCGCTCGCGTGCGGCAGCCAGTGCCTCGCGGCTCGCGCTGTTCATCGGACTGCCTCGGCCTTCGCCTCGAGCTCGTCGAGGAACCGGTCGACGGTGCCGCTCTGCCGGGCGTGGTCCTCGAGGGACTCGCCGACGAGCTTGCCGGCCAGGTCGGTGGCGAGCTTGCCCACGTCCTGACGCAGCGCCGAGGCGGCGGCCTTGCGGTCGGCCTCGATCTGGGCGTGACCGGCGGCGACGATCTCCTCGCGCTGCCGCTGGCCTTCCGCCCTCATCTCCTGCAGGATCACGGCGCCCTGCTCCTGCGCCTCCTGGCGCAGACGAGCGGCTTCGTGGCGGGCCTCGGCGAGCTGAGCCTTGTACTGCTCAAGAACGCTCTGGGCCTCGGTCTGGGCCGCATCGGCCTTTTCGATACCGCCTTCGATGGCCTCGCGGCGCTCTTCCAGAACCTTGTTGATGTTCGGGAGGAGCTTCTTGGCGAGGAAGCCGAAGACGATGACGAAAGCGATGAGGCCAATGACGAGCTCAGGGATCGGCGGGATGAGCGGGTTTTCCGCTTCCTCCGCCGCGAGCTGAACCAGGGGGTTCACGTCAGTGCCTTCCGTCGAATGGGCTGTTCGCGACCGGTCAGGAGGTCGGGTAGACGAACGGCATGACCAGACCGATCAGGGCGAGCGCCTCACAGAAGGCGAAGCCGAGAATCTGGTTGGCGCGGATGAGACCGGCAGCCTCGGGCTGACGGGCGAGCGCCTGGGTGCCGTTACCGAAGATGATGCCGATGCCGACACCGGGGCCGATCGCGGCGAGGCCGTAACCGATCGAGCCGAGGTTGCCCTTGATTTCGACGCCGGCGGCGAGGGTCTGGAGAGCGGACATGCCGGTTCTTCCTTCTCTTTCAATGTCCGGTGGGGGTTGGCCACCGGGTGCTTCAGGAGGTGGGTGCTCAGTGGCCCTTGGCGAGAGCGCCCTGGACGTAGCTGCAGGCCAGCAGCACGAACACATAGGCCTGGACAGCCTGGATGAAGAGCTCGAAGGCGGTCATCACGATGACCATCACGAACGACACGCCTGCGTAGGCGAAGCCGATGCCGTTGAGCAGGTACCAGCTGGCGATCGTGAAGAGCAGCAGGAGGGTGTGTCCCGCGAACATGTTCGCGAACAGTCGGACCGCGTGCGTGAACGGCCGGACCAGCAGGTTCGAG
The DNA here is from genome assembly GCF_044756845.1 of Streptomyces sp. NPDC091416. NCBI lineage: Bacteria > Bacillati > Actinomycetota > Actinomycetes > Kitasatosporales > Streptomycetaceae > Streptomyces > Streptomyces sp. NPDC091416. The sequence goes on from NZ_JBIVTU010000001.1 coordinate 171,618, forward strand.
AAGAACTCGATGGTCATCGAGAGCGGCAGGACCCCGCCGAGGCTCTTGTCGTAGCCCGTGAAGTTCTTGAACGCCCCGACGAAACCGTGCTTCTTGAAGGTCAGGACGACCCACAGGATGTACACGATCCCGGCGAGAGCCGCCGGATACGAGATGATCGCGGTCACGGGGAACTGGGCGACCGGGATGATGGACCAGAGGTTCATCATCCAGATGACGAAGAACAGCGAGACCATCAGCGGGACGTACTTCTCGCCGTCCTTCTTGCCGATCGTCTCGTAGACGATGCCGCGGCGGACGAAGTCGTATCCGGCTTCGGCCACCATCTGAAGCTTGCCGGGCACCAACTTCGGCTTGCGGAAGGCGGCCCAGAAGAAGCCAACGATGATGACCGAGCCGAGCAGGGCCAGCAGCATCGTCTTGTTGAAGTACAAGTTGCTGTCCGCGTCGCCCCAGAGGGGCTCGAACAGGAACGAGTGCAGGCCGGGTGCCGGGAAACCACAACCGTCGAAGATGTGGCAATCGGTCTCGAAGGCGAGCACCTGTGTCGGGTCAGCACTCACCGCGGGCTCCTTCAGCGTGGCGCATAGGTACGGCAACCTCGTTGTGTCGGCGCGGCGCGCAGCCGCGGTTCGGCACTGGACTGGTGTTTCGGATGTGTGAGCGGCAGTCAGGCATGTGAGCCTCGCGATCGTGCAGGCGTCAGCTCACATGCCCGCGCCCGCAGTGCCGCAGTTGGAACCGGACGATAGCAGGGTCTCGAACCTGCACTTATTCCGCCCCTACCCTTCACGCTCCGGACCCCGGCTTTTTGGGCTTTTCGTCCTTGTCGGACTCGGGTTCCACGTAAAGGATCTTGGCCTTCATGTGCGCACGCGCCTGTGCGCCGATCCACACGAGTGTCGTCACGACCAGAGTGATCGCGAAGGCCTTCGGGTTGAACAGCGAGGTGTTCTTGAATACGGCGACGAAGATGAACAGCAGCAGGAGTTGCGCCGTGTACAGCGCGAGCCCCATCGCCTGGAAGAGGTGGGGCATGGACCGGGCGGTCCGTTGCAGGACCACCAGTCCGATCCCCATGAAGAGGATGACCACGATCGTCGCAACGATCGCGCCCAGGGCTCCCTTGCCGCCGGCGACGCCAGCGCTGACCGCGGCGGCGACTGCGCCGGCGACAGCGGTGGGTACGGCGGTCTGGAGGAGAGTCCGGACGTCGTTGGACGGCATGGCGGCAGCTCCGCTTGCTGGGGGTGGGCAGTGTGTCGTCATGGACGAGCGTAGGCCCGGTCCGAGTCGAAGCCTCGGGGCCAAGGGACCGTGCTACTCAGGTCCTTCGGCTCTGTCACCGGGTTCGTGAACGGTATCACAAACTATTTGATGAGGTCTTTACCTAGAAAGTGTGCTTGCTGTCACACGTGAGAGCTAATCAGCGCGTGTGAGCAAGACAACTCAACGACTTGTCTGGTATTGCCCCTTGGTGACCGAATCAACGAGGCGTCGAGTCGGCCTTGCGGCGGTCCGCGAAGCGTGATCGGTGACCGATCGCCGTCGCTCCGTTGACGCCGGACACCCCCGCGGCGATCGGGGCCTGCGGAGCGGCCTCGTGCCCATTCTGCCCCATCTGATCACCCACGGGCCCCTGTTGGCTCTCCAGCCCCTGCGACAACCCCGTCCCGGGTCCCGCCCCGCGGCGCCGGCGGCGGTACCGCGGCGGTACGAAGCGCTCCGCCCAGCGCGGTGCGCGCGGGGTGAACCGGGGCATCAGCAGGAGGATCAGGCCGAGCGCGCTCAGCCCCACGATCAGGAGCACGATCCACATCGACGTCGAGTGCACCGAGTAGCCGACCGCGCCGAAGGCGATCAGGGCCGACCAGAAGTACATGATCAGCACCGACCGGCTGTGCGAATGGCCGATCTCCAGCAGCCGGTGGTGCAGATGGCCGCGGTCCGCGGCGAAGGGCGACTGGCCGTTCCACGTGCGCCGCACGATCGCCAGCACCAGGTCCGCCGCGGGGATGGCGATGATCGTCAGCGGCAGCAGGAGCGGGATGAAGACCGGCAGCATCGCGTGCGTCGCCTGCCGCTCGCTCCCCGCGAACAGCTTCATCGCGTCCGGGTCGACCTGTCCCGTGACGGAGATCGCACCGGCGGCGAGGACGAGGCCGATCAGCATCGACCCGGAGTCCCCCATGAAGATCCGCGCGGGATGCATGTTGTGCGGCAGGAAGCCGAGGCACATGCCCATCAGGATCGCCGTGAAGAGCGTCGCGGGGGCCGCGGCCTCGATCCCGTACCCGTACCAGAGCCGGTAGGTGTAGAGGAAGAGCGCGGCCGCGGCGATGCACACCATGCCGGCCGCCAGGCCGTCGAGACCGTCGACGAAGTTGACCGCGTTGATGGTGATGACGACGAGCGCGACCGTCAGCAGCGTGCCCTGCCACTGGGTGAGCGGGACGGTGCCGACGCCCGGGATCGGCAGCCACAGGATCGTGAGGCCCTGGAGCACCATGACCGCCGCGGCGATCATCTGCCCGCCGAGCTTGATCAGGGCGTCGATCTCGAACTTGTCGTCCAGGACACCGATCAGCCAGATCAGCGCGGCTCCGGAGAGCAGCGCGCGCGGTTCGTTGGAGAGCTCGAAGACGCCGTCGAGGTTGGCCAGATGATCGGCGACGATCAGCCCGGCACACAGCCCGCCGAACATGGCGATGCCGCCGAGCCTCGGTGTCGGTTCGCGGTGGACGTCGCGCGCACGGATCGCGGGCATCGCCCCGACCGCGATGGCGAACTTACGCACCGGGCCGGTGAGCAGATACGTCACCGCGGCCGTGACACAGAGCGTCAGCAAGTAATCACGCACGGGCTGCCCCATAAATGTCGCCGGCCATCTCAGCCCACACTTTAGCCCCGCTCCTGATTCCGTCCCCCCACGTGCCGGCCCCGCTCAACCAGGGCGGCCTCGTGGTGGAGGACACGGCAGGCCCCGCGATGGTTGCACAGGCTGGCGCCCTCGCGGAGATCAGATGCGTTTCACCCGGGGTACGGCGGATGCTGTGCGGCCATCTCCCGCACCTCCGCGAGGACGTCGCCCTCCTCGCGCACCGCTGACCCCATCAGCACCGCGAGGCGGGCCATGTCGGTGTCGTCCATGCCCTGCGTGGTGACGGCCGCGGTGCCGAGCCTGATGCCTCGGGCGTCCCCGTACGGCAGCGCGCAGGTGTCCAGCACCAGGCCGGCCGCGGCCAGCCGGGTCCGGGCGGTGGGGCCGTCGACGCCGAGCGGGGCGGGGTCGGCGACGATCAGGTGGGTGTCGGTGCCGCCGGTCGTGACGTCGAAACCCTCGGCCTCCAGGCCGGCGGCCAGGACCCGGGCGTGGTTGACGACCTGGTGGGCGTACGCGGCGAAGGCGGGCGCGGCCGCCTCGCCGAACGCGACGGCCTTCGCCGCCACCGTGTGCATCTGGGCGCCGCCCTGGGTGAACGGGAAGACGGCCCGGTCGATCCGCTCCGCCAGCTCCGCGCCGCACAGGATCATGCCGCCGCGCGGTCCGCGCAGCACCTTGTGCGTGGTGGCGCAGACCACGTCCGCGTACGGCACGGGGTTCGGCGCCGCTCCCCCGGCGATCAGGCCCATCGGATGTGCGGAGTCGGCGATGAGGTACGCGCCCACCTCGTCGCAGATCTCCCGGAACTGCTCGTGGTCGGGGTGGCGGGGGTAGGAGATCGAGCCGCTGACGATGGCCTTGGGCCGGTGCGTACGGGCCAGGGTGCGGACCTGGGCGTAGTCGATCAGGCCGCTCTCGGAGTCCACCCCGTAGCCGATGAACTCGAACCAGCGGCCGGAGAAGTTGGCGGGCGAGCCGTGCGTGAGGTGGCCGCCGTACGGGAGGCCCATCGCGAGGACCGTGTCGCCGGGACGCAGCAGCGCCGCATAGGCCGCGAGGACGGCCGAGGATCCGGAGTGGGGCTGCACATTGGCGTGCTCGGCGCCGAAGAGCGCGGTGGCCCGGCGGATCGCGATGCGTTCGGCCGCGTCCGCCTGCTCGCAGCCGCCGTGATGGCGGGCGCCGGGGTAGCCCTCGGCGTACTTGTTGGCGAGCGGGGAGCCGAGGGCGGCCAGGACCGCGGGCGAGCTGAAGTTCTCCGCCGCGGTCAGCTGGAGGGTGCCGGACTGCCGGCGGAGCTCTTCCACCAGGACGTCGGCGATCTCCGGATCCTCCCGGAGCAGGGCGTCGAAGTCCTGCGGCAGGGCGGCGACGGCGGAGGGTGCGGCAGCAGCGGTGGTGACCGGCATCGGGGGCTCCGGGCCTGGGGAGGGGCGACGCCCGGGGAGGGTGGCGTCAGCTCCAATGTAGGCCCGGGGCGGGGCCGCTGCCCGCCGTCCTGAGCCATGACGCACCCGATCGGCCCCCAGGGGACCAGGTCCTCGCCGTACGGCCGTCAGCGCGGCAGGGACGGCCTCCCGGGCGGCCCTTCAGTGCGGCGCGGAGACACCCGTCAGCGCGGTGACGACGGGGTCCAGGGCCTGGTTGATCTCGTCGCCGATGGACCGGAAGAAGGTGATGGGGGCGCCGTACGGGTCGTAGACCTCGTCGGCCTCGGCGGTCGGGGCCAGCAGCCAGCCGCGCAGCGCGGCGGCCGCACGGACCAGGGCGCGGGCACGCTCGACGACGCCCTCGTCCCTCGCGTCGGGCAGCGTCGCGGGGTCTATCGCCCGGACCAGGCGGGTGAATTCCTTGAGCGTGAAGGTGCGCAGTCCGGCCGAGTGACCCATCGAGATCACCTGGGCGCGGTGGTCGCGGGTGGCGGTGAGCACCAGGTCGGCGCGGATCACGTGCTCGTCGAGGAGTTCGCGGCCGACGAACCCGGTGGCGTCGGCGCCGAAGTCGGCGAGGACCACCTCCGCGTTCGCCTCCATCGGGGCGCCCTCGTGCCCCCAGGTGCCCGCGCTCTCCACGATCAGCCCGCCCAGGAACGGGTCGCCCAGGCGGTCCACGAGGGCATGCCGCGTCAGCCGCTCGGTGATCGGTGAGCGGCAGACGTTGCCGGTGCTGACGTGGAGGATGCGGAAGGTGTCGGTCTGCCCCGCTATGCCACGCCCCTCAGGGGCGGTCAATTGGCCACCTCGAGGTCGGGTACCACCTTGCGCAGCTCCTCCGCGGAGAGCGCGCCGGCGCGCAGCAGGACCGGCACCTTGCCGGTGACGTCGACGATCGAGGACGGGACGATGCCCGGGGTCGGGCCGCCGTCGAGGTACACGGAGACGGCGTCGCCGAGCATCTCCTGGGCGGCGTCGCAGTCCTCGGGCGAGGGGTGTCCGGTGAGGTTGGCGCTGGAGACGGCCATCGGGCCGACCTCCGTGAGCAGCTCGATGGCGACCGGGTGCAGCGGCATCCGGATGGCGACGGTGCCGCGGGTGTCGCCGAGGTCCCACTGGAGCGAGGGCTGGTGCTTGGCGACGAGCGTCAGCGCACCCGGCCAGAAGGCGTCGACGAGTTCCCACGCCTGCTCCGAGAAGTCGGTGACCAGGCCGTGCAGGGTGTTCGGCGAGCCGATGAGGACCGGGGACGGCATGTTGCGGCCGCGGCCCTTGGCCTCCAGGAGGTCGCCGACGCTCTCGGAACTGAAGGCGTCCGCACCGATCCCGTAGACGGTGTCGGTGGGCAGCACGACCAGTTCGCCGCGGCGGACGGCGGACGCGGCCTCGCGCAGACCCGTCGTACGGTCCGTGGCGTCGTTGCAGTCGTATCGCCGTGCCATCAGCCGGCCTCCTCAAGCATGTACGGGTAGGGGTGGTTTCCTCCGGTCACGGCATGGCCTTGCGGGCCGTGGCGAACCGGGGGCGCCTGTTGAGGTCGGGGTGGTCGGCCGCGTCGGCCCAGCCACGCTCCTCGGTGAAGATCCACGGCACCTGGCCGCCCTGGGTGTCGGCGTGCTCGATGACGACGAGGCCGCCGGGACGCAGCAGACGGTGGGCGGTGCGCTCGATGCCGCGGATGGTGTCGAGGCCGTCCTCGCCGGAGAAGAGGGCCATCTCCGGGTCGTGGTCACGGGCCTCGGGGGCCACGTACTCCCATTCGGTGAGCGGGATGTACGGCGGGTTGGAGATGACCAGGTCGACCTGTCCGTCGAGCTCGGGAAGGGCCGTCAGCGCGTCTCCGCGGTGCACGGTGACCCTGGACCCCTCGGCGTTCTTCCTGGTCCATTTGAGGGCGTCCTCGGACAGCTCCACGGCGTGCACGCGCGAGCGCGGCACCTCCTGGGCCATGGCGAGGGCGATGGCGCCCGATCCGGTGCAGAGGTCGACGATCATCGGCTCGACGACGTCCATCGCGCGGACGGCGTCTATCGCCCAGCCGACGACCGACTCGGTCTCCGGCCGGGGCACGAAGACGCCGGGGCCGACCTGGAGCTCCAGGTAGCGGAAGAAGGCGCGGCCGGTGATGTGCTGGAGCGGTTCGCGGGCCTCGCGCCGGGCGATGGTCTCCCAGTAGCGGGCGTCGAAGTCGGCGTCCGGCACGTTGTGGAGTTCGCCCCGCTTGACGCCGTGCACGAACGCGGCGAGTTCCTCCGCGTCGAATCGCGGTGAAGGGACACCGGCGTCGGCCAGCCGCTGGGTGGCCTGGGCCACCTCGGCGAGCAGCAGGTTCATCGCGGTTCTCCGTACGGGTTACGAGCGGGGCGGTGGGGCTCGGGGCTCGGGGCGACCGTCACCTGGGGTGCGGCGTCGCGGGGCCGGGCACGCGCGTCTGCGGCGTTGTCGTCAATCACAAGGGCTCCGCCATTGCTCAGTCCTCCGCCTTGCAGCTGCACGCACCCAGCCCCGCTCCTTCTTCCACCCCCATGTGCCGGCCGCCCTTACGCGGCGGCGAGCTTGGCTGCGGAGTCGGCGTCGACACAGGCCTGGATCACGGCGTCCAGGTCCCCGTCGAGCACCTGGTCCAAGTTGTACGCCTTGAAGCCGACGCGATGGTCCGAGATGCGGTTTTCCGGGAAGTTGTACGTACGGATCTTCTCGGACCGGTCGACCGTGCGCACCTGGCTGCGGCGCACGTCGGACGCTTCCTGCTCGGCGGCTTCCTGGGCCGCGGCGAGAAGCCTCGACCGCAGGATACGCATGGCCTGCTCCTTGTTCTGGAGCTGGCTCTTCTCGTTCTGGCAGGAGGCGACGACACCGGTGGGCAGGTGCGTGATGCGGACCGCGGAGTCCGTGGTGTTGACGGACTGGCCGCCGGGGCCGGAGGAGCGGTACACGTCGATACGGAGATCGTTGGCGTGGATCTCGACGTCGACCTCCTCGGCCTCGGGCGTGACGAGCACACCGGCGGCCGAGGTGTGGATGCGGCCCTGGGACTCGGTGGAGGGCACGCGCTGCACGCGGTGCACGCCGCCCTCGTACTTCATCCGGGCCCAGACACCCTGGCCGGGCTCGGTGGCACCGTTGCCGCCCTTGGTCTTCACGGCGACCTGGACGTCCTTGTAGCCGCCGAGCTCGGACTCGGTGGAGTCGATGATCTCGGTCTTCCAGCCGACGCGCTCGGCGTAGCGCAGGTACATGCGCAGCAGATCACCGGCGAACAGGGCGGACTCGTCGCCGCCCGCGCCCGCCTTGATCTCCAGGAGCACGTCCTTGTCGTCACTGGGGTCACGGGGTACGAGCAGGAGGCGGAGCTTCTCGGTGAGCTCCTCGCGCTCCTTCTCCAGGTCCTTGACCTCTGCGGCGAAGTCGGGGTCGTCGGCGGCGAACTCTCGGGCGGTCTCGATGTCGTCGCCGGTCTGCTTCCAGGAGCGGTATGTGGCGACGATCGGGGTCAGCTCGGCGTAGCGCTTGTTGAGCTTGCGCGCGTTGGCCTGGTCGGCGTGGACCGACGGGTCCGCGAGCTTCTTCTCGAGATCGGACTGTTCGCCGATCAGTTCCTCGACCGCCTCGAACATCTTCGGGCTCCTGGTTTCTACGCTCATCGTGCCTGCCGGCCGGCGGATGCCTGCCGTGCGGGATACGGGGTCGCCGTCGTCCCGGCCGGAAAAAAACGCCGGTCCCGGCGCCCCCGGGAAGAGGGCGCCAAGGACCGGCGCAGTGGCTCGCTACTTGCTGGCGGAGCCGGCGGCCTTGCCGAAGCGGGCCTCGAAGCGGGCCACGCGGCCACCGGTGTCGAGGATCTTCTGCTTGCCCGTGTAGAACGGGTGGCACTCGGAGCAGACGTCGGCACGGATGGCGCCGCTGTCCAGGGTGGACCGAGTGGTGAACGACGCGCCACAGGTGCAGCTGACCTGAGTCTCGACGTACTGGGGGTGAATGTCGCGCTTCAAGGGTTTCTCCTAGGTTCGGGAGGGCGCCGGGTCGTACGCACGGATTGCGCGTCCGTGAACCGGGGCCGACGTACCAGTCTGCCAGGACTGGCCGTATCTCCCAAAACGGGGGTCGGCCGCCCGCTATTCCCGGTGCCGGTCGCGGGTGGGGCCGTCACTGCACGATCTGCCCGGCGTCGCCCTTGTCGCCCGCCGACTTCTCGGTGGCGGAGGCGGGGATCGGCCGGTCGTGGAGGAGCGCCTGCCACACCTGCTTGCCGGCCTCCTCCTGCGGGATGACGCGGTTCGGGTCGGCGGGGTCGTACTCCACGGGCAGCGTCACCATGTGGACGTCGTCCGAGCCGAGCCCCTTGAGGCCGCTCGCGAAGGACGCGAGTTCCTTGACGGAGCCGAGGTCGGAGTCGGTGGTGATGGCCTTGGTCGCGGTGTCCGCGATGCCGTACAGCTTGGTGCCGTCGAGGATGCCCACGCTCTTGGCCTGTTCCATCAGCGCCTTGATGAAGGCCTGCTGGAGCTGGATGCGGCCGAGGTCGCTGCCGTCGCCGACACTCTTGCGGGTGCGGACGAGGCCGAGCGACTCCTCGCCGTTCAGGGTGTGGGTGCCCGGCTCCAGGTTCAGATGGCTCTTGGAGTCGTTGATCGCCTGCTTGGTGGTGATCTCGACGCCGCCGAGCTTGTCGACCAGCTTCTTGAACCCGGTGAAGTCGACCTCGATGTAGTGGTCCATGCGGATCCCGGACATCGACTCGACGGTCTTGACCGCGCAGGCCGGTCCGCCGACCTCGTACGCCGTGTTGAACATCGCCCGCTGCTCCCCGGCGACGGGCTGTCCGCTCTCGTCGCCGGTGCACTCGGGCCGGGTGACGAGGGTGTCGCGCGGGATGGAGACGACACTCGCCGTCCTGTGGCCCTTGTTGACGTGCACGACCATCGCCGTGTCCGAGCGGGCGCCGCCCTGGTCCTCGCCGTACTGCGCGTTGGCGCCGGAACGCGAGTCGGAGCCGAGGACGAGGATGTCCTCGGAGCCGTTGTCGACGTTGTCGGGGCGGTCCTTGCCCAGCGCGTTGTTGATGTCGACGGCCTTGAGATTGCCGTTGAGGTGGACGTACGCGTACCCGAGTCCCGCTCCGCCGACGACGACCAGGCCGGCCAGACTCCACACGGCCGTGACGGTCGCCCTGCGGCGGCGGGACGGCTTCCTCCGGCGTTTGCCGGTGGCCCGTATTCGGCTGCTGCTCCCGCTCTGCCCGCTCATCCGTCTCCTCGTTCCTCGGCTGCTCCCGGCTACCCCCTGCAATGGTGTGCGGGTCCGTATGCCGCTTTGTCGCCCATGACGTCACGCGTGGTGTCGCTCCTGGTTACGACGCGGCGGCGACAAGAAGGGTTGCACAGGGGCCTGTGGCCTCCGGGCGGCCCCGGGACCGGCTCAAGGAGTCCGGGAACAGCCGGTCACCCGGCACTCACCTGCGGTTTCTTGCCCGCTACAGGCAACGGGGCGTGGCCGTGGGCCCACCGGCCGTGTGGCGAAGGTCTCGGGAGGGCAACGGCACAGGGCCGCCCCCGGCACCGAAGTGCCGGGGGCGGCCCTGTGTACTGCCGACGGGCTGCGACTAGTCGTTGTTGCCCGGAGCCGGCGTCGTCTTCTGGATCTGGAGCAGGAACTCCGCGTTGGACTGGGTCTTCTTCATCCGGTCCAGGAGGAGCTCGATCGCCTGCTGCTGGTCCAGTGCGTGGAGCACCCGGCGCAGCTTCCAGGTAATCGCCAACTCGTCGCTGCCGAGCAGGATTTCTTCCTTACGGGTGCTGGACGCGTCGACGTCCACCGCCGGGAAGATGCGCTTGTCGGAGAGCTTGCGGTCGAGCTTGAGCTCCATGTTGCCGGTGCCCTTGAACTCCTCGAAGATCACCTCGTCCATGCGCGAGCCGGTCTCGACGAGCGCGGTGGCCAGGATGGTCAGCGAACCGCCGTCCTCGATGTTGCGCGCCGCACCGAAGAACCGCTTCGGCGGGTAGAGCGCGGTCGAGTCGACACCACCGGACAGGATGCGTCCGGAAGCCGGGGCGGCGAGGTTGTACGCGCGTCCCAGACGGGTGATCGAGTCCAGCAGGACGACGACGTCGTGACCCAGCTCGACGAGACGCTTGGCGCGCTCGATGGCCAGCTCGGCGACGGTGGTGTGGTCCTCGGCGGGACGGTCGAAGGTCGAGGAGATGACCTCGCCCTTCACCGACCGCTGCATGTCGGTGACCTCTTCCGGACGCTCGTCGACCAGGACGACCATCAGGTGGCACTCGGGGCTGTTGACCGTGATCGCGTTGGCGATCGCCTGGAGGATCATGGTCTTACCGGTCTTCGGCGGGGCCACGATCAGGCCTCGCTGGCCCTTGCCGATGGGGGCGACCAGGTCGATGATCCGCGTCGTCAGGACGTTGGAGTCGGTCTCCAGACGGAGCCGGTCCTGCGGGTACAGCGGCGTCAGCTTCTGGAACTCCGGGCGGCCGCGGCCGGTTTCGGGCGCCATGCCGTTGACCGAGTCGAGGCGGACCAGCGCGTTGAACTTCTCGCGGCGCTCGCCGTCCTTGGGCTGGCGCACGGCACCGGTGACGTGGTCACCCTTGCGCAGACCGTTCTTGCGGACCTGGGCGAGCGAGACGTACACGTCGTTCGGGCCCGGCAGGTAGCCGGAGGTCCGGATGAACGCGTAGTTGTCGAGGATGTCCAGGATGCCCGCGACGGGGATCAGGACGTCGTCGTCGCTGACCGGCGGCGCGTCGCTCGCGAAGTCGTCGCGGCCACGACGGCCGCGGCGGTCGCGGTAGCGGCCCCGGCGGCCACGGCGGCCGCCCTCGTCGTCGAAGTCGTCCTGCGGTCCGCCGCCGCCCTGCTGGCCCTGGTTCTGCCCCTGGCCACCCTGGCCGCCGCCCTGGCCGCCCTGACGCTGACGCTGGCCGCCCTGGCCGCCGCCCTGCTCGTCGCCCTTGCCGCGGCGGTCGCGCTGACGCTCGCGGCGCTCACCGCGTTCGCCCCGCTGGCCGCGGTCCTGGCGGTCGCCACGACGGCCTTCGGCGTTGTCCGCGGCGGCTTCGGCCTTGGACTCGGAACGGTCCTCGGCGGGGGCCTCGTGCTTCGGCTCGTCCTGCGCGCGGTCCTTGGCCTGAGCCTTGGCGTCCGGCTTGGTGTCCGGGCTGCCCGCCTGCGCGGTCGCACGGCGCCGACGACGCTCGCCCGTGGGCTGGTCGTCGCTGGCCGGCTGGCCGGGGATGTCGATCTGCTGCTGGGCCGTGGCCTTCTCGGCGGGTGCGGCGGCCGGGGTCTCGGCCCCGGTGCCGGTGCGCGCCTTGGAGGTGGCCCGGCGCTTCGGCTTGGTCTCCGCCTCTTCGGCGGGGGCCGGGGCGGCCTTGGCCTTGGGCGCGGAGGAGCCGCCGGCCTGGGCCTCCTTGATGACCTCGATCAGCTGGCTCTTGCGCATCCGCGCAGTGCCCTTGATCCCGAGGCCGGACGCGACCTGCTGCAGCTCGGCCAGGACCATGCCGTCAAGGCCGGTGCCGGAGCGGCGGCGCCGTGCGGTGGTGCCAGTGGCAGCACCTTCGGCGGGCGCGGCGCTGTCGACGCTCTTGTCGGCAGTCACGCCCATCAGATCGGTGGTGTCGCTCACGAAGGGTCCTTCCCTGGAGCGGACGTCGGCCTTCTGGCTCGGCGACCGGTTGTGCTGTCCGACTGCGGTCTTCGGTGCGGACCGTGCCGGGGCGGTGGTCCGCCGGATAGGTACGGCGGAGAGATGAAGGTGTGCTGGGGCCCGGCGCGAGCATCCCCCTGCTCGGCCCACTCCTGGACAAGCGAGGGGTGTCGTGCCGGTTCCGGAGCGTGCTCGAAACTGCTCAGGCAGGCTGCTCAGGCAGTTGGGGAGGCTCCCGGAAGAAAAGGTGGTCCCGGAAAGGGACACGAAGCAACGCGCCACATAGACGTCGATTGCAGACTTGAGGTTAACACTACCGGCTCCAACAAACATTCCCCCTCTCACTCACCGGCAATCACTTCTCGCTAAGACGCGAGCGGCAGCACGCTCGCACCCCGGGCGTCGAGAGCGAGCCGGTTGGCCGCCCATCCCTCGCCCGCCAGCCGTGCGACCTTGTCGGCCGCACCGTCCTCGGCCAGCGCCAGCACGGTCGGCCCGGCACCGGAGATCACCGCGGGCACACCGTCGGCGCGCAGCCGGTTGACGAGCTCCACGCTCTGCGGCATCGCCGGTGCGCGGTACTCCTGGTGGAGCCGGTCCTCGGTGGCCGTGAGCAGCAGCTCGGGGCGCCTGGTCAGGGCCTCGACGAGGAGCGCGGCGCGGCCGGCGTTGAAGGCGGCGTCGACGTGCGGGACGCTGCGCGGCAGCAGTCCGCGGGCGGTCTCGGTGAGCACCGGCTTGCCGGGAACGAAAACCACCGGAACGATGGAATCTGCGGGGTCCATCCTGATGGCGCGGGCCGATCCGCCGTCCATCCAGGCGAGCGTGAATCCGCCCAGCAGGCAGGCCGCGACGTTGTCGGGGTGGCCCTCGATCTCGGTGGCGAGCTCCAGCAGCGCCGCGTCGTCGAGCCGGGCGTCACCGCCGGTCGTCACGGCGCGGGCGGCGACGATGCCGGCGCAGATCGCGGCGGAGGAGGAGCCGAGGCCGCGGCCGTGCGGAATGCGGTTGGCGCAGACGATCTCCAGCCCGCGGGGCTGTCCGCCGAGCAGGTCGAAGGCGGTGCGCATGGACCGTACGAGCAGGTGCTTCTCGTCGCGGGGCAGCGTGTCCGCGCCCTCTCCGGCGATGTCGATGTGCAGCCCGGAGTCGGCGACCCGGACGACCACGTCGTCGTAGAGGCCCAGCGACAGGCCGAGGGCGTCGAAACCGGGGCCCAGGTTGGCGCTGGTCGCGGGGACGCGCACCCGGACGGCGGCGGCTCGGAAGGCGGGACCGGCCATCGCTTTGACGACTCTCCTTGTGAGGCGGCGGGGAATGCGAGGAGCTGCGGTGTCCTTCGGGGCTCTCGCGGCTCTTCGGGTTCTGCTCTGTACGGCTCTTCGGGGTTCTGCCGGGCTGGGGATTTCCGGGGTCTGCGGGTGTGTGGGGATTCTTCGGGGCGCGTGCGGCGGCGGGTGAAGCCCTGATCCCGGGAATGAACCGACGGCCGCAACGGCCCGAACACCCCGGCTCATTCGGCGGGGCGGGTTGGGTACAGCTTATCGAAGGAAGGTTCTGTCGCGACATAGGGCGCACAGGAGGCGCACGATGCGTGTCGCACCCCTTCGATGCGCTCTCTGCCCCTGAAAGCGGCGTTTGGACCGGCTTTCCGATGAGCCGCGGCGGCCGTACCCGGGGTCCGTCGTCCGGACCCCGGGCACGGCCGCAACCGTGGCGGGGTACGGCTACGCGAGGCCCAGCTTCTCGGCGGCGGTGACCGCGTCGACCGGGACGGTGACCGGCTGGGGGGCGCCCGCGACGGCCCAGTCCGGGTCCTTCAGGCCGTTGCCGGTGACCGTGCAGACGATCTTCTGGCCGGGGTCGACCTTGCCCTCTTCGGCGGCCTTCAGCAGACCGGCGACGGACGCAGCCGAGGCGGGCTCCACGAAGACGCCCTCCTGCGAGGCCAACAGGCGGTAGGCGGCCAGGATCTGGCGGTCCGTCACCTCGTCGATGAAGCCGCCCGACTCGTCCCGCGCGGCGAGCGCGTACTGCCAGGAGGCCGGGTTGCCGATCCGGATGGCGGTGGCGATGGTCGACGGGTCCTTGACGATCTCGCCGCGCACGATGGGCGCGGAACCGGAGGCCTGGAAGCCCCACATCCGCGGCTTGTGCGTGGACAGGCCGTCCTTGGCGTACTCCGTGTAGCCCTTCCAGTACGCGGTGATGTTGCCCGCGTTACCGACCGGGAGGACGTGGATGTCCGGGGCGTCGCCGAGCGCGTCGACGATCTCGAAGGCGGCGGTCTTCTGGCCCTCGATACGCACCGGGTTGACCGAATTGACCAGCGCCACGGGGTAGTTGTCCGAGAGCGAGCGGGCCAGCGTCAGGCAGTCGTCGAAGTTTCCGTCGACCTGGAGGATCTTGGCGCCGTGGACGAGCGCCTGGCCCATCTTGCCGAGCGCGATCTTGCCCTGCGGCACGAGGACGGCGCAGACCATTCCGGCCCGCACCGCGTACGCGGCGGCGGAGGCGGAGGTGTTGCCGGTGGAGGCGCAGATGACGGCCTGCGCGCCCTCCTCCTTGGCCCGGGTGATGGCCATGGTCATACCGCGGTCCTTGAAGGACCCGGTGGGGTTGGCGCCCTCGACCTTGAGGTGCACCTCGCAGCCCGTGCGCTCGGAGAGAACCTGAGCGGGTACGAGCGGCGTACCGCCCTCACGGAGCGTGACGACGGGCGTCGTGCTCGTGACCGGAAGACGGTCCCGGTACTCCTCGATGATGCCGCGCCACTGGTGGGTGCCCTTGGTGGTCATGGGTCCTTACTCCCCTTCAACACGCATGATGCTGGCGACACCGCGCACGGTGTCGAGCTTGCGCAGTGCCTCGACGGTCCCGGAGAGGGCGGCGTCGGGCGCGCGGTGGGTGACGACGACGAGGGATGCCTCGCCGCCGCCCTGTTCGACGCCGGCTTCGTCGCCGCCGCTCGAATTCCGGCTCTGCTGGCGGACCGTGTCGATCGATACGCCCTGCTCGGCGAAGACCGTCGCCACCTGGGCGAGCACGCCCGGTTTGTCGGCCACGTCGAGGCTGATGTGGTACCGCGTGACGACGTCGCCCATGGGGCTCACCGGCAGACGCGTGTACGCGGACTCTCCGGGCCCGGGGGCCTCGTTGAGTTTGTTGCGGCAGACCGCGACGAGGTCGCCGAGGACCGCGGAGGCGGTCGGTGCGCCACCGGCGCCGGGACCGTAGAACATCAGCTGCCCGGCGGCCTCGGCCTCGACGAACACCGCGTTGTACGCCTCGCGGACGGAGGCCAGCGGGTGGCTGAGCGGGATCATCGCGGGATGCACGCGGGCCGTGACGGACTCCCCGTCGGCTGCCCGCTCGCAGATGGCGAGGAGCTTGACGGTGCAGCCCATGCGGCGGGCGGAGGCGATGTCCGCGGCGGTGACCTCGGTGATGCCCTCGCGGTGCACGTCGCCGATCCGCACCCGGGTGTGGAAGGCGATCCCGGCGAGGATCGCGGCCTTGGCGGCGGCGTCGAAGCCCTCGACGTCGGCGGTCGGGTCCGCCTCGGCGTACCCGAGGGCGGTGGCCTCGTCGAGCGCCTCGGAGTAGCCGGCGCCGCTGGTGTCCATCTTGTCGAGGATGAAGTTCGTGGTGCCGTTGACGATGCCGAGGACCCGGTTGACCTTGTCGCCGGCCAGGGACTCGCGCAGCGGCCGGACGAGCGGGATGGCACCGGCCACGGCGGCCTCGTAGTAGAGGTCCCGGCCGTGCTGCTCGGCGGCGGCGTGCAGGGCCGCGCCGTCCTCGGCGAGCAGCGCCTTGTTCGCCGAGACGACGCTCGCGCCGTGCTCGAAGGCGGTGGTG
The DNA here is from genome assembly GCF_044756845.1 of Streptomyces sp. NPDC091416. Taxonomy (NCBI): domain Bacteria; kingdom Bacillati; phylum Actinomycetota; class Actinomycetes; order Kitasatosporales; family Streptomycetaceae; genus Streptomyces; species Streptomyces sp. NPDC091416. The sequence continues at coordinate 187,465 of NZ_JBIVTU010000001.1, forward strand.
ATGAGCGTACGGGCCGGCTCGATGCCCCCGATGACCTCGATGACCACGTCGATGTCGCCCCGTTTGACCAGGGCGGTCGCGTCGGTGGTGATCAGCGCGGGGTCGATGCCCTCGCGGACCTTGGAGGGCCGGCGCACGGCGACGCCGGCGAGCTCCACCGGTGCGCCGATGCGCGCGGCGAGGTCGTCGGCGTGCGTCGTCATGATGCGGGCCACCTCTGAGCCGACCACTCCGCAGCCCAGCAGCGCCACCTTCAGCGGACGCGTACGCATCATCCGACCTCGTTTCCTTTACATCTGATGTGTGAACCAGTCTCACTCACCGGACGGGGGTTTCCGCCACCCGTCCGGATCCTGAGATGTTTGGCGGGGCCCGGGGGTGTCCCCCGGAATAACGCGTCAGCCGACGTCGAGACGCAGAAGATCTTCCTCCGTTTCGCGCCGGACGATGACCCGGGCCTGTCCGTCGCGCACGGCGACGACGGGCGGGCGCAGGGCGTGGTTGTAGTTGCTCGCCATGGAACGGCAGTACGCCCCGGTCGCCGGGACCGCGATCAGGTCGCCGGGGGCCAGGTCGGAGGGCAGGAACGCGTCCTTGACCACGATGTCACCGCTCTCGCAGTGCTTGCCGACGACCCGGACGAGCATCGGCTCGGCGTCCGAGGTCCGCGAGACGAGGGCGACGCTGTACTCGGCGTCGTACAGCGCGGTGCGGATGTTGTCCGACATGCCGCCGTCGACACTGACGTACGTACGCAGCCCTTCCAGGGGCTTGATGGTGCCGACCTCGTACAGCGTGAAGGCCGTGGGCCCGACGATGGCGCGGCCGGGCTCGACGGAGATCCGGGGAGTGGCGAGCCCGGCGGCCTCGCACTCGCGGGTCACGATGTCGCCGAGCGCCTTGGCGATCTCGTGCGGCTCGCGCGGGTCGTCGTCGGAGGTGTACGCGATGCCGAGGCCGCCGCCGAGGTCGATCTCGGGCAGTTCGACGCCGTGCTCGTCGCGCACCTCGGCCAGGAGCTGCACCACGCGGCGGGCGGAGACCTCGAAGCCGGCCATGTCGAAGATCTGCGAGCCGATGTGGGAGTGGATGCCGATGAGTTCGAGCCCGTCGAGGGTGAGTGCCCTGCGGACGGCCTCGGCGGCCTGCCCGTCGGCCAGCGCGATGCCGAACTTCTGGTCCTCGTGCGCGGTGGCGATGAACTCGTGGGTGTGCGCCTCGACGCCGACGGTCACCCGGATCTGTACGCGCTGGCGCTTGCCGAGCCGCTGCGCGGTGTGGGCGACGCGGACGATCTCCTGGAAGGAGTCGAGCACGATCCGGCCGACCCCGGCCGAGACGGCCCGCTCGATCTCGTCGACGGTCTTGTTGTTGCCGTGGAAGGCGATGCGCTCGGCGGGCATCCCGGCGTCCAGCGCGGTGGTCAGCTCGCCGCCGGAGCAGACGTCGAGGTTGAGCCCCTCCTCCTGGAGCCAGCGCACGATCGCGCGGGAGAGGAAGGCCTTGCCGGCGTAGAAGACATCGGCGTCGGGTCCGAACGCATCGGACCAGGCGCGGCAGCGGGCCCGGAAGTCGGACTCGTCGAGGAAGTACGCCGGGGTGCCGAACTCCTCGGCCAGCCGGGAGACTTCGATCCCGCCGACGGTCAGGGCACCGTGCTCGTCCCGGGTGACCGTGCGGGCCCACACCTTCTCGTCCAGGACGTTGAGGTCCTCGGCGGGGGCGCTGTAGTGGCCCTCCGTCATGACGTCGGCGTGACGGGGCCCGGCGGGGTGTGCGGATCGGCTCATCGTGATGCTCTGCTCTCTCGGGTCTCTCAGAGGTGTTCGGGTGCGCTGATACCGAGCAGGGACAGGCCACCGGCCAGCACCGTCCCGGCGGCCTCGGCGAGGGCGAGCCGGGAGCGGTGGGCGGCCGAGGGTTTCTCGTCCCCGACGGGAAGCGGTGAGGCGGCGTCGTGGAAGTCGAGGAAGGCGCGTGCGACCGCTTCGAGGTGCCGGGCGAGCCGGTCGGGGGCACGGTGGCGTGCGGCGGCGAGCAGTGCGGCGGGGTGGTCGGCGAGAAGCGTGAGCAGCGCGCCCGCCTCGTCGCCGCCGGGCTCCTCGCCGGGCTCGCTCGTGACACCGAGGAGTGCGGCACCACGGGTCAGCGCGTGGACGCGGGCGTGTGCGTAGCGGACCAGGAACAGGGCGTTGCCCTCGCCCTGGACGAGGAGGTCGTCGCCGAGCGGGGCCCGGTCGTGCCCGGCGGGCCGCAGCAGCCCCCAGCGGGTCGCGTCGGGCCCGAGCCGGCGGAGCAGCTCGCCCGCGGTGGCGCCGGCCGGGACGGGCCGTATCTTCGCCGGAAAGGGTTCCTCGGCCTCGACGGTGATCCCCAGCCGCGCCCAGTCCGGGTCCGGCACCCCGTCGCAGCCGATGTGCGCACGCGCGCCCTGCGATCGTACGAGCCCGCCCACCACGTCGGCGGTGACGGCGGCCCGGACCTCGCTCGCGTGGCTGCACCGCAGCAGGTCGCCGGCGAGTGCGTCGCCGTGCCCGTACCGCGGCCCCTGCTCGCGCACCCGGGCCATCAGCGTGGCAAACGCGTCGGCGGAGGCGTCGAGCGTGAAGTTCAGGAATCCGGGCCCGGTGATCTCGACCCGCCCGATGCCGGGCGTCCCGGCCACCCGCTCCCGCAGGATCTCGGCCACGTCCCGCGCGGACAGGGCAGCGGGTCCGGCCAGCTGGAGCGCGACGGCGCTGGCGTAGTCACCGCGTCCGCCGGGCCGCGTCCTCTCGACCCGCACGCGCGCGGGCACGGGGGCACGCAAGGCGTTCTCGTCGACCGCGCGGCGCACGGCGCGCAGCACGGTCATGGAGAGATCGGCGGGGGTCACGGGACAAGCGTATGGGAGAAAGGGGGGCCTTTCGCCAACGCGTTTCGCCATCCGGTCACCCGGCGGCGTTCTCCGCCCGTCCGGCGCCCTGCCTGCCGTCGAACGCGGGCGGCCGCCCGCGTTCCATCAACTGCCGTACGACCCGTACCAGCTCGCTCGGCTCGAAGGGCTTCGCCAGGAACGCGTCGACGCCCGCCGCGACCCCGTTGTCCACCTCGTACGGCGTGCAGGCGCTGATGATCGCCACGGGCAGATGCCGGGTGCGCGGGTCGGAACGCAGCCTGGTGGCCGTCTGCAGACCGTCCAGCCGGGGCATCACGACGTCGAGCGTGATCACATCGGGACTGACCCGATGCACCAGATCCAGACACTCGACACCATCGGCCGCGGTCACGACCTCGAAGCCCTCCAGCTCGAGATTGACCCTGATCAACTGCCGGATGACCTTGTTGTCGTCGACAACAAGCACGCGGCCGCATGCCCCTGACACTCTTCGAGAGTAGGCGGGGCGGAGTGGCTGCGTCCGGGTTTTGCCCACTTCCGCCCACGGACGGGCGGGGCGGAGGGTGGCCGGATGTGCGTGCGATGGGCGGGGGCGTATCTGCGTCGGGGCATGCAAAAAAGGCTCTGGTCAGCATTTCTGCTGGCCAGAGCCTTGATTCCGGAAGTGCCCCCGGCAGGATTCGAACCTGCGCACCCGGCTCCGGAGGCCGATGCTCTATCCCCTGAGCTACGGGGGCGTATCGCTGTGTTGCTCTGCGACGGGTGAAACACTACCAGCTTCCACGGGGTGTCCGTGAACAGGTATTTCCGCGTCGCGGCGAGGGACCCGGGGAGTCCGGGTCCCTCGACCGCCACCCGCTCAGGCCACCGGCAGCCCCGGTGCCGGATACCCGTCCATCAGGTCCTTCACCTCGGCGCGCACCTTCGTGATGACGGACTCGTCGCCGGTGCGGGCGGCGGTCGTCACATGGTCGATCCAGCGCGCGACGGTGGCCATCTGCGAGGCGGGGACGCCCCGTGAGGTCAGGGCGGGGGTGCCGATGCGGATGCCGGAGGGGTCGAAGGGTTTGCGGGGGTCGTAGGGGACGGTGTTGTAGTTGACGACGATGCCGGCGCGGTCCAGGGCCTTGGCCGCGGTCTTGCCGGGGACGTCCTTGTTCGTGAGGTCGATCAGGAGGAGGTGGTTGTCCGTGCCTCCCGAGACGAGATCGAAGCCGCGGGCCGCCAGTTCCTCGCCCAGGGTGCGGGCGTTGGTCACCACGTCGTGGGCGTAGGTGCGGAAGGCCGGTGCGGCGGCTTCGCGCAGGGCTGCGCCGATGGCCGCCGTGGTCTGGTTGTGCGGGCCGCCCTGGAGGCCGGGGAAGACGGCGCGGTCGAGGGCGCGGGCGTGTTCGGCACGGCTCAGCAGCATCGCGCCGCGGGGGCCGCGCAGGGTCTTGTGGGTGGTGGTGGAGACCACGTCCACGTGCGGGGCCGGTGAGGGGTGTGCGCCGCCGGCGATCAGGCCCGCGATGTGGGCGATGTCCGCGACGAGGACCGCGCCCACCTCGCGGGCGATCTCGGCGAAGCCGGCGAAGTCGATCTCGCGGGGCACGGCGGTGCCACCGCAGAAGATCACTTTGGGCCGTTCGGCGCGGGCCAGGTCGCGGACCTCGTCCAGGTCGACGCGGCCGGTGTCGCGCCGCACCCCGTACCGCACGCCGTTGAACCAGGTGCCGGTGGCCGAGACGCCCCAGCCGTGGGTGAGGTGGCCGCCCATGGGGAGCGACATGCCGAGCACGGTGTCGCCGGGCTTGAGGAAGGCCAGGTAGACGGCGAGGTTGGCCGGGGAGCCGGAGTAGGGCTGGACATTGGCGTGGTCCATGCCGAAGAGCGCCTTGGCCCGGTCGACGGCGAGCGTCTCGACCTGGTCGATGATCTGCTGGCCCTCGTAGTACCGCTTGCCGGGGTAGCCCTCGGAGTACTTGTTCTGGAGCACGGTGCCGGATGCTTCGAGCACGGCCGCGGAGACGTAGTTCTCACTGGGGATCAGGCGGAGGGTGTCGGCCTGGAGTTGTTCCTCGGCGGCCACCAGCGCGGCGAGTTCGGGATCTGCTGCCGCCAGGGCGGGGTGGCGGGGGTTCGAGGGTACGGATGCGGTCACGGGATCCTCCCGGGTCGGCCGCTCGCTGCGGCGTGGACCCGGATGCCCAGGCGGACGGCTCTCCGGAGATGACGCCCCGGGCGGGCCCGGGGTGTGCCGCTCCCTCGTGGTCGATTCCACTGAGCACCCCGGCAGGGGCGCGCGCCAGTCGCAGCGGTTCGTACCCTACTCGGCGGCGGACCCGTGAGTCCGGAATACCGTCCGGACGGACAGGCGGCCACGGCGGCGGGCGACCGGGATCATCCGGAGTGATCGGGAGCAACCGGGCGGCACGGTGCGAGCTCGGCCAATCGGTGCGAACTCCCCGGCTCCGGGCAGCCTTTGGCCCATTCTTGATCAATGCATGCCCCTTACATGAGGTGTTCCTCGCCAGAGTGGCGCATTGCATGCGCACAACATTCGGCACATGCGCCACACGCGAGACCCAGATCGCAGGGGGTTGTTTTGAGAATCAGCCGCACCCGACGACGCGCCGCGCTGAGCATGGCGGCGACGCTGCCGCTGCTCGCCGGAGCGCTCACCCTCGGGATAACCGACGCCAGCGCGGATTCCGCGACGGGCGGCCGGGACGCGCTGCAGGGCACCAAGCCGGCCTGGGCCACCGCCACGGCCGATCAGGGAGCCACGGCCGACAGCGGAAAGGTCGCCGTCCGGGTCCACCTGGCAGGGCGGGACGCGAAGGGGCTTGCGGCCTACGCGGCCGCCGTGTCCGACCCGCAGTCGCCGTCGTACGGGAAGTACCTGAGCGCCGCACAGGCGCAGGCGCGGTTCGGGGCCACCCAGGACCAGATCGACCGGGTCAGCCGGTGGCTGGAGGCCAGCGGGCTGACCGTCACCGGCGCCAACCAGCACTACGTCTCGGCCACCGGCGAAGTGGGCCAGACCGAGAAGGCGTTCAGCACTCAGCTGCGCAACTACCGCAAGGGCAGCCGCACTTACCGCGCGCCCGCCTCCACCGCCTCCGTGCCCGCCGCGCTGAGCGATGCCGTGCTCGCCGTCTCCGGCCTCGACAACGCGCCGCACAGGTCGAGCCACGACGAGGTGCTGCCGCCGCCGGACGCGGTGTTCCGCAACTCCGGGCCGTCCTCCTCGTACTTCGGGTCGAAGACCGCCTCCACCCTGCCGAGCGCCTACGGATCCAAGGTGCCGTACGCCGTCAAGGGGTACACGGGCAAGCAGCTGCGCTCCGCGTACGGGGCCGGCGGCTACACGGGCAAGGGGGTCACCGTCGCCATCACGGACGCGTACGCCTCGCCCACCATCGCGAAGGACGCCGCCCAGTACGCGAAGCGCAACGGTGACGCGCCCTACCGCCGCGGTCAGTTCAGCCAGGTGCTGCCGGACGACTACACGAAGACCGAGGAGTGCGGGGCGTCCGGCTGGTACGGCGAGGAGACCCTCGACGTCGAGGCCGTGCACGCCGTCGCGCCCGCCGCGGACATCGTGTACGTGGGCGGCGCCTCCTGCTACGACAACGACCTGCTGGACTCGCTGAACAAGGTCGTCGACCACCGCCTCGCGGACATCGTCTCCAACTCGTGGGGCGACGTCGAGGCCAACCAGACGCCCGACCTGGCGCTCGCCTACGACCAGGTGTTCAAGATGGGCGCGGTCGAGGGCATCGGCTTCTACTTCTCCTCGGGCGACAACGGCGACAACGTCGACTCGACCGGCACCAAGCAGATCGACGTGCCGTCCAACTCCGCCTGGGTGACCTCGGTCGGCGGTACGTCACTGGCCGTCGGCAAGCACGACACGTACCAGTGGGAGACCGGCTGGGGCACGCTGAACGCCCCGCTGGCGGCGGACGGCAGGAGCTGGGCCGGCTTCCCCGGGGCGTACACCTCCGGCGCGGGCGGCGGCACCAGCTCCACGGTGAAGCAGCCGTCCTACCAGCGCGGCATCGTGCCGGACTCGCTGGCGAAGGCGAACGGGGCGACCCGGATGCGGACGGCCCCGGACATCGCGGCCGTCGCCGACCCGAACACCGGCTTCCTGGTGGGTCAGACCCAGACGCTGCCGGACGGATCGCTGGGTTATGACGAGTACCGCATCGGCGGTACGTCGCTGGCGGCGCCGGTCATCGCCGGTGTCCAGGCCCTGGCCCAGCAGGCGCAGCACGGTCGCCCGATCGGTTTCGCCAACCCGGCGATCTACGCCCGCTACCACTCGAAGGCGTACCACGACGTGACGGACCACCCGCTGGGTGCCCACCGTGACCTCGCGGTCGCCCGGGTGGACTTCATCAACGGCTACGACGCGGCGGACGGGCTGCGGACCTCGGTGCGGAGCCTCGGCAAGGACGCCTCGCTCTCGGCGGTGCGGGGCTACGACGACGTGACGGGTGTCGGGACGCCGGCCTCCGGCTATGTGAGCTCGTACCGCAGGCGCTGAACCTGCGGGGCGGGATGTGAGCCGGCCGCCGCGGGGGCGATCCCCCGCGGCGGCCGGCCTGTCATGCGGAGGCCCGTTTGCGGGTGGCCGTCTTCGTGCCGCTCTGCTTCTTGGCCGCCGTCTTCTTGGACGTGGTGCTCTTGGACGTGCCGGACTTGGACGCACCGGCCTTGGACGCGGTCTTCTTCGCGCCGGACCCGCCGCTGGACGCGCTCTTCTTCGCCGCCGGTCCGCCGCTGCCCGCCGTGGACTTCTTCGCCCCCGAGGACTTGGGCGAGGAAGCGGTCTTCCGGGAGGCGCCGGAGGACGAGGAGCGCGACACCGACTTGCCCGTGGGGGTCCTGCGGGTGGTGGAGGCCGACGGCTTGCGGTCCGCGAGCGAGGTGACCGACGCCTTCTCCTCGTCCGCCCCGGCCTCCTCGCCCTCCTCGCCCTCCTCGCTCCCGTCCTCGCCGCGGGCCTCCTTCGCCGCCCGGACACTGCTCTCCAGGGCCGCGAGGAGGTCGATGACCTTGCCGCCGCCGGAGCCCCCGGCCTCGGGCTGCTCCAGGGTCTCGCCGGAGGCCTTGGCCGCGATGAGTTCCTCGACCGCCTCGCGGTAGTCGTCGTGCAGCGAGTCCATGTCGACCTCGCCGAGCGTGTCCATCAGCGCGTCCGCCAGGTCGAGCTCGGCGTCACGGACCGACACGTCGCTCTCCGGGGCGACCCCTTCGGGGGCCCGGATCTCGTCCGGCCACAGCAGTCCGTGCATCGCGATCACGTCGTCGACCACCCGCAGCATCCCCAGGCGCTCCCGCCCGCGCAGCGCGTACTTGGCGAGGGCCACTTTCTGGCTGCGCTTGAGCGCCTCGCGCAGCAGGGTGTAGGGCTTGGCGGCCGGCACCCCGTTGGCGGACAGGTAGTACGCCGCGTCCATCTGGAGCGGGTCGATGGAGTCGGCCGGCACGAAGGCGACGATCTCGATCGTCTTGGCGGTGGGCAGCGGGAGCGAGCCGAGGTCCTCGTCGGTGATCGGGATCATCGAGCCGTCCGCGTCCTCGTACGCCTTCCCGATCTCGGCGGACGTCACCTCCTCGCCGTCCAGCTCGCACACCTTGCGGTAGCGGATGCGGCCGCCGTCGGCGGCGTGGATCTGGCGGAAGGAGATCGAGTGGTTCTCGGTGGCGTTGACCAGCTTGATCGGGATGCTGACCAGCCCGAAGGAGATGGCGCCGTTCCAGATGGACCTCACCGGTCACCCCTTACATGCGTTACGTCCCTGTAGATCCGTATTTCATGTGATTCTTATCGTATGACGCCGATCACCGTGGTGGAGGGGCGGCGGGTGCCGCTCAGCAACCTGGACAAGGTCCTGTATCCCGCCACCGGCACCACCAAGGGCGAGGTTCTGCACTACTACGCGGCCACGGCGGCCGAGGTCCTGCTGGCACACCTGCGGGACCGGCCCCTGTCCTTCCTGCGCTATCCGGACGGGCCGGACGGGCAGTTGTTCTTCACCAAGAACCCGCCGCCCGGTACGCCGTCCTGGGTACACACCGCCCCGGTGCCGCACCACGAGAAGGAACAGGCCCGGCAGGTCGTCGTCCAGGACCTCGCCTCGCTGATGTGGGCGGCCAATCTGGTGGTGGAGTTCCACACCCCGCAGTGGCGGGCCGGGTCGCCGGGGGTGGCCGACCGGATGGTGTTCGATCTGGACCCGGGTGCGCCCGCGACGGTCGTGGAGTGCTGCGCGGTCGCTCTCTGGCTGCGGAAGCGGCTGGCGGCGGACGGGCTGGAGGCGTACGGCAAGACGTCCGGGTCCAAGGGGCTGCATCTGCTCGTACCGCTGGAGCCCACCGCCTCCGAGCGGGTGTCGGCGTACGCGAAGGCACTCGCCGTCCAGGCGGAGAAGGAGCTTCCGGATCTGGTGGTGCACCGGATGAGGCGGGCGCTGCGGCCGGGCAAGGTGTTCGTCGACTTCAGCCAGAACGCGGCGGCGAAGACGACGGCCACCCCGTACACCCTGCGGGCGCGGGCCGAGCCGGCCGTCTCCGCGCCGGTCACCTGGGAGGAGATCGAGGCGTGCCGCGGGGCGGGGGCGCTGGTCTTCCTCGCCGACGACATGCCGGCGCGGCTGGACCGGTACGGCGACCTGCTGGCGCCGCTCACCGAACCGGGCCGGGGGCGGCCGATTCCGGACACTCCGTAGGGCTCCGATGGCCGGGACATACCGCATCGGCGCAGGTCTTGTCATGTTCAAGGGCAAAAGGCGGCATCGGGCGGGTGGATTGTCCGAGCGGTGGTGCACACTCTGCGCAGGACACTGCTTCGTGGGAAACCGTGGGGAGGCGATGGCGTGTTCGCGGGGATCGACGAGGTCGACTGGGCCTCGATGGAGCATGCCTACGGGCCTGCCGACGACGTGCCGGCCCTGCTTCGGGGCCTGGCGTCCGCCGACCCGTCGGAGCGCGAGGCCGCGCTGGACGGCATGTACGGGGCGGTCCACCACCAGGGCGACGTCTACGCCTGCACGCTCGCCTGCATCCCCTTCCTCTTCGAGCTGGTCGTCGACCCGCTGGTCCCGGACCGCGGGGGCATCGTCGAGCTGCTGACCAGCATCGGCGGCATCGACATCGACGAGGAGGACATCGGCGAGGCCGAGGACGACGCGGAGGGTGCGGCGAACTACGCGATGGCGGCGGCGGCCGTCAGCGCGGGCGCCGGGGTCTTCTTCGCCCTGATGGCCGACGAGGATCCGGGCGTGCGGGTCTCCGCGCCGCTGGCGCTGGCCACGCTGCACGGCAGTCCGGCCCGGGTCCTGGCCCTGCTGCGCGAGCGGCTGCCGCTCGAACCGGACGACGAGGTGCGGCTCGCCCTGGTCGAGGCCGCGGGCCGGGTCGCGCTGCGCCACGGCCCGCTGGCCGGCCCGATCGCCCACTGGCTGAGCCGGCTGGCCGCCGAGGCGGACGGGCCGGGGCTTCGGCTGGCGGCCCTGGCCCAGCTGGCTCGGTGCGCGCCCGAGGCGTTGCCGGGCGATGTGGTGCGGATGGTGGCGGGTCTGCTGCGGCAGCTGCGCTCGGCCCCCGCGGCGCCGGAGGTCCCCGGGGCGGGGTCCCGGGCGCTCGGGGCAGCGGCGGATCCCGCCTGTGCCGAGGCCGCGCCGCTGACCCTGGTGGGTCAGCTGCGGGCACCGGCGGCCGAGGACGGGTCCGGGCGCGCGGCGCCCTGGACGGCCGCGCTGCTGCGCACGCTGCACGTCGGTCTCGACGACCGGGTCGCGGACCGGACGGCGCTGCTGACCGATCAGCTGTGCAGCCCCGACCCGGGCCAGCGCATCGACGCCGTCCGGATGAGCGGCGGGCTGATCCGGTCCTGGCGCGGTTCGTACGGGGAGCTCGTCCGGCTCGTGGGCGATCAGCTCGTCTCGGACGAGCCGAAGCTGGCCGAGGCCGCCTCGCACGTGCTGGAGGAGCTGTTCGGCCTGGCCGCGCCCGCGGGCGACGCGCTGGCGGCGCGGGTCGCGGCCGATCCGGGTGCCTGGGTGAAGGAGTGGGCGAGCGGGCCGCCGGGGCTCGGCAGCGCGGTGAAGGCACTGGCCCGGCTGGGCGACGTGCGGGCGGTGCCCGCGCTGGCGGCGGCGCTGGAGCGGCCCGAGGTGCCGCACGACGTGGGGTTCGCCATCGGGCATCTGGGGGCGGCCGCCGCGCCGCTGGCCGGTGTGCTGCGCCGCCGGCTGGGCGAGGTCGGGCTGGACGAGGAGGCGTACGACCGGGCGAGTCCGCTGCTGGCCGGGCTGACCGCGCTCCGGGCGGGCGAGGCGGCGCCGGAGGTGCTGCGGATCCTGCGCGGGGCGCCGGAGTACCGGGGCGAGTGGCTGCGTACGGCGGCGCTGCGGGCGCTCGGCTCGTTCGGGCCCGCGGCGCACTGCGCGGTCCCGGAGCTGCGGACGCTGATCCGGCGCGCCGGGACGCCGGGGGCCACGGAGGCGGCCGAGGCCCTCTGGGCCGTCGACGGGGACGTGGGGGCGGTGCTGCCGGTCCTGATCGAGGGGCTCCAGGCGGAGCACGCGCGCGAGCGGCGGGCGGCGGCGAGCGCGCTGGGCCGGCTCGGCGCCCACGCCGCGGTGACCGCGCCGCGGCTGCGGGCACTGCTGCTGCACGAGGAGCTGTGGCTGCGGGTGGACGCGGCGATCGCCCTGTGGGAGGTTTCGGGACGGGCCGAGGAGTCCGTTCCGGTACTTCTCGCGGCCTGGGAGAAGAACCGTCATGTCAGGGTTCGGGTGGCCGAATGCCTGGCGCGGGCGGGGGCTGCTGGTGCAGGGTCGGAGGCGGCGCACGCGCTGCGCGCCGAACTCGCCTCCGTACGCCGTCACCACGCGATGGACGGCGGATACGGCAGCCACGACACCTACGAGGACGAGAAGCTGCTCGCGCTCTGCCGCCGGGCGCTCCTGGGGAATACGGGGAAGGGACCCACGACATGATCATTTTTGGTACGCGAGGCTATCTCTACCAGCTGGCGGTCCTGACGCTGGTCTGCGGCTGGTGCGGGAATCCGGCGGCGCACACGCTGCGCAAGCGGGTGACGAAGTTCACGCTGTTCTTCGTGCCGCTGTTCCCCTTCTCGACGAAGTACGCGACCCAGTGCACGTTCTGCGGCGGGGAGCAGCAGATCCCCAAGGAGCAGGCGGACCAGCTGCTGGCCCAGCACGTGGCCGCGCAGGGCGGTAACCCCTTCGGCCAGTCCCCGCAGCAGCCGGGCTACGCTCCGGGCTCCCAGGGCCAGGCGCAGGGCCAGAACCCGTACCAGCAGTAAATACGCTTAAGGGACTTCCTTCCGAATAAGGTCTACGGAGCCGGGGCCGTGCGCGCACGCGTGGTCCGGACCGGCGGCCGTCGGAACGGGAGGAAGACATGCGTCCGCAGCACCGGACGGGGCGAGGCGCGGCTGCCGCCGTGGCGGCGCTCACGGGCGCCGCCCTGCTGGCCGGATGCGGCACCGGCGGCGAGCTGAAGAGCGCCGGACGGCCGCCTGCCGCCATCGGCCCCGCGCGCCTCTGGCCGGAGCTGCCACCGGCCTCGGCCGCCCCCTACGACTACGGCGAGGGCGAGACCGCGCACATCCCCGGGATCACCGTCCCGGGCGGGGACGTACGCCGGCTGGACCCGGTGGCGGTGGTGCAGGCGGGACTGAACGCCCGCCCCGACCGGTCCAGCGGCACGGACGCGCTCCCGGACGCGGCCGTGCAGCGGATCAGGGCCTGCCGGACGGCGCCCGCCTCCTGCCCGGTGCTGAAGCCGTACTACCGCGATCTGACGGGAGACGGCCGGGACGAGATGATCCTCGCCATCCAGCTGGCCGCCCGTCAGCTCTCCGTACGCGTCTACATGCCGGAGCCGAGCGGGCTCACCCGGATCATGTCGACCTCCGACGCCGTGATCAGCGTGGAGCTGGCGGGCCGGGCCCTGGTCATGCGGGCGCCTTCGGCCATCACGGGGTACGAGTACCGCACGGCCTGGTCCTGGGACGACCGGCAGCGCGCCATGCTGCCGACCCAGGAGGAGATCCTGCGGATGGACGCACGGCCCGCTCCGGGCCGCCGCCGTGCCCCGAGCGTCCGGCCCTCCGCCCCGCCGACCGCCGACGCGAGCCCGGGGCCCGGCACGGAGGCACCCTCGCCGGCCGTGACCGCGGAGCGCCGGTGAGTCGCCCGCGGACGGGCGCGCGCCGGGTCCGCCGACGAGGCCGGCGGCTGCGGCTGCCCGCCTGGACCGCGACGCTCACCTGGAGGGCCGCCGTCTTCATCACCGTGATGTGCTGCGTCCTCGCCGCCCTGCTCGGCGTCCTGGTGCACACCGCGGTCACCCGGCAGACGGTCGGCCATGCCCGGGAGAAGGCGCTCGCCCGGCTGGAGACGGCCACCGCCGCCTACCAGGCGGGCAGGGCGCTGCCTCCGCGTTCCGGGATCGACCCGCCGGGGCTGCCCGCGTCGCTGCGCGCCCTGGCGGTGGAGGACGGGAAACGGGGCACCATGGTCGCCGACCGTCTCGGCCGCCCCACGATGTGGGCGGCCGCCCCGGCGGACGGGCGCGCCCTGGCGACACAGGTCGACTACAGCCAGAGCGCCCGCACGATCAACGGACTGGACGGGGCGATCCTCGGCTCCTCGCTGCTGGCCATCGGCGCCACGCTGCTCGTCGGCGCGTTCTCCGTCACCCGGGTCACCCGGCGGCTGCACCAGACCGCGCAGGTGGCCCGGCGGATCGGCGCGGGCGATCTGGACGCCCGGGTCGACGACCCCCGCACGGCCGACCCCTCGCGCCGGCCGGACGAGGTCGCGATCGTCGCGGGAGCGCTCGACACCATGGCCTCCGCGCTCCAGCGCAAGCTCGTGGCCGAGCAGCGCTTCACCGCCGATGTCGCGCACGAGCTGCGCACCCCGCTGACCGGTCTGTCGGCCGCCGCCGAGCTGCTGCCGCCGGGCCGCCCCGCGGAGCTGGTCCAGGACCGGGTCCGGGCGATGCGCGCCCTGACGGAGGACCTGCTGGAGATCTCCCGGCTCGACGCCCGGACCGAACAGGTCGACCTCGATGTGCACGAACTGGCACCGCTCGCCGAGCGGGTGGCCCGCGCCTCGGGCAGCGGCACCGAGGTCGAGGTCGTCCGGGACGGACCGCCGGTGCGGGTCGAGACGGACAAGCGGCGCCTGGAGCGGGTGCTCGGCAATCTGATCGGCAACGCGCACCGGCACGGCAGCCCGCCGGTGGTGCTGACGGTCGCCGGGCCGGTGGTGACCGTACGCGACCACGGCCGGGGCTTCCCCGGCTATCTGATCGCGGGCGGTCCGCAGCGCTTCCGCACGGAGGGCGGTACCAAGGGCCACGGCCTCGGTCTGACCATCGCCGTCGGGCAGGCGGAGGTGATGGGGGCCGAGCTGGTCCTGGAGAACGCGCCGGACGGCGGTGCGCTGGCCCGGCTGACGCTGCCGGAGTACGTACGCCTGGACGACGGCGACGAGGACCCGCCGCGCTCCCCCGCCGGACCCTGACGGCCGGACGGCACCCGGACCCCACGCACCTTCCATGAGGACATAAGGGAAATAACACCCACCTCTTGCTACGTTGCGTGGCATGACCGCAACGACGGCGGACGCACCCCCGCCCGAGCTGCGCCTGCCCAAGCGGCGCGGCGTAGAACTCTCGCTCCTCATCGGGGCCGTCCTCATCTCCGTCTACGGCTACGCCGCCGTCGGTCTGGCCCACGACGACGCGGTCCCGCCCGACGTCGCCGGATACGGCGGCGGACTCGGGCTGCTGGCCCTCCTCGCCCATCTCGCCGTCCGCTTCCGCGCCCCGTACGCCGATCCGCTGCTGCTGCCCATCGCCGTGCTGCTCAACGGGATGGGCCTGGTGCTGATCTACCGGCTCGATCTGGAGACGCCGAAGGACCAGGCGGCACCGACCCAGCTGATCTGGTCGACGCTCGGTGTCGCGTTCTTCATCGCGGTGGTGGTGTTCCTGCGCGATCACCGGGTCCTCCAGCGCTACGCGTACCTCTCGGTCGCCGCCGCCCTCGCCCTGATGATCGTGCCGATCTTCTTCCCCGCGGTGAACGGCGCCAGGATCTGGATCAGGGTCGGCGGATTCTCCTTCCAGCCGGGCGAGTTCGCCAAGATCCTGCTCGCCGTGTTCTTCGCCGCCTACCTCGCGGCGAACCACAACGCCCTCGCCTACACCGGCCGCAGGATCTGGAAGCTCCAGCTCCCCACCGGCCGGGTGCTCGGTCCGATCGTGGCGATCTGGCTGATCAGCGTCGGCGTCCTGGTCCTGGAACGCGATCTGGGCACCTCGCTCCTGTTCTTCGGCCTGTTCGTGATCCTGCTGTACGTGGCGACCGGCCGGACCGGCTGGATCGCGGTCGGACTGCTGCTGGCCGCCGTCGGCGCGTTCGCCGTCGGCTCCTTCGAACCGCATGTGCACAGCCGGGTGCAGGACTGGCTCGACCCGTTCGCCTCCATCGACGCCGGCCGGGGCCCCGGGCAGCTCGCCCAGTCGCTGTTCGCCTTCGCCGCGGGCGGGATGCTCGGCACCGGGCTGGGGCTCGGCCACTCCATCCTCATCGGCTTCGCCGCCAAGTCCGACTTCATCCTGGCGACGGCCGGTGAGGAGCTCGGCCTGACCGGGCTGACCGCCCTCTTCATGCTGTACGCCCTGCTGGTGGCGCGCGGCTACCGGGCCGGGCTCGCCCTGCGCGACGCGTTCGGGCGGCTGCTGGCGATCGGCCTCGCCTCGATCCTGGCGCTCCAGGTGTTCGTGATCGCGGGCGGAGTGATGGGGCTGATCCCGCTGACCGGTATGGCGATGCCGTTCCTCGCGCAGGGCGGCTCGTCCGTGGTCACCAACTGGATCATCGTGGCGCTGCTCATCCGGGTCAGCGACGTCGCCCGCAGACCCCACCCCGACGAGGTCGAGACCGGCGTCGTCGCACCGGTACCGGAGAACGAACGGTGATCCCGCATCCGCCGACCGCCCTGGGGGCCCGGACATGATCCGCTACATCCGCCACGCCGCCGCGTTCTGTCTGCTGCTGCTCGTGGCACTCCTCGTCAACGCCGCCCGCATCCAGGTCTTCGAGGCCGACGAGCTCGACGACAACTCCGCCAACCGCCGCACCACGATCGACCGTTACGACCAGCCGCGCGGCAACATCCTGGTCGGCGGCCGGTCCGTCACCGGCTCCGAGGACACCGGCGAGCAGCTCGCGTACGAACGCACCTACCGCGACGGGCCGCTGTACGCGCCGGTGACGGGGTACGCCTCGCAGACCTACGGCACCACCCTGATCGAGAACGCCGAGGACGCGGTCCTCTCCGGCACCGACCCCATGCTCGCCCCGCTCCCCTTCTGGAACGAGGTCACCCGGGACCGGCAGCCGGGCGGCGATGTCGTCACCACCATCAGGGACTCCATGCAGCGCGCCGCGTACGAGGGGCTCGGCGGCCGGCGGGGCGCGGTCGTGGCCCTCGAACCGACGACCGGCGAGATCCTGGCCCTGGTCTCGACGCCGTCGTACGACCCCGGGCGGCTCTCCGGCACCGGGTCGTCCGTCACCGACGCCTGGCGCGAGCTCAACGCGTCCACGAGCCAGCCGATGCTCAACCGGGCGATCCGGCAGACGTATCCGCCCGGCTCCACGTTCAAGATCGTGACGGCGGCGGCGGCCCTGGACGCCGAGGTCGTCACCGATCCGGACGCCGCGACCGACACCCCGTCCCCGTACGTCCTGCCGGGCACCTCGACCACGCTGCCCAACGAGGCCCGGGGCTGCGAGAAGGCGTCGCTGGCCGAGGCGATCCGGGCCTCCTGCAACACCGTGATGGCGCATCTGGGAGTAGAGGTCGGCCTGGACGGCATGGTGGAGGCAGCCGAGAAGTTCGGCTTCAACGACTCCGGCCTGAAGATTCCTTCCGGGGTGGCGAGGAGCAACTTCGACACGGACATGAGCGACGACCAGCTGGCCCAGTCCGCGATCGGCCAGTTCAACACGACGGCCACCCCGCTCCAGATGGCGATGGTGGCCTCCGCCGTGGCCAACGGCGGCGACCTCATGTATCCGCACCTGGTGGACCGCACGACCACGCACGGCGGCTCCACCGTCCGCACCACGGGATCGCGTTCGTACCACCGGGCGATGAACCCGATGACGGCGACGCAGCTGCGGCAGATGATGACCGACGTGGTGCAGGACGGCACCGGCACCAACGCGGCGATCGACGACGCGACGGTCGGCGGCAAGACCGGCACGGCCCAGCACGGAATCGACAACTCCGGTCTGCCCTACGCCTGGTTCATCGCCTGGGCGCAGGCGGAGGGGTCGGCCAGGCCCGCCGTCGCCGTCGCCGTGGTCGTCGAGGACGCCTCCGCCGACCGGGCCGACATCAGCGGCGGCGGCAGCGCCGCGCCGATCGCCCGTTCCGTCATGGAGGCGGCCCTGGAAGACTGAGTCCATGACGGCTTCCCGGCAGGTCTCCGAGGCGCTGGCCGCGATCGGACGGGAGGACCCGCGGCTCTGCGCGTTCCTCGACGTGTGGCCGGGCGAGGCACTCGCCCGGCTGCCGGAGGCGGCCCGGCTGCCCCTCGCCGGAATGCCGTTCGCGGTGAAGGGCCGGGCCGGGATCCGCTCGTACGCCGCGCGCCGGCTGATCGCGGCCGGCGGTGTCCCGGTCGGCTCGACGGCCGTACCCGGCCCCGGCACGCACTGGAAGACCTGGGGTCTGGGCACCCACGGACGCACCGTCAACCCGTGGCGGCCCGACCGGACACCGGGCGGGTCCTCGGCGGGCTCGGCGGTGGCGGTCGCGGCGGGTCTGGTGCCCCTGGCGACCGGCAGCGACGGAGCGGGGTCGGTGCGCATCCCGGCCGCCTGGTGCGGGGTGTTCGGGCTGAAGACGACCAACGGGCTGCTGCCTTCGCCCGACCGCTCCGGCCTCGCCGCCGCCGGGGTCCTGACCCGGACGGCCGCACAGGCGGAGACCTATCTGCGCTGTGTCCTGGACGGCTGCGGACCGGCCACGGCCGAACTGCCCCTGCGCGCCGCCCACGACCAGGACCTGGGGTTCGCCGACGTCGACCCGGAGGTGGCGGCGGTGGTGCGGGGCGCGGTACGGCGGCTGGCGGCGGCGGGAGTGGTACGGCTCGTGGACGGCGGATGCGCGCTGCTGGACCCCGGGGCGGCGTGGCAGGCCGTACGGGACGGAACGGCGGAGCCGCGCCTCGGGGAAGTCCGGCGCGAGAACGACCGCAGGCTCGACGCCTTCTTCGCGGACACGCCCCTGCTGCTGACGCCGGTCACCCCCAACCGCCCGCACGGCCACGACGGTCCGGGCGAGTTCTTCTCCACCTCACTGACCTGGGCGTTCAACCTGAGCGGGCATCCGGCGGCGAGTGTGCCCGCCGGATTCACCCCGGACGGCTGCCCGGTCGGACTCCAGCTGGTGGCGCGGCGCGGTGCCGACGCCCAGCTGCTCGCCATGGCCCGCGCGGTGGAGGAGGCGCTGGGTCCCGTACGGCCGTGAGCGACGGCCACCGGGCCGGCGCCGGGTCAGCCCGCTTCGGCCGCGGCTATCGGCTTGCGGGACTCGGCCCTGACCCTGGCGGTGTCCAGGGCGGCCTTGTCCAGGTCGACCTTCGCCGGGTCCTGGAGCGCGGTCTCGGCGGTGACGACGGCGACGAAGGACGCGGTGTTGTCGTCGCCCCAGGCGCACATGGGCAGGGTGCTGGTGACGCCGCCCTCCTTCGACCGGACGACCTGGCAGGACACCGTGATCCCGTAGCCCTCGGGGGTGAACTCCCGGGCGGGTACGGCGATGGTCATGCCCTCGTTCTGCACCGCGCCCTCGAGGATCTTGTCCCGGGTGAACTCGGGGCCCTTGATCCGGCCCCACATCCCGGAGATGACCAGGGTGCCGCCGCTCTCGGAGGTGTACTGGGTGACGACGGCCTTCGCGTCGCGGATGGTCGGGTCGTAGGTCTGCTCGACGTCCTTCCCGTCGGTCGACGAGGAGTCCTCGAGCAGCGTGTACTCGTCGTCCAGCAGCTTCTTCGGCACGGTCAGCCGGTACTCGGCCGCCGGGAACTCCCCGGCCGACGGGATGCCGCCGGCCTTGTCCACCTCGTCCACCAGCCGCGAGACGCCGAAGGCGATGCCGCCGGCCACCACCAGGGCGCCGAGGGTGATGCCGACGATCAGACCGGTCCTGTTCCGCCGCGGCGGCGGCATCCCGGGCCAGCCGGGCGCGCCGGGTGCCGGAGCGCCCCACGGCTGGGGTGCCTGCGGATACCCGTAGGGCTGCGGCTGCCCCGGCACCGGCTGCTGGGCGTACGGATTCTGCTGGGGCTGCTGCGGGGGTCCGTACGGGCCCTGCGGCGCTCCGTACGGACCCTGCGGGGGCTGGGGCGGGGGCGTGGTCATGGCGCCCAAGTTACGCCACATGGGAACACCCTTTCGTACGCCGGAGCCTGCGGCCCCGCGTCAGCTCAGCGGCTCGCGGCGTCGCAGCCACTCGGCCGGCGCCCCGTCGACTCCGGTGACCGCGCCGACGACCCCGCCGGTGATGGCGCACGTGGTGTCGACGTCCCCGAGCCCTTCGGCGGTGGCCCAGAGCGCCGCCTCCAGGTCGTCCGGATGCCGGGCCGCGGTCCACAGGGCGAACGGCACGGTGTCGTCGGAGCGGATGCGCTGCCCGTTGCCGAGCAGGTCGGCGGCCTTCCAGGGTTCGGTGGCGAACGGCACGTCCACGGCACGGAGAAGACCGTCCCGCACCGGCCCCGCGGGGGTCAGCCCGGCGACCCGGGCGAGCGTGAACTCGCCCCGTACCGCCAGCGCCGCCGCCACCGCGACGGCCACCGCGCCGGCGATGCCCTGCGGGTGCGCATGGGTGACCTCCGCCTGCAGCACGGCCTGCGCGGCCACGTGGCCGAGGTCCCGGTGGAACCGTGCGCCGAGCGGGGCGACCCGCATCGCGGCGCCGTTGCCGAGGCTGCCGCCCTCGAACAGCCCGGGGGCCAGCGTGCGCCAGTCGGCCGGGGCGGCCAGCAGCTGGGGCAGCAGCAGGTGCATGCCGTGGCCGTACCCGCGGGCCTGGTCGGCGTCGAAGGCGAGCGCGAAGTACAGGGCGAGCCGGTCCTGCTCGACGTGCCCGTGGTCGTCGAGGACCCGCTGCAGCGCGCGGGCCAGCGCGGTGTCGTCGGTCCAGTGCCAGACGGGCTCGTGCGGGGTGCGGCGCGCCCTGATCTCGTCGAAGGCCTTCCGGGGTTCCCGGAAGAGCGGGAACCAGCGCTCGCCGAACGCGTCGCCGAGCGCGAGGCCTTCGAGACTGCGGCGGGCGGCGGTCAGGTCGGGGGCGGCTTCGGTGGGGGCCATGGAGGCATCGTCCCGCCGCCGGCCCCGGAACGTACACCGGATTTCGGCCGTGCCCGGGCTGTCCCGGGTGGGGCGCCGTGTGACCCTGGAGCCATGAACGATCGACGTGACCTTGCCGTCGTACAGCCTCCCGCAGGCTCCCTCGCCACCGTGCACGGGCTTTCGGCGCTGCTGGCCGACTACCACCTGCAGACGGAGGCGGAGAAGGGCCGGCCCGTCGCGGACGCGGCCGCGCTGCCCGCGGCGTACCGCGCGGAGGTGGAGGATCCGGACGGCGCGTTCGCAGGTGCCGCCGTGCTCGTCGCGCGCGACGGGGACACCGCGGTGGGCTGCGTCGTGGTCACCGCGCCCTCGGAAGGCCGGGCGGAGATCAAGCGGCTGTGGACGGCACCGGATTTCCGTGGCCGGGGCGTCGCCTCCGCGCTCCTCGATGCCGCGCTCGCGCACTCCGCGCGGAGCGGGGTCCGCACCGTGCGGCTGTCGGTGTGGCGGTGGCGCACGGGAGCGGTCTCCCTCTACGAGCGGCTCGGCTTCTCGGTCACCGCGTCGTGGGACGAGCGCGAGGAACTGGTCTGCATGGAGCGGACATCGCAGGAGCCGGACCCCTGTACAGAGCAGGACCGTTCGTAGATCGTGACTGCCGTGACAGAAACGAACGGCACGGCCGACTGGCCCGGCGATATCAGCGCACTCACCCTGTTCACCGAGGACCTGGAGGAGACCAGGCGGTTCTACCAGGAGGTCTTCGGACTGCCGGTCACCTACGAGGACGACAACTCGGCCGTGTTCACCTTCGGCAACACGCTCATCAATCTGCTGCGGACCACCGCCGCGCACGGGCTGATCGAACCGGCGGACGTGGCCGGCCCGGCCGCCGGCGCCCGGATGCAGCTCACGTTGACCGTGGAGGACGTGGACGCCCTGTGCGAGGTGCTGGCCGATCGCGGTGTGACGCTGCTGAACGGGCCGATGGACCGCCCCTGGGGCATCCGGACCGCCAGCTTCCGTGACCCCGGCGGGCACATCTGGGAGATCGCACAGTGACCGCGGCCGATACCGTCCAGGAGGCCGGGGCCCACACCCCCGGCCCCGAGCTCCGCGCCCTCCTGTCGTTCCTGGACGGCCAGCGCCGCCATGTCCTCGGCATCCTCGAAGGACTCGACGCCGAGGCGCTGCGGCTGCCCGTACTGCCGTCCGGGTGGAGCTGCCTGGGGCTCGTCCAGCACCTGGCGCTCGATGTCGAACGGTTCTGGTTCCGCGCGGTGTTCACGGGCGATCCGGCGGTGATCGCCGCCCTGGAGGAGATCGACGACGCCTGGCAGGTGGACCCCGGGATCACCGCCGGCGAGGTCATCGAGCGCTACCGCGCGGAGACGGCGCTCGCGGACGCCGTGATCACGTCGGCCGTGGCCGAAGCACCCTTGGTCTGGTGGCCGCACGACCAGTTCGGCGCGCCGCATCTGCACACGCTGCGGGACGTCCTGCTGCACGTCATCACCGAGACCGCGTGCCACGCCGGTCATCTCGACGCGGCACGCGAACTCCTCGACGGGCGGCGGTGGCTGGTGCTGACGTAGGCCCGGCCCTGCCTACCGGTCCTGTCCGCCCTCCGCGATCGCGTCCGCGACCTCCGCCACCCGCTCCTGCTCCTCCGCCTCGAAGCGCTCCCGGTCCAACTGCTCGGCTATCTCCTCGTCCTGGGCCATCAGCAGGTCCAGGTTCGAGTCGCCGAGGTCGAAGACCCCCATGTCGACGTACGCCTTCTGCAGGCGCTCGCCCCACAGGCCGATGTCCTTCACGCACGGGACGATCCGGCTGAACAGCAGCTTGCGGAAGAGCTGGAGGAACTCCGAGTGCTCGGAGAGGTCCTTCGCCTCCTGCTTGGCGATGCCGAAGTTCTCCAGCACCTCCACGCCGCTGAGCCGGTCGCGCATCAGGTAGCAGCCCTCGATGACGAACTCCTCGCGTTCACGCAGTTCGGCATCGCTCAGCTGCTTGTAGTAGTCGCGCAGCGCCATCCGGCCGAAGGCGACGTGGCGGGCCTCGTCCTGCATGACGTACGCGAGGATCTGCTTGGGCAGCGGCTGGGTCGTGGTGTCGCGGATCATGCCGAAGGCGGCCAGCGCCAGACCCTCGATGAGGACCTGCATGCCGAGGTAGGGCATGTCCCAGCGCGAGTCGCGCAGGGTGTCGCCGAGCAGTCCCTGGAGGTTGTCGTTGATCGGGTACAGCATCCCGATCTTCTCGTGCAGGAACCGGCCGTAGATCTCCGCGTGCCGGGCCTCGTCCATGGTCTGGGTCGCGGAGTAGAACTTCGCGTCCAGATCGGGTACGGACTCCACGATCCGGGCCGCGCAGACCATGGCACCCTGCTCGCCGTGGAGGAACTGGCTGAACTGCCAGGAGGTGTAGTGCTTGCGCAGCTCACCCCGGTCCTTCTCGGTCATCTTCGCCCAGTGCGGGGTGTCGTACAGGGGCAGGGCGTCGTCGGGGGTGCCGAGGGGGTTGGCGGGGTCGACCTCGATGCTCCAGTCGATGCGCTTGTTGCCGTCCCACTGCTTGTCCTTGCCCTTCTGGTACAGGGCGAGAAGCCGCTCGCGGCCGTCGTCGTAGTCCCAGCTGAACCGGGCGGCACCCGAGGCGGGCACCGTCCACAGCGGCTGCTCGGGGGCGGTGGTGTAGAGGTCGTGTGTCGACACGGACGGCTCCTTCGCCTCTCGGGGCCCGGTAAGTCACCTGACATGTGGCTCAGTTGGCAGGTTCACACGTTGGTAGACGCTGGGTCAACAAGTCGTGCGCAAGGGATTGACGACCTTGCTGACAAGTAGTCTCATCATGCGTGACCGTCGGTAACCCCTGGGAGAGGCGCCTCCAGCCATGACGACCGCGACCGAACGCGATGTGCAGATACTCCGCGACGCACTCGGCCCGCTCCGTGACCGCGAGCAGATCGCCGAACGGCTCCTGGAGGCGTCCGCCAAGCACTCCTTCGACCCGGACAGGGAGCTCGACTGGGTCACCCCGCCCGAGGACGGCAAGTGGTTCTGGCCGCCCGAGCTGATCTCCCTCTACGACACCCCCATGTGGAGGCGGATGTCGCAGGAGCAGCGACAGGAACTGGCCCGGCACGAGGCCGCGTCGCTCGCCTCGCTCGGCATCTGGTTCGAGATCATCCTGATGCAGCTGCTGGTCCGCCACATCTACGACAAGCCGGTGGTCAGCAACCACGTCCGCTACGCGCTCACCGAGATCGCCGACGAGTGCCGGCACTCGATGATGTTCGGCCGGATGATCACCTGGGGCGGCTCGCCCTGCTACCCCGTTCCGCGCCGCTACCACAATCTGGCCCGCGTCCTGAAGACCGTCTCCACGACGCCCGGTTCGTTCGCGGCGACCCTGCTCGGCGAGGAGATCCTCGACTGGATGCAGCGCCTGACCTTCCCCGACGAGCGGGTACAGACCCTGGTGCGCGGGGTCACCCGCATCCATGTGGTCGAGGAGGCCCGGCACGTCCGGTACGCCCGCGAGGAACTGCGCCGCCAGATGGTGACCGCCCCGCGCTGGGAGCGCGAACTCACCCGCGTGAGCTGCGGGGAGGCCGCCCGCGTCTTCTCGGTCTGCTTCGTCAATCCGCAGGTGTACGAGAACGTCGGCCTGGACCGGCAGGAGGCCGTGGCCCAGGTCAGGGCCAGCGGCCACCGGGCCGAGGTCATGCAGACCGGCGCCAAACGGCTGACGGACTTCTTCGACGACATCGGGGTCCTCAACGGCGTGGGACGCAGGCTGTGGAAGAAATCCGGCCTGCTCGCGTGACGGCACCCGGCGCTCATGGCCCTCCGCCGGGATCGTGCCGGACCCCGCGAGCGCCCGGCACGATCCGGACGAGAAGCTCTAAGCTGCTGATATGACCCCTGCCGCAGCCGCGCCGCCCAGCCGTGCGTACCGAAGGCTCAGCGTCGAGGAACGCCGCACCCAGCTGCTCGGTGCGGCCCTCACCCTCTTCGCCCACCGGGCCCCCGACGAGGTCTCGCTCGACGAGGTCGCGACGGTGGCCGGGGTGTCGCGCCCGCTGGTCTACCGCTACTTCCCCGGCGGCCGTCAGCAGTTGTACGAGGCGGCGCTCAGGTCCGCCGCGGAGCAGCTGAAGCTGTGCTTCGCCGAACCGGCCGTGGGCCCGCCCACGGAACGGGTCTCCCGCGTACTCGACCGCTACCTCGCCTTCGTCGACGAGCACGACGCCGGCTTCAGCGCGTTGCTGCGCGGCGGCAGCGTCGCCGAGACGTCCCGTACGAGCACGATCGTCGACGAGGTACGGCGGGCGGCGGCCGAGCAGATCCTCCTGCACCTGGGCCGGGGCGCCGACAGCGAACCCGCGCCGCGGCTGCGGATGATGGTGCGCACCTGGATCGCCGCCGTCGAGGCGGCGTCGCTGATCTGGCTGGACGAGGGCAAGAAGCCGGACGCGTCCGAGCTGCGCGACTGGCTGGTCGACCACTTCATCGGACTCCTCGCCGTCACCGCGACCACCGACCCGGAGACCGCGTCCGCGGTGGCCGGCCTGCTGCCGCTGGAGACCGCGGCGGGCCCGGCCGGCCGGCTCGCGGACCGGCTCGCGCCGCTGGTCGGCGCGGCCGCGCATCTGCTGCCGCCGGACTGATCGGTCAGACTGGGACGGTGAGAAGCGAGAACGTCCCCTTCACCGGCGGCCCGCTGGACGGGCGGGTCCTGCCCGTCCTGGTCGGCGCGACCGGCCACCCGCCCAAGTGGTACGAGGTCCCGGTCCCGGGCTCCCACGGCGGGCCCGCCACCGTGCACGCGTATCTGAGGGTTCCGGCCGGATACACCAAGCGGCTGCGGATCCAGCGTGGCTGGGTGTACGAGTACGCCCCGGCCGGCCGTGAACGCCACCGGCCCAAGTGGCCCTGGTCGAAGCCGGGCTGAGACCCGGGGCGGAATGCGGCGTTGGGGGCCGGACGTCCTAAGATCGACGCTCTGGTCCGAGGGACGGTCACAAGGGGGTGCGCCATGGAGGCGCTGCGTCAGGACGATCCACGCCGCTTCGGCCCGTACACGGCGCTGGCACGCTTCCGTGAGACGGCCGCCGCGGTCCAGTACCTCGCGCACGGCACGGGTCCGGACGGCCTCGTCGTGGTCACCGCGGCCCGGCCGGAGCTCGCCGCCCTGCCCGCGTTCCGGCGGCGGTTCCACGCCGAGGCCCGTACCGCCGACCGGCTGGCCGGTGGATGGGTGGAGGCGCGGCCGGATGCTTCCGCCGACGGCTCCGGGGACGAGGACCCGCTGTGGACGGCCTCGGCGTACGTGCCGGCGCTGACGCTCGCGGAGGCGGTCGACCTGGCCGGGCCGCTGCCCGAGCGCGCGGTGCGGATACTGGGCGCGGGCATCGCCGAAACGCTCTCCCGGGTCCACGCGACGGGGGCCGTGCTCCAGGGCCTCGCCCCCAGGACCGTGCTGCTGGCCGCGGACGGGCCGCGGCTCACCGCGTTCGGGCCGCTGGGCGCGGCGGCCGACGCCGAGGCCAGGCCGGGCGGTCACCTCTCCGTAAGGCTCGGCTATCTGACTCCGGAGCAGGTCGCGGGCCAGGAGGCGGGACCGGCCTCCGACCTCTTCGTGCTGGGCCTGCTGCTCGCGTACGCGGCGACGGGCAGCACCCCGCTGGCGGACGGCCCGCCCGCCGAGGCCGCGGAACGGATCGCGCACACCGACCCCCGGCTGGACTCCGTACCGGATGCCTTGCGGGAGCTGGTCGCCCGCTGCCTGGCGAAGGACCCGGCCGACCGTCCCACCGCGGGCACGGTCGCGGCCGAGCTGGCGCTGGAGGGCGCGGCAGGGCTGGCCAAGGGCGGCTGGCTCCCGGGGCTGCTCGCGGCCGCCGTGGCCGAGCAGAACGCCCGGGCCCGGAAGTCGTTGGCCACGGCCGCCGAGGCCGCGGCGGGCGCCCCGGCCTCGGCGGCCGTGGCCGACGCCCCTGACGTACAGGACGCCGTCCCCGCCGCCTCCGGGGACACGACGCAGGATCCCTCGTCCCGGCCCGCCCCCCACCACGACACCAGGACCGCGCAGTTGGGGGTCATCGACCACCAGGCCCCCCGGCCGGACCGGGCGACGGCCCAGCTCTCCATGCCGTCCGAGCTGCCCGCACCGCCCGGGCAGTCCGCACTGCCCGCGCTGCCTCCCGGGCAGGGGCAGCCGGCCGGGCTCCCCGCCGCTCCTCCGGCCCCGCTCCCCCGGGCGCTGCCCGCCCCCGGCCCCGCGGAACCCCCGACCGCCGCCGCTGCCCCGGCTCCCGCCGGGCGCGTGGCCGTCGACCGCCGGACCCTGCTGATCGGGGCGGCCGCCGGAGCCGCCGGGCTTCTGGTCGGAGGCGGCGGCGTGCTCGCGTTCGGCTCCGGTGACGACGCCGAGCCCGAGGCCGACGCCAAGCCCGCGCCGAGCCCCAGCCGTCCGGTCGTCGCCGGGCTGCCTCCGCAGCCGCGCTGGATCTACACCCACCCGGCCTCCGAACCCGCCCCCCTCACCGCCGCGCTCTGGAACGAACGGCTGCTGGTACTGACCGGCGACACCCATGCGTCCGCCGTCGACCTGAACACCGGGCGCCGGATCTGGGAGAGCCCGGACGCCGCCAAGGGCCAGGCGGCCCTGGCCGCCGGCAAGGAGTTCTGCTTCGTCGCGGGACCGTCCGAGTTCCTGTGGCTGTCCGCGAAGGACGGCCGGGTGGCTCATCGGGTGGCGTACGCCGACGGGTTCGAGGGCGCTCCGCAGCTGTCGGTGCGCGGCCTCGTCGGGTCGGACGGCCCGCAGCTCTGGTTCACCGGTTCGCACCAGGTCACCGTGAAGGCCCCGAAGCCGAAGAAGGGCAAGAAGCCCGGCAAGGACCGGCAGGTCGTCAAGTCGTACCTGTTCGGATACGACATCGAGCAGCGCAAGGAGCTGTGGCGGACGCCCGTGCCCACCGGCCGCGGCCCGGCCGCGCCCGTGTACCGCCCGGTGGCGATCCGGCCGGACGCCGTCGTCGTACGACAGGACCGGCTGACGCTCACCCCCGCCGACGTGAAGGCGGCCAAGGGCAAGGCGCTCTTCCGCAGCTTCGACCGGACGACCGGGAAGCAGCAGTGGGCCAAGGTCTTCGGCACGGCCCCGGACGCGGCGGCCGTGGGAGACGCGGACGGGATGCTGTACGTGGCGTTCGGCGACGACCTGCGGGCCCTGGAGACGCCCGGCGGCCGGCCGACGTGGACGCTGAACGGCACACCGGGTTCCTCGTTCGGGTCCCCCGTCGAGGCCGGTGCGCTCCTGTTCACCACCAGCAGCAACCAGGAAGTGGGCGTGGCCGAACGGGAGACCGGACGGCTGCGCTGGCGGCGGTCCACGGAGTCGACGGCCGCCGGGACGGCTCCCGCCGTCACGGCCAGCGGCTCGGGCGGCACGCTGCTCGCGGCGGATCCCGGGCAGGTCACCGCGTTCGCGGCGGCCGACGGGCGGCGGCTCTGGAAGTTCCAGGACATCGGGGCCCAGGACCCGAAGGGGGCGACCGTCACCGCCCGGTACCAGGTGATGGCTTACGGGAAGAGCGCGCTCGTCCGGCGCGACCGCGTGATCTACGCATTCCCGGTGGACTGACCGGAAGGCGGCGGGCCCGGCCCGCCGCCTTCCGGGGGAACCGGGCGGCCGCCACGCCCGGAGGTTCTTGCATCGCCCGACGGCGAGTGAGCGTATGGAGGAATTGCGCTCACTCATGGGGTAGTCGCACGATTCGCCCCGTTTCCGGAGGTGGTGTCGTGTCAGGCAAACTTCTGCGCTCCCTCGGAACGGCGGCGCTGGCCGCCGTCGTCGTGACGTCGCCGGCCGCAGCCGTCGCGGCCCCCTCTCCTTCGCCGTCCCCCTCGCCGTCCCCCTCGCCGGAAGCCGAGGACTCCGACGCCCCGGCCGACGCCCCGGCCGCCGGCCCGGAAGCGGCGGCCGGCAGCGTCACCGGACTGCTGAACGAACTCCAGCGGCTGTACCAGCAGACCGAGGAGGCCAGCGAGACCTACAACGGGACGGCGGCGGAGCTGAAGAAGAAGGCCGCGGAGGCGAAGAAGCTGGACTCGGCGCTTGCCGCCTCACGGCTCCAGCTGTCCCGCAGCCGCGACGCCGCCGGACGGCTGGCCCGTGAGCAGTACCAGGGCCGCTCCGACCTCTCCGCGTATCTTCGGCTGCTGCTCATGCGCGATCCCGAGTACGCCCTGGACCAGGGCCAGGTCGTCCAGCGGCTGGCCGCCGGCCGGGTGGCGACCATGAAGCGCCTGGACGGCGCCGAGAAGCGTGCCGCCGGGCTGGCCAAGCAGTCCCGCAAGGTCCTGGACCGGCAACGCACCCTGGCGGCCCGGCAGAAGAAGGAACGGGACGCGGTCCAGGCACGGCTGAAGCAGGTCGAGGGGCTGCTCGCCACGCTCTCCGCGGACCAGCTCGCCGAGATCGCCCGCCTCGAACAGGAGGGTACGGACAAGGCGCAGGACGCGCTGGTCGCCTCGGGCGCCCTGTCCTCGGCCCGGCCGGCGACCGCGCAGGGCGGGGAGGCGGTCCGGTACGCGATCGAGCAGATCGGCAAGCCGTACGTGTGGGGCGCGGAGGGGCCGGACGCGTTCGACTGCTCCGGACTCACCTCGCAGGCCTGGGCCGATGCGGGCCGCATCGTTCCCCGTACGTCGCAGGAACAGTGGCGGCAGTTGCGGAAGGTGCCGGTGAACGCCCTGCGGCCGGGCGATCTGGTGGTCTATTTCCCGAAGGCCACCCATGTGGCGCTGTACATCGGCAACGGGCTGGTGGTGCAGGCGCCGCGGCCCGGCTCCCGGGTCAAGGTCTCGCCCATGGCGTCGAATCCGCTGCTGGGCGCCGTCCGGCCCGATCCGGAGAGCGTGCCGCTGGCCACGTACAGGACACCGGATCTTCCCGAAGGGGCGTCCGACGGCTCCGACGAGGGGTACGGCGACACGTCGGCGCCCGGCGAGTAGCACGGGCGCCGGACACGCACGGGCCGGGCCGGGCACCGCCGGGATCTTCCCGCGGTGCCCGGCCCGGCCGGTGCGTTCAAGGGGTACGCGGTACTCAGGCGGCCGGACCCGCGACCGAGGCCAGGTACGCGTTCGTCTTCTCGGGCTCGAAGAAGAAGTTCTCGAAGTCCGCCGGGTTGTTGAACCCGTTGGCGAATCGGTCGGCGACCGGCTGGAGCTGGCCCGCGGCGCCGATCAGGTTCAGCACGTGCTCCGGCGGGACGCCGAGCATCGCGTTCGTCCACTTCGTGACGTGCTGGGCGGTGTCCCAGTAGCGGTCGAAGGTGGCCTGCATCCACTCCGCGTCGAACGCGCGGTCGCCGTGCTCGATGATCGAGTCCAGGTAGGCGTTGGCGCACTTGGACGCCGAGTTGGAGCCCTGCCCGGTGATCGGGTCGTTGGCCACGACGACGTCCGCGACGCCGAGGACCAGGCCGCCGCCGGGGAGCCGGCCGATCGGCTTGCGGACGGTCGGGGCGTAACGGCCGGCCAGGGTGCCGTTGGCGTCGGTCAGCTCGACCTTGGTGGCGCGCGCGTACTCCCACGGGGTGAACTTCTCCATGAGCTCCAGCGTCTTGGCCAGGTGCTCCGAGGGGTCCTTGATGCCCTGGAAGGCGTCGAGCGGTCCGCCCGGGATGCCCTCCCAGAACAGGATGTCGGCACGGCCGGACGTGGTCAGGGTCGGCATCACGAAGAGCTCGCCGACGCCCGGGACCAGGTTGCAGCGGACCGCGTCGAACTCGGGGTGCTCGGGGCGCGGGCCCATGCCGTGGACGTACGCGACGGCCAGGGCGCGCTGCGGGGCGTCGTACGGCGAACGGGAGGCGTCCCGGCCGAACATGGAGACCAGCTCGCCCTTGCCGGCCGAGACCATCACCAGGTCGTAGGTGCGGGAGAAGTAGTCCAGGTCCGAGACGGCCGCACCGTGGATGACGAGCTGTCCGCCGCGCTGGGCGAAGGTCTCCATCCAGCCGGCCATCTTCACGCGCTGGTCCACGGACTGGGCGAACCCGTCCAGCTTGCCGACCCAGTCGATGGCGCGCGAGGAGTCGGG
Organism: Streptomyces sp. NPDC091416; assembly: GCF_044756845.1. Taxonomy (NCBI): domain Bacteria; kingdom Bacillati; phylum Actinomycetota; class Actinomycetes; order Kitasatosporales; family Streptomycetaceae; genus Streptomyces; species Streptomyces sp. NPDC091416. The sequence continues at coordinate 217,884 of NZ_JBIVTU010000001.1, forward strand.
CGCGGCGACCGAGACGCCGAGGCCCTCGATGCGCGGGGCCTGGGACTCCCAGAAGTTGAGCTGGTAGTCCCGCTCGTGCTGGAGCGCGGTATGGAACATGCACTGCGTGGACATGACCCGCCCGGAGCGGATCTCGTCGGCGGTGCGGTTGGACATGAGGGTGACTTCGTAGCCTCTGGACTGCAGTCCGAGAGCGAGCTGGAGCCCGGACTGACCGGCTCCGACTATGAGTATCTTCCGCATCGCGGTTCTCCGTTGTGTGTTCGTGCGAGTGAGGGTTGCTGGGGGACCTCGGCGAGCCCTGCCGGGATCCTCGGTGCCCTCCTAGGCCGGGGTGGCGTCGAGAGCGTGGCCCACCAGGGCCAGCAGCGACTCGACGACGGTGATCCTGTTGCGCGCGTCCATGATCACAACAGGCACGTGCGGGGGGACGGTCAGGGCCTCCCGGACGTCCTCGGCCTCGAAACCGGGTGTTCCCTCGAAGTGGTTGACGGCCACGATGTACGGCAGGCCGCAGCTCTCGAAGTAGTCGAGGGCGGGGAAGCAGTCGGCGAGCCGGCGGGTGTCGGCCATCACGACCGCGCCGATCGCGCCGCGTACGAGGTCGTCCCACATGAACCAGAAGCGCTGCTGGCCCGGTGTACCGAAGACGTACAGGACGAGGTCGTCGTCGAGCGTGAGGCGGCCGAAGTCCATCGCGACGGTCGTGGTGACCTTGTCGGGCGTGGCGCTGAGGTCGTCGGTCTCCTCACTGGCCTGGGTCATCATCGCTTCGGTCTTCAGCGGGGTGATCTCGGAGACCGAGCCCACGAAGGTGGTCTTGCCCACGCCGAAGCCGCCCGCGACCACTATCTTCGTGGCGATCGGGGCCCTGGTGCGGTCGAGCTGCCAGGCCTGGATCGATTCCTCGGCCTGGTCCTTCGGCCCCGGCTGGCGCGGGGCGAACAGCGGCGACTCAGAGACGACGGAGTCCATTGAGCACCCTTTCGAGCAGTGCGCGGTCGGGCTGGCCGGTGCCGTGACCGGTTCCGTACACGCGGATCTTTCCCTGGTCGGCCAAGTCGCTGAGCAGCACCCGGACCACGCCGAGCGGCATCTTCAGCAGGGCGGAGATCTCCGCGACGGTACGCATCCGGCGGCAGATCTCGACGATGGCCTGGAGCTCCGGCATGACGCGCGAGGCCAGGTTCCCGTTCGTCAGTTCGCGGCGCTCGTCGGGGGCGTCGAGCGCCGCGACGAAGGTCTCCACGAGCAGGACGTGGCCGAAGCGGGTCCGGCCGCCGGTGAGCGAGTACGGGCGCACCCGCGCGGGCCGTTTGTCGGCTCCTCGCACGGGGAGCCTGCGGGCGGGTTCAGCAGCAGCGTGGGTCACTGGGTGCTCTCCATCGATTTGCGCAGCTCACTGCGGAGTTCGGGGGTGAGTACGTGTCCGGCGCGGCCGACGAAGAGCGCCATGTGGTAGGCGATGACGCTCATGTCGCAGTCGGGGGTCGCGTGCACACCGAGCAGCGAGCCGTCGCTGATCGACATGACGAAGACACTGCCCTCGTCCATGGCGACCATGGTCTGCTTGACGCCGCCGCCGTCCATCAGCTTCGCGGCGCCGACGGTGAGACTGCCGATGCCGGAGACGATGGTCGCCAGATCGGCGCTGGAGCCGCGGGGGCCGTCCTGCCTGCCTGTCCCCCGGGCGACCTGGTGGCCGGGGTCGGAGGACAGCAGCATGAGTCCGTCGGACGAGACGACGGTGACCGAGTGGACCCCGGGCACCTCCTCCACCAGATTGCTCAGCAACCAGTGAAGGTTCCGGGCCTCGGTACTCAGCCCGAATGTGCTGGGCGCAGTCAACTGCGTGCCTCCTCGACTGTGTCCCCCGTCTCTCCGGATCGGCCATCGGTACGGCCGGCCTGCTCAGTGTGCTCGGTACGTGTGGTGACTCCGGCCGGTCCGGTGCCTTCGGCGATCTCCGCCTCGACGTCCCGGCGGCCGTTCTTCGCGCCCTGGTGGAAGCCGCCGAGGCGGCGGCGCAGGGCCTCCTTGTCGACGCTGCCGGTGCGCTCGGGTGCGGGGGCCGACGCGGGCCTGACGACCTTGGGGGTGCGCTTGGGCAGCCCCTTGTCGGTGATCCGTCCGGGCTGCGGCCCGGGCTCCCGCCCCGACTGCGACTCCGGCTCCGGGTGGCGCGGCCCCGGGAGCGCGTCGGCCACGGGGGTCGGCGCGGGAGCGGGGACCGGGGCGGGCTCGGGGGTCGGCGCGGGAGCGGGGACCGGGGCGGGCTCGGGGGCCGGCTGCGGCGGGACGTTCTCGTCGGCGGTGCGCTCGTGGCGGTCCGGGCCGATGGCGTACGGGCCGGCGGCGGCCGTGGTCTCGGGGCCGTCCCCGAAGGCGGGGGCGTGCGTGAACTCGGGGACGTCGTCGAATTCGGGCACCCGTGGGAGCCGGACCTGCATCGTGGTCTCGGCCTCGGACTCCGCGGGCAGCAGGGGCTCGGGAGCCGGGGCGGGCTGCGCCGCCTGCGGGGGCTCGGGTTCGACGGCGACCGGGGGCTCGTGGTCGGGGGCTGCGAGGACCCCGGCCTCCGGGCGGGGTACGGGAACGGCGTCCGGACCGGCCTCGGCGATCGTCTGCTCGGCGGCCGCGATGAGCGGGTCTCCGGGCAGGGCGAGGGTGCGGGGCGGCAGCGCGTTGGAGTTGGCCTCGGCGACCGATCCGGGGAGGTTCAGCGTGGGCGCGTCCCCGGGGGCCGTGACCGGCGGCGGGGTCGCGGCCGGGGGCGCCTTGGGGAGCAGGGCCTGGGGCAGCACGACGACCGCGGTCACCCCGTTGCCCTTCTGCTCGCGCAGCTGGACCCGTACGCCGTGGCGGGCGGCCAGCAGCGAGGTCACCTGAAGACCGAGACCGGCGCCGTCCGCGCTCTGCTCGCCCGCCTCGAAGAGCGACGGGTCGCCGAGGCGGGTGTTGAGCTCGCCCATCCGTACGGACGACATGCCGATGCCCTCGTCCTGCACGGAGAGCATGACCTCACCGGTCTCCAGCAGCCAGCCGGAGAGCTGGACGCGGGAGTCCGGCGGGGAGAACGACGTGGCGTTCTCCAGGAGTTCGGCGACGAGGTGGCTGAGGTCGTCGGCGGCGAACCCGGCGATCTGGGCGTGCGGCGGCAGGGACTGGATGGTGACCCGCTCGTACCGCTCGATCTCGCTGACCGCGGCGCGCGCCACGTCGACCAGCGGGATCGGCCCCGGGTGCCCGTGGCCGTGCTCGGCGCCCGCGAGGACCAGCATGTTCTCACTGTGGCGGCGCATGACGGTGGCCATGTGGTCGAGCTTGAACAGCGTGCCGAGCCGCTCCGGGTCCTGCTCGCGCTCCTCCAGGGACTCGATGACCCCGAGCTGTCGCTCGACGAGGCCGAGGGTGCGCAGCGACAGGTTGACGAAGGTGTGGTGGACGGTGTTCCTGAGCTTCTCCAGCTGCGCCGTCAGATCCGCGGTGTGGACCTGGAGTTCGGCGCGCTGGAGCGTGAGGGCCTCGCGTCCGGCGATCAGTTCGCCGCGCTCGGCCTCCAGCTTCTCGAACCGTCCGTTGAACTCGTGGAGCAGTCCGTGCAGCCGGCCGTGCAGGGCGTTGATGGAACGGACGACCTGCGCGAACTCGTCGTTGCGGCCGGTGTAGCGGACCGGTTCGGCCTTCTCGGGCTCCGCGGCCAGGCGGCCGGCGCCGATCCGCAGGACGGCGAGCGGCTGGGTGAGGGTGCGGGCCACGGCGGTGGAGACGCCGACGGCGATGAGCAGACAGCCGCCGAGGAGCGCGATCCGCAGTTCCAGGGCCGTGACGTCGTCGTCGCGCAGTTCCCCGAGCCGCTGCACCTGGGCGGTGCCGAGGGCGGACTCGACGCCGCGCATCCGGTCGATCCGGGCGGAGAGGGCCGCCCGGAGCTTCTTGCCGCTGACCTTCTGGTCGGACTCGGAGAGCTCGGGGCGGTCGGTGAGCGCGGCGAGGTACTTCTCCGCGCTGTTGACCTCGGGGCCGGTGACCGTGGTGGACAGCTTGTCGCGGGCGGTGGCGCCGGCGGCCTGGTCGAAGTCGGCGAGGGCGGAGAGTTCGCCGACCCGGGACTGCTGGGCGGCGCTGCTCAGTTCGTCGCGGAGACGGTCCTCCTTGGTCTCGCCCTCGTCCTGGGTCTGGACGGGCAGGCCGGTGAAGGGGTCGATCTGCGGCTGGGCCGGCTCCTTGCGGGGGACGGCGAGCGCGGCGAGCAGCAGTCCGCGGGTGGCGGAGGCCTGTTCGGTGGCCCGGCCGAGCGCGAGGGGGGCGCGGACCGCCTCGGCGGCGCGCGGAGAGGTGTTGTCCGCGAGTTCCTCGGCGAGATCGTGGAGCTTGGAGATGACCTCGGTGTACGCCTGATGGGCCTCCAGCGCCGTGCCCTTGCCGCTGATCGCCTCGCGGCGCAGGGAGGGGATGGCGGAGAGGTCGCGGCGCAGGACGGCGGAGGCCGCGTCCCGGATCTCGTCCACCTGCTGGTCGACGCGGGCGCTGCGGCTGCCCGCGGAACCGCTCGACGCGCCGGGCTTGCCCTCCCGGCCGGCGGCGATGAAGGCGGTGACCTCGTCGCGCTCGTCGGCGAGGGAGTGCGCGAGCGCGATGGCCTGCTGGTTCAGTTCCGCGAGAGTGACCAGGCGCTGGGATTCCGTCAGGTCGGAGGAGGCGCTCAGGGCCGCGGGGGCTCCCGCGGCAATGACGGTGATCCCGACGACCGCGACGCCCGCGACGAGCCGGCTGCGCACGCGCACGGAGCGCCCGCTCTCAGCCGGCGCCGACGACGCCACCTCGGAACCGCTGTGCTGGCTGCCCTTGCTCCGAGGCCGCTTCTTCTGCACCGGTGCTCGCAATCTCGACTCGTCCGCCCTTGAAGCAGAGGTGACGCTCGGTCACATGAACGAGCGCCCCGACCCCTGGTACGGCTTCTGACCATTCCAGTGCTTTTGAGAGGGGGGCGCGCATCAACCGCTCCGCCACTCGAACGAGTGAACCGCACTCCTGAGTTGGCGAACAAGTCTCCCCCCGGGCCCCCGACGACACACCTGGACACTCGGCTGGATCTTCCGAGCAGGCTTTGGCAGGATGCCCGCCCGCACACTGCCCGGAGTGAATCCTTCCGCTCCAGCCGCCCGTCTGACCTGCTGGTACGGGCCAATCCTCGGCCCGTGCAGGCCCCGTGAAGGCATCGTGCAGACTGGCCGCATGCGCATCGAACTCGCCACCGTCGCCGGCCTCGCCGGCCGCCCGAACGAGGACTGGGCGGCCACCGTCCTGCCCGCCTCCGGCCAGGGTGGGGGGCTCGTCCTGCTGGACGGGGTGACCCCGCCGCGGGGTGACGACGGTTGCGCACACTCGGTTCACTGGTTCACGGCACGGCTGGGCGGCGCCCTGGTCGAACTGTCCGGTTCGCGGCGGGATATGACTCTGCGGGAGATCCTCGCGGAGTCCATCCGGCGCACCGCCGACACGCATCGTTCCCTGTGTGACCTTTCTCACGTGCGCACGCCACAGGCAACCGTCGTCATGGCGCGTTGGGACCAGGCGGAGATCGAACACCTGGTCCTGTCCGACTCGGTGCTGCTGCTCGAGTCGCCGGACGGCGCCGTCCGCGCGGTTCTGGACGACCGTCTCGACCGCCTGCCGCCGGGGTCGCTCGCCTCCGAGGCAGCCGCCGACGCGCTGCGGAACCAGGAGGGCGGCTTCTTCACCGCCGCCGCCGACCCGGCCGTGGCGGACCGGGCGGTCACCGGCCGGACGCCGCGCGCCGGGGTGCGGGCGATCGCCGCGATGACGGACGGGGCGAGCCGCTGGACGGAGATGTTCGGCGAGGGCGACTGGGCGGACTGCCTGGGGGTGCTCCACAAGGAGGGCCCCCAGGGGCTGATCGACCGGGTCCGGGCCCTGGAGGAGGCGGACACGGGCCGTACGTACCTGCGGCGGGGCAAGCTGCACGACGACGCGACGGCGGTCTACGCACAGCTGTGAGGGTGCGTGACGGCGGTCTCCGCACAGCCGTGAAGAAGCGACGTGAACCCCGATCGCCCCGCCTCGCGCGGGCCCGGCTCAGCTCTCGGCGCGGGCGTTCAGCTGGTGCAGCAGCCGGGCCAGTTCCGCGACCTCGGCGCGGTCCCAGTCGGCGAGTTTGCGCACGTAGCGGTCGCGGCGGGCGTCCCGGACACTGCGGAAGCGGGCGAGGCCCTCGTCCGTGAGGTGGACGAGGAAGGCCCGCCCGTCGGCCGGGTCCGGCTCGCGGGCGACCAGTCCGAGGTCTTCCAGGGCGCGCAGTTGACGGCTCATGGTGGCTTTGCCGACACCGAAGTACGAGGCGAGGTCGGTGGCCCGCTGACGGCCGGCCGATTCGAGGCGTACGAAGAGCCCATAGGCCGCCGCCTCCAGTTCGGGGTGCACCTCGCGCGCCATTTCACCGGAGTTGGCCCGGGCGCGGCGCAGGAAGACCGCCAACTCCAGCTCCAGGGCGAGGAACTCGTGGTCCACACCACTTCCCCCGGTTGCGCCGGGTTCACTCCCGCGTTCGCTCCCGTGCACGTCAACACCCCTCATGAGCTTTCCCGCCACTGAAAGTTTCTTTCGCCGCCGGTCATCGCCGCAGCTCCACCAGTATTTCGCAGGAGTAGACCAACGGCACCGCCCAGGCCCTCTTCCGCCACCCGGGTCTACGTGCGTAGCGTCATGCATGGCATGTTCACACCATGGCATGCCGCAAGGGGTGCGTCCGTCGTGCCCCGGGTCAGCAGATCCCCCCACCGAGGCCTCGGAGGCACGCAATGCCCGTGCACAGATCCGGCTCCACGACCGTCCGTCGCTCGCGCTTCGCCGCGGCGGGAACCCTGCTCGCAGCTCTCTCCCTCCTCGTCGTCCTGCCCGGCGCCGCCGGCGCGGCCCCCACCGCCGGGGACCCGACCGCGCCCGCCCGGGGCACGGCCACGATGGGCATGGGCGTCGTCGCCCACGACGGCCAGGGCGGCCTGCCCACCACCCGCGCGGTCCAGACCGAAGGCGTGGACGTGAGCAGCCACCAGGGCAACGTCGCCTGGTCGACGCTCTGGAACAGTGGCGTGAAGTGGGCCTACACCAAGGCCACCGAGGGCACTTACTACACGAACCCGTACTTCGCCCAGCAGTACAACGGCTCATACAACGTCGGGATGATCCGCGGTTCGTACCACTTCGCCACGCCGGACACGACCAGCGGAGCCACCCAGGCCAACTACTTCGTGGACCACGGTGGCGGCTGGTCCAAGGACGGCAAGACCCTGCCCGGCGTGCTCGACATCGAGTGGAACCCGTACGGCGCGCAGTGCTACGGCAAGACCGCGGCCGGGATGGTCTCCTGGATCCGTGACTTCGTGAACACGTACAAGGCGCGCACCGGGCGCGACGCGGTCATCTACACCGCGACGAGCTGGTGGCAGTCCTGCACGGGCAACAACGCGAGCTTCGGCAGCACCAACCCGCTCTGGGTGGCCCGTTACAACACCACGGTCGGCACGCTCCCGGCCGGCTGGGGCGTCTACACGATCTGGCAGTACACCTCGTCCGGCCCGACGGTGGGCGACCACAACCACTTCAACGGCGCCCTCGACCGCGTACAGGCACTGGCCAACGGCTAGGACCTCTCGCCCGGATCATGCCGGGCTCGCGGGGTCCGGCCCGATCCGGACGAAAGACCCTGGACCCGTCCCTTGAAAGTCCCGCCTGTCCGGCGACGCCCGGCAGGCACGCCACCTCCCCGCATCGCTTCCCCACGGAGCCCGGTGACGCACCCCGTCACCGGGCTCCGCCCCGTTACGCGTCTCCGACCAGGCACGAAGGCTCCCGGTCATACACACCCACCCCCCTATACATGGCATGTATACGCGCTATGTATAGTCCGTGCAGTCCGCACATAAGTGCGACGTAAGCCATGAGGGAGTGACCCGCCTTGCCCAGTAGGACGAAGTCGATCGGGACGGGGTTGGCCCTCGCTCTTGTGACGGCGCTCACGCTGACGCTGAGCGGCTGCTCGATGGAGACCACGGCCCCCGGCAGCGCCCGGGGCGACGCTGGCTCCGACGCCAAGGGCTCGTTCGGCCCGGTCGACTGCCGCAAGGCGAAGTGCATAGCCCTGACCTTCGACGCGGGGCCGGCCGAGGCCACCCCCCACCTGCTGGACATCCTGAAGAAGGAGAAGGTCCACGCGACGTTCTTCCTGCTGGGCAAGAACCATGTGATGAAGCACCCCGAAATCGTCCGCCGGATCGCGGCGGAGGGCCACGAGGTCGCCAACCACACCTGGTCGCACGAGATCCTGACGGACAAGAAGCCGGCGGAGATACGCGCCGAGCTCAAGAAGACGCAGGACGCGATCGAGGCCATCACCGGCAAGAAGCCGCGGCTGATGCGTCCGCCGCAGGGCCGCACCGACGACACCGTCTCCGGGATCAGCAAGGACCTGGGCCTGTCGCAGATCCTGTGGAGTGCCACCGCCAAGGACTACTCGACGACCGACTCCGCGCTGATCACGAAGCGGATACTCGACCAGGCGAGCAAGGACGGCATCATCCTGCTGCACGACATCTACAAGGGCTCGGTGCCCGCGGTGCCCGGCATCATCAAGGAGCTGAAGAAGCGCGGCTACACCTTCGTGACCGTCCCGGAGCTGATGGCCCCGGCCGAGCCGGTCCCGGGCACCATCTACCGCCCCTGAGCCACGGCCGCCCACGCGGAACGGCCCGCCTCCCCGCAAGGGAAGACGGGCCGCCCGTACCGGCCGTGTCCGTGGCGCCGCGCCCGTCACTGCGTGGCGCCTACGCCGCGGCCGGGATCCTCCGCTCCGCCGGGGCCGAGGCCGGGGCGAGGGCGATCTCCAGGACCTGGCGGACGTCCGTGACCGGGTGGACGTCCAGCGTGTCCAGCACCTCGGCGGGAACGTCGTCCAGGTCGGCCTCGTTGCGCTGCGGAATCACCACGGTGGTGATGCCCGCCCGGTGCGCGGCCAGCAGCTTCTGCTTCAGGCCGCCGATCGGCAGGACGCGTCCGGTCAGCGAGACCTCACCGGTCATCGCCACATCCGTACGGACCAGCCGCCCGGAGAGCAGCGAGGCCAGGGCGGTCGTCAGGGTGATGCCCGCGCTCGGGCCGTCCTTGGGGACGGCGCCCGCCGGGAAGTGGATGTGCACGCCCCGGTCCTTGAGGTCCGCGACCGGCAGTTCCAGCTCCGCACCGTGCGAGCGCAGGAAGCTCAGCGCGATCTGCGCGGACTCCTTCATGACGTCGCCGAGCTGACCGGTGAGGGTCAGTCCGGAGGCACCGGTCTCCGGGTCGGCGAGCGACGCCTCCACGAAGAGCACGTCACCGCCCGCCCCGGTCACCGCGAGCCCGGTGGCCACGCCGGGCACCGCGGTGCGGCGCCCGGCCGGGTCCTGGGCGGACTCGGGGACGTGGTGCGGCCGGCCGATGAGAGCGCGCAGGTCCTCGCCGGTCACCGTGAACGGAAGCTCGCGGTCGCCCAGTTCGTGCTGGGCCGCGACCTTGCGCAGCAGCCGGGCGACGGCCCGCTCCAGGTTCCGGACGCCGGCCTCCCTCGTGTACTCGCCGGCCAGCTTCCGCAGCGCCGACTCGTCGAGCGCGACCTCGTCCTCCTCCAGACCGGCCCGCTCCAGCTGGCGCGGGAGCAGGTGGTCGCGGGCGATGACGACCTTCTCGTCCTCGGTGTAGCCGTCGAGCCGGACCAGTTCCATCCGGTCGAGCAGCGCTTCCGGAATGGCTTCGAGCACATTCGCCGTGGCCAGGAAGACGACGTCGCTGAGGTCGAGTTCGACCTCCAGGTAGTGGTCGCGGAAGGTGTGGTTCTGCGCCGGGTCGAGGACTTCGAGGAGGGCCGCGGCCGGGTCGCCCCGGAAGTCGGAGCCGACCTTGTCGATCTCGTCGAGCAGGACGACCGGGTTCATCGAGCCGGCCTCCTTGATGGCGCGGACGATACGGCCGGGCAGCGCGCCGACGTACGTACGCCGGTGGCCGCGGATCTCCGCCTCGTCCCGGACACCGCCGAGGGCGACGCGGACGAACTTGCGCCCCATGGCGTGCGCCACGGACTCGCCGAGCGAGGTCTTCCCGACCCCGGGCGGCCCGACCAGGGCCAGTACGGCACCGCCGCGCCGGCCTCCGACCACACCCAGCCCGCGGTCGGCACGCCGCTTGCGCACCGCGAGGTACTCGGTGATGCGCTCCTTCACGTCCTGCAGACCCGCGTGTTCGGCGTCGAGGATCTCCTGGGCGCCCTTGATGTCGTACGCGTCCTCGGTCCGCTCGGTCCACGGGAGTTCGAGGACGGTGTCGAGCCAGGTCCTGATCCAGGGGCCTTCGGGGCTCTGGTCGGAGGCACGCTCCAGCTTGTCGACCTCCTTGAGCGCGGCCTCGCGGACGTGCTCGGGCAGGTCGGCGGCCTCGACACGTGCCCGGTAGTCGTCGGACTCGTCCTCCGGGTCGCCGTTGAGCTCGGAGAGCTCCTTGCGCACGGCGTCGAGCTGGCGCCGCAGCAGGAACTCGCGCTGCTGCTTGTCGACGCCCTCCTGGACGTCCTTGGCGATGGACTCGGCGACGTCCTGCTCGGCGAGGTGTTCGCCGAGCCACTGGATGGCGAGCTTCAGCCGGGCGACCGGGTCGGCGGTCTCCAGGAGCTGCACCTTCTGTGCGGTGGTCAGGAAGGGGGAGTAGCCGGAGTTGTCGGCGAGCGCGGAGACGTCCTCGATCTGCTGGACCCGGTCCACGACCTGCCAGGCGCCGCGCGTCTTCAGCCAGCTGGTGGCGAGGGCCTTGTACTCCTTGACCAGTTCGGCGACGGCTCCGGGGAGCGGCTCGGGGACGGTGCCGTCGACCCGGGTCCCCTCCACCCAGAGCGCGGCGCCGGGCCCGCTGGTCCCGGCCCCGATGCGTACGCGTCCACGCCCGCGGATGAGGGCGCCGGGGTCGCCGTCCGAGAGCCGTCCGACCTGCTCGACGGTCCCGATGACACCGATCCCGGTGTAGGTCCCGTCGATACGCGGAACGAGCAGCACCTCGGGCTTGCGGCCACCTTCGCGGGCCGCGGCCTGTGCGGCCTCCACCGCGGCCCGGACCTCGCTGTCGGACAGGTCGAGAGGTACCACCATTCCGGGCAGCACGACCTCGTCGTCGAGCGGCAGCACAGGCAGCGTGAGCGGTGTGACCGCATTGGACTCAGTAGCCATGATCTCCCCTTCGGCAGTCAAGTTGAGCTATGCAGACTCAATGCTCCTGAGCCGCGCAATGTTCCCGGGAGTGCGTTCGCTGTGAGCGATCGCGCACGACTGCCGTGCCGCGCCTTGGTGCAACACCGGCCCCGGGCCCCTTAGTCCTTCCGCCCCAGGACCGGGTCCGTGCGATATCCCGTGGAGCACGAAGAGGCCACCGGACAGGATGACCCCATGACCGATGCCGCGTTCCCTTCCCAGGCCCTGCTCGTCGTCGACGTCCAGAAGGCCGGGGTGACCGGCGACCGGGCCGTGCCCGGCGCGGCCGCACTCCTGGAACGGACGGCGGACCTGATCGCCCGCGCACGCCGGAGCGGCGCGCTCGTCGTGCATCTGCAGAACGACGGCGCCCCGGGCTCGGGCGACGAGCCGCACACCCCCGGCTGGGCGCTCCACCTGCCGGTCGAGACGGGACCCAAGGAGTTCGTGATCCGCAAGACGCGGGACGACGGCTTCGCGGAGACGTCCCTGGGCTCCGTCCTCGGCACGGCGGGCGTCGGCTCTCTCGCCGTCTGCGGCGTCATGTCGGAGATGTGCGTCCAGGCGACGGCCCGCACGGCGCTGGCCCTGGGTTACCGGGTCGTCCTCCCCCACGACGCGCACGCCACGCAGGACATCCCGGCCGCCCCCGGCATCAGCGAGGCGGTCCCGGCGGCCGTGGTCTCGCGGGTCGCGGCCTGGGCGATCAGCGCGGACGCCGACGTCACGGCGCGAGCCGAGGGCGTGACGTTCGCATCCCCGAGCCCGGGCCCGCAGAGCGGGATGTCCTCATGACCGGCGTCCGAGGGCTGAACCAGGACGGCACGATCGCACGGGAGGGGTCGCCGGGCCGGGTACGGCCCGCGTTCGCACCGGTCGTGGCCGCGGCCCGTACCCGGATCGCCGAGGTCTTCGGTCCCGCGCGGCTGGACGGCGCCTACATCTACGGCAGCATCCCGCGCGGCACGGCCGTGCCCGGGGTCTCCGACCTGGACCTGCTGCTCGCCCTGCGCGACAAGCCGACCGGGGCGGACCGCGCCGACGCCGATGCCGTGGAGGGAGCCCTGGACGCGGCGTTCGACGAGATCGACGGCGTCGGCATCCTGCTCTCCGACACGAACACGCTGCTCAGCACCCTCGAACGTCATGACTTGGGCTTCTTCGTCGCCTGCCTGTGCACGCCCCTGCTCGGCGAGGACCTCGCCACCCGGCTGCCGCGCTACCGGCCGACCTCGCTGCTCGCCCGCGAGACCAACGGAGATCTGTGCCTGGCGCTCCCCCGCTGGCGCGAACGGGCCGCCGAGGCCACCACGGACGCCGCGCGGCGCACCCTGACGCGGGGGGTCGCACGCCGGATCGTGCGTACGGGCTTCACCCTGGTCATGCCCCAGTGGGGCGGCTGGACCAGCGATCTGGCGGAGTCGGCCGAGCTCTTCGCCCGCTACCACCCGCACCTCCCCGAACGGGCGGAGCAGATGCGGCTGGCCGCGCGCACGGGCCGCACCCCGAGCGCCGACCCGGCCGTCCTGTCCCTGCTCGTCGACGACCTCGCCCCCTGGCTGGCGGCCGAACACATCGCGGTGCACGGCGAGAAGGCTCCACGTCCCTGACCGGGTCCGCATGCGGCGTGCGTGCGCAGGAGGCGGGTCCGCGGCGGCCGCACACGCGAGCCGCCACCGCCCCGTTCGGGGAAACCGCTGGCCCGGTGGCCACGCCAGCCGACAGGATGGCGGGGACAGCGACCGCCATCCACCGGAGAGCATCGCCATGCCCCTCACCTTCGGCCCCGACATCCTCGCCCCCGTCACGCTGGACCGCCGCCAGGGGCCCCACGGGGAGGTCGTGCTGCGCAGGCGGGGCGACGACTTCGAGATCATCGCCAACGGCTGCTTCCTGATGGACACCTCGGACGGGCGCTCCGAGCGGCTGCTGATCGACGCGGCGCTCGACGCCCTGCCCGCCGGCCGGACCACTCCGGCGGTACTCATCGGCGGGCTCGGCGTCGGGTTCTCGCTCGCCCGGGCCGCCGCCGAGCCGCGATGGGGGCGGATCGCGGTGGCCGAGCGGGAGCAGGCCATCGTGGACTGGCACCGGGACGGGCCGCTGGCGGAGATCTCGGGGGCGGCGCTCGCCGATCCGCGGACCGTGGTCCTGACGACGGACCTCGTCACCCACCTCCGTACGACTACGGACCGTTACGACGCACTGTGTCTGGACATCGACAACGGACCGGACTGGACCGTCACCGACGACAACGGGAATCTGTACTCACCCGCCGGGCTCGCCGACTGCCACGCGCGCCTCACACCGGGCGGCGTGCTCGCAGTGTGGTCCGCACAACCGTCCGAGAAGTTCGAACAGGCCTTGCGGGATGCCGGATTCCATGGGGTACGGACCGAAGAGGTAGGCGTTGCCCGAGGTGTGCCCGACGTGGTTCATCTCGCAATTCGAGCAAGCCGATAAGCCCCCGCCCGGTATGTGGGCCCCCGGGACGCCCGGGGGCCAAGCGCCACAAGCGCGACACTCCGCCTCCGCTGTTCACCCGTACGGCCCCCACCGGCTTGCACCCTGCGTAGCCGGGAGCCCTCCGCTGCCTTTACGCTGCTGAGCGATAGCGGGATCACCCACGAAATTCACGAGCGAAAACCGTACGTCCGGGGGAATGGCCTCCGCGAGAACGGGCAGGGGCGGGGCGATGGAACAGACACACACCACCCACACAGGTGTCGCGGCCACCCCGGGCGCGCAGCGCCGCGTGCTGGTGGTCGAGGACGACGCCACGATCGTCGATGCCATCGCCGCCCGGCTGCGGGCCGAGGGCTTCCTGGTGCAGACCGCGCTCGACGGCCCCGCGGCCGTCGACGCGGCCGAGGCCTGGCAGCCGGATCTGATGGTGCTCGACATCATGCTTCCCGGTTTCGACGGCCTGGAGGTCTGCCGGCGCGTGCAGGCCCAGCGCCCGGTGCCGGTACTGATGCTGACCGCGCGCGACGACGAGACCGACATGCTCGTCGGCCTGGGCGTCGGCGCGGACGACTACATGACCAAGCCGTTCTCCATGCGCGAGCTGGCGGCCCGGGTACACGTCCTGCTGCGCCGGGTGGAGCGGGCCGCACTGGCCGCCGTGACGCCGCGCAGCGGCATACTCCGCCTCGGCGAGCTGGAGATCGACCACGCGCAGCGCCGGGTGCGGGTCCGCGCGGATGACGTGCACCTGACCCCGACCGAGTTCGACCTGCTGGTCTGTCTGGCCAACACCCCGCGTGCGGTCCTCTCCCGGGAGCAGCTGCTGGCGGAGGTCTGGGACTGGGCGGACGCCTCGGGCACCCGCACGGTCGACAGCCACATCAAGGCGCTGCGGCGGAAGATCGGCGCGGAGCGGATCCGGACCGTGCACGGTGTCGGTTACGCGCTGGAGACCCCCGCGCCATGACCTCGCCCGGACCGGGGCTTCGGCCGTTCTCGATCAAGGCCAAGCTGGGCACGCTGGTCGTCGTCTCGGTGTTCATCACGACCGGGCTGGTCATGGTGGCCATGCGCACGCGCACGGAGCTGCGGTTCATCACCGTGTTCTCGGTGATCGCGACGCTCCTGATCACCCAGTTCGTGGCACACGGCCTGACCGCGCCGCTGGACGAGATGAGAGCCGTCGCCCGGTCGATCTCGCACGGCGACTACACCAGACGGGTGAGTGGCGCCGGCCGGCGGGACGAGCTCGGCGACCTGGCGCAGACGATCAACCTGATGGCCGACGATCTCGCGGCCGTGGACCGCCACCGCAAGGAGCTGGTGGCGAATGTCTCACACGAGCTGCGCACACCCATCGCGGCGCTGAGAGCCGTGCTGGAGAACGTCGTGGACGGGGTGTCCGCGGCCGATCCGGAGACGATGCGCACGGCCCTGAAACAGACGGAACGTCTCGGCAGGCTGGTGGAGACGCTGCTGGACCTGTCCCGGCTGGACAACGGCGTGGTCACGCTGAAGGCCAGTCGTTTCGAGGTGTGGCCCTATCTGTCGGGGGTCCTCAAGGAGGCGAACCTCGCCGCCGCGCACCGCCGGCTGTCGTCGGGCTCCGGCAACCACTCCCGCACCGACGTCCATCTGCACCTGGACGTGTCGCCGCCGGAGCTGACCGCGCACGCGGACGCCGAGCGGCTGCACCAGGTGGTGGCCAATCTGATCGACAACGCCGTGAAGCACAGCCCGCCGCACGGCCGGGTCACCGTGCGCGCGCGGCGCGGCGGACAGCCCGAGTCACTGCATCTGGAGGTCGTGGACGAGGGTCCCGGCATCCCGGAGTCCGAGCGGCACCGGGTCTTCGAGCGGTTCAACCGGGGCGAGGAGCCCTCTCCGCACGGCCCGGGCAGCGACGGCGGTACGGGACTGGGCCTGGCGATCGCCCGCTGGGCGGTGGATCTGCACGGCGGCCGGATCGGCGTGGCCGAATCCGCCCGTGGCTGCCGCATACGCGTCACTCTTCCGGGGATCCGTCAGCCGCGAGGTTGACATAGGGTTCGAACCGGAAGGGCACGTTCTACGTGTTCTGTTCAAGGGGTACGGTCCAAGGGGCCGTAACTGCGGTCTCGCGTACCCGGAGCAAAGCGGAACCAAGCTTGTTTCCCGCCATTTCCTGCCCCGAAACCCGACTTTCGATGTGACTTGCACGACGAAGACCGGCCCGGCCTGCAAGGAACGGCCGGGGAGGCGTAGCCTTGATTTCCGCTGTCCATCACCTTGTGAAGCGGAAGAGGGCGGTTGCCGCCGTGTCGTCTCAGTCCCCCAGTAACTCGAGCATCTCCACCGACCAAGCCAGCCCGGGTACGAACCCGGCTGCCGCTTTTGGCCCCAATGAGTGGCTCGTCGACGAGATCTACCAGCAGTACCTCCAGGATCCCAATTCGGTCGATCGCGCCTGGTGGGACTTCTTCGCCGACTACAAGCCGGGTACGTCCGGCACGGCGGACAAGCCCGTTCCCGGCGCCGCAGCCGCGGGGGCTGCGGTGCCCGCGGCCCCGGCCGTCACCGCACCGGCCGCCAACAACACTCCGGCAGCGCCGGCCGCACCCGCGGCCAAGGCTCCGGCCGCGCCCGCTGCCCCGGCGCCCGCTCCGGCCGCACCCGCCGCCCCGGCGGCTCCGGTGAAGGCCGCACCGGCGAAGGCCGCCCCGGCTCCGGCCGCGAAGGCTCCCGCCGCCCCGGCCGCCGAGGCACCTGCCGGCCCGGAGTACGTGACGCTGCGCGGCCCCTCCGCCGCTGTCGCGAAGAACATGAACGCCTCGCTGGAGCTGCCGACGGCCACGTCCGTCCGCGCCGTCCCGGTGAAGCTGCTCTTCGACAACCGCATCGTCATCAACAACCACCTCAAGCGCGCCCGCGGCGGGAAGATCTCCTTCACGCACCTCATCGGGTACGCGATGGTGCAGGCCCTCAAGGCCATGCCGGCGATGAACTACTCCTTCGCCACCAAGGACGGCAAGCCGACCCTGGTGAAGCCGGAGCACGTCAACCTCGGCCTCGCCATCGACCTGGTGAAGCCGAACGGCGACCGCCAGCTGGTCGTCGCGGCCATCAAGAAGGCCGAGACGCTCAACTTCTTCGAGTTCTGGCAGGCCTACGAGGACATCGTCCGCCGGGCCCGCAACGGCAAGCTCGGCATGGACGACTTCACCGGAGTCACCGCCTCGCTGACCAACCCCGGCGGCATCGGCACCGTTCACTCGGTGCCCCGCCTGATGCCCGGACAGGGCCTCATCATGGGCGTCGGCGCGATGGACTACCCGGCGGAGTTCCAGGGCACGTCGCAGGACACCCTGAACAAGCTGGGCATCTCGAAGGTCATGACGCTGACCTCGACGTACGACCACCGGGTCATCCAGGGCGCCGCCTCCGGCGAGTTCCTGCGGATCCTCTCCCAGCTGCTGCTCGGCGAGAACGAGTTCTACGACGAGATCTTCAAGGCGCTGCGCATCCCCTACGAGCCGGTCCGCTGGCTCAAGGACATCGACGCCTCGCACGACGACGACGTCACCAAGGCCGCACGGGTCTTCGAGCTGATCCACTCCTACCGGGTCCGCGGCCACGTCATGGCCGACACCGACCCGCTGGAGTACCACCAGCGCAAGCACCCCGACCTGGACATCACCGAGCACGGCCTCACCCTGTGGGACCTGGAGCGGGACTTCGCGGTCGGCGGTTTCGCCGGCAAGACGATGATGAAGCTCCGCGACATCCTCGGTGTGCTGCGTGAGTCGTACTGCCGCACCACCGGCATCGAGTTCATGCACATCCAGGACCCGAAGCAGCGCAAGTGGCTCCAGGACCGGGTGGAGCGTCCGCGCCCCAAGCCCGAGCGCGAGGAGCAGCTGCGCATCCTGCGCCGGCTGAACGCCGCGGAGGCGTTCGAGACCTTCCTGCAGACGAAGTACGTCGGCCAGAAGCGGTTCTCGCTGGAGGGCGGCGAGTCCGTCATCCCGCTGCTCGACGCGGTCATCGACTCCGCCGCCGAGGCCCGCCTCGACGAGGTCGTCATCGGCATGGCCCACCGCGGCCGGCTGAACGTGCTGGCGAACATCGTCGGCAAGTCGTACGCGCAGATCTTCCGGGAGTTCGAGGGCAACCTCGACCCGAAGTCGATGCACGGCTCCGGCGACGTCAAGTACCACCTGGGCGCCGAAGGCACCTTCACCGGTCTGGACGGCGAGCAGATCAAGGTCTCGCTGGCCGCCAACCCCTCGCACCTGGAGGCGGTCGACCCGGTCCTGGAGGGCATCGCCCGCGCCAAGCAGGACATCATCAACAAGGGCGGCACGGACTTCACCGTCCTGCCCGTCGCGCTCCACGGCGACGCGGCCTTCGCGGGCCAGGGCGTCGTCGCCGAGACGCTCAACATGTCGCAGCTGCGCGGCTACCGCACCGGCGGCACCGTGCACGTGGTGATCAACAACCAGGTCGGCTTCACGGCCGCCCCGGAGTCCTCGCGCTCCTCGATGTACGCCACCGACGTGGCGCGCATGATCGAGGCGCCGATCATCCACGTCAACGGTGACGACCCCGAGGCCGTCGTCCGGGTCGCCCGACTGGCCTTCGAGTTCCGTCAGGCGTTCAACAAGGACGTCGTGATCGACCTCATCTGCTACCGCCGCCGCGGTCACAACGAGGGCGACAACCCGCAGTTCACCAACCCGCAGATGTACACCCTGATCGACAAGAAGCGCTCGGTGCGCAAGCTGTACACCGAGTCCCTCATCGGTCGTGGCGACATCACGCTGGAAGAGGCGGAGCAGGCGCTCCAGGACTTCCAGGGTCAGCTGGAGAAGGTGTTCGCGGAGGTCCGCGAGGCCACCTCGCACCCGGCGCAGCCGCATGTCTCGGACCCCCAGGCAGAGTTCCCGGTGGCCGTGACCACCGCGATCTCCCAGGAGGTCGTGAAGCGGATCGCCGAGTCGCAGGTCAACATCCCGGACCACATCACCGTCCACCCGCGCCTGATGCCGCAGATGCAGCGTCGTGCGGCCTCGGTGGAGGACGGCACGATCGACTGGGGCATGGGCGAGACCCTGGCCATCGGTTCACTGCTGATGGAGGGCACCCCGGTCCGGCTCGCCGGCCAGGACACCCGCCGCGGCACGTTCGGCCAGCGCCACGCGGTGCTCGTCGACCAGGTGACCGGCGAGGACTACACCCCGCTGCTCTACCTCACCGACGAGCAGGCCCGCTACAACGTCTACGACTCGCTGCTCAGCGAGTACGCGGCGATGGGCTTCGAGTACGGCTACTCGCTGGCCCGCCCGGAGTCGCTGGTCGTCTGGGAGGCCCAGTTCGGTGACTTCGTCAACGGCGCGCAGACCGTCGTGGACGAGTTCATCTCCTCGGCCGAGCAGAAGTGGGGCCAGACCTCCGGCGTCACGCTGCTGCTGCCGCACGGCTACGAGGGCCAGGGCCCGGACCACTCGTCCGCCCGCCCGGAGCGCTTCCTCCAGATGTGCGCGCAGGACAACATGACGGTCGCGATGCCGACCCTGCCGTCGAACTACTTCCACCTTCTGCGGTGGCAGGTGCACAACCCGCACCACAAGCCGCTGATCGTCTTCACCCCGAAGTCGATGCTCCGCCTCAAGGCGGCGGCGTCGAAGGCGGAGGAGTTCACCACCGGCGGCTTCCGCCCGGTGATCGGCGACGACTCGGTCGACCCGAGTGCGGTCCGCAAGGTCGTCTTCTGCGCCGGCAAGGTCTACTACGACCTGGACGCCGAGCGCCAGAAGCGCGGCGACACGGAGACCGCGATCATCCGTCTGGAGCGCCTGTACCCGCTGCCGGGTGCGGAGCTCCAGGCCGAGATCGCCAAGTACCCGAACGCGGCGAAGTACCTGTGGGCCCAGGAGGAACCGGCCAACCAGGGCGCGTGGCCGTTCATCGCCCTGAACCTGATCGACCACCTGGACCTGGCCGTCGGCGCCGACGTCCCGCACGGTGAGCGCCTGCGCCGCATCTCGCGGCCGCGCGGCTCGTCCCCCGCGGTCGGCTCGGCCAAGCGCCACCAGGCCGAGCAGGCACAGCTGGTCGCGGAGGTCTTCGAGGCCTGACCGGCACGTTCTTGAACCGGGGGCCCGGCTCCGCGAGATGATCGCGGGGGCGGGCCTTCGGCCTGTGCCGTCCTCAGATGGTCTGTGGCTCGAAGTCCCAGTAGGGCCGGGCACGGGACCGTGCCGACACGGTGTGGACGTGGTGCGCGCCCAGCGTCTTCGCCAGGTCGTCCAGCGCCTCCGACTCGATCTTGTCCGCACGCCGCAGGTCGCGCAGGCTGCGCAGGTCCGCCGCGTGTGCGATGCGGGCGGAGAGCGTCAGCGGGTGGGTCCGGCCGAGCGCCTCGATGGCCCGGGTGACGACGGCGTTCATCAAGGTGGCGGCCGATTCCGGGTCGCCCACGAGATTCCGCAGGGCCGAGGCGTTGATCGCGCAGCCCAGGGTCCAGGGATGGTTCTCGCCCACGGCCCGGCCCATATCGGTCAGCGCTCCCTCCAGCAGATGGTGCGCCTGGTCCCGCTCGCCCATGTTGCGGAGGATCAGGGCATGGTTGGCACGCGTGCCCGCGACATAAGGGTGCTCCTCACCCAGCATGCCGACATATCCACTCACGGTCCTCTCGCTTGTCGCCCGGGCCTGGTCGATATCTCCGTGCTCCCGGGCGAAGAAGCTCTGGCTGGCCGCGAACATCATGGTCAGGGGATCCGCTTCGCCCAGGACCCGCTCGCCCCGTTCCAGCACCCGGGTGAACAGCTCCGCCGCCTCGCTCCGCCTGCCCGAGCGGTACAGGCACAGGGCCAGGTTGTGCTGGGCCCGCAGGGTCTGCGGATTGTCCTGGCCCATCACGATGCTGTGCACCCGGACGCTCTGGGTCTGGAGTGATTCGGCCTCGTCGTACCGGCCGAGCAGACGCAGGTCGGTGGCGTAGTTGATCTCCGAGTAGAGCGTCCAGCTGTGACGGTGGCGGAGCAGTTGCCGACGCGCCTCCAGGGTGCGCCTGTTGAGCTCCAGGGCCTCTTCGTACCGGCCCAGCAGCCGCGTCGAGATGGCCAGGTTGTTCTGCGCGTTCAGCGTGCGCGAGTCCTGCTCCCCCAGCAGCTCCCGGTAGGCGCCCAGGATCCACTCGGACATCTCGTGGGCCTCTTCGTACCGCCCAAGACCCCGCAGATCGGCCGCCAGACCGCCCGCCGCACGCAGGTACTCCAGATCCTGCGCGCCCCGCTCGGCCCGCAGATGGTCGACGGCGGCCCGCTCGATGGCCTCCGTTCCGGCGTAGTCACCGACCGCCCGCAGCAGGTTCGCGTAGTGGTAGCTGAGGTCCCACACCCGTGGATGGTTCTCGCCCAGCAGCTCCCGCCAGGCGTCCATGGCACGCGCGCCCAGCTTCATCCCGGCGCCGTACTCGCCCGAGAGGTACATGTAGCGGAGGCAGTTGAGTACCAGACTGTGCATTGCCGGATCCGTACTACCCAGAGCGTCGGCGAACTTCAAGTGTGGCGTGATCTCCGCGTACGCGGGCCACGACCGGGTGTCCGAGGGACGGCCGGGGTCGGCCGCCGCCAGGGCGCGGCGTACGACGTCGGCGGACTCCCGCTGCTCCCCGTCCGGCACACCCTTGCGGACGATCTGATGGACCATGCGGTGCAGATAGATCGACTCGCCCGAGGACGCGTCGCCGGTGATCACATCCTGGGACTCCAGGCGGACCACGGAGTACTGGCGCAGCTGACCGATCGCCTTGTTCCACAGCAACGGGTCGTTCATCAGACCCGTGAGGCGAGCGGGCAGTTCATCCGGCGGGATCGCCTTCAGCAGCCGTACGGGGACGGAGCCGGGCGCGAAGAAGCTGCACAGGCGCAGCAGGTCGACGGACTCGGGGACCGTGTCGCGGAGTTTGTTCAGCAGTATCGACCAGGCGGTCTGGAAGGCCAGCGGGAAGTCCCCCGAGACGCTGACGACGTCCTGGTCGATGCCGCCCGCGAGGAGGTCGATGTACTCCTCGACGGACATGTCGGAGTCGTTGAGCCATCCCGCGGTCTGGTCGAGCAGCAGCGGCAGGTCCTCCAGCACCTCGGCGAGCCGGTCCGCCTCGGTGTGGGTGAGGCGCGGGGCGCGGCGGCGGATGAAGGCGACCGACTCCTCGCGCTCGTAGACCGGTACCTCGACGAGGTTGCTGTTGTGCTCGCTCCACTCCGGATTGCGGGAGGTGATCAGGACATGCCCCGGCCCGGTCGGCACGAGGTCCCAGATCTGGTCGGGTTCGTCCGCGCCGTCCAGGATCAGCAGCCAGCGGGAGTGCGGGTCGCCGCGGCGCAACGCGTCGCGGACCGCGCGGAGGCGTTCGCCGTACTCGACGCCGGTGGACAGGCCCAGTTCCGGGGCGAGTTCGGCGAGCTTCTGCCGGTAGAGCGCACGCCGGTCCGCGGGCACCCACCACACCACGTCGTACTCGGAACCGAACCGGTACACGTACTCGGCGGCCAACTGCGTCTTACCGATACCGGACATGCCGTGGAGCGCCACCACGCCCGCCCCGGTCCCGGCGTTGTGCAGCGTCTCGTACACCACCGGCAGCAGTCCCTCACGGCCGGTGAAGCGGATGTTGCGCCGCGGGACCCCGCCCCACACCTCGGGCACGTCGCCCGGGAAACGGGGCACGGTCCGAGCGGCGCCGTCGGGCGGCGAGTCGGCGGGCAGCCCCAAGCGCGCCACAAGTCTTCGTTCCGCCTCGTCCGCACCGATACCGGTGAGGTCCGCCGCATCGAGCACCGAGGTGGCGCCCGGCAGCGCGGAGGTCGTGAGCGAGACCGCGGCGAAGCGCCCGGGATCGGGCGCCACGACCTCGCGCAGGGCCCGGTTCCACTCCTCGTGGCTGCGCGGTCCCAGCTGCACGTACCAGTCGCTGAGCAGGACCAGGACCCGGCCCGGGGAGAGCGTGAGGTCCCCGAGTGCCTCCTCCAGCGGCTGTTCGACCGGAGGGGCCCAGCGCTGGTGGTGCACGGTCACCCCGCGCCGCTCCAGCCGGTCCGCGATCCATGCCGCCCAGGCCCGGTTGAACCCGGCGAAACTGAGGGTCACGCTCGTATCGAAGCGGGCGGGTGCTTCGGGGCGGGGGACGGGCGTTCCCGGAATTCTGTGACCGGGATCGGGTCTGCCGGCGGGCCCTTCCGACTCCCGTATGACACAGGGGAGTTCAGCCTTGCGTACCGACGCACCCCACTGGTTGAAGATGGTCAGCCGCAGGACGGCGTCGCCGGTGGCGGATCCCGCGGTGACGAGGAACGTGGCCGGTCCGTACGTGCCACCGAAGCGGTGCAGCACGAGTCCCGGGTCGTCGAGCACCTCGCAGACGAAGTAGGGAAACCCTTCCAGGGAGACGCTGAAGGCCTGCTCCTCCTCGTCGTACGGCCATGCTTCGGGGTCCGGCTCGCCCCAGCTGTCGAGCGGGCCGTGCAGGTCGACGCTGACGCACTGGACGAGGCCGGGTTCGACCTCGGGCAGCCAGCCCACGACGGGTTCGATCAGCAGGGGTCGTTCGTCCCGGGTCACGACGCGTCGGCCTCCGCCCTGACCACATGCTTGGGAGCGCGCCCGTTCAGACGCACCGTACTGAGCGGGTGCCCGTAGTACTGGAACATCAGGCTGTACAGCACACGCAGGACGTTTCCCTGCCGCTCCGCGTCGAACATGCCGTCGTCCCGCACCATCATCGGGACGTCGCTGCCGCCTGCGGCGAACGTCGCGTGGACGTCGGCCCGAAACGTGCGCAGCGCACGGGCCACCGGCCGGTCCGGATCCTCGGTCACGGTGTCGACGATCCGGCGGATCATGATCCTGGCCTCGGTGTCGCCGACCTCTCCGGCCGAGACGATGCAGCCGCCCGCACCCTTCTCCAGGAAGACCTGGGTGAAGCCCCGAAGCCCCTCCAGGCCGTCCCCGTCGTAGTCGACGAGGCGCCCGGAGTGACAGGCGTTGAGGCAGACCAGCGCTTCTTCCTCCCGCAGAACCCGCATGTCGAGTCTCTGGTAGTCCGCCCACGTCGCGTCGGCGAGGGTGAGTTTGCCGAGGTTCTCGTGGTCGAAAGTGCCGTGGCAGCCCATGTAGACCAGACCGGTCGGCTTCGCGGGAACGTCGTCGAGGCTGCGGAGGAAGGTCTCGATGCCGAAATACGGCCGGTGCTCGTACTCCTGGAAGAACTCCTGGTCCCCACCCATGTCGCGGTGGAAGAAGCCGACGACCGCGCCGCTCGGCGCGGTCGGCCTGATCGGGAAGCGGGCCAGCCAGCGTGCCAGGTCGACGAGCGCGCCCAGCGGCCCGCCGGGAAGCTCGTCCTCCGGTGCCGCGGGCAGGATGAGTGCCTCCCACGGCAGGTCGAAGCCGGTCTCGTCGAGGATGACGATCTGCAGTGCGTCGCCGTGGGCCCGCCTGCACCGGTTGATCCATTCCGTCAGAAGATGCTGGTACCCCGACCAGCGCTCGATGGACTTGAACAGTTCGGACGGCGCTGTGCCGCCCCGGCGGGCATGACCGAGGCTGATGTCGAAGGGGCGGAGAAAACCCGCACCCGTGGTGTACGGGAACGTGTCCACGCCGCGGCACCAGGCCTTGACCCCGAAGGCGTCCCGCCGTCCGTTGCTGTCGCGTTGGACGAGGATGGTGGCATGCGCCGCGTCGGGTGCCCGCCCGGCGTGCACGGGGGCGGCCCCCAGGCGCCGTGGTGCTGCCGTACGCACCCCTTCCGGCAACCGGGCCCGCTGCCCGGGCAATGCCTGAGCGGCCGATGCGACCAGGCCCCGGAGCAGACGCAGGCGGTCCTCAACCATGCCGGGCCGCCCGCCGCTCGTCGTCCGCCCACGGCTCCCGCTCCCCCTGTACCGCGACGACTCCGCAACCGAGAGCCTCGGCCAGCGCGGCCGGGAGCCGGGTGTACGGGTGCCGGCCCGGGTCGACGACCACGCAGTGCAGCCGGCTCCGGTCCATTGCGCGGATCCGTGCGGCCACGGCCAGCGCGTCGTCGACGCCCGCCCGTCGCACCGGAACCCGGTCCTGCCTGCCCGCACGGCTCATGGCCAGCGGAACGTTGCCCCGGCCGTCGGTGACCGCGACCAGGAGCGCCTCGACGAGCCCGGCGCGATGGTGGCGGAAGGTGCGCCGCAGCGCGTGCGCGGCCCGGTCGAGCCCGTGCGCGAGGGGCGTGGCCCTGCCCGGCGGGCGGGCCAGCGCGGCCGCGATACGGGGGTCGCGAGTGGAACGGGCCGTGAACCCGCCGGCCCGCAGCTCGTTCGCCTCTCCCGCGCCGCCGACCTCGACGACATGGACCGCGGCCCGGGTGACATAGGCCCAGTGCAGGAACGGTTCGAGCGTCGCGGACCAGTCCTGGTCCCCGCGGCAGGTGTGGTCGAGCAGGAGGGTGAGCATCCTGACCGGTTCGGGCGCCCGGACGTAGCCGCGCAGGTCCTGCGGAAGAATCACCAGCGGGCCGCTGCCGCCCCGGCGCGCCCGGTGCTTGGCGGCCTCCATCGCGGTGCGGACCATGGCCAGGTCCCACAGGTCACGGGCGCGCCGCACCCCGACGACAGGTCCCCGGGAAGCCCGGGCGCCCACCGCCCGGCGGGTGGGGATGCGCAGGGTGGCCCCGCCGGGTCCCGGGCCCGTGATGTCCTCCGGGTACGGGGCAGCCGGGGCCGGCCGCTCCCCGGCCACCGGGGTCTGTCCCAGCGGGACCGCTGACTCGGGGTCGTGTACGGGGATACCCGGCTCCGTGCCCCGCTCCGTCCCAGTCCGGGGCTCGGGCCGGTACAGGTCGCGCCCCGGATCGGGGCGCTCGGGTGCGTCCTGCACCGGGGCCTCGTCGGGCGGGGCTGCCACAGAGGAGAGGGAGCGCAGACTGATCAGCCGGGCGGCCCGGCCGACGTGGCCGGCGGTGACCTGGAGCGGGCTTCCGAGCGGCACACCGTCGGCCGCGGCAGACCCGGCACCGTCCAGGCGGGCCAGGGCGCGGGCGATCCGGGCCAGCGCGAGCGCACGGCGCTGTCCGCCGCTCTCCTGGTCCGCCAGATACTCAAGCACCGCCGGGGCGAGCTCATCGGTGAGCACGGTACGGGGACGCGGGGCTGACGGGTCGAGGGCAGCGGCCCAGTCGGCCGGGAGGGCGCCGAGAGGGTCGGAGCCCGGCTCCGGCCGCAGATCCGGGACGGCCAGGCGGAGAGGGAAGCGGTCCAGCAGGTGGGGGGAGAGGAGTTCGGCGTCCTCGGACCGGCAGCAGGCCAGCCAGCGGGCACGAGGCCGCCAGCGGTGCCGGATGCCGGAGTGTTCGAGGGTGGCGGTGTCCGCGCCGAGCAGTTGGACGGCCGCCCGCATGCCCGGGACGCTCAGCCGGGCCAGATCGGGCACGACGACGAGTTGCGGAGCGTCATCCGTCTCGACCAGCGGTCCGGGCCCGAAGCTGAACTCGATGCCTTGGCCGCTACGGCGCACTCGGGGACGTATCCACAGCTCCTCGTCGACCGTTGCCGCGTCGAGAACCGTCTGTGGCACGGTGAGGCCCTGATCCTGCCCGGCGGCCCGACCCAGCACCTGGGCGAAAACCCTGGCGACGGCGGAGAAATGCTCGGGCGGAAGGTCGAAGAGCAGAACGCCCGTGAGGGACGGTTCGAGGGCGGAGCAGACGAGTGCGGCCAGCAGCCGTCGGGAGACGTCTTCCGGCTCACCCGGGTCTCCCGGTTCCTGGGGCGGCTTCGGCCCGGTGGACATCCGCTGC
This sequence comes from Streptomyces sp. NPDC091416, assembly GCF_044756845.1. NCBI lineage: Bacteria > Bacillati > Actinomycetota > Actinomycetes > Kitasatosporales > Streptomycetaceae > Streptomyces > Streptomyces sp. NPDC091416. The sequence goes on from NZ_JBIVTU010000001.1 coordinate 244,452, forward strand.
CTAGCCGAACAGCTCGTCGAGCGCGGTCTCCTCGTCCTGCCCCCAGCTCAGCTCCGACCCGTGGACGGAGTCGGGCCTGCGGTGGCGCAGGGCGAGCGGCAGGACCCGGCGTACGTGCCGGGGTTCCACCTGCGGCGCCTCCTCCTTGGCTGCGAGCGCCCGTGCGGCCTTGGCCACCAGCAGGTCGCCGCGCTGTCCGACAGCCCTCGTACGGACGGCGGCTTCGGCGCAGAGCTCGCCGATGCCCGCGTCCAGCCGAACGGACTTCAGCCGGTCGCGGGCTGCCAGCAGGCCGTTGCGCAGCTGCCGGTTCTCCTCCTCGGCGGTCCGCAGCCAGGCGGATCCGGGAATGTCCCGCTCCTCCTCGAACGTGAGCACGGTGGTGATCATCCGCTGGCGTTCCTCGATGTCCAGCTCGGCCGCGGTCACCATCAGCCCGAACCGGTCGAGCAGCTGGGCCCGCAGGCTGCCCTCCTCGGGATTCATCGTGCCGACGAGTCCGAAGGAGACATGGGTCTGTGTGTCGATGCCCTCACGCTGGACGGAGAGGACGCCGGTGGAGACCACGTCGAGGATGATGTTGACGATGTGGTCGTCGAGGAGGTTGACCTCGTCGACGTACAACAGGCCCTTCTCGTGGGCCTCTTCGAGCAGTCCCGGCTGCCGCTTCACCTCGCCGCGCATCAGCGCGTCCAGTTCCCAGCCGCCGAGGACCCGGTCGTCGGTGGCGTTGATCGGCAGGGTGACGGGCAGCTTGCCGCCGGTCATCAGAGCGAAGGCGCGCACGACGGTGGACTTGGCCGTGCCACGCTGCCCCGCGATGAGGACACCGCCGATGCCGGGAGCGATGAAGTTCAGTTCCAGAGCGAGCTTCAGCTCGCCCTGCCCGACGACACGGCTGTACGGGAGAATGGGAGCAGGCGTCCCCCCGGCCGCCCCGCTCACGACGGGGCCACCACCGCGGTCGCCTGCTCCTCGCGCCCCGGCTGCCAGCGGAAGGTGACCTGGATCTGCGCCTCCGCACCGGCCTTCACCACGGCGGCCATACCCGCCTCGAAGGTGATGCCGACCTGGAGTTCGACCTCGTCGGGCCGCAGCCCGTCGCCGAGGTCGCCCAGCCTGCGCATGGCCTGGGAGGCGCAGCGCCGGGCGAGGTCGAGGCCGTCCCCGTACAGATCGCCGGCCGCCCCCAGCGCGCGCCGGGCGGCACCGGCGCCGTCCCGGGTGTCCACGCTCCCGTACAACGAGTCGGCATCAGTGACGGGCGCCTGGGCCGCGGTGTACGCCTCGGCGTCCACCACGACCGGTATCGGACCGTCCTCGCCGGGTGCCACTGAACCCACCACTACCGCCATGCGCTCCCCCTGGATTGCTCAATTGCCCTGCCACACAAGGTTACTGACGGCATATCAATATCTCTGCGGATCAGATGATCTGAGGCTCGAAATCCCAGTAGGGCCGGACGCGGGACCGCGCCGAAACGGTGTGGACGTGTTGCGCGCCCAAGGTCTTCCCCAGGTCGTCCAGCGCCTCCGACTCGACCTTGTCCGCATGCCGCAGGTCGCGGAGACCTCGCAGGTCCGCCGCGTGCGCGATGCGCGCGGAGAGCGTCAGCGGGTGGGTCCGGCCGAGCGCCTCGATGGCCCGGGTGCTGATCGCGTCCGTCAGCGCGGCGGCGGACTCCGGGTCGCCCACGAGATTCCGCAGCGCCGAGGCGTTGATCGCACATCCCAGGGTCCAGGGGTGGTTCTCACCCACGGCCCGGCCCATCTCGGTGAGCACTTCCTCGAGGAGGTGGTGCGCCTGGTCGCGCTCACCGACGTTGCGCAGGATCAGGGCGTGGTTCGCCCGGGTGCCTGCGACATACGGATGCTCCTCGCCGAGCATGTCGACATATCCACTCACGACCTTCTCGCTTATGGCCCGGGCCTGGTCGATGTCGGCGTGCTCCCGGGCGAAGAAGCTCTGACTGGCCGCGAACATCATGGTCAGCGGGTCGGTCTCGCCCAGGACCCGCTCGCCCCGTTCCAGCACCCGGGTGAACAGCTCCGCCGCCTCGCTCCGCTTGCCGGTCCGGTACCGGCAGAGGGCGAGGTTGTGCTCGGCCCGCAGGGTCTGCGGGTTGTCCTGGCCCATCACGATGCTGTGTACCCGGGCGCTCTGGGTCTGGAGTGATTCGGCCTCGTCGTACCGGCCGAGCAGACGCAGGTCGGTGGCGTAGTTGATCTCCGAGTAGAGCGTCCAGCTGTGACGGTGGCGGAGCAGTTGCCGACGCGCGTCCAGGGTGCGCCGGTTGAGTTCCAGCGCCTCCTTGTACCGGCCCAGCAGACGCAGCGACATGGCCAGGTTGTTCTGCGCGTTCAGCGTGCGCGAGTCCTGCTCCCCCAGCAGCTCCCGGTAGGCGCCCAGGATCCACTCGGACATCTCGTGGGCCTCTTCGTACCGCCCAAGCCCCCGCAGATCGGCCGCCAGACCGCCCGCCGCGCGCAGATGCTCCAGGTCCTGCGCGCCCCGCTCGGCCCGCAGATGGTCGACAGCGGCCCGCTCGATGGCCTCCGTTCCGGCGTAGTCACCGACCGCCCGCAACAGGTTCGCGTAGTGGTAGCTGAGGTCCCACACCCGCGGGTGGTTCTCGCCCAGCAGCTCCCGCCAGGCGTCCATGGCACGCGCGCCCAGCTTGATCCCGGCCCGGTACTCGCCCGAGAGGTACATGTAGCGGAGGCAGTTGAGCACCAGGCTCTGCACCGCGGGATCGGTGCTGCGCAGGACGTCGGCCCACTTCAGGTGCGGGGTGATCTCGGCGTACGTGGGCCACGACCGGGTGTCCGTGGGGCGGCCGGGGTCGGCCGCCGCCAGGGCGCGGCGTACGACGTCGATGAACTCCCGGCGGTCCTGGTCGGGCATGTCCTTGCGGACGATCTGGTGGACCATGCGGTGCAGGTAGATCGACTCGCCCGAGGACGCGTCGTCGATGATCGAGTCGTGGGACTCCAGGCGGACCACGGAGTACTGGCGCAGCTGGCCGATCGCCTTGTTCCACAGCAACGGGTCGTTCATCAGGCCCGAGAGCTGTTCGGGCAGCTCCCCGGACGGCATTTCCTTCAGCAGCCGTACGGGGATGGATCCGGGCGCGAAGAAGCTGCACAGGCGCAGCAGGTCGACGGACTCGGGGACGGTGTCGCGGAGTTTGTTCAGCAGTATCGACCAGGCGGTCTGGAAGGCGAGCGGGAAGTCGGCGGAGACCTTGACGACGTCCTGGTCGATGCCGCCTGCGAGGAGGTCGATGTACTCCTCGACGGACATGTCGGAGTCGTTGAGCCATCCCGCGGTCTGGTCGAGCAGCAGTGGGAGGTCCTCCAGCGCCTCGGCGAGCCGGTCCGCCTCGGTGTGGGTGAGGCGGGGGGCGCGGCGGCGGATGAAGGCGACCGATTCCTCGCGCTCGTAGACCGGTACCTCGACGAGGTTGCTGTTGTGCTCGCTCCACTCCGGGTTGCGTGAGGTGATCAGGACGTGTCCGGGGCCGGTCGGGACGAGGTCCCAGATCTGGTCGGGTTCGTCCGCGCCGTCCAGGATCAGCAGCCAGTGGCCGTGCGGGTCGCCGCGGCGCAGCGCGTCGCGGACCGCGCGGAGGCGTTCGCCGTACTCGGCGCCGGTGGACAGGCCGAGTTCCGGGGCGAGTTCGGCGAGCTTCTGCCGGTAGAGCGCACGCCGGTCCGCGGGCACCCACCACACCACGTCGTACTCGGAACCGAACCGGTACACGTACTCGGCGGCCAACTGTGTCTTGCCGACTCCGGACATGCCGTGGAGCGCCACCACGCCCGCGCCGGTCCCGGCGTCCTGGAGTGCCTGGTAGGCCTTGCTGAGCAGGTCCTCGCGGCCGGTGAAGCGGGTGTTGCGCCGCGGGACCCCGCCCCACACCTCGGGGGTGTCGAACGGGAAGCGGGGCCCGGTCCGGGTCTCGTTGTCCTCGGGCAGCGCGTTCGTGGGCAGGCCCAGGCGGACGAGCAGACGGCGTTCGGCCTCGACCGCGCCGACGTTGGTCAGGTCGGCGGCGCCGAACACGGAGGTGGCGCCGGGCAGGGCCGAGGTCGTGATGGAGACCGCGGCGAACCGGTCGGGGTCGGGGGCGACGACCTCGCGCAGGGCCCGGTTCCACTCCTCGTGGCTGCGCGGGCCGAGCTGGAAGTACCAGTCGCTGAGCAGGACCAGGACCCGGCCGCGGGAGAGCGTCAGATCCTGCAGCGCGTCCTCCAGCGGAACCTCCACCTGGGGGTCCCAGCGCTGCTGGACGACCGTCACTCCACGCCGCTCCAGGCGGTCCGCGATCCACGCCGCCCAGGCCCGGTTGAACCCGGCGAAACTGAGGGTGACGGTCTGCGCCCCGATTGCTCCAACTTGCTTACGCGTACCGGGCATTCAACCGTCTCCCTGACATCGTTGCGAGCCTTTTCACGATACACCGGGGCGTACTCGCTCCGGCCGGAATCACCTGGCTGCTCAGGTCCTGGGCGATCCGTTCCTCTGCTGCCATATCACCCTCGTGGTGTTCACGTACGCGTCCGCGCGCGCCAGGTGACCCGTGGGTGGCGGCGAATCCTCCAGACGGTGGTAGAGCGTGATCATCTCGTTGACGAGCACGCGCCCCTCGGTGGTCAGCAGGGCCGATCCGGCCAGAACGGGCAGTACGGCCCCGACCTGTTGGCGGCAGCGGGCATGTTCGGCCCAGGCCAGGTCGCGGTGGGTGACGCGTCGGGCGCCGAGCGCGAACCGCTGCCAGTAGTCGGCGAGCGCGAGGTGCGAGTAGGCGCCCTGGAGGAGTCCGTCGAAGGGCCTGGGGTCGGCGCGCCACGGGGCGAAGTGGCGGGGCGTGGCGTCCTCGTGGTGCAGCGGGACGAGGGCGCCGAGCGCGGCGAGTTTGGTGTGCTGGAGCTCGTGGACGAGCGTCGAGGCGAAGTAGGCGGGGGTGGCGGGCTTGCTGCTGAGGACCGCGCCGAAGGCCTCGCGCCGGGTGCCGCTGCAGTGGGCCGCGGCCTCCCCGGTGGGCCCCGAGCCGGGCGGCGGGCCGAGCGGGACGAGGCAGCGCAGCAGCACCGCCGCTTCGGTGAGCCGGTGCTCGCCGCCGAGCCGTAGCAGCGGTTCGACTCCGGCCCAGGACGCGATCCAGGCCTTGCGTTCCTGGTCGTCGACATGGGTGGCCGCGCTCAGTCCGTGCCGTTCGAGGCCTGTTCCACGGGTGCGGTACGGATCGACGTCGTCCAGGGGCACGGGGCCGGTGCCGGGCAGCACGGGGTGCAGCATGAGCACCGGGAGCCAGCGGGGGTCGGCGGAGGTCAGGGTGGCGTCCGGCTGGGTCCGTACCGTCAGGGGTGGTCCGCCGGCCGGCCGGACGGTCATCTCGCCGTACTCGAAGGCGATGTCGGCCGGTCCGTCCTCGGCGCGCACCGCCCCGAGGGTGGGCAGGGCGAGCTGTCCGCCGTGGGCCGTGAGCCGGGCGGTGACGGGCATCCCGGCGCGGATCGCGGCCGCTGCGGCGAGGGCGGTCAGGTGGGCCAGGCCGGTGAGGAGGCCAGGGCCCGCCGCGGTCTGCCGGGTGAGACCGGCCAGGAGGCCCTCCGCCCAGGGGCCCGTCATGGGGTGGAACAGCACGGCGCGCACGGCGGCCCGGTCGGTGCGCTCGGCGGCTTCGAGCAGCGCCCAGTCCGTGTGCAGCCGGTCGAGGAGTGGAGGTGGGCACACGGTCGCGGGCGCCGCGGCCGCCGCGTCGAGCAGGGCCCGGAGAAGGACGAGACGGCGGGTGTCCTGGTCGCGTACGAGCAGGCCGAGCGTGTCGGCGGTGCCTTCGGTGCGGCCGAGTTCGCGCAGGGCGCGGTCGGGGACGGCGGAGCTCATGGGGGGTCTCCTGCGGTTGCGTCGGCGAGCCGGTCCGCCACGTGGCGGACCAGCCGGTCGAGGTCGGCGCAGTAGACGGACGGATTGACGAAGCCGTTCTCTGCGCGGTACCGGTGGGCGTAGTGACCGCCGCCGCAGACGTTCAGCAGCGGGCAGGCGCGGCAGACGGCGGCGAGGGCGCCGGCTCCTGCCTGGCGGGCGGCGACGCCCGGGTGGCGCAGGGCGTCGTCGAAGGTGTGGCGGAAGACGTCGAGTCCGGTGGCGGCGGCGGTGTCGTAGGCGGACTTGAGGGAGTCGACCTGTTCGATCGATCCGTCCGTCTCGACCACGACCGCGTTGACCGGGTCGAGGCCGAGTGACTCGGTGGCGGCGGGCAGCCCGAGGAGCAGGGCGACGCACTCCTCGAAGAGCCTGATCCGGGTCTCCCGCCGGGCGGCCGGCCACCAGCGGTCGAAGACGGCGCACAGCCAGTCGCCGTACGGGGTGGCGCGGCCCGGTCGCGGGCCGGTGGGCGGACCGGCCCGGTCCGCCAGGCCCGGTGGCGGACTGGTCCAGTTGCCGTGCGGCAGCAGGAGGTCCAGGGCCGGGGGGCGCAGGGCGAGCAGTGACTCGTACATCTCCACTGGGTCGGTGCGCGGGTCGACGACGGTGAGGATGCCCGCGTACGCCTCCGGGTGGCGGTCGGCGAGCAGCCGGGCGCCGCGCGAGGCGGCGGGCCAGGAGGGGCGGCCCGCGTGGTCGGTGCGCAGGGTGTTGTGTGCGGCCAGGCCGCCGTCCAGGCTGATGCCGATGCGGATGCCGTGCCGGGCGAGCGTGGTGGCGCCGGCGTCGGTGAGCAGGGTGGCGTTGGTCTGCACGGTGGCGTGGACGGTGCAGTGGGCGGGCACCCGTGCACGCAACCGGCCGGCGAGTGCGGCGAGCCGTTCGGGGCCGGCGAGGAGGGGTTCGCCGCCGTGCAGGACGAGGGCGACATGACGGAGCCGGTGGGTGGCCGCGTGTTCGGCGATGCGGTCCGCGGTGCGGTCGAGGACCTCGGGCGAGGCGGCGGCGGGGCGGGTCCGCCAGGTCGTGTCGGGGCCCTCGTAGAGATAGCAGTAGCGGCACGCGAGGTTGCAGCGGCCGTGCACCTTCACGATGAACTGCCCGAAGGGCACGGGGGCGGCCTCCGGGGAGGGCGGGGCCGGTTGCGGGCGTGCCGCCTCCTGCGCGCGCCGCGGCGTCGTTGGTCGGGCCACTCGGGCACCCCCGTGCTGTGCGTCTGCCGGGACGGATCCCGGATCCGGCTGCCCGGGCCGCAGGGCCCCCGCGTCGCCCGGCGGGGGCCCGCCGGTCCCGGGCGGTGAGGTCGTGGTCGTCGGCACCCCGGACCGCGTGGCTGCGGGGCCCTGCGCCGGGGACCGGGTGGCTGCGGGACTCCCCGCCGCGGCCGTCGGCGGCCCGGACCGCGTGGCTGCGGGGCGGGGCCCCGCCTCAGAAGGCGTTGTTGAATCCCCAGAGCATTTCCCGCGGCTGCTCGACGCGGCCGCGCAGATCCGCGACCACCTCGGACAGCACGGGGTGGTCCAGCGTCCGCAGGGACTCCAGATCCAGGCCCAGCAGATCCGGCAGCTCCCCGGCCACGCCGCTCGCCCCCGCCTCGTCCTTACGTGTCGACTCGCTCATCACGCCTCCCCGTAGTGCAGCACCGGAACCGCCGCGCCCGCGCTCGCCGTTGAGCGCACACCGCCGGTCCCGCGTCCCTGACCCGCCTCGGGCCCTTCGTGTGGATCACACCGGGCGTCACCGGTCACGCAACGCCCTGTGCTCGCCGTTGAGCACTCAGCGCTCCAGCTCGGCCAGCCGCGCGGCGGTCGACTCCCCCGCCGCGCCGCCGCCGTCCGGCAGTTTCCGCCACTCCTGACGGGCCGCCCGGTACGCGTCCCGCGCGGCCCGGGGGCGCCCGGCACTCTCATAGGTCTTACCCCGCCAGTGGTTGGCTGTAGCACCCAACTCCACAGCCTCTTGCAGCTGTTGTGGACTCATCTGCTCCGCTTCTGCCTCCGCGGCGGACTCGGCGGCCGACCGGAAGGCCTCTGCCGCGTCATCGCGGCGGGCCGGCCGGTCCAGTACGTCGGCGGCCTCCAGGCAGGCCCGGCCCAGCTCCAGCCAGCAGCGGGCCGCGGTCAGCGGGGCCGCCGCCTCCTGCGCCGCCAGCCTGAGCAGATGCTCCGCCTCCCGCAGGTCGACCCGGTCCGCGCCCGCCCGGTGCCTCAGCATCAGGGCCCGGCCGAGCATGAGCAGCCGCTCGGACTGGTGCGCGCCGCCCGCGGGCGTCTCGGACCGGCAGTCACGCAGTACCCGCACGGCCGCGCCGACGTACCCGCCGCCGTCCGGCAGTTCGGCGCGGCGCAGCAGCGTGGCCCCCCACTCGGCGAGCAGGTCGGTGTGGGCCCGCGAGTCGCGCGGGGTGCCGCGGGCGGCGCGGGCGAACCAGTCGGCGGCGGCGACGAGTTCGGCCGGGTCACCGGTGTGTTCGTAGCGGGCCGCCCGGACCCGCCCGGCCCGGGTCTGCAACTGGGCGCGCTGCCGCTGCTCGCGTACGGTCTCCAGGGCCTGGCCGGTCAGCGCCGCGGCTTCGTCCGGTTCCTCGCCCGAGGCGAGCACGGCGTCCACGAGATCCAGCACGATGCGGTTCTCGGTGCCCATGGTGTGTCCGCCGCCCTGGGTGAACGCCGTGCGCAGGGAGCGGGCGGACTGGCGTGCGTACTCCCGGGACTGTTCCGCATCCTCGGTGGCACCGGCCAGTTTCAGCAGCGTTCTGCCGTGCTGCAGCGGCAGCGAGGCCGGGCGGTTCTCCTGGTCGGGCCAGGAATCGGCGAAGGCCTCCAGCATCCCGCAGGCGCTCTGGAGCAGGGCGCTGTCGCCGTCGAGCCGCCACTGCGCCTCCAGCGCCCGCACCCGCTCCAGGGTGAGCCGCAGGGCGTCGGCGGGCTCCAGCCCGGGGGCCGCGCAGGCGAGGATGTACTCGCGCTCGGCGCGCCGCAGAAGGTCCAGGGCGCCGCGCCGGTCCCCCCGCCGCCGCGCGTCGTCGGCCGCCGCGTGCAGTACCTGGGCCAGCACCGCGCGTTCGCGTACGGCGCCGGGCTGGGCCACGGCCCGTTCGGCGGCGCTCCTGGCCTCGCCGAGGAGATCGTCACCGCCCCGCACCTCCCAGAGCCTCAGCGCACACCGGGCGTGCGCGGCCGAGAGCTCCGGATCCGCGGCGGCCTGCGGGCTGTTCCCGGCGGCTCCTCTCAGCAGTTGCACGGCGTCGATCAGGCGCTGCACCATCTTGTCCGCCTCGAACTGCCGCACGAGCTCGCGGGCCTGTTCCACGGCGGGGCTCGTACCGGCTTCCGGGAGGCCCGTCCCGTCGGCGGGCTCCCGGGTCACGAACCCGGGGGGTACGGGCATGAAGCGCTCCAGCACGCGGGCCGCGACCTCGGCGAAGGCGTGCGGGACACCCAGGCCGTCGCCCGGCTCGTCCTCCTCGCCCCCGATCCCGTCCGGCTCGTCGCCGCCGTTCTCCTCGCCCGCCGCGGTGTCCGGGGCCCCGTCACCGGGCCGGGTCCGGGTCATGGCGCCGGTCCGTGCGCCGTGCAGCGTGCCGTCCCCGAGCTGGGCGAAGGCGAGCGCGGGGAAATTGGGGCCGCTCTTGCCGAACCGCTGCTCGATGTACTGCGAACAGTGCTTCAGCACGAGGAGGGCCTCGTCACGCCCGAGCGGTCCGAGGAGTGCGTCCTGGACGCCGGGCTCGAACGCGTACCACTGCCCGCGGCCGCCACCACCGTCGGCGCGGCTGAGCAGTCCGCTGAGCAGCACCTCGGCCAGTTCGGAAGGTCCCGAGTGGGGCAGCATCGTGCGCTGCACGAGCTGCATCACCGGGAGGTAGAGGGGGGCGGCCGCCAGATGGACGGCCAGTTGCCCGGCGGCCGGTGAGGCCACCGAGCGGAAGCGGCTGACGAGCTGGAGCGAGGAGAGCGGTCCGCCGGACCGCTGGGCCGCTGCCGCCGGCTGGTCGGCCCGCACCCAGCCGACCGCCCCGTCGATCCGGGCCGCACCGGTGCCGGAGAGCAGCCGGGCCCAGGCCCCGAGCGCGTCCGCCGTCGGCGGGAGGACCGGGACGGCCAGCGCTCCGGGGTGGACGGCGGGGCCCGTCCCGGCGTCCTCCGTGACCTTCAGCTGCGCCGCTCCGGCCGGGCCGTCGCCCCGCGAGAGGGCGCCGAAGGTGACGGGCAGCCTGGTCCGGCTCCACATGCGCTGCGGCAGGGGCTGCAGGACCGCGACCGGGGACTGGCCTGCCAGTTGGTGCAGCAGCCGGTGGGCGCGCCCGCTGTGCCAGAGCGGTCCGGCGCAGTCGCTGATCACGACGGTGACCCGGCGCCCGGTCGGATCGCTGAGCCGGTCCGCGGAGTGCAGCGGTCCCGCCGCCGGGTCGGAGCTGCGGCTGACCGCGCATCCGCCGTCGGGCCCCTGGTGCAGATAGCGCACCTGGACATCACGGAAGGCGCCCAACTGGGCGAATATGCGCTGGAGCTCATGGAACATCCGGTCCCACACCAGCATGGAGGAGGAGGCGTCCATGACGCACTGGAGGATGGCGTCGCCCCGGCGGATGCCACGGAACACCGGCATGATCATGCCGCCCGCCCGGGCGCTGCGTTCAGCGGTCGCCGTCTCGTCCAGGGCGCGCCGCAGCGGCGCGGAGGCGGGATGGTAGCGCTGCAACGGCCGCAGCGCGCGGGTCAGTTCGAGAGGTGCGGGGAGCACGGGGGCGGCGGGCACGCCGAAGGTGAGCGCGGTGTCGGGGGCGCCCGCCCGGGGCTGCCGGCCGGATCCGCGGTCGTCGCCGTGGGGCGCGTCCGCCCGGCCCGGGAGGGGGTACAGGGAGATCTTGCCGTCGCCGCTCGGCCCGCGCGGCTTCTCGGGCGGGGCCTCCTCGCCCGCGTCCGGAACGTCTCTCCCCGGCGTGGCCCCCGTTCCGGTGCGGGCGGGAGGCGCGGGCTCATCGGTGAGCGGCTCCGGCGAGAACGCCTCCGGCTCCCCGGGCCCGTCCCGGTCCGTTGCGGGCTCGTCGGCACTGCGGGTCCACCGGGCCAGCCAGAGCGCGTCGCACAGCTGCTCCACGTCGGGGTCGAGCCCGGCTCCGCGCAGGCGGGCGACCAGTGTCGCCAACTGCCCCTCACCGGGCGCCGGTCCGTCCGGGCCCGCGCCGTCGGCACCGGATGCCGCACGGCTCACGCCCGCACCGGGCGCCGGGCCCTCCGGCTCGGGCGCCCTGTCCGGCCCCCGGCCCTCTGGGGCCCCGGGCGTCCCGTCCGCCGCACGCATCAGCGCGTCACCTCGGCCGGTCGAGTCGCTGGATGAGCAGGTCGGCGAGCCGGTCGCGGCCGGTCGGGGCCGCCGTCTGGGTGAGGTAGATCGCGTTCAGCAACTGGTCGGTGGCCAGGAGTTCGCTGCGCGAGCGCTCCAGGAAGAGCGTGATGAGGTCCTCGCTGGACCGGGCGGCCTCCTCGCCGAGGTGGGCCTTGACGAACGCGGCCAGGCGCTTGTGGTCGGGGCGGCCCAGCTCCAGGTGAATGCAGCGGCGCATCAGCGGGGCGGGGAAGTCCCGTTCCCCGTTGCTGGTCAGCACCACGAACGGGAAGGCCCGGCACTGCACCCGGCCGCCCTTGATCCGCACCTTGTTGCCGTCGTGGTCGAGGACGTCCGCCTCGCCGTCGGGCAGCCGGTCCGCGATCCGTTCCAGTTCGGGGATGGCGAACTCGCCCTCCTCCAGGACGTTGAGCAGATCGTTCGGCAGGTCGATGTCGCTCTTGTCGAGCTCGTCGATGAGCAGCACCCGCGGCCGGTCCGAGGGCAGCAGCGCGGTACCCAGCGGGCCCAGACGGATATAACTGCCCACGCTCTGGGCCGAGTCCGCCCCGGCCCCGCCGCCGGCGGAGGCGTGCGAGGCGATCTGCACGTCCTGCAGCCGGGCGATGGCATCGTAGTGGTAGAGGCCGTCGAGCAGCGTGGTGCGGCTGACGACGGGCCAGCGCAGCACCTTGCCGAACTCCAGCTCCCGCGCGACGGAGTGGGCCAGGGTGCTCTTGCCGGCGCCCGGGTCACCGGTGACCAGCAGCGGACGCCTCAGGTACAGCGCGGCGTTGATCATTTCGAGTTCCTCGGCCCCGGGCCGGTGCTCATCGGCGATGCGCCCGGGAATCCCGAGGCGGCGGTCGGCCGACTCGGCCCCGTCCGCTCCGCCGGACGCACCGGCGAAATCGCGCCAGGGCGGAGGCGGGGGCAGCTGCGCCACCTCGTCGTGCGGTTCGCCGATGCCTCGGTAGATGAGCCACTCGCTGGGTTCACTCATAGCGTGTTCCTCGTTGTCACTCGCCTGCGGGCGGCCACCGTCGAACCTGCCTTACCGTATCGATCCGGAGTAACCCCCGTAAGGGGCATGGCTCTTGGGCCCCGGGCACGAGGTGTTGAACTTCGCTTCACGGCGCCTCCAGGAACGCGTCCGAATCCGGCAGTGCACGGTTCGGATCTTCGTAGTACAGGGCGACTCCGTCGGACCAGAACATGTCCGTACGTCCCGCCCCCACTCCTCTTCTCAGCTCATGGATCTTCCACGGCAGCCGGTCCCGGGTGCGGGCGTCCGCGACGGCCTCGGTCACGCGTCGGTGGAATTCCCTGCAGACCGTGTCGGCCTCGGCGGCCCTTCGCTGCAGCAGGACGGCCCCGAAGCCGGTGTCGATCAGCCGCACCACCGCGGCGGTGGTGTCGGAGTCCGGCCGGCTGCCGTAGCGGCAGAGGACCGGCACGGTGTCGTGTGCCAGGGCCCGCAGCCGCGTCACATCCGGTACACGTACCCGCAGATCGTCCTCGCAGTCGACCGCTTCGGCGTGGATCCCCGGCACCGGCCCGGTGTCCCAGCGCACGCGGCGCTCCTCCGCAGGCCCCTGGTACGCGCTGCGCAGGACCACCGGGCGCACGGCTCCGAGCGGCAGCCCGTTCGACGGGAGCACCCAGTCGTCGACCGGAAGTCCGAGGAGCGCGGGCGCCACGACGACCTGGAGCATCGCCGGGCTGCCCGGCTCGTCGCACCGCCGGAAGGCCTCGGCGAGCGCGGCTGCGAGCCGGTCGGGAACGGTGCCGAGCGGGGCGCCGCGGCTGTCCTCGTCGATGGGCTCCGCCCCCGAGGCCTGCCGGTCGACGGCGACCCGCCAGTCGTACTGGTCGCGGGCCCAGCCCTGAAGGTCCACGTTCAGCACGACTCCGTCGCGGTCCCCGTACAGGACGGGTTCGCTCACGGACGGGCGCACGGCCTGCTGACGGCTCTGTTCCAGGCGCAGCCGGATGGCCGCCCACTCCATGTCGAGCTGCCCGCGCAGGTCCCGGGACAGCTCGACGTCGGCGATCCGCTTCACCCACCCCCACAGCGCCTTGGCGTTCGTGACGGAGAGCTGTCCGCAGGGCCGGTCCACCGTGAGGACACCCATGCAGTAGCGCACGATCAGTTCGAACCGGGCCTGCCGGTCGCGGGCACGGGTGTCGTACAGCACTCCCAGCCCGTCCCGCCAGCCGCGCGGGGCCGGCCGGTGGTCGCGGGAGTACACGCCGGGCAGACGGTCGAGGAGGGTGAGCAGACTGCGGGTGCTGGCCGGTGGCGGGAGTTCGGCGAGCCGCCCGAGCAGATCCGCGCGCAGCCGGGGGCCGAGGATGCCGGCCGGGGTCCCCGGCAGTTCGCTCTGCACGTCGGTCCAGGTCCGCTCGGTGCCGACCGCGACGTTGTGCCGGTCCGCGTGGTAGCGGTCGTGGGCGTGGAAGACGGACTGGTAGGTGTCGTCGGTCTCGGTCTCGATGGGCGTGGACGGCACCTCCAGGGTGCGCAGGCGCTCGATGCCGACGGCCGTTCCGCCCTGCTGCCGGTCCAGCCGCGACTTGACCACCCCGACCACCTCGCCCCGGGCGAAGTCGATCACGGGCCCGCCGGACATGCCCGGCTCCAGCCAGCCCTCGTCGAGGAGGACGACCTGCTCCACGTCGTCGGCGGCACCGTAGGAACCGTTCACCCGATAGGTGCCGTTGCGCAGCTTCAGGCCGCCGCCGGGCGAGTTGACCCATCCCACGCAGCGGATGTCACCGCCGCGGAGCAGGGCCCCGGAGCGCTCGGCGACGTACACGCAGGCGTGCTCGACGGGCCGGCGGAGCTGGATGAGCGCCAGGTCGGGGGCGGGCCAGGCGGCGGTATCCGGCGGCCGGGTGCCGGGCATCGCGACGACGACCTTGCCGGGGACCTCGGCGAGTTCGCCGGTGTAGCGGTCCGCCTTGAACACCACGTTCACCATGCCCCCCTCCCCCCGCATGGCCACGTGGGCGCACGTCAGGATCCAGCTCGGAGCGATGAAGAACCCGCTCCCCAGGAACTCTCCCCCCGGGGCCTGACCGCCCGGTCCGTCAGGGGCATACCCGGACGCCGGTCGATGGATGCGTACGGTCGCGTCCTCCACGAGGCCCAGAAGAGCAGCGTCCGACTGTCCCCGGCCGCCCTCTGCGCCCCCGTCGGGGTCCGAGGTCATGCCCCGCCGCCGTCGGTGTCGTCCGCGCCGTCGGGGTGTGCCGGTGCGCCGGGGGCTGCCCCGGCGTGCGGAAGGCCCGTGGGTGCGCCGGCGGGCGGCGCCGGGGGCACGGGCGCCGGGGGCGCGAACGGGACGGGCGGCACCGCGGGGGCGGGGGCAGGGGCAGGAGCGGGCGCCTGGGCCGGTACGGGCACGGGTTCCGGCGGGGGCGGATCGACCGGTGGCCCGCCCCCGTTCCAGGTCAGCGTGACCTTGATCGCGCCCTTGGCCTCACCGTCCGCGAGCAGTCCGACGACCTTGCCGGACTTGGCGGTGAGCTCGATCCCGAACTCGACGCTGACCTCGTCCGGCCGCACCGCGCGCAGCGGCACGGCGAGCGAGCGCGCGACGCTGGTCACCACGGAGTGCAGGCTCTCCACCCGCGCCTGCACCTGGCCGGTGAGGTTCCCGAATCCGGTGTCCGTGAACGTCAGCCCACCGGGCTCCGGACGGTCCAGTTCCTCTGCTCCGGAGATCCGCGCCCAGACCGGTGTGCCGTCCGGCATCTCGATGCGCGTAATACGGGTCCCGCTGTCGTCCATGAAGCCCCCCGTTCCCCAACTACCCGCAGGTTAACGGCCGTAGGCGGCCGATGCGAGGTACTTGGACCATGACGCGTGTGCGTGGCGGCCCGGTTCTCGGCCGGTCCGCGCGGCCGCCGGCGGCCCGCATCCCGGGATGCGGCCTCTGCCGCTGCCGGCGGTCACCGCGCAGCGGTGAGGGGCCCGCCGCTCGATGGAGCGGCGGGCCCGGTGGTGCACCCCCGGCTCCACCAGATGAGGCCGGTGACGACGGCCCCTCCGGCTGCGGACGCCAGGCCGTGGACCAGTCCATGGCCTGCGGTGAGCGCGAGGGAGCGCAGATCACGGTGGCGCCTCACAGGGACGTCACCACTGCCGGACGCCCCTGCGGGCAAGGCCCCGAGCGACGCCTTGCGCCGTAAGGGGAGGGTCGACGTGCCTTCCGGATCGTCCGTAGGCTCGGATGTGCAACCCATGGTTCTCTCCTTTGATCGGTGGAGCTACTGGGCAAGGCACGCGGCCTCCTGTTCGCAGCAGGGGGCCGCAGCCGTTTTCGTACGCCTCCTCTCGACTTCGCCCGTCCGCCATGAAGCGGCCGGGGCGCAACCCACGGTTCCGGTCTCCCGGACAGGCGCTGTGGACCCGTCCGGGAACGCCGGTCGTGCACGGCGGGGATCGTCGCAAAAGAACACCGCTCGGGCGGGCCCCGTCGCTCGAAGGCGTGGCGGCCGACACGGACAGCACCGGCGGCGTTCGGTCTCGCCCTCCTCGCTGTCGCACTCCACGGCACCCGCACACCACACGTGGGAATCCAGCCGGGCGCGCTGAAGAACACGCTCCCCGGGTCACGGGGGTCCGTCCGAGGACTTACCCGACCCCGCCACCACGGATGCGCACGGTCGCCGCCATGACGAGGTCACGCAACGCAGTGTGCGCGTCTGCCGTTCCACGGGGTCGCCGATCACGGTCGGGGACACGGCCCTGGCCCGAGCGCAGGATGCCAGGTCACAGCCACAGCGGGGCGCCGGGCCGGCAGCCATCGCCGACAGAGAAGCGGCACTGCGGCCCGCCCCACCACGGCCCTGCCCGGGTTGGCCCGCCTCGGCCCTGCGCGGGTTGCCTCGCCTCGGCCCTGCGCGGAACGCCTGCCTGCCCCACGGTCCTGCGCGGGACGCCTGCCTACCCCTCGGTCCTGCGCGGGACGCCTCGCTTCGACCCTGCGCGGGACGCTTCGCCCCGGCCCCGTGCGGGGCGGTTCACCAAGGCCTGGAGCGTGCCGGGCCAATCCGCTTCACCAGTAAACTTGCGCCATGTACTTCACCGACCGCGGTATCGAGGAGCTGGAGAAGCGGCGAGGCGAGGAAGAGGTCACTTTCGAGTGGCTCGCCGAGCAGCTGCGCACCTTCGTCGACCTCAACCCCGACTTCGAGGTGCCGGTCGAGCGCCTCGCCACCTGGCTGGCCCGGCTGGACGACGAGGACGACGACGAGGACTGAGCGGCCGGGGAAGTCCGGCGCGCGGGACTGACGGGCCCGTCAGTCCCTGATCCGGTCGTACGCGAGGCCGAGCGCCCCGTGCGCCATCAGCAGGGCCCCCGCGAAGACCCATCCGCCCCTGCGCCGGCCCGCTCCCCAGAGGGCCATCGGGAGCCCCGCCGCCAGTTGGGCGCCCGCCAGGGCGCGGGCCCGGGGGCCACGCATCCAGGGGCCCAGGCGGCTGCTCTCCACGGCTTCGAGTTCGACCCTGACCGCGTCCCGCCAGCCGGCCCACTCGATCTTCTCGGCATCCGGCGGCAGCCCGGCCCCCGCGACCGGCCGGCCGGAGGGCTCACCGGGGTCGAGGCCCGCCGGGAGTTCCAGACCGATGCGGGTGAGCACGGCGAGCAGGCCGCGGAGCCGGGCCCGGGCGTCCGTCTCCGGATCAGGACGGGTCAGGGCTTCGAGGGCCTGGACATCCAGCACGGGATCGAGGCCGAGCCGCTCGGCGAACGTACGCATCGCCTCGTCCTCACCGGCGGGGGTCCCGTCGGCGAGCCAGACATAGCCGACCGGGCGGCGGAATCCCGCGGCGAGCGTGCATCCGGCCCGGTCGCCGTCCCACCACAGCGCCAGGACCGGCCAGGTGGACCCGACCGCGAGTGCGGTGGCCCAGCCCCCGAGGACCCGGTCGACGGGTTCGGCGGTCTCCCCGGCCGCCGGCGGCCCGGCGTTCCCGCCCCGCCAGGGCGTTCCCTCCGGCACGAGGACGCTCCAGTCCTCCCCGGCGGGCGCGAGCAGCATCGGCTCGCGCAGCAGATGGGCGACCGGCCGCACGGTGTCCGGCTCGGCCCGGCACAGCAGCAGTGCTCCCACGGGTGATGTCGCGTCCATGCTCCACACCGTAGGACAAATTGCCCACTTCTGATGCACTTTGCCCCACTCGCCATCTCGCCCACTCCCCCACATCGGCCTTGACTTCCCCTATCCGCGATATATCGTGTTCCGCAAGAGACGCGATATGTTGCGTCATCCGCGCTCCCCAGGAGGTCAGATCCATGCCTGTGTCGACGTGGGCCATCGCCGAGCCTCGCAAGCTCACCTTCGACGAGCCCGTGACCGCGCTGAGCGTGCGCATCGTCAACGGGACGGTCAACGTCGTCGGCACCGACGAGCCGACGGCCAGGCTGGAGGTCTCCGGCATCGAGGGACCGCCGCTGATCGTCACCCAGCAGGACGGCGTCCTGACCGTCTCGTACGAGGACCTGGCCTGGCAGAGCGTGCTCAAGTGGCTCGACCGCAAGGGCTGGCACCGCCGCGCGGTGGTCTCCCTCGCGGTCCCGGCCGATGCGACGGTGGAGGTCGGCGCGGTCGGCGCGGGCGCGTTCGTCTCCGGGATCCGCGGCCGTACGGACGTACGCGGCGTCACCGGCGACACCACGCTCGTCGGGCTCGCCGGGCCGGTCGGCGCGGAGACCGTGTCCGGCAACGTGGAGGCCCAGGCCGTCACCGGCGACCTGCGCTTCCACTCGGTCTCCGGCGATCTGACCGTCGTCGAGGGCGCCGGCGCCTCCGTGAAGGCGGATTCGGTCAGCGGCAGCATGGTGCTCGATCTCGACCCGACCGGGAGGCCCACCGACGTCCGGCTGGCCACGGTCTCCGGCGAGCTCGCCATCCGCCTGCCGCACCCGGCCGACGCCAGGGTCGAGGCGAACACCGCGAGCGGCTCCGTCTCCAACGGCTTCGAGGACCTCCGGGTCAGCGGCCAGTGGGGGGCGAAGAAGATCACCGGCACGCTGGGCTCCGGAACGGGGACACTGAGGGCGACGACGGTCTCGGGATCGATCGCCCTGCTGCGCCGCCCACCGGCCGAGGGCGAATCGCACGACGCCGAGCCGACCGGAAAGGTGCTCTGACATGCCCCCCGTTTTCGCCCATGGCCGCCTGCGCCTCTATCTGCTGAAGCTGCTCGACGAGGCCCCTCGCCACGGCTACGAGGTGATCAGGCTCCTGGAGGAGCGTTTCCAGGGGCTGTACGCCCCGTCCGCGGGCACCGTCTACCCGCGCCTGGCCAAGCTGGAGGCGGAGGGCCTGGTCACGCACGCCACCGAGGGCGGCCGCAAGGTCTACTCGATCACCGACGCCGGCCGCGACGAACTGGCGGGCCGCACCGGCGAGCTCGCCGATCTGGAGCTGGAGATCAGGGAGTCGGTCTCCGAGCTGGCCGCCGAGATCCGCGACGACGTCCGGGGCGCGGCGGGCAAGCTGCGCAGCGAGATGCGCGCCGCGGCCGACGAGTCACGGCACACGGGCTCCGCCCGGCCGGGCGGCAGGACCGCCGAGGAGCCCCCGTTCGGCGCCTTCGGCGACTTCGGGGACAAGGAGGCCTGGCGCACCGCCAAGGAGGAGCTGCGCAAGGCCAAGCAGGAGTGGAAGGAGCAGGCGCGCCGGGCGAAGGACGAGTCCCGCCGCGCCCGCGAGGAGGCCCAGCAGGCCCGCCGCCAGGCCAAGGAGGCCCAGGACAGGGCGCGTGAGCAGATGCAGAACGCCGCCCGCCAGGTCCAGGACCACTTCGCCCGGGGTGACTGGCCGGCAGGCGTACGGGAGGGACTGGCCGAGATCACCGGCCAGCTGGGCGGCTTCGCCCGTACCGGCAACTGGCCGCCTCACGTGAAGCCGGACACCGCCGGAACCGACCCCGAGTGGGGCAAGGACTCGGGCGGCACCGGCGACCCGGCCCGCGACCTGGACCGCCTGCTCGACCGGTTCCGCGACGACATCCGCGATGCGGCAAGGGACCGGGGGGTGACGGAGGACCAGCTCGCGGAGGCCCGCCGGCATCTGTCGACGGCGGCGGCCCGCATCGGGGCGCTGCTGCGGAAGGACGCCGACGGCCCCGCGAAGTAGGACGGGACCGGCCGGGCGGCCCGGGAAGCGGCAACGCTCCCCGGGCCGCCCGTCGTTCAGCCCGCCTCGCGGTCCCGGCCCGCTTCGCCGTCCCCGTACAGCGCACGGCTGACCGTCTCGTACGTCGCGCCGTGCTCGGCGAGCACGTCGGCCACGACTCCGGGGGACGCGGTGAGGGCCAGCAGGAGGTGTTCCTCACCGATGAAGCGGTCGCGGCGGCCGACCGCGATCCGGAGCGACCGCTCCAGGATCTTCTTGGCCCCGGGTGTGAACGGGCGATGCCCCGTCAGCCGGCGGCGACCGCCGCGGCCGCCCTCGAGAGCACCCTCGCCGTGCGCCTCCTCGACACGGGACACGATCGCGCCGAGATCGATGCCGATGTCCGCCAGGGCGTCGGCATCGGCCCTCGTCATACCGCCGCGCCTGCGCGCGTCGGCCAGGGCCGCCTCGACGGACTCCCTGCGGTCGGTGAGGCCCAGCGCGGTCAGGGCGAACGGCGCCCGGCCGCCCTCCTGGTCCAGCAGCGCGAGCAGCAGATACTCCTCGGAGACCGTATCGGCGTCCGCCCGTTCGGCATGGGCCACGGCGCCGCCCACGGCGGCGCGGGCACCCTTGGTGAATCGCTCGAACATCAATGCCTCCCGTACTTCTTGTGCACGGCTTGCCGGCTGACGCCCAGTTCGGCCGCGATCTCCTGCCACGACCAGCCCTGCACCCGGGCGCTTCTGACTTGTACGGCTTCCAGCTGCTCCAGCAGCCGCCGCAGCGCGGCGACCGACCGCAGCCCCACGCGGGGGTCGCGGTCGCCGGCGCGTTCGGCGAGATCCGTTGCTTCGGTCATGGTGTCAACTTACGTTGACACCATGACCGACGTCAACCCTAGTTGACAGTCAGCACGATCTTCCCGAACAGGTCACCCGAGGCGATCCGCTCGAACCCCTCGCGAGCACGGTCCAGCGGCAGCACCTCGTCGATGACGGGCCGCACCCCGGTGGTCGCGCAGAAGGCGAGCAGGTCCTCCAGCTCGTCCTTGGACCCCATGGTCGAGCCGACGACCTTCAGCTCCAGGAAGAAGATCCGGGTCAGTTCGGCGTGCGAGGGCCGGTCGCCGCTGGTGGCCCCGGAGATGACCAGCGTGCCGCCGGGGCGCAGGGACTTGACGGAGTGCGACCAGGTGGCGGCGCCGACCGTCTCGATGACGGCGTCGACCCGGTGGGGCAGCCGTGCGCCGGGTTCGTACGCCTCGACGGCACCGAGTTCGACGGCTCGCCTGCGCTTGGCCTCGTCGCGGCTGGTGGCGTAGACGCGCAGCCCGGCGGCCCGGCCGAGGACGATCGCGGCGGTCGCGACGCCGCCCCCGGCACCCTGGACGAGGACGGAGTCACCGGGCCGTACCCCGGCGTTGGTGAAGAGCATGCGGTACGCGGTCAGCCAGGCGGTGGGCAGGCAGGCGGCCTGCTCGAAGGTGAGCTCCTTCGGCTTGGGCAGCACGTTCCAGCTGGGGACGGTCACCTGCTCGGCGAACGTGCCCTGGTAGCGCTCGGTGAGGATGGAACGGGGCTCGTCGGGGCCGACCCCGTGCCCGGTCTGGCCGATGACGGAGTGCAGGACGACCTCGTTGCCGTCCTGGTCGGTGCCCGCGGCGTCGCAGCCGAGGATCATCGGCAGCTTGTCCTCGGTGATGCCGACACCGCGCAGGGACCAGAGGTCGTGGTGATTGAGGGAGGCGGCCCGGACGTTGACGGTGGTCCACCCGGGACGCGCCCCGGGAGCCGGGCGTTCGCCCAGCTCAAGGCCGTTGAGGGGGTGGTCGCGGTCGAGGCGGGATGCGTAGGCGGCGAACATGGGCCCGACGATAGGCGGGCCGCGGGGCGGGCGTAACCGGCTGCGGGTGTGACACGCACCGCGCGCGATCCAGCCCCTGGGAGCCTCCCCGGACGAAGCCCGGAGGAGATCGAGAAGCGGGGGTCCGGGGGCGGCACCCCCGGAAAGGCGCCGCGCCCGGACCCCCGCACTCGCTCACCTCAGCGCCGGGCGACACCCTCCGCCCGCGCGGCCGCCGCGACGGCCGCCGTCACCGCCGGGGCGACCCGCTCGTCGAACGGCGACGGGATCACGTAGTCGGCGGCCAGTTCGTCGCCCACCACGTCGGCCAGCGCGTTCGCCGCGGCGATCTTCATGCCCTCGGTGATCCGCGACGCCCGCACCTGGAGCGCGCCGGCGAAGATCCCGGGGAACGCCAGCACGTTGTTGATCTGGTTCGGGTAGTCCGACCGCCCGGTCGCCACGACCGCCGCGTACTTGTGCGCGATGTCGGGGTGCACCTCGGGGTTCGGGTTCGCCATGGCGAAGACGAAGGCGCCGGGTGCCATCGAGGCGACGGCCGGCTCCGGGACCGTACCGCCGGAGACACCGATGAAGATGTCCGCACCGGCCAGCGCGTCCGCCAGGGACCCCGAGATCCCTGCCTTGTTGGTGAGCTCGGCGAGCTCACGCTTGACGTCGGTCAGGTCCTCGCGGTCCCGGCTGACGATGCCCTTGCGGTCGGCGACGGCGACATCGCCGAGCCCCGCCTCCAGCAGGAACTTGGCGATGGCGACTCCGGCCGCGCCTGCGCCCGAGATGACGCCGCGCAGCTCGCCCAGGCCGCGCCCGGACAGCTTCGCCGCGTTGCGCAGGGCTGCGAGCGTGACCACGGCGGTGCCGTGCTGGTCGTCGTGGAAGACCGGAATGTCGAGCCGCTCCTGGAGCTTGCGCTCGATCTCGAAGCAGCGCGGCGCCGAGATGTCCTCCAGGTTCACCCCGCCGAAGGACGGGGCGAGCCGGACGACGGTCTCCACGATCTCGTCCGCGTCGGTGGTCGCGAGCGCGATCGGCACCGCGTCCACGCCACCGAACTGCTTGAACAGGATCGCCTTGCCCTCCATCACGGGGAGGGAGGCCTCGGGGCCGATGTCGCCGAGACCGAGCACCGCGGTGCCGTCCGTCACGACGGCGACGACCTGCGACTTCCAGGTGTAGTCGTGGACGAGCTCCGGGTTCTCGGCGATCGCGCTGCACACCTTCGCCACGCCGGGCGTGTACGCGAGGGACAGGTCGTCCTTGTCCCGGATCGGGACGGTGGCCTGCACGGCCATCTTCCCGCCCCGGTGGAGCGCGAAGGCCGGATCGAACGGCTCGTCGGTGGTGTTGTCGGGCGTGCTGTCCGTATTGCTGTCGCTGCGAGGATTGACGATCTCCGCTGCCATGGTGTTGACCCCTTAAGTCTTCATCGTTCGAGGGTGGCCACTCCTGGTTGAGGAGGGGTGGGTGGGCACCGCGTACGTTCCCCGCGCTGGGCGAGTGGGCCGCCCGGCGGGGAGAGATTCATACGCGCGGGCGCGCCGCACACGCGCCCTGAGCCCCGGATGAGGGGTGTAAACGTCCTTCTTACCGGACAGGCCGCACCGCGGACGAGTCGGTATCCCCACGGTGACGCGTCTCATAGTGGGACATACGCACAAGTCGGCCAGGCGACATGAAATCCGCCCAGAGCAGGTCCAGCGCGGTGGATCTTCCGGCAGGAAGAAGCGATTCCAGGGAAAGGTCCGGCCTTGATGTGCCGGCCCACTGGGTTCGGGGGTGTCCCGTTACCCGATTTTGACATGCGGTGCCCCCTGTTCGGGCTAGTCCGAATGGCAAGATGCCGTAATCACACAAGGCGGCGACACCCGACGCTGTGTGCCATACCGCCTGGCGACACCACCCTCACCTGCCGGAGGAACCCCACCATGACCGCACGAACCACGCGTCGCACGACCGCGAAGTCCCGTATTGCCGCGGTCGGCGCCATCGCGGTCGCCGGCACCATGCTGCTGACCGCCTGTGGCGACCAGACGAAGAACAACGCCGACGACTCGGCCTCCGCCAAGGCCAGTGACGGCGCGTCCGCCGCGGCCTCCTCGCCCGCCGACCTCCTCCCCGCGGACATCAAGTCCAAGGGCGTCATCAAGGTCGGCTCGGACATCGCGTACCCGCCGGTCGAGTTCAAGGACGGTTCCGGCAAGACGGTCGGCATCGACCCGGACCTGGCCGCCGCGCTCGGCAAGGAGCTGGGCGTGGAGTTCCAGTTCGAGAACGGCACCTTCGACACCCTGGTCACCGGTCTGCGCGCCAAGCGCTACGACATCGCCATGTCGGCCATGACGGACACCAAGGACCGTCAGAACGGCGTCGACCCCGAGACGAAGAAGAAGGTCGGCGAGGGCGTCGACTTCGTCGACTACTTCACCGCCGGCGTCTCGATCTACACCAAGAAGGGCGACGACCAGGGCATCAAGACCTGGGCCGACCTCTGCGGCAAGAAGATCGCCGTCCAGCGCAACACCGTCTCCAACGACCTGGCCAAGGCCGAGTCCAAGAAGTGCACCGGCGGCAAGAAGATCGCCATCGAGTCGTACGACAACGACCTCCAGGCCCAGACCCGGCTGCGCTCCGGCGGGGCCGACGCCGGCTCCTCCGACTTCCCGGTCGCCGCGTACGCGGTGAAGACCTCGGGCGGCGGCAAGGACTTCCAGCTCGTCGGCGAGCAGGTCGAGGCGGCCCCGTACGGCATCGCCGTCGCCAAGGGCAACGACCAGCTGACCAAGGCCATCCAGGCGGCCCTGGCGGCGATCATCAAGAACGGCGAGTACGAGAAGATCATCGCCAAGTGGGGCGTGGAGGCCGGCGCGGTCACCGAGGCCAAGCTGAACGGCGGATCCTGACCGGATCCGGCGCTGAAAGGCATCAGCCGTGACTGACATCGAGAAGACGGGCCCGGCCGACCGGTCGCCCGCACCCCCCACACCGTCCGCCGGCCCGGAGGCGATCAAGGCCATCCCGGTCCGGCACTACGGCCGGTACGTCTCGGCGGTCATCGCCATCGCCGCGCTCGTCGCCATCGTCTACGCCTTCAGCCAGGGCAAGATCAACTGGGGCGCGGTCCCGGACTACTTCTTCGACGACCGGATCATCAAGGGCGTCGGCCAGACGCTCCTGCTGACCGTGCTGTCGATGGTGATCGGCGTGGTCGGCGGCATCCTGCTGGCCGTGATGCGCCTGTCGAAGAACCCCGTGACCTCGTCGATCGCGTGGTCCTACATCTGGTTCTTCCGCGGAACGCCGGTCCTGGTCCAGCTCTTCGTCTGGTTCAACCTCGGTCTGGTCTTCGAGTACATCAACCTCGGACCGATCTACAAGGACTACTGGTCGAGCTTCATGACGCCGCTGCTGACGGCGCTGCTCGGCCTGGGCCTCAACGAGGCCGCGTACATGGCGGAGATCTGCCGTGCCGGCCTGCTCTCGGTCGACGAGGGCCAGACGGAGGCCTCGCACGCGCTCGGCATGAGCCACGGCAAGACGCTGCGCCGGGTCGTGATCCCCCAGGCCATGCGGGTGATCGTGCCGCCCACGGGCAACGAGGTCATCAACATGCTGAAGACCACGTCGCTGGTGGCCGCCGTCCAGTTCTACGAACTGTTCAAGTACGCCCAGGACATCGGACAGGCGTCCGGGGCCCCGGTGGAGATGTACTTCCTCGCCGCGGCCTGGTACCTGGTCATGACCTCGGTGCTGAGCGTCGGGCAGTACTACCTGGAGCGGTACTACGCCCGTGGCTCCAGCCGCAGCCTGCCGCCCACACCGATGCAGAAGATCCGGGCCAACCTGCTGTCGCTGGGCCGCCCGAAGGGAGGCATGGCATGACCGCCATGGTGAAGGCCGAGGGCGTCCACAAGTCCTTCGGCGCCGCGCACATCCTCAAGGGCATCGACCTGGAGGTCGCCCCGCGCGAGGTCTTCTGTCTGATCGGCCCGTCCGGTTCCGGCAAGTCGACGTTCCTGCGGTGCATCAACCACCTGGAGCAGATCAGCGCCGGCCGGCTGTACGTCGACGGCGAACTGGTGGGCTACCGCCAGAAGGGCGACAAGCTCTACGAGCTCAAGGACAGTGAAGTCGCCCTGAAGCGCCGTGACATCGGCATGGTGTTCCAGCGCTTCAACCTGTTCCCCCACATGACGGCGATCGAGAACGTCATGGAGGCGCCCGTCCAGGTCAAGGGCGAGTCCCGGGCCGTCGCCCGGGCCCGCGCCGAACGCCTCCTGGACCGCGTCGGCCTGTCCGACAAGGCGAAGAACTACCCGTCGCAGCTCTCCGGCGGACAGCAGCAGCGGGTGGCCATCGCCCGGGCGCTGGCCATGGAGCCGAAGCTGATGCTCTTCGACGAGCCCACCTCGGCGCTCGACCCGGAGCTGGTGGGCGACGTACTCGACGTCATGCGCGGTCTCGCCGAGGACGGCATGACGATGATCGTCGTGACCCACGAGATGGGCTTCGCCCGTGAGGTCGGCGACGCGCTGGTCTTCATGGACGACGGCGTGGTGGTCGAGTCGGGCCACCCGCGCGACGTGCTGACCAACCCGCAGCACGACCGGACGAAGTCGTTCCTGTCCAAGGTGCTGTAGCGGCCGTACGCACGTGAGAGGGCGGTACGGACCCCTGCGGGTCCGTACCGCCCTCTCACATATCGCGCAGCCCTACTTCTTCAGCAGCTCCGGGCGGAGCATCAGCTCCCGCAGCTGCGCCCGCGTGAGCGGCGGCGTCTTCAGGAGCGGCCCCAGCGCGGTCTTGGCCTCGAAGCCGGTGCTGTCGCGTACGGCCAGCTGCCCGCCGTCCTTGAGCGTGAGCCGGGCCACCAGCTCCGGCCCCCACTGCGGGGTGCCGTCCCCGTAGTCCATCGCATCGCTCCAGATGGTCAGCACCCGCCCGTCCGGCAGCTCCTCGCGGACGCAGTCGGTGGGTTCGGGCTCACCGTTGTCCGGCTTGCACAGGTCCTTCTGCTGCGGGAATCCGCCGAGCTTCTTCTCGATGGACTTCGCGGAGCGCGTGTCGACGGTCAGATAGCCGACCCCGCCCTCGCGCCGGACCGCGTACTGCCCGTCCAGCGGCCCGTACGGGTGGTCCTTGGCCTGTGCGGGCGTCGCCTGCTTGATGATGACGGCCAGCGACACCTGCTGGACCGCGCCGACGCCCTTCGGCAGCAGCGCGCTCAGCAGGCCGGCCCGGTCGCCGGCCTTGGTCGGGGCCGCCACCGACGAGGTCCGCGGGCTCTGCTCCGCGGAGAGTCCGGGTACCACGAACGCACCCGCCGCCACCGCGCACACCGCGGCCGCCGTCACCGCGACCCGGCGGCGCCTGCGTACCCGGGCCGCCCTCGCGTAGACCACCGCGGTACTGATGACCGGCCGCCCGGCGTCCTCTGCGGCCCGCCCCAGCAGTTCACGCACGTCGTTCATACCAATTCCTCCGCCATCTCGGCGCGCAGCGCCGCCAACCCCCGAGCCGTGTGGCTCTTGACCGTGTTCTCCCGCATCCCGAGCAGCTGGGCCGTGGCCTCGACGCTCAGGTCCTCCCAATAACGCAGCACCAGGACGGCCCGCTGCCTGGGCGTGAGCCGGGCGAGTGCCGCCCGTACCGCGAGGCCGGTCTCCGTGTCGGGTGCGTGTGCCGCCCGTTCGGGCAGTTCGCCGTAGGACTGCTCGCGCCGCCAGAACCGGCGGCGGGCCGCGATGAACGTGTTGACCAGCGTCTTGCGCGCGTACGCCTCGATGTTGTCGAGGCGCCCGTGCCGCCGGCCGCCGAGCACCACCTTGACCAGCGTCGCCTGGACCAGGTCCTCGGCCTCGTGGCGGTCGCCGCAGAGCAGATACGCGCTGCGGAACAGTGCGGTGCGCCGGCCCTCGACGAAGGCGTGCAGCGCGTCGTCGTCATCGCTCCGCATCGTCACCGTCCCTCCCCCGGTCCGCGGGCGCGGACCGTCTCACCCTTCCAGTGCGGTGGGACGCGGGGCGGGTTGCGGCAGTGGGTCACAAAAAAATGGCGGGGCGGTCCGGACCGTCGTCCGTACCGCCCCGCCCCGCATGGTGCCCCTACTTCACCGCGAGCACCAGACTGTCCGAGGGCGAGGACCAGACGGCCCGCGCCTCGGCGAACCCCGCGGCGCGCAGGGTGTCCGCGTGCCAGGACGCGGACGGCATGTCGCCGTCGGCGTGCTCGCCGTAGATCTCGAACCGCTCGGCGGTGGGCCCGGCGAGCACCGGGTCCTTCGCGGCCAGCGCCCACCACTGCGACCAGTCCAGGACCCCGGCGGCCTTGGCCCGGTCCATACCGGCGTGCCGGTGGGCTCGTTCGGCGGCGTTGATCCGGGGCGTCCCCGTCTCGATCATGCGGTCGGCGTTCATGAACACGCCGCCGTCCCGGACGAGACCGCCGATCTGCCCGTACAGGGCGGCGAGCGGCTCACTGTGCAGCCAGTGCAGGGCGGTGGCGGTGAGGACGGCGTCGTACGTGGCGTGGGGCAGCCGCTCCGTCCACCGCGGGTCCTTGAGGTCGGCGGTCACGAAGCTGACGCGTTCGTCACCGGCGAAGGTGCCTCGGGCGATGGCGAGCAGCGCCGGGTCGAGGTCGACGCCGGTACTGGTGGCGTTCGGGAACCGCCGCAGCAGCCTGTCCGTAATACTTCCCGTACCGCATGCGAGGTCGAGCACCCGCGGTTCCGGGCCGGCGAAGGCCTCGACCATGTCGAGCATGACCCGGAAGCGTTCCTCGCGGTCGGGCAGGTACCACTCCTGCTGCCGGTCCCAGCTCTCCTGCCAGGACTGCCAGTCGGTGCCCGTAGCTGTCTCCGTCACTTGAAACCCTCCCATGTAATACCCTGGACCCCTAGAAGCCCATTACTTCATCGCCGCACCGACCCTAGCCCGACGCCGTAAGGACTACAAGTGGAACTGGCCTATTACTCGGACTACGCCGTGCGCCTGGTCAACACCGAGGAGCCGGCCCGCAACAAGGACGCCCTCACCTCGGTCGACGCGGTGCGCGAGCTCTTCGGCGCCAATGGACAGGCCGCACGGCGGGCGACCGACGCGGACGTGACCCGCTTCCGGTCCGTGCGGGGCCGGCTGCGCGCGGTCTTCGAGGCGGCCGACGGCGACGACGAGACGCTCGCTGTCGACCTGCTCAACTCACTGCTGCTGGAGTTCCCCGTCAGCCCGCAGATCTCCGGGCACGACACCCGGGACGCGGACGGCAAGCCGGACTGGCACATGCATCTGAGCGACCACCCGTCCAACGCCACGGCGGGCTACGCCGCGATCGCGGCGATGGGCCTCGCCTTCCACCTCACGTCGTACGGCGTGGACCGGCTCGGCCTCTGCGAGGCGCCACCGTGCCGCAACGCCTACCTCGACACCTCGACCAACCGCTCCCGCCGCTACTGCTCGGACCGCTGCGCGACACGCGCCAACGTGGCCGCCTACCGGGCCCGGAAGCGCCTGGAGACGGAACGGGCCGCGGAGACCGGCCGCAGCGCGGACACGGCCCAGCCCGCCACCCCGCGCACCGAGAGCTGATCCTTCGTCAGCGGCCGGTACCGGGCCCGGACCCTGGCCAGGACGAGCTCCACGGGCACCGTCCCGTAGTCCGTGCTGTCCCCACCCGCGAAACGGTTGTCACCCAGCACCCACCAGCCACCGGCCCGCCGCTCCACGGCCCGCTTGACCACCAGCAGGTCCTGCTGGAACGGATGCCGCAGAATCACCACGTCACCGGGGCGCACCTGCGCCCCGTACTGCACGAGCAGCCAGTCCCCGTGGTGGAGCGTGGGCACCATCGAGGGCCCCGTCACCTCCACCACCTGGAACGGCACTCTCGCCGCCAGCCCCCTTCGAGGCTGGTCATCGGTCAGTTCCGGCACCTCCGGCACCTCCCGCATCGCTCCGCCACCTCCCCGGCCCGTCCAGTACACCGCCCCTCACAGGGTTCCGTACATTCGGCCACTGGTCTCATCCCCACCCTGGACTTTTGGCCTAAGCCCATGGGGGCACCCGCAAAAACACGCTTCTCACGGAGTAATGTCCCACCTGAGAAGACGATCACGAGGAAGGACAGCTCAATGCTTTCCCGCCTGTTTGCCCCCAAGGTGAAGGTCAGCGCCCACTGCGACCTCCCCTGCGGCGTGTACGACCCGGCCCAGGCCCGCATCGAGGCGGAGTCCGTCAAGGCCGTCCAGGAGAAGTACCAGGCCAACGAGGACCCGCACTTCCGGGCCCGCGCGGTGGTCATCAAGGAGCAGCGCGCCGAGCTCGCCAAGCACCACGTCTCGGTGCTGTGGAGCGACTACTTCAAGCCCCCGCACTTCGAGAAGTACCCGGAGCTGCACCAGCTGGTCAACGACGCCCTCAAGGCGCTTTCGGCCGCGAAGGGCTCCACGGACCCGGCCACGGGCCAGAAGGCGCTCGACCTGATCGCCGAGATCGACAAGATCTTCTGGGAGACCAAGAAGGCCTGATCGGTCAACCGTTCGGCTGCTGGCCGGACAACCGGCCAGAGCAGGAACGAGAGGGCTCGACCGCTTCATGCGGCCGGGCCCTTTCCCTGTTCGTGGATCGCCTCGCCGAACTGGCCGGACACCCAGTGGGTACCCCCTCCGCTTAGGCCGACGTTCGACGTGGCCGACTCCGGCACCACCGTCAACCCGGGGCGGCGACGACGGTCACCACACCCTGTCGGTGACCGGAACGCAGTACATGAGCGGGACCTGAACCGGGAACCCGATCATCGTCAACACGGCGGGATCACGTGCCGTGTTCCGGTTCTCCAGCCGCTTCCGGACCGGGTTCCTCGCATCAAGCCATGTCCGCCGCCGCGCCCCTTGCCCCGGCCTCGGTGGGCGGCGGCGCTTCTGCGCGTTCAGGATCATGTGACCGGGCACACGGAAAGGGCGGCGGCTCATACCCTGACGGTGACGAGCTGTTCAGAGAGGGGCACGCCCATGCCAGCTGATGCCACCCCCGACCCGTACGCCGCCCCGGTCGCATTCGGGCAGCGAATGCAGATCCTGCGGACGAAACGAGGCCTGTCTCGGCCAGTCGTGGCGGGGCTGCTGGGCATGTCGCAGTCGTGGGTGAAGCAAGTCGAGACGGGGCAGATCGGTATGCCGAAGCTTCCCGTGATCCTGCGCATCGCCGAACTGCTGCGCGTCCGGTGTCTGTCCGACCTGACCGGAGACCAATCCGCCCCCGTGGATCTGTTCATCGGGCCGGGCCACTCGCGGTTGCCGGAAGTGCGGGCCGCGGTGAACGCCCTGTCGTTGGACGGGGACCGGCAGGCGCCGCCGGCCGAGCATGTCGCAGCCCGGTTGGTGAAGGCGTGGCAGGCGCGGCATCGGGCGCCGAACCACCGCGAGGTCTTGGGCGAGTTGCTGCCCGGGTTGATCCGGGATGCGCAGTTGACGGTGAGGCAGGCCGGCACGTCTGCTGAGCGGCGGGCGGGGCAGGCCGTCCTGTCCGAGGTGTACAGCCTCAGCCAGTTCTTCGTGGCGTACCAGCCGGACAGTGCGCTGCTGTGGCGTGTGGCCGAGCGGGGCATGGCCGCGGCCCAGGAGTCGGAGGAGCCGCACGCGATCGGTGTCGCAGCGTGGCTGTCCGCGCAAGCGCACCGCGACACCGGGCCCGCACACTTCGACGCGGCCGACGCCATGACGATGGAGGCGCTCGGCTACCTCGAACGGTCGCTCCCGGACGCCGACGACCGCACCATTGCGATCGCCGGGGCATTGCAGTTCGAGGCCGGGTACACCGCCGCGCGTCGCGGAGAAAGCGGCACGGCGTGGGGGTGGTGGGACAAAGCGAACATCACCGCGGCCCGACTGTCCCCCGGCTACTACCACCCGATCACGTCGTTCTCGCAGGCCATCATGGGTGCCCACGCGGTGACCGTGGCGGTTGAGCTGCGAGCCGGCGGGGAGTCGGTGCGGCAGGCGGTCGCCGCGGACAGCACGGCGATCCCGTCGCGGCCGCGACTGGCCCGGCACCGCATCGAGGAGGCACGCGCGTATCAGTTGGACGGGCAGGCGGAGACCGCCCTCGCCACTCTGGAGAAGGCGCACCAGGCGGCCCCGGAGACGATCCGCTACAACGGCTACGCGCGCCGGATCGTGCTGGAGGAAACGGAGTCCCGCGTCCCGGCCCGGCGTCAGCGCGCCGCGGCCTTGGCCGACCAGCTCGGACTGCTCGCCGCGTAGTCGAACCCCCGAGCGAGGGGCAGGATTCCTGCCCCTCGCTCGCCATGCCCGCTCATACCGTCGGGGAACTGCCGACGAGATGACCGGGGGGACGAGCGCCCGTGATGACCATCAAGGTGTATGTGGTGAACCGGGCCGGGATCACCCGCGTGTTACGCCCGGAGGCCCCGGTGGTGCCGGCCACGACAGTGGACCCGTCGGCGGCGTTCCCGGACTGCGGATGCCCTCGGTGTCTGCCCCGGCACGACGCCGCGTACCGGAAGCTGCTCGGCCACACCGCTCAGTGCGCCACATGCCGCGCCGGGGCGGCCTGTACCACCGCCACCCACCTCGGCCGAGCGCGGAAGGACGCCCGATGATGTGTGCCCGCTGCGACAAGCCGATGAAGCCCGAGGACTCAGTCCCGTACACAATTCCCGGGGCAACGGGGCCTGGGGTCACCATCCTCGTTCACCGAGTCGTGTGCGACATCCCGAGGACTGCGCCCCGCGCGTATCCGTCCCGGTGAAACTTCCAGTCCGCGCTGTCATTCCCCAGCCGTCCGGCCAGGTCGGCCACCGTCTGCGGCGAGGCCGCTCGGGTGGCCGACCACCCGCTTTCGACGCCGAGGCACACCAGCAGCGCAACACGCTCGAAAGACGCATCAACCGACCAGTGGCGCGGGCCGGCCATGCGAACGGACAAGCTTGCGATTGCCTACCAGGCCGCACTCCGCCTCGCGGCCATCCTCGTCCGGGCCCGCAGATGACCTACGAGAGAAGCTTTAGGACCGATGGCCGTTGCCAAGAGCGTGTTCTTTGAGGAATGCGCCCGCGTGGGCCGCTGCTTCCTCTGCGGCCGGGTAAAGCGTCCCATCCGCGGCCGTGCCGGATGTCCCATCAGCGTCCTTACCTGTCCAGCGCCAATCGCCGGAAGGCGACTGCACCAGCTCGGCAGTCCCTCCGAACAGCGCACGTGTGCTTCTGCCCGCCGCCGCAGGTGTCGGGCGACTGACGGCTTCGGGCCCCCGTGATCCAGAGCCGCGCTCGCAGTCCGCAGGACACCCGATCACGACCGTCACACACCCTCGCCAGCCATCAGCAGAAGGCCGGGTCAGCAACCCACAGGAAAGATCCCCTCAGGTCACCGACCCGACCCATTGCCAGGAGACCGAGAAGGCCTGATCTCCGGTTGGGCCGTCCGACCCCCGATACAGCGGGCCGCGTTACCCGTACCCGACCGCACCCGGACCGCGGGGCGCCTATGACGGCGTCCTTGTCGGACCGGGTGCGGCCTTCCTTTCTCCGGGCTCCTAGAACAGGGCGGCAGAGGTGCCCTGCGTGAGGTTCTCGAGGATGGTGCGCAGCCACGGTCTGCGCACGGCCGGCAGTCGGACCAAGGTGTGCTCGAACGTTCCCCGGTCGGCCCGGAAGGACTGGTTGGGCAGCATGGGGAGCGGGTCATCGCGGAGTACGTCCCGGGGTATGCGGCCCGACGCGGGAACCGGCAAGTGCGGCTGGGGCGAGACGAGCCACAGCCACACCCCCAGAGGCAGGGGCACCAGGTACGCCGAGGCTGCCCGGCCCGGGCCCTCAGGA
Organism: Streptomyces sp. NPDC091416; assembly: GCF_044756845.1. Classification (NCBI taxonomy): domain Bacteria; kingdom Bacillati; phylum Actinomycetota; class Actinomycetes; order Kitasatosporales; family Streptomycetaceae; genus Streptomyces; species Streptomyces sp. NPDC091416. The sequence continues at coordinate 277,551 of NZ_JBIVTU010000001.1, forward strand.
GTCCAGGGCAGGCCCGTCTGCGGGTGGAGGGGTACGAGGAGGATGTCGGCGTCCTCGTCGGCGGAAGGCCGCCCGGGTCCGGCCAGGACGGCGCGCCGCTTCGGGGTGCCGGTGGACAACAGGGTGTCGAGCGCGCGCTGGAACACGTCCGCGGCCGCGCCGTCGGGGACCGCCACCGGCTGCCCCCGGGAGGCCACCAGCAGGTGAGCGAGCGCGTGGCCGGCTGCGGCCTCCCACCGCGGGCTCCACGACCAGAAGTGGCCCGGCCCCAGCGGTCCTCCCCACGTGCCGATCGGTTCGAACAGGGGTGTCCGCTCTCCCTGTTCCGCCAGCTCCGCCCAGGAGAGGGGCGCGGCGTGGGTGCCGTCGACGGGGTTGCGGTGCACGGCGTCCGAGTCGAGTCGTACGGCCTGCCAGAGCGAGCAGTCATCGACCCTGGTCGCCACGGGAAGATCGCATGTCTCGCAGGCCATGTTGGGCCCGTCGGCTCCATCGAGGCCGCAGCAGGCGCCACCGCACTGTTCCGTGATCAGCCGAACGCCACGGATATCGCCGGGTGCGATGACACTGGCCCGGGGGGTGCCGTCGGAGAGTGCGTGGACCGGCGCGTAGATGCCGCGTTCCTCGGCCTCGCCCGGATTGATCCCGTCCCATATCCGCCACGGCCCACCCCAGGGGTCCGGGTCCACGGCAAACGTTCCTGCCTGCATGAGCACGGGGAGCTGGGCCCCGTTCCCGTACTTCTGCCGGGCGTGGACCGGCAAGGCGACCTGGGACAGCGGGATGGTCAACTCGGCACCGCATCCCGCACACACGAAAACGAACAAATGTCCTCCATCTGCGAAACAGGCGCATCCTCGCAGGCCGCCGACGACCGGCCAACATGTTTACCCGTCGTTGCGGGAACGGCGTCTGCCGCCCGGGGCCGGTGCGTTCTCTGATGGCGAGATGAGCGGATGGGCCCTTCGTGAAGGCGAATGGGCGGCAAGTACGCCCCGAGTCGGGGCAGTTCCGGCCGACCGTGCGATGCCGGATTCAGCCGCCCTCGTCCGAGGCCGCCGCTAGGATCCGGAAGTCACGACGTGGCGGCGGACGGAGCCAGGGCATGGACGACAAGAACGAGGCAAAGATCAAGCGGGCGCTCGGGATCGACTCCTGGAGGAATCTCTCCAAGGACAAGGTGGTCAGGTTCGCGGCGATGATGCCCGATATGGCCACTGAGGTGCGCCTGAAGATCATTGAGCAGTTCCCCGCCTTCAAGGACCTCGCCAAGAATTCCGTGGATTCGGTGAAGCAGGCACACGAGTCCACCCTCTCGGCCAACGAGAAGAGCCAGGACCATTTCCATCGAGCCTCGCAGCAGCACAGGGACATGCTGGCCCGCGAACTCAACAGGGACGATCTCAGCTGGGAACAGCGGCAGACCATCCACGAGAGTTTCCAGCGGAATGTGGCGATGGAGTCCCAGAAGGACAGTGAGACGAAGCAGTTCCTGGACAGAGGACTCAGGACGGTGGCAGTCACCGCTGGCGCCGCAATCGCTCTGGGAGCGGTTTTCGTCGGCGCCAGGGTTCTGGGCGAAGGCAACGACGGCGAGCAGGAATCGCCGAAGAGCTGAGGGCTGCCCTGCGGCCGGCCTCGTGTTCCGGGCACCCGGGACGCTGCCCGCGGCTCCCTGGGACTGAAGTCACCGCATCCCCTGAACCGGGCTACATACGCGGGCGGATGGACTGCGGCCCAGCCCGTGAGGAAGGTGGCCGGCGTCGACGGGTCTGGCGTTTCCGGACCCCGCGCAGTAGAACTTGGCCCCATGTCCAACCCGCAGCCGCCCCGCCACCCGGCCTGGGCACCCGGTGCCTACGACATGTACGCGCAGCCACAGGTCCGGGCGGTCAGCGCCGCCTACCGGCGATGGGCACGCCTTCTCCGCTGGCTGGCCATCGTCATCGCGGCCCTCGTGGTGGTGGCGTTCGTGATGAGCCTCGTCCTCCTTGCGCAGGCGGACGCGGATCCGGCGAAGGCCGCCCACGGGTACGGGGCCATCTTCCTCTGGTTCGGGATCGCCGCGGCGATACCGGTCCTGCTCGCGGTCGCCGTCCCCGGTGTGGTCATGACGCGGCGTGTGCGGAAGGAGCAGCGGCAGGCGGGGATCACGCCGCCGTAGGGCGTGGGGGCTTCGTCAGCAGTCAATGCCGTTGCCTTCAGGGATGTCAGAGGCGAGTGCCATGATCGCGGGATGACTGCCGCACCCGCCTTTCAGCAGCTCGTCTCTCCGGACGACGTCACTCCACGGATCCGGCGCGCGCTCACCGAGTGCTGGGTCGAGGTCACCAACGCGGGCGGCGCGGCAGGCTTCCCCTTCCCTCCCGTCGATGCCGACACAGTGGCTTCGGCGCTCGATCGCATCATCGAGCTGCTCTCTCCCGACACCAGTCGGCTGCTCGTGGCGACCGTGGACGGTGAACTCGCAGGCTGGCTCAACGTCCGCCGCGACCCGTTCAGACTGATCGCGCACTGGGGCACCCTCCACCATGTCCAGACCCGAACCGCCGTACGCGGCCGGGGCGTCGGCCGTGCCCTCATGGAGGAAGTGCGCAGGGCCGCCAAGGAAGAGATGGGGTTGGAACAACTGCGCCTCGCTGTCCGCAGCGAGGTCGGCCTGGAGGACTTCTACGGGCGGCTCGGCTGGAAGGAAGTGGGCCGGTGGCCCGGCGCCCTCCGCCTTGCAGCAGGCGAAGACCGTGACGAGATCCTCATGATCCTTGCTCCGCTCTGACCCGCGAACCCGGCGAAGGAGTGCGGATTCGCGGGGCAGACACGCGTCGCTGCTCCGCGGATGGCGCGGGTACCGGTCTGCGGAAGTCGTACCGGAGTGCGTACGACCGGAGACGCGGGGCCTCGTGGCCCCGCGTCTCCGGTCGGTGGTCCGCGTACCGTGCGTGCCCCGCACCCTTGCTAGCGCGCCGCGCGCCGCGGTGCGAGGAAGGCCCCGGCCAGCAGGGATCCCGCCAGGACGAGGGCGGAGTTGACCAGGATCGCGAGCGAGACGCCGGACAGGACGGTCTGCGGGTCGCCGTCGCCGAGGCCGGACATCCGGGCCGTGGCGATGGCGCTCATGATCGGGATGCCCATGGTGATGCCGACCTGCTGGGTCATCGTGGCCAGGCCGGTGGCCAGGCCCTGTTCGTCGTCGGGGAGGCCGGAGGTCGCCGTGACCATGAAGCCGACGATCATCAGCATGTTGCCGATCCCGCCGATGAAGGTGGCTGCCAGCAGGAGCCAGATCCAGGCACCGGAGGTGCCGAGTGCCACCAGGGAGAGGGTGGCGACGGCCTGGATGATGCCTCCGGCCACGATGGCCGTCCGGTTGCCGTAGCGGCCGACGGCCCGGCCGCCGAGCGTGCCGCCGATCACCGTGCCGATACCCAGGACACCGAAGGCGAGGCCTGTCGCGAGTGGCGAGTAGCCGAGGACTTCCTGGAGGTAGAGCGTCAGCAGGAAGACCAGCGAGGTCTCGGTGACGAAGGCGATCAGACCGGCGGTGTTGCCCCAGATGACGCTGCGGCGCTTGAGGATGCGTACGGGGACGAGCGGCGCGGCGGCCCTCTTCTCGACGAACCAGAAGGCGACGAGCAGCGCGGCACCGGCGAGCAGTGCGGTCAGGGTGGTGGGCGCGGTCCAGCCCGTCGCGCCGGCCTGGGTGAGGCCGTAGACCAGGAGCAGCAGTCCGCCGGTGACGGTCGCGGCGCCCGGGACGTCGAGGCGGGGGCGGCCTGCGGGGCGTGAGTCGGTGATGACGGACGGGGCGAGCGCGACGACGAGGGCCGCGACGGGGACGTTGACGAAGAAGGCCCAGCGCCAGGAGAGCAGGTCGGTGAGGAGTCCGCCGAGGATCGCGCCCGCGGTGAAGCCCGCGGACATCAGCGCGCCGTTGAGGCCGAGCGCGCGTTCACGCAGCGGGCCCTCCTTGAACGCGGTGGTCAGCAGGGCGAGTCCGGCGGGGGTGACGGCCGCCGTGGCCAGGCCCTGGAGGACCCGGGCGGTGAGCAGGACCTCGGGCGAGGACGCCAGTCCGCCGAGTGCCGAGGAGACGCCGAGGACGACCATGCCGCCCACGAAGAGGCGCTTGCGGCCCACGAGGTCGGCGATGCGGCCGAACAGGAGGGTGAATCCGGCGGCGGCCAGGGCGAAGGAGGTGGCGATCCACTGAAGGTCCGGGAGCGAGAAGCCGAGTCCTTCACCGACGACGGGCAGGGCGACGTTCAGGATCGAGAAGTCCACGGCGATCATGAACTGGGCGCCGAGGAGGAGGGTCAGGACGAGCTTCTGCCGCCCGGTCATACGGGGAGCCGCCGACGGGGCCACGGCGGGAGCGGTCGCGTCGCGTTGCTGGGTCTGGCTGGGTGCGGACATGGTCGTCCTTCCTCGAAGGAGAGTTTTAACGGGTCTGTGGTTCCGTTAAGATGGCATGACCGTAGCAGAGGAACACCCATTAATGGAACTGGAGACCCGTTATGACGTCCGAGAGCGCGGAGAACGTGGAACCCGGCACGGTCCGGCCCGGCGGGCGCACCGCCCGGGTACGTGAATCCGTCCTGCGTGCGGCAGGTGACGCGCTGGCCGAGCACGGCTTCGACCGGCTCGACCTCGCCGATGTCGCACGGCGCGCCGAGGTGGGCAAGACGACCGTCTACCGGCGCTGGTCCACCACGACCGGTCTGATCGCCGACCTTCTCGACGACATGGCCGAACAGTCCTCGCCGCGGACCAGGAGCGGCTCACTGGACGAGGACCTCAGGGCCAACGCCCGGCTCGTGCTGTCGACGCTCACCGACGCGCGCCAGGGCGCCCTGTTCCGGTCCGTGATCGCCGCGGCGACCTGCGACGCGCGCACGGCCCAGGCCCTGCACCGGTTCTACGCGGTCCGCATCGAGGAGTGGGCAGGGTGCGTCACCGAGGCCGTCGAGCGCGGCGAGCTTCCCGCCGGGACCGATCCGGACGAGGTGATCCGCGCCGTGTCGGCCCCCCTCTACTACCGCCTGCTGGCCAGCGGCGACCCGCTCGACGAGGCGGCCGCCGACCGCGCAGCCGAGGCGGCGGTCGCGGCGGCGAAGGCCGGCGCGTATGTGTCCGCGAGGTGAGCCGGGCCGGGTGCGTACGCGAGTGAGCGCCGCCAGGTACGCAGGGGCCGGGTTCGGCCGGTCCGCCGGTGAGTGCTCTCAGTTCGCCCGCAGGCGGGCCGCCCAGGGATGGCCGGCGCCCTCGGCCAGGGTGATCGTCTCCGTAAGCCAGGAACGCCCGTCCTCGCCGAGCACGGGCAGTGCGGCCTCGAAGTCCTGCTCGTCCTTGGGCCGCCGGGACCTGGCCTTGTAGAGGAGCTGGACCTCCGGCGCGAGGTAGGGCACGCCGTCGCCCGAGACCCGGCCGAGCCGTTCCAGCGGGAGACGGATCCTCGGGTCGCGGCGGAACACCCAGTCCCCGTCCTCCACGTCGTCGAGCATGAACTGCATCCGCCACGGTTCGCCCGCGCCCGGCCGGCACCAGATGTCGTGGACCCTCGGCGGGAGGATCTCGCCGGGGAGCCAGGGGCGCAGGGTGCCGGGCGGATCGGCGGCCCACCACTGCCCGTCCGGCAGGATCCGCTGGACGGCGAGCTGGTCGCGGCGCAACAGGAGGACGTCGATGTCACCGTGGTCCCGGAACGCGCGGCCCACGGCCAGTTCGACCGCGTACCCGCCCGCGATCCACCACGGTGTGCGCAGCGGGGCGAGCAGGTCCGCGGCGGCGGCGAGGGACATCGGCTCCCAGGGGCCCCAGGGCGTTTCCGTGCGCATCGGTTCCCGTCGGATCGTCGGCCCGGCCGCTCAGCCGCCGGTGAGGAGGTGGCGGTAGCTGTCGGGGTGCTCGCGGAGGTACGTGGCCAGGCTCATGGGCGGACGGCCCGTGAGGGTGGCCACGGCATCGGAGACGGTGGCCATCTCCCCGGCCGCGATGGCTTCGTACGAGGTCACCCAGCCGGCCACCTCCCAGTCCGGCGCGCCGTAGCCGGACCGCGAGGCGTAGGCCTCCTCCCGGGTCTCCGGCACGTAGGTGACGGTCCGTCCGGTGACCCGGCCCAGTTCCTCGGCGGCCTCGGCGAGGGTGAACGCCTCGGGCCCGGTGAGGTCGTACGTCAGCCCGTCGTGCGTCGGGCCGGCGGGGTCGGTGCCGGACAGCAGGACGGCGGTCGCCGCGTCGGCGATGTCCTCGTGGGCCACCGCGGCGACCCTGCCGTCACCGGCCGGTCCGCGCAGGACTCCGTCGGTGCCGGTCATCGCCGGGAGGCCGGCCAGGTACCAGCTGTCGCGCAGGAAGGTGTGCCGGACGCCGGAGACCCGGATGTGGGCCTCGGTGTCCCAGTGGTCCCGGGCGAAGGTGAACGTCGCATCCGGTGCGGCGCCGAGGAAGGAGACGTACACGATCCGCTCGACGCCTGCCGCGACCGCCGCGTCCACGGCCGTGGTGTGCTCGTGCACGCGGTCCGGGCTCTCGTGCGCCGAGACGAGGAACAGGGTGTGCGCCCCGGCCAGGGCGCGGCGCATGGCCTCGCCGTCCCCGTACGGCGCGGGCGGTGCGATGTCGGCGCCCGGCAGTTCGGGCAGCCGGGACGGGTCGCGGCCGAGGAGCCGTACGGGGACGCCCGCCCGGGTCAGCCGCCGGGCGACCCGGCCGCCGAGCGCGCCGCTCGCCCCCGTGACGGCGGTGAGCGGGCCGTTCGTGACGCCTTCGGAATCCTGCGTGGGGTCTGTGGGGCTCATGAGAGGTTGCCTTTCTCGTACGGCCAGGGGCGCACCTCCACGACCGCCCCGACCGGAACCGGTCCGTAGATGTGCGGGAACTCCTCGCCACCGGGCCTGAGCGACTCGTATCGCACGGGCACCTGGAGCCGTCCGGTGTCGATGACGAGCACCACCAGGTCCTGGTCACCGGCTCCGGCCCCGCTCCCGGCGCCGTACAGCAACTCGGCCACACCGGCGAGCTGGTGGGGCAGTGAGCAGTGGATGAAGCCCTCTTCGTGCAGGGTGCGGCCGCGGGTGGACATCTCGTACGTCCCGGTCCCGCGGGCCGCCTCCCACAACGGGCGTTCGGTCAGGTGCAGCAGTTCGGTCATGGGTCAAAACTAGGGTCTTCCGTTTGGATCAGGCCGGACCCCGCGAGCCCGGCGTGATCCGAACGATCCGAACGATCCGAACCAAAGGCCTAGTGCCCGCGTCGACGCGTCCTGCGGGCGATGAGCGTGGCCGCCGAGCCGGCGACGAGCAGGGCGGCCGCGATTCCACCGATCACCCATTCACCGCCGCGCGAGCCCGTGTCCGGGAGCTGTCCGCCGTGGTGGGGCGGTCCGGGCCGACCGCTGTCGGTCGGGGTGGGGTGCGGGGCCGGCGTCGACTCCGAGGGGGACGGCCCGGGGCTGTCGGAGTCGGTGGGCGTCGGCGTGGGCGAGTCCGTGGGGCTGGGTGTGGGTGAATCCGTCGGGGTCGGTGACGGCGAGTCCGTCGGGGTCGGTGACGGCGACGGCTCCTCTCCGCAGTCCGGCAGATCGCCGTCGAACGGGTAGGCGTGCAGCTCCTGCCCGCCCGACTCCCCTTCCGAGGTATGGGTCAGCGAACCGGCGCTGTAGAAACGGCCGTTGGTGCCACTGATCGCGACCGTCGCCAGGCTGGACTGCTGGCCGATCAGCACGCTGCCCTGGAACTGCCCGGTGCCCTTCAGTCCGATCGTGGTGGCGTCCGGGAAGTTCCACAGCAGGTGCTCGCGGAGTCCGGACTGCGGCAGCGAGCCCATGTAGGTGCTGATGTTGCGGGTCGTGCCGTAGACGTTGACCAGCACCGTCGCGCCGTCCGGGATGTCGCGGAAGACGATGCCCTCCTGACCGCCGGACTCCGTCATCAGATCGGCGTCCAGCTCGAAGACCTGGAGGGCGGAGGTGCCGTCGCCGTTGAAGTAGGTCTCCGAGCCGGTCTGTTCCACCGTCCCGTTGGCCGGGCGCCGGTGGTCCTCGTTGTCGTCGTACGCGTAGCAGTGGCTGGCCGCCGTCAGCTGGTCGCGCAGCGCGGTGTACGGATCGGTGGCGTCGGCGTCGTGGACCGGGTCGGGGATCACCGTCCCGCTGAGGCCCTGGGCGTAGCGCACCACGCCGTGGTTGGAGCCCTCCTCGGCCAGGAGGCGCTGCTCGTTCGCGACGGTCAGATCGCCGCCGACCGTCAGGTAGTCGGAACCGTCCGGCGGCGGTACCTGTGATCCTCCGCCCGCGACGCCGACGTTGTAGATCTGCGAGACGCCCTGCCGCTTGTTCATGTCGAACTGCCCAAGGGTGACGATCTTGCCCTCGGCCTCGGCGGCGGCTTCCCTCACGAGGTAGTCGCCGCCGACGAAGATGTTGATGTTGCTGTCGTGGTAGATGACGGGGTCGCTGTTCGGATCCGGCCAGGTGGGAGGGCAGTCGTCCCCGAGACACGGGCCGAGCCCGCCGGGCAGCGGGTCGGCGGCGGCAGCAGGCGCGAGCGCCCCCACCATGGCCGCCGCCGCTGCCACCGTCACCGCCACGCGGTGGGTTTTACCGCTTCTGCGCATTTTCGTTCCCATATAGCGCAATATGCAGCTTATGGGGCACTGAGGAGGGCATGCCACGCCGGGCGGTCGGCCTCATCCGCCGACTGCCCACACCCGCCGACGGCCCTCGCCCCCGGACGGCCCTCGTCCCCGACGGCCCTCGTCCCCCGATGGCCCTCGTCCCCCGACGGCCTCGGAGGGCTGCCGCCGTCGCGGTGCTGCCGTCGTCGCGGTGGCTGCCGTCGTCAGCCGGCCAGCAGCTTCGCCTCGGCCGCCGGGTCGACGCCTTTCAGCGGACGGTCGGCGCGCTGCGGAGCCGTACCGCCGATCGCGCACAGCCAGGCCCAGGTGTCGGCCACCGTCTCCTCGACCGGACGGCAGCGCAGGCCCGCCGCGTACGCCCTGCTGACATCGCCCTGGTGGAGCGTGTCGTACAGCTCCCCCGGCGGCAGCCAGACCGGCAGATCCGTCCACGGCTCCACGCCCGCCGCGAGGATCCGCTCGGCGTCGGTCCAGCGCAGCTCCGCGTCGGAACCGGTGGTCCGTACGCAGGCGTTCAGCAGCCCGCCCATCGTGGTGTGCCCTGGACGGCTGACCAGGTTGTACGGGCCGTGCAGGCGCTGACCGGAGGCGTCCAGGAGCCATTCCGCGAGGTCGCGGACGTCGATGTACTGCACGTCCAGGTCCGGTGTGCCGGGCGCGAGCACGGGGCCGCCGCGCGCGATCCGCGTCAGCCACCACGGCAGCCGGCCGACGTTCTCCCAGGGGCCGATGATCAGCCCCGCGCGGGCCAGCAGCGCCCGGTCCCCGAAGGCGTCCAGCACGGCCAGTTCACCGCCGAGCTTGGCCTGTGCGTACGGGACGTCGCCGCCGGCGTCCGGCGAGGCGCCCTCCACCAGCGGGCCGTCCTCGGGCAGGCCCGCCGGTGCCGGGTAGTCGTACACCGACCGGCTGGAGACGTACGTGTAGTGCGCGGCGCGGCCGGAGAGCAGCCGGGCCGCGTCCCGTACCGCCGAGGGCGCACCGCTCCAGGTGTCGACGACCAGGTCCCAGGTGTACGTCCCGTCACCCGGCCCGGTGACCCCGGCGAGCGCCGCGAGGCCGTCCTCCTCGGTGCGGTCGCCGAGCAGTTCGGCCACGCCGGGCGGCGGCGCGTGACGCCCGCGGTGGAACACCGTGACGTCCCAGCCCCGCGCGAGCGCGGCCTCGGTGACGGCCCTGCCGACGAATTCCGTACCACCCAGGATCAGAAGCCTCATGCCCCGACTCTGCCCTCCCGTGCCCCGGTCCGGAGCGGTCCTCGCTCTCGGCGGAATCGCTGTCGGCGCAATCGTCCCGGCTCCGGCACGGCTCACCCGGACACCCCGCCCCGGGCGGCGGCGGGCCCGGGCTCAGGAGAGGGCGAGCGGGCTGCGGTGGCGCAGCAGCCACTGGTGATACCCGGCTGCCCGCCGGGCCGCCTCCCGGTACGCGGCCTCCAGTTCCCCGTACACCACCGTCATGTCGGCGCCCGGCCGGGAGACCAGCAGCAGCCGGACGGCGAGCGGGTCGTCGCGCAGCGGGCGGATCGCCATGTCGTCGCGCGGGCCCGAGGTGGGCTGGCACGGCGCCACCGCCTCGCCGAGGACGATGAGCGAGGCGGCCGTGAGGTAGTCGCCGTGCAGCACGGTCGGCGCGACACCGGCGGCGCCGAACACCCGGCGCAGGCCGTCCCATTCGCCGTCGACCGTGGGATCGACCATCCACCGGTCGGCGGCCAGGTCGGCCAGGTCGACTACGGGCAGGGCGGCCGCCGGATGATCGCGGGCCATGGAGACGAACTGCGGTTCGCGGTCCAGCAGGACGCGCTGCTCCAGCCCCTCGGGAACGGGCAGCGGGCAACCCTCCACCTCGTGCACGAAGGCGACGTCGAGCCGGCCCGCCCCGACCGCGCGCAGCAGTGCGCGGGCCGAGACGTCGACCATCAGCGAGATGTCCGTGCCCGGCAGCCGGATCCGCAGTCTGCGCAGCCAGCCGCCGATGACCCGGCTGGCGGTGCAGCCGATCCGCAGCCGCGGCCCGCCGGCCCGGGCGGCGTCCGCCTCCGCCTTCGCCTCGGTGACGAGCGCGCTCATGCCGTCGACGAGGGGCCGGGCGCGGCCGATGACGGCGCGGCCGAGCAGGGTGGGCCGGCAGCCGGTGCGTTCGCGGCTGAACAGTTCGGCGCCCAGCGTGTTCTCGATCCGGCGCAGCTGGGTGGTGAGCGAGGGCTGGCTGACGCCCAGTCTGCGGGCCGCCCGGTGCAGGCTGCCGGTGTCGGCGATGGCGCACAGCGCCCTGAGGTGCCTCACCTCAAGCTCCATGCTGCCGAGGGTAGGACGGCGGAGTCGCACCGCACCAGACGCCGCAACCTCATCAAATGATGCCAATTCACCGGCTGTTGGCCCGACCGGCGTCCGCGGTGCGCCCGCGGGACGCTGCCGGGCGATAGGGCGGCGCTATCGCCGGTTGGCATTATCCGCGCGGGGCCGCGTTCCCCGACACTCACTGCGTACCGCCCCCGTCCGTGTCCGCTGACCGGGCGGGGTCCCCCTGGCAGGTAACCGGCAGGAGAACCCCCCATGAGACACCCCAGGACCATCATGTCGGCCGTGGCCGGCCTCGGCTTCGGCCTCGCCGCAGCGCTGGGCACCGCCCCGGCGATCGCTTCCGCGGCCCCGGCGCCCGTCGCTCCCCCCGCATCCGCGCCCGCCGTCCACTCCGCGTACACCTCCCACGCCGGATCGCACGAGAGCGCCGCCGCCAACAAGGCGTTCTTCGAGGCGGTGGCGAAGTCGGTGGCCGAGAAGCGGGCCGCCCACCCGGGCGTCCAGGCCGTCACCATCGTCTACAGCGCGGCGAACGCGCCGAGCTTCCGTTCGGAGATATCCAACAGCGCGCAGATCTGGAACAGCTCCGTCTCCAACGTCCGGCTGCAGGAAGGCTCCAACGCCGACTTCGCGTACTACGAGGGCAACGACCCGAGCGGCTCGTACGCCAGTACGGACGGGCACGGCAACGGATACATCTTCCTCGACTACGCACAGAACCAGCAGTACGACTCGACCCGCGTGACGACCCACGAGACCGGCCACGTCCTCGGCCTGCCGGACCACTACTCGGGCCCGTGCAGCGAGCTGATGTCGGGCGGGGGCCCCGGCCCGTCGTGCACCAACCCGTATCCGAACTCCACTGAGCGCAACAACGTGAACTACCTCTGGCAGAACGGCTTCGCGGCCGCCCTCGCCCGCAGCGGTTCCTGACCGCGCCGCTCCACGGGAACGAGACGAGGGCCACCCCGCAGGACGGGGTGGCCCTTCGCCGGTCGCGTGCGCGCCGCGGCTCTCATCCGGCCGCGAGCTCGCGGCGGACCAGGGCCACCAGTTCGTCCTCCGTCATGCCGAGTCCACGCGCCTCGCCGACCATCTCGCGCACCCGCTCCAGCAGCCTGGCGCGGTGCGGGGAGGCACCGTCCGCGACGACCGCGCCCCGGCCGCGCCGCAGTTCGATCAGCCCTTCCTCGCGCAGCCGCTGGTAGCCGCGCAGGGCCGTGTGGACATTCACGCCGAGCGATTCGGCGAGCGCACGGGCGGCGGGCAGTCGTTCACCGGGGGCCACGGCCCCGTCGGCGACGGCGCGGCGCACACAGGCCGCGATCTGGTCGCCGAGCGGCACGGTGGAGGTCGGGTCGACCCTGAAGAGCATGATCAGTGTTCCGTTCGGCGCTGGTCGATCAGGGTGTTGAGGAGCGCGGCAGCCGTCGCCGAGTCGTCGACCGTGACCGCGAAGTCCCGGCCGTCGGCCAACCGTGCCACGATCCCCTCACCGGAACGAATCATGACGCCGGTGCGCCCCGGCCGGATGCGGTAGCCCCAGCCCCCGTACTCGGCGAGCGGCCTGATGTCCCGGCTGGCCGCCGTCTCGATCCGGTCGAGCGGCACCCGGACGCGCGGCCACGGCAGCATCCCGGAGACGGTGATCCCCCGCCGGTCCACGGCCACGTTCGGACGGGCGAAGGCCAGCAGGAGCAGCCCGATCAGGAGGGCCGGAACCGCGGCGCTCCAGCCCACGGTGAACAGCAGCACGACACCTCCGGCGCAGGTCAGCGCCGCCGCGGGCAGCAGCCACCGGTTCCCGGTGCTGCGCGCCCACCCCGCCACCTCCCCGGCGGCCAGCGCGATCCGCTCCCCGCCCGCCGATCCTCGTGCCGTCCCGTCCGACGGGGGCTCCTCCGGTACGGGGCCGAGTGCGGCGAGCACCAGCCCCAGGCCGAAGGCGAGCGCGGCGGCCCCCAGGGCGGCGGCCAGCTGCCACATCGGGAACGAGACGTCCTGGGCACGGCCCTGCGCGTCCTGGGAGGCGTCCACGTTGACGAGCAGGACCACCGCCATCAGGTAGCCCAGGAAGGCGGCGACGGCGTAGCCACAGGCGACCACCCTGTTGTACGCCCGGCCGTGGAACCCTCCCCGGGCGGCCATCAGGGCCCACAGCACGCCGGTACCGAGGAGCAGCACCGTGGTGACGACGACGTAGGAGGTGCGGCCCGCGTAGTCGTCCGCCCGGCCGTTGCCCACGAAGTGGCTGGCCAGCTGGGCGGGCAGGCGGTCGCGACGGGTGGCGAAGAGGATCAGGTCGGCGGCGAGGGCGAGCAGGAACGGCAGAGCGGCGAGAGCCGCACGGGCGGTGTTCTTCCGGTTCATGAAAACCTCCATTGTTTGCATGCTAGTAGAACAATGAAGGCAGGGCAACGCGGTCCTACGGCAGCCCGCCTGTGCGGGCGGAACGACGAACCGGCCCGACGGCGGCATGCCGTCGGGCCGGTTGAGGGGGTGTCAGGTCAGGGGTGTCAGGTGATGGCGGGGGGAGTGCGGGGTGGGTCATGCGGGCCGCGGCGGCGGTCGTCCGCCGCTGCGGTCAGGCCGTTTCGAGCGGGAAGGCGCCTCGGTGGCCGGTGCCGGCGCCCGCGTCCGGGCGGGGCTCGAACTCACGGCAGCTCCAGACCTCCTGGACGAATCCGCTGCGCCGGTCCCACAGGTCCAGGACGTCGTCCTCGCCGGCTGCCCCGCGGTAGGCGTCCTTGGCACCGCGGAAGCAGGCGAGGCCGCCGGAGAGGCCTCGTCCGGGTGCCGGGAAGTAGTCCGAGAAGGCGCACGCGATGCATGTCTGGAGCCGGATCCCGGGCGGCAGGGAGCGCTGAATGGTGGCGAGCGCGGCACCGAAGTCGCTCTCGGCCCGATGGGACCGGAAGGCCGCGCCGCCGTAGCGCAGCTCCAGCGAGAGATACGGGTCGGGCCTGCGGAGCGACAACAGGCAGCTCAGTGTTGCCTGATGGACCGCGCCGTCCGCGGTGACGGGGAACGGCAGGTCCCATTCCAGGACGCAGTCGTTGAGCACCCCGTCGGCAAGGGTGAACACTCCGCTCTCCGGCGGCATGCCCGCGACCGGGCACAGCGCGTCGAAGCTCTTGCCCTCGAAGTCGACGCCCCTGATGCGAAGCCGGAGTTGCTGCCCGTCGGTGGTGAGGATGACGGCATCGGAGCCCTGTCGGTCCCGGTACCACCCTGCCCACGACTCATCTGTCATGGGCAGGGACTGTAGCCCGTGGCTCGGACACTCCCCGTGCCGCCCTCCACTTCGCCGCCCGGCCCCTGTGACCTCGGCCGATCTCGGGTCCACCTCCGTTCGGCGCGTCCGGCTCCGTTCCGGGCGGTGCGTCCGGCTCCGTTCCGTTCAGCGCTTCCGCCTCCGTTCGGCGCGCCCCTCTCCGCTCAGCGCGTCCGACCCGTTCCGCTCAGCGCGTCCGATCGCGTCCGGCCCCGTTCCGCTCGGTGCTTCCGGCTCCCTTCCGTTCAGCGCGTCCGCATCAGTTCAGCGCCCTCCCCCTCCGTTCAGTGCCCTCCCCCTCCGTTCAGTGCCCTCCCCCTCCGTTCAATGCGTCCGGCGGGTGACGAACTCCGCCAGGGCCAGGAGATCGCCCGCCGCCGAGAGATCGGGCACGGCCCGGGACAGGTGGTGGACCGCGCGTGCCATGCGGTCCGCGGCGCAGACCTGGGCCCAGTCGCGGCCGCCCGCCCGGTCGACGGCGTCGGACGCGCGGACGACCTCACCGGCGGTGTTCATCGGGCCCCGGTAGAGCGCGGCGAGTTCCGCCGCCGCCGGGGTGCCCGAGGTCAGCGCGGCAACCACGGGCAGCGACTTCTTGTGGGCCGCGAGATCGGCGCCGACCGGCTTCCCGGTCTGGGCCGGGTCGCCCCAGATGCCGATCAGGTCGTCGATGAGCTGGAAGGCGAGTCCGGCCTCCCGGCCGAAGCCGTCCATCGCCTGGACCGCGCGCTCCTCCACTCCCGCGTAGAGCGCGCCCAGCGCGCAGGCACAGCCGAGCAGCGCTCCCGTCTTCGCCGTCGCCATGGTGAGGCACTCGTCCAGCGTGACCTCGTCCGGCCCGCGTTCCTCGAAGGCACAGTCCGCCTGCTGGCCCGCGCACAGCTCGATGACACAGGTGGAGAGCCGGGCCGAGGCGCGGGCCGACACCGCACGCGGATCCTCGGCCAGGAGCCGCTGGGCGAGGGCGAGCATGGCGTCACCCGCGATGACGGCGTCGGGAACACCGAAGACGGTCCAGGCCGTGGCCCGGTGGCGGCGGGTACGGTCCTCGTCGATGACGTCGTCGTGCAACAGGGTGAAGTTGTGGGCCAGTTCCACGGCGACGGCGGCCCGCACGGCATCTCTGGGATCGCCGCCGAGCGCACGCGTCGCGGCCAGGACGAGCGCGGGTCTGATCGCCTTGCCGGCGCCGCCCGCGGCGGGGCTGCCGTCGGCGTGCTCCCAGCCGAAGTGGTACATCGCCACGCGCCGGATCGATCCCGGCAGTGAGGCGACCGCGGCCCGCAGATGCGGATCGACGAGGGTCCGGGTGTACTCCAGGAGCGCCGCGGCCTCGTTGCCCTCGGTGGCGGCGGCGTCGGTACGGGTCATGGTCAATCGGTCACCCCGGTCGTTGCCGTCCCCGGCCCCGGTGGCTTTCACCCCGGCGGCCGGGAACGTGGGTGGTTGCTGTGGGTGTGCCGGCTGCGGCCGGCGGGGTCCCGGACCCGGCGGGCCCGGGACCCCGCGGACTCACCGCCAGCGGCTGACTTCGACGTTCTCCAGGACACCGAGGGCGTCCGGGACCAGGACGGCCGCGGAGTAGTAGGCCGTCACGAGGTAGGAGATGATCGCCTGCTCGTCGATCCCCATGAAGCGAACCGACAGACTGGGCTCGATCTCGTCCGGGATACCCGTCTGCTGGAGGCCGATGACGCCCTGTTCGGCCTCGCCGGTCCTCATGCAGATGATCGACGTGGTGCGGGCGTCCGTGACCGGGATCTTGTTGGACGGGAAGATCGGAACCCCGCGCCAGGCCGGCACGTGGTGCCCGCCGACATCCACGCTCTCCGGCACCAGACCGCGCTTGTTGCACTCGCGTCCGAAGGCGGCGATGGCCCTGGGATGCGCGAGGAAGAGCTTCGATCCACGGCGGCGCGACAGCAGTTCGTCCATGTCGTCGGGGGTGGGCGCCCCGTCGTGCGGCTGGAGCCGCTGCCCGTAATCGCAGTTGTTGAGCAGGCCGAACTCCCGGTTGTTGATCAGCTCGTGCTCCTGGCGCTCACGCAGCGCCTCGACCGTGAGCCGCAACTGCTGCTCGGTCTGGTTCATCGGCTGGTTGTAGAGGTCGGCAACCCTGCTGTGGACCTTCAGAACCGTCTGGGCCACGCTCAGTTCGTACTCGCGGGGCGCGGCCTCGTAGTCCACGTACGTGTGCGGGACGACGGCCTCGCCGACATGCCCGGCGGACAGGTCGATCTCCGCCTCGCCGTACTTGTTCGTGCGCTGTTGCGGGATGGCGAGCAGCCCGGCGAGATGGTTGCTCAGCGAGTCGGCCCGCTCGGCGAGGTTGAGCACATCGGCCCGCCTCAGGGTCAGGACCGTGCACGCCGTGACGGCGCGGGCCGTGTACTCCCAGAGCGCGTCGCCCTCGATGAGGGAGTGGTCTCCGAAGTAGGCGCCGTCCGCGTGGACTCCGAGCACGGTCTCGTCCCCGTAGGGCCCGGTGCCGACCTTCTCGACCTTTCCGTGCGCCAGCAGGAAGACCCGGTCCGCCGCCTCGCCCGCCGTCGCC
Source organism: Streptomyces sp. NPDC091416 (assembly GCF_044756845.1). Lineage (NCBI taxonomy): Bacteria > Bacillati > Actinomycetota > Actinomycetes > Kitasatosporales > Streptomycetaceae > Streptomyces > Streptomyces sp. NPDC091416. Next base: position 294,319 of record NZ_JBIVTU010000001.1, read on the forward strand.
AGGAGCTGTCCGGCGGGAATTTCGCGCTGCTCGCACCGCCTGGCCAGCTCGGCGAGCACTTCTTCGTCCCCGAAGTCCCTCAGAGCCGGGAGTTCACCGAGCTCGGCCGGGATCACGGAGACCCGGTCCCCTGTCTGTACGAAGGTCACCCTGCCGTCCCCGACCGAATAGCTCAGCCGGCGGTTCACCCGGTACGTGCCGCCCTGCACCTGGACCCACGGAAGCATCTTCAGCAGCCACCGTGAGGTGATCTCCTGCATCTGCGGAGCGGACTTGGTGGTCGTCGCGAGGTTCCGCGCGGCTGCCGTACCAAGACTCTGCTGCGGCGGCATCTGCACGTTCTGAACCTCTTCGCCAACGGACATCTGTCGTCCTCTCGATTCATCGGCTGACCTGCGAGAAGAACCTTTCAGCATGCGGACTCGCCACGCCATTACACAAAAGAGTGTGACTAATCGGGCTTTGGGCTGGGCACAACGCTGCGCGATGTTAATTTGCATACGGAATGCAAATCCACCTACCGTGACGGCCATGCGGCTGACGAGATTCACCGACGTGGCACTGCGGGTGCTGATGCGTCTGGCCGTCGTGGACAACGAGGACCCGCCGACCACCCGGGAGGTGGCGGCGACGATGCAGGTGCCGTACTCCCACGCCGCGAAGGTCGTGGCCCGCCTCCAGCACCTCGGCCTGATCGAGGCGCGACGGGGCCGCGGGGGCGGACTCGCCCTCACCCCGGCCGGCCGTTCCGGCTCCATCGGCGGGCTCGTCCGCGAGCTCGAGGGCCCGGGCGACGTCGTCGAGTGCGAGGGCGCCACCCCGTGCCCGCTGCGGTCGGACTGCCGGCTGCGCCACGCCCTGCGTGCCGCCTCGGAGGCGTTCTACGCCTCGCTCGACCCGCTCACCGTCACCGAACTGGTCTCCTCCCCGACCGGCCCGCTGCTGATCGGCATCAGCAGCAGACCGCCCGCGGACGACTGAACCGACCCCCGCCGCACCGGGCCCACAGCCCGGTTCCTACACTGCTTTTAAATGCGCATCTGAGATGCCAATTCTGAATCCGAGGAGTTAACGATGCTCTCCGAGCCGTCGACCGCCACCGTCCGTGCCACGCTTCCCGCCGTCGGCGCGGCCATCGGGGACATCGCCGATCTCTTCTACCGCAAGCTGTTCGACGCCCACCCCGAGCTGCTGCGCGACCTGTTCAACCGCGGCAACCAGGCCTCCGGCGCCCAGCGTCAGGCGCTCGCCGGCTCCATCGCCGCGTTCGCGACCCAGCTGGTCGAGCACCCCGGGACCCGGCCCGACGTGATGCTCGACCGCATCGCGCACAAGCACGCCTCCCTCGGCGTCACGGCCGCCCAGTACGACGTCGTGCACACCCACCTGTTCGCGGCCATCGCCGAAGTGCTCGGTGACGCGGTGACGCCCGAGGTCGCGGCCGCCTGGGACGAGGTCTACTGGCTGATGGCCAACGCCCTGATCGCCATCGAGGAGCGGCTGTACGCACAGCAGGGCGTCGTCGCCGGCGACGTCTGGCGCGACTGGGAGGTGGTCTCGCGCACCGAGGAGACCGCGGACGTCGCCACGTTCCAGCTCCGTCCGGCCGACGGCGCCCCCGCCCCCGCCTTCCGCCCCGGCCAGTACGTGTCCGTGCAGGTCGAACTCGCCGACGGGGCACGCCAGATACGCCAGTACAGCCTCTCCAGCGCCCCCGGATCGGCGCTCCGTTCGTTCACCGTCAAGCGGGTGCACGGCGCCGGCGCCCCCGACGGCGAGGTCTCGCGGCACCTCCACGCCCAGGCCCGCCCCGGCGACCGGCTCCGGATCTCGGCCCCGTACGGCGACCTCGTACTGAAGTCCGCCGACGCCCCGCTCCTGCTCGCCTCGGCGGGCATCGGCTGCACCCCGATCCTGTCGATGCTGGAGCACCTCGCGGACACCGGCCACCACGCGCCGGTGACCGTGGTGCACGGCGACCGCTCCCCCGCGGACCACGCGCTGCGTGCCGACCACGCCCGGTTCACCGCCGAACTTCCCGACGCCTCGGCGCACTTCTGGTACGAGAACCCGGAGCAGGGCCACCCCGCGGACCGCACCGGTCTCGTCGACCTGGCCGGCGTGGCCATCCCGTCCGGCACGCACGCCTACCTCTGCGGCCCGCTGCCCTTCATGCGGGCCGTGCGCACCCAGCTGCTCGCCAAGGGCGTCCCGGCGGCGGACATCCACTACGAGGTGTTCGGCCCCGACCTGTGGCTCGCCCAGGGCTGAGAGGCGGCCGGTGCTCGCGGGAATGACCGGATCGGCTCGCACACCGTCCGAACAAGGCCCCGGAATCTCCCCGTGACTGGTCCGGGACACCGTCCGTCGGGTAAAAGCGCCGTACGGACACACTCCCCCACGCACGAAGGAGTCGGCCATGTCCTCACCCATGTCCGCGAGCACCTTTCTCGACGCCCTGAAGGACGAGGGGCTCACCGTCGTCCAGGTCGGCGACTGGCGCACCCACAACCGCAACCACAAGGGCCCCTGGGGGCCGGTCAACGGCGTGATGATCCATCACACGGTCACCAGGGGAACCGCCGCCACCGTCCGGATCTGCCGCGACGGCCACCCGGCGCTGCCGGGGCCGCTGTGCCACGGCGTCATCGCCAAGGACGGCCGGGTCCACCTGGTCGGCTACGGGCGAACCAACCACGCCGGGCTCGGCGACGACGACGTGCTGCGCGCCGTCATCGCCGAGAAGCGCCTGCCGTCGGACAACGAGGCCAACACCGACGGAAACCGGCACTTCTACGGCTTCGAGTGCGAGAACCTCGGCGACGGCGAGGACCCCTGGCCCGCCGTTCAGCTCGAAGCCATCGAGAAGGCGGCGGCCGCGGTCTGCCGCCACCACGGCTGGAACTCCCGGTCGGTCATCGGCCACCGCGAGTGGCAGCCCGGCAAGGTCGACCCGCGCGGCTTCTCCATGACCTCCATGCGGGCACGGATCCACGACCGCCTGAAGTAGTCCGGGGCGGCTCCGGCCGGAGCGCGGCCACAATGAAGCCATGCTCTCCACGCCTCCCGACGGACAGGACCCCGCCCTCTCCCGGCTGCGGCCGGCGCTCCCGTCACCCCTGCAGCCGGCCCGGGACGAGCGCTTCGCGCGTCACGGCGTGACGCTGCTCCTGAAGCGCGACGACCTGATCCACGCGGATCTGCCGGGCAACAAGTGGCGCAAACTCGCCCCGAACCTCCGCGCGGCAGCCGGCCGGACCGTGCTGACGTTCGGCGGCGCCTACTCCAACCACCTGCGCGCCACGGCCGCCGCGGGCCGGCTGCTGGGCTTTCGCACCGTCGGCGTGGTCCGGGGCGACGAGCTCGCCCACCGCCCGCTCAACCCCTCGCTGGCCCGGTGCGCGGCCGACGGCATGCGGCTGCACTTCGTGGACCGCAAGACGTACCGCGAGAAGACCGATCCGCAGGTCCTGGCGGCCCTGCTGAGCACTTACGGAGAGTGCGAGGTCATCCCGGAGGGCGGCAGCAACGCCGTGGCCGCACAGGGCTGCGCAGAGCTCGGCCGCGAGCTGCGCGGGACGGCGGACGTGGCGGCCGTGGCCTGCGGCACCGGGGGCACCCTCGCCGGACTCGCCGCAGGACTGGCCCCGGGGCAACGCGCCCTCGGCGTCCCGGTCCTGCGCGGCGGTTTCCTGGGGGAAGCGGTCCGGGACCTCCAGCGGGATGCGTTCGGCGGACCGGCCGGCACCTGGTCCCTGGACGAACGTTTCCACTTCGGCGGGTACGCCCGCACCACACCCGCCCTGCACGCGTTCGCCGACGACTTCGAGGACCGCCACGGGCTGCCGGTCGAACGGCTCTATGTGGCCAAACTCCTCTACGCGCTCACCGTGCTGGCCGATGAGGGCGCGTTCGCCGCCGGAACCACGGTCGCGGCCGTGATCACGGGACGCCCGGACGATCAGTCCGACTCCTCCCGGTAGGCGGCGGCCTCCTCCAGGTCGAGGCGTCTGAGCAGCGTCCGCATCATCTCGTCGTCGATACGGCGCTCGTCCCGCAACCGTACGAAGACCTCGCGCTCGGCCTCGATCATCTCGCCGGCCAGTCGCCGGTAGGTGTCGTCCGCCGACTCGCCCGTCACCGGGTTGGCCGCCCCGAGGCGCTCCCAGACGGCGTTGCGGCGGCGCTCCAGGACGGTGCGCAGCCGGTCGGTGAGCGGCTGGGGCAGACAGTTGCGCCGGTCGGTGAGCAGCTCCTCCAGGCGCGCCTCGGCGGCCGTGGACGCCTCGCTCTGCGCCTGCGCCTCGGCCAGCGTCTCTGCCTGCCGGTCGCGTCCGGGCAGCTTCAGGACCTTCACCATGACCGGCAGGGTGAGCCCCTGGATCACCAGGGTGCCGATGACCGTGGTGAACGTCAGGAACAGCACCAGGTTGCGTGCCGGGAACGCCTCGCCGTCGCTCGTGACCAGCGGGATCGAGAAGGCGATGGCGAGCGAGACGACGCCGCGCATCCCGGCCCAGCCGACGATCAGCGGCGAGGTCCAGTCGGTCTCGGGTTCGCGTTCCCTGATGCGTTTCGACAGCAGGCGGGGCACATAGGTCGCCGGATAGACCCAGATGAACCGCACCACGACGACCGCCAGGAACACCGCCACCGCGTACCAGAGGGCTTCGGCGACGGCGTACGTACCGAGCCCCTTCAGCACGAAGGGCAACTGGAGGCCGATCAGGGCGAAGACGGCGGACTCCAGGATGAACGCGACCATCTTCCAGACGGCTGCCTCCTGGAGCCGGGTGGCGAAGTCGACCTGCCAGGACCGGTGGCCCAGATAGAGCGCGACCACGACGACCGCGAGCACCCCGGAGGCGTGCACGCGTTCGGCCGCCGCGTACGCGACGAACGGGATCAGGAGCGACAGCGTGTTCTGGAGCAGGGGTTCCTTGAGGTGCGTACGGAGCCAGTGCAGCGGGACCATGAGGACCAGTCCGACGCCTACACCGCCGACCGAGGCCAGCAGGAACTCGCCGATCCCGCCGCCCCAGCTCATGCCCTCGCCCACGGCCGCGGCGAGCGCCACCTTGTAGGCGGTGATCGCGGTGGCGTCGTTCACCAGGGATTCGCCCTGAAGGATCGTCGTGACCCGGGCGGGCAGGCCGACCCGGCGCGCGATGGCCGCGGCGGTGACGGCGTCCGGCGGGGCGATGACGGCGCCCAGCACCAGCGCGGCCGTGAGCGGCAGGTCGGGCACCAGCCGGTACGCCAGCCAGCCCACCGCGACGGTGGCGAACAGCACGTAGCCGACGGAGAGCAGCGCGACGGGACGGATGTTGGCCCGCAGGTCCAGGTACGAACTGTCCACGGCCGCCGTGTAGAGCAGCGGTGGCAGCAGGAGCGGCAGCACGATGTGCGCGTCCAGGGTGTACGTCGGCACCCCGGGCACGTACGAGCCGATCAGCCCGAGGGCCACCAGCAACAGGGGGGCCGGCACCGGCGTCCGGCGGGCCAGGCCGGCCGTTGCCGCACTCGCCGCGACCAGTGCCACCAGTGGCAATGCGTCCATCTCACGGTCCTCGCATCCGTCGTAACCTGGCCATCATGAGCGAGTGCCCGCATGTACCGGACCTGCCGCGCCCCGAGCCCGCAGCCCTCTCCGAGTCCTGTCCCGAATGCCTGGCGGCGGGCACCCACCCCGTGCAACTGCGACTCTGCCTGATCTGCGGCCATGTCGGCTGCTGCGATTCGTCGCCCCGGCAGCACGCCACGGGGCACTTCAAGGAGACCGGTCACCCCGTGATGCGGAGCTTCGAGGCCGGCGAGAGCTGGCGCTGGTGCTTCGAGGACGGTTCGATCGTCTGACGTCTGGGTACGTCAAACCGGCGCCTGTTGTTCGTAATTGACTGCCGCAGACCCCTAGCCACTGTGTGTGCTCATGGGCTTACCATGAGTGACAGTCATGGGACGGGTCCCGGCGACACGGCATCATGGATCGCGATAGCGTCGCCGGACCAAGAACCGAAGACGTACCGCATGGCTCCGGGCGACTCTTCCCGGATCCTCGAAGAGTTTGTGCCACCTTGGAGGTGAGGGTGTCCCAGATCGCAGGCGAGCCCGGGAATCAGGACTTCGTAGAGGTCCGGCTGCCCGCTGCGGGTGCCTACCTGTCGGTGCTGCGTACGGCCACGGCCGGTCTCGCAGCGCGTTTGGACTTCACTCTCGACGAGATCGAGGATCTTCGCATCGCGGTCGACGAGGCCTGCGCGATCCTGCTCCAGCAGGCCGTGCCGGGTTCCGTCCTCAGCTGCGTGTTCCGGCTCGTCGACGATTCTCTCGAGGTGACGGTTTCGGCCCCGACGACGGACGGCCGGGCCCCGGAGCGCGACACGTTCGCCTGGACGGTGCTCTCCGCACTGGCCGGAAAGGTCGACTCCTCGGTCGCCGATGACCGTACGGTCAGCATCAGCCTGTACAAACAGCGCGGCGCGGGACCCGGGCCGGCGTGAGCAACGGGAACGGGGACGGTCCTGTGCGGGACGAGACGATCCGACCAGGGGTGGTGCGCGCAGCGGGCATCCCGGAACAGCAGGCCCTGCCTCATCCGGTGGACGGGGCGGACCTGCCCCGTGCGGTGGACGGGGCCGAAGGGCCCGCCGGCACTACGGTCGCGGTGGAGAAGTCGCAGGCGGAGCGGGCGGGCCAGATGAGCGAACACGGGCACCACGATCCACACGACCGCAGCGGGGCGCGGGCGCTGTTCATCGAGCTGGGCAAGCTCCCGGACGGGTCACCCGAGAAGGCGGAGCTGCGCAACCGGCTCGTGCGGATGCACCTGCCACTGGTGGAGCACCTGGCGCGGCGCTTCCGCAACCGCGGCGAGCCCCTGGACGATCTGACCCAGGTCGCGACCATCGGCCTGATCAAGTCGGTGGACCGGTTCGACCCGGAGCGCGGCGTCGAGTTCTCCACGTACGCGACCCCCACGGTCGTCGGCGAGATCAAGCGGCACTTCCGCGACAAGGGCTGGGCGGTGCGCGTGCCGCGCCGGCTCCAGGAGCTGCGCCTCTCGCTGACCACGGCGACCGCGGAGCTCTCCCAGCAGCACGGCCGCTCGCCCACGGTGCACGAGCTGGCGGAGCGGCTCGGCATCTCCGAGGAAGAGGTCCTGGAGGGCCTGGAATCGGCCAACGCGTACAGCACGCTCTCGCTGGACGTGCCGGACACGGACGACGAGTCCCCCGCGGTCGCGGACACGCTCGGCTCCGAGGACGAGGCGCTGGAGGGTGTCGAGTACCGGGAGTCGCTCAAGCCGCTGCTGGAGGACCTGCCGCCGCGCGAGAAGCGGATTCTGCTGCTTCGCTTCTTCGGCAACATGACCCAGTCGCAGATCGCTCAGGAGGTCGGCATCTCTCAGATGCACGTCTCCCGGCTGCTGGCCCGCACCCTGGCCCAGTTGCGCGAGCGGCTGCTCGTCGAGGAGTAGGCGGGCGAGGGGGCGGCCGGACGCCACCCGTCCGGCCGGCCCCGAGGCTGCCGTACCGCGCCTCAGGCGTCCGCGTCGGGCGTCGCGCCCGGCCTGCGGATGCCGAGCGCCTCGATGGTCGCCGGGCGGGCCAGCTGGAACAGCGCGGTCAGCGCCACCGCGGCGAGCACGATGCCGGCCGGGATCAGCGCCCCCTGGGACCGCAGCAGCGTCCAGGCCACCGGCAGCGCGATGATCTGCGTGATGAGCGCGGGGCCACGGCTCCAGCTCCGCCGCTGAAGCAGCCCGCGGGCGGCGAAGAGCGGGATCAGCCCCAGGGCGATCACCGTCAGACCGCCCATTTCGGCCTGCTGCGGGCTGTCGGGGCTGCCGAGCAGCCCCATCACCAGCATGGAGACCCCGCCGATGACGAGGGCCGCCCCTTCGAGGGCGCTGAGCCCGGCCACGAGCGTGAGCCTGGCCGGCTTCGGCGGCTGGGCCGAGGGCGTCGGCGAGGGCGCGTTCTGCTGAGTACTCACCCTTGCAGGTTGGCATCCCCGGCACCCGAAAGTGAAGCCGGGGTCGGAACGCCACCGGCCGGCCGGAGGCTCATCCCGCACGGACCGGCGCACCGCGCCCATGCCGTCACACAGCGTGAAGGCATCCGGGCAGGACTTCAGGCCGATACCTCGCGGTAGGTAGTCTGGCAGCCATGCGCGCACTTCTTGTGGTCAATCCAGCTGCTACCACCACCAGTGCGCGGACCCGTGACGTGCTGATTCATGCACTGGCCAGCGAGATGAAGCTGGAGGCCGTGTCCACGGAGTACCGCGGGCACGCCCGTGACCTGGGACGACGGGCCGCCGACAGTGACGACATCGACCTCGTGGTCGCGCTCGGCGGTGACGGCACGGTCAACGAGGTCGTGAACGGCCTGCTCCACAAGGGCCCCGACATCGACAACCTGCCGAAACTCGCCGTGGTTCCCGGCGGCTCGACCAATGTCTTCGCACGGGCGCTCGGCCTCCCGAACGACGCGGTGGAGGCGACCGGCGCCATCCTGGACGCACTCGCCAACCGCACCGAACGGACGGTGGGCCTCGGCCTGGCGGCCGGCACCCCCGGCACGGAGGACGAATCGGTTCCGGAGCGATGGTTCACCTTCTGCGCCGGCCTCGGATTCGACGCCGGCGTGATCGGCCGTGTCGAACAACAGCGCGAGCGCGGCAAGCGTTCGACGCATGCGCTGTACGTGCGCCAGGTGATGCGGCAGTTCCTGGAGGAGCCGCATCGGCGACAGGGAATCATCACGCTGGAAGTACCCGGCCAGGACCCGGTCACCGACCTCGCGCTCTCCATAATCTGCAACACGGCTCCCTGGACATACCTGGGGAACCGGCCGATCTACGCCTCCCCGAAGGCGTCGTTCGACACCGCCCTGGACGTCCTCGGCCTGCACCGACTGTCCACCCCGGCCGTCACCCGGTACGCCACACAGCTGCTGACTTCCAGCCCGGAAAAGGGCCCGCGCGGCAAGCACGCCGTTTCACTGCATGACCTCACGGACTTCACCTTGCATTCAAAGGCCCCACTGCCCCTCCAGATGGACGGTGACCACCTGGGGCTGCGTACAAGTGTGACGTTCACAGGCGTACGCCGTGCACTGCGTGTGATTGTGTGAGCGGAAGGGACCAAAGTCCTTTAACTCGAACGTTTGGACTGGCTTCCACCCTCTAGAAGTACGGCTGTGACCTAGCCGACACCGAGGAATCAAAAAAAACTTTCCAGAAGGGGTTGTATCCGTCGCCGAGGTTTGGGAATCTCTACATGGCGATCGGGACGGCCCGCAACAACGGCCTCCACTGAGAGCCAGAATCCCTCCTCACCACACAGGACCACAACCAGTTCATCTGGGCGTCGGCCCTACACGTACGGAGGGGTTCGTGAAAGCGTTCACATTCACAAGCCACAGTACGTATACCAAGGAGAGGTAGCAGCCATGGACTGGCGTCACAACGCCGTTTGTCGTGAGGAAGACCCGGAGCTGTTCTTCCCCATCGGCAACACCGGTCCTGCGCTGCTGCAGATCGAGGAAGCCAAGGCCGTCTGCCGTCGCTGCCCCGTCATGGAGCAGTGCCTGCAGTGGGCGCTCGAGTCCGGCCAGGACTCCGGCGTCTGGGGTGGCCTCAGCGAGGACGAGCGCCGCGCAATGAAGCGCCGTGCCGCTCGCAACCGGGCGCGTAACGCCAGCGCCTGACCGACGCCACCGCTACGAACCTCAGCCAGGCGGCGCGTACAGAGCGTACGCATCACCCCGCCCCCCGAGTCGCAGCGCGCAGTACCCCACGAAGCGCATGCTTGACCAGAGAGCCCGGACCGTTACCAACGGTCCGGGCTCTCTGCTGTGCGCCCCCACGCGCCAGTCGTGAGCGCGGGCGGGAAGCACGTTCGTACGTGCTACGCGCGGACGAGCGTACGTCCGCCCGCGCCGTTTCTCGGCGCGGGCGGGGATGGGTTCATACGTGCTACTTGTCGGCGCGGACCGGGAGGTCGAGGACGATCTGGGTACCGCGTTCGGGTGCCGGCACCATGCCGAACGAGCCGCTCAGCTCGCCCTCCACCAGCGTCCGCACGATCTGGAGGCCCAGATTCCCGGCGCGCTGCGGGTCGAATCCCTCGGGCAGGCCGCACCCGTCGTCCTGAACGGTGATCAGCAGCCGCCCTTCCGTGGGCGAACCGCCGCGCACCGCGGAGACCTCGACCGTGCCGGACTCGGCCACGCCGAACGCGTGCTCCAGGGCGTTCTGCAGCACTTCGGTGAGGACCATCGCCAGCGGCGTGGCCACTTCGGCGTCGAGGATGCCGAAGCGTCCGGTGCGCCGGCAGGTGACCTTGCCCGGGGAGATCTCGGCGACCATGGCGATGACCCGGTCGGCGATCTCGTCGAACTCCACCCGCTCGTCCAGATTCTGGGACAGCGTCTCATGGACGATGGCGATCGAACCGACGCGCCGGACCGCCTCGTTGAGCGCCTCACGGCCCTGCGGGGAGTCCATTCGCCGGGCCTGCAGACGCAACAGGGCAGCCACCGTCTGGAGGTTGTTCTTCACCCGGTGGTGGATCTCCCGGATGGTGGCGTCCTTCGTGATCAACTCGCGTTCACGACGACGCAGTTCGGTGACGTCTCGCAGCAGGACCAGCGAGCCGATGCGGACGCCCTTGGGTTTGAGGGGGATCGCCCGGAGCTGGATCACACCGCCCGCGCACTCGACCTCGAACTCCCGTGGCGCGTAACCGCTGGCCAGTTTGACCAGCGCCTCGTCCACCGGGCCGCGGGAGGGCGCCAGTTCGGCCGTGATCCCGCCGAGATGCTGTCCGACCAGGTCGGAGGCGAGGCCCAGGCGGTGATAGGCGGAGAGGCCGTTGGGGCTGGCGTACTGGACGACTCCGTCGGCGTCGAGGCGGACCAGCCCGTCGCCGACGCGCGGCGAGGCGTCCATGTCGACCTGCTGGCCGGGGAACGGGAAGGACCCGGCCGCGATCATCTGCGCCAGGTCGGAGGCGGACTGGAGGTAGGTGAGCTCCAGCCGGGACGGGGTGCGGACCGTGAGCAGGTTGGTGTTGCGCGCGATGACACCCAGCACGCGGCCCTCCCTGCGTACGGGGATCGACTCGACCCGTACGGGGACCTCCTCCCGCCACTCCGGGTCGCCCTCGCGCACGATCCGGCCCTCGTCCAGCGCCGCGTCCAGCAGCGGACGGCGGCCGCGCGGGACCAGATGGCCGACCATGTCGTCCTGGTAGGAGGTGGGGCCGGTGTTGGGCCGCATCTGGGCGACGGACACGTAGCGGGTACCGTCACGCGTGGGGACCCAGAGAACGAGGTCGGCGAAGGACAGGTCGGAGAGCAGTTGCCACTCCGAGACCAGCAGATGGAGCCACTCGAGGTCGGTGTCACTCAGGGCGGTGTGCTGGCGGACGAGGTCGTTCATGGAGGGCACGTGTGCGAGCGTACCTGTGGATGCGGACAGGTTCCGAACCGGACGGCCCGCCCGTACGTGCAGGAGGAGGGACCGGAAATCACCGTGCCCCACGGATGGACACCGTGAGTGGTCTAGTCCACAATGCTGAAGACAGAGCCTCCGCTCTCCCCGCACAGGAGAGCGGAACGAGGTACCCGCGCTCTCTGCCCTGACTGCGCCGGTACCTCTCCCCGGCCGGGGGCACCGCACACCGCCGGCCGAGCCGATCGCCCTCACGGGCGGTCCTACTCCGGGCTGCGGTGCTGGTCGGGCTGAGGGTCCCGGCCCGGCGCCGCGGCCCGCGGGTGTTTCCGGAGGCCGAGTCGGCGGGTCAGCGGGTTTCCGTGACCTTCGCGAGCGCGCGCGGCGCGTCCGGGTCCTGGCCGCGGGCGATCGTCACCTCGTAGGCCAGCATCTGCAGCGGCAGGATCTCCAGGATCGGCTGGACCTCTTCGGCGACCCCGGCCGTGGGCAGCACGAAGCCCGCGGAGGCCGCTTCCACCTGGGCCTTCGGGCCGACCACGAAAAGGTCCGCTCCACGGCCGCGCAGCCGGTCGAGCACCGGCTGCAGGGCCTCGCCGCCCCGGCCGTCGGTGACCACGGCGATCACGGGGGAGATGTTGTCGACCATCGCGAGCGGACCGTGCAGCAGATCGGCGCCGGAGTACGACAGCGCGGGGATGTAACTGGTCTCCATCAGCTTCAGGGCGGCTTCCTTGGCCGTGGGGTAGCCGTAGCCGCGCGAGGTGATCACCATGCGCTCGGCGAAGCGGTAGCGGGACGCCAGGGCCTTGACCTCTTCCCTGCGCGCCAGGATCGCCCCGGCGAGTTCCGGCAGGATCGCGGCCGCCGCGCCGTCGCCGCCGCGCAGCCCTTCCACGAAGAGGTACAGGCAGAGCAGCGAGGCGGTGTACGTCTTGGTGGCCGGGAGGGCCTTCTCCGGCCCGGCCAGGATGTCGATGTGGTACTCGGAGACCGCGGCGAGCGGTGAGTCCGGACTGTTGGTCACCGCGAGCGTGACCGCGCCGGCCTCCCGGGCGGCCTTCGTCGACGCCACCAGGTCGGGCGATCCGCCGGACTGGCTCACGGTGATGACCAGGACGTCCCTGAGGTCCGGCTTCGCGCCGTACGCGGTGGTCGTGGACATCGAGGCCAGGCCGCAGGGCAGACCGAGCGTGATCTCCATCAGGTACTTGGCGTAGAGCGCGGCGTTGTCCGACGTGCCGCGGGCGGTGAGCAGGACGAAGCGGGGCTTGCGGGCCGCGATCTCGGCCGCCACCGCCCGGATGGCGGGCGCCCCCCGGTCGAGGATGCGCCGCAGCATCTCGGGCTGCTCGGCCATTTCGCCGGACATGATCCGGCCGGGCTGCTCGCCCTCGTCGGCCGGGTACGTGGCGGACATGTCTGGTGCCTCCCGGGGTGTCGCGGTGCGTCGGTCAAGTCAACACGGGGCATCGCGGGCCCGCCAGCGGACGGCCCCGGCGGGAAGGCGCCGACGCGCCCCGAAACGCGGGGCCCACGGAGGCCCGGGGGGCCGTGTCCGGGGGCGGGAATTCTGCTAGATTAGGACTTAGATTGGTCTATACCACATGTCTTCACTCTAGATCGGCAGGCCCCGCGTGGAAGTTGTCATCGTCCCGGACGCCAAGGCAGGCGGCGAACTGATCGCGGGGGCCATCGGCGCCCTGCTCAGCCGTAAGCCCGACGCCCTTCTCGGCGTTGCCACCGGATCGACCCCGCTGCCCATCTACCGGGCGCTGGCCGAGAAGGTCCGCTCCGGCGCAGTGGACGCGTCGCGCGCCCGCATCTGCCAGCTCGACGAGTACGTGGGGCTGCCGACGGGCCACCCGGAGTCGTACCGCTCCGTGGTGCTGCGCGAGGTCGTCGAGCCGCTCGGGCTCTCGGAGGCGTCGTTCATGGGCCCCGACGGCTCCGCCGAGGACGTCCAGGCCGCCTGCGAGGCGTACGACCAGGCGCTCGCCGACGCCGGCGGGGTGGACCTCCAGCTGCTCGGCATCGGTACGGACGGACACATCGGGTTCAACGAGCCGTGCTCCTCGCTCGCCTCGCGCACCCGGATCAAGACGCTGACCGAGCAGACGCGGGTCGACAACGCGCGCTTCTTCGACGACGACATCGAGCAGGTTCCGCACCACGTCATCACCCAGGGCATCGGCACGATCCTGGAGTCCCGCCACCCGATCCTGCTCGCGACGGGCGAGGGCAAGGCGGACGCCGTGGCACAGACGGTCGAGGGACCGGTCGCCGCGATCGTGCCCGCGTCGGCGCTGCAGCTGCACCCGCACGCAACGGTCGTGGTCGACGAGGCGGCGGCGTCGAAGCTGAAGCTGGCGGACTACTTCCGCGCCACGTATGCGGCGAAGCCGCTGTGGCAGGGCATTTAGTTCTGGCGGTACGCGGGAGGGCCGGGGCACCGTGTGGTGTCCCGGCCCTCTTGCGTGCGGGTGCGTTCCGCGTGGACGCTCTGCCCCGATCGCCGGGCGGGCTCGAATGCGCCGGTCCCCGTCCGGCCGGGGCTTGTCCTCAATCGCCGGACGGGCTCGAACGTGACCGCCCCCGTCCGGCGCAGGCATCGCCCTCGATCACCGGGCGGGCTTGGTCTGCCCGCCCGGGGCGGTGGTGTCCGGGCCGGCCCCGTGGTGGCCCGGTGCTACTTCGGCGGGGTGATCGCTTCCGCTGCTGCCAGGCCGCAGACCCTGGCGGCGCCGTGGGTGGCGATGTGGAGCGCGCCCCTGGGGGTGGCCTGGGGGACGCCCATCTCGACCACGATCGTGTCCGGGCGTGCCGCGAGCACCGTGTCGAGGGCCTCGGTCATCCACGGGTGGCGGTGCACGTCGCGGACGACCGCGACGATGCGCCGCTCCCCCGCGGCCCGCAGCACACCGGCCCCGGGGGCCTCGGTCCCGCCGCTGTACGTGCCGGTCTCGGTGCCCGGCAGCAGCCTGGTCAGTTCGGCGGCGACGCCCCACGGCGTCTCGTCGCCGACCGCGATGTTCGCGACCGGGGTGAACGCGGCGACGTACGGAGGCTTGGTGAGCGGTGCGGCCGTGCCGGTCACCTTCACCGCGCGGCGGGCGGCGATCAGGCCGATGTCCGAACCGGTGCCGGGCGCGGTCCCCTCCTGCACTGCCGCGCCCGGCTCCGAGACCGCCCCCCTGGCCCGCTGCGTCCAGGACGCGAGGGCCCGTACCCGGGCCGCGGCGTCAGCCAGCCGCTCCTCGGGCAGTTCACCGGCACGGACCGCCGCGACCAGCGCGTCGCGCAGCCGCAGCACGGTGGCCTCGTCCTCCAGCCCGCCGCCGACGCAGATCGCGTCGGCGCCCGCGGCGATCGCGAGGACGGAGCCGCGCTCGATTCCGTACGTCGCGGAGATGGCCTGCATCTCCATGCCGTCCGTGACGATCAGGCCGTCGTAGCCCAGCTCCTCACGCAGCAGACCCGTGAGGATCTGCGGACTCAGCGTCGCCGGGCGGTCCGGGTCGAGCGCCCCGAGCAGGATGTGCGCGCTCATCACCGATTTGGAACCCGCTGCGATGGCGGCCCGGAACGGCACCAGTTCACGGGCGTGCAGGGTCTCCAGGTCCACGTCGATGCGGGGCAGCGCGTGGTGCGAGTCGACCGCGGTGTCGCCGTGCCCCGGGAAGTGCTTGGTGCAGGCGGCGACGCCGGCGGCCTGGAGGCCCTCGACGTACGCGGCGGTGTGCCGGGCGACCAGGTGCGGGTCGGCGCCGAAGGACCGTACCCCGATGACCGGGTTGCCCGGGTTGGAGTTGACGTCCGCGGACGGCGCCCAGTTGAGGTTGACGCCGCATTCGGCGAGCCGCCGGCCCAGCTCCTGGGCGACGGCACGGGTCAGCGCGACGTCGTCGACGGAGCCGAGCGCCAGGTTGCCCGGGAAGGACGAGCCGTGCCGCACCTCCAGCCGGGTGACGTCGCCGCCCTCCTCGTCGATCGCGACGAGCACGTCGTCACGCTCGGCGCGGAGCTGGGCGGTGAGCGCGGCGAGCTGCTCGGGCGACTCGATGTTGCGGCCGAACAGCCCGACGGAGGAGAGTCCTTCGCCGACCCGGCGCAGCAGCCACTCCGGCGCCGTGGTGCCGGTGAAGCCCGGCTGCAGGACGGCGAGGGCGTCGCGGGTGACGGTGTCCGTGGTGGATACGAGGGTGGTCATGGGAGGCGTTATCCCTTCACGGCGCCGTCGGTGAGACCGCTGACGGCCTTACGCTGCAGGAAGACGAAGAGGATCAGGATCGGGACCGCGAAGATCGAGGCCGCCGCCATGGTGGCACCCCAGTCGTCGCCGAACTGACTCTGGAACTGCGAGAGCCACAGCGGCAGCGTCTTGGCTTCGGGATCCTTGTTGAGGATCAGGACGAGCGGGAATTCGTTCCACGCCGTGATGAAGCCGAACAGCGAGGTGGCCATCAGACCGGGGGCGAGCAGCGGCAGGATCACCTTGATGAACGCCTGCGGGCGGCTGCATCCGTCGACCATGGCGGACTCCTCCAGCTCCTTGGGCACGGCGGCGACATAGCCGCGGAGCGTCAGGATGGTGAAGGGCAGCACCATGACCATGTAGAAGAGGGTCAGCGGAACCAGGCTGTTGAGCATGTCCGCGTCGCGGACCAGCATGTAGATCGCGATGACCATGACCTCCCACGGGGCCATCTGCGCGATCATGAAGACCAGGATCATGCTCTTGCGGCCCTTGAACCGCATCCGGGCCAGCGCGAACGACGCGAAGAGCGCGATGATCAGCGAGAACACGACGGCGCACAGCGTGACGGTCAGCGAGTTCCTGACCAGTGTGAGGAAGTCCGGCGCGTTGTACGCGGTCTTGAAGTGCTCGAACGTGATCTCGGTCGGGAACCAGACCGGCGTCTCGGTGATGATGTCGCCGGTCGGCTTGAACGCCGTGGTGAACATCCAGTAGACGGGGAAGACCAGGGCGGCGAAGAGGACGATCGCCGTTGCGTTGGGCCAGATGCGGCCGAGCAGGGAGCGCTTCACAGCTCGTCCTCCTCTTGCTTGAGAACGATGCGGAGGTAGTACGAGGTCAGCCCCAGCATGATCAGGATGGTGAGCAGCGAGATGGCGGCACCCATACCGTAGTGCTGGTTGCCGACTCCTTCGACGAAGGCGTAGATCGGCAACGTCTCCGTGAGGCGGTTGGGGCCGCCCTCGTTGATGGTGAAGATCTGCGGGAACGCCTTGAACACCCAGATGACTTCGAGGAAGGTCGTGGCGTAGAGGAAGGGCCGCATGAAGGGGAACGTCACCGAGGTGAAGCTCTTCCAGACGCCGGCTCCGTCGAGCGAGGCGGCTTCGTACAGTTCCTTGGGGATGGTCGTGGTGGCCGCGTAGAGGTTGATCGCCACGAACGGGATCGACTGCCACACGATCAGCAGCGTGACCACGAAGAAGGTGGAGAGCTGTGAGCCCGTCCAGTTGTAGTCGGCCATGGAGTGGAAGCCGACCTTGTCGAGCACGTAGTTCACGACGCCGAAGCGTGAGGCGAAGAGCCACTGGTAGACCGTGGACGCCGCGATGACGGGCATCGCCCAGGCGAGCACCAGGCCCAGCATCAGGGTCAGCCGCATCTTCTTGCCGAGGCGGGCGAGCAGCAGCCCGATCAGCGTGCCGAGCAGCATGATCAGTGCGACGTTGACGCCGGTGAAGACGATCGTGCGGACGGTGACGCGCCAGAAGTCCTCGCCGCCGAGGATCTCCTCGTAGTTCTTGAACCCGTTCCATTCGGTGACGTGCTGGATCAGCTGTCCCATGTTGAGGTTCTGGAACGACAGCATGCCGTTCTTCACCAGGGGATAGCCGAGGAGAATCGCCGTTACTGCGAGTGCGGGTACCAGCAGCAGGTAGGGCGCGATCCCCACGCCCGGCTTCTGCTTGCGTCCCCCGCCCCGACCGGCGGGTGGTTTCCCGCCCTGCCCGTCGGTCGGGGCCGACTTCGCCACGTCCGACGGATTGGTGTGCACTGCCATGCTCGCCATCACTTCCAACAGAGCCCTACCGGAACGGTGCGTACAGCCGGGGCGGCGGGTGGAACCCGCAGCCCCGGCGTGTATCGCGCTACTGCTACTACTGCTGCTGGGACAGGCGCTTGTTGAGCTCGTCCTCGACCTGCTTGGCGGCGTCGGCGGAGGACTTACCCTGCAGGACCAGCGTCATGTAGGTCTTGATCGGGTTCGGCGGGTTCTCGACCGGCGCCCACTCCGGGATCAGCGGCGTCGTGCCACCGGACTTGGCGGCGGCGGGGCCGGCGGCCTCGGCGGCGGGCTGGCCCACGGCGAACTTCTGCATGGCCTCGGACTTCGGGGTCCAGCCGGCTTCCTTGACGAGCGCGCCGTCGTTCGCCTCGCTGAGCGCGATCCTCAGGAACTCCTTGGCCAGGTCCTGCTTCTTGCTGCCCGCGGCAACGGCGAAGTTGGAGCCACCGAGGAAGACGCCCTCGGGCTTGTCGGCGGTCTCACCGGGGATGGTGAAGAAGCCGATGTCGTCCTTGATCTTCGGGTTGGCCGCGATCGCGGTGCCGGCCTCGTAGCCCATCGCGATGATGGCGCCGGTCTTGCCCTTGGCGAAGACCTCGGCCTGCTGCGGGGTGGCCTCGTCCTTGTCCTTGGGGGCCTTGGAGTAGGACTGGTACTGCTTGTACACGTCCATGGCCTCGCCGACCTTCGGGTCGGCCAGGTTGGAGACGTACTTGTCGCCCTCCTTCTTGACCGGCTCGACACCCTTGCCGACGAGCAGGCCGTCGAAGAAGTACCAGTTCTGGCCGGGCAGGTAGACGGGCTCGGCGTCGCCCTTCTCCTTGATGGCGTCGAAGGCCTTGAAGAGGTCGGCGCGGGTCTTCGGCGTCTCGGTGATACCGGCGTCCTTGAAGACCTTCTTGTTGTACATCACGACGCGGTTACCGAAGTACCACGGCAGCGCGTACTGCTTGCCCTCGTAGACGGAGGGGGCGTTGACCGCGTCGGGCCAGGCGCCGCCGATCTCCTTCTTCACGTCGGCGAGCTCGGCGAGACCGCCGGTCTTGGCGTACGCCGGGGTCTGGGTGTTACCGATCTCCAGGACGTCGGGCGGGTTGGACTCGGAGAGGGCCGTGGTGACCTTCTGCTGAATACCGTTCCATTCCTGGACTTCGATCTTCAGCTTGGCCTTGGTCTTCTTCTCGAACTCCTCGGTGACCGTCTTGGTCCAACCGGGGGGGTTCGAGCCGGACATCGTCCAGACCGTCAGGGTCTGACCCGCGTAACCCTCGGCTCCGGCCTTCTTGCCGTCACCGTCGTCATCCGAACCACACGCCGCCATGCCGAACACCATGCCCGCGACGCCGATCGCCGCGATGAGCTTGCGCTTCACGCCACCCTCCTCAGGGATGCTGCAACCCCCGCCCACCGCGCAAAATCGTCGACGAGTACTACTGGGGCTGGAACCTGGTCTTTAATGGTTTAGACCAGTACCGGGAGCTTGGCCTAGACCTTTAGGGGTGTCAAGGGTGTATAAGAAGTGCACTCGCGTCCGTTATAGGACCGACACCTGAGGGAGGGCGACGAGCCGTGACCGGACCGTGCCACCATGTGAGCCGCGACAGACGGAGGAGCCGGTGACGGCAGCAACGCAGCAGTCGGGAAGGCGGGCCATGGGTGCCGACGGGGGCAGTGCGGAGAACGAGACGGGCGCGGGCGCGGGCACGCGTACCGCGCGCGTCCCGAAGTACTACCGGCTGAAGCGACATCTGCTCGACATGACGGACACGATGCCGCCGGGCACGCCCGTGCCCCCGGAGCGGACCCTGGCCGCCGAGTTCGACACCTCGCGCACCACCGTGCGCCAGGCGCTTCAGGAACTGGTCGTCGAGGGCCGGCTGGAGCGCATCCAGGGCAAGGGCACCTTCGTCGCCAAGCCGAAGGTCTCGCAGGCCCTGCAGCTCACCTCGTACACCGAGGACATGCGCGCCCAGGGACTCGAACCGACGTCCCAGCTCCTGGACATCGGTTATGTGACGGCCGACGACACACTGGCCGGACTGCTCGACATCACCACGGGCGGCCGCGTACTGCGGATCGAACGGCTGCGCCTGGCGAGCGGTGAGCCGATGGCGATCGAGACCACCCACCTCTCGGCCAAACGCTTTCCCGCGCTGCGGCGTTCACTGGTCAAGTACACCTCCCTGTACACGGCCCTGGCCGAGGTGTACGACGTGCGGCTGGCGGAAGCCGAGGAGACCATCGAGACCTCCCTCGCCACCCCGCGCGAGGCCGGCCTGCTCGGCACGGACGTGGGCCTGCCGATGCTGATGCTGTCCCGGCACTCACTGGACGGACAGGGCGAGCCCGTCGAATGGGTCCGCTCGGTCTACCGGGGCGACCGCTACAAGTTCGTGGCCCGCCTGAAGCGTCCGCTGGACTGAGGACGCCGTCACTCCGGACAGCCCCCGTGGAAGTGTTCCCACGGGGGCTGTCCGCTGCCCCGCCCCGCCCCGCGGCGGCTATTGGTCTGCACCAACTCCCCGACGTATGGCGTCATTTCGACCATCTGGCATACGCCTCAGGACCGTTGCCGGACCGCAATGCGGACAGGGGGTGACGGTGGGCGGGACCCTCGCCTAGATTTCCTGCGCATTACAGGTGATCAGTGAGGGGACGGAGTCGCCGCCATGCCGGAAGAGCCCGAAGGAAAACCACCGACCGTCACACCCGTGCGGGTGGTCATCGCCCTGTGCCTCGTCGCGCCGTTCGTGGCGATGCTCTGGGTGAGTTCGTACGCCAAGGTCGACCCGACCTTCATCGGGATCCCGTTCTTCTACTGGTACCAGATGCTCTGGGTGCTGATCTCGACGGCGCTCACGATGGTCGCGTACAAGCTGTGGCAGCGTGACCAGCGCGCCCGCAAGGGAGGTGCGTCAGCATGAAGGACGGCGTGAACGGCGTCGCACTCGGCGTCTTCATCTTCTTCTTCCTGGCCGTCACGGTCATCGGCTTCATGGCCGCCCGCTGGCGCAAGGCCGAGAACGAGGCCAGCCTCGACGAATGGGGGCTGGGCGGAAGGTCGTTCGGCACCTGGGTCACCTGGTTCCTGCTCGGCGGCGACCTCTACACGGCGTACACCTTCGTCGCCGTCCCGGCGGCGATCTACGCGGCGGGCGCGGCCGGCTTCTTCGCGGTGCCCTACACCATCCTGGTGTATCCGCTGATCTTCACGTTCCTGCCGCGCCTGTGGTCGGTCTCGCACAAGCACGGCTACGTCACCACCTCGGACTTCGTCCGCGGCCGCTTCGGTTCCAAGGGGCTCTCGCTGGCGGTCGCCGTCACCGGCATCCTCGCCACGATGCCGTACATCGCTCTCCAACTCGTCGGCATCCAGGCGGTGCTGGACGTGATGGGCGTCGGTGGCGGCGAGAACACGCACTGGTTCATCAAGGACCTGCCGCTGCTGATCGCGTTCGCGGTGCTCGCCGCGTACACGTACTCCTCCGGGCTGCGCGCTCCCGCGCTGATCGCGTTCGTCAAGGACGGGCTCATCTACCTGGTCATCGCCGTGGCGATCATCTACATCCCGATCAAGCTCGGCGGCTTCGACGACATCTTCGCCAAGGCAGGCGAGGCGTTCTCCGCGAAGAACGAGGCGGCCGGGAAACCGGTGGCCGGACTCGCCCCCGGCGAGGCGGGACAGTGGGGTTACGCCACCCTGGCCCTCGGCTCGGCGCTGGCGCTCTTCATGTACCCGCACTCGATCACGGCGACGCTCTCCAGCCGCAGCCGTGACGTGATCCGCCGCAACACGACGATCCTGCCGCTGTACTCGCTGATGCTGGGCCTGCTCGCGCTGCTCGGCTTCATGGCGATCGCCGCCGGCGTCAAGGTGGACAACGGCCAGCTGGCGATCCCGCAGCTGTTCGAGAACATGTTCCCCGACTGGTTCGCGGGCGTGGCCTTCGCCGCGATCGGCATCGGCGCCCTGGTGCCGGCGGCGATCATGTCGATCGCCGCGGCGAACCTGTTCACCCGCAACATCTACAAGGACTTCCTGAAGCCGGACGCCACCCCCGCGCAGGAGACCAAGGTCTCCAAGCTGGTGTCGCTGCTGGTGAAGGTCGGCGCGCTCGCCTTCGTCCTCACCATGGACAAGACGGTCGCGATCAACTTCCAGCTGCTCGGCGGGATCTGGATCCTCCAGACGATGCCGGCCCTGGTCGGCGGACTGTTCACCCGGTGGTTCCACCGCTGGGCGCTGCTCGCGGGCTGGGCGGTCGGCATGCTGTACGGGACCCTCGCCGCGTACGGGGTCGCCAGCCCGACCCAGAAGCACTTCGGCGGGTCCTCCAAGGAGATCCCCGGCCTCGGCGAGATCGGCTACATCGGTCTGACGGCCTTCGTGCTGAACGTCGTGGTCGTCGTCGTCCTCACGTTCGTCCTGAACGCCGTGAAGGCGCCCGCCGGCATCGACGAGACCTCCCCGGGCGACTACACCGCGGACGCGGGCGACCCGGGCGTGAAGACCGAGCTGCCGCCGGCCACCGCCGGTGCTCCGGGCGGCCACTGACCGACGGCATGCGTGAGCGGGCCGCCGCACTCCTCCCCGGAGGGGCGCGGCGGCCCGTTCCCGTACCCCCGATATCCGCTTGCGGCCACGGCCCGCCCGTGCGGCAGACTGCCCCCATGGACATGACGATCCGGCCGATCGAGCCCGCCGAACACGCACTCCTCGGCGAGATCACCGCCGGGGCCTACCTCGGCGACGGCCTCCTGGACCTCGGCGCCGACGACCCGTACCTGGTCCAGCTGCGCGACGTCCCCCGCCGGGCCGCCGAGGCCGAGGTGCTGGTGGCCGCCGACGCGCGGGGCCATGTCCTGGGCGGGGTCACCTACGCCCCGCCGGGCAACCCGTGGGCCGACATCGCCGCGGCGGACGAGGCGGAATTCCGGACCCTGGCGGTCTCCCCCGAGGCCCGGGGCGCAGGAGCCGGGGAGGCGCTCGTACGGGCCTGTATCGACCGCGCACGGGGTACCGCGGGGGTCACGGGGATCGTCCTGTCGACGCAGCCGGCGATGCACGGGGCCCACCGGATCTACCAGCGCCTCGGCTTCGTCCGCACACCGGAGAGGGACTGGAGCCCCGTCGCCGGTCTGACGCTGCTGACGTTCCGTCTGGAGCTTCGCCCTGCGGCGTGAGCGCAGGCACGACACAACATGTGGGGGCTGCCGCATCCGGCAGCCCCCACATGTATGCTCGTGCTCGCTGTCGCCGCAGGGAAATCCGGTGCGAATCCGGAACTGTCCCGCAACGGTATGTTCGGTGCCTTTTGCGCACCTCCAGTCCGAGGTCCTGCCGACAGCGCATCCGGCTCGTCCGATCCGGATGCCCAGACGTCCGGGCCTCGTGGATGGGCCGGTGGACGCCGCACGGAGCGCTGCCCTGGCGCGCTCCGCCCGGCCGCCCCCCGCTCCACCGAGGCCCCGAGCCGAGCGAGGGAGAGCACCGCGTGACCATCGCGCCAGCCGGTCCGGTTTCAGCGGCCGAATCAACGGGAAGCACGAGCGACGGACCGGGAACCGCACTGCTGCGGACCCTGACCGACCTCACCGCCGACCTGCCCGACACCGACCCCGGACGCGTCGCCGCCGCAGCACTGCGCGGCCGCAACGCCCGGTCGGACGAGGCCGAGCTGCGCTCGCTGGCCACCGAGGCCGCCGCGGGCCTGATCTCCGAGGACCCCGCCTACTCCCGGCTCGCCGCCCGCCTCCTCACCCGCACCATCGCGGACGAGGCGGCCGGGCAGGGCGCGACCTCGTTCTCCGCATCGGTCGCCGTCGGTCACCGCGAGGGCCTGATCGCCGACCGCACCGCCGAGTTCGTGACCCTCCACGCCGCCGCCCTGGACGCGATCGTCGCCCAGTCGCTCGCCGACGGCGCGGACGACCGCTTCGGCTACTTCGGCCTGCGCACCCTGTACAGCCGCTACCTGCTGCGCCACCCTCTCACCCGCCAGGTCATCGAGACCCCGCAGCACTTCATGCTGCGGGTCGCCTCCGGTCTGGCCGAGGACAACTCCGCGCGCGCTCTGGACGAGGTAGCCGCGCTGTACGGGCTGATGAGCCGGCTGGACTACCTGCCCTCCTCCCCCACGCTCTTCAACTCCGGCACCCGGCACCCGCAGATGTCCTCCTGCTACCTGCTGGACTCCCCGCTGGACGAGCTGGACTCGATCTATGACCGCTACCACCAGGTGGCGCGCCTCTCTAAGCACGCGGGCGGCATCGGCCTCTCGTACTCCCGCATCCGCGCCCGCGGTTCGCTGATCCGCGGCACCAACGGGCAC
This sequence comes from Streptomyces sp. NPDC091416, assembly GCF_044756845.1. NCBI lineage: Bacteria > Bacillati > Actinomycetota > Actinomycetes > Kitasatosporales > Streptomycetaceae > Streptomyces > Streptomyces sp. NPDC091416. The sequence continues at coordinate 318,155 of NZ_JBIVTU010000001.1, forward strand.
TCCAACGGCATCGTGCCGTTCCTGAAGACGCTCGACGCCTCGGTCGCCGCGGTGAACCAGGGCGGCCGGCGCAAGGGCGCCGCCGCCGTCTATCTGGAGACGTGGCACGCGGACATCGAGGAGTTCCTGGAGCTGCGCGACAACACGGGCGAGGACCAGCGGCGTACGCACAACCTCAACCTGGCGCACTGGATCCCCGACGAGTTCATGCGCCGGGTCGACGCGGACGGCACCTGGTCGCTGTTCTCCCCGGCCGACGTGCCCGAGCTGGTCGACCTGTGGGGCGACGCGTTCGACGCCGCCTACCGGGCGGCGGAGGCCAAGGGGCTGGCCCGCAGGACCATGCAGGCTCGTGAGCTCTACGGCCGCATGATGCGGACCCTCGCGCAGACCGGCCAGGGCTGGATGACGTTCAAGGACGCCTCCAACCGGACCGCGAACCAGACCGCCGAGCCGGGCCGGGTCGTGCACTCCTCGAACCTGTGCACCGAGATCCTTGAAGTCACCGACGACGGCGAGACGGCCGTCTGCAACCTGGGCTCGGTCAACCTCGGCGCCTTCGTCGAGGGCGGCGCGATCGACTGGGAGCGCCTCGACGCGACCGTCCGTACCGCCGTGACGTTCCTCGACCGGGTCGTGGACATCAACTTCTACCCGACCGAGCAGGCAGGCCGGTCCAACGCCCGCTGGCGGCCGGTGGGCCTGGGCGCGATGGGCCTCCAGGACGTCTTCTTCCAGTTGCGGCTGCCCTTCGACTCGCCCGAGGCCCGCGCCCTGTCGACGAAGATCTCCGAGCGCATCATGCTCGCGGCGTACGAGGCGTCCTGCGACCTCGCGGAGCGTTCGGGCCCGCTGCCGGCGTGGTCCGAGACGCGTGCCGCCCGCGGTGTGCTGCACCCGGACCACTACGACACCGAGCTGAACTGGCCGGAGCGCTGGGACGCGCTGCGGGCCCGGGTGGCGAAGACCGGGATGCGCAACTCGCTGCTGCTGGCGATCGCGCCGACGGCGACGATCGCCTCGATCGCGGGTGTGTACGAGTGCATCGAGCCGCAGGTCTCCAACCTGTTCAAGCGCGAGACGCTCAGCGGTGAGTTCCTCCAGGTCAACGCGTATCTGGTGGACGAGCTGAAGCAGCTCGGCGTGTGGGACGCGCGGACCCGCGAGGCGCTGCGCGAGGCGAGCGGCTCGGTGCAGGGCTTCGCCTGGATCCCCGAGGAGGTGCGGGCGCTGTACCGCACGGCGTGGGAGATCCCGCAGCGCGGACTGATCGACATGGCTGCGGCCCGTACGCCGTTCCTCGACCAGAGCCAGTCGCTCAACCTGTTCCTGGAGACGCCGACGATCGGCAAGCTCTCCTCGATGTACGCGTACGCCTGGAAGCAGGGGCTGAAGACGACGTACTACCTGCGCTCCCGCCCGGCGACCCGGATCGCCCGTGCGGCGTCCGCCGCCCCGATCCCCGAGCAGGCACCCGCGCCCGACGCGGACGCGATCGCCTGTTCCCTCGAAAACCCCGAGTCCTGCGAGGCCTGCCAGTAATGAGCTCCACCAACGACAAGAACCTGCTGGACCCGGGCTTCGAACTGACCCTGCGGCCGATGCGTTACCCGGACTTCTACGAGCGCTACCGGGACGCGATCAAGAACACCTGGACGGTGGAGGAGGTCGACCTCCACTCCGACGTCGCCGACCTCGCCAAGCTCTCGCCGGGCGAGCAGCACATGATCGGCCGGCTGGTCGCGTTCTTCGCGACGGGCGACTCGATCGTCTCCAACAACCTCGTGCTGACGCTGTACAAGCACATCAACTCCCCCGAGGCGCGGCTGTACCTGTCGCGGCAGCTCTTCGAGGAGGCCGTGCACGTCCAGTTCTATCTGACGCTGCTGGACACCTACCTGCCCGACCCGGACGACCGGGCGGCCGCCTTCGACGCGGTCGAGGAGATCCCGTCGATCCGCGAGAAGGCGCAGTTCTGCTTCAAGTGGATGGACTCGGTCGAGAAGATCGACCGGCTGGAGACGAAGGCGGACCGCCGCCGTTTCCTGCTGAACCTGATCTGCTTCGCGGCGTGCATCGAGGGGCTGTTCTTCTACGGCGCCTTCGCGTACGTGTACTGGTTCCGCTCGCGCGGGCTGCTGCACGGCCTCGCCACGGGCACCAACTGGGTGTTCCGTGACGAGACGATGCACATGAACTTCGCGTTCGAGGTCGTGGACACCGTCCGCAAGGAGGAGCCCGACCTCTTCGACGACGCGCTCCAGCAGCAGGTCACCGACATGCTGAAGGAGGCCGTCGAGGCGGAACTGCAGTTCGGCCGGGACCTGTGCGGCGAGGGCCTGCCCGGGATGAACACCGAGTCGATGCGCCAGTACCTGGAGTGCGTCGCGGACCAGCGGCTGACCCGGCTGGGCTTCCCCGCGGTGTACGGCTCGGAGAACCCGTTCTCGTTCATGGAGCTCCAGGGCGTCCAGGAGCTGACGAACTTCTTCGAGCGCCGCCCGTCCGCCTATCAGGTGGCCGTCGAGGGCACGGTCGGCTTCGACGACGACTTCTAGGCCGTTCAGATCCTCGCCCAGCTCCTGACGTACGGACGCCGTGCGGCCCTCACCGGCCGTGCGGCGTCCGCCGTTCGCGGGGGTTCGGCGCTCCGGGCCCGTTCCGCCTCCCTCAGTTCACGGTCGATGCGGCGTTCGCGGGCGATACCGGCCAGCACCGGCAGCAGGACGAGAGCGAAAACAGCGGATATGCCCAGGAAGTTCAGGAATGTGTTCATGCCTCTACTCTCGCCGGTCCGGGCCGATCGCGGCAGTGGCAGGACTGTCATGGAGCATCGAATTACTGCCACACTGAGGTCATGCTGAAAAACGTGGCCGCCCTGCTGCTCGACGATGTGAACCCTTTCGAACTCGGGGTCCTGTGCGAGGTGTTCGGACTCGACCGCAGCGAGGAGGGACTGCCGGTGCACGATTTCGCCGTGGTCTCCGCCGAGGGCCCGGTGCTCCGCACCCATGCCGGGTTCACCATCACCACCCCCCACGGCCTGGACCGCCTGGAGGAGGCCGACCTCATCGCCGTCCCGGCCGGTACCCACTTCGTGGACCGGGAGTACCCGGAAAAGGTCCTGGAGGCGCTGCGGCGGGCCGTGGACCGCGGGGCCAGGGTGCTGAGCGTCTGCTCGGGGGCGTACGTGCTGGGCGCGGCCGGCCTGCTGGACGGGCGGCGCTGCACCACCCACTGGCGCCACGCCGACGAGCTGGCGCGCCGCTTCCCCCGCGCGATCGTGGAGCCGGACGTGCTGTACGTGGACGAGGGCCCGGTCATCACGTCGGCGGGCACGGCCGCGGGGATCGACGCCTGCCTGCATCTGGTCCGCCAGGCGTACGGGACCGCCACCGCCAACACCATCGCCCGCCGCATGGTGGTGCCGCCGCACCGTGACGGCGGCCAGGCGCAGTACATCCAGCGCCCGCTGCCCCGCACCCGCTGCGACACGGTCGGCGACACGCTCGCCTGGATGGAGCGCCACCTCGACCAGGAGATGACCGTCGAACAGCTGGCCGCCCAGGCGCACATGTCACCGCGCACGTTCGCCCGCCGCTTCCAGCAGGAGACGGGCACCACGCCGTACCGCTGGCTGCTGCGCCAGCGGGTGCTCCTGGCGCAGCACCTCCTGGAGACATCCGATGAAACGATGGATACGATCGCCGGGCAGACCGGCTTCGGCAATGCCGCCGCACTCCGCCATCAGTTCGTACGCTCCCTGGGAACCACGCCGAACGCATACCGACGGACCTTCCGCGGCCCGGTCGAACTGACCGAAGTCGCCTGATCGTTCGCAGGAATTACGTCGGACCATTCGTCCAACCGTTTCCTTCACCTGTCCATGGACCGGGCCGCCGGCGACGCGACAGGGTCGGGCGCATGGACATCCGGATGGCTAAACGAAGGACCATCGGGGCCGTGGTGGCCGCGCTCGCCGCCACTCTGCTGCCCCTGCAGAGCGCCTCGGCGAAGGACGCGGCCGCCGCCGCGCCGCCGCCCGAGGTGCTGCCGTCGCTGCGGCAGTGGCAGGCCGGTGAGGGGGAGTTCACCCTCACGGACCGGGCGCGGATCGTGCTGGACGGGGTGCGCGAGCAGCGCACGGCGGCCGACGCGGCGCGGTTCGCGGGCGAGCTGGCGGGGAAGGCCCCGGTCTCGCGGGGCAGGGCCCGCGCCGGTGACATCGTGCTGCGCCAGGACCCGTCCCTGAAGGGCTCGCTGGGCGCGGAGGGCTACCGCCTCGACGTCGGCGACCGGGTCACGGTCACCGCCGCGACGTCGGCGGGTGTGTTCTACGGTTCACGCACGGTGCTCCAGCTGCTCAACGGCGACGGGCGGGCCGCGCGCGGTTCGGCGACCGACGTGCCCGCGTACCGCGAGCGCGGGGTCGGGGTGTGTGCCTGCTACATCAACGTGTCGCTGCCCTGGTTCGAGCGGCTGATGAAGGACATGGCCTCGCAGAAGCTCAACCAGCTCTGGATCGAGGCGAAGGTCAGGAGCGATGTCGACCCCGGGTCGGCGTTCTGGGGCTACTACACGAAGCCGCAGGTGCGGGCCCTGGTCGCGATGGCGAAGAAGTACCACATCGACCTGGTGCCGGAGATCAACTCCCCCGGCCACATGGACACCTACCTGGAGAACCACCCGGAGCTCCAGCTCAAGGACAAGGAGGGCGTCCCTTCGCCGCCCCGGCTGGACATCTCACGCCCCGAGGCGCTGGCGTACTACACCTCGATGGTCGACGAGGCCCTGGAGGTCTGGGGCACCCGCACCTGGCACATGGGCGCCGACGAGTACATGATCGGCTCCTCGTACCCGAACTATCCGCAGCTGCAGACGGCCGCGACCGCGCGGTTCGGCGCCTCGGCAACCCCGGACGACCTCTTCGCCGACTTCATCAACCAGGTCAACGCCCATGTGAAGGCCGCCGGCCGGTCGCTGCGGATCTGGAACGACGGCCTGATGGGCCGCAACGGCGTCGTCCCCCTCGACCATGACATCACCGTCGAGCACTGGCTCGGCGGCGGCGCCATCCAGCAGCCGTCCGCACTGATGGCGGAGGGCCGCCCGGTCATGAACTCCGCGTACGCGCTCTATCTGGTGCGCGGCGGCTACACGATGAAGACCCGGGAGCTGTACGAGAGCGACTGGACGCCCCTGCGCTTCGAGGGCCAGACGCTGCCGGCCACGGCGGCGAACCTGACCGGCGCGAAGATCAGCCTGTGGCCGGACAGCGCGGCGGCCGAGACCGAGAACGAGGTCGAGGCGAAGGCCTTCATGCCGCTGCGCTTCATCGCCCAGGCCACCTGGGGCGGTCCGAAGCCCAGTGGGACGTACGCCGGTTTCGAGGCGCTGGCCCGGAGGATCGGGCACGCCCCGGGCTGGGACAACACCGACCGCTCCCCGCTGGCCGACGGCACGTACCGGCTGACCGCGGGCGCGAAGGCGCTGGCGCCCGGCGCGGACGCCGGGGTGGCACTGGCCCGGGACGCGAAGGCGGCCTGGACGCTCGCGGGGACCGCGGACGGCTACTACACCGTGAAGTCCGCGGAGAGCGGCCTGTGCCTGGACGCGGTGCGCGGGAAGAAGTACCTGGGGGCTCCGCTGGAGGTGGGGGCCGAGCTGTCGCTCGGGACCTGCGCGGCGGGCGCGCGCACACAGCGCTGGCAGCTGGACGCCGGCACCGGCGCCCTGGTCCTGCGGAACGCCGTCTCGCAGCTCCGGCTGACGGAGCGGGCCGCGGACGGCGCCGCGGTGCAGACGACGGGCGGGACGCGCCTGACGGCGAAGTCCGCCTGACCGCGGCTGTGGGGCCCGCCGGTGCGGCGGGCCCCACAGGCGTGTCAGATGCCGCAGTTGGGCGCCGACCAGTAGTGGCTCGGGCCCTGGTTCACGTGGACGTGGTCGTTGTGGTCCGGGTAGCCCGGGCCGAGGATCCCGTTGAACCCGTGGTACCGGGCCTGCTGGGCGAGGGTGCAGAAGGCGATCCCGCCCAGGTCCGCCGCGTCGCCGTACAGATGGCGGCTGTTCGAGGCACCGCCGGCCGCGCTGTTGCAGGACGTGGAGCGGAAACCGCTGTTGACCGTGATCGGACGGTCACCGAGCGCGTGGCGCAGCGCCTCCAGCTTCCACATGGTGCTCAGCGCGTTGGCCTTGGCCGTGCCCGCCGCGACGGCACCACCCGCCCAGGTGCTGTTGCAGCGGTTGAGCTCGGCGTACGTGAAGTGGGCGGGTGTGCAGTCGCCGTCCTGGAGGGCGTAGAGCTTGGACTGGGTGGCGGGGCCGGCGATTCCGTCGGCGGCCAGGCCGTAGGCGGCCTGGAAGCGCTTGACGGCGGCGGTGGTGGCGGGCCCGTAGGAGCCGTCGATGGCGAGTACGGAGTTGTACCCGGGGTACCCGGCCACCCGGATCTGCAGCTGGACGACGTCGTTGCCGGTGGCACCCGAGGAGAGGGTGCGGGTCCAGGTGTAGCAGTCGTCGGCCTGTGCGGTGCCGGCGGTCACCACCGCACCGCCCAAAGCGAATGCCATGGTCATGACAAGGCCGAGCAGGAGTCGTGCGGAACGTCTGATCATGAGGGCTCCCTACCGCGAAGAAGATGTGGAGTGTGAGCCTGGCGGACGAGTCGACGCGCGTCAACTATGCGTGGAAGAACGCAAGTTGACGGTACGGAAACGCAGCAGGCCCCGTCCCGGCGTACCGGTACGGGGCCCTCGCGCCCTGCGCGCGCTGCCTTGGTCAGTCGTTCGGCACGACCTCGTAGCGCGGCGTGTTCTCCGCCATCTGGCGCAGCGCGTCCTTGCGGTCGCGCTTGGAGAGGCGGTCGATGTACAGGTAGCCGTACAGGTGGTCCGTCTCGTGCTGGAGGCAGCGGGCGAAGTAGCCGTCGCCCCGTACCCTGATCTGGTTGCCCCTGGCGTCCTGGCCGCGCACCACCGCGTAGTCCGGGCGGGCCAGCGAGGCGTACGCCGTGGGGACCGAGAGGCAGCCCTCGTTGGAGTCGTCCAGGACGCGCTCCTCGGGCGCCAGCTCCTCGAGTACCGGGTTGCAGATGGCGCCCGTGTGCCGGACCCCGTCGTCGTCCGGGCAGTCGTAGACGAAGACCTTGAGGTCGACCCCGATCTGGTTGGCGGCCAGGCCCACGCCCTCCGCCGTCCGCTGGCTGGCGAACATGTCGTCGATCAGCTGGGCCAGCTCGTCGTCGAACGCGGTGACGTCCTTGCACTCCCTGTGCAGGACCGGGTTGCCCACGACCGTGATCGGGCGCGAGGTGCCGCGCTCGCGGTGTGCCGCCTCACGCGCCTCGCAGTCCTCGGTGTCGATGAGGAACCCTTCCCCGTCGACGCTGATCTGCTCGTCCGTCTCCTGCTGCGCCATGTCCGCCGTACGCCTTCCTCACAACCTGAAACCCGGGATCCGCGGCTCATGAGAACCCGGGCACCCGAGCACCGGAATCGGTGCGCGTACAGCCTACGGGCACCCGTCGGCCGACTTCTTCGAGACGTCAGCAGACTTCTTCGAGATCCCGCCACTCACGGCTGTCCGGGCTGTCCGCCACCCAGCCGTCGAGCAGCCCGCGCACCAGCCCCGCGGGCGCCGCGAGACCGCACTCGCGCTCGGGCACCCACAGCTCGCCGGCGGTCCGGTGGCGCAGCGGACCGGGATGGCCCGGCTCGCTGTGGTCGTGGGGGTCGAGATGCTCCCCGTCGCCCTCGTCGCTCTCCATCCGGCTCTCCGAACAGGCCCGGCACAGCAGCCGGACGGACGAGGACCAGTCCTCGGCGGCAAAACCCGCGTCGGACGCCAGCTGCTCCAGCGCGTCGCGGTCCGCCTCGGTGGCCGCTTCGAGGAGCACCACCCAGGTGGGGACGGGGGACGGGGCCCACAGCTCGATCTCGTCGAACACCGGGTACGAGGGCCCGGCCGCGGTGATCCGCTCGCCGTGCGGCACCCCGTCGTGCAGGACGACCTCGCCCCAGCGCCGCCCGGACGAGGGCAGCGGGATCGACAGGACCTCGATCCGTGCCGGATCCAGCCTGCGCCCCCAGACGACCTCGGCCTCGCCCTCCGGCGACAGCCGCACGGCCGCACTGCCCAGCTCCATGCCGACCGGCTCGCTGCCGGCCGCCGGTGTCTGCTGCCCGCCGCCGGGCACCTTCAGCCCGTACGCCTGCCAGGCCCGGCGGGCCAGCGGCCAGTCCTGGAGCGCGGTGGCGGCGATCCCGACGTTCCACCAGTCGGGGGCGCCGGACTCCTTGTCGAGCAGCGCCACCGCCCGCAGGCCCGCGGCTCTCGCCTGTTCCCAGTCGTGCCGGAACTTGTGCAGCAGCGCCAGGTTGAACCATGACTCGGAGAGCCAGGGTTCCAGGTCCGCCGCACGCGTCAGCAGCGCGCCCGCGTCCTCGTACCGGCCGTCGCCGATCAGCGTGAACGCGCGGTCCGTGGCCTGCCGCCAAGAGGCGGAGGGCCGATGCCGTACCTTCCCGAAGATCCTCACGATTCCCGCCTGTCCCGACTGGACACCCTCGTTTTTCCGCTCTCTTCGCATCCAACCATGCCCGGCCGGACGCCCGCTCATTACCCATGGGTTACCCAGGTGGGACGGGGGTCAGACCGCCCCTGGCCAGAACCCTGGCGAGCGACTCCACGACCTGGGGCTGGTAATCACGGCCGGTCCCGAGCCTGAGCTGTTCCAGGGCGCCGAGCGGCCCGCCGATCCCTTCCCCGCACAGGTCGTCGTACGCGTTGACCGCCCGGACGATCCTGGCGGACAACGACTGCTCGCGGTAGGGGTCAGCCTGCTGTTCCACGACGACGGCGACCTCGGTGTCCACCCCGGTCTGACGGACCACGGCCCCGCCCAGCAGGGCGATCCGGCGCTGCTGGGCGGCCGGCAGGGACGCGGTCGCCCCGTCCGGTACCGGGTCGAGGAGCGAGAGCTGGCCGATGTCGTGCATCAGCGCCGCGTACTCCAGGACGGCGAGGTCGGGCCCGGAGAGGCCCATCTCGCGCCCGACGGCCGTGCAGAGCACCGCCACCCGGCGGGCGTGGCCCTGCGGCGTGTACCCGGCGATCTCGGTGGACCGGGCGAGCGAGGCGATGGTCTGCCGGTAGGTCGTGCGCACCGCGGCGAACCGGCGGAAGGACACCTGAGTGAGGAGCAGCGGTACGCACAGGACGGGCAGCGCCCACAGCCCGGCGACGGCGACCCCGAGCGCCATCACGGCACCCGTCGCGCAGACCGCCGACCCGATGCCGCCCAGCGCCCGCAGCTCGTCGCGGAGCAGGGGCCCGTACGGGACGGGGGTCAGCCCGGCCGCCCGGAGGCTGTGGGGCAGTGTGCGGGCCCGCAGCAGCAGGGCGCCGAGCACCGCGTCGCACAGGGCGGTGAGGCCGAGCAGCACGAGGAGGAAGGCCGCGTAGTACGGGCCGTCGCCGAACCAGTCCACCGACCTGCCGGAGTTGTACAGCGGCTGGAAGCAGACGGCCGCGAAGGTGACGGTCAGGACGCGGCGTGCCACCTGGTCGGGGCCGGGCCCGCAGCCGCGCGCGACATGGGGCACGGTGGCGACGAGCTGCGCCGCGACGAGCACGGCGATCACCTGGAGCACCCCGTGGCTGGTCCGCGCCCCGCCGCTGCTGCCGAGCAGGGCGTACGCCAGCGCACCGGCAGCGCCGAGCGGCGCGGGCTCCCGTTCCCCCGGCTGGGCGCCCCAGCGGGCCAGCTCACCGATGGTGATGAGGACTCCGAAGGCGAGGGCGTGGCCGGGTTCGTGGACGCCGTGCCAGAGGGTGTGGCCCAGCCCGGCGGCGGCCAGCGCGAGGGCGGCACCGCGGACGGCCAGGACGACGGGCGGCAGCCGTACCCACCGGGGGCTCACCGGCGGCGGTCCGGGATGACGGGGCCGGGCCCGTCAGGCGATCGGGGACGGACCGGCGCCCCGGCGGATCCGGCGCCCACGCCCCCGGCCGCGTCCTGGCCCCGCGGCACCGGGACCCCTGCCTCGTCCGCCGTCGAGGCGCCCGACCACCCGTGCCGTTCCAGGCCCCGCGCCAGCGCCCGGACCATCTGCGGGTCGAACTGGGTGCCCGCGCACCGCTTGAGTTCCTCCACGGCGGCCGGAACCGGGCGCCCCGGCCGGTAGGAGCGGGTCGAGGTCATCGCGTCGAAGGCATCGGCGACGGCGACGACGCGGGCGAACTCGGGGATCCCGCGGCCGGTCAGCCCGTACGGGTACCCGCTGCCGTCCAGCCGTTCGTGGTGGTGCAGGATCGCGGCCCGGGCCTCACCGAGGAAGGCGATGCCGCGGACGATCTCGTGGCCGTACTCCGGGTGCAGCTCGATCACCCGGCGTTCCTCCGGCGTCAGGGGCCCGTCCTTGCGCAGCACCCGGGTCGGCACCCCGAGCTTCCCGACGTCGTGCAGGATCCCGGCGAACCGGAGCACCTCGATGCGCTCCTGCGCCATGCCCAGCTCCCGGGCGATGAGCACGGACGCGCGCCCCACGCGTTCGCTGTGCCCCCGGGTGTACGTGTCCTTGATGTCGACGGCCTGCACGAGGGCCCTGATCGTGTGGCGGTGCGCGGCGTGCTCGCGGTGGTACTGGGCGAAGACCCAGCAGGAGATGTACATCGGCAGCAGGACGAAGAGCGCGGCCAGCGGCCCGTACGAGCTGTGCCACAGGATCGCCATCATCAGCCCGGCGAGACCGTGCACCAGGTGCGGCCCCAGTGAGCGCGGCAGCAGACCGCTCCAGGCGCGCCGCAGCGGCACCTGTTCCGCCGCGGCGAGGATGGAGCCGTCCAGGGCGGTGAGGACGAGACTGAAGACCAGCGCGGCCGCGCAGGCGGGCAGCAGGGCGTACGGGAGGTCGGGGAGCCGGTCGGGCCCCGGGCCGCCGAGCGCGGCCGGACCGCCCAGCACGGCGTGCGCCGACGAGGCCGCCCAGACGGTGACGGTCAGCTGGCCTGCCCGCCAGATCCGGCGGGCCGTGACGGGCGGCTTGTCCACCCGCCCGACGAGCGAGCCCGGGATCGCGACCAGCGCGGCGGCCGGGGGCGGCAGCAGGAAGGCCGCGGCGAGCAGCAGGGGAAAGAACGATCCGGCACTGATCGGCACGGAGCTGCCGAAGAAGGCACAGCGACCGGGCAGTTCACAGACGAGACAGAGCCCGGTGAGCAGTCCGAGGGTGGCCCACGCGGTGCCCGCGCCGGGACGCAGCGCGGGCAGGACACACAGGGCGGCGCCGAGCGCGACGGCCAGGATGTACGCGCGCGCCGCGCCGCGTGTGGCTCTCACCCGTTCCGCCCGCCCCCAGGTCGTGTTCGCCAACCCCGCCCCACGGGGGGGGCGACGATGCGTTGCGAACACTCCCCGGCATCGCCAATGAAGGCGTCAGGCTAGCGAGTTGGGTGTCCCGGCTGGGGTCCGACGGCTGCGATTAGCACGTTCGGGTGATGCGTCATTCGTTGGCGGCGGCCGGCAGTCCGGTGTCGGAGACCGTGACGTCCTGGTCCGGCACCGCCTGCCCGGACCGGATCAGGTCGATCCGGCCCATCACCTTCGAGCGCAGGTCGGCCGGGACGTCGTCCTGACCGCAGCAGCGCTTGACCAGCTTCTTGACGGCCTGCTCCAGGCCGTACTTCTCGAGGCAGGGGGAGCATTCGCCGAAGTGGACCTCGAACTTGTCGCAGTCGCCCTCGGGCATTTCCCGGTCGAGGAACTCGTAGAGGTGATCGAGGACCTCAGCGCACTCCGTCTCGTGCGGCTCTCCGCAGCTCATGAGCCCGAGCCTTTCCGATCGTCCGACTCACCGGCACCCGCCGGGACGAGCCCGCGGTCACGGGCGTAGTCCTCCAGCATGCCGCGCAGTTGACGGCGGCCCCGGTGCAGTCGGGACATCACCGTACCGATGGGAGTCCCCATGATGTCCGCGATCTCCTTGTAGGCAAAGCCCTCTACATCGGCGAGATAGACGGCGATGCGGAACTCTTCGGGGATGGCCTGCAGCGCGGACTTCACGTCGGAGTCGGGCAGGTGGTCCAGAGCCTGGGACTCGGCGGAGCGCAGGCCGGTCGACATGTGCGACTCGGCACGGGCCAGCTGCCAGTCCTCGATCTCCTCGGCCGCACTGCGCTGGGGTTCGCGCTGCTTCTTGCGGTACGAGTTGATGAACGTGTTGGTGAGGATGCGGTACATCCACGCCTTGAGGTTGGTGCCCTCACGGAACTGATGGAAGGAGCCGTACGCCTTGGCATACGTCTCCTGGACCAGGTCCTCGGCGTCCGCGGGGTTGCGCGTCATGCGCAGCGCGGCCGAGTACATCTGGTCGAGGAAACCGAGGGCATCGCGCTCGAAGCGCGCGTTGCGCTCGGCGGTCGTCTCCTGCGGGCGGCCGTCGTCGGTCCCTGTGTCGGTCCCAGTGACCGGACCCACCTCCTCCAACGCTGTGGCGGAGCCGAAACCGGACCCGCTCGAATCGGAGAATAGTCGACCTTGGTCCGACGCGGGCTGTCGATCCGATCCGCTCAGTGCCCGCTCGGGAGTGGTCCTGGCCGCATGCAGCACCGTCCACTCCAGGTCAGCGGCGTTCGAGCGACGCGGGCAGATGGTCGAACCCATGCGACGGACTCCCTCTCCACATACGACGTTGGTGTACCGACGTCCCGAACAACAGCGGCCCCCCGTTCAACATTCCCGGGTCCCGGACCGGTCCCGGATCACATGATTCCGGCCAGCCAGCCGGTCACGGACGTGGTGAGGATCTCCATCGCCTGAGCCTCGGTCAGCCCGGATCGCCTGGGGACGGCGAAGCCGTGGTCCCCGTGCGGCACCTCGGCCATCCGGTACTCCCCCGGCGGGAATTCGGCGGGCTTGCCGAACGGGTCGTTGCCGCCCTGGACGACGAGCGTGGGAAGGCCGGCGCCCAGGAGTTCGTCCGCGCGGGACTTCTCCGGGCGGCCCGGAGGATGCAGCGGGAAGCTGAGCGCGAGGACCGCCCGGGCGCCGAGCCCCGCGGCTGTCCGGCAGGCCACCCTGGCCCCTGCGCTGCGCCCTCCGGCGACGACCGGAAGCCCCGGGGCCGCCAGAACCGGCCACAGGCCGCGCCAGCCGGTGTCCAGGGTCTTGGGGGCGGGCGCGAGCTTCTTCCCGGCGACCCGCCAGGGCTGCTCCACCAGAGCGACGCTCACCCCGTGGGCGGGCAGCGTGGCGGCGAGGGCCTTCAGGTCCCGCGCCTCGACGCCGCCGCCCGCGCCGTGTCCGAGCGCGAGCAGGAGGCGGGGCTGCGCGGCGGGCATCCAGGTGATCCGGGCCGTGCCGGCGTCGGTGTCGACCGTTTCGGTGCGGGGGTCTGTCTCGGTGGCGTTCACCTCCCCATCCAACCAACCCGCGGCGAGCCGGCCGGGTTCCGGCACGGGCCCTCCCGCCCTCCCGCTCAGAACAGGGTGCTCACCTCGGGTGCGGCCAGCTCGTCGAGCAGCTCGGGGCCGTTGTTGCGGACGTTGCTGACGGCCGTGGCCACCGGATAGGCCCGCATGAGCCCGCCGGGCGGCGGCGCGAGCAGGCCGCGCAGCTCCTCGATGCCGGTACGGGAGGGATCCAGCCAGTCGTCCCAGCGGTCCGGGGTCAGCATCAGCGGCATCCGGGGATGGATGTCGGCGAGGGCGGACGGGCCCTCGGCGGGCGCGACGGCCAGCGGGGCCGTCTCCGCCTCGGTCGTGATCACCGAGCAGGTCACCCACCAGGCCTGCGGGTGGTCGTCCGGCAGGGTCCGGTCACGCCAGAACTCGTACAGACCGGCCATGGCGAAGACCGATCCGTCGGCGGGCGTCACGAAGTACGGCTGCTTGCGGGGCCGCTTCTTCCGGCCCTTCTCCTCCAGCTGCCGCTCCTCGCTGCCGGTCACCCACTCGTAATAGCCGTCGGCCGGCAGGATGCAGCGCCGGGAGACGAAGGGGCGGCGGAAGGACGGCTTCTCGTGGACCGTCTCGGCACGGGCGTTGATCATCCGGGCGCCGCCCTCCGGGGATTTGGCCCAGGACGGCACGAGTCCCCATTTCAGGGCACGCAGCTGGCGAACCGGACGCCGGTCTTCGGCGTCCTTCACAGGACGTTCCAGTACGGCGTAGACCTCCTTGGTCGGAGCCACGTTGTAATCGGGTTCCAGCGTCTTGGCCGGTTCCCACTTCTCCACCTGGAAGAGTCCGGTCAGATCCTCGGGCCGCCGACTCGCTGCATACCGTCCGCACATAGGTGCCAGACTGCCACGACCGTCATCCGGACCGGATGCTGATGACGCCCGAACCGCAAGGAGCCGCCCACACCATGGACAGCACCGATCTCGGCGATCTGTGGAACCGCGTCTTCGGCACCCAGCCCGCCCCCGAGCAGTGGCTGGTGGTCGTGACCGCCACGGCCGCGCTCATCGCCGTCGTACCGAACTTCATATGGCGGCTGTCGCGCAACGCGATCACCATCGCCCACGAGGGCGGCCACGGGCTGATCGCGCTGTGCACCGGCCGGCAGCTCTCGGGCATCCGGCTGCACTCGGACACCAGCGGACTGACGGTGAGCCGGGGCAGGCCGACCGGGATCGGCATGGTCCTGACCGCCGCGGCGGGCTACACCGCGCCGCCGCTGCTGGGCCTGGGAGGTGCCTGGCTGCTGGTGAACGGCCGGATCACGCTGCTGCTGTGGCTGGCCACGGCGCTGCTCGCGGTGATGCTGGTGATGATCCGCAATGTGTACGGGGCGCTGACGGTCATCCTCACCGGTTCGCTCTTCCTGCTGGTCTCCTGGCTGGCGTCACCCGCCTGGCAGTCCCTGTTCGCCTACAGCGTGGTCTGGTTCCTGCTGCTGGGCGGCGTGCGTCCGGCGTTCGAGCTCCAGTCCAAGCGGCGGCACGGCGGGGCACCGGACTCGGACGCGGACCAGTTGTCCCGGCTGACGGACGTGCCGGCCGCGCTGTGGCTGTTCCTGTTCCACGCGGTGTCGCTCTGCTCGCTCATCGGCGGCGGCCGCTGGCTGCTGGGGCTGTGAGCCCGGCCCCGCGCCACCACGCCCCATTTGCCGGACGCTCTAAAGTGACCTCATGACCGAAAGTGCCGTGCACCCCGCCCTCTGGCCCGCCCCTCACGCGAGCGGAGCCGTCGACGCCACCGTCACGGTGCCCGGATCGAAGTCGGTCACCAACCGCGCGCTGGTCCTCGCCGCGCTCTCCTCGGAGCCCGGGTGGCTGCGCCGCCCGCTGCGCTCCCGCGACACCCTGCTGATGGCCGAGGCGCTGCGCGCGATGGGCGTCGGCATCGAGGAGACGGTGTCCTCCAGCTCGTCCGTCGCCGGCGGCGCCCCGGAAGGTTCGGGCGAGGCCTGGCGGATCATCCCGGCCGGCCTGCACGGCCCGGTCACCGTCGATGTCGGCAACGCCGGTACGGTCATGCGCTTCCTGCCCCCCGTGGCGACCCTGGCCAACGGGCCGGTCCGTTTCGACGGCGACCCCCGTTCCTACGAGCGCCCGCTGACCGGCGTGATCGACGCCCTGCGCGTGCTCGGCGCCCGGATCGACGACGACGGCCGCGGCTCCCTGCCCCTGACCGTCCACGGCGGCGGCGCGCTGGACGGCGGCCCGGTGGCGATCGACGCCTCCTCGTCCTCCCAGTTCGTCTCGGCGCTGCTGCTGTCCGCGCCCCGTTTCAACCAGGGCGTGGAGGTACGTCACACCGGCGCCGTGCTGCCCTCGATGCCGCACATCCGGATGACCGTCGACATGCTGCGGGCCGTCGGCGCCCAGGTGGACGAGCCGGAGACGGGCGGCGAGCGAGACGTCTGGCGGGTCTCCCCCTCGGCCCTGCTGGGCCGCGACCTGACCGTGGAGCCCGACCTGTCCAACGCCCAGCCGTTCCTGGCCGCGGCCCTGGTCACCGGTGGCCGGGTCACCATTCCGGACTGGCCGCTGCGCACCACGCAGCCCGGTGACGCGCTGCGCGAGATCTTCACCGCGATGGGCGGCAGCTGCGAGCTGACCGAGCACGGGCTGACCTTCACCGGATCGGGCCGGATCCACGGCATCGACGTCGACCTCGGCGAGGTCGGCGAGCTGACCCCGGGCATCGCGGCCGTCGCGGCACTGGCCGACTCCCCCTCCACCCTGAGCGGCGTCGCCCATCTGCGGCTGCACGAGACGGACCGGCTGGCCGCGCTCACCAAGGAGATCAACGAGCTGGGCGGCGACGTCACGGAGACCGCCGACGGCCTCCACATCCGGCCCCGGCCGCTGCACGGCGGTACCTTCCATACGTACGACGACCACCGGATGGCCACCGCGGGGTCGATCATCGGCCTTGCCGTCCCCGGAGTGGAGATCGAGAACGTGGCGACGACCGCCAAGACCCTGCCCGACTTCCCGCAGATGTGGACCGGAATGCTCGGGGCCTGAGACATGCGCCGCTACGGCAAGAACCCCGACGAGGACGACATCCGGATCCGCCCCAACCGCAAGGGCAACCGGCCTCGAACGCACATCCGGCCCAAGCACGAGGACGCCGAGGAGGGCATGGTCCTCACCGTGGACCGCGGCCGCCTCACCTGCCTGGTCGAGGACCGCACGGTCGTCGCGATGAAGGCCCGCGAGCTGGGCCGCAAGGCCGCGGTGGTGGGCGACACCGTCTCCATCGTCGGCGATCTGTCCGGCGAGAAGGACACCCTCGCCCGGATCGTCCGGATCGGCGAGCGCCGGACGGTGCTGCGCCGGACGGCGGACGACGACGACCCGTTCGAGCGGGTGGTGGTGGCCAACGCGGACCAGCTGGCGATCGTCACCGCCCTGGCGGATCCGGAACCCCGGCCCCGCATGATCGACCGCTGCCTCGTCGCCGCGTACGACGGCGGCCTCTCCCCCCTCCTGGTGCTGACCAAGTCCGATCTGGCCTCCCCGGACAAGCTGCTGGAGGCGTACACCCCGCTGGGGGTCCCGTTCATCGTCACCAGCCGCGAGGAACTGGAGAACGGCGACGCGGCCGACCGGGTCCGCGAGCAGCTGAACGACCGGGTCACCGCCTTCGTCGGGCACTCCGGTGTCGGCAAGACGACCCTGGTCAACGCCCTGGTCCCCAAGGACAGGCGGCGCACCACCGGAGTCGTCAACGCGGTCACCGGCCGCGGCCGGCACACCACCACGTCGGCGCTGGCGCTCCCGCTGCCGGACTACCGGGGCTGGGTGATCGACACCCCCGGAGTCCGTTCGTTCGGCCTGAACCACATCGACCCGTCCCGGGTCATCAACGCCTTCCCCGACCTCCAGCCCGGCACCGAGGAGTGCCCGCGCGGGTGCACCCACGACAGTCAGCAACCGGAATGCGCGCTGGACGC
Source organism: Streptomyces sp. NPDC091416 (assembly GCF_044756845.1). NCBI lineage: Bacteria > Bacillati > Actinomycetota > Actinomycetes > Kitasatosporales > Streptomycetaceae > Streptomyces > Streptomyces sp. NPDC091416. The sequence continues at coordinate 335,565 of NZ_JBIVTU010000001.1, forward strand.
CTGGGTGGCGGCGGGGCACGCCGATCCGGCACGGCTGGACTCGCTCCGCCGGCTGCTGTCCACCCGGGAGCGGCGCGAGGGCGACTGACGCCGCCCGCCGGAGCGGCGCGAGGACGACGGGCCCCGCCCGCCCGGAGCGACGCGAAGTCGACAGGCCCCGCCGCGTTTGCGATCACCCGCCGTTGGTAAGTGCATAATCACACCCAGCGGTACAAGGCGGTCACCTACGCGGGAGGGGCACTGACGATGGCGTGGCTGCTGGTCGTGGTCGCGGGACTTCTGGAGACCGGCTTCGCGGTCTGCCTCAAGCTCTCGCACGGCTTCACCCGGCTCTGGCCGACCATCGCCTTCTGCATCTTCGCCCTCGGCAGTTTCGGTCTGCTGACCCTGTCGCTGAAGAAGCTCGACGTCGGTCCCGCCTACGCGGTGTGGACCGGTATCGGCGCCGCGGGCACCGCGATCTACGGCATGGTGTTCCTGGACGACGTCGTGTCCACGCTCAAGCTGGTCTCGATCTCGCTGGTGGTCCTCGGCGTGATCGGACTTCAGCTGTCCGGCTCGTCCCACTGACGGACGACGCCCCGCGTCTTCCCGCGCGATCAGGCCGCCGCGTCCCGCATCCGGTCCACCACGTCCCGTACCAGCGGCACCCCGTCCCCCGCCGCGCCCGGAGGCGGTGGCACCAGCGCGTAGGACAGGGCGAGTCGCAGCGCGAGCTCACAGGTCGTGGCCAGGGCTGCCGGGTCGCGTACCGGGCGCCCCTCGCCCAGAGCGGCCACCGCACGGTCCCTGACCTGTCCGAGGAGCTCCGCGGGGGTCGGTACTCCGGCGTCGGCACCGCGCTGGGCGGGCACGGTGGAGGCAGGACGTCGCGCCGCGGCGACGGGGTGGGGCAACCACTCGCTCCAGCAGCCCGTCACCACCCCCCTGACCAGGGCGTTCGCCCGTACGGCGCGGACCGTCCAGGCGGCGGTGGCGGCGAGCCTGTCGCCCGTGCCGCCGGCGGATCCCAGGGCCCGTTCGACGCCGGCGAGGTAGCTGTCGGCTGCACGTCCTACCAGCGCCCGGGCCAGGCCGTCCTTGCTGCCGAACTCGTTGTAGAGCGTCTGCCGGGACACCCCGGCGGCCGCTGCGACGTCGACCATCCGCACGGCGGGCCAGGGACGAGCGGTGAGCGCCGCGTGGGCGGCGTCCAGCAGTGCTTCCCGCGTTGCCGGCATCGTCGCCTCCCACGCCAGGGCCGCGTCCGCTGCTCCGGGCAGGGACCAGGGGCTCCGCGTTTCAGAGTTGAGGCGGTCCCCGGCACTGTCAAGGCCTCACGCAGTCTCCGGGGCCCTGTGGCTCCGTCCTTGCGCGGTGGATACTGTGACGGCATGCCCGATTACCACGATGATCTGCGCCTCGCCCACGTGCTGGCGGACGCCGCCGACGCGACGACGATGGACCGGTTCAAGGCGCTGGACCTCAAGGTCGAGACCAAGCCGGACATGACGCCGGTGAGCGAGGCCGACAAGGCCGCCGAGGAGCTGATCCGCGGCCACCTCCATCGGGCACGGCCGCGTGACGCGATCCTGGGCGAGGAGTACGGGATCGAGGGGACGGGCCCGCGCCGCTGGGTGATCGACCCGATCGACGGCACCAAGAACTATGTGCGCGGCGTGCCGGTCTGGGCGACGCTGATCTCCCTGATGGAGGCCGGCGAGGACGGCTTCCAGCCGGTGGTCGGCGTGGTGTCGGCGCCGGCGCTCCAGCGGCGGTGGTGGGCGGCGAAGGGCGCGGGTGCGTTCTCCGGCCGCAGCCTGACCTCCGCGACCAGGCTCGGTGTCTCGAAGGTGGAGCGCATCGCGGACGCGTCGTTCGCGTACTCCTCGCTGACCGGCTGGGAGGAGCAGGGCCGGCTCGACGGTTTCATGGACCTGACCAGGGCCTGCTGGCGTACCCGTGGATACGGTGACTTCTGGCCGTACATGATGGTCGCCGAGGGTTCGGTCGACATCTGCGCGGAGCCGGAGCTCTCGCTCTGGGACATGGCAGCGAACGCGATCATCGTCCAGGAGGCGGGTGGCCGGTTCACCAGCCTGGACGGAGTCAGCGGACCGGGCGGCGGGAACGCCGCGGCCTCGAACGGGACGCTCCACCACGAGCTTCTGGGCTACCTGAACCAGCGCTACTGACCGCGCCGTGCCGGGCCGCGGGGCCCTGAACAGCGTACGGAACCCACGAGGGGCGTGCCGCACCACCGCACGCCCCTCGAACGATCTCCGCTCCCCCTTGTTGCCACCCCATATCGGTGCAACTCTGAGAGTCCCCCCACTTGTGAACTTGTGAATCGACTCACAGAGTCGCTTCACGAAGGAGGTGGCTCCCTTCATGCTCGTCCGCGACGCCATGAGCACGATGGTCCTGACCATCGGCCCGACCCACACCCTCCGCCAGGCCGCCCGGCTGATGTCGGCGCGCCGGATCGGAGCAGCCGTCGTCCACGACCCGGACACCTGCGGGTTCGGCATCATCACCGAGCGCGACATCCTTATCGCGGTGGGCTCGGGGCAGGACCCCGACACGGAGACCGCCTCCACCCACACGACGACCGACGTCGTCTTCGCGGCACCCACCTGGACCCTGGAGGAAGCGGCCGAGGCCATGACGCACGGAGGTTTCCGCCATCTGATCGTGCTGGACGGCGACGGGCCGGTCGGCATCGTCTCGGTGCGCGACATCATCCGCTGCTGGACACCGGCCAGGCGCCATCCGGTGGAACTGGTCGGCTGAGAGGCCGGAAGCACGACCGGCCGGTGCCCCGGGCGGGGAACCGGCCGGCCTCGCGAGGCCCTGAACCCTCTCCGGAGTTCCGGCGCGACGCCGCGGGGGAACTCAGGACGGGAGCTACGCGCGCAGTGCCTGCACCGCGGCCTCCAGGCGCTTGCCGAAGTCCCCGTCGGCCTGACGGAAGTTGTTGATCGCGCGCTCGGCGATGTCATCGCGCGAGACCTTCGCGATGAACCCGGCGAGGTTGTCGATCAGCCGGCTCTTCTCGTCCTCGGAGTAGAGCCGGTAGAGGTTCCCGGCCTGCACGAAGTCGTCGTCCTCGGCATGGCTCGGCGCCTCGTGGGTGCCGGTGCCGCCCGTGACCCGGGTGGGCTCCCACAGGGGGCGGCCGGTCTGGACCGGTCCGCCGAAGCTGTTCGGCTCGTAGTTCTTCGCGCCCTTGTGGCGCCCGTCGTACAGGTACCCGTCACGGCTGTTGGTGCGGGCCTCGGTGGCGTGCGGGCGGTTGACCGGCAGGTGGTCGGCGTTGATGCCGACCCGGTAGCGGTGCGCGTCGCCGTACGCGAAGAGACGGCCCTGGAGCATCTTGTCCGGGGACGGGCCGATACCGGGCACGAAGTGTGCGGGGCTGAAGATCGACTGCTCGGTCTCGGCGAATATGTTCTCCGGGTTCCGGTTCAGCTCCAGCTTCCCGATCTCGATCGGCGGGTAGTCCGCGTGCGGCCACACCTTGGTCAGGTCGAACGGGTTGAAGCGGTACGCCGCGGCCTCGGCCGCCGGCATGATCTGGACCTGCACGGTCCAGGACGGGAACTCGCCGCGCTCGATGGACTCACGCAGGTCACGCTGGTGGCTGTCCGGGTCCTCGCCCGCGAGCCTGTCGGCCTCGTCCTGGGTGAGGTTCCTGATGCCCTGGTCGGTCTTGAAGTGGTACTTGACCCAGAAGACCTCGCCGGCCTCGTTGTTCCACTGGTAGGTGTGCGAGCCGTACCCGTTCATGTGGCGCAGCGTGGCGGGGATTCCCCGGTCCCCGAAGAGCCAGGTCACCTGGTGCGTGGACTCGGGAGACAGACCCCAGAAGTCCCAGACGTTGTCCGCCTCCTGCGAGCCGGTGTACGGGTCGCGCTTCTGGGTGTGGATGAAGTCGGGGAACTTGATGGCGTCCTTGATGAAGAACACGGGGGTGTTGTTGCCGACGAGGTCGTAGTTGCCGTCCTCGGTGTAGAACTTCAGCGCGAAACCACGCGGGTCCCGCACCGCGTCGGCGGAGCCGAGGTTGCCCGCGACGGTGGAGAAGCGCAGGAAGGTCTCGGTCCGCTTGCCGACCTCGGAGAGGAACTTCGCCCGCGTCCACTGCGAGACATCGCGGGTGAGCGTGAACGTGCCGTACGCCCCGGCGCCACGGGCGTGCACGACGCGCTCCGGAATGCGCTCGCGGTTGAAGTGCGCCAGCTTCTCCATCAGCGCCTGGTCCTGCACCAGCACCGGACCGCCGACGCCCGCGGTCTGGCTGTTCTGGTTGTCGGCGACCGGCGCGCCGGCCTCCGTGGTGAGCGGTCCCTGTGTCACGTGCGCCTCCTGCGTATACGCCACGCCGTCGTGCCGTCATGGCGAGCACAGCCTGTCCCTGGCCTATGTCGTATCCGATCCTACAATGGACTAAGTCCAAGTCAATGCAGCATCCAAGTTCACACCCATTCAGGACCCGGCGCCCGCCACTGCTAGGCTTGCGACATGAGTGACCTGCTGGAACGACTCCGTGGACGCGGCTGGCGCATGACCGCACAGCGGCGCGTCGTGGCCGAGGTCCTCGACGGGGAACACGTGCATCTGACGGCAGACGAGGTCCATGCCCGGGCCGTCGACAGGCTGCCCGAGATCTCCCGCGCCACCGTCTACAACACGCTGGGCGAGATGGTGACCCTCGGCGAGGTCATCGAGGTCTCCACCGACCGCCGGGCGAAGCGCTACGACCCGAACGCGCACCGCCCCCACCACCACCTGGTCTGCGCGAAGTGCGGCGCCATCCGCGACGTGCACCCGGCGGGCGACCCGCTCGCGGACCTGCCGGCCGGCGAACGCTTCGGCTTCACGGTCTCCGGCGTCGAGATGACGTACCGCGGCATCTGCCCGAGCTGCGCCGCGACCGCCTGACCCCACGCCTCCCGCACCCTCACCGGACGTTTCGGTGAGGGTGTTTCGCATGGGCCCAGGAGGCGAACGCCGAGCACACTCCCGCGCACCCCCTTCCCGAATCTGACGGGTCGTCATATCGTCATCGGCGATCACAGCCGCCCCCGCGACGGCTGTGCACCTCGATGTGCACGAGGAGACACCCGTGGGAGACCCGCACCCGAACCCACCCCAGGCAACCGCGCCCTCCATCACCGCCCCCAAACTCCGGGCCCGCGCCCTGTCCCGTTCCTTCGGGCGCGGCACCCGGGCCCTGACCGCCCTCGGCCCCGTCGATCTCGACATCGCGCCGGGCGAGTTCACCTGCATCGTCGGACCTTCCGGCTGCGGCAAGTCCACCCTGCTGAGGATCGCGGCCGGACTCCTGCGGCCCACCGCCGGCGAGCTGTCCATCCGCACGGCATCGCCCCGCCCGGCAGCGATGATCTTCCAGGACTACGGGATCCATGACTGGAAGACCGTCCTGGCCAACGTCCGCTTCGGCCTCGACATCCAGCGCGTGCCCCGCCGGAAGGCCGATGCGACAGCGCGCGACTGGCTGGCCCGGCTCGGTCTCGCCGACTTCGCCGGCGCGTATCCCGCCGAGCTCTCCGGCGGAATGCGCCAGCGCGTGGCCATCGCCCGCGCACTCGCCGTCGAGCCCGAGATCCTGCTGATGGACGAGCCGTTCGCCGCGCTCGACGCCCAGTTGCGCACGATCATGCAGGACGAGCTGCTGGACCTCACCCAGACCACACGCACCACGACCCTGTTCATCACCCACAGCCTGGAGGAGGCGATCGTGCTCGGCGACCGGGTCCTCGTGATGTCCGCCAGACCGGGCCGGATCATCGCCGAACACCGCCCGCCGTTCGCCCGGCCACGCACGGGCGACATCCGCTCGACCCCCGAGTTCACCGCGCTGAAGAGCGAGTTGTGGGAACTGCTGCGCGGCGAGGTAAACGGAGAGGCGGCGCAGGCATGAGCACAGTCCTGAAGTCCACCGCCGCCCCCGAGGAACAGGTCCTGGTCCGCAGGCCCGGGCCGCAGGAACTCCATCCCGTACGCACCCACCGCAGACGCCGCACGCTGGAGATCGCGCTCGCCGTCGCCGTACCGCTGCTCCTGGTCCTGCTCTGGCAGCTGGCCGCCGCCAGGTCCTGGATCGACGACCGCGTCTACCCCGCGCCCTCGACCATCCTCGCGGACGGCTGGGACCGTGCGGCCGACGGCGAACTGTGGCCCGACGTCCGGGCCACGCTCAAGCGGGTCCTCGGCGGCTACGCGATCGGCACGGTCGCGGGTTACGCCCTCGGCCTGCTGATGGGTTCGCTCGCGCTCGTCCGGGCCGCGCTGGAACCTCTGCTCGACGCCCTCTACGTGGTACCGAAACTGGCGCTGCTGCCGGTCTTCCTCAACATGTTCGGCCTCGGCGAGGGGCCGCAGATCGCCCTGGTCGCCGCCACGGTCTTCTTCTTCGTCTGGATCTCGACGATGGCAGCCGTGCTGGCCGTCCCGTCCGGGCACCGCGACGCGGGGCAGGTGTTCGGCGCCTCGCCCTGGCAGATGTTCCGCCACGTCCTGCTCCCAGCCTCGCTCCCCGCCGTCCTGGTCGGGGCGCGGATCGCGGCGGGGGTGGCCGTGCTGGTCATCGTCGCCTCGGAGCAGATCGCGGCGGCCGACGGGCTCGGGCACCTGATCTTCGACTCCCGCGCCCTGTTCCGGAACGACGTGATGTTCGTCGGCATCGTCTGTGTGGCGGTCCTCGGCGTCGTCTTCTCCGAAGTGGTGCGGATCGCGGGCCGACTGCTCACGCCATGGGCCCCGCGCGACCGCGGCCGCAGTCAGTCGTGAACGGTTCCACCCGCTCCCCGTACGGAGGCACTGTGCGTACACGTACCCCTTTCACCTGCACCGTCGTGCTCGTGGCGGCGTCCCTGCTCGGCGCGGCAGGCTGCGCCGGGAGCGACCCGTCGGACGATGCCGCCGCCGCTGACGCGGCACCCCGGACCGTCGAGCCCGTCGCCGGCTGCGGCGCCGCGGGCTGGACCGACCCCTCGGATCTCGCCCCCGACCGCAAGCCCGCCCGCTGTGACAAGGGCGCACCGGCACCCCGGCCCCTCGCGAAGAAGCGGAAGATCACCGTCGCCACCGGCACCTTGAGCGCGGAGTACGTCGCACCGCTCCAGGTCGCGGTCGCCAAGGGCGAGTTCGCCAAGGAGGGGCTCGACGTCTCCCTGAAGGTGCTGCCCACCCCGGACGCCCTGCCGCTGCTCGCCAAGGGCGACGTCGACGCCCAGTGGGCGGCGCCGGAGGCCGCGGTGATGAACGGCATCAACGGCGGCTTCGCCATCAAGTGGGTGGCGGGCAACTTCTCGCCCGACCCGACCTCCAAGAGCGGTCTGTGGGTACGCCTCAAGGACGGTGAGAGCGCCGATCACGTGGACATGGCGGGGCGAAAGCTCGGCACGATGATCGGCAAGGGATCGGTGATCGCGTACCCGATGGACACGTCGCTGAAGAAGCACGGCGGCGGACTCGACAGGATCAGCTTCCAGCAGCTCGGCTCCGCGGACGTGCTCACCGCGCTGCAGAACGGCGGCGTGGACTCCGCCTGGCTGCTCGACCCGATCTGGCGGAAGGTGGACGGCGACAAGAAGTACGCCTTCCTCGGCGGCCAGCCCGTCGGCGAGCCGCTCGGCGGGCTGCTGTTCGGTCCGACCCTGCTGAACAAGGACCCGGACGCGGGCGTCGCCTTCCTCCGGGCCTACATCCGTACGGTGAACACCTACTTCGCCGGCGACTACAAGTCCGACCCCGCCTTCGTCGCCGAACTGGCCGCTCTGATGAAGACCGACGAGGCCACGCTGCGGTCGACCCCCTCGATGCGGATGGACTGGGAGATCCGGAAGGGCACCACGGACCGGCTGCAGAAGGCGTACGCCGACTCGGGCGTCTCGACCGGCGACCCGGTGCCGGAGGACAAGGCCGTGGACCGGGCGATGTACGGCGAGGCCGTCGGCCACAAGCCCTGAGCCTGACAGACCGGGCACCGGTGTGACGCGGGCACATGCACAGAGGGCCGGATCCTCGAAAGGATCCGACCCTCTGTCTTCAGTAGCGGGGACAGGATTTGAACCTGCGACCTCTGGGTTATGAGCCCAGCGAGCTACCGAGCTGCTCCACCCCGCGTCGTTGTGAATGCAACATTACGTCACGCCCTGGACCAGCGCAAATCCCTTTCCCCGGTGCGCGGGGCCGGGTGCGGGGCCAAGGTGCGGAGCCAGGGCGCGGGGCCAAGGTGCGGAGCCAGGGCACGGGGCCGAGGCGCTCCGGGCTGCCGGGACGGGGAGCACCGAGAACCTCTTGGCGTGCTCGGAGGCAGGCAGAGGGCGCTGCGGGAACTGGGGGCGCTGCGGGGACTGGGGGCGTCACAGGAGCTCGAGATACGGAGCGCCGAGGCCCCCGGGGGAACACCGGGGACGTCCTGGCCGCGTGACGGGTCCGGGGACGTCCTGGCCGCGCGGCAGGACCGGAAAGATCCTGACCGCGCGGCAGGACCGGGAAGACCCGGGCCGCGCAACGGGTCCGGGGAGACGCCGTTACGCGGTCAGCTCCTGGTGCAGCGCATCGCGCAGCCGCCCCGCGCGCTCCGCGACCTCCGCCGGCCCCAGCTCGACGGCGCGGGCGCACCAGCGCTGCCCTTCGGTGAGCTCACCGCGGCGGGCGGCCAGCAGGGCGAGGCGCAGCGCGGCCCGCCCGTGCCCGTCGCCCGCGGCACGAGTCCACCACAGCGCGGCCTCACGCTCGCTGCCCTCGCGGGCCAGCAGCAGTCCGAGGTTGAAGGCTCCGTTGCGGCTGCCCGCCTCGGCCGCCTCCCGGTACCAGCGGGCGGCGCTCTCCACGTCTCCCCGGGCCGCGGACAACATGCCGACGCGGACCTGGGCCCGGCGGTGTCCCTGCTCGGCGGCGCGCTCGTACCACTCCTCGCACTCGGTCTTGTCCGGCATGGGCTCGCCGAGCGCGGGAGGTCCGGGCGGTGGCTGGCGCGCGTCCAGAAGCCCGGCCAGCCGGAAGGCCGCCTCCGCGCTGCCGCCGCCCGCCGCGCAGCGCAGATGCCGTTCGGCCTCGCGTTCCTGGCCGTGATGGAGCAGCGCCATGCCGACCTGGAGAGCGGCCTCGGTGTGGCCGGCCGCCGCGGCGCGCTCGTACCAGAGCAGGGCCGTACGGTCCTCGTCGCGCCCGGCGTGCAGGATGCCGAGATTGAAGGCCGCGTCGACGCTGCCGGCCTCGGCCGCCTTGGAGAACCAGGGCTCGGCGCCGGTCGCGTCGCCCGCCTGGAGCAGGAGCACGGCCAGGGCGTTGGCCGCCTCGCGGTGGCCCGCGTACGCGGCCCGCCGGTACCACTGCTCGGCCTGCGGCGTGCGGTCCTGGGCCGCGCAGAGCAGCCCGAGGTTGTACGCGCCGTTGACGTCGCCCGCGTCCATCGCCGCGCGGTACCAGCGCTCGGCGGTCTGCTGCTCGCCCCGGGCGGCATGCAGGGCGCCCAGCGCGTTGGCGGCGTTGCCGTCGCCGTCCTGAGCGGCCCGCAGCCACCACACGGCGGCGCTCTCCTGGTCGCCCGCGTCGCGCAGCAGGAAGCCGAGCGCGCAGGCGGCCCGGGCCTCACCGGCCTTGGCGGCGATGAGGTACCAGCGGCCGGCCTCCTTGAGCTCGCCGCGCTGTTCGAGGATGGCTCCGAGGTGAAGGGCCGCACGGCGGTGTCCGCGCGCGGCGGACTGCCGGTACCACTGCTCCGCCTCGCCCACGCGTCCGGCGTCGGGGCCGGCGACCGGGCCGTCGTCCTTGCGCACGACGGCCCGGCGCACTCCGGCGTGCGCCTCGGACTCGGGTCCGGTCCGGGGGCCCAGACCGGAGCGGCCGAACGCGTCGTGCGCGCCTTCCGTCGCGTTGCGCTCCAGCATGCGTGCCAGCCGGTACGCCGCCTCGCGGTGCCCCTGCTCCGCCGCGGCGCGCAGCCAGCGCTCCGCGCCCACGTCGCTGCGGTGTTCCAGCAGGTCGGCCAGGGCGTACGCCCCCAGCGCATGGCCCTGCTCGGCGGACTGGCGCAGCCAGTACTCGGCCCCTGGCTCGTCACCGCGCTCGCGGTAGTGACGGCCGAGGGCGTGCGCCGCCGCGGCGGATCCGGCGACGGCGGCGATCCGCCACCAGCCGGCCGCCTCGTCCGCGTAGCCACGCTGGTGCAGGAGGACACCCAGGTTGTTGGCCGCCGCACGGTCACCGTCCGCGGTGGCCCCGCGCAGGTACGCCTCGGCGCCGCTCAGGTCGCCCCGGCGCAGCAGCAGCGCACCGAGAACGCTCATCGAAGCGGTGTCCCCCGCATCGGCGGCACGGCGGTGGCGTGCCTCACTCTCGGCGTTGTCCGCGCTCGCCGCGGTCTCCGCACTCTCGGCGTTCTCCACGCCGTCGGCGGTCTCTGCGGTCTCTGCACTGTCGACGGTCGCGGCACACTCCGCAGTCTCGGCGGTCTCGATGTGGTCGTTGTACTGCGCGGCAGCAGCGGCGAATGCCACATCCGCTACTTTTTCCGCCGGATGGACGCGCTGCTGCACAAACCGCCCTGTCTCCAACAGAGTTGCCCTGTCCCCCATAAATACCATCGTCGCACCACCTGCAACCCGCGTACACCTGGTAAATCGCGGCCAGTGAGGTCACTACAGCGTTTTGTCGACATGCCCACAGAGAGACAAGTCAAACACGCTCGTGCCCAACTCGCGCCATACGAACCGCACTTCACGCAGACTGCACAGAAAAGTCACCACGACACGACGAAGGCCCGGATCCCCTGGAGGATCCGGGCCTTCGTCTTTCAGTAGCGGGGACAGGATTTGAACCTGCGACCTCTGGGTTATGAGCCCAGCGAGCTACCGAGCTGCTCCACCCCGCGTCGTTGTGTTCAAACCGTATCACGACGCGGGGTGAAGCTTTACCGAGTTACTCAGCCCCCGCTGTCAGCACTCGCCGACGCCGCGGGCTTCTTCGATTCATCCGTTGCGCCCGGCTTCTTCGATTCGTCCGCTGCGCCAGAGCTGCCGGACTTGGACTGGGCGGCGGCGGCCCGCTCCAGGGCGTCCTGCAGATCCTTCTGCGCCTTGCCGTAGGCGGTCCAGTCCTGCTCCTTCAGGGCCGTCTCGCCCGCCGTGTAGGCCTTCTGCGCATCGGCGATCGCCTTCTTCAGCGCGGCGTCACCGGTGGCCGGCGGCTCCGTGGTGTCGCCCGGCGGCTCCGTCGTATCGGCGGGTGGCTCGGTCGTATCGGAGCCGTCCACCCCGAAGACCGCGTTGAGCGCCTCTCCGAGGCTGTTCTCGAAGACGATCTTCGATCCGTACGAAGCGGCGACCTTGCGCAGCAGCGGATAGTTCTGCGTGCCACCGCGCGTGTACACCGGCTCGATGTAGAGGAAGCCCCCTTCGAGCGGCACCGTGAGCAGGTTGCCGTACTCGATGTCGGAGTCCGTGCCCTTGAGGTTTCTCACGAACTCGGCGACGTCGTCGTTGCCGTTGAGCTCACTCTGTACCTGGCCCGGACCCTTCACCGTGGTGGTGACTCTCAGCAGTCTTATCGTGCCGTAGTCCTTGCTGGCCGCATCGGCGTCCACCGCCATGAACGCCCCGAGGTCGGGCCGCCCCTTGGGTGTGAACGTCGTCGTCAGCGAGAACGTCTGAGCCGTCTGGTCCGGCATCTTTATGCTCAGGTAGTACGGCGGAACGGCACCGGACTCCTTGTTGGTCGGATCGTCCGGGACCTGCCAGGCGTCACTGCCGCTGTAGAACTGTGCGGGGCTCGTGACGTGGTAGCGGGTGAGCAGTTCGCGCTGCACCTTGAACAGATCCTGCGGGTAGCGCAGGTGGTCCATGAGGTCCTGCGGAATGTCCGCCTTGGACTTCACGGTTCCGGGGAACGCCTTGCGCCAGGTCTTGAGGACCGGGTCCTCGGTGTCCCACTCGTACAGCGTGACCTTGCCGTCGTACGCGTCGACGGTGGCCTTCACCGAGTTGCGGATGTAGTTGACCTGGTTCTGCTGGGCGACGACCGCACGCTGGTTGGTGGTCAGCGAGTCGGCCGTGGTGTCGCCGAGCGTCGTGCGCGAGGCGTACGGGTAGCCGTTCGTCGTGGTGTACGCGTCGACGACCCACTGGATCTTTCCGCCGACCACGGCCGGGTAGGCGTCGCCGTCGATGGTCAGCCACGGGGCGACCGCCTCGACGCGCTCCTTCGGCGTGCGGTTGTAGAGGATCCGCGAACCGTCGCCGATGGCTCCCGAGTACAGGATCTGCGGCTCGCTGAAGGCCACCGCGTACGCGGCGCGGTTGAAGGCGTTGGAGAGGCTGACGCCGCTCTTGCCCTTGTAGCTGGTGGTCTTCTCGCCGTCGTCCTCGTAGTCGAGCTCCTTCTGGGGCCCGCCGACGATGGAGTACTGCTCGGTCTTCTCGCCGTAGTAGATCTCCTGCTGGTACGTGCCCAGCTCGCCGGTGGTCGGCAGGCCGGACTCCGTGAAGTCGGGAGATCCCTTCGGGTTGGTGCCCGTGGTGGTGCCCCGGGCGGCGATCGCGCCGTATCCGTGGGTGTAGGTGAAGTGGTCGTTGATCCAGTTGCGCTTGGGGATGCCCTGGAGGTTGAGCTCGCGCAGACCGATGACCGTGTCCTGCTCCTTGCCGGCCGCGTCCTTGTAACGGTCGACGTCCAGCGTCTTGGGGAACTGGTAGTAGTTCCTCTTCTGCTGGAGCTGCTGGAAGGCCGGGGAGACGACGTTGGGGTCCATCACCCGGTAGCTGGCCGCGGCGTCCGCGCTGGCGCGGAGCTTGGTGTCGTCGTCCGTGGTCGACTTGCCCGCGTAGTCGGTGACCTGTGCGTCATCGATGTCGTAGGCGTCGCGCGTGGCCTTGATGTTCTTCTGGATGAACGGGGCTTCCTTGGCCTGCTCGTTCGGCTGGACCTGGAACTTCTGCACGATCGCCGGGTAGAGCCCGCCGATCAGGATCGCGGAGAGGACCATCAGCCCGAACCCGATCACCGGAAGCTGCCAGGTGCGGCGCCAGAGCGTCGCGAAGAAGAGCACGGCGCAGATCGCGGCGATGCAGAACAGGATGGTCTTCGCCGGCAGATAGGCGTTCGCGTCGACGTACCGCAGGCCCGTCCAGTTGTCCGTGGCCTTGAAGTCGCTGGACTTCACGGCCAGCCCGTAGCGGTCCAGCCAGTACGCCACGGCCTTCAGCGCGACGAAGATGCCGAGCAGCACCGAGAGATGGCCGGTGGCCGCTCCCGTCGCCCGTGCGCCGGGGCTCGTGATGCGCAGCCCGCCGTACAGGTAGTGGGTCAGCGCGGCGGCGATCAGCGAGAGCACCGTGGCCGCGAAGCCGAAGCCCAGCAGGAAGCGGTACCACGGCAGGTCGAAAGCGTAGAAGGAGACGTCCAGGTGGAACTGGGGGTCCTTCTGACCGAACGACACCCCGTTCACATACATCAGCCAGGTACGCCACTGACCGGAGGCGGATGCTCCGGCGATCAGACCGACGAGCGCGGTGATCGCGAGCAGCACCCACTTCTTGTACGGGGCGAGACTCATCCGGTAGCGGTCCAGGCTCTGCTGTTCCAGCGACATCGCGCTCAGCGGCGGCCGGAGCCGGTGCGCGAGCCAGATGTTCACACCGATGGCGATGGCCATCAGCAGTCCGAAGACGAGGAACAGCCCGATCTTGGTCCACAGGGTGGTGGTGAAGACGGAGGAATACGCGACCGACCTGTACCAGAGCCAGTCCGTCCAGAACCCCGCGAACATGACGAAGGCCATGGCGAGGACCGCCAGGACGCCCAGTGTCATGAGCAGGGTTCGGGCGCGCCGGGACGGGCGGCCGACTCTGATCCTTGGCCCTGTCGGGCCTCCGCCGCGGTCCGGCATCTGGAAAGCCAACGTGCGCACCTCGAAGTTCGCGGTCGTGTGGAGCGGGCCCAGCGATCGTAGAGCCCACCTATGCAACTTACTGAGGCTTTACCTAGTTCCCGTTCCGGGGGCGGAAGGAGGCAGGATGTTGTCCATGCCCAACGTTTCCCCCTCAGGCCCTCCGATGGCCGCGAGCCCCCTCACCGTCGCCGTGCTCGAAATCGACGAGTACATCTCCGGTCTCGGCTGGGACCAGCCCGCCCGGCTCTTCGCCCTCGTCGACACCGCACGGCTGCGGGTCCAGGAGCCCGGACTCGCCGCTCAGCTCGGCCTCGACGACGGCTCGAAGGCCGCCGCACTCACCCCTATCGAGCAGGAGGAGCTTCCCGCAGGTACCGCACTGGACGAGTTCCTCGCCACGATCGCCTGGCCCGACGCGGTCGTCGGGTGCGCGATGACGGTCGAGCGGCTGATGCTGCCGCCGTCCGCCGAGACCTCCGTACCGGAGGGCCTCAACGATGCCCAGCTGACCAAGTGGGTCGCCAAGCACCCCGACCGGCAGGAAGTGCGGATGACCGTGGCGGTCCTGCGGGACGGCGCACGCGAGTCGGCCGTACGCCTGCGGGAGAAGGACTCGCCGAACGAGGTGCTGACCGGCGCCGGCCTGGTGCCGGGGCTGGCCGAGGCGCTGGCCGCGACCTTCGAGTCCTGACCCGGCCGTTCCGCACCGGCGGGGAGGCGGTCAGCCTGTCGAGCAGCTCGGCAGTCCGGCCGCGTCCCCGGTGCGGATCTTCTCCAGCGACTTCTTGGCGTCGTCGATCGTCTTGACCCTGACCAGCGTGAGTCCGTCCGGGGTGTCGCCGGCGGCCGCCTCGCAGTTGTCGTCGGGGGTCAGGAAGTAGCGTGCGCCCGCATTGCGTGCGCCGACGAGCTTCATGTTGATCCCGCCGATCGGTCCGACCTTGCCCTTGTCGTCGATCGTCCCCGTACCGGCGATGAACTTGCCGCCCGTCAGCTGCCCCGGGGTCAGCTTGTCGACGATGCCGAGGGAGAACATCAGACCGGCGCTCGGTCCGCCCACGTCCGCGAGCTTGATGTCGATCTCGAACGGGAAGGTGTGGTCCGTCCCCGCCTGGATGCCGACGATCGCCCGGTTCTCCTTCGGGGCCTTCTCCGTCGTGATGGTGATCTTCTCGGTGCCCTCGGGCTCCTTGCCCGCCTTCTCGGCCGCCGCCGCGGTCTTGGCCGGGATGACCGTGAAGGTGACGTCCTGGCCGGGCTCGTGCTTGGTGACGAGCTTCGCCACGTCCTCGGGCTGCTTGACCACCGTGCCGTCGACGGCCTTGATGACGTCACCGGCGTGCAGCTTGCCCTGTGAGGGGCTGTCCTTGAGAACCGTGGAGACGACGACCCGCGAGGAGACCGGGATGCCCAGCTCGGTGAGGGCGGCGACCTTGGCGCTTTCCTGGGACTGGCTGAACTCCTCGGCGTTCTCCTGCGTCGACTGCTCCTCGGTCTTGCCGTCCGGGTAGAGCGTGTCGTGCGGGACGACCACACTGTCGTGGCCCAGCCATCCGTAGACGGCTTCGACGAGGTTCATGTTGTAGTCGGCGCCGGTGACCCTGACCGTCGTCATGTTGAGGTTGCCGGACGTCTCGTACGTCTTGTGCCCGGTGATCTGAAGAACGGGTTCCCCGCCGACCTTGCCGAGTGTGTTCACGGTCGGCCCGGGGGACATCTCCGAGTACGGCACTTTGATCAGCACGCCTGCGCAGAGCAGCGCGATCAGGATCAGAGTGGAGGCGAGCATCGTCGCGGTGCGGCGTGGCATGGAACGACAGTACGGGAAGGGCCTGTCAGTGCACCGTCGGGGCCGGTCCGTACGAGGACCGCGGCCGGGCGCGGCGAGGACGCCGGGCGGCGGAACCGGAGGCTGCCGGTCAGCGGATTGGCGACTGCGTACGACCGGCGCGGTGTCAGACGTTCGATATCTGCTCGACCGGCTCCGAAGCGGAGTGTGAGCGCTCCATCGCCTCACGGAACCGGGCATAGCCGGCGAGTTCGGTGACATCGCCGATCGTGCGATTACGGGCGGCCCAGCTTCCCCATATCGCAGCACCGAGCGCAGCGAAAAGCGGAATCAACAACCAGGCGAGTGCTGCCATGACGACCTCCCTGCCCCATGAGCGACCGCAACGGAACGATCAGCAGATTAACCATCCGCACGACCAACGCTCATGGCAGGGGTGGGGTTACGCAAATCGGAGTGGATGACCACCCGGACGGTTTGAGTTCCGCAACCGCCTCAGCAGGCGCCGACCCACTCCTCCGTACCGTCGGAGAACTGCTGGTGCTTCCAGATCGGAACCTCGTGCTTGAGGTCGTCGATGAGCTTGCGGCAGGCCTCGAAGGCCTCCGCGCGGTGCGGGCAGGAGACGGCCACCACCACTGCGAGATCGCCCACCACCAGTTCACCCACCCGGTGGACGGCGGCCAGCGCCCGGACCGGGAACCCGGCGACGACCTTCTCCGCCACCCGGCGCATCTCGTCCTGTGCCGAAGGGTGGCACGAATAGCCCAGCGCCCCGACATCCTGGCCGCTGTCGTGATTGCGCACGGTGCCTACGAAGAGCGCGGTGCCGCCCGCCGCCTCGTCGCCGACTGCGCGGAAGACCTCGTCCACGGACAGCGGTGTGTCACGGATCTCCAGCAGCCGGATGGGATCCTGTGCCGCCTGCTCACCGGGGTGGTCGTACATGGGTGCCATGACAGCCATCGTGCCGTACCGGCACGCCATCGCGGAATGCGGCTTTCCCCCGGCGGGCCGCCGTCGCTCTTGGAGTCTCCTACAGGCGCCGCCCCCGCCGCCGTCGTGCGAACGCCGGACACGACCGTTGCCCCTCGGGCGCCGCCCGCCCGCTGATCCTCCGCCCCCTTCCGCTCCGCTGCTCTTCCGCCGCACCTTCCCGGCGCGCGAGGCCGGTCAGGAGCGCTAGAAGCGGCGGCGGGCCTTGCGGGCACGGCGGACCAGGGCCGCGGTGCCGAGCAGCGCCACGGTCGCACCGGCGGCTCCGGCCGCGGTCGCGTCCTTGCGCCCGAGCCGGCGGCCGGCCACGGTGTGGCGTCCCTCGACCTCTTCGAGGAGTGCGGCGAGCACCTCCTCGTTCGTCCAGCTCGGGCGCCAGCCCGCATCGTGGAGCCGGCTCACGCTCACCACCCAGGGATGCATCGTGTACGCCAGGTCGCCCGCCGGGGACGGGGTGAGGCCGATCCGGTGCAACCGCGCTGCGGCGCCGAGCGCGACGGCCGAAGGAAGCTCCATCCGGCGGACTCCGCTGAGCTCCTCGACCTCCGCCTGTTCGAGCCAGCCGTCGCAGCCGACCGCGAACTCTCCGTCGATCTTCTCCAGCGCGGCGTACTCCAGCGCCGTGACCAGGTCGTCGACATGGCAGAACTGCCAGGTGGGACGCGATCCGGCGACCACGAGGAGGCGCGGTGACTCGAAGTAACGGGTCAGGGCCGTGTCCGTACCGCCGACGAGCACGGTGGGACGGACCACGGTGACCTGGAGTCCTGGATGGGCGCGCGGCGCGCGGCGGCCGAGCCGTTCGATCTCCAGCAGGTCGCCGACGCCCGTCGCCTCGGCCGTGGCGCGCAGCTCGGCGTCCTCGGCGAGCGGGACGTCGTTGTCGGGCAGCGCCCCGTAGACCATCGCCGAGGTGCACAGCACCACCCGGTGGACGCCGACGGCCGCGGCCGCGGTGAGCACGGTCTGGGTGCCACGCACGTTGTACGCGGTACGAGCGGCGGGATCGGTCTCCAGGTCGAGATCGAGCGCCAGATGCACCACCACGTCGGCGCCGCGCAGCTTCTCCGCGATCGCCGGGTCGCGCACGTCGAGGACGTGCCACGTCGCCTCGGACACCTCACCGCGGCGCTCGTCGATGGCGATGACCTGCTTGATCTCCTCGGAGGCCGCCAGGCGTGCGGTGAGCAGCTCACCGACGCCCGTCGCGGCTCCGGTGACGGCCACGACGGGACCGCGGCTTCTGGAGCGGCTGCGGACGGTCTTGTTCCCGGCCTCGTCCTCGGGCCTGTTCTCGGCGCGGTTCTCGGGCTTGTTCTCGGACTTGTTCACAGGCTTGTTCTCAGGCGAAGGGTCGGCCAGGTTTCGCGCTGCGCGAACCTGCGGATCTGGGGAACTCACCGGGCGTCTCCAGCGGTTGTCTTCAGTACGTACCCGAATGACGCGTACGTACCAGGTGGCGTCCATCCTGCCGCAGGCCGGGAGCAGGCGGAGCACTGAGGCCCCGAGCGGACTTGGTGTCTACGCTGGATGGTGATGTCGGGCAGTCGCCGTCGGTTCGATCCGGCGGCCCTACGAGCCGAGGAAACCCGTGAGTGACACCCCATTCGGATTCGGCCTTCCGCCGGAGGAGCCGGACGACGGCGACAAGGGCAAGAAGAACGACCCCACCGGAGGTGGGCAGGGTTCGGGCGGTCCGGCGAACCCGTTCGGCTTCGGCCCCGGCGCGGGCGGTGACAACCCCTTCGCCGCCATGTTCGGCTCCATGAACCCGAACGACCTGGGCGCCGCCTTCCAGCAGCTCGGCCAGATGCTGAGCTACGAGGGCGGTCCCGTGAACTGGGACATGGCCAAGCAGATCGCCCGCCAGACGGTCTCGCAGGGCACCTCCGACGGCACCAAGGACGCGAGCGTCGGCCCGTCCGAGCGTGCCGCGGTCGACGAGGCGCTGCGCCTGGCGGACCTCTGGCTGGACGGCGTGACGTCGCTGCCCTCCGGTTCCGTCTCGACCGTGGCGTGGAGCCGTGCCGAATGGGTCGAGGCCTCCCTGCCCGCGTGGCAGAAGCTGGTCGACCCGGTGGCCGAGCGTGTCGGCCTCGCCATGGGTGATGTGCTGCCCGAGGAGATGCAGGCGATGGCGGGCCCGCTGATCGGCATGATGCGGTCGATGGGCGGCGCGATGTTCGGCCAGCAGATCGGACAGGCCGTCGGGGTGCTCGCCGGTGAGGTGGTCGGTTCGACCGACATCGGGCTGCCGCTCGGGCCGGCCGGCAAGGCCGCGCTGCTTCCGCTGAACGTGGAGCGGTTCGGCAAGGACCTGAGCGTGCCGCAGGACGAGGTGCGGCTGTACCTGGCCCTGCGCGAGTCCGCTCACCAGCGGCTCTTCGCCCATGTGCCGTGGCTGCGCTCGCATCTGTTCGGTGCGGTCGAGGGCTATGCGCGCGGGATCAAGGTCGACACCAGCAAGCTGGAGGACGTGGTCGGCCAGTTCGACCCGTCGAACCCGGAGCAGCTGCAGGACGCCCTTCAGCAGGGCATGTTCCAGCCGGAGGACACCCCGGAGCAGAAGGCCGCCCTGGCCCGCCTGGAGACGGCGCTCGCGCTCGTCGAGGGCTGGGTGGACGCCGTGGTCCACGAGGCCGCGAAGTCCCGGCTGACCTCGGCCGACGCGCTGCGCGAGACGATGCGCAGGCGCCGCGCCTCCGGCGGTCCCGCCGAGCAGACCTTCGCCACGCTCATCGGTCTTCAGCTGCGGCCGCGCCGCCTGCGTGACGCCTCGCGGCTGTGGGCCTCGCTCACGGACGCGCGGGGGCTCGACGGGCGCGACGCGCTGTGGGAGCACCCCGACATGCTGCCCACCGCCCACGACCTGGACGATCCGGACGGATTCGTCCACCACGAGCAGCTGGACTTCTCCGAGCTGGACAAGATGCTCGGCGAGGCGGCGAACGGCCCGCAGAAGCCCGCCCCCGGTGCCGACGCTGCCGACGGCAGCAGCGGGACCGAGGGCGACGGTCCCGAGGGCTACGGCAGCAAGGACGACACCGACAAGTGAGCCTGCACGACGACGCCGTCCGCGTACTGAAGGACTACGGCCCCGGGGCCGATTCCGCCCAGGAAGAGCTGCGCCAGGCATACCTGGACCACTTGGCCCTGCATCCCGACGGCATGTGGAAGGCCTGCGGCACCGGACATCTGACGGCCAGCGCCCTGGTCGTCGATCCGGAGCGAGGCAGGGTGCTGCTCACCCTGCACCGGAAGCTGCGGATGTGGTTGCAGATGGGCGGCCACTGCGAGCCCGGCGACGCCACCCTGGCGGCCGCCGCGCTGCGTGAGGCGACGGAGGAGTCCGGCATCGCCGGACTGACCCTGCTGGCGGGCGGCCCGGTGGTCCTGGACCGTCATCCGATCCCCGCACCGTGCCACTGGCACCTGGACGTCCAGTACGCGGCGCTGGCGCCGTCGGGCGCGGCGGAGCGGATCAGCGAGGAGTCACTCGATCTGCGCTGGTTCCGCTACGACGAGGTCGCCGAGGTCGCCGACTCCTCGGTTGTCCGTCTGATGGAACGCACGCGCATCGCGCTGGACGCCGGACGGTAACCGGGAACGGCACGGGTAAGGGGCGGCCTCCTGAGAGGCCGCCCCTTACCCGTCCATGGCACCGCACCCGCCTCACCCCTCGTACACAGGGGCGATCCGTCGTACGCAGGGACGACGGTCCGGCTCAGTTCCAGGCGTTGTTCTGGTTCTGGGCGTGGGACCCGTGCTGCCCCATGCCGTACTGAGCGCCCAGACCCTGGCCGATCTGGGCACTCTGCGGCGGCAGTACCTCGCTGGGCTGCACCAGGGCGAAGCCCTGGCCGAGGAAGCTGAGCTCCCAGCCCTCGCCGGTGTTGCCGCGTCGGCGGAAGACACCCGAGGAGTGCGTCTGGGCCTGCATCTGTACCCGCAGCGAGCTGGACCAGGCGACGATCGCGTCGGCGTCGGCGTTGACGTACTTGTCGGGCGTGACCTGCATCATCAGCGGCTGACCGGAGGTCATCAGCGCGACCTTGCCGGTGCCGGAGATGTTGAGCTGGTACTTGCCGGTGCCCGAGATGCCGTACTGGCTGTCCACCGCGATGACCTCGGTGTGGAGGGACGAGTCGAGCGCCAGGACGTAGGAGCTGTCCACCGTCAGACCGTCGCGGTCGACGTCCACCACGTGGACGTACTGCGCGAGGTTGGCGAGGTAGACCGTGCCCTGCCCGGAGCAGCGCATCAGGTCGAGGCCCTCACCCGTGCTGGCGCGGGCGCGGCGCTGTCCCTGCGACTGGTACTCGCCGTCGAACTCCATCAGGCCCTGGTACGCGACCATGGCCCCCTTACGGGCGAGGACGTCGTCGTGGCCGGTCAGCGAGACCCGCAGAAGCTGCGGGTTCTGGACCGTGTACCGGTCCTGGGACTGCTGTTCCGTATAACTGAAAAGCGGACTCTGCATGGTGTGTGCTCCCTCCCCGTCAGTTCCGGACCCGCAGGCGGTCGGTACTGTCCTCGCTCGGCTGGACGACGACGATCCCCTGGCCGGAGAAGGCCATCTGGAACGCCTCGCCGCTGCCCCGCCCGATGAGCGAGGAGGCCTTGAAGCTGCGCTTGCCCTTCACCTTCAGGTTCGGGGACCACGCCACGAGGGCGTCCGGGTCGACGTACGTCTCGTCCTCGCCGCGTCCGCAGTCGACGACGATCGGCGTGCCGCGCGAGGTGATCGCGACCCAGCCGGTACCGGAGACACAGACGTTCCACAGACCCTGGCCGGCGAACTTGGCGAGCCCCTTGACCCTTTCGACGCCCCACGTGAGGTGGCTGTCGAAGGCGAGGAGGTTGGTGCCGTTGACCGAGAGGGAGTCGTTGTTGAGATTGATGACGACCACGTCGGCGCCGTAGTCGGCGAGGTAGAGCAGGCCGTCTCCGGCACACTTCATCAGGGGCGCGCCCTCGCCGGTGATCCACTGGGAGGCCATCTGACGGACGGCGGGCGGGTTGGGCTCGTACTGGATGAAGCCCTCGTACGCCACCATCGAGCCGGTGCGCGCGTACAGGTCCTGGCCGGTCGCCATGGCGACCTTCAGCATCGAATGGCCGTGGTTCTCCATCCGGGCCGTGACGGGGGTCGGGGCGTAGCCCGCGAGTTGCTGATTCATGACGGGCTCCCTCAGACCTCGTAGGGCTGGACGACGATGAAGTTGCCGGGAGCTCCCCGGAACTGGAGGTTCACGGTCTCCCCGCTGTGCCCGGGATAGGCGTTGCGGCGCAGCCGGACCTGACTGGAGATGATCACCTGGGACGCGGCCGACCACGCCACGACGGCGTTGCAGTCGGCGAAGGTGGTCGGGGTGACCGGCAGGACGACGGGGACACCGTGGGTCTTGACGACGACGGTGCCCGCGCCCTGGAACTGCATGGTGAACAGGGCGCCACCGGGAATGCCGTGGCCCTCGATCCTGCGGACCTCGTACTGCAGCGTCTCGTCGAAGGCGAGGACGCTCTCCGCCGAGACGCAGATGCCGTCGCCCTGGAGCTCGATGGCGTGCAGATGGGAGCCGTCCTCGGCGAGGAAGACCTGCCCCCGGCCGGTACAGCGCATCAGCTGCATTTCCTGACCGGTGGCATTGCCGACCATCCGGCCCGCGAAGCCTGCGCCCTTGTAGCCGAAGTCGACCTTGCCCTGGTACATCACCATGCTGCCCTGCCGGGCCAGCACTCCGCTTCCACCCATGGTGAGGTCGACGCGCATCAGCTGCTGGTTCTGCGAGGTCCAGCGCTGACCGGTGGCGGTCTCCTTGTACGGCTGGAGCGCGGCCTGAAGACCGGCCCCGGCCTGCGGAACCCCCTGGGGCACACCCTGCGGAGCGCCCGGCGGCATGCCCGGCGCCTGCTGCCCGTACGGGGCCGGAGCGGGCTGCCCGTACGGCGCGGGGGCCTGCTGTCCGAACGGCGCGGGCGCCTGCGCCGGGACCTGCCCGAACTGCGGCTGCTGGGGCGGCTGCCCCGGCTGCCCGTACGGAGCGGGCGCGGGCGGCTGCCCCGGCTGGCCATAGGGAGCGGGCGCGGGCGGCGGCACGCTGCCGCCCTGCGGAGCCAGCGGCGCCGCTATGGTCGGCGCGGCGTGCATCTGCTGCTGCGGCGTGGGAGCAGGCGCCTGAGCCGCCGGGGCGCCGAAGGACGGCGCGGGCTGCGGGGCCTGCGGTGCGGCCGGGGCGCCGAAGGACGGCGCGGGGGCCGACGCCTGTGCGGGCGGGGCGAACGACGGGGCTGCGGACTGCGGCTGGGGGGCGGCGGGGGCCTCCTCGGCGACCTCGCCGCCGAAGTTCCTGAGCAGCGCGTCGAGCCCGCCGTCGAAGCCCTGGCCGACGGCGGCGAACCGCCAGACGTCCTTGAGGTAGAAGTCACCCAGCATCACCGCGCGCTCGGTGGTGAACTCCGAGCCCGTGAAGGCGTACCTGACGACTTCCTCGCCACCCGCGACGATCCGGATGTACCCGGGACCGACCTGCGACATCTGTCCGGCACCGTCCAGCGTCGCGGTGAAGGACAGCTTGTGGATGTTCGCCGGAATGCGGTCCAGAGTGACGCGGAACGACTCCGTGTCACCGGCCTGCGCACCGAGGAGCTGAATGGACTCCTCGGGCGATTTCGGCTGATTGAAGAAGATGAAATAACGGTCGTCGGAGAGCTGCTCATTGGCATCGAGGCCGAAGCAGCTGATGTCAAAGGTCAGTCCCGGGCCGGCGATCTGCACACCTACGTACAGGTCCGTCCCCGGCGTGAGATCGCTGATCTTGGCCTTGTGGCCGCGTTGGAATTCCCTGGCCATGCGTAACGACCGTCCCCCATCCGGAAGGTGAATGCGTCGCGTCAGGCTAACCGCAAACTCGGGCATCGGACCAAGCCGGTACAGACCCGGTACAAAATCGCGAACGCCACTCACCGCGTGCGGCAGGGTGTCACTCACCGCGCGCGGCGGACATACAACTCACCGGTTGCACCCCCGTCGCACCGGGCGTCACTCACCGCGCGCGGCAGGCAGGTGCGGCAACCGGTCGGCGGCCACCACCCCTTCGAGATAGCCCCGCGCCCGCTCCGTACGGGGGTAGGCGTCGAGAAGTCTCCAGAACCGCGGCCCGTGGCCGGGTACCAGGAGATGGGCCAACTCGTGGACGAGCACGTAGTCGACGACGTACTCCGGCATGCCCTGCAGACGGTGCGAGAGCCGGATGCTGCCCTCGGCCGGGGTGCACGACCCCCAACGGGTGTTCTGGTTGGTCACCCACCGGACCGAGAGAGGCCGCGCTCTGCCCTCGAAATACTGGGCGGACAGACGCTCCGCCCGCTCCGCGAGCTCGCTGTCGCCGAGGATCCGTTTGTTCTCCTGGGCGGCGAGCTTGTCGAGCATCACACTCACCCAGCGCCGCTCCTCGGCGTCGGACATCCGGGCGGGAATCAGCACGATGGTCCGGTCGCCCTCGCGGTACGCGGAGACCGTTCTGCTGCGACGGTTGCTCCTGCGAACCTCGACCGCGCTCGTCGCCGAGGCACGGGGCGGATGGTCGGCCGCACTGCGCCGGTGGGTTCCGGCGCCGCGCGCGGAAGTCTCCCCGGCGAAGCCGGGTGACGGGTCGGCGGGCACGCCACGACGTTACCCGCTGTCAGTGGGGGAAGTCCCGCCTCCGGGTCGGTTCACACATGATCCACCTCAAGGCTTGCACCATTTGAACGACTAATACCCCCGCCTGTGGATAACTTTTCGCACGGTTCCGCGGCGCGCCTCATTCTGGCAATGGATCTCACAACGCCACACAGACCGGGGGAAGCCGTGCATCCGATGTTGAAGCCCGCACTGCGCCGCGCATGGCGCGGCACCGGCACCGTGCAATTCGGTGTGACGCCCGCACATGCGGTCAAGGTCGGACCGATGGATATCGCGACGGGCTGTTTCCTGGAACTGCTGGACGGAACGCGCGGGATGTCCCTGCTGCGCGCAGAGGCCAGGGCGCTTGACCTGAATGACCATCAAGTGGACACACTCGTGGCGCGGTTGATGGACGCGGGACTCGTCGACGACGTCCGGGCGGGCGGCCCGGAAGCCGACGCGCTACGGAACCGGGTGGACGTGCTGGAGCGTCACCGGCCCGACCTGGCGTCACTCTCCGTCGTCCATCCCGAACCAGGGGGAGGGCTGCGGCGGCTGGCGGCACGCCGCTCCATGCGTGTCCAGGTGCGGGGCGCAGGCCGGGTCGGGGCGGCGATCGCGGCCGTGCTCGCGGGGTCGGGGGTGGGCCGGGTCGAGGTCCTGGACGGCGGATGTGCCGAGTCGGCCGATGTGTCCCCCGGGGGGCTGCCGGCCTCGGCGGTCGGCGAGCGCCGGGACTCGGCGGCGCGGCAGCTGGTCCGCCGCTCCTTCCCCGGTCCCGCGCCCCGGAGCGTGCAGCCGGCGGCCGGACGCGCCGGCGGGGAGCCGGGGCTGTCCCTGATCGTCGTCGCCCCTCGCGACGGCCTGACCGGTTATGTTCCCGATCCGCGCACCGCCGAGCCGTGGATCGCCTCGGGCACACCGCATCTCTATGCCGGGGTCATCGAGGCCACCGGATTCGTCGGACCGCTGGTACTGCCGGGCGGCACGGCCTGTGCGGGTTGCCTCGATCTGAACCGGCGCGACCATGATCAGCAGTGGCCGCGGATGCTGGCTCAGTGGCAGTCCGGGCGGCGTACCGCCGTCCAGGCCTGCGATCTGGGCCTGGCGACAGCGGTGGCGGGACTTGCGGCGTCCCATGCGCTGGCCTTCCTCGACGGCGAGCTGCCGGGCAGCACCGGGGCCCGCTGGGAGGCGGCATTGCCGCTGTTGGACTGGCGGTCGGAGCAGATCGGGGCACACGTCGGCTGTTCCTGCGGAGCGGGTGGGCACACTGAGGGGGTGCGCGCCTCCGGGGCCGGCACGGCGCACGACACAATGGCCGGGTAACCGCCGCACGCAGCGCGGCAGTCTGGGATTTGGAGGGGCATATGTCTGATCTTCCCCGGAAGGCGGTCACCCGAACCGCCAAGCTGGCCGCGCTGCCGTTGGGGTTCGCCGGCCGTGCCACGTGGGGGCTGGGAAAGCGCATCGGCGGAAAGTCCGCGGAACTGGTGGCCCGAGAAGTACAGCAGCGCACCGCCGATCAGCTCTTCAAGGTGCTGGGTGAACTGAAGGGCGGGGCCATGAAGCTCGGGCAGGCCCTGTCCGTCTTCGAGTCCGCTCTCCCCGAAGAGGTCGCAGGCCCCTACCGTGCGGCCCTGACGAAACTCCAGGAGGCCGCTCCTCCCCTGCCGAGCGCCACCGTCCACGCCGTGCTGGCGGAGCGGCTCGGCGAGGACTGGCGGGAGCTGTTCCTGAAGTTCGAGGACAAGCCGTCGGCAGCCGCCTCGATCGGGCAGGTGCACCGGGCGGTGTGGCACGACGGCCGGGCCGTCGCCGTGAAGGTGCAGTACCCGGGCGCGGGCGAGGCCCTGCTCTCCGACCTCACTCAACTCAGCCGGTTCGCCCGGCTGCTCGGCCCGCTGGTTCCCGGCATGGACATCAAGCCGCTCATCACGGAGCTGCGGGACCGGGTGTCGGAGGAACTGGACTACGCACAGGAGGCGCGGTCGCAGCGCCAGCACGCCGAGGAGTTCGCGGACGACCCCGACGTGGTGGTGCCCGGGGTGGTCCATCAGGCCGATCAGGTACTGGTCACCGAATGGATCGACGGCGTGCCGCTGGCCGATGTGATCGCCGACGGAACCCCCGAGCAACGGGACCGGGCCGGGCAGCTGCTGGCCCGGTTCCTCTTCTCCGGACCCGCACGCACCGGGCTGCTGCACGCGGACCCGCACCCCGGCAACTTCCGGCTGCTGCCCGTGGACCCCGCCTCGGCAGCGGATGGCCAGGCCGGTCAGGAGGACGGTGCCGTGGATGCCGGAACGGATCGGTGGCGCCTGGGGGTACTGGACTTCGGCACGGTGGACCGGCTGCCGGGTGGGCTGCCTCAGACCATCGGGGACTCCTTGCGGCTGACGCTCCAGGGAGATGCGGACTCCGTGTACGAACTGCTGCGTGCGGAAGGGTTCGTCAAGGACTCGATCGACCTCGCGCCGGACGCCGTCCTCGACTACCTCCTTCCGATCATCGAACCGGCCGAGGTCGACGAGTTCACCTTCAGCCGCTCCTGGATGCGCAGCCAGGCCGCGCGGATAGCGGACCCGCGTTCGCCCGCTCATCAGCTGGGCAAGCAGCTGAACCTGCCGCCCGCCTACCTGCTGATACACCGGGTGACTCTGAGCACGATCGGGGTGCTGTGCCAGCTCGGCGCCAAGGTCCGGCTGCGGGAGGAACTGGAGTCCTGGCTCCCGGGGTTCCTGCCGGTGGAGGAGGAGGTCTCGCCGGCCGGGGAGACATCCTCCGCGGGCGGGCCGACGAGGTGTGAAGCCGTGGCCGAGGACGAGGCGATGGACGAAGCCACGGCTCCCGCGGACATCACGTAGCCGCTGCCCAGCCGGCCGGGCGGGGCTCCATCGGCGTCACCACCAGGCGGAGTCGAGGCGGCCCTCGATGGCCCGGATGTGGGTACGGGCGCAGTCGTCGCAGAAGTAGCGGCGGCTGCCGTTCTCCACGGAACAGAGCCAGGTCGGCGGTGCGTTCTCGCTCCCGGCGCGGGCTCCGCACAGGGCGCACACGACGTCCGCGGTGCCGCCGGGTCCGGAGCGATGCGTCTCCTCGTCCACCTCGTGACGATATCTCGCGCGCGGGAATCCGGCGCGGCGCCAGTGGCATCGGCGGCACGGGCTCGACCGGCTCGGCACCGTGAGACCGGCTCGGCACCGGCCAGGACACGGCCGCGGGGCCGGTCCGAGTGGACCGGCCCCGCGACAGAGGTACGGATATGGGGTCCTGCTCGCCGGGGGCAGAGAGCGGCTGCCCCCGGCGGAAACTGCCGGCGTGCGGTACTGCTGGGTTCAGTGCATGACCGCCATGGCCAGCGCGCGGCGGGCGCGCATCGAGGCGCGCTCGGCCCGGCGCTGCATCCGCCGCGCGGTGATCAGGCGCACGGCCTGACGCTCCACGGCGGATTCCCGCAGGCGGTCGTGCATATGCGCACGAGCCAGGGCTTCTGGGATGAGTTGCATCTCGCGGGTCCTGTTCTGACGCGAGTCGTTCGCGCCGATGATGGTGACGTTCGGTGTCGCGGAGCCGACGGGCTCCCTCGTGGGGATGGTCATTGGTGCCTGGTTTCGGGGGTCGTGGGTCAGGGGACGGTCGATGGTTCCGATGCGTTTCATGGGCTTGGGGGCCGTGACCCCCAGGTCGGCGGTCACGCCGCGACCGGGTTCTTGCGGGGACGGCCACGCGGCCGCTTGCGAGCGACGACGACGCCCTGGATGAAGAGCTCGCCACCCCAGACACCCCACGGCTCGCGGCGCTCCTTGGCACCGGCGAGGCAGGCCTCGACGAGCGGACAGGTGCGGCAGAGGGACTTGGCGTACTCGACGTCGGCCGGCGACTCGGCGAAGAAGACCTCGGGGTCGTAGGAGCGGCAGGGGACGGGTACGCCGAGGTTCTCGATGGCGTCGTCGAGCGCCGTGAGCGCGGTGAGGGGGATCAAGGTGGAGTCCTCCGTGAGGCCGGGCGGGGGGATCGTTTCGGAAGGCGGTACGGACGGGGCGTGCGCTTCGAGTTGCACGGTGGTGGTGTCCTCGTCTGGTCGTTTCCGGCCTGTTGGCCGGGGGGCGGCTGGTACCAGGTCTTGCTTGTCCCGAGGCTCCTTCGTGCCGTCTCGTCCGTTCGGACAAAACAAAAGGGCCGCGGATCCCGAGTGGGGTTCCGCGGCCCTGAAGGCGCCGGTCCGATCGTCGATCAGACTGGATCACTCCAGGGTTCAGGCCCACGGAAGGCCCACATCGTGTGGTGGTGCGTCGTCTTCTTGGCTCCGGCTTCCGCTCCCGCACCGACGGCCGCAAAGGCATAGGCCTGGGCCTGTCCCTTCGCTACTGCTGCTGCCGGTGCCAGAGCCGGTCGCTCATTGCGCTCCCGCACAGGAAGGCCGGCCAGAGGCAGCGGGCTGACGGCGGAAATGCCGGACATACCGGTGCCACGAAGCGAGGAATCCGAAGAGCAGGCGAGGCCGAGCGAGCAGGCGGAGACGACCGAGAGATCGGTCATTTTGTTGGTCTCGATGATGCTGATCACTTCAATCGCCTCCTCTCGGCGTCTCTGGGGACCGGCAGGGCCGGTCCTACGTATTCGGATAAGTACAGCACAGGGTCAGGGCTTCAGAGAAGTCGCTGTTCCCGTGGTTAAGAACCTATGGTGATGACTGGGGCGGGCGCAAACTATTTTTTCGACGAGTTTTTCTCACATCTCCTCGTCGACCGTCGCGGACTCCTCAACCCCGTCCCCACCTGCGCAGATATCCAGGACGGCGGCTCCGAACCGGCCCAGCTTCCGCGCGCCGACCCCGGAGATCCCGGCCAGTTCGCCCTCGGTGCCGGGCACCGCCTCGGCGATGGCCATCAGCGTCTTGTCGGTGAACACGCAGTACGCGGGCTGGCCGATGTCCTGTGCCCGCCCCGCGCGCCAGTCGCGCAGCCGTTCGTAGAGCGCCTCGTCCATGTCGGACGGGCAGTCGTCGCAGCGCATCAGCTTCATCTCACCGGCATCCGTCAGCGTCTTGCCGCAGACCCTGCACAGTGCGGGTCCGCGCCGCTTGCGCCGGGCCGCGGCCGGGCGCTCGATCCCGCCGCTGCCGCCTGCCGTCACCCGGCCGCCGGGCGCCGCCGAGCCGGGGCGCAGCCCGTTCAGGAACCGGCTCGGCCTGCGGCCGGCCCGGCCACCGGGTGAGCGGGCCAGCGACCACGACAGCGAGAGATGGAAACGGGCCCGGGTGACACCGACGTAGAGCAGCCGGCGCTCCTCCTCGATCTGCTCGTCCGTCTTCGCGTAGGTGATCGGCATCATGCCCTCGGTCAGCCCGACCAGGAACACGGCGTCCCACTCCAGTCCCTTCGCCGAGTGCAGCGAGGCCAGCGTGACCCCCTGGACGGTGGGGGCGTGCTGGGCGGCCGCCCGCTCGTCCAGTTCGGCGACCAGGTCGGACAGTGTCGCCCCCGGCCTGGCCTGTTCGAAGTCCTCGGCCAGCCGGACGAGGGCGGCCAGCGATTCCCAGCGGTCGCGCACCGCTCCCGAGCCGGTGGGCGGTTCGCTGCTCCACCCCTTGGTGGAAAGCACCGCCCGCACCTCGGAGGGCAGTCCCTCCGCATCGTCGAGCAGGGAGTCGTTGCCCCCTGCCCGGGCCGCCCCGCGCAGGGCGACGCCCGCCTCCCGTACCTCCGGGCGGTCGAAGAACCGCTCCGCGCCCCTGAGCTGGTACGGCACGCCTGCGTCCGCGAGGGCCTGCTCGTAGACCTCGGACTGGGAGTTGACCCGGTAGAGCACGGCGATCTCACCGGCCGGGACTCCGGCGGCGATCAGATCCCGGATACGGCGGGCGGTGCCCTCGGCCTCGGCGGGCTCGTCCGCGTACTCCAGGTAGGCGGGTTCGGGGCCGGTCTCGCGCTGCGAGACCAGTTCGAGCCGGTGCTCGGCCGCCCGGCCCCGGGCCTGCGAGAGCAGACCGTTGGCCAGATGGACGACCTGGGGTGTGGA
The DNA here is from genome assembly GCF_044756845.1 of Streptomyces sp. NPDC091416. Taxonomy (NCBI): domain Bacteria; kingdom Bacillati; phylum Actinomycetota; class Actinomycetes; order Kitasatosporales; family Streptomycetaceae; genus Streptomyces; species Streptomyces sp. NPDC091416. The sequence continues at coordinate 365,946 of NZ_JBIVTU010000001.1, forward strand.
GCGGTAGTCGCGGACGAGTTTGACCACGGTGGCCCGGGGGTGGCGGGTACGGAAGTTGAGCAGGTGGTCGGGGGTGGCTCCGGTGAAGGAGTAGATCGTCTGGCTGGCGTCGCCGACGACACAGAGGTTGTCCCGGTCGCCGAGCCAGAGGTCGAGGAGCCGCTGCTGGAGCGGGCTCACGTCCTGGTACTCGTCGACGACGAAGTGCTGGTACTGACGGCGCACATGGTCGGCGATGTCGTGCCGGTCCTGGAGGATGCCGACGGTGAGGAGCAGCACGTCCTCGAAGTCGATCACCGTGCGGTCGCGCTTCAGCTGTTCGTACATCGCGTAGACCTGCGAGATCTCGGCAGGATCGCGCGGGGCGTCGCGCTGGGACTTGGCGACCACGGCCGGGTAGTCGCCGGGGACGGTCTGGGTGACCTTGGCCCACTCGATCTCGCTCGTGACATCGCGCAGCTCATTGCGGTCGAGCCGGATGCGGCAGCGGGCCGCCGCCTCGGCGACCAGCTGGACCTTGCGCTCCACCAGCCGGGGCAGATCGCCACCGACTGCTTTCGGCCAGAAGTACTGGAGCTGGCGCAGCGCCGCGGAGTGGAAGGTCCGGGCCTGCACCCCGCCCGCGCCGAGCTGGCGCAGGCGCCCGCGCATCTCACCGGCGGCACGGTTGGTGAACGTGACGGCCAGCACACTCGTCGGCTGGAGTATCCCCGCGCGCACCCCGTACGCGATGCGGTGCGTGATGGCCCGCGTCTTGCCCGTACCGGCTCCGGCCAGCACGCATACCGGGCCCTGCAGGGCCTCGGCGACCTCGCGCTGCTCGGGGTCGAGCCCGTCGAGGACGGCGTCGGCGGTGTCGGGGACCTGGGGGAAGAGGGTGGAGTGCGTTGCTGATGTCACCCCGCCATGCTGCCAGGTCGGAAGGGGCGGCCGCGGAAGTTGTCCACAGGGCCGCCCCGTCCGTCGTACTAATCGGGGGCAGGCCCGGGAATGGTGGCCAGGTCACGTGCGTTCTCCTTCCGTGCGGCAACGCATGTCCCCCGATTCACGTGTGACGGACGAGACGTAGACGCGAGGGGCGGGATGTGGCGGGACTGCCGCGACCGATGAGACAGAGGAGCGCGAAGACATGCCGGGCACTGTGACGATGTACAGCACCACGTGGTGCGGCTACTGCCGTCGGCTCAAGGGCCAGATGGACCGCGAGGGCATCGCGTACACCGAGATCAACATCGAGCAGGACCCGGAGTCGGCGGCCTTCGTCGAGAAGGCGAATGGCGGAAACCAGACGGTCCCGACCGTGCTCTTCCCCGACGGCTCGACCCTGACGAACCCGAGCCTCGCGCAGGTGAAGCAGGCGCTGGGCGTCTGAACCCCTGCCGCACACGACCCCCGACCGGCCCGGCGCCGGTTCGGGGGTCTTCGCATGTCCGCCGCCGCGCAACCTGCATGCCCGACCGCGCATGACCGGCATGCCCTCCCCAGTGCAACCGGCATGCCCGGCCACGCATGACCGGGCATGCCCGACCGCACACGACGAGCGCCGGATCGAAGGCCTCGCACGACCGTCCTCGCACGGCGGGCGCCGGATCGGGGAGGCCTCGCACGACCGCCCGCGCACAACCGGCGCCCGGTCGGAAAGGCCTCGCATGCCCGCCCGCGCACAACCGGCGCCCGGTCGGAAAGGCCTCGCATGCCCGCCCCCGCACAACCGGCGCCCGGTCGGAAAGGCCTCGCATGCCCGCCCCCGCGTGACCGGCGCCGGATCAATGGCTCTTCGTATGTCCGCCCGCGCGGGACCGGCCCGGCGATAGCGTGATCGGTATGACGACCGAGGACGAGGCGGCCGGCGAGGCGCTGGCCGGAGGCACGGTGAACGCGGGGGCGGTCGTCCGCCGGGGTACGTGGGTGGAACGGCCGGCGCCGCACCACGTACACGCCCTCCATGCCCATCTCCTCGCGCTGAAGGAGTCCGGCTTCGACGCGGCGCCCACGCCCGTGGGCCTCACCGCCGACGGCCGTGAACGGCTGACGTTCGTTCCCGGTGACGTGGCTCTGCCGCCGTTTCCGGCCTGGGCGATGACGGCACCCGCACTGGAGTCGGTGGGGGTCCTCCTGCGCCGCCTGCACGAGACCGCGGCGGGCATCGCGGTCGACACGGACGTCGAGTGGCCCCCGGACCTCGCCGACCCGGAGGGCGGAACGGTGGTGTGCCACAACGACGTGAGCCCGGACAACGTCGTCTTCCGCGACGGCCGTGCCGCCGCCCTGATCGACTTCGACCTGGCGGCTCCCGGCCGTCCGCTCTGGGACGTCGCCATGACCGCCCGCTACTGGGTACCCATGCTTGATCCGGAATCCGCGGCTTCCCTGTATCCCCCCGGGCTGGACGCGCCCGCACGGCTGCGGATCCTCGCCGACGGCTACGGCCTCTCTCCGGAGGACCGCGCCGCCCTGCCCGGCACGGTCGAACAGGCCACGGAGGTCTGCCGGGCGTTCGTCGCCCGTCGCGTGGCCGGTGGAGATCCCGGCTACCTCCGCATGCTGGCCGAGCGTGGCGGCTGGCAGCGCTGGGACCGTATGCGGGACTGGCTGGCCGCCCACCGCGAGACGTTCACGGCCGCGCTGCTCGGCTGACCCGGCGGGGCCGCCGGGTCCGGGTCAGCTCGCGCGGACCGGCTTCGGGAGCGGCTTGCCGTACCAGATCTCGATCAGGCGGGCGGCGATCGAGATGCCGAACGGCGGCAGGATCTCGCCCGACTCGAAGGCGGCCGTCAGTTCCTCGCGGGAGAACCAGCGGGCCTCCTCGATCTCCTCGCCGTCGACGTTGATGTCGTACGTCGTGGCCCGGGCCATGAAGCCGAGCATCAGGCTGGAGGGGAAGGGCCAGGGCTGGCTGGCGATGTACTCGACTTCGCCGACGGTGATGCCCGCTTCCTCGAACACCTCACGGGCCACGGACTGCTCGATGGACTCGCCCGGCTCGACGAATCCGGCCAGGGTGGAGAACCGGCCCTCGGGCCAGTGGACCTGGCGGCCCAGCAGTGCGCGGTCCTGGTCGTCGGTGACGAGCATGATGACCGCGGGGTCGGTACGCGGGTAGTGCTCGGCGCCGCAGGCCTGGCAACGGCGGATGTGGCCGGCCGCCGCGATGACCGTGCGTTCGCCGCAGCGCGAGCAGAAGCGGTGCAGCCGCTGCCAGTTCTCCAGCGCCACCGCGTGCACCATCAGCCCGGCGTCGCGGGCACCGAGGAGCAGGCCCGCCTCGCGCAGGCCCGCCGGGCGCGCCGACTGGTCCATGCGGCCCGGCAGCGTGTCCTTCTGGAGGGCGAAGTAGCTGACCCCGTCGTCATCGGTGCCGAGGAAGTAGCGGTGGGTCTCGGTGACCGGGGCCTCGAAGGCGGGGGTCATCACGAGTTCGGTGCCGTCGGCGGTGTCGTCGATCAGCACCTGCCCGCCGGAGACGACGAAGACCCGGGTCGTCGGGTGGCTCCACGCGGCGGCCAGCCAGGCCTCGTCGAGGCGGTGGTGCGCCGCGCGGTCGATGCCGCTCGGCGCGGTCAGACCGATGGGCCGGTCCGTGGTGGCGTTGTCGAAGGTGCTCACAGGTGCTTCCTACTCCCCCGGGATGGATCGGGTGTTCAGAGGATTCAGCGGAGTGCGGCTGCCAGTTCGCCCCAGAGGTGGGCGGTGGTCTCCACACCCTTGAACAGCAGGTCGAGTTCGACCTTCTCGTTGGGGGCGTGCCAGCCGTCGGACGGTACGGAGATGCCCAGGAAGAGGACGGGTGCGCCGAGCACGTCCTGCAGGTCGGCGGCGGGTCCCGAGCCTCCTTCGCGGGTGAAGAGGATCTTCTGGCCGAAGGCCCGTCCCATCGCGCGGGCCACGGCCTGCAGCGCGGGGTGGTCCAGGGGCGTGAGACAGGGGCGGGTGGCCGGAAGGAAGGTGATCCGGTGGCGGACGCCGGCCGGGATGCGGTCCTCGGCCCAGGCCTGGACAGCCTTCCTGATGTGGTCCGGGTCCTGGCCGGCGACCAGGCGGAAGCTGATCTTCGCCACAGCGGAGGTCGGGATGATCGTCTTGCTTCCCGCGCCCTGGTAGCCGCCGCCGATGCCGTTGACCTCGGCGGTGGGGCGGGCCCAGATGCGTTCCAGCGTGGAGTAGCCGGCCTCACCGGACGCCGCCTGCGACTTGGCGGTACGCAGCCAGGTGGCCTCGTCGAAGGGCAGTGCGGCGAAGAGTGCGCGCTCGGTGTCGGTGAGCTCGGCCACGCCGTCGTAGAAGCCGGGAACGGCGACCCGGCCGTCGGCGTCGTGGAGCGCCGCGACGAGGCGGGCGATCTCCGTCGCCGGGTTCGGGACGGCGCCGCCGAACGATCCGGAGTGGATGTCCTGGTCAGGTCCGTGCAGTTCGATCTCGCATTCGGCGAGGCCGCGCATGCCGGTGCAGACGGTCGGGGTCCTCTCGTCCCACATGCCGGTGTCGGAGACGATCACGGCGTCCGCCGTGAGGCGGTCGGCCCGCTGCTCCACGAGGGCGCGGAAGTGCGGCGAGCCGGACTCCTCCTCGCCCTCGACGAGGAGCTTGAGGTGGACGGCGGGGGTGGTGCGGCCGGTGGTGGCGAGGTGGGCCCGCACGCCGAGGGTGTGGAAGAACACCTGCCCCTTGTCGTCGGCCGCGCCGCGCCCGTACATCCGGCCGTCACGGATCACGGGCTCGAACGGGTCGGTGTCCCAGCCGTCCTCGCGGGCGGCGGGCTGCACGTCGTGATGTCCGTAGACGAGGACCGTGGGTGCGTCGGGGTCGTCCGAGGGCCACTCGGCGAAGACGGCGGGCGCACCGTCCGTCTCCCAGATCTCGGTGACCGGGAAGCCGGTCTCCTTCAGCTTGGCGGACAGCCACGCGGCACTGCGCCGTACGTCTCCGTCGTGTTCCGGCTGCGCGGATACGGACGGGATGCGCAGCCACTCCGCGAGGTCGTCGAGGAAGGCCGCGCGGTGCTGCTCGGTGTACGTACGGACGGCGCTGTCCGGGGTGTCGCTCATGACCTTCAGCTTATCCGTCCGTGGGAGGTGGCTCGTCCAGGAGGATCCGCTCCAGCTCCGGGCGGCCCGGGAGGCGGGCGGGACGGACGCTCTCGCCGCTGCGTACGAAGAGGAAGGTGGCCGTCACGTCGGTGAGCGGCAGCCCGTGCAGTTCGGCCCAGGCGAGGCGGTAGACGGCGAGCTGGAGGGGGTCGGCGGTGTTGGTGCGGCTGGTCTTCCAGTCGACGATCTCGTACGTGTTCCCCGTGCGGTACACCGCGTCGATGCGGCCCCGGATCACCCGGCCGGCCAGGGTGATCTGGAACGGCGTCTCGACGCGGTAGGGGGTGCGGCGGGCGTACGGGGTGCGCTCGAAGGCCTCCTTGAGCTCGGCTAGATCGCGCTCGTCGGCGATGTCGGCGTCGCTCTCGTCGCCTCCGGGCAGCTCGTCGGGGCCGAGCATGGGCAGCGGCAGCTCCTCGAAGCGGGACTCCACCCAGGCGTGGAAACGGGTGCCCCGGCGGGCGGCGGGCTGCGGGGGGCGGGGCATGGGGCGGGCCAGCTCCTGGGCGAAGCCGTCGGGATCGTCGGCGAGGCGCAGCAGCTGGGTGGCGGAGAGCGAGGCGGGCACGAGGACGTCGCGCACCGTGGCGCGGGCGCGGCGCAGCTCCCCGGCGAGGGCGTCGAGGTCACGGTCCCAGGAGGCGAGGGTGCGGGACTCCTCGGGGGTCAGACGGGCGGGGACGCGCTCGGGGGCTCGGGCGGCGGGGACGTGCGGGGCGGGGGCGTGCGGGGAGGCGGCGTGCCGGGCGGGGGCGTGCGGGGCGGGGGGCGCCGCGAGGTCGCCGTCGGGGAAGGGCGCCTCGTCCAGGAACGGGTCGTCCTCGGGGAAGAGCTCATCGTCCGCGAACAGCGAGTCACCCGGCGAGATCGCGTCGCCCAGGGACGGCAGGTCGCCCGAGATCGGCCGGCCGCCCGGGAAGCTGTCGCCGTCGGCCCGGCTCCCGTTCGCCGCGAACGCCCCGTCCCCCGCCGTGGCCAGCGCCTCCAGGTGGGCCATCACCGTGTCCGCGGCGGCCCGGCGGCGGGTCAGGGCGGCGGTGTCCAGGGGGAGCGGCCAGGCGTGGTCGGCCGTGGCCTCGCCGAGGGCCGGGTTCTCCTCGTCCTCGGCGGGCTCGTCCGCCCACGCCTCGATCTCGCCGTGACCGGCAGCGCAGTGCTCGTACAGCGCCTCCAGGAACGCCGAGGGGCCACGCGGCTTCTTCTGGCTCGGGCCCCACCAGTGGCCGGAGCCGAGCAGCAGGGTGCGGGGCCGGGTGAAGGTGACGTAGCCGAGGCGGAGCTCCTCGGTGTGCTGGTGCTCCTTCATCTCCGCCTTGAAGTCCTTGAGCCCCTTGGCGTCGAAGGAGTGGAGGACCGGCAGCGTGGCCGTGTCGCCGCGCAGGGCGTGCGGGAGGACCTGGGGCTGGGAGGTCCAGGCGTCCCGGGACCGGTCGCCGGGGAACTGTCCGGTGACCAGGCCGGGCACGGCGACGACGTCCCACTCCAGGCCCTTGGACTTGTGGGCGGTGAGGACCTTGACGGTGTTCTCGCCGCCGGGCAGCGCGTTGTCGAGGCCCTTCTCGTACTGCACGGCGGTACGCAGGAAGCCGAGGAAGGCGAGGAGCGTGGCCTCCCCGTCGACGGCGGCGAACCGGGCGGCGACGTCGAGGAAGTTGGCGAGGGTCTCGCGGCGGCGGGCCGCCAGGGCCTGCGGGGAGGCGGAGAGCTCGACCTCCAGGCCGGTGGTGGCGAGGACCCGGTGCAGGACGTCCATCAGCGGGTCGGCCAGCGAGCGGCGCAGGTCGCGCAGCTCGGTGGCGAGGCGGGCGAAGCGGATCCGGGCCTCGGTGGAGAACGGCAGCCGGTCGTCCTGTTCGCCGCCGGAGTCGAGGAAGGTGTCCAGGGCGTCCGCCAGCGAGATCACCTCGGCCGGGTCGATGCCCTCGACGGCCTCGGCGAGGCGGCGGTCGGGGTCGAAGTCGTCGTCGTCCGCGTGGGCCGAGCGGTGGACGAGCAGGCGGGCGCGGCGGCCGAGCAGGGCCAGGTCGCGGGGGCCGATCCGCCAGCGGGGGCCGGTGAGGAGCCGGACCAGGGAGGCGTTGGCCCCCGGGTCCTGGAGGACCTCGCAGACGGCCACGAGGTCGGCGACCTCGGGGAGGTGGAGCAGCCCGGAGAGGCCGACGACCTCGACCGGGATGTCCCGGGCGACGAGCGCGGCCTGGATCTCGGGGAAGTCGCCCGCGGTACGGCACAGGACGGCGATCTCGCCGGGGGCCTTGCCGGTGCGTACGAGGTGGGCGATGGAGTCGGCGAGCCAGTCGAGCTCCTCGGCGTGGGTGCGCAGCAGGGCGCAGCGGACCAGGCCGTCGCGCTCGGCGCCCGGGGCGGGGCGCAGCGCCTCGACGCCCTCGTGCATGGCGCGCAGGGGGGCGGCGAGCCCGTTGGCGAGGTGCAGGAGGCGGCCGCCGCTGCGGCGGTTCTCGCTGAGGGAGTAGCGGGCGGCGGGGGTGCCGTCGGCGTGCGGGAAGTGGCTCGGGAAGTCGTCGAGGTTGGCGACGGAGGCGCCGCGCCAGCCGTAGATGGCCTGGCAGGGGTCGCCGACCGCGGTGACGGCGTGTCCGGAGGCGATGCCGTCGGGGCCGCTGCCGAAGAGGGCGGAGAGCAGGAGGCGCTGGGCGACGGAGGTGTCCTGGTACTCGTCGAGCAGGACGACCCGGTACTCCTCGCGCAGGATCGCGCCGACCTCGGGGCGGGTGAGTGCGAGCTGGGCGGAGAGCGCGATCTGGTCGCCGAAGTCGAGGAGGTCGCGGCTGCGCTTGGCCTCCCGGTAGCGGCGGGTCAGGGAGAGCAGTTCGCGGCGTGCCTCGGCGGTCTCGGGAAGCTTGCGCAGCTCCGCGTTGCTGAGCTTGGCGGTCTCCAGGGTGCGGAGCAGTCCGGTGTCGTACGCCGCGAGCTGCTCGGGACGTACGAGATGTTCGGCGAGTTCCGCGTCCAGCGCCAGCAGATCGCTGACCAGGGTGGGGAACGACCTGGTCAGGGACGGGTAGGGGCCCGGTGCCTCGCGCAGCACACGGGCGGCGAGCTGGTAGCGGGTGGCGTCGGCGAGGAGGCGGGTGGTGGGTTCGAGCCCTATCCGCAGTCCGTGTTCGGTGAGGAGCCGGCCGGCGAAGGCGTGGTACGTGGAGATGCCGGGTTCGCCCGGGGGGTTGTCCGGGTCGATGACGTCCGGGTCGGTGACCCCGGCGGCGATCAGGGCCTTGCGGACGCGCTCGGCGAGCTCGCCGGCCGCCTTGTTGGTGAAGGTGAGCCCGAGGACCTGCTCGGGGGCGACCTGGCCGGTGCCGACCAGCCACACCACGCGGGCCGCCATCACCGTGGTCTTCCCCGACCCGGCTCCGGCGACGATCACCTGCGGGGCGGGCGGCGCGATGATGCACGCCGTCTGCTCCGGGGTGAAGGGGATCCCGAGAAGCTCCTTGAGCTGCTCGGGATCGGTGATACGTGAGGACACTCCACAGAGGCTAACCGGCCGGACCGACAACCCACGAAGTCCGGAAGAGTCCGAGAAGTGCTGCCTCCGGCCATCGCAGCCGGAGCGAAGGCGCCCGCGCCGGAGCGCGCGGACCGGAGCGCGCGGACCGGCTGGACGCCCTGGACCCTGGACCCTGGCGCCTGCCCCCTGGACCGGGGCAGTACGTGAGCATCGCCGAGGCGACGGACCGGGACGACCCCGTCCCCGTCCCCGTCCCCGTCCCCGTCCCGAGCATCACCGAAGCCGCCACCCGGGACATCACCATCCCCGTCCTGAGCGTCACCGAGGCGACCGCCCCGGACGTCACGATCTCCGTCCTGGTGGCGCGCAAGCCGCGAAACACCGTCTAAATTATCCGCTTGTCGCATCAACAGCCTTACGAGGACGGTCATATGAGCGCCGACGCACCCGCCCCTGACGCCGCCGAGCTCCGGGCGCGCATCGACACGACGAAGGCGCACCCGGCACGCGTCTACGACGTCTTCCTCGGCGGCAAGGACAACTACCCGGCCGACCGCGAGGCCGCGGCCATGGCCCTGGCCGCGAATCCCCGCGGATACCTCACCGTGCGGCACAACCGGGACTTCATGCGGCGGGCCGTCACGCTTGCCGCACAGGACGGCATCCGGCAGTTCCTGGACGTGGGAACCGGGCTGCCGACCCAGCAGAACGTGCACCAGATCGCCCAGGCGATCGCCCCCGACGCGCGCGTGGTGTACGCCGACAACGACCCCGTCGTCCTCGTCCACGCGCAGGCCCTGCTCACGAGCGGACCCGAGGGCCGCACCGACTACATCGAGGCGGATCTGCGCGACCCCGCCAAGATCCTCGAAGCGGCCCGCCGCACCCTCGACCTCGACCGGCCCGTCGCTCTCGTCCTCGCCGCCGTCCTCCACTTCATCGAGGACGAGGCGGCCTACCCGATCGTCGAGCAGCTCCTCGACGCCCTCGCTCCCGGCAGCTACCTCGTCCTGAGCAATGTCAGCTCGGACCTCAACCCCGACCAGGTCGGCCGGATCACGAAGTCGTTCAAGGAGCGCGGGTTCGCGATGGTCCGCCGCTCGCACGCGCAGGTCGAGCGTTTCGTGACGGACAACGGGCTGGAGATGCTCGAACCCGGCGTCGTCCCGGTGCACCGCTGGCGGCCCGAGCAGGTCGTCGACCTGCCCGAGTCCCAGGACCCGGATCCGGAGTTCGTGGCGGGTCTGGACGAGCTGGACCGGACGCGCTACCGGCGCATCAACGATGTCACCGACGCCGACGTCAGTGTGTACGGAGTGATGGCCCGCAAGCGCTGACGGCCGCGCCGGCGGGTCCGGCTCACTCCAGAACGTGCCGGCCCTCCGGCTGAGCACTGCACGAGGCCCTGAAGGTGCAGTGGGTGCAGTGCTGTCCGGTCGACGGGGTGAACCGTTCGTCCAGGACCCGGCCCGCGGCGGTCGCCAGGAGACCGGAGACCCAGTCGGAGTCGGGCGGCTCCTGGGCCTGGACCTTGGGGACGGCGTCGCCGCCCTCCTTCTTGGGAGCGGGCTGGCGCAGCTGTACGAGTTCGGCGCCCCCGGACTCGGGGCGCGTGCCGTCGAAGACCTCGTCGACCGCGCCCGCCCGGACCGCCAGCTGGTACACGGCGAGCTGCGGGTGGCGGGCCACCTCGTCCTTGGTCGGGGACTGCTTGCCGGTCTTGAAGTCGACGACGTAGGCGCGGCCGTCGGCATCGCGTTCGACACGGTCCATGGAACCCCGGATGCGCACCTCGTACTCCCCCGCCTCCAGCGTCACGTCGAAGTCGTGCTCGCTGGCGGCCGGGGTGCGGCCGGTGCGGTCCATGACGTGCCAGCGCAGGAAGCGTTCGAGGGCGACGCGGGCCTGCTGCTTCTCCTGCTGCGACTTCCAGGGCGCGTCGAAGACCAGGCCGTCCCAGACCGAGTCGAGCCGCTCCATGAGGACGGCCAGATCGGCGGGCGTCCGCCCGGAGGCCACCTCGTCGGCCAGGACGTGGACGACGTTGCCGAAGCCCTGCGCCGCGGTCGCCGGGGCGTCGGCCTTCACCTCGCGGCCCAGGAACCACTGGAGCGCGCAGGTGTTGGCGAGCTGGTCGAGCGCGCTGCCGGACAGGGCGACGGGCTGGTCCCGGTCGCGCAGCGGGACGGCCGAGCGGGTCGGCTCGTACAGGCCCCACCAGCGGTAGGGGTGGGCCGACGGTACGAGCGGCTGCCCCTCGTCGTCACTCAGGGCCGCGAGGCGGGCGAGGCGGTGGGCGGCCTCTTCGCGCAGCGCGTCGGAGGCGGCGGGGTCGACGGTGGTGGCGCGCAGTTCGGCGACGAGGGCGGCGACGGCGAGGGGCCGGCGCGGGCGGCCGGTGACGTCGCGGGGTTCGACCCCGAGCTCGGTGAGGAAGCGGGACGGCTGGTCGCCGTCGTCGGCGGGCGCCTTGACCGCGGTGACGATCAGCCGTTCGCGGGCGCGGGTCGCCGCCACGTAGAAGAGCCGGCGTTCCTCGGCGAGCAGGGCGCCGGGCGTGAGGGGTTCGGCGAGGCCGTCCCGGCCGATCCGGTCCGCTTCGAGCAGCGAGCCGCGGCGCCGCAGGTCGGGCCAGAGGCCCTCCTGTACTCCGGCGACGACGACCAGGCGCCATTCCAGGCCCTTGGACCGGTGCGCGGTCATCAGCCGTACGGCGTCGGGCCGCACGGAGCGCCGGGAAAGGGTGTCGGCGGCGATGTCCTGGGCGTCGACCTCCTCCAGGAAGTTGAGCGCGCCCCGGCCCCCGGTGCGCTCCTCCGCACGGGCCGCGGTGTCGAAGAGGGCGCAGACGGCGTCCAGGTCGCGGTCGGCGTTACGGCCGCCCGCGCCGCCGCGCAGCGCGGCGCGCTCCAGCCTGGCCGGCCAGGGGGTGCCGGACCACAGCGCCCACAGGGCCTCCTCGGCGGTGCCGCCGGCTTCGAGGAGCTCACGCGCCGTGCGCAGCAGCGCGCCGAGGCGCTGGGCACCACGGGCGTACGCCGGGTCGTGCGTCACCAGCCGTTCGGGTTCGGCGAGCGCGCGGGCGAGGAGGTCGCCGGAGGGCGCGGGCACACGGTTGCCCGCGGCGCGCTCCTCGTCGCGCAGGGCCCGGCCGAGGCGGCGCAGGTCGGCTGCGTCCATGGAGCCGAGGGGTGAGGCGAGGAGGGTGAGCGCCGTCTCGGTGTCGAGCCAGGGGGCCGGGCCCACTGCCGTATCGGCGTCCGCGTCCGTCTCCGTCTCCGCGTCCGTCTCCGCGTCCGTCTCCGTGTCCGCGTCCGTGTCCGTCTCCGTCTCCGCGTCCGTCTCCGCGTCCGTCTCCGCGTCCGTCTCCGTGTCCGCGTCCGCGTCCGCGTCCACCGTCACGTCCACCTCCGCGTCCACCGTGGCGTCCGTGCCCGCAGCCACCGTCACGTCCGTGCCCCGGCGCAGGGCCGCCGTGGCCACCGTGCGCAGGGCCGTCAGCAGCGGGGCCACCGCCGGTTCGTGGCGCAGGGGCAGGTCGTCGCCGTCGACCTCCAACGGCACGCCCGCCGAGGTCAGGGCCCGGCGCACGGCGGGAATGGTGCGGCCACCGGCCCGGACCAGGACGGCCATCTCGTGCCACGGCACGCCGTCCTCCAGATGCGCCCGGCGCAGCAGGTCCGCGATGTTGTCGAGCTCGGTGGACGCGGTCGGGTAGGTGTACGTCTCGACGCCGCCGCCTTCGCGGACCGCACCGAGCTCCCGGTGGGCGCGCACCTTCGCCGACGGCAGCCGGGTGAGCGGCATGCGGCGGGTGAGCAGACGGGTCGCGGCGAGCAGCTGTTCGCCGGAGCGGCGCGAAGTGGTGAGGACGCCGACCGGGGCCGGGTCACCGTCCGCGCGCCGGAACACGTCCGGGAAGTCGAGGATGCCGTTCACATCGGCGCCGCGGAAGGCGTAGATCGACTGGTCCGGATCGCCGAACGCGATCAGGTTCCGGCCACCGCCGCCGCCCGGGGCACTCCCCCGGTTCCCGGCCAGCGCGTGCAGCAGCCGCACCTGAGCCGGGTCCGTGTCCTGGTACTCGTCGACGAACACCGTGTCGTAGCTGCCGGCCAGCAGGCCCCCCACCTCGGGACGCTCCGCGAGCAGCACGGCACGGTGGACGAGCTCCGCGTAGTCCAGCACCCCCTGGGCGTCCAGCACGTCCAGGTACTCGGCGAGGAAGGCCGCGGCCGCGCCCCAGTCGGGCCTGCCGGTGCGCCGGGCGAAGTCGGCGAGGGCGTCCGGGCCGAGGCCCAGCTCACGGCTGCGGGCGAGCACGGCGCGCACCTCGTCGGCGAAGCCGCGCGTGGTCAGGCAGGCCCGCAGTTCGTCGGGCCAGCGGATGTGGTCGTGGCCCTCCTTCTCCAGGTCGAGCTGGCCGGCCAGCAGATCGCGGACGGTGACGTCCTGCTCCGGTCCGGAGAGCAGCCGCAGCGGGTCCGCGAACAGATCGGCGTCCTGATGGGCGCGCACCAGGGCGTAGCAGAAGGAGTGGAAGGTGGTGGCCTGCGGTCCCCGGACGGCGCCGAGCCGGGCGGCCATCCGGTCGCGCAGCTCGACGGCGGCCTTGCGGCTGAAAGTGAGGATCAGCATCCGGGCCGGGTCCGCACCCCGGGCGACACGGGCGGCGACGGCTTCGACGAGCGTGGTGGTCTTGCCGGTCCCGGGCCCCGCGAGGACGAGCAGCGGGCCGCCGGCATGGTCAACCACCGCCCGCTGCGCCGCGTCAAGGAGAGGGGGGTCCACGGAGCCCGGCAGGGTACGCACCAGCCGGTACGCGCCCGCGGCCCGCCGCCGTGCCTGACGGTGCGGGCTGTTCCGGGTGGTGGAGGAGGAACTCACGTGGGGATCGCCGGTCCTGGTGGGTGTGCTGGGGGTGCTGGAGGTGAGGGCGCGGCGCGTACCGCGAACTGACGACGCTACTCCGGCGGGAGCGCCGATTGGGACGGGACGGCTGCGTGGATCGTCACGTTCTGCCGTTCCGGCAGAACCGGACGCCGCCCCGTACCGCCGGAATGAAGGACCGCCCGCCGCCCCGCCACCCCGGAGCGAGGGACCGGATACCGCCCCGCCACCCCGCCGGAACGAAGGACCGGACACCGCCCCGCCCCGCCGAACAGAAGGACCGGACATCACAGACGGACTCGACGCCGACGCCGCCACGCCGTCGCGTCGCGACGGACCGGCGAACCGGACAAGGTCCCGGCCGCACGCTTCCTGTACGTCGTACGGGCCCGGCTCCGCCGGATGTGCCACCGGATGGCCGAAGCTGTCAGGTGTGAGCTCCCCCGCCGTCGCCCGCCGCTCCCACGCCGCCCGCGCCCGCACCGCCGTCCCACCGTGCGCGCCGCATGTCCAGACGCGGGACATGCCCCTCCGCGGACCGCGAGGCCTCGCGCAGCGGGGTGTTCTCCTCGCGGTAGTGATCCAGCGCACGCAGTTCGTGGCCTGGCAGCAGCGCGCCGTCGGCGCGCACCACCCGCCACCACGGCACCGCGGCCCCGTACAGCGCCAGGACGCGGCCGACCTGACGCGGTCCGCCCTCCCCCAGCCACTCCGCGATGTCGCCGTAGGTCATGACGCGGCCGGGCGGGATCAGTTCAGCGACGTCGAGCACGCGCTCCGCGTACTCCGGCAACGCGTCGCTCGTCGGGTGTTCGCTCATCCGGCCCATCCTGCCGTACGCCACCGACAGTCCGGCCCGTTCCGTGTCCGGGCGCGCACGGAGCGTGCGCGGGCGCGGGACGGAGCGTATCTTGCGCATCGCGCGGCGCCGCATCACACCCTGATGCCCCCCTCCGGCCGCAGGCCGTGCCACCATCATGCGGGCGGTGACCGGTGATACGAGAAGACGAAGACCAATCAGAGGCGACGAAGGAGCAGGGCGTGCAGCCACCGAAGGCGGCCGACGCCTCTGATGCCGAGCCGCGCCCCGAGGAGAGCGGACAGGAGCCCGGCACCGGCCCGCGGACGCCCTCGGAGCACCTGGCGGGCTCGACCCTCTCGACCTCCGAGGCGGCCCTGTCCGACCGTGTCTCGGGTGACGAACCCCTGCTCCCCGCCCGGGTGCACCGCCCCTCCGATCTGCTGCGGCTCCTCATCGGGGTCCTCGCGATCGTCGTGCTGTTCGCCGTCGCCGCCTTCGCCCACGGCACGACGGCCGGCCTCGAGGAAGACATCAACAAGGGCACCGGCCAGGCGCCCGATCTGCTCATCAAGCTCGCCGGTCTCGTCTCCAGCATCGCCGTGCTGCTCGTCCCGGTGGCCTTCGCCATCGAGCGGCTGATCAAACGTGACGGGCTGCGGATCGCGGACGGTGTCCTGGCCGCCGTGCTCGCGCACGGGGTGACGCTCGCCACGGATCTGTGGGTGTCCAACTCCGCACCCGGCACCATTCAGGACGCCCTGACCCAGCCGCAGCCCGGTCAGGCGCTCACCGACCCCGTACACGGTTATCTCGCTCCGGTGATCGCCTACATGACGGCGGTCGGCATGGCGAGACGGCCGCGGTGGCGGGTCGTGCTGTGGGTGGTGCTGCTGCTCGACGCCTTCACCATGCTGGTGGGCGGGTACACGACCCCGCTCTCGATCATCCTCACGGTACTGATCGGCTGGACGGTCGCGTACGGCACGCTGTACGCGGTCGGCTCGCCGAACGTCCGGCCGACCGGCCAGCACCTGATGGCCGGTCTCCGTCACGTCGGCTTCCGGCCGGTCACCGCGATGCGGGCCGACGACGCGCCCGACTCGGGCGGCGACCTCAGCGACCGCGGGCGCCGCTACGTGGTCTCCCTGGAGGACGGGCCGCCGCTCGATGTGACGGTCGTCGACCGCGAACAGCAGGCGCAGGGCTTCTTCTACCGGGTGTGGCGCAGGCTCACCCTGCGCGGCATCACCCAGCGGCGTTCGATCCAGTCGCTGCGCCAGGCCCTGGAGCAGGAGGCGCTCCTCGCGTACGCGGCGATCGCCGCCGGTGCCAACGCCCCCAAACTGATCGCCACCTCCGAGCTCGGTCCCGACGCCGTGATGCTGGTGTACGAGCACATCGGCGGGCGCTCCCTGGACGCGCTGGAGGACTCCGAGATCACCGACGAGCTGGTGCGCGGCGCCTGGCGTCAGGTGCGGGCGCTCCAGTCGCGGCGGATCGCGCACCGCAGGCTCACCGGTGACGCCATCCTGGTGGATCGTTCCGGCAAGGTGTTCGTCACGGATCTGCGCGGCGGCGAGATCGCGGCCGGTGATCTGGTCCTGCGGATGGACGTCGCCCAGCTGCTCACCACCACGGGCCTGCGGGTGGGCCCCGAGCGGGCGGTCGCGGCCGCGCTGGAGGTGCTGGGGCCGGACGCCGTCGCGGACTGTCTGCCGCTGCTCCAGCCGATCGCGCTCAGCCGCTCCACCCGCGCCCATCTGCGCCGGCTGGCCCGGGAGCGTTCGCAGCGCGAGCGCGAGGCCGTGCTGGAGGCGTCGGACGCGGCGAAGCGGGCCAGGTCGCAGGAGGCGGAGCCTGTCGAGGAGACCGGGCGCAAGACCGCCCGCAAGTCGCAGCGCACCGAGAAGCAGGCCGAGAAGCGGGCCATGGACGACGCCCTGGACGGGGTCCGCGAGGAGGATCTGCTCTCCCGGATCCGCCAGGAGGTGCTGCTGATCCGGCCGCAGGCGCCGGTCGAGCCGGTCCGTCTGGAGCGCATCAAGCCGCGCACCCTGTTCAGCTTCATCGCCGGTGCCATCGCCGCGTACTTCCTCATCTCCCAGGTCACCGAGGCCGACTTCGGCGCGGTGGTCGAGCAGGCGGAGTGGGGCTGGGTGGCTGCCGCGCTCGGCTTCTCGGCGCTGAGTTACATCGCGGCGGCGATGAGCCTGCTGGGCTTCGTGCCCGAGCGGGTGCCGTTCGGCAAGACGGTGCTTGCGCAGGTCGCCGGCTCGTTCGTGAAGATCGTGGCCCCGGCCGCGGTGGGCGGCGTCGCGCTGAACACCCGGTTCCTCCAGCGGGCCGGTGTGCGGCCGGGGCTGGCGGTCGCGAGCGTCGGCGCCTCGCAGCTGTTCGGGCTGGGGTGCCACATCTTGCTGCTGGCGGCGTTCGGCTACCTGACGGGTACGGAGAAGACGCCGTCCTCGCTCACCCCGTCCAGGACCGTGATCGCGGGGCTGCTGACGGTCGCCGTGCTGGTGCTCGTGGTCACGGCGATCCCGTTCCTGCGCAAGTTCGTCGTGACGCGGGTCCGGTCGCTGTTCGCCGGGGTCGTACCGCGCATGCTCGACGTCGTGCAGCGGCCGCAGAAGCTGTTCACCGGCATCGGCGGGATGCTGCTGCTGACCGGCGTGTTCGTGATGTGTCTGGACGCGTCGGTCCGGGCGTTCAGCGGTCCGGACACGCCACACCTCAGCTACGCGAGCATCGCGGTGGTCTTCCTCGCCGGCAACGCGCTGGGCTCGGCGGCGCCGACCCCGGGCGGCATGGGCGCGGTCGAGGGTGCGCTGACCCTCGGCCTGATCGCGGTCGGCCTGCCCAAGGAGGTCGCGGCGCCGGCGGTGCTGCTGTACCGGCTCCTGACGCTGTGGCTGCCGGTGCTGCCCGGCTGGCTCGCCTTCAACCATCTGACGCGCAAGGGCGAGCTCTAGGAGCACGGCTGGACACGGCGGGACACGGCCCGGGGACCCGCGGCCGTCCACCCGCTTGGACCGGCGCCCCGTGCACCCCTTGGGCAGCCGCCGCACGATGGAGCGATGAGGACCTCCCCTGCCCTGCGCGCCGCGGCCCTCGCCGCCACGGTGACCGTGCTCCTTCCGCTCACCGGTTGTTCGGACGGGGGTGACGCGGACACGGCCGGCCGCTCGGAGAGCACTCCTCGGGCGGCCGGGACCGGCGCGACCACCACTCCCGGCGGCCTCGCCGCCCAACAGCTGAAGTGGACACCCTGCCCGGCTCCTTCCGCGGCCCAGGGCGGCGGTTCCTCACCCTCCCCGCTGCCCGGCGGGGCCGTCTGGGAGTGCTCGTTCATGAAGGTCCCGCTCGACTACGCGGAGCCGGAGGGCGACACCATCGAGCTCGCGCTCATCCGCGCGAAGGCGATCGCCGGGAAGAAGCGGATCGGTTCGCTCATCTTTAACTTCGGCGGCCCCGGCGCCTCCGGGGTCGCCACCCTGCCGGCGTTCGGCACGGAGTACGACAAGCTCCGCACCCGGTACGACCTGGTGAGCTTCGACCCGCGCGGAGTGGGCCGCAGCGCGGGCGTGGAGTGCGAGGACGACGCGCAGCTGGACGCGCGGTACGAGGCCGACGGCACGCCTGACGACACGGCGGAGGAGAAGACCTTCACCGAGGACACGAAGGCGTACGCGGCCGCCTGCGAGAAGAACTCCGGCAAGGAACTCCCCTTCGTGGGGACGACGAACGCGGCCCGCGACATGGACCTGATGCGCCAGGTACTCGGCGACGACAGGCTGTACTACTTCGGCATCTCCTACGGGACCGAACTCGGCGGCGTCTACGCGCACTTGTTCCCCGAGAAGGTGGGCCGGTCCGTCCTGGACGCGGTGGTCGACCCGACCGAGGACGCGGAGCAGTCGTCCCTGGGCCAGGCGCAGGGCTTCCAGCTCGCGCTGGACAACTTCGCCCGGGACTGCGCGGACCGGGGCGACGCCTGCAAACTGCCCGGCGCCACCGCCGAGGAGGTAGAGCAGGGGGTGTCCGGCCTCCTCGACCGGCTGGAGACGAAGCCGGTGCCGGGCATCGGTTCCCGCAAGCTGACCCAGACGCAGGCCACCACCGGCATCGCGGCGGCGCTCTACTCCAAGGAGACCTGGCCCCTTCTGGAACAGGGCGTGGACGAGGCCGACGGCGGCAACGGCGCGCTGCTCCTCGCCCTCGCCGACTCGCTCAACGGGCGCTCCGAGGACGGCCACTACGACAACTCCGCCGCTGCCAACACCGCCATCAACTGCGCCGATTCCAAGGAGCGGTTCACCCTCGACGAGACCAAGGAGAAGCTCCCCGCGTTCCGCGACGCCTCACCGGTCTTCGGCGACTACCTCGGCTGGGGTCTGATGGCGTGCACCGGCTGGCCGGTGGCCGGCGCCTGGGACACCCCGGACGTCAGCGCCGAGGGCGCGGCCCCCGTCCTGGTCATCGGCAACACGGGAGACCCGGCGACCCCGTACGCGGGCGCGAAGGCGATGGCCGAGGAGCTCGGCGAGGGCGTCGGCGTGGAGATGACGTACAGGGGCGAGGGCCACGGCGCGTACAACAGCGGCAACGCCTGTGTGCAGAAGGCGGTGGGCGGATATCTGCTGGACGGCAAGGTGCCGGACGCCGGGACGGTCTGCGATTAGGGGCGGGCCCGCGCGCCTAACATGGGCGAACTGCCGGACGGGCAGGCACGACGGGGAGGACGTACACGTGGTCGCATACGTACGGGCCGGGGCACTGGCCGCCGCCGCTCTGCTGCTGACGGGGGTGCTCGCGGGGTGCGAGGACGGCGGCGCCGACGACAAGCCGGGCATACCGGCGGACGGCACCACGGCTTCGGCCGCCTCGCCGCCCGCCGCCCCCTCGGCCGACGCGAGCGCGAAGCCCCTGCCCGCCGCCCTCACCTCGCAGCACCTGGACTGGAAACGCTGCACGGCACCCGAGGGCGGCAGCGTTCCGGGCTCGTCCTGGCGGTGCACGACGGTCAGGGTTCCGCTGGACTACGCGAAGCCGGACGGCGACACGATCGGGATCGCGCTGATCCGCAAGGAGGCCCGGGACAAGGACCGGCGGCTCGGCTCGATGCTGTTCAACTTCGGCGGGCCGGGCGGTTCGGGGGTCTCCACCCTGCCGCGCGCCGCCGGTTCGTACGGGTCGCTCAACACCCGCTACGACCTGGTGGGTTTCGATCCGCGCGGGGTGGCCGCGAGCGCCGGGGTGCGGTGCCGCACGGACGAGGAGCAGGAGAACTCGTACCGGAAGGTCGACATGACGCCGGACACGGCGGCGGAGGAGGCGGCGTTCCTGAAGGACGGCGCCGGTTTCGGCGCCGGCTGCGAGAGCCGCTCGGGCAAGGTCCTGCCGTTCGTCGGCACGACGAACGCCGCCCGGGACATGGACCTGATCCGCGAGGTGCTCGGCGACAGGAAGCTGACGTACTTCGGCTTCTCGTACGGCACCGAGCTGGGCGGTACGTACGCCCACCTCTTCCCCGAGCACGTCGGGCGAACCGTCTTCGACGCCGTCGTCGACCCGACCGCGGACACCACGGGCCACGCCCGCAACCAGACGACCGGCTTCCAGCGGGCGCTGGAGAACTACCTCAAGGACCGCGGCCAGGACCCGAAGGCGGGCACCCGGCGCATCGCCGCGCTGCTGAAGCGGATCGACGCCAAGCCGCTGCCGACCGGTACGGGACGCGAGCTCAACGAGTCGCTGGCGATCACCGGCATCGTGCTGCCGCTCTACTCCAAGGACAACTGGCCGGTACTCACCCAGGCCCTGGACGAGGCGGAGAGCGGCACCGGTTCCATGCTGCTTCAGCTCGCCGACTCGTACAACGGCCGTGACGAGAACGGCCACTACGACACCCAGAACCACTCGCAGCGGGCCATCTCGTGCGCGGACACCAAGGCCAGGCCGACAGCGGCCGAGGCGAAGGCGCTGCTGCCCGAGTTCAGGAAGCTGTCTCCGGTCTTCGGCCCGTTCCTGGCCTGGGACACCGCGGGCTGGTGCGCCGACTGGCCGGTGGCGGGCGAGCACGACACCCCCGAGGCGAGCGCCCCGGGCGCAGGTCCGATCCTGGTCGTGGGCACGACGGGCGACCCGGCCACGCCGTACGAGGGTGCGCGGAAGATGGCGGACGAGCTGGGCGAGGGCGTCGGCGTCCTGCTCACCAACAAGGGCGAAGGGCACGGCGCGTACGGCGGGAACAGCTGTGTGACGTCGACGGTGGACGCGTACTTCCTCGACGGAAAGGTGCCGGCCGACGGCAAGACCTGCTCGTAGCGCAGGCACGCACACGGCGAAGGGGCCGGTCCGCTCGATGCGGACCGGCCCCTTCGTCGCGTTCAGCCTCTAGTACACCGGCTTCTCGGGCTCGATCTGGTTGACCCAGCCGATCACGCCGCCGCCGACGTGCACCGAGTCGGCGAAGCCCGCCGACTTGAGGACCGCGAGGACCTCGGCGCTGCGGACACCGGTCTTGCAGTGCAGCACGATCCGCCTGTCCTGCGGGAGGTCCTGGAGGGCGTTGCCCATCAGGAACTCGTTCTTCGGGATCAGCTTCGCGCCGGGGATCGAGACGATCTCGTACTCGTTCGGCTCACGGACGTCGATGATCTCGATCTTCTCGTCCGCGTCGATCCACTCCTTGAGCTGCTTGGGAGTGATCGTGGAGCCGAGCGCCGCCTCCTGGGCCTCCTCGGACACGACGCCGCAGAAGGCCTCGTAGTCGATGAGCTCGGTGACGGTCGGGTTCTCGCCGCAGACCGCGCAGTCGGGGTCCTTGCGGACCTTGACCTGGCGGTACTGCATCTCCAGTGCGTCGTAGATCATCAGACGGCCGACGAGCGGGTCGCCGATGCCGGCGAGCAGCTTGATGGCCTCGTTGACCTGGATGGAGCCGATGGACGCGCACAGCACGCCCAGGACACCGCCCTCGGCGCAGGACGGAACCATGCCGGGGGGCGGCGGCTCCGGGTAGAGGCAGCGGTAGCAGGGACCGTGCTCGGACCAGAAGACGGACGCCTGTCCGTCGAACCGGTAGATCGAGCCCCAGACGTACGGCTTGTTCAGCAGGACCGCGGCGTCGTTGACGAGATAGCGGGTGGCGAAGTTGTCCGTGCCGTCCACGATCAGGTCGTACTGCGCGAAGATCTCCATCACGTTCTCGGCTTCGAGCCGTTCTTCGTGAAGGATCACGTTCACCAGGGGGTTGATCCCCTGCACGCTCTCCTTGGCCGACAGGGCCTTGGACTTGCCGATGTCGGCCTGGCTGTGGATGATCTGGCGTTGCAGGTTCGACTCGTCGACCTCGTCGAACTCCACGATGCCGAGCGTTCCGACACCGGCGGCGGCCAGGTACATCAGAGCCGGCGAGCCGAGACCGCCGGCGCCCACACAGAGCACCTTCGCGTTCTTCAGCCGCTTCTGTCCGTCCATCCCGACATCCGGGATGATCAGGTGGCGGGAGTACCTGCGGACCTCGTCGACGGTGAGCTCAGCAGCTGGCTCGACCAGGGGTGGCAGCGACACAGGAACCTCAACAATGCAGGTGGTCGGTTTCTACGTACTTCGGCTACGTACGGTTGTTCTTGCCGTAACACTGCCACGCCCCCTCTCATTCCGAGATAGCAGGTCCGATCCGCGAGACAATTTCGTCCCAGTACCTGGGCAGTGTCGCAAATGGATCGCTTTGCCCACGTCCGTTTCCTGGACCCGCCTCCTTGGTGCGGTCCGTGAAGAAGACCGTCCCGGCGCCCTGCCAGCGGGCGATGCGCATCGCCTCCTCCAGGTGGGTGCGCGGGACACCGTGGACGAAGTGGGCGAACCGGCCGGGCGGGTAGGAGGCGGTCCACTCGGCCACCTGCGACCAGCGGTAGTCGGTCCACGCGCCGCGGAAGGTGACGAGCTGGTCGGCGGCCTCCGCGTAGCCCGGGTGCGGATGGGTGTCGTGGCCGAGCACCAGGTGTCCGCCGTGCTGCGCGCCGTCGCCGTCCGTCAGGAGGGCGGAGAGGGTGGCGGTGAGACGGCGGACGGTGGGGAGGTCCGGGCGCCCGGCCGGGCAGCGGTCGAGGTAGAAGCCGTCGACGCGGTACCAGTCCAGGTAGGACTGCGCGTCGGCGACCAGGTCTCCGAAGGCCCTGCTGCCGTGGACCAAGTCGAGCCGGCCGAGCAGCCGGCCGGCCGAGGCCCGCACGGTGTCGAGCGGGTCCTCGCCGCGCACGGCCCGCTCGCGGGCGTTGCGGAGCCGGCCCGCGGCTTCCAGGCAGTGCGGGTCGGGGCGGATGCCGGGGCCGTCGTCGATGTCGAGGACGGCCCAGTGCAGCGGGGTGCCGGGGCGGGCCAGCTCGGCCCATTCGGCCGGGGCGAGCAGCGGGTGCGCACAGCCGGGCACGCCGAAGCCGAGCTGTTCGGCGCCGCTGGCCCGGCGGGCGGTGCCGGTACTGGTCAGATGCGGCATGCCGCCTCCATCCAGATGTCGGCGAGGGACTCCTCCAGGTTGATCCGGGGGCGCCAGCCGAGCCGGTCCCTGGCGGTGCGGACGTCCGCCTGCTGCCAGGCGCCGCAGCCGTCCGGGTAGGGCGAGGGCGTGACCGAGAGGTGCTCCATGACCGATTCGGCGGAAGTGCGGGGGGCGCCGATGGGCAGGCGCGCGGGAGGCGTGTCCAGCTCGTGGAGCGCGCCCCCGTACCCGGCGACCTTGGCGAGGACGGCCGCGGCGTCGCGCAGCCGCACGGCCCGGCCGGTGCCGATGTTGACGACACCCTGGGCGGCGGAGAGCGAGGCCGCGTGCACGGCGCGCGCGACGTCGCGCACGTCGACGAAGTCGCGCTGTACGCCGAGGCCGCTGAGCTTCAGCTCGCCGTCACCGGACTGCATGGCCCGGCGCATCGCCTCGGCGAGCCGGCCGAGCGGGGAGCCGGCCGGGGTACCGGGGCCGACCGGCGAGAAGACCCGCAGCACGACCGCGTCGAGGCCGGAGCCGAGGACGAGTTCGGTGGCGGCCAGCTTGCTGACGCCGTACGGGCCGCCGGGGCGCGGGATGGCGTCCTCCGCCGTGGACGAACCGGGCTGCGAGGGCCCGTACTCCGAGGAGCAGCCGACCTGGACCAGGCGGGCGGTGCAGCCGCTGCGCCGCATCGCCTCGCAGACGGTGGCGACGGCGACGGTGTTGTGACGGGTCAGGTCGCGGGCGCCGCCCCGGGTGGCACCGGCGCAGTTGACGACGACTCCGGGGTGGACGGCGTCCAGGAAGCGCGTGAGCGCCCCGGGGCTGCCGCCGGCGAGGTCGAACCGTACGTCGGCGTCGTCGCCGCGGCCGAGCGCCGTGAGGTGGACGGCCGGGTCGGCGAGCAGCCGGTCGGCCACGAACCGGCCGAGGAATCCGTTGGCTCCGAGCAGCAGTACCCTCATCGCGCGCCCCCTGAGTGCCGACGGCGGGCTGCCGGTGCGGGGGATCGGTGGGTCATGTCCGGTGTCTCCTTGGGGCAGTTGTGTACGGTGCGGAACGGAACCCGCGGCGTCGGCTCCGCGGGCTGTGGATTACGTCAGGCGGCGGTGTGGGCGGATGCCCGGGAAAGAGCGACGGTGGCGGTGGTCAGCAGGCCGAGCGCGGCCGCGCCGCACGCGACGGCGGGTACGGCCCCGGTGCCGGCTGCCTCGATGAGCGCCTCGACGGGGCGGGCTACGGGGTCGAGGCCGGGCAGCCGGCCGGCCAGGACGAGTGCGGGGGCGGCGACCTCGACGGCGCAGGCGGCGGCGAGGCCGGTGGCGGCCGGTTCGGGGAAGCCGTGGACGGTGAGGAGCCGCGCCAGCAGGAGCAGCACTCCGAGCGCGGCGGCCCCGGCGTGGGAGCCGCCCCCGCCGATCCCCCGTCCGGCGAGGTACAGCAGCCCGCCCAGGACGCAGAGGAAGAAGGCGACGGCGGCGAACAGCAGGGGGCGCACGCCTGCGGCGAACTCCTCCAGTGCGCGACTGCCGTTGAGTTTGCGGTGCGCGTGTACGGAGAAGAGGTGGGCGCACCAGGCCGCCGGAGCGACCGCCACGGCGAGGCCGAGCAGCGGGGCCGGAGTGATGTCCCAGGGGCCTTCGGGCCCGCCGCTGAGGAGCTGGTGGAGCAGCGCGTCTCCGTACAGCACGTAGCCGAGCAGCCAGCAGCCGAACAGTGCGGCGGCGCCGGAGGAGCGGCCGTCGGCGCCGAGGGGGCCGCTGCGCAGGGCGAGCGCGAGCCCGATGAGCGCGAGGAGACCGCCGCCGGAACCGATGGCGAGCCGCGCCCCGCCGTCGAGCACGCCTTCGGTGAGCCGCAGTGCGACGAAGGTCGAGAGGCAGGCGGCGCCCGGCAGCAGGGCCCGCAGCGACCAGGCGGCGCGCGTCTCGATGTCGCGCGCCGGTGCGAAGGACGCGCCGACGGGCTCCCCGGCGACACCCGGTACCCGGGCGAAGAGTTCCTCGGCGAGCGAGAAGACGTCACGGTGCCGGTAGCGGGCGGCGGTGCGGTCGGTGACTCCGTGGGCCTCCAGTCCGGCGGCGATCTCCAGGGGGTCGACGGCGCGCTCGCAGAGTTCGCGGTGGCGGTGCATCAGGGTCTTGACCGGATCGGCGGGCCCGCGCCGCCCGGTGGAGAGCTTGCGCGCCGGAGCGGTGTGCGCGAGCTCGGGCGCGCGGGGGGCGGCGGCGTGCGGTGCGGGGCCGTCGGGGGCGGTCGGGTCCTCGGCGGCCGGAGGGGTGCCGTCCGCCTCGGGAGGTGTGGTCGGGTCCTCCGCGGCCGGCGGGGCGTCCTCGGCTGCGAGAGGCGCGGACGTTCCGGGGGTGGTGGCGGCCGGAGCGGTGCCGGGCGCGGCGTCGTGGTCCGGCGCGGGGCCGGGTTCCGGGCGCGGGTCGGCTGCGGTCCCGTCGCCCGGTCCGCCCGAAACCCGGTCCGGTGATGCGGCTGACGGCCCCCAGGCCGGTTCGGAGACGTCCGCGAGCAGGGTGCCGGAGGCCGCGCCTCCGGTGCGGTGGTCCCCGTTGCTGCTGGTCGTCGGTGTGCCGAGTGCCTCGGGCACTTCGGTCGGGCGGCCCATCGTCGTTCCTCCGTGCTGATCGCCGGGTGCGGCGGGCGCACCGGCCGGTCCCGGTCGGTTCGTACGGCCCGGCGCGGCCGCTTCCTGGTCACGCATCGCCGTCCCCCGCGCCGCACGCGCCCGCGCCGACTTCCTGCGCGGCCCAACTGGGCGTCCGCCCGGCCGTTCCCGGAGCGGGTTCGTCGCCGGGCTCCGGCCACAGGCCGAGGACGTGGGCCTCCGGCGGAGTGGCGAAGGGGCGCGGTCCGCCGGCGGCCGGCTCCGGCGCCTGCGAGATCAGCTCCAGGTAAATGCCGCGAAATGCCGCGAGGTTCTGTTCGACGGTGAAGAGTTCGAGTGCGCGGGCGCGCGCTGCCGCTCCCAGGCGCGCACGGCGCTCGGGGTCGCGCAGCAGCGCCAGGCAGGCTTCGGCGAGCGCCCGGGGGTTGCGCGGTGGCACCACGAGCCCCGTTCCGCCGATGACCTCGACGACCGCGCCGACGTCCGTGGACACCGTCGCCCGCCCGCAGAACATCGCCTCGACCAGGCTGATCGGGAAGCCCTCGACCACGCTGGAGAGCACCACGACGCCGCCCGCCGCGTACGCCTGGGCAAGGTCGGGGACCTCGGCCCCGCCGATGTCCTCGAAGGAGACGGGGCTGTCGCCGACGGCGTGCGCGTCCGCGGCCTCGTCGGGGAAGAGCTGGTCGGCGAGTGCCCGGCAATGGGCGAGATAGGTGGCGCCCTCCGACCCCTGGGCCGCCGCACCGATGATGCGCAGCCGGGCGTCGGGCTCGGCCCTGCGCACCTCGGCGAAGGCGTGCAGCAGGGCGATCAGGTCCTTGGCCGGCTCGATCCGGCCGACCCAGACCAGCGTGTCGGGGCCGCCGTCGTCCTCGCTCTCACCGAGTACCGCGAAGCGGCCGGACTCCATACCCGGGTAGACCGTGCGCACCTTGGCGGGTTCGGCGCCGCAGCGCTCCTGCCAGCGGCGGGCATGGGTGTTGCCGGGGGTGATGAGCGCGGCCTGCCGGTACACCTCGGTGGCGAGCTGCCCGTGGAAGTTCGCGAGCAGCGCGCGTACCGGCGCACTCACCGGCGTACCGGAACCCGCGAGATAGTGCGCGCGCAGCTGCACGGCGTGCTCGGTGACGAGCAGCGGCACCCCGAAGAAGCGCTTGGCCAGCAGCCCGGGCAGCGCGGCGGCGCCCCCGGACGCGGCGTGGCAGAGGTCGACGGCGCCGAGGCTCTCCTCGTCGTA
The DNA here is from genome assembly GCF_044756845.1 of Streptomyces sp. NPDC091416. Classification (NCBI taxonomy): domain Bacteria; kingdom Bacillati; phylum Actinomycetota; class Actinomycetes; order Kitasatosporales; family Streptomycetaceae; genus Streptomyces; species Streptomyces sp. NPDC091416. The sequence goes on from NZ_JBIVTU010000001.1 coordinate 392,545, forward strand.
CCAGTCCAGGGAGAGCGGGCGCAGCACCCGGTCGAGCGCCGCGGCGAAGGAGAGGAGGTCGGGGACGGTGGCGGTCTGGACGGTGCGTCCGGTGCCGGGTGCGCGGCAGGCGGCCTCAAGGATCCGCAACGCGGTCTCGGAGCGCAGAGCGGCGGGGAGTCCTCCGTGCTCGCAGGCCAGTTCGGCCAGTCCGTAGAGGCCTTCGGTGAACATCGCGTCCGTGAACTGCGGATCGGCGCACCGCACAGCAGCGCCGCTCCCGCCCCGCTCGCCGCCGGACGCGCCCGTCGCGCACACCGAGGTCGCGAGCGCCGTGAAGTGGGTGATGAAGCGTCGTCGTTCGCGCCGCCCGTACGTCCGCGCGCCCCCACCCGTCAGCAGGCGCGGGATCAGCCCCCGGGGAGCGTGGAGGCCGAGGGTGTCCTCGTCGGCGGTCCACAGCGGCGCGGTCCGCACCCGGCTGACCTGGGGCGGGAGCTGGACCCAGCCCTGCGCCTCCTGCTCGGCGCTGCGGCTGAGCGCGAAGAGATCGAACTCGTGCTGCGCGAGGCCGCGCACCAGACGGTCGCACCAGAGTCTGGACTCACCTGACGCATACGGATAACCACCGTCGGTGAGCAGTCCGATCCGCACGAGCACACCCCCGATCTCCCATGTGAGCGGCAGCCGTCGAATCGGCGACTCGCAGCGGGACGACCGTAAGCGGATACGCCGGTGGTGGGGGGGGGCGGGGGGGGGGGCGGGCCCCCCCCCGGCGGGGCCACCCGGAGATAACACCCCCCCCCGCCGCGGGTGGTCGCTTAGCACGAAAACAAGCACACACACAGGC
>NZ_JBIVTU010000001.1:393383-439818 GCF_044756845.1 Streptomyces sp. NPDC091416
CCCACCCCCCGCGCCCCCTGGGGCCGGCCCCGGGACGCCCCGCCTCCTCGCCGGGGCCCGCCGGTACGGGCTCCCGGCGGGGTGGCGGGGGCGGGTTGCCGGCCCCACCACCGAAAGGGGTGAACCGTCGTAACTTTCCAGCCCCGGTAGCGTTCTGTCGCGCTATAGAAGCAACCGGTCACACAGGGTCAGGCTGCGGCCAGCTCCTTGCGGGCCGCGCGGCGTACCGCCGCGAGCGCCGGATCGAGGGCGGGGACGGCCGCCAGCAACTGCCGGGTGTACGGATCGGCAGGGTCGTCGTACACCCGCTCCACCGGCCCCTCCTCGACGATCCGGCCCCGCCGCATGACGGCGACCCGGTCGCTGACCTGCCGGACCACGGCGAGATCGTGGGCGATGAACACCAGGGCGAGTCCCAGTTCCTGCTGGAGTTCGGCCAGCAGGGCGGTCACCTGGGCCTGGGTCGTCACGTCGAGGGCGGAGACCGCCTCGTCGCAGACGATGAGCTCCGGCTCGGCGGCCAGGGCCCGTGCGATCCCGACCCGTTGGCGCTGTCCGCCGCTGAACTCGTGCGGATAGCGGTCGTACTGCTCAGGGTCGAGCCCGACGCGCTCCAGCAGGTCGCGTACGCGTGCCCTGATCGCGCTCTCGTCGCGCTCCCCGCGCGCCCGCAGCGGGTCGGCGACGGACTCGCCGACGGAGCGTCGCGGATTGAGCGAGGAGACCGGGTCCTGGAAGACCATCTGCACCCGGGCCGCCCGGGCGATCCGGCCGGAGGTGGGCTCCAGCAGACCGACGAGCATCCGCCCGAGTGTGGTCTTGCCGCTGCCGCTCTCCCCGACGATGCCGAGCGTCTCGCCGCGGCGGACCGTGAGCGAGACCCCGTCGACGGCGGCCAGGGCGGACTTGCCCCGGCCGAACACCTGGCGTACGTCCGCGGCCTCGATCAGCACCTCGGCCTCTCCCGCGGTCCTCGTCGGCACCGCCGCCCGCGCCGCGGGAACGGCCCCCGAGCCCGCCGCCCCCGGCGTGGGAACGGTCCCCGATCCCGCCCGCGCCGCCGGAGCGATCCTCGGCACCGCCGCCAGCAGCGCCTTCGTGTACGGCTCGCGCGGCGCGCCGAGTACCTCGGCCACGGGTCCGCGTTCCACGGCGAGGCCCGACCGCATGACGAGCACGTCGTCCACCGATTCGGCCGCCACGCCCACGTCATGGGTGACCAGGAGCAGTCCCATGCCCGTCTCGCGGCGCAGCTCGTGCAGCAGGTCCAGGATCTGGGCCTGCACGGTGACGTCGAGCGCGGTCGTCGGCTCGTCGGCGATCAGCAGTTCCGGTTCGCAGGCGAGCGCCATCGCGATCAGCGCCCGCTGGCGCATCCCGCCCGAGAACTCGTGCGGCCGGGACCGGGAGCGGCGTACCGCGTCGGGGATCCCGACCCGGTCCAGCACCTCCACGGCCCGGGCCCGCGCGGCCCGTCGGGAGACGCGGTGGTGGACCCGGTACACCTGGGCGATCTGGTCGCCGACCGCGTCATAGGGGTCCAGCGAGGACAGCGGGTCCTGGAAGACCATCGCGGCCTTCGCCCCGCGCAGCGCCCGCAGTTCGGCGTCACCGGCGGCCTGGACGTCCACGCCGGCGACGCGTATCGAGCCGCCGACCTCCGCGCCGGTTCCCCGGTGCAGTCCGAGCAGGGCGTACGCGGAGGCGCTCTTGCCCGAGCCGGACTCGCCGACGACGCCGAGCGCGCCGCCCGCCTCCAGCGAGAAGGACAGTCCGCGCACCGCGTGCACGTCGCCGAACGAGATCGAGAGACCGGTGACCTCGACGAGACTCATGACAGCACCACCCGTCGGTCGGCCATCGCCTGGAGGATGTCCGCGACGGCATTGGCGAGGACGACGAAGAACCCGGTGACGAGCACCAGTCCGACGACGACCGGGAGATCCACCTGTTTGACGGCCTCGACGAGTTCACGGCCGACGCCGGGGATGCCGAAGAGGGATTCGGTCAGTACCGCGCCGCCGAACATCGAGCCGACGTCGAGTGCGCCCAGCGCGATCACCGGGGCCAGCGCGCCGCGCAGGGCGTGCCGTCCGACGATCGTCCGCTCGCCGACCCCGTACGCCCGGAACGTGCGCACATGGTCCTCGGCGAGCGTCTCCAGCATCGAGGCCCGGGTCATCCGGGCGTACGGGGCGGCGGAGATGAGCGCGAGCGAGATCCAGGGCAGCAGCAGGTTCCAGGCCCACTGCTCCGGGTTCTCGGTGAAGGCGACGTAGTCGGGGAACGGCAGGATCCGGAGCGCCGTGACGCAGATGATGATCAGCAGCAGCCCGATCACGAACACGGGCGTCGCCATGCCCGCCAGGGTGATCCCGGTGAGGACGCGTTCCGTGACGCGGCCGCGCCGCCATACCGAGAGCACCCCGGTGCCGACCCCGAGCACCATCCACAGCACGAAGGCGCCGACGGCGAGCGAGGCGGTGGCGGGCAGCTTGGCGACGATCAGCTGGGTGACCTGCTGACCGCTCTGGTACGAGAGTCCCAGGCACGGTGCCTGGCAGTGGACGACGCCGGTTCCGGTGGAGTAGTCGTGGCCTGCGACCAGGGCCTGGAGGAAGTGCGCGTACTGCACGTACACGGGGTCGCCGAGGTGGAGTTGTTCGCTGACCTGGGCGACCTGCGCGGGCGAGCAGCGCGGGCCGCAGGCGATCTGCGCGACGTCGCCGGGGGCGACGTAGAAGGCGGCGTAGACGACGACGCTGAGGGCGAGGAGGACGAAGAGCGCCCCGCCGAGGCGGCGCAGCAGGAACGGGATCATGCTCCGGCCTCCTTCTCGCGCCCGGTGCCGATCCGCAGCCGGGAGGCCGCGCGGGGGTCGAGCGCGGTGCGCACGCCCTCGCCGAGGACGGTGAGCGCCAGCACGGTGACGAAGAGCAGCAGGGCCGGGATGAGCAGATAGGTGGGTGCGGCCTGGTACCAGGTGTCGGCGTCGCTGAGCATCTGCCCCCAGGACGGTGTGGGCGGTTTGATGCCGACGCCGAGGAAGGACAGGGCCGCCTCGACGACGATGTTGCCGGGGAAGAGCAGGACGGCGTACGTGATGACGGGCGCGGCGAGCGACGGCAGCAGTTCGCGGCGGGCGATCTGCCAGGAGCCCCAGCCGCTGAGCCGGGCGGCCGCGACGTGGTCGCGCGACTTCAGGGACAGCGTCTGGGCGCGCACGATCTTCGAGATGCCGGACCAGCCGACCAGGCCGACGATCACGGCGATGAGTACCGGGCGGGGGAAGCCGGCCGGGACGACGGCGAGCGCGCCGAGCGCGGTCACCATGACCGGCAGAGCGACCACGACGTCGGTGACCCGGCTGAGCGCCTGGTCGACGAACCTGTTGCCGAGACCGGCCGAGAGGCCGACGACGACACCGATGGCCACCTGCAGCAGGGTCGCGCCGAGCGCGACACCGAGCGAGACCCGGGCACCGTACGCGACGCGGGCGAACAGGTCGCGGCCGGTGAGCGGTTCGACGCCGAGCCAGTGCTCGGCGCTGATGCCGCCGAAGGAACCGAGCGGGACCCCGCCGGTCGCGGAGTCGACGAGATCGGGGTGGTACGCGGTGGGGTTCTGGCCCTCGATGCCCGTGAGCAGCGGCGCGGCGAGCGCGAGGAGGACCAGCAGGGCGACGACGGCCGCCGCCACAAGGGCGGCGCGGCGGGCGCGCAGCCGCCGCCAGAACGGATGGGCCCCGGAGGCGGGGGCCCGGACGGCCCCCGCCTCCTTGACCAGCAGTGCTTCGGCCATGGTTACTTGACCGCGACCTGCGAGATGTCGAGCACGCCGGTCCAGTCGCTGATGACGACGTTCTTGACGGACTCGCCGTACAGGCGCTTGTACACGGGGTGGAACAGCGGCACGGTCAGCGCCTGCTCACCGACCTTCTTGTCGAGCGCGCCCCAGCGCTTCGCGGCCGCGCCGAGGTCGGTCAGCTTGTTGATCTCGTCGATCTCCTTGTTGACCGCGGGGTCGTTCAGCTGGGCCGAATTGAAGTTGTACCCGGCCTTGACGATCTGGCGTCCGTCGAAGATCGGGGCGAAGAACGGACCGCCGGAGGGCCAGTCGGCGCCCCAGCCGCCGAGGAAGAATCCGGGCTCGGTCTTCACGTTGTAGACGGTGTCCGAGTAGGCGTTGTCCTCCAGGCCCCGGAGTTTGACCGTGATGCCGGCCTGCTTCAGCGCCTCCTGGAGTGCGGTGGCGATCTCCGGGCTGGTGGCGAAGTTCTTGTCGTTGTTGTGTGTGAGGGTGACGGTCAGCCCGTCGGGGTAGCCGGCCTCCTTCAGCAGCTCCTTGGCCCTGGCCGCGTTGCCGTTCTTTCCTGCCGGGAAGGCGTCGTACGGCGTGTACCCGAAGGAGTCCTGGTCGGGCAGGAAGGTGGTGGCGGGCTCGGCGAGCGAGGAGCCGCCGGCGGCGTTGACCACGGAGGTGCGGTCGACCGCGTACGAGATGGCCTGGCGCACCTTCGGGTTGTCGAAGGGCTTCACCTTCGGGTTGAAGGCGATGTAGTTGGTGTAGCCGAAGTGGCCGGTGCCGACGCGGGCGGCGAGCTTCTTGTCGCCGGTGACCTTGGCGAGTTCCGCCGGGCCGAGGTTGGTGTCGGTGGTGACGGCCGCGGCGTCGGCGCCCTGGGAGGCGGACAGCCGCTGGTTGATGACGGCGGAGTCGAGCCCGGAGCGGACGTCGATCCGGTCGGGGTAGGCCTTGCGCTCCTCGTCGGTGGCGGCCGACCAGTGGGTGTTGCGCTCCAGGACCAGCCGCTCGCCGTCGCCCTCGTTCTTCACGACCTTGTACGGACCCGAGGAGAGCGGGTGCTCCTCGTACTTCGTACCGGTGTCCTTGGCCTTCGGCACGGGAGTGGTCTGCGTCTGGGTGGCCAGGTAGGGGAACTCGCCCTCGGGCTTGTTGAGGTGGAAGACGATGGTCTTCGCGTCGGGCGTCTCGATCGAGGCGAGGCCCTTCTTGTCCTTGTACGGGCCCTGGTAGCCGGCCCCGCCGATCAGCCAGTCGCGCAGGTAGGGCGCGCCGCCGGAGAGTTCGGCCGCGAAGGAGCGCTCGATGCCGTACTTGATGTCGGCGCTCGTGATCGCGGTGCCGTCCTCGTACTTCAGGTTGTCCTTGAGCGTGTACGTCCAGACGGTGGCGTTCTTGCTGGGCGTGCCGAGGTCGGTCGCCAGGTCGGGGACGACCTTCGAGCCGGCCGCGCCGTCCTCCCGGTTGCGGGTGGTGAGCGTACGGAAGACGAGGGAGGGGACGTTGCCGCCGCCGGAGGTGTAGAGCCGGGCGGGGTCGAAGTCCTCCTGCGGGCTGCTGTTCAGGACGGTGAGCGTGCCGCCCTTCTGGGGGGTGCCCGCCGCGCCGGAGGTGCCGGCGCTGTCCTTGCTGCTGCCCTCGGGGCCGCAGGCCGCGGCGCCCGCGGCCACGGCGAGGACTGCGGCGGCCGCTGCTGCGCGGCGCGATATGACGGACGGATGACGCATCGGAAGATGACCTCTCGGAGTACTGCCTGGATGAGGGAAACAGAAGTGATTCCGTGCAGGCGGCGACGCGAGAGGTGTGCACACGACCGGTCGGGACGGACAAAGGTGACCGGAACACTGGAACTGCCGCGCCTGCGGACGGATTACGCCCGGGCGCGGCAGTCGGGGAAGGGCGGTCCTGGCCCATCAGGGCTCGGACGGGGGGCCGACGTGCGCGCGGGCAGGCGTCAGCAACAGTCGATGTCGGCGACGCTGTGCCCGGTCACGCCGATGAGCGCCAGCTCGATGGCTGCGCGATCGGTGGTGACGGGGGTGCGTGACATGCCGAGAAATATGGGCGACGGCCTGCCCGATGTCAACGCGATATGAGACGACCGTCTCACCATCCGGACGATCGGCCCCGGAAGCCGCCGCCCGGGCCCGGCCCGGCGAGGCGCCCGGCCGGACGCCGCAGCCCTCCTTGCCGGGCTCAACCCTTGGGGTACACCCAGGCGTTGGGGAGGCACTTGATGCCGTTGAGGTCGAGCGACTTGGTCTGCTGCTGCATCACCGGAGCAAGCGCGCCCTTCGTGCCGCAGCTCACATGGTTGTGCCCCAGCCGGTGGCCGACCTCGTGGTTGATCAGCATCTGGCGGTAGGCGAAGAGCTTGTCCGGTCCGAAGGTGGACGATCCCTGGGCCCAGCGGTAGGCGTTGATCATCACCCGCTCGGTGGCGGCGGAATCACAGGAGACGTTGTCCTCCATCGTGTCCAGCCCCGACTTCTCGCACCATTCGCCCGTGGTCCCCGGACTCGCCAGCGTGATCACGAAATCCGGCTTTCCAGTGGAAATCCGTTCGAAGGTCATATCGCCGTCGTGGGCCCAACTCCGGTCATCATTCAGAGTTTTCTGGACCGCCTGGGCGAAGAGCGCGGAGTCGAGTCCGAGCCCGTACTCGACATCGATCCGATAGCGGTACTTGCGCCCCGTGCCCGGCGCCTTCGCCGTCCCGGCGACCGTCTGGAATTTCCCCGACGCGGTCAGCTTCGCGGCCAGCGGATAGGCCTTGGCCATTTTCTGCTCGTACGAAAGGGGCTTGGCCGCCATCTCGGGGCGAGGCGTCGTCCGGACGTCCGAACGCGAGGCGTCGCTCTCGCCCTCCCGGTCCACGCCCGCGGGCTGCGCGGCGGCGGACCGGCTGCCGCTGTCGTGGGCGACCTGGCCCGCCACGACCACCGCGAGCACCGTCGTCACGGCGGCCGCGGCGATCCCGGTAAAGGTGCGGCCCTTGCCGCCCCTGGCGCTCTTCGCGTCTCCGGGAGCCGCCGCGCGGTCGTCCACGTCCGGCGGGCGCTCGTCCCACTCGGTGACGGAGCGGTACGGGTCGGCCGGGCCGGAAGGAGTGCCGGCAGCCGGGCGACGGGGTGCGGGCGGGGCGTGCGGTTCGTCGAAGGCCTCGACGAACTCGCGCCGCGGTCCCGGTATCAGCGCCCCCACAGCGGTCTCCGGCGCACTCCGCGACGCCTGAGGCCCCCGCGAGCTCTGCGAGGCCTGCGGGTTCTGCGAGGCCTGCGGCCCTCCGGGCGCCTGGGACCGTGGCCCCTGCGGGTTCTGCGAGGCCTGCGGGTTCTGCGGCCGTCCGGGCGTCTGGGTCCGGGCCTGCGCCTGTGTCCGGCTGCCGGTGCGGCCCGGACCCTCGCCGTGCGGCGGGGCCGGGCGGTCGCCGTACCGTCCGAGGGAGCCGGTACCCCAGCCGCCGCCGGGTTCACGCTGTTCGGGATGGCCGCCGCGCACCTGGGGGGTGCCCTGGAACGGGGTGCCGCCGTCGGTGCCGGGAGCCGCTTCGCCCGGCCTTCTGCGCCGGCCGCTGCCGGCTGCGGGCCGGGCGTTCTCGCGCCCCGCTTCCGCGTTCGCCTCGGAGGGCCCGGTCTCGGGCGCGCTGGGCGCAGGGCCCCTTCGGCTGTGTCGTCCCACGCCCCGGATCAGCTCCCGCCGCATTCGTCGAGCAGTTCCCGGAACGCCTGGGCGACCGCCTCCGGGTACTCCATCATCGCCACGTGCCCGGCGTCGGGCAGTGTCAGCAGTCGCGCATCGCGGAAGGCCGCGGACGCCCTGCGTGCCATCCGGTACGAGACGAGCCGGTCCCGTCCGCCGTACACGAGCTGGACGGGTGCGAGCACCCGCTCGGCCTGACGCCACAGCCCGTGCTGCCCGCCCAGTGTGTAGGCGTCGACGATGCCACGTGCCGAGCGCGCCATCGCGTCCCAGAAGTACGGCAACGCCAGCCGCCGCTCCATTTCGGCCACCGCGTGACGGAAGGCGTCGGCGGAGACACGTGCCGGATCGCCGTAACAGAGTGCCATGACTCCGCGGGTGCGTTGTTCCGCAGTCCAGTCCCGGGTCATCCGGGCGAACAGGGACACGATCCCCGGAACGGCGAGCAGTGCCGTCGGGGCGGCCGACAGCTGCACCCGGATCTCGGGGAGCGCGGGCGAGATCAGGGTGAGGGTGCGCACGAGGTCCGGGCGGACCGCCGCGACCCGGGTCGCCACCGCGCCGCCCAGCGAGTTGCCGAACAGATGGACCGGGCCGCGGCCCCCGGCGTCGAGGAAGCGGATCACCGCACGCGCGTGGCCGGTGACCGAGTAGTTGCCGTCGTCCGGCGGCGGGGAGTCCCCGAAACCCGGCAGGTCGACCGCCTCGCTGTCCAGGACGTCCTGGAGCAGCGGCATCAGCGCCGACCAGTTCTGCGAGGAGCCGCCGAGTCCGTGCACGAAGAGCGCGGGCGGCAGTCCGGTCCGCTCCGGTGGCCGCGAACGGACGGCCAGCGTCAGCCCGGGCAGCGTGACGGAGCGAAGCCTCTCCCCCTCAGCGACCCTGACGGCGCTCACCGTGGGGGCCACCGCTGCGGCGGCGGCGCGGACTCCCGGCAGCTCGGTCGAAGACATGCGGCAATGTTACGAGACGATCACACCATGGTTCATGTGTTCGGCGTCACAGACCGCATGGCGGCTTCGGGGGGTACCTCCTAGGCTCGGAGCAAGGAAGGGAGTCACCATGACGGTCGACCCCGATGACCCGCAGACCTTCGAGGGCGTCCAGCCGGACGGCCCCGGCCCGGAGGTACCCGACGCCGACGCCGCCGAGCAGCAGGCGGATCTGCGCCCACAGGACGACGAACCGATGGCTGACGTCGACCGGGACGGTGCGAACGAGGCGGATGCGGCGGAACAGGCCCGTGTCGTCTCACAGGATGAGGACGATTACCGCTGATACGCCCTGCTATGAGCCAGGGCGTACGGAAACTGTGGCTACCGCAGCCGTCCGGTCCGTGAAATTCTGCGTCCGCGCCGCGCATACCCGGGTTACCCAAAAGTACGATGTCGGTATGGCGCAGCGTGCACCGAACTGCTGGGTCCGATCACAATTTTGGGAGGCGGCGTGACAGCCATCGAGCAGACCGAGGCGGCGCGCCCGCGGGGCACTCGCTTGCCCCGCCGCGCCCGACGCAACCAGCTCCTGGGTGCTGCGCAGGAGGTCTTCGTCGCGCAGGGCTACCACTCCGCCGCGATGGACGACATCGCGGAGCGGGCCGGGGTCAGCAAGCCGGTGCTCTACCAGCACTTCCCGGGCAAGCTGGAGCTCTACCTGGCCCTGCTCGACCAGCACTGCGAGGCGCTGCTCGTGGCGGTGCGCACGGCGCTGGCGTCGACGACCGACAACAAGCTGCGCGTGGCCGCGACGATGGACGCCTACTTCGCGTACGTCGAGGACGAGGGTGGCGCGTTCCGGCTGGTCTTCGAGTCGGACCTGACCAACGAGCCCGCCGTACGTGAGCGGGTCGACCGGGTCTCGCTGCAGTGCGCCGAGGCGATCTCGGACGTGATCGCGGGTGACACGGGGCTGTCCAAGGACGAGTCCATGCTGCTCGCGGTCGGGCTGGGCGGAGTGTCCCAGGTGGTCGCCCGTTACTGGCTCTCCAGCCGCTCCGCCATCCCGCGCGACACGGCGGTGCAGCTCCTCACCTCGCTGGCCTGGCGGGGTATCGCGGGCTTCCCGCTGCACGGCCTCGATCAGCACTGAGCGGGGCGGCCGGCTCCGGTGTTCGCTGCGGGCGTTTCCCGCGGCGCCCTGCCCGGTCCCTTCAGCGGGCTAATGTGTGCTGCGTACGGCGCGGTTCACCGCGCAGGGACTGACCGTCGGAGGGACATAGCCGTGGAGGTCAAGATCGGGGTGCAGCACACGCCCCGGGAGATCGTTCTGGAGAGCGGGCTTTCCGCCGAAGAGGTCGAGAGCGCGGTTTCCGAGGCTCTCGCCGGCAAGGCGCAGCTGCTCAGCCTCACGGACGAGAAGGGCCGCAAGGTCCTGGTGCCGGCCGACCGGATCGCCTACGTGGAGATCGGCGAGCCCAGCACACGACGGGTGGGGTTCGGCGCGCTGTAGCAGCACGCCCGGACGCACAGACCGCGGAAGCGGCCCGGTGGGAATTTCCTCCCCGCCGGGCCGCTTTTCGTTGCGCCCCGGGGCGGGGCGGCTGCCCGCAGGGAGTCTTCCCGGCCGCCGACCGCGCGCGCGGGCATCGAAGGGGCGGGGCACAGGAACCCGCCGAAGGGGCGGAGGCGCGGGGACCCGTCGAAGGGGGCGGAGGCGCGGGGACCCGTCGAAGGGGGCGAAGGCGCGGGCACTCCAGCCCACTCATGTGAGGAGGCTGGGCCCCGCTGGTGCGCGCCCGGGGCGGCCCGACGCCGTGCGCGCCGGCTCCGTTCCTGTGCGTCGGCTGAGCGAAGCCTGTCCCCGGGAGGGTTGCCTCGCGGCGGCCGGGGGTAGTACCGCCTACGACTGATTTGCCCGCCCTCCCACCTGCGAGGTGATCGTCTGTGATCTTGGAAACCCTGGGCTCCGTCGTGCTGGGACTCGCCCTCGCCTGGGCGGCCCTGCGCACCCTGTCACCCCGGCTCCCGTCCCGTCGCGCCGTGCTCGGCACCGGTGCGCTGGGAGCGCTGTTCGGTGCCGGTCTCACCCACTCGGTACTGGGGCCGGGCCACGCGGCGGCCACGCTGGTGGGCTCGGTGCTGATCTCCGCGGTGACGCTGTCCCTGCTGCTGAGGCCGCGCAGCCGCCGGCTGAGCCGGTCGGCGGCGGCCTGACGAAGCGCTCCTAGGCGGCCAGCCCCAGGGCGGCCATCCGCTTGGTGTGCGCCTCGGTGATCCGGGAGAACATCCGGCCGACCTCGGCCAGGTCGAATCCGTCGGCCACCCCGCCGACCAGCATGGTCGACAGCGCGTCACGGTCGGCCACCACCCGCTGCGCCTGCGAGAGCGCCTCACCCATCAGACGGCGCGCCCACAGGGCGAGCCGGCCGCCGAGCCGCGGGTCCGCCTCGATCGCGGCGCGCACCTTCTCGACCGCGAAGTTGCCGTGCCCCGTGTCGTCGAGCACGGCGAGGACGAGGGAACGGGTGTCCGAGTCGAGGCGGGCCGCGACCTCGCGGTAGAAGTCACTGGCGATCGAGTCGCCGACATAGGCCTTGACCAGGCCCTCCAGCCAGTCCGACGGCGCGGTCTGGCGGTGGAAGTCGTCGAGGGCCTTGGCGAACGGCTCCATGGCGCCGGTCGGCTCCACCTCGATCGCGGTCAGCCGGTCCGTGAGCCGCTCGAAGTGGTGGAACTCCGCGGACGCCATCTTGGCCAGCTCCGCCTTGTCGGCCAGCGTCGGCGCGAGTTTCGCGTCCTCGGCGAGCCGCTCGAAGGCCGCCAGCTCCCCGTAGGCGAGCGCTCCCAGCAGGTCGACGACAGCGGCCCGGTACTGCGGCTCGGCGGACGCGGTGGCCCAGTCCTGGTCGGCGATTCTGGTGGATGCGGGGGCTTCAGTGGCGTTGTCAGGCGTCTCCATGAACCGCAGAATAGCCCGCCCGCCGGGGGGCGGAAGGGTCCGGCCGCCGACTGACGTCACACCGTTCCGATGAATTCGCCCAACACAGATGCGCGAATCCGGGGTACAGTGGTATTGCGCCTACTGAGCATTTTGCAACTGCTCGTTGCGCGAAATTGAATGAGGATGCCCGGTCGGTGGCCCGATCGGCTCCGACCCGACAGCCCTCCACGCGGTGCGTGCGACACGTACGACCGCAGATGAGGGGCCCCCTCAGCGGCACGAGCGCTCGAGCGACGGCAGTGGTCCCGCGCCACCCGGCCCATCCACGGCCGGATGACCAACCCCGGCACGGTACGACCCCCTTCGTTCGCCTCGGACCGCGTTTCACAGAAGAGGCAGCACGCTGACTACGTTCCGAGACCTCGGGATCCTTTCCGAGACGGCCGAAGCCCTTGAGGCCGTCGGCATCACGTCCCCCTTCCCCATCCAGGAGATGACGCTCCCCGTAGCGCTCTCCGGCTCCGATGTCATCGGGCAGGCCAAGACCGGCACCGGCAAGACGCTCGGTTTCGGCCTGCCGCTGCTGGAGCGCGTCACCGTCCTCGCGGACGTCGAGGCGGGCCGGGCCCAGCCCGAGAAGCTGACCGACGCCCCGCAGGCGCTCATCGTCGTCCCCACCCGCGAGCTCTGCCAGCAGGTCACCAATGACCTGCAGACCGCCGGCAAGGTGCGTAACGTCCGCGTGCTCGCCATCTACGGCGGCCGGGCGTACGAGCCCCAGGTCGAGGCCCTCAAGAAGGGCGTCGACGTGATCGTCGGCACCCCGGGCCGCCTGCTCGACCTGGCCGGACAGCGCAAGCTGGACCTCTCGCGGGTCCGCGCCCTCGTCCTCGACGAGGCCGACGAGATGCTGGACCTGGGCTTCCTGCCCGACGTCGAGCGCATCATCACGATGCTGCCGGCGAAGCGCCAGACGATGCTGTTCTCGGCGACCATGCCGGGCGCGGTCATCAGCCTCGCGCGCCGCTACATGTCGCAGCCGACCCACATCAACGCCACGTCGCCCGACGACGAGGGCACGACGGTCAAGAACACCGAGCAGTTCGTCTACCGCGCGCACAACATGGACAAGCCCGAGATGGTCTCGCGCATCCTGCAGGCCAACGGCCGCGGACTCGCGATGATCTTCTGCCGCACCAAGCGCACCGCGGCCGACATCGCCGAGCAGCTGGAGAAGCGCGGTTTCGCCTCCGGCGCCGTCCACGGAGACCTCGGCCAGGGCGCCCGCGAGCAGGCGCTGCGCGCCTTCCGCAACGGCAAGGTCGACGTGCTCGTCTGCACCGACGTCGCGGCCCGCGGTATCGATGTCGAGGGTGTCACCCACGTCATCAACTACCAGTCGCCCGAGGACGAGAAGACCTACCTGCACCGGATCGGCCGGACCGGCCGCGCGGGTGCCAAGGGCATCGCGATCACTCTGGTCGACTGGGACGACATCCCGCGCTGGCAGCTGATCAACAAGGCCCTGGACCTGAAGTTCCCGGACCCGCCGGAGACGTACTCCACGTCGCCGCACCTGTACGAGCAGCTCGACATCCCGGCCGGCACCAAGGGTGTCCTGCCGCGTACGGAGCGGACCCGTGCGGGTCTGCGGGCCGAGGAGATCGAGGATCTCGGCGAGACGGGCGGCCGCGGCCGCAAGTCCGCCGCCGCGTCGGCCCCCGCGGTCCGCGAGGAGCGTCCCGCGCGTACGCCGCGCCAGCGCCGTCGCACCCGGGGCGGTTCGAGCGCGGAGGAGGGCGCCGTGACGGTGCCCGCACCCGCCGCGGAGATCGCCGAGGCCCCCGTGGCAACGGACGGCCCGTCCGAGCCCCGCACCCCGCGCCGTCGCCGGCGCAGCCGTGTCGGCGCCGCGGACATCGCCGCCGCCGAGGCAGCGGTCGCGGTGACGGAGGCTCCGGCCGTGGTCATCGACACCGAGCCCGAAGCCGCTCCCGAGCCGAAGAAGCGGACGAGGACCAGGGCCGCCAAGGCGGAGGTCGTGGTCGACACCGAGCCCGAGGCCGTTCCCGAGGCGAAGCCGCGCCGGCGCCGCGCCGCCCGGGTCGCCAAGCCCGCGGAGGAGGCCGACTTCCAGATCGCTCCCGTGGCCGAGCCCGCACCGGTCGCCGCGACGGTGACCAAGCCGCGCCGCCGCGCCCGGGTGATCAAGCCCGCCGAGGACGAGGTCGACTTCCAGATCGCCCCGATCTCCGAGCCCGAGCCGGACTCCCGCTCCCGCCGCCGCCCCCGTGCGGCAGCGAAGCCGAAGACGGAGGCCGTGGTTCAGGCACCGGCCGCCGAGGGCGAGGCCAAGCCGCGCCGCCGCCGGTCCCCCCGGACGGCTGCCGCCAAGTCCGAGGGCTGAGCACGCGTCGACGACCGCCCGGACGGGCCCGAGGGTTTCCCTCGGGCCCGTCCGGCGTTCCACGGCATGACGGAGCCCACGCACGGCCGTACCCTCGTGCCATGAGCAGGCCACCCACCTTCATCCCGCCGCCCTGCGCCCGCCCCCGCACCCTGCACACCGGGCGCGGGGACTTCGCCGTCCTGGACGCCGTCCCGCGTACGCGACCGCGGGGCACCGTACTCCTCCTGCCCGGGTTCACCGGCAGCAAGGAGGACTTCATCGCGCTGCTCCAGCCGCTGGCCGAGGCCGGCTACCGCGCCGTCACGATCGACGGGCGCGGCCAGTACGAGACGGACGGGACGGATCGTCAGGAGTCCTACGCTCAGGGTGAGTTGGCCCGGGATGTGCTCGCGCAGACGGCAGCGCTCGGTCTCGGCGAGAAAACGGCCGACCTGCTCGGCCACTCGCTCGGCGGGCAGATCGCGCGCGCTGCCGTACTGCTGGACCGCGCGCCGTTCCGTTCGCTCACCCTGATGTCCTCCGGTCCCGCCGAGGTCGTCGAGGCGCAGCAGGTCAAACTGAAGATCCTCGGTGACGCGCTCGCCACGATGAGCATGGACGACGTCTGGACCGCCATGCGCGCCCTCGACCCGCCGGCCGAGGCGGAGACGGGCGGCGAGGAACTGCGGCAGCGCTGGCTGCGCCACCGGCCGGCCCAGCTGATCGCCACCGGCCGGCAGCTGGCCACCGAGCCGGACCGGGTGGCCGAGCTCGCCGCCACGGGACTGCCGGTCCATGTGATCTCCGGCGAGCGCGACGACGTCTGGCCGGTGCCGCTGCTCGACGAGACGGCGGTACGTCTCGGGGCTCGCCGGACCCGGATCGAGGGCGCCGAGCACTCCCCCAACACGGACCGGCCGGAGCCGACGGCGGCCGCACTCGTCTCCTTCTGGGACAGCCTGTGAGGGACGCCCGGGACAGCGTCTGAGGGACGTCCGGGACCGCCTGCGAGCGGCGCCCGGGCCGGCCTGTGGGCGAGCGCGCGGACATGCGGGGCACCGCCCCCGGGCGGCCCGGCGTCAGTACTGCGCCTGGAGGTGCTGCCAGAAGCCGTCGCGCAGCGCCCGGCGCAGATGGGCGTGGCCGCGCAGCGAGTGCTGGAGCAGCCGCTCGGCCTCGACCAGCAGGTCCTGGTCGACGGAGCCCGGCAGATACGGGTGCCCGGGCAGCAGGTCGGCCAGGGACTCACGGCCGCGGGCGGAGAGCCAGGTGGCCGCGATCTGCGCCCCGACGAATCGGACGTCCTCGCGCGCGGGCGCCGGGCCGTCCTCCTCGTAGGTGGTGACGGGGCGTCTGGTCACGTACGGGCGGCAGAAGTCGAGGTCGAAGGTGCGCTGGCTGTCGACCTCCCAGAGCAGCGGTTCGGCCTGGTTGCGCCCTTCCCCGGCCTCGATGCCCCACAGGTGGACCCGGGCCCCGTATCCCTGCGCCGCCTCGACGGCCGACACCAGGTCCTCGTCGCCGCCGACCAGGGCGGCATCGCTGATGGCGCGGTGCCGGGCGAGGGATTCGAGGTCGGTGCGGATGAGTGAGTCGACGCCCTTCTGCTGGTTGTTGGCGTTGAGGTTGCCCAGCCTGACCTTGACGTCGGGGAGTTCGGCGATGGACTGCTGCTCGACGGTGTGGATGCGGCGCCTGGCTCCGTCGTACCAGTAGACGCGCAGCAGCCTGCTGTCCGCGAAGATGGTGCGGGCCTTGTCGATGAACGCCTCGATCAGCCCTTCGGCGTCGAGGTCGAAGGAGCGCCGGTCCTCGGTGCCGGTGACGAGCAGTCCGGCAGCGGCGTACACATAACCGGCGTCCACGAAGATCGCGTGGGTCGACGGGGTCTTCGACACCTCCGCGAGCACCCGCAGGAGCAGTTCGTTGGTGCGGTCCAGACGATCGGCGGTCTCTGCCTCGTTCATACGGACCTCGCCGCGGAGACCGTGGTCCGCGCCCGCTCGGTTACCTGCTGGTACTTAGACATCCAAAAAATTTCCTTAGCGTAGGGAATGATTGCAGGAGGCAAGCCGTTGTACCCACCGTGGGGCGCGGGACAGGGATGCCTGTGCGCTCCACATCCTTGCGGACGGGCCACCCGTCCTCCCAGTAGTTCTCCAGCAGGAGGATCAGACGAAGGGAAGCCGTATGCGCTTCGAGATCATGCGACTCGACGATGTCGACGGTACCGCCGTGGACAGCACCGTCGTGGACGCCGCCTCCGTCAACCGGATCGTGCAGCAGGCCGCAGCAATCGGCCAGCGCATCTATATCCGCCCGGCCGAAACCTCGGCTTCGTAACGCATTGCCGACGTAACAAAGACGCCGACGTACAAAGACGAAGCGCCCCCGCACGGAAGATCCGTGCGGGGGCGCTGTGGTGTCCGGGCCCGGTCAGGCGTCCTGGATGACCTGGGTGACGCCGTTGATGATCTGCTGGACGGCGATGGCGGACAGCATCATCCCGGCCAGCCTGGTGACCAGTACGACGCCGCCGTCCTTGATGACCCTGATGATCAGCAGCGAGTAGCGCATGGTCAGCCAGAGCACGACATGCATGACGATGATCGCCGTCCAGACCGAGACCTGGCCCGCGACGGTGTCGGCGTGCTGCACCGCGAGGATCACCGAGACGATCGCACCGGGACCGGCGAGCAGCGGCATCCCGAGGGGGACGAGTGCCACGTTGACGTCCTTGGTCTGCGTCGGCTCGTCGGTCTTGCCGGTCAGCAGGTCGAGCGCGATCAGCAGCAGGAGCAGTCCGCCCGCGATCATCAGCGCGGGAACGGAGACGTGGAGATAGTCCAGGATCTGCTGGCCGAGCAGACCGAAGACGGCGATGACACCGAAGGCGACGGCGACCGCCTGCAGCGCCATTCTGCGCTGCATCCGGGCGGGGCGGCCCGCGGTGAGTGCGAGGAAGATCGGGGTGATCCCGGGCGGATCCATAATCACAAAAAGGGTGAGAAAAAGGGATCCGAAGACAGCGACGTCGAACACAGTGAGCCTTGCGAGGAGAGAGCGGAAACGCGGTGGGGGGAGAGGCGCCGCACGACTGCCGGACCGGCCTTCGCGGCGCGGGGCGGGGACGAGCGGTGTCACGCGGACGCGGGGCAGCGCGGGCGTGAGCGGTGAAGGGTGGCGCGTGGGCCGTTGCTTACGGCGCGGCGGGTCCGCCGGCGCCCGGCACCGGGAAGGCTCCCGTGGCGCGCCGGGTGATCTCGCCGTAGATCTCCGGGTCGGTGGTGTACGCGCCGAGCGCCACGGTCTTGCGGCTGCCGTGGTAGTCGCTGGACCCGGTCGTGAGCAGGCCCAGCTCGCGGGCGAGTCCGCGCAGCCGGGCCCGGGTGGGCTCGTCGTGGTCCATGTGGTCGACCTCGATGCCGTCGAGCCCGGCGGCGGCGAGTTCCGCCATCGACGACTCGGGGACCACCTCACCGCGCTTGACGGCCGCCGGGTGAGCGAAGACGGTGACGCCACCGGCGGCCTTGACCAGCCGGATCGCGTCGAAGGGGTCGAGCTCGTGCTTCTCGGCGTACGCGCGTCCGCCGTCGGCGAGCCACTCGGGCGTGAAGGCGTCGGAGACGGTCTCCACGACGCCGAGCTCGACGAGCGCGGTGGCGATGTGAGGCCGCCCGACCGAGCCGTCGCCCGCGATCCGGGCGACCTGCTCCCATTCGACCGGGACGCCGAGCTCCTGGAGCTTGCGCACCATGGTCCGCGCGCGCGGCACCCGGTCGTCGCGCACCAGCTCGCGCTCGCGGGCCAGTTCGGGCTCGTCGGGATCGAAGAGGTACGCCAGCATGTGCAGCCCCACGCCGTCGATCCGGCACGAGAGCTCGGCGCCGGTGACCAGGGTGAGACCCTCGGGCAGTGCGGCCTTCGCCGCGGCGTGACCGCGGACGGTGTCGTGGTCGGTGAGAGCGACGACGTCGAGGCCTGCGGCGGCCGCGTTGCGCACCAGTTCCGCGGGGGTGTCCGTACCGTCCGACGCGGTGGAGTGGGTGTGCAGGTCGATGCGCACGACTCGTACTCCTGTGCTCGCGGCCGGGTGGGGGACGCTCAAGGATAACCGGCGCACCGGCCCGCCCCGGTCGCTCAGGGCCCCGTCAGCAGCCGGGGCGTGAGGGCGCCGCAGGGCACCAGGTCGACCTCTCCCCCGGCGTCGCGCAGGTCGGTCAGCACCAGCTCGTCGTACATCAGGAGTCCCGACTGCTCGGGCCAGACGATGGCCCACAGCCAGAGCCCTCGCGCCTCTCCGGCGAAGACCGCCCGGTCGGCGGGGGCGTCCTTCACGTGCCAGAGCGGGGTGGGGCGGCCGGCGGCGAGCACCTTGACGTCCGGCGGTCCGTCGACCCTCAGCAGCGGACCCGGATCCGGCCCGTCGATGCCCGCGTACCGCGCCCCGAGTCCGACACCGAGCTCCTCGGCGACGAGCAGCAGTTCACCGATCCCGCCGAGCGGCCCCGGTCCGGAACAGGCGACAGCGGTGGCCCGGCCGCCGCTGCGGTCGTCCCCGGCGGCCGCGACACCGGTGAAGAGCCAGCCCACCGGCAGCGGCCAGGGCATCCACACCGGCACCTGTGCGCGGTGGACCACCACCCCGAGCGCTTCGACGCTGGGCGGGATGACCGGCTGCATCGGGTGCACGCTGCCGTGTACGTCGCACTGCCAGGTGTCGTCGAAGAAACCGGGCGTCTTGACCCGGCCTCCGCACTTCGGGCAACTGGGTTCGCCCCTCATAGCGACCAACGGTCCTCCCCGGCCGCCCCCGCGTCAAGGACGATCACCCTTCCGCAGCGTGGCTCCGACCAGCAGATTTAGATGTAGTTTGCATTTATTAGACGCTCTAACTTATTCTGTGCACAACACACCGATCTAGTGGAGAGCGAGAGTCCCATGCAGGGAGAGGATCCGTTCGAACAGGGAACGGCGAGCATCCTGCGCCAGCCGAAGGCCGTCTGGGCCACAGCGGGCGCTTCCGTCGTCGCGTTCATGGGAATCGGCCTGGTGGACCCGATTCTCCCGTCCATCGCGAAGGGCCTCGAGGCGACGCCGAGCCAGGTGTCCCTGCTGTTCACCTCGTACTTCCTGATCACGGCCGTCGCGATGCTGGTCACCGGCTTCGTCTCCAGCCGCATCGGAGGACGCAAGACGCTGCTGGCCGGCCTCGCGCTCGTCGTGGTCTTCGCCGCGCTCTCCGGCACCTCGTCCTCCGTCGCCGAGCTCGTCGGCTTCCGGGCCGGCTGGGGCCTGGGCAACGCGCTCTTCGTCTCGACGGCACTCGCCGTGATCGTGGGGGCCGCCGCGGGCGGCAGCTCGGCGGCGATCCTGCTCTACGAGTCGGCGCTCGGCCTCGGCATGGCCTGCGGACCGCTGCTCGGGGCGCTGCTCGGTGACGCCAGCTGGCGCTACCCGTTCTTCGGCACGGCCGCGCTGATGGCGATCGGCTTCGTCTGCATCACGGCGTTCCTGAAGGAACAGCCCAGGCCGGCCCGCAAGACCTCGCTGCTCGACCCGCTCAAGGCCCTCGGCCACCGCGGGCTCGCCTCCGTCGCGACCTCGGCGTTCTTCTACAACTACGCGTTCTTCACGATCCTGGCGTTCACGCCGTTCGTACTGAACATGACGCCGTACAAGTCCGGCGCCGTCTTCTTCGCCTGGGGTCTGCTGCTGGCCGTCTTCTCGGTACTCGTCGCGCCGCGGCTGCAGAAGCGTTTCGGATCGCTCAAGGTGGTCGGCGCCTCCCTGGTGCTGCTCGCCGCGGACCTGGTGATCCTCGGGTACGGCAACCACACGACGGCGATCGTCTGCACCATCGTCTCCGGCGCCTTCATCGGCATGAACAACACCGTCTACACCGAACTGGCGCTCGGGGTCTCCGACGCGCCCCGCCCGGTGGCCAGCGCGGGCTACAACTTCGTCCGCTGGTTCGCGGCCGCCGCCGCGCCCTACCTGGCACCGAAGATCGAGGAGTGGAGCAACATCCACATCCCGTTCGTGGTCGCCGCCGTCGCCGCGGTCATCGGCGCGGTCGTCGTCTGGGCCCGGCGCTCGGCGCTGACGCACGAGGCGGAGGAGCTGGAGCCGGTCCACGCCACCGAGGACGGAGTCACGGTCTTCGCCGGCTGACCGCTCGCACCGCCCTCACGCCCCGCCCGCGGCCCCGGCCGCGGGCGGGGCCTTCGTGTTCCGTCCGTCTCAGTCCAGGGCGGCCGAGGCCCGCAGCGGATCACGCAGATCCGTCCCCTGCGACAGCCACCGCTCCTGGAGTTCCTGCGCCCCGCGGACCCGCTTCCAGGCCGCCTCGTTGTGCGTCATCGGCAGCAACGGCAGGAACCGGACGGGCTCCATGGGCTCGTCCAGTTCCAGATCCTCGACGAGCCCCCCGGGCTCGGCGACCAGCACCGAACCGAACGGCGCCCCGGGCCACAGGGGTTCGCCCACGTCCAGGGAGGCGCCCGGTGCCACGATCACCCCTTCCACCTGCGGAGAGGCCGCCAGCACCGCGAGCTTGCGCAGCACCTGGTCGGTGTCGGCGAGACCGACCCGCACCGAGAGGACCAGTTCGGCTCGCGGACCCTTCACCGGGTCCGCGAGCGTGGCCGTCGGATCGGCCATCGGCTGGGCGGACATCCCGAGGGTGGCGTACCTCACCACATCGCCGTCGATGAACCTGAGCACTTCGATCCGGTCCGTCCCGAGAAACGTCACTGCCGCGCGTGCGTCCGGTTCACCCAGGGCCGTCCGCAGACGTGCCTCGACCAGAGCAAGAATTTCTGCCATGCCGCGAGCATAGGACGCGTATGGAACGGGCAAAGTAAGGGATTGGCCCTGTACCGACTGCTAGCCTGGGGTGCCGGTCGGGACAGCACGCAGAAGCGTCGCTCTCAAGTCCCGACGAAACGTCATCCCCCACGGGGGACCGACCGGAGGAGGTGGGGCTGCGGTGGATCCAAGTCGACCGTGCAGTACCAACCGCTCTTCCGCTCGACACCTTTCCTCTGTGATCTGACGCCTTCTCGGTCAAGGCTCCTGGCATTTCGCACGACGGAAGAGCACTCCTTTTTTGCCTGTCTGTAGCGAACGCCGTCGTCGTGCCTCCGCGGTGCCGCCCGCTTTGCGGACGTGAGCCCACGTCCCCATTCCGGGCTGTTCCACGCCTGCGCAGACGGCCCCTCCGTGAAGGAGCCAGTCATGTCGATGATCCGTGACCTGCGCGCTGTGGTGCGCCCGTCCCTGCGCAAGACCAACCCCCTGCACAACGGTTACGACACCACGCGCGACCCGTCCGCCTCCAGCGCGGTCGTCGACTGCGCGGTCTACCGCGACGGCCGCCGCATCGCCGAGGAGGACGGCACCTGCCGTACGCCGCACGAGGCGATGCTGCGCGTCCGGGAGAAGGGCGGCTTCGCCTGGATCGGCCTCCATGAGCCGACCGAGGAGGAGTTCGCGGGGATCGCCCGGGAGTTCGGGCTGCACCCGCTCGCGGTGGAGGACGCCGTCCACGCCCACCAGCGGCCGAAGCTGGAGCGGTACGACGACACCCTGTTCACCGTCTTCAAGACGATCCACTACGTCGAGCACGCCGAGCTGACCGCGACCAGCGAGGTCGTCGAGACCGGCGAGGTGATGTGCTTCACCGGCCGGGACTTCGTCATCACGGTGCGGCACGGCGGCCACGGCTCGCTGCGCGCGCTGCGCCACCGGCTGCAGGACGACCCCGAGCTGCTCGCCAAGGGGCCGTCCGCGGTCCTGCACTCCATCGCCGACCATGTCGTCGACGGGTACATCGCGGTGGCGGGCGCGGTGCAGGACGACATCGACGAGGTGGAGATCGAGGTCTTCTCCACCCCGGACAAGGGCAGTCCCCGCGGTTCGGACGCCGGCCGGATCTACCAGCTCAAGCGCGAGGTGCTGGAGTTCAAGCGGGCCGTCTCGCCGCTGCTGCGCCCGATGCAGCTGCTCAGCGAGCGGCCGATGCGGCTGATCGACCCGGACATCCAGAAGTACTTCCGTGACGTGGCCGACCACCTGGTCCGGGTGCAGGAGGAGGTCATCGGCTTCGACGAACTGCTGAACTCGATCCTCCAGGCCAACCTGGCGCAGGCGACCGTCGCGCAGAACGAGGACATGCGCAAGATCACGTCCTGGGCGGCCATCATCGCCGTGCCGACGATGATCTGCGGGGTCTACGGCATGAACTTCAAGCACATGCCGGAGCTGCGCTGGACGTACGGGTACCCGATGGTGCTGGGCTTCATCGGCGTGGTCTGCTTCTCCATCCACCGCATGCTCAAGCGCAACGGCTGGCTCTGACCGCCCCGGGGCCGTCCTCCGGGCGACGGCGGAAGTGTGACGGCAGGGCTCGGCCGGCCGGTCTAAGCTCTGGCCCATGACTGCTGCTGACGCGCTGCTCGGACCCGCCCTCGTCGAGGAGGCCACCAAGAAGTCGGGCCTCATCTGGGTACGCGGCACCGGCCCCGCGCGGGCGTTGTGGCACGTGTGGCACGAGGGCGCGGCGCATCTCGTCGGGGACGGGCCCGGCGAGCAGCCGCTCCCGGCCGGGCTCGCCGACGGGGCCACCGCGGAGGTGACCGTACGCAGCAAGGACAAGGGTGGCCGGCTCGTCGCCTGGTCGGCCTCGGTGGCGCAGCTCGCCCCGCACTCCGAGGAGTGGGAGGCCTCGGTCGCCGAGCTCAAGGGCAAACGGCTCAACGCGCCGGATGCCGAGCAGATGCCCGGGCGCTGGGCGCGCGAGTGCCGGGTCCTCACGCTGACGCCGCTCGACTCCCGTACCGAACTGCCCGACACCTCGGGGGCGGCTGCCCCGCTGCCCACCACCGCGACCACCCGGCTGCCGGTGCCGGCCGGGCTGCCGCGGCTGCTGAAGAAGTCCCTGCGCGGGTCGTAGCTACGAGGAGGAGGAGGACGACTTCGGCAGCTGCTGCCCGTAGTCGACCGTCTCGTCCTCGGCCGGGGCAGCCAGAGCGAAGTCCTTGCCCCAGTCGGCGAGCGTGATGACGCCGCCCCCGCCACCGCGGGCGAAGCTCAGCGGGTACGGGGTGCCCTCCAGGGACACGTCCAGGGCGCCGCCCTCGCCCGCGCCGCCCAGGATCCGGATGGTGCGCACCCCGCCGGCCTTGTCGCGGTCGCCCTTGCCGACCTTGCCGTGCAGCGTGAGCAGCCCGTCGAGCAGCATCTTCTTGTCGGTGAAGCCGCGCAGCTGCTTGTACGTGGGGTCGTCCTCGGGGACCTTCACGTACTTGTCGTCCAGCTTGTCGGCGGCGGCTCCCCCCGCGTCGCCCGCCTGCCCGCCCGCCTTCTGGCCGTCGTCGTGGCTCCAGAAGCCGGCATCGGCCTTGAGATAGAGCTCGTCGCCGATCCGCAGCAGCTCGAAGGTGCTGTTCTTCGAGGTGACGGAGCCCACACCGCCCTTGTCCTTGAGCTTCATGTCGATCTTGTACGTGCCGCCCTTGCTCACCAGCGTGCCGGCCAGCCGGACCGCGTCCGCGGAGTCCGCCGCCGTCCGGGCCTTCTTCTCGATCTCCGGTCCGGTCAGTTTGCCTATGCCGTTGGTCCCCTTGTCCGGATCCTCACCCGCGCACGCGGTCAGGGCCGCGGTCAGCCCTGCGCAGAGCACGAGGGCGAGGGTGGCGGTCCGGCGGCGAGCCCGGACGGGCGGGACGGAAGAGGTCACAGGCGCACTGCCTCTCATCTGCATGGCGGGGGTGGCAGACGGCAGCGTACCCGTGTGGCCTACGTCTTCCGGCAGAGAGCCGTACGGACGGTTCGCCCGGGCGTCGCGGAGTGGTACGGGCTAGCCTGATCACGTCATAAGGGTGCAAGAGCTGTCGGAACAGACCGGTTGCGTACACGCGTCGGCGGAGAAGGAGGCGCACGCATGGCCCCAGGCACGCCCCGCGTCTTCGTCTCGCATCTGTCCGGCGTCCCCGTCTTCGACCCCAACGGCGACCAGGTGGGCCGGGTGCGTGACCTGGTCGCGATGCTCCGGGTCGGCGGCCGGCCGCCCCGGCTGCTCGGCATCGTCGTCGAGGTGGTGAGCCGGCGCCGGATCTTCCTTCCGATGACCCGGGTGACCGGCATCGAGTCGGGCCAGGTCATCACCACCGGCGTGGTCAACATGCGGCGGTTCGAACAGCGGCCCACCGAACGTCTGGTGCTCGGCGAGTTCCTCGACCGGCGGGTCAGTCTGGTGGAGACGGGCGAGGAGGTCACCATCCTGGACGTGGCCATCCAGCAGCTGCCGGCCCGTCGCGACTGGGAGATCGACAAGTACTTCGTCCGCAAGGGCCGAGGCGGGGCGCTGCGCCGCAAGGGCGAGACGCTGACCGTCGAGTGGTCGGCGGTCAGCGGATTCTCGCTGGAGGAGCACGGGCAGGGCGCGGAGTCGCTCGTCGCCACGTTCGAGAAGCTGCGCCCCACCGATGTGGCCAACGCCCTGCACCATCTGTCCCCCAAGCGCAGGGCGGAGGTCGCCGCCGCCCTGGACGACGACCGGCTCGCCGACGTCCTGGAGGAGCTCCCCGAGGACGACCAGGTGGAGATCATCGGCAAGCTGAAGGAGGAGCGCGCCGCGGACGTCCTGGAGGCGATGGACCCCGATGACGCGGCCGACCTGCTCTCCGAGCTGCCCGAGGCGGACAAGGAGCGGCTGCTGACACTGATGCGCCCGGACGACGCGGCCGATGTGCGGCGTCTCATGTCGTACGAGGAGCGGACCGCCGGCGGTCTGATGACCACCGAGCCGATCATCCTGCGCCCGGACGCGACGGTGGCCGACGCGCTCGCCCGGGTCCGCCAGTCCGACCTCTCCCCGGCGCTCGCCGCCCAGGTGTACGTGTGCCGGTCGCCGGACGAGACGCCCACGGGCAAGTACCTGGGCACGGTGCATTTCCAGCGGCTGCTGCGCGACCCGCCGTTCACCCTGGTCAGCTCGCTCGTCGACAGCGATCTGGTGGCGCTGCCCCCGGACACCCCGCTGTCGGTGGTGACGAGTTATCTGGCGGCGTACAACATGGTCTCGGTGCCCGTGGTGGACGAGAGCGGCTCGCTGCTGGGCGCGGTGACGGTCGACGACGTCCTGGACCACCTGCTGCCCGACGACTGGCGGGAGACCGACTTCCACGGCCGCGAGGGGGTGCCCGGTGACCGGTGAGGACCGCTCCAGGGCGTCGAACGGCTCGACGGCGCTGACCCGCACCCCCAGGAACCGGCTGGACCAGCCCAAGGCCCCACGCCGGCGGCTGCTGCCGGAGTACGACCCGGAGGCCTTCGGCCGGTTCTCGGAGCGCATCGCGCGCTTCCTGGGCACCGGCCGGTTCATCGTCTGGATGACGCTGATCATCATCCTGTGGGTGGTGTGGAACATCTTCGCGCCCGGGAACCTGCGGTTCGACGAGTACCCGTTCATCTTCCTGACCCTGATGCTGTCGCTCCAGGCCTCGTACGCGGCCCCGCTGATCCTGCTCGCGCAGAACCGGCAGGACGACCGCGACCGGGTCACCCACGAGCAGGACCGCAAGCAGAACGAGCGCTCCATCGCCGACACCGAGTACCTGACCAGGGAGATCGCCGCGCTGCGGATGGGCCTGGGCGAGGTCGCCACGCGCGACTGGATCCGGTCCGAACTGGAGGACCTGGTGAAGGACCTCGACGACCGGCGGGCCCTGTTCCCGGCCGAGAGTGACGAAGACCGCTGACAGGGCTACCCGCGCGTAGCGGCAAGCGCCGTAACATCGTCGGTATGGCTACGGAAGACGCGGTGCTTGAGGCACTGGCGACAGTGAACGACCCGGAGATCCACCGTCCGATCACCGAACTCGGCATGGTGAAATCGGTCGAGATCGATCCTGACGGTGTGGTCGCTGTCACGGTGTATCTCACCGTCTCCGGGTGTCCGATGCGCGAGACGATCACGAAGAACGTGACGGACGCGGTGGCCCGGGTCGAGGGGGTGTCCCGGGTCGAGGTCACGCTCGACGTCATGAGTGACGAGCAGCGCAAGGACCTGGCGGCCTCGCTGCGCGGCGGCACGGCCGAGCGCGAGGTGCCGTTCGCCAAGCCCGGTTCGCTGACCCGGGTCTACGCGGTGGCGTCCGGCAAGGGCGGCGTCGGCAAGTCCTCGGTGACGGTGAACCTCGCGGCCGCGATGGCGGCCGACGGGCTCAAGGTCGGGGTCGTGGACGCGGACATCTACGGGCACAGCGTGCCCCGGATGCTCGGTGCCGACGGCAAGCCGACCCAGGTCGAGAACATGATCATGCCGCCGTCCTCGCACGGCGTGAAGGTCATCTCCATCGGCATGTTCACCCCGGGCAACAGCCCGGTCGTGTGGCGCGGCCCGATGCTGCACCGCGCGCTCCAGCAGTTCCTCGCCGATGTGTACTGGGGCGACCTGGACGTCCTGCTGCTCGACCTGCCGCCGGGCACGGGTGACATCGCGATCTCCGTGGCCCAGCTGGTGCCGAACGCGGAGATCCTGGTCGTCACGACCCCGCAGCAGGCCGCCGCCGAGGTGGCCGAGCGGGCCGGCTCGATCGCCGTGCAGACCCATCAGAAGATCGTCGGTGTCGTCGAGAACATGTCGGGCATGCCGTGCCCGCACTGCGACGAGATGGTCGACGTGTTCGGCTCGGGCGGCGGCGCCCGGGTGGCCGAGGGCCTGACGAAGACGGTCGGTGCCGAGGTTCCGGTGCTCGGCTCCATCCCGATCGACGTACGGCTGCGCGAAGGCGGCGACGAGGGCAAGCCCGTCGTGCTCTCCGACCCCGACTCCCCGGCCGGCAAGGCCCTGCGCTCCATCGCCGACAAGCTGGGCGGCCGTCAGCGCGGCCTGTCCGGCATGTCACTGGGCATCACCCCGCGCAACAAGTTCTGAGAGTCCGGCCTCGCCGGCGTCGAGGCGGGGGTGGGGGGGGGCGCCCCCCCCCCCCCCCCCCCCCCCCCCCCCCCCCCCCCCCCACCCCCCCACCCCCCCCCCCCCCCCCCCCCCCACCCACCCACCCCCCCCCCCCCCCCCCCCCCCCCCCCCCGGGGCCCCCCCCCCCCCCCGCCCCCCCCCCCCGGGGGGGGCGCCCCCCCCCCCCCGCGGGGGGGGGGGGGGGCGGGCCCCCCCCCCCCCACCCCCGCACCTCGGACGCCCGCGGGACCTGAGATCTACGCGTCGTACGACGCGATGTCCTCGACGACCGAGAACCCCAGCCCGTACGCGCTCATCCCCCGCCCGTACGCCCCGATGTGCACGCCGTGCGCCGACCCCGCCAGTACCCAGCCGAACTCGGACTCGCGGTAGTGGAAGGGCACCGGCACACCGTCGACCGGCAGCGAGAGCGCGGACCACGCGGGGCCGTCCAGGTCGTCGGCGAGCTCGAACGCCGTCTCCGTCTGCTGGTCCAGCCAGTCGTCGCGCAGGGTGTGGTCCATCTGCGGGGGCCAGGTGTAGGCGAGCAGGCCGGAGCCGGCCAGCCAGGCCGCCGAGGAGACGGTCGTGGCGTCCAGGACCCCCGTGCCGTCACCGCTGCGCCGTACCGGGCTGCTGGCCACGGTGACGACCACCGCGAAGCGCTGTTTGTCCGCGCCCAAGTCGCCGCCCCGTACCGAGGGCTCGTCACCGTGACCGGTCGAACCGTGCTGCACGGTGCCGTCCGCCGCGGTGCCCACCTGCATCAGCCAGCGGCGCCCGGTGAAGGCCTCGTCCAGTCCGTACCACGGGAACGGCGCCTGCAGATAGCCGTCGACCGTGAGCCGGGCCGCCGGCACCCCCTCCGCCGTGGCTGTGTCCGGCGCACCATCCGCGCCCACCCGACTCGTTGTCTCCATCTGCCCGGCCGCCTCCTCGATCGTCAAGGTCCGGAGCGGCCCGCCCCCCGCGGGCGTAACTCACCACCGGACAGATGGAGAATAGCCATACCGTCCGGACGAGTCGGGATTGACGTGTGTCAGGTGGCGTCTGCGTCGAACGGCGGGTGGTCGGTCTTGGTGGGCTGCTCGCGCTTCTTGAGCAGGTCGGGAGCGCCTGCCGAGCCATTGGCCGCGGTGACCGCGGCAGCGCCCGACACGCCCGTCTTCGCCTCCGCGGCAGGAGTCTCGCGCCCGTTCACCGCGTCGGCGACCTCGGCGACCTCCTTGCGCAGGTCGAAGCTCTCCCGGATCTCCTTCAGCCCGAGGTCGTCGTTGCCGTCCATGAGCTGCTTGCGGACGAACGTCTTCGGGTTCAGGTCCTCGAACTCGAAGTCCTTGAACTCCGGGCCGAGCTCCGTACGGATGTCTTCCTTGGCGCTCTCCGAGAACTCCCGGATCTTGCGGATGAAACGCGAGGCGTCCTGGATGACCTTGGGGAGCTTGTCCGGGCCGAAGACGAGCACGCCGATGATGGCGAGCGCCACCAGCTCCAGTGGGCCTATGTCATTGAACACCTTGCGGCTCCTCGTGTTCTCCGCGACCAGGTCGGATGGGGGTCCGGACTCGGCCCACGGTACCCGGCGAAACTGTCCGGGCGGTAGCTCCTCGTGGCCGTCACGTGCCCGTTGCCGAGCCGAGTGTCAAAGTCATGGACAGGTCTTTACCACCGCGGGTCAGCTTGAGCTCCAACCGGTCGCCCGGCCGGTGCGAGCGGATCTTCACTATCAGCTCCTCGCCACTGTGCACCCGCCTGCCGTCCACTTCGGTGATGACGTCACCGGGCCGGATGCCCGCCTTCGCCCCGGGACCTCCCTCCGTGACCGAGGACTTGCCGTCGGCGCCCTCGGTCCCGACCTTGGCCCCGTCGCCCGTGTACTTCATGTCGAGGCTCACACCGATCACCGGGTGGGTGGCCTTCCCGGTGTTGATGAGTTCCTCGGCGACGCGCTTGCCCTGGTTGATCGGGATGGCGAAGCCGAGCCCGATGGAACCGGCCTGGCCGCCCTCCGTCGTCGAACCGCTGTCGGCGGCGCGGATGGCGCTGTTGATCCCGATCACGTGCGCGTCGGTGTCCACCAGCGGGCCGCCGGAGTTGCCCGGGTTGATCGGGGCGTCGGTCTGGAGCGCGTCGACGTAACTGATGTCGCTCCCGTCGCCCTTCTCACCGCCCGCGGTGATGGGCCGGTCCTTGGCGCTGATGATGCCGGAGGTGACGGTGTTGGACAGGTCGAAGGGTGCGCCGATGGCCACCACCGGGTCCCCGACCTGCACGTTGTCGGAGTTTCCCAGGGGCAGGGGCTTCAGCCCCGAGACCCCGCTGACCTTGACCACGGCCAGGTCGTAGCCGCTGTCCGTGCCGACGATCTCGGCGCTCGCCGTCTCGCCGCCGCTGAACGTCACGGTGATCTCGCCGGCGGAACCGGCCGGAGCGACCACGTGGTTGTTGGTCAGGATGTGGCCCCGGTCGTCCAGGACGAAGCCTGTTCCGGTGCCCGATTCGGTCGTGCCGCTGACGTGCAGGGTGACCACGCTGGGCAGGGCGCTCGCCGCTATGCCCGCGACGCTGTCGGGCGCGCGTCCGCCGCCGTTCCTCTCGTCCTGCGGCAGCTCGACCGCGGTGAAGCCGCCGTTGCGCTCGATGTAGGCGCCGATACCGCCGCCGATGCCGCCCGCCACCAGGGCGAGGAGCAGCGCACCGACGAGGACCGTCCCGCGCCGGCCCTGCCGCCGGCCTTCGGGGCCGAGCGGCGGCCCGGGCTGGGTGATGAGGGGCTGCCGGGGGGCGCCCCAGGGGTCGTACTGGAGCCACTGCGGCGACGAGGGCTGGGCGTGCTGCTGGGGCTGGGGGCCCTGGGGCTGCGGGGGCGGGGCCTGGAAGGCGGGTGCGGGAGCGGGCGGCAGCGTCATGCCGGAACCGTTCGTCCCCGCGTAGGGCGGGGGTACGGGGGTGCCGTGGGCCGGCGTCGGGCGCTGCACGGGAGGTGCGGGCGCCCACGGACCGGGGCCACCGTAGGGCGGGGTGCTGTACTGATCGGGCTCGTGGAGCGGCTGCGCGGCCTGCGGGGCGGGCGCCGGGGGCTCGGGGGTCCGGGCCGCGGGCAGCAGGGTCTCGGGCGATGGGATCTCGGGCGACGGGGCCTCGTGCGGCGCGGGCTCGGGTGCGGGGGCCTCGTACGGCGCGGGGGCCTCGTGCGGCGCGTCCTGGGGCGCCTCGTTCACGGCGGGTGCATCGGCCGGGGGCATCGCGTCCTGGACGGGCGGCTCCTGGGGCGCCGTGCGCGTACCGCGCCCCGGCGCGGGCCGGCTCCACCACTTCGCCTTCGGCGCGGTGGTCTTCCCGTCGTCCATGCTCTCCCCGCAACTGCCGTGACCGGCCTCTGCACGCCCCGACAGGAGCGTCCCTCCGGAAATCCTGCCGGAATTCAACCAGGTTTGCGGATGCCCTGCGCAGCCCCGTACGGAGACCTTCCTCAGCGACGGGGCGAAAGCGGCAGACCGTGCTGCGCGGGGGCCGGCACCGCGGCGGTCGTGGTGGGGCTCCGGGACGGGTCCGCGGAGGGCGCCGGGGTGGCCGGGGCCTGTCCGCTGCCGAGGGCCCGGGCGAACAGAGGGTTGCTTGCGTCGGGACGTATCAGGGACGGCGCGGACACGGTGGTGCGGCCGGTGAGCGCGAACAGGTTCTGGCCCGGAGCGCCGTTGCCGAGCAGGGCGGGCGTCGACGGGAACGCCAACGGCGCCGCGTTCACCGCGAGCGGGAACGGGCGGTCGGCGCCGGCCGCGGCGAGCGTGCCGTGGCTGCCGCCTCCGCGACGGCTGACGGTGCCTGCGGCCGCGCGGGCTTCGGCGTCGATCGGGGCCACGGCGCTGCCCGGGCCGTCGGCGCGCGTGGGGGTCTCGGTGCCGGAGTCCGTCGGCAGGGCGCCGCCGAGTGCGATGGCGGCCAGCGAGACGGCGCTGGCGGCGGCGAAGGCGAACCGTCGCCCGCGCCACGGTGAGCGCTCGCTCTCACGGCCGACCTCATGGATCCGGAAGACGGAACCGGCCGGAGCGGCGGGCATCACCGCCGTCGAGCCGTGCAGCGCCGGAAGGTAGCCGAAGGCGCCCGGCACGGGACCGTCCGAAGGTGATTCCGTGCGGCTGCCGTGGGGCTGCATCACGGGAAGAACACCGTCGCCGAAGAACCCCGGATCACCCAGGGGTCTTCCCCGACGGTCGTCGTCACCACCCGGTCCGCCGGGAAGGCCCTGGAGACGGGCAAGGAACCCCTCGGAGGGCGAGGGTGGGGCCGACTGTGCGAAGACACTCTTCAGGCGCCGCTGGGCGGCGGCCTCGGCCTTGCACTTGCCGCAGGTCGCGAGGTGGGCGAGCACCCGGTCGCGGGCGTCATGCTTCAGCTCGCCGTCGACAAGCGCGGCGAGGCGGTCCCCCAGGTGTTGTTCCGCGGAGGTCGGACCTGTGCCACTCACGCCGTTCCGCCCTCCCCTGCCACGAGGGCGCCCGCCAGGGAGCGCTGCTCGGCACGGGCCTCGGGCGAACGGTGCTGAAGCGCCTTGCGCAGGTGCGAGCGTCCGCGGTGGATACGGCTGCGCACGGTGCCGAGCTTCACGCCGAGTGTCGCGGCGATCTCCTCGTACGAGAGCCCCTCGATGTCGCACAGCACGACCGCGGCCCGGAATTCGGGCGCAAGGGTGTCCAGCGCCTGCTGGACGTCCGCGTCGAAGTGGGTGTCGTTGAAGACCTGCTGCGGCGACGGCTCACGGCTCGGCAGCCGCTCCGCGGCGTCGTCCCCGAGAGAGTCGAAACGGATGCGCTGCTTACGGCGGACCATGTCCAGGAACAGGTTGGTCGTGATGCGGTGCAGCCAGCCCTCGAAGGTGCCGGGCGTGTACGTCGAAAGCGAACGGAACACCCGGACGAAGACCTCCTGGGTGAGGTCCTCGGCGTCGTGCTGGTTACCCGTCAGTCGGTAGGCAAGGCGGTAGACACGACCGCTGTGCGTGCTGACGATCTCTTCCCATGTGGGCGGCGTCCACGCCTGGGATTCCGCATCCGAGGCGAAGGTCGCGGTCGTTGCGGAGGCGTTGGAAGAACGGTCAGCAATGTTGGTCACGGATTTCGGCTCACCCGCCGACCTGAGGAAGCGCCACAGCACTCCTCCCCGATCCACAGGCGCAGCCGCACCTCCCCTGTCGGCTCTGGTGGTGTCCAGTGGAGCCCCTACCATAGCCACCTCGCCCGTTAGCTCCGGATAAGCCTTTTTCCTGCTGGGGCCGGGGATCTCCCCGGGAACCGCCTGCCCGTCGGTCCCGGGCCCGGTCTGCGGGCCCGATCCACGTGCTCTCCCCTGTCCTTCCCTAACGCCCGGTCCCATCTGCGGGTTCCCGGGTGCAGCGGATACAGTCACCGTTGCGCCAACTACGGGGACAGGAGAGGGTCATCACCGCCAACCGGCAGACGAGCTGGGCGTTCGCCGACGCCTTTGTCGCCGAGGACGAAGCACTGCGCTGGGCCCGGGACCGGGCACGGGACGCGGGACTCCGCTCGGTGTCACCAGGCACCGGCGCAGCGCTGCGCCTTCTCGCTGCCACCACGGACGCCAAAGCGGTGGCCGAGATCGGTACCGGCACGGGCGTGTCCGGCCTCTACCTGCTGCACGGCATGCGCCCCGACGGGGTGCTGACCACGGTCGACCCGGAACCCGAGCGCCAGCAGTTCGCCCGCGAGGCGTTCCGGGCGGCGGGCTTCGCCGCCAACCGGGCCCGCTTCATCCCCGGCCGCGCCCTGGACGTACTTCCCCGGCTGGCGGACGGCGGTTACGACCTCGTGTTCTGCGACGGCGACCGGCTGGAGAGCCTGGACTGCCTCGCTGAATCGTTGCGCCTGCTGCGGCCCGGCGGCCTGGTCTGCTTCGAGGGCGTCTTCGCGGACGGCCGCACAGTCGACTCCGCCGCCCAGCCCGCCGAGGTGCTGCGCCTGCGCGAGCTGCTGCGGGCGGTCCGCGAGAGCCAGGAGCTGATGGCCACTCTGCTGCCGGTGGGCGACGGCCTCCTCTGCGCGGTACGCCGGGGCTGAGCCCCACCGGCACCGCGGCGCACCCCGGACGCACCACTGCCCCGGCACGGAGACCGTGACGGGGCAGTGGTGAAGTGTGGGCGCCTCTGTTAGCCGACGACCTTCTTGAGGGCATCGCCGAGTGCATCGGCCTCGTCCGGAGTCAGCTCCACGACAAGCCGACCGCCGCCTTCGAGCGGAACGCGCATGACGATGCCCCGCCCCTCCTTTGTCACCTCGAGCGGGCCGTCGCCCGTCCGCGGCTTCATGGCCGCCATGCTCGTTCCCCTTCCTGAAACCAGCTCATCGCAACCGGCGGCCCCATGACAGGCGCTGCCTCACCGGCATCGAACACATTGCTTCCAGGCCATTATCCCGCATCACAGACCCCGATGACCAACATCGCTCTGCATCGCTTGCGCAACGCGCTCTCTCAAAACCACCCAATTCGGCGATCCGACTGCGATACTCCGTCCCCGCGCCCCCCTCATCGCGGCGGAATCGTTAGACGCAGGTCACATGTTGGCCCTCGCCGAAGTCGGCCATGCTTGCCTGGACAGGCATGTTGAACGAGGTGCAAAGGGGACCGCACATGGCCGATCACGACGACTCCGTGCTCTACGAGGTGAGCGACGGGCTCGCGACGATCACGATCAACCGTCCGGACGCGATGAACGCCATGGACACCGCGGCCAAGGTGGGGCTGCGTGACGCCGTGCAGTCGGCCGGCGCCGACCCCGCCGTGCGGGCGGTGCTGCTCACCGCGGTCGGCGGGCGCGCCTTCTGTGTCGGCCAGGATCTGAAGGAGCACCTCTCCAAGCTGTCCGAGGTCCGCGCATCGGGCGGCGGCAACGCGCTCAGCACGGTGCGCGATCACTACAACCCCATCGTGCGGGCGCTGACGGAGATGCCCAAGCCGGTCGTCGCCGGGATCAACGGCGCCGCGGCCGGAGCGGGCTTCGGCTTCGCGCTCGCCTGCGACTACCGGGTCGCCGCCGACACCGCCTCGTTCAACACCTCGTTCGCCGGCGTCGCGCTCACGGCCGACTCGGGTGTGTCGTGGACGCTGCCCCGGCTGATCGGCCACAGCCGCGCCGCCGATCTCCTGCTCTTCCCGCGCTCCATCTCCGCGCAGGACGCCCACGACCTCGGCATCGTGAACAAGCTGGTGCCCGCCGCCGACCTCGCCGCCGAGGCCGCCGCGGTGGCCCGCGCCCTCGCGGACGGCCCGACGGTCGCGTACGCGGCGCTCAAGGAGTCCCTCGCGTACGGCGCCGGTCACACCCTGGGCGAGGCGCTGGAGAAGGAGGACGAACTCCAGACGAGGGCGGGCACGTCGCAGGACCACTGGATCGCGGTGCAGGCGTTCCTCGACAAGAACAAGTGGCCGAAGTACGTCGGGCGGTAGTCCGGCTCCCGGCTACGCCGCACGACCGCCGCCGCGGGCCACGCAGTCGGCGAGATGGTCGTCGACCAGGCCGCACGCCTGCATCAGGGCGTAGGCCGTGGTCGGACCGATGAACCGCAGCCCGCGCTTCTTGAGGTCCTTCGACAGTGCCGTGGACTCCGCGGTGACGGCCGCCACGTCCCCGAGGACTCGGGGGGCGGGGCGGCTCGCGGGATCGGGGGCGTACGACCAGATCAGTTCGTCCAGCTCGCCCTCCCGCCAGCCCGTCAGCACCTGGGCGTTGGCGAGGGTGGCGTCGATCTTCGCCCGGTTGCGGATGATGCCCGCGTCGGCGAGAAGCCGTTCCCGGTCCGCGTCGGTGAACGCCGCGACCTTCGCGATGGAGAACCCGGAGAACGCGCTGCGGAAGCCCTCGCGGCGGCGCAGGATCGTCAGCCAGGACAGCCCGGACTGGAACGCCTCCAGGCACAGCCGTTCGAAGAGGGCGTCGTCGCCGTGGACCGGGCGGCCCCACTCGGTGTCGTGATAGACGAGGTAGTCCTCGGTGGACAGGCCCCACGGGCAGCGCAGGCCGCCGTCCGCCGCCGCCTCGGCGCCGCCGCTCATCGTCCGGTCTCCTCGTCGGGCCGCGGGGCGTCGCCCGGCTGCTCCGGAGCCTCCCAGGGCGCGTGGGGGCGGTCCTCGGGCTGCTTCAGGAGATCGGCGCGGCCGGCTCTCGTGGCCTGGGCGCCGGCGAGCGCCGACTCCAGCTCCGCGATCCGGGCGTCCCGCTCGGCCAGCTCGGCACCGAGCCGGCCCAGCGCGTCGTCCACATCGGCCATCCGGTAGCCGCGCGCGGCCACCGGCAGCCGGAGCGCCTCGACATCCGCGCGGCCGACCGGGCGCGTCGCGGGCAGCGGATCCGTCAGTTGCTCGGGCGCCACGTCCTGCAGGATGGCGCTCTTCCCTCCGCCGACCACGGCAAGCGTGACCGCGGCAACCACCACCACCATCGCGAGCAGCAAGAACCAGAACACGCGTATCTCCCCGGGAGCGGAATTCGTCCGGGTCCGATCGTGCCATGCGGCACTGACAGTTAGGGTCGCAGTCGGCTCCGGCGGAGATCTGCTGGGCGGATTCAAAGGTTCGAAGGAGAGACACGGGATGCGAAGCGGTGCGCTCAGGCTGGGCCGGCGCGAGTTCGGTGCGCACGAGCCGGTGATCATGGCGATCGTGAACCGCACCCCGGACTCCTTCTACGACCAGGGCGCCACCTTCCTCGACGAACCCGCGCTCTCCCGGGTCGAGCAGGCGGTGGCCGACGGCGCCGCGATCATCGACATCGGCGGGGTGAAGGCAGGCCCCGGCGAGGAGGTCACCGCCGAGGAGGAGGCCCGTCGCACCGTCGGGTTCGTCGCCGAGGTGCGCCGCCGCCACCCGGACGTGGTGATCAGCGTCGACACCTGGCGCCACGACGTCGGCGAGGCCGTCTGCGAGGCCGGCGCCGACCTGCTGAACGACGCGTGGGGCGGGGTCGACCCGAAGCTTGCGGAGGTCGCCGCGCGGTACGGGGCCGGTCTGGTCTGCACGCACGCGGGCGGCGCCGAGCCGCGGACCCGGCCGCACCGGGCCGGGTACGAGGACGTGATGGCCGACATCCTGCGGGTGACCGTGGGGCTGGCCGAGCGGGCCGTGGAACTGGGGGTCCGGCCGGACGGGATCATGATCGACCCCGGTCACGACTTCGGGAAGAACACCCGGCACTCGCTGGAGGCGACGCGGCGGCTCGGCGAGATGGCGGAGACGGGTTGGCCGGTGCTCGTGTCGCTGTCCAACAAGGACTTCGTCGGCGAGACGCTCGACCGGCCGGTGAAGGAACGGCTGCTCGGCACGCTGGCGACGACCGCGGTGTCGGCGTGGCTGGGGGCGCGGGTGTACCGGGTGCACGAGGTGGCGGAGACGCGGGACGTCCTGGACATGGTGGCGTCGATCGCGGGGCACCGGGCGCCTGCGGTGGCGCGGCGGGGGCTGGCGTAGCCGAGGACGTGGGCGGACGGGTTGCGCCCGAAGAGGCGGGCTGTTCCCTGCCCGCCTCTTCGGGCGAGGCCGGGAGTCAGCGCCCGACCTCCTTCGTCACCAGGTTCACCGCCTCGTCCACGTCGTCCGTGACGTGGAACAGCAGCAGGTCCTTCGCCGACGCCTTGCCCTGGGCCACCACCGTGTCCCGCAGCCAGTCCACCAGGCCGCCCCAGTACTCCGTACCGAACAGCACGATCGGGAAGCGGGTGACCTTGCCCGTCTGGACGAGGGTGAGGGCCTCGAAGAGCTCGTCCAGGGTGCCGAGGCCGCCGGGCAGGACGACGAAGCCCTGTGCGTACTTCACGAACATCGTCTTGCGGACGAAGAAGTAGCGGAAGTTGACGCCGATGTCGACGTGCGGGTTGAGGCCCGACTCGAAGGGCAGCTCGATGCCGAGGCCCACCGAGACGCCCTTCGCCTCCCGGGCCCCCCTGTTCGCCGCCTCCATCGCTCCGGGCCCGCCCCCGGTGATCACCGCGAAGCCTGCCTCGACGAGCGCCCGGCCGATGCGCACACCCGCCTCGTACTCCGGCGCACCGGCCGGTGTGCGGGCGGATCCGAAGACGCTGATGGCACTCGGCAGTTCGGCGAGCGCGCCGAAGCCCTCGACGAACTCCGACTGGATGCGCATGACCCGCCACGGATCGGTGTGCACCCACTCGGAGTCGCCCTCGGAGTCCAGCAGCCGCTGATCGGTCGTGCCGGGCTGCACCTGGTCCCTGCGGCGCAGCACCGGGCCGAGCCGCTGTTCCTCGGGCCTGACCGCTCCCTCGGGGACCTCCGTGCCCTCAGGGATCCTTGCGTCCTCCGCGTTGCCCATGACTGCTCCCTACGCCGACGTCAGAGCCGCCCTGCGGCGCCCTGTCCCAGGCCAGCGTAGATCTCCGCAGGTTACGGACAGGGGAATGCCAGGGGTCAGGTCGTGAGCCAGGAGCGGAGCCGGTCCTCGCAGTGGGTGATCCGTTCGACCTTCACGTGCTCGTTGCGCTTGTGGGCGAGGACCGGGTCGCCGGGGCCGTAGTTCACCGCGGGAACGCCGAGGCCGCCGAAGCGTGCCACGTCCGTCCAGCCGAACTTGGGCCTGGCGGTGCCGCCGACCGCGTCCATGAAGGCCTTCGCCGCGGGATGGGACAGGCCCGGCATGGCCGCGCCGGAGTGGTCGTCGACGATGAATTCGGCGACGCCGCAGTCGGCGAAGACCTCGTGCACATGGGCGACGGCCTGCTCGGCACTGAGGTCGGGGGCGTAGCGGTAGTTCACGACGACGGTGCAGGCGTCGGGGATGACGTTGTTGGCGACGCCGCCCTCGATCCGTACGGCGTTGAGGCCCTCGTGGTACTCCAGTCCGTCGATCACCGGCTTGCGCGGTTCGTACGCGGCGAGCCTTTCGAGGACGGGCGCGGCGGCGTGGACGGCGTTGGACCCCATCCAGCTGCGGGCGGAGTGCGCCCGCTCGCCCTCCAGGCGCAGGAAGACGCGCAGGGTGCCCTGGCAGCCGCCCTCGACCTCTCCGTTGGAGCCCTCCAGGAGGACGGCGAAATCGGCCTTCAGCCAGTCGGGGTGGGCGGCGGCGATGTGCCCGAGGCCGTTGAGGTCGGCGGCGACCTCTTCGTTGTCGTAGAAGACGAAGGTGAGGTCGCGGTTGGGCTCGGGCACGGTGGCGGCGATCCTCAGCTGGACAGCGACGCCCGACTTCATGTCGGAGCTGCCGCAGCCCCACAGCAGGCCGTCCTCGTCGAGGCGCGAAGGCACGTTGTCGGCGATCGGCACGGTGTCGATGTGACCCGCCAGTACGACGCGCTCGGCACGTCCCAGGTTCGTCCGCGCCACGACGTTGTTGCCGTGCCGGTCGACGGTCAGGTGCGGAAGGGTCCGCAGCGCCGACTCGACTGCGTCGGCGAGGTCCTTCTCCTCCCCGCTGACCGAGGGGAAGTCGACGAGCCATGCGGTGAGCGCGGGTCCGTCCAGTGTCAGGTCAAGCGTGCTTTCGGCCATGGCTACGACCCTAGTGCCTGTCCGGAGCCCCCCGTCTGCGTCCCGACGCCCGGCACGCACGCACCGACCGCCGCTGCGCCCGCGCTCCGCGCGAACGACGGGGGACTCCGGACGGGCACCGTGCCTCGCGTACGGTGGCCCCGTGCCCCGGACCGTTGCCCCTGCCCGCCGACACACCGCCCGCAGCCGCCGTCTGCGCCTCACGGCGGCCTTTGCCGTGCTCATGGCAGTGGCCGGTTATCTGACCGTGCAGTACGTGACCGGCGGCAAGAGTTCCGACCAGTGCACCGTGGAGTCCGCCGACGGTTCGTCCGGCGAGGGACGGACGTACCGGCTGACCTCGGAGCAGGCGGCGAACGCCGCGACGATCTCCGCGGTCGGCACCACCCGCGGGATGCCGGAGCGCGCGGTGACCATCGCGCTGGCGACGGCACTGCAGGAGTCCGCGCTGCGGAACATCGAGCACGGCGACCGGGACTCGCTGGGCCTCTTCCAGCAGCGTCCTTCACAGGGCTGGGGCACCGAGAAGCAGATCATGGACCCCGTCTACTCGGCCGGGAAGTTCTACGAGCGCCTGGCCGAGGTGCCCGGCTACTCACGGCTGCCGCTCACCGTGGCAGCGCAGCGGGTCCAGCGCAGCGGCTTCCCGCAGGCGTACGCGAAGCACGAGCCGGATGCCGCGCTGCTGGCGGCGGCGCTGACCGGCCGGGCGCCGGCGGCCCTGAACTGCGATCCGCCGCGGAGCACGGCCGCGACGGGCGGGAGGGCGAAGGTCCGGGCCGCGCTGGTGCGCTCCTTCGGCAAGGACGTGCTGCCTTCCGAGGACGCGGCGGCGCAGCCCCCGGCCGCCGGTGCGGCAGCGGGCACGGGAAGCCTCTCGGTTCCGGTGCAGGCGGCCCGGAGGGCCGGCCAGGACGGTGTTCCGCAGCGCGGCTGGGAGCTCGCGCACTGGGCGGTCGCGCAGTCCGAGGCACTCGGCATCGACGAGGTCGCGTACGCCGGCAAGAAGTGGGCCTCCGGGGCGGGCTGGCGGACGGAGCGCAAGGAATCGGGCACGACCGCGGTCCGCATACGCCTCGCGCAGTAGTACGACCCATCACCCGCGCAGGGGGTCTGCCCCTTCGCTCCACGGGCTCCGCACAGGGGCCCGCGCACTGGTTTCCGTACGCACCCGTCCCCTTGCGGCCCAAGGGAAGTGACGGTTCGGCACAGGACCGTTCCCTGCCTGGTCCGCCCGGGTTTCTCCGTTGCGGATTATGTGACCCATGACCCGATCTTTACCTCGGCACACCGCAACCTCCCCCTCCCCCAAGACGGTTGTCATGGCGTCCCCCACGGACACCAGGTTTCCCCACCCCGTCGAAGGAGCATCATGTCCCTCCCCCTGACCCGTCGGATCGCCCGTACCGCGCTGCTGATCGCGGCGGGTGTGGCCCCCGTGGTCGGTGCGGCCGGTGCCGCGAGTGCCGCGGAGCTCTCGCAGGCTCCGGAGCTCGGCGGTCTCACCACCGTCGAGGGCGCCGGACTCGGCCAGGCCGTCGACGCGGCCCAGCCGGCCGCCGACACCGCGGGCAAGGCCGGCGGCAAGGTCGTCGGGACCACGCTGCCGGTGGCGGCCAAGACCCTCGGCGAGGCGGGCGGCAAGGCCGCGCCCGCGGCGAAGGGTGTCAGCAAGACCGCCAAGGGCGGCGCGAGCGACACCCTCGGCGACGCGACCGGTGCCGTGACCAAGGGCGGTCTGCCCACCGACAGCCTCGGCGGGCTGCCGATCGGCTGATCCGCACCACGCCCGTACGCGTGGAGGGGCCCCGGGAGTGCGCACTCCCGGGGCCCCTCCATGCGTACGGCGGCTCAGCCCAGTCGCTTGACCGCTGCCGCCACGCGCTCGTCGGTCGCCGTGAACGCCACGCGCACGAAGCGGTCGCCCGCCGGCCCGTAGAAGTCCCCGGGCGCCACCAGGATGCCCAGCTCCGCCAGGTACGCCACGGTGTCCCAGCAGGGCTCGTCGCGCGTCGCCCAGAGGTAGAGGCTCGCCTCGCTGTGCTCGATGCGGAACCCGTGGGCCTCCAGCGCCGTGCGCAGGGCCGTGCGCCGGTCCGCGTACCGGGTGCGCTGCTCGGCCACGTGCGCGTCGTCGCCGAGCGCGGCGACGGTCGCCGCCTGGACGGGGGCCGGCGTCATCATCCCGCCGTGCTTGCGGATCAGCAGCAGCTCGCTCAGCACGGCCGCGTCGCCCGCGATGAAGGCGGCGCGGTAGCCGGCGAGGTTGGAGCGCTTGGAGAGCGAGTGGACGGCGACGACGCCCTCGTACGTACCGCCGCAGACGTCCGGGTGGAGCACGGAGACCGGCTCGGCCTCCCAGCCCAGTTCCAGGTAGCACTCGTCGCTGAAGACCAGCACGTCGTGCTCGCGCGCCCAGGCCACGATCCGGGTCAGCTCGTCCTTGGCCAGGACGCGGCCGGTCGGGTTGGACGGCGAGTTGAGCCAGAGCAGCTTCAGTCCGGCCGGGTCGAGGTCGGTCGGGTCGTCGTAGACGACGGGCTCGGCACCGCACAGCCGGGCACCGACCTCGTACGTCGGGTAGGCGAGCCGCGGGTAGGCGACCCTGTCACCGGCGCCGAGGCCGAGCTGGGTCGGAAGCCAGGCCACCAGCTCCTTGGAGCCGACGACGGGCAGCACGTTCTCGTGCGTCACCGAGACGGCGCCCAGACGGCGTTCCACCCAGCCGGTCAGGGCGTCACGCAGCGCGGCCGTCCCCCACACCGTCGGATAGCCGGGGCTGTCCGCCGCGGCGACGAGCGCCTGCTGGATCAGCTCGGGCACCGGGTCGACGGGCGTGCCGACGGACAGGTCCACGATGCCGTCCGGGTGGCCCTGGGCCGTCGACTTGTAGGGCGCGAGCCTGTCCCAGGGAAAGACCGGGAGACGGGAGGAGACTGCGGACACGGATCTCTGCTTTCTCGTACGGGGTT
Organism: Streptomyces sp. NPDC091416; assembly: GCF_044756845.1. NCBI lineage: Bacteria > Bacillati > Actinomycetota > Actinomycetes > Kitasatosporales > Streptomycetaceae > Streptomyces > Streptomyces sp. NPDC091416. The sequence continues at coordinate 434,608 of NZ_JBIVTU010000001.1, forward strand.
CACGCAGGCGGCCCGGAGGAGCCGCGGGAAAACACCTCGGTCCCGCACGGTGACGAGCCGTACGGGACCGGGGCCACACAGGTGCCGGAGCGCTGCTACTGGTTCTGCGGCGGCAGCGCGGCGATGAACGCGTGGTCGCGCTCGATCAGACCCAGCTTGGAGGCTCCACCCGGCGACCCGAGGTCGTCGAAGAACTCGACGTTCGCCTTGTAGTAGTCCTTCCACTCCTCCGGGGTGTCGTCCTCGTAGAAGATCGCCTCCACCGGGCAGACCGGCTCGCAGGCTCCACAGTCGACGCACTCGTCCGGGTGGATGTACAAGGACCGCTGGCCCTCATAGATACAGTCGACGGGGCACTCTTCGATGCAGGCCTTGTCCTTCACGTCGACACAAGGCTGCGCGATGACGTAGGTCACGCTGTCGTTCCTCCTCGGTAGGGCGTTGGCTCTCGCGCGGGAGCGCGGCGTCGTCGATGCCCGCACCTAGTATCTCCGTTCCCGGGCACGATCCGAACAGGAGGGGCGGACAGAGCTGTGGAATTCACCATGGGCGGACGGCTGGAGGTCCGAATTGCACCGGCTGACGTGGGCAAACGGGTATCAGTCCGGCGTCTGACCGAGGACGGTCCCCAAGGCCCGAAATTCACCGACACGGTCGGTGTTCTCACATCCTGGGACACGGGTGTGCTGTCGGTCACACCGAAGAGCGGTGACTCCGTGCGGATCCCGGAATCGGCCCTGGTGGCGGGCAAGGTCGTGCCGGCCGCTCCGGCCCGCAGGCGCGGACCCGCCGCCTCCTTCACCGAACTCGCCCGGGTGTACGCCCGCGCCTGGCAGCCGGTGGAGAGCGAACCACTGGGCGACTGGCGGCTGCGCGCCGCCGGCGGGTTCACCCGGCGCGCCAACTCCGTGCTGCCGCTCGGCGATCCGGGCGTGCCGCTCGACGCGGCGCTCGGCCGGATCAGCCAGTGGTACGCCGACCGGGGCCTGCCCGCGTACATCCAGACCGCGACCGGTGCCGAGGGGGCGCAGGAGGAGTTGTGCGCGGCGCTGGAGGGCCACGGGTGGCGGCGGGAGGTGACGGCGGAGGTACGGATCGCCGCGCTGGCCCCGATCGGCGACCTGGCCGCGGAGGTGTCGCGGGTGCGGCTGGGCCGCACGGTGGACGACACATGGCTCGCCCGCTACCAGCGCGTCGGAACGCCGGGGCCGCAGGTGTCCGCGGTCCTGGGCAGCGGCCCGTCGGTATGGTTCGCGACCGTGCCGGGCGAGCCGGGGGACGAGGCGCCCGCCGCGATCGGCCGGTGTGTCGTGGACGGGCGGTGGGCCGGTTTCATGGCCGTCGAGGTGGCTCCCGGGCACCGCAGGAGAGGGCTCGCCACCGCCGTGATGACCGCGCTGGCGCGGCAGGCCATGGACGAGGGCGCGTCGGCGGCCTGGCTCCAGGTGGAGGCGGAGAACGAGGGCGCCCGGGCGCTGTACGACGGTATGGGCTTCGCGACGCACCACCAGTACCACCACTTCCGGGCGGCGTAGGGCGATGGCTCCCGAGAGGCATGACAAGGACGGGCTGCGCCGCCGGTTCGCCGAGGAGGCACGGGCGGAACGGCCGGACCTGGCCCTGCTCTGCCTGCTGGTGGGGGCGGAGGCCGATCCGGCACTGGACGCGAACGGTATGGACGCGGCCCAGATCGAGCTGGACCGGCTCGCGGGCCTGCTGCCGTACGGGCTGCGCGGCGGCCGCGCCTGGGCCTCGGCGCTGGCCGGACTGCTCGGTGAGCGGTACGGGTTCGAGGGCGCTTCGGCGGACTACCAGCGGCTGGAGTCGTCGCTGCTGCACGAGGTGCTGCGGCGGCGACGCGGGCTGCCGATCCTCTTGTCGGTGGTGTGGATCGAGGTCGCGCGGCGGGCCGGCGCTCCGGTGTACGGGGTGGCGCTGCCCGGCCACTTCGTGGTCGGTTTCGGGGATCCGGCGGAGCGGGTGCTGGCCGATCCGTTCGCCGGTGGGCGGCCGCTGACGGACCAGGACGCGGAACTCCTGGTGGCGGGCGCCACCGGGGGGCCGCTGGAGGCGTCGATGCTGGTGCCGGCGCAGCCGCTGGAGACCGTACTGCGGATCCTGAACAACATCCGGGCATGGGCGGCAGCCCGCCCGGAACGCAACGACGTGGCGCTGTGGGCGGTGGAGCTGTCCCTGCTCCTGCCGGCGCACCCGGCCCGGCTGCGTTACGAGCGGGCCCAGCTGCTGGTCCGGGGCGGGGAGTTCCTGCGCGGGGCGGCTGAGATGGAGGAGTACGCGCAGGTGGTCGCGGATGTCGATCCTGCTGCCGCGGAGGCGGTGCGCGGGAGTGCGCGGGCGGCCCGCGCGATGCTGAACTGACGCCCGCGCACGGCCGCTCACTCCTGTCCGCCGCCGCGCACGGCCGCTCACTCCTGTCCGCCGCCCGCCCGCCGGACCGTGTGCAGCAGGTACTCCTTCCGGTCGAGAGGGTTGTGGTCCGTGCGTGAGCGCTGCGGGACGGTGCCGGTGACGGGGCGGTGGGTGTCGAAGGCGGTCTCCAGCAGCCCTTCGCCGCGGGTCAGCCCCGGCAGCCGCTGCTGGAGTTCGTGCACCCGGGCTGCCGGGATCCCGCCCTCCAGCACACAGCGTGCGCCGTCGACGGACGGCGGGGACGGGACGGCCCGCAGACGGGCGAGGACCGGCAGGAGCGGCCCGAGCATGTCGGCCGGGAGCTCCGCCCGGAAGCGGTGCATCGGCTCGTACACCGTGGTGCCGGCCTGCCGGAGCGCGGCCATCAGGACCAGCGGGGTCAGATTGCGGAAGTCCCCGGCGGTGCTCGACATGGACTTGTCGAAGACGGCGTGTGCGTGGCTCTGCCGGGGCCAGTAGCCGGAGTGCGTCATCGTGACCGTGCAGTCGGTGACGCGCCAGCCGTACAGGCCCTGTCCGAGCGTTTCGGCGACGGTCTCCTCGACGGCTCTCATCAGGGAGTACGGCATCGAGCCGAGCTCCACCTCCAGCCGGTAGGTCACCCCGCTGCCGGGCGGGGCGGGGTCGACGCGCAGTCCGACCGTCGCGAGGAAGGGATTGTCGTCCTTGTCGATGATCTCGAAAGCCGATCCCGTGCCGGACGGCTTCTCCAGGCAGATCGTCGTGGTTCCGCTGAAGGTGACGTCGATTCCGAATTCTTCCGCGAGCGTCGCCTGGATGACCTCCTTCTGCACTTCGCCGTAGAGCGATACGGACACTTCCTTACGGATGTCGTCCTGGCGCAGATTGATCAGCGGATCCTGTTCGGCCAGCTGCGCCAGAGCGAAATGCAGTTCGCCCCGGGAGACGGGCGGAGCGGCCGCCACCACGGATTCGAGCGTCGGCGGGGCGAAGTGGTGCCCGGTGGCCGCCGCACGGATGTCGCCGACCGCGTCACCGATCCTGATGCCCCCGAGCCCCCGGAGTTTCGCGATCCGCCCCGGGCCCACGGACGCGGCGTCGGTGTCCGCGCCGTCGGCGAAGACCCGGATGCCGGTCACCTTGGCCTCGGACACGGCACCGGGGCCCTGCCCGAACACCAGCCGGTCGCGGGTACGCACGGTCCCGGAGAACATCCGGACCCAGGCCAGCTTCTCGCCGGCCCGGCCGCGTTCGACCTTGAAGACGGTGCCGGAGACCGGCCCGGCCGGGTCGCCCCCGGCCGCGGGCAGCAGCTCCCTGATCCCGTCGGTCAGGGCGGTGATGCCGGCACCCGTGACGGCCGAGCCGAAGTAGACGGGGTGGACCAGGGCCCGCCGGGTCTGCTCGGCCAGTGCCGCCTTGAGCCGGGCCGGTACGAGCTCCTCGCCGCCCTCGACGTACGCGGTCAGCAGGTTGTCGTCGTGCTCCGTGAGCAGATCGGCGAGCCGCTCCGTGTACCGGGGGTCGTCGTCGGCGTACGGCACGCTGCGGGCCTCACGGGTGCCGAGGCCGATGACGGCCGGTCCCGCCGCGACCGTGTGCGGGGTGAGCTTCTCCGTGATCTCGCGCAGCACCTGCGCGTACCGGGCTCCGGCCCGGTCGGTCTTGTTCACAAAGATCAGCGTGGGGATGCGCAGGCGCTGGAGCGTACGCATCAGCACCCGGGTCTGGGCCTGGACGCCCTCCACCGCGGAGATGACCAGCACGGCGCCGTCGAGCACGCTCAGGACCCGTTCCACCTCGGCGATGAAGTCCGGGTGGCCGGGGGTGTCGATCAGGTTGACGGTGACGTCGTCGAGGGTGAACGAGACGACCGCGGACTTGATCGTGATGCCGCGCTGCCGTTCGAGCGCGAGCGAGTCCGTCTGCGTGTTCCCGTCGTCGACGCGGCCGATCTCGTCGATGATTCCGGCGGCGTGAAGCAGCCGCTCGGTCAGACTCGTCTTACCGGCATCGACATGCGCCAGAATTCCAAGATTGAGCGTGTGCACAGAACTCCATGTGGTCAGCGGTGGGGTGAATTCCCGTCGAGACGAACATGTGAGATCCGCGCATCGTTTTCTCCTGGTCCTGTCGGCCGATGCGGCGAGTAGAGCAGTGGGCGGTCCGGCGCCGCAACTCAATTACCGGTGCCGTGCGCACTGCTGCGCGGTGAGGCCCCGTCAGCGAACGGGGGATCCGGCCGCGGCCAAACCTCTCTCCGGCGCGCCGTGCCGTCCAACGGGTGATTATCCGTTCCTCGCCACTCGATGAGCCCACTCCGTAGCTCCAATGCGGAGCTCCCCGATGGCGCGCCCCGGACTCCGGGCTGACGGTGGTTCACGTAGCAACTGCGCCACTCAGAGCCGACAGTCCGTCACTCTTCGCAGTCGCGACGAAAGGAAACGTGTTCAGATGCGCTCTGCCCGCACACTGTTCGCAACGGCCGCCGTCACGGCGGTCCTCACGATCACCGCTCCCTCCGCGTACGCCATGACCACCGGCGACTGGGAGCACGACAGCGGTTCGTCCTCCAGCAGCGAGGACGGCGGCTGGAAGAAGGACAAGCCGAACGGCGGCGTCCACACCGGCGGCGGCGCCCTCGCCTCCACCGTCACCAAGGAATGGCAGCCCGGCAAGGACGACGAGGGCGGCAAGTCCGACTGGAAGAAGGACAAGCCCAGCGGCGGCGTCCACACCGGCGGCGGCGCCCTCGCCTCCACCGTCACCAAGGAATGGCAGCCCGGCAAGGACGACGAGGGCGGCAAGTCCGACTGGAAG
>NZ_JBIVTU010000001.1:439913-1532560 GCF_044756845.1 Streptomyces sp. NPDC091416
GGACAAGCCCAGCGGCGGCGTCCACACCGGCGGCGGCGCCCTCGCCTCCACCGTCACCAAGGAATGGCAGCCCGGCAAGGACGACGAAGGCGGCAAGTCCGACTGGAAGAAGGACAAGCCCAGCGGCGGCGTCCACACCGGCGGCGGCGCCCTCGCCTCCACCGTCACCAAGGAATGGCAGCCCGGCAAGGACGACGAAGGCGGCAAGTACCAGGACGAGGGCAAGCCCAGCGGCGGCATGCACGCGGGTGGCGGTGCCATGTCGATGACGGTCGCCAAGGAGTGGCAGCCGGGCAGTGACGAGGCCGGAAAGACGGACAAGTCCGCCAAGTCCGAGAAGAGCGACGAGGGCTGGAAGAAGGACAAGCCCAGCGGCGGCGTGCACACCGGCGGTGGCGCGATGGCGATGACCGGCGGCGGCCTGGCGGCCGGTTCGCTGCTGCTCCTCGGTGGTGTCGGTGTCGGCGCGTACAAGGTGCGCCGTCGTCAGGCGACGGGTGGCGCGATGGCCTGACCCGGCGGCGGCCTCGCGAGCCGGCTGCATTCCTGTCGCGGCCGCCGTCCCTCCGGACGGCGGCCGCGGCGCCTTCGTTTTCCCCGGGGCGACCGCCGCATCGGGCCCGCCCCGCACCACCGCACCCCGCACCGCCCCCGCACGGACGAAAGGCACGTTCCCATGGCCGCCCCGCAGTCGCCAGGCTCCTCCTCCCGGACCGCTTCCGAAACCGTCAGCCTCGGCCGCGCCCTGCTCTGGCCCGCCGCTGTGGCCGGGCTCGGCATGCTTCTCATCTACAACTCCATCGGCCCTTCGGCCGACGACAAACCACCCGCCCCGCTCGCAGCCGCGGCACCCGAAGCGCCGGCTCCGGCGAACCCCGCGGCTCCGGCTTCCTCAGCGGCCGCCACCGTCCCCCGCCAGGCCACTCCCACTCCCTCCCCGACTCCCACCGCCGCACCGGCCCTGGCCCGTTCGGTACCGAAGCGGCTGAAGATCCCCGCCATCGCGGTGGACGCCCCGTTCACACCGCTGTCGATCGGGGCCTCCGGCCGCCTGGACGCCCCTCCCCCGAACGACAAGAACCTGGTCGGCTGGTTCCAGGGCGGCGTGACGCCCGGCGAGCGCGGCGCGTCGATCGTGGCGGGCCACGTCGACACGATGACCGGCCCGGCCGTCTTCCTCCAGCTGAGGTTCCTGCGGCCCGGTTCCACGGTCGACATCACCCGTACGGACGGCACCGTGGCGACGTTCAAGGTCGACACCGTCGAGACGTTCAGCAAGGCGAAGTTCCCCGACAAGCGGGTCTACGCCGACACCCCGGACGCCCAGTTGCGCCTGATCACCTGCGGCGGCGTCTACGACAAGAAGGCCAAGGACTACGAGGACAACGTCGTCGTCTTCGCTCACCTCGACTCGGCCAAGAAGGGATGAGGCGACGTGCTCCCCCGGCGGAAAACCCCGTGCGACGGACCGCGGACCCCTGCTAGCGTCCGCCGCATGAACAAGCGCGCTGCGATGACGACGACGCCGGAGAGTGTCCCGGCGCACTGACTGCTGACCAGTGAGAAGCCCCGGGGCGAGTGCCCCGGGGCTTCTGCTTGCGGTCACTCGCCCTCCGTACGCGAGGAGACCGCCATGCACGACCACCGCAGGCTCGGCCGCGAGCTGGAGCTGTTCGACACCGACCCGCTGATCGGCGCGGGTCTTCCGTACTGGCTGCCGGACGGCGCGGCGCTGCGGCATGCCCTGGAGGAGTACATCCGAACCGCCGAGCGGCTGGCCGGCTACCGGCACGTGTATTCGCCGGTGCTCGGCAAACGGGAGCTGTACGAGATCTCGGGGCACTGGGCGCACTACAGCGACGACATGTTCCCGCCGATGGACCTGGGCGGCGAACAGGTCGTGCTCCGGCCTAGCCTTTGCCCGCACCACGCGGTCATCTACCGCTCCCGCTCGCACAGTTACCGCGAGCTGCCGCTGCGGATGGCCGAGCTGGGCGGCATGTACCGGTCCGAGCTCTCCGGGGTGCTCGGCGGGCTGACCCGGGTACGGGCCATCCAGCTGAACGACGCCCACATCTTCTGCACCCTGGACCAGGTCGCCGGGGAGGCGCGGGCCGCGCTGGACATGATCCGAGAGGCGTACGAGGCGCTCGGCATCCGACCGGCCCGCTTCCGGCTCTCGCTGCCGGGGCCGGGCGGCAAGTACGTCGCCGCGCCGGAGATGTGGCAGCGCTCGACCGCCCTGCTGACCGAGGTCCTCGATGCGTCCGGGCTGCCGTACGAGGCGGCCGAGGGCGAGGCCGCGTTCTACGGGCCGAAGATCGACGTCCAGGTCGCCGACGCGGCGGGCCGCGAGTCGACCCTGTCGACCGTCCAGGTCGACTTCCACCAGCCGGAGCGGTTCGATCTGCACTACGTCGGCGCGGACGGGGCGAAGCACAGGCCCGTCATGGTGCACCGCAGCATCATCGGCAGTGTGGAGCGCGCCGTCGCCCACCTCATCGAGCAGCACGGCGGCGCGTTCCCTGCCTGGCTCTCACCGGTCCAGCTGGCGATCCTGCCGGTCTCGGACGCCGAACTGCCGAACGCCGAGGCGCTGGCGCGACGTTGTGCCGTGCTGGGGCTGCGCGCGGAGGTCGCCGGCCGGGAGCGCGGGAGTCTGGGGGCGAGGATCCGGGAAGCCCGGCATGTGCCGTACCAGGCGGTCATCGGCGCGGCGGAGGCGGTGGACGGCCTGGTGGCGATGCGCCTGCGGGACGGGCGTCGCCTCGATCCGCTGCCGGCTCCGGAGATGCTGGAGCGGATCGGCGCACTGGTCGCGGCGCACAGCACCGAACTGTGGGACCGAGGACCGAGCTGAGGGCTGTCCCGCACCTCCGCACGGGGCGGCGCTCAGGGCCTTCGCTCCGGAGCGCGGGACAGCACTCAGGGCCTCCGGTCCAGAGCGCGGGGCGGTGCTCAGGGCCTTCGGTCCGGAGCGGGCCGGGCCTTGCGAGCCCGGCCCGGTCCGCGCGCGAGGCGCACGGTCCGCATACCGGCCTCGTCCGCGGCGCCCTACGCGGTGACGGGCTTCGCCTCGGTGCGCGGGGTTCCTCCGAGCGCTCCGGCCATCGTGGACGCGACGACCAGCAGGGCGAGGACGACCGTCATCGTGAGGCGGAGTCCGACGTGGTCGGCGAGGAAGCCGAGCGCGGGTGGACCGACGAGGAAGGCGAGGTAGCCCGCGGTGGAGACCGCTGCGACCCGTGCCGCCGCGTCGCTCGGGTGGTCACCCGCCGCTGACACGGTGACCGGGAACCCGAGCGAGGCGCCCAGCCCCCACAGCACCGTGGCGGCGCCCGCCATCGCCGGACTCGGTGAAACGATCACCACCGCCAGGCCCAGCGCGGCGACGACCGCGCTGATCCGGACGACCTGGACGGGGCCGAAGCGTTCGAGGAGGGGGCCGCCGGCGAAGCGGCCGAGGGTCATGGAGGCGGCGAAGACCAGGAAGGTCAGCGAGCCGGCGGTGGCGCTCACCTCGTAGCCGTCCACCATGAGCAGCGGCAGCCAGTCGTTCGCGGCGCCCTCCGCGAAGGCCATGGCCAGCACGATCACCCCGATGAGGACGAGCCGCCGGTCCCGCCACACGGCCAGCTGGCCCCGCCATCCGCCCGGCCCCGAGGTACCGGCCGCCTCCTTGCCCGTGCCGTGCGGGAGCGCCCGGACGGCCATGACCGCGGCTGCGGCGACCAGCAGGGAGACGGCCGTCAGGTGCAGGCCGACGGGTATCGCGGCGGCGGTCAGCGCCATGCCCAGCAGCGCCCCGATCACGGTGCCCAGGCTGAAGCAGCCGTGCAGCACCGGCAGCACGGGCCGGCCGATGACCCGTTCCACGTCCGCGCCCTCGATGTTGAACGCGACCTCGGCCAGTCCCATCCCGCCGCCGAACAGGGCCAGTCCGCAGAAGACCCCGCCCGCCAGCGCCAGGCCCGTGCCCGCGGCGACGACCAGCAGCCCGGTGACGATCAGCGCCGCGCCGACGGTGATGGCGGCCCGTGCCCCGTAACGGCGGACGAGCGGACCGGATGAGGTCACGCCGGCCATCGAGCCGGTGGAGAGCCCGAACAGCACCAGGCCCATCGCGCCGGTGGACACGTCGAGTCCGTCCCTGACGGCCGGAGTGCGCGCCACCCAGGAGGCCATGCCGGTTCCGGCGGCGAGCATGAAGAGGAACAGGGCGGCACGCCGGTGGCGTGTGGCGGCATCCATGAAGCGGGCCTCGGCAGTCCAGGAGGGGATTCAGCAGGAGCGTACGATCGTACGCCCTAGGAGTGTACGCTCGTACCCATGACGGACCACTTCGCGGGCGACCCGCGTACGAACCATGAGCGGATGCTCGCCGGCGACCTCTACATCGCCGACGACCCGGCGATCGTGGAGGCCCAGCGACGCGCCGTGCGCCTCGCCGCCCGGTACCTGGCGGCCTACACCGAGGACCCCGACGCCGCGCAGCCCGTGGTCGCCGAGCTCCTGGGCGGTCTCGGCGCCGGTGCGCACATCCGGCCGCCGCTGTACGTGGACTACGGCTCGTACATCACGGTCGGCGAGGACACATTCATCAACTACAACCTGACCGCCCTGGACGTCGCCCCGATCACCATCGGCCGCGACTGCCAGATCGGGCCGAACGTCCAGCTGCTCACCCCCACCCACCCGGTGGAGCCGGAGCCGCGCCGGGACAAGCTGGAGGCGGCGCGGCCGATCACCATCGGCGACAATGTCTGGCTGGGCGGCGGCGCGATCGTGCTGGCCGGGGTGACCATCGGGGAGAACAGCGTCATCGGCGCGGGAGCCGTCGTCACCAAGGACGTCCCCGCCAACGTGGTCGCGGTGGGCAACCCGGCCCGGGTGATCCGCTCGATCTAGACCTCTCGGCAGAAGGAAACACGTGGCGACCGGACAGAACGACCCCGAGCGGCGGGAGCGCATCATCACCGCCGCGCTCGACCTGATCGCGGAGGAGGGGGTCGCCGGGACCTCGCACCGCAAGGTCGCCGCGCGTGCGGGTGTGCCGCTCGGCTCGATGACGTACCACTTCGGCGGCATGGACGAGCTGCTGCGGGAGGCGTTCACGCGCTTCTCCGGCAGCATCGTCGCCGTCTTCGAGGAGCGTCTCGGCGCCGCCACCACGCCGGACGAGGCTCGGGAGGCCGTCGCCGACCTGGTCCACCACCTGTCGGGCGGCAACCAGCGCGAGCTCGTCCTCACCCACGAGCTGTACACCCTGGCCGCCCGCAAGCCCGCCTACCGCGAACTGACCCGGGAGTGGATGCGCCGCAGCCGGGTCGCCCTCGAATGGCACTTCGACCCGGCGACCGCACGTCAGCTCGACGCGCTGATCGAGGGCCTGTCCATCCATCGCGCCCTGGAGACGGAGCCCCACGACCGCGCCCTGACGGCCGAGGCGATCGCCCGTATCACCCGGGCCCCCGGCGCGCGTTCCTGACGCACGCCACCCCCAAGTCCCCTGGCCGGCACCCCACCTGACCAAGGTGCCGGCCAGGTGGTTCCTCCGTTCGTCCGCTCGTGCCTCAGCGGTCCTTCCCGCCCCGCCCACCAGGGAGAACGCGCACCGCGTACCGGGGAAAACGCGCACCGCGTACCGGGGAAAAGCGCATACGATCACCGCCGTGCGGCCCGCACCGGGCCGCAAGGGAGGGGACCTTCTTCGTGGCACATTCGGATCTCATAGACCTCGCGGGCCCTTGGGGCCGCATCCTCAGCGGCACGCCGCTCGACCATGAAACGCACACACGGGCGGGCCAGGCCATGGCCGTCGATCCGGTCACGCACGACCTCTTCGTGGTGCAGATCCGGGACGCCCTGGAGTACGGCAATCTCTGCGTCTACCGCATGAACCGGAAAACCGGGCGCCCGATCGACTACATGCACCTCAACGGCTTCGGTCACGGCTATCAGATCGGTGCGCAGCACATCGACGGCACAACGTACCTCTGGACCGAAGCCGGGCCGCTGTACAAGGAGTTCGGGACCCGGGTGGCCCGGGTGCCCTATCTGCCGGGGCAGACGGTCACCATGACGTCGTCCGTCGTCTCGACCCCCTTCCGTCCCACGGCGGATGCCCGGTTCACCGCTCCGAACGTCGATCCCGTGTACCACCGCCTCACGGTCAGGTACCAGACCGCCCAGGGGTACTTCTTCAGCCAGTACCCCATCGACCCGGTGACGGGTGATGTCACCTGGACCGCGACCAGGACGATCGCGCATCCCTCGAAGACCGAGGTCCCCACGCTCTGGGACACCTTCCAGGGCTTCGCGTCGCTCGGCGAGTACCTCTACCTCTACACGGGCAGCCCCGACAAGAACAACACCCATCTCACCGCCCTCTCCTGGTCGGACGGCTCCGTCGTGGCGGGGCCCCAGCACATCACCGCCGTGCCGGGGCTGGACCGCCGGGAGCCGGAGGGCCTGTGCATCGAGCCGATGGGTGACGAGTCCCGGCTGCTCTTCGGCTTCAGCGGCAGCCACACCACACCGCGCGAGGAGACGATCTGTTTCCTCTCCACGGAGGCACCGGTCCAGGGCGTGAAGCTGCTGACGGACTGGACCGCCCTCGCACCCGTGTCCGGAGTGACAGCGCAGACCGGCGCGATGAGCCCGCGCGGGCGTCTGGTGGACCTGGCCGGGACGACGTATCTCCAGCTCCGCGGCGGTTTCGACTGCGACCTCACCGCCGAGGGCCAGTTCGCACAGCTTCCGCCCGCGCTGACGCCCAGCCGCACCGTCCGGGCCAACGTCACCCGCAACAACCACGACGGCCGCTGCGTCTGCCGGGTCGAGGTCAACTCCACCGGAAAACTCTCGGTGTTCGGCCCGGCCGCGGACAACAGGATCTCCTGGATCGACCTCGACAACTTCTCGGCCGCCTGGCTCTGACAGTCGCCCGCCCCCAGCCACGTCAACGTATCCACGATCCCGGAGGATCAGCCATGCCCCAGAGCCGTACCAGCCGCCGCGCCCTGCTCACCGCAGCCGTGGCCGTTCCCGCAGCGGCGGTCAGCGCCCCGATGATCGCCACCCCTGCCGCCGCGGCCGACGTGCCCGGCGGCATCGGCGTCGTCCAGGACTGGCAGCCGCTCGTCCTCGCGGCGGGTGTCACCGCCGCAGCCGACGCCCCGGCCGCCCGCGTCGTGAAGATCGCCGGCACGGACTTCCTGCAGATGCGCGGCGGGTTCACCTGCGCCTTCACGGGAGACAGCGTGCTCGGCAACCTGCCCGCGGCCATCACGGTGCCGAAGACGATGCGCGGCGTCTGCCCGCGCAACAACTCGCTCGGCATCAACTCCTGTCGCGTGGAGGTCAACACCGCGGGGAAGATCACCGTCTTCGGCGCCACGGCCTCGAACGACATCACCTGGGTCACCCTGGACAGCTACTCGGTCGTCATGGCCTGATGCCCCTCGGCGCCGCCCGTCCGGCGACGGCGGGCGGCGTGCCGGAGCCGGCTCGGGTGCCTGTGGCCGCATGCCGGAACCGGCTCGGGCGCCCGTGGCCGCATGCCGGAACCGGCTCGGGCGCCCGGCCGCGAAAGGCAGGCGGCCGGCTGGATCATCTCGTCAATCTCCTGAAGTCAGCGGCCCTCCCAACTGAACACAGAACGGGCCAATTGCCGTTCTGCCGACGTTAATTGTTGCGCCTGGAGGGGTTGAACGAGGCTTCTGTTGCACACCTCTTGACGTTTCCCACGTGACGGCGGAACCATCGACTCTCGTCGGAGAGCGCTCTCAGAGGCTTTCCGAAGAGCTCGTCGTGTCACCCGTACCACGACTCAGGAGACCTACCCCATGCATGTTCCCCCCACGGAACACCCGATAACTCCCCCCACAGCCCCCGCAGGAGCCTCCAACGCCTCCCGCCGCAGGGGCCGGACCCGCACGTTCGGGTTCGCCGCGTTCGCCGTTTCCCTGTTGATGGCCATCCCCACGGCGCAGACCGCCTTCGGCGAGGACGCGCAGGCCATCGAGGGCGGCGGCGACCTCGGGCCCAACGTGATGGTGTTCGATCCGTCGATGCCCGACATCCAGGCCAAGGTCGACGCGGTGTTCAAGCAGCAGGAGTCGGCGCAGTTCGGCACCGGCCGCTACGCGCTGATGTTCAAGCCGGGCACGTACGACAAGATCAACGCCCAGATCGGCTTCTACACCCAGATCGCCGGCCTCGGACTGAACCCGGACGACACCACGTTCAACGGTGACGTGACCGTCGACGCGGGCTGGTTCAACGGCAACGCCACCCAGAACTTCTGGCGTTCGGCCGAGAACCTCGCGCTCAACCCGGTGAGCGGCACGGACCGCTGGGCGGTCTCCCAGGCCGCGCCCTTCCGCCGCATGCACGTCAAGGGCGGACTGAACCTCGCGCCCGACGGGTACGGCTGGGCGAGCGGCGGGTACATCGCCGACAGCAAGATCGACGGCCAGGTCGGCCCGTACTCGCAGCAGCAGTGGTACACCCGCGACAGCTCGATCGGCAGCTGGGGCAACGGCGTCTGGAACATGACGTTCTCCGGCGTCGAGGGCGCACCCGCCCAGAGCTTCCCCGAGCCGCCGTACACCACGCTGGAGAACACCCCGGTCTCCCGCGAGAAGCCGTTCCTCTACCTGGACGGCGACGACTACAAGGTCTTCGTGCCCGCCAAGCGCACCAACGCACGCGGCGTCTCGTGGGCCAACGGCACGCCGCAGGGCGAGTCCATCCCGCTGGACCAGTTCTACGTGGTCAAGCCCGGCGCGACCGCGGAGACCATCAATGCGGCCGTGGACCAGGGCCTGCACCTGCTGTTCACGCCCGGTATCTACCACGTCGACCAGACGATCAACATCGACCGCGCCAACACGGTCGCGCTGGGGCTCGGTCTCGCGACGATCATCCCGGACAACGGGGTCACGGCCATCAAGGTCGGTGACGTGGACGGTGTGAAGCTCGCCGGACTCCTCGTCGACGCCGGTCCCACCAACTCCGACACGCTGATCGAGGTCGGACCCGAGGGCGCGTCCGCGAGCCACGCCGACAACCCGACCTCGCTCCAGGACGTGTTCGTGCGCGTCGGCGGCGCGGGCGCGGGCAAGGCCACCACCGGCATCGTCGTCAACAGCGACGACACGATCATCGACCACACCTGGCTGTGGCGCGCCGACCACGGCGACGGCGTCGGCTGGGAGACCAACCGGGCCGACTACGGCCTCCAGGTCAACGGCGACAACGTCCTCGCCACGGGCCTGTTCGTGGAGCACTTCAACAAGTACGACGTCCGCTGGTCCGGGGAGAACGGCAAGACGATCTTCTTCCAGAACGAGAAGGCGTACGACGCCCCGAACCAGGCCGCCATCCAGAACGGTGACACCAAGGGCTACGCGGCCTACAAGGTCGACGACTCCGTCACCACCCACGAAGGCTGGGGCCTGGGCAGCTACTGCTACTTCAACGTCGACCCCACCATCCGCCAGGACCACGGCTTCCAGGCGCCGGTGAAGCCCGGCGTGAAGTTCCACGACCTGCTCGTCGTCTCCCTCGGCGGCCAGGGCCAGTACGAACACGTCATCAACAACACCGGATCACCCACTTCAGGGACAGACACCATTCCGTCGCAGGTGGTGTCGTTCCCCTAGCGGAACCCACGCACAACAAGGCGTGAGGCAAACGCCAAGCGCCCTACCGCAACACACAAGCACGGCGCGGAAGATCTCCGCCCACCCACAGACGGTGCGCCCCGCCATTGAATGGCGGGGCGCACCGCCGTCAGGCACATCCGGCTGACCGACGCACCGCCCCCGCCCGGCCGCGAGGGGAACGTCTCCGCCTCCGGAGGAGCTCCCCCCGCCGTGGGGCTCAGCCGCGCAGGGCCAGCGCACCCTTCGCCGGTACGGTCGCCGTGACCGTTCCATCGTCGCCGACCCGAACCGTGTTGCCGTCGCAGGCGCCCGGAGAGGCCTGCGCGACATTGCAGTACGAGCCCGCCGGGAGGGACGTGGCGAACGTCTGCTGAAGCTCGCCGTCACCGTTGTTGATGACGACGAAGCCCTTGTCACCGCGACCGAAGGCGATCGCCGACGCGCCGTTGTCCCACCAGTCGGTCAACTCCGCGCCCGCCGTGGCGTTGTGGAAGCCGACCATGCCGGTGATCGCCGTCTGTGCGTGCGTGCATGTCCAGCCGCCGCTGCCGCAGTCGGCCGCACCGCCGTTCGGCGGGCCCGCGTCCTTGTCCGACCACTCGTAGCCGGAGAAGACGTTCGGGGAACCGTAGGGTGAGGCGAGCATGAAGACGTTGGCCAGGGTGTAGGCCGCGCCGTCCTTGTACGTCAGTGTCGAGCCGTTGCGCTCGGTGTCCCAGTTGTCGACGAACGTACGGGCGCTGCCGCTCGCCAGTTTGCCGTCGGCGACGTTCTTCAGACCCGTGATGCCGCCGCCCTGGAAGGCACTCTTGAGGTGGCCGCCGTATCGGAACTCGTCGACGTCACCCACCCCCGTGTACTCGTCGGGCTGGACCGCCTCGCCGCCGCCGTGGATGACCTCGGTGACCCAGAAGCCCGGGTCGGCCATCCTGCCCTTGATCGCGGCGATGTCGTCGGCGGACATGTGCTTGGCGGCGTCGATACGGAAACCGTCGACGCCGAGACCGCGCAGGTCCGAGAGGTACGCGGCGATCGTCGTACGGACGGCGTCGCTGCCCGTGTCGAGGTCGGCCAGGCCGACCAGTTCGCAGGTCTGGACGTCGTTGCGGTCACCGTAGTTGCTGATGTCCTTGCGGCATCCGTGGAAGTCCTGGTCCTGGAAGTACCCGGGGTAGTCGTACTTCGTGTAGGCCGTGCCGCCGGTCCCCGTGCCGGAGCCGGACGACATGTGGTTGATGACGGCGTCGGCCACGACCTTCACCCCGGCGGAGTGGCAGCTGTCCACCATCGAGGCGAAGGAATCACGATCGCCCAGCCGTCCGGCGATCTTGTAGCTGACCGGCTGATAGGAGGTCCACCACTGGTCGCCCTGAATGTGTTCGGAGGCGGGTGACACCTCCACGTAGCCGTAGCCGGCCGGGCCCAGCGAGTCCGTGCAGGCCTGGGCCACCGCGTCGTACTTCCACTCGAACAGGGTGGCGGTGACGGTCTTCTCGCCCGGTGGGGTCGCCTGGGAGGTCCAGGGGGCGAAGGCGGTGATACCGGCGGCTGCGAGCAGGCCGGCCAGTGTCGCGCGAGCGGCGCGGGAACTCAATTGCGGCTCCTTCGTTCGCGGGGGCGGAAGTGGGGTCCGCACCCGGTGTGGGTGGCCACGCGCCTGGCCACCGTGGGGGAGTTCGGAGCCTGCCGCCACGGCAGTGAGAACGTCAAGAGGTGTCGCAAGAGATTCCAGCAGGTTTCTGAAATATATTGCCGGGCAGGCGTGTTGGGCAGGCGCTCACTGGTCTCGGCGTTGCACCACGGCCGTCGCCACCGCGCCCGCCAGCAGTGCCCAGGCGGCATAGACCGTCCAGGCCCCAAAGACCGTCCACGGGAAGAGAACGGACGTGTGGAGATCCGACGTCGACAGCCGCTCCCACGCGCTGAAGGGCAGCGTGTGCTGGAGCACCGCCGTGAAATGGCGGCGGTCGCTGAGGACCATCGGCAGCAGGAGCAGTACCACCACGCATCCGACGACAGCGCCTCCGGTGTGGCGTATGACCGCGCCGATCGCCAGGCCCGCGAGCGCGGCCACCGGTGCGAGGAGGGCGGATGCCACGACGAGGCGCACGGCGCCGGGGTGGCCGAGGGTCACCGAGGCGTCCCGGCCGGAGAGGATCGCCTGCGTCGACGCGAACGACGCCAGGGCTACGAGTGCGCCGAAGACAGTGGTGACGGCGGTGAGCACGAGGGCCTTGGCGGCCATCACCGAGCGGCGGGCCGGTACGGCGGTGAACGTGGTGCGGATCAGACCGGTGCCGTACTCGCCGGTGATCGACACGGCACCGATGGCGGCGACGGCCAGCACCAGCACCATCGCGGCGTTCCCGGTGAAGGCGTCCATGAGGGGCGAGCCGTTGGCGATGAAGGACTCGCGGCCGTGCTCGTCGTACTGGTACCAGTACTTGTAGTGGTCGTAGGCCGTGCCGGCGTTGAACGCGATGACGGCCAGCGCGGTGATCGCGTACATCCAGGATGTGGAGCGCAGCGACCATGTCTTGAGCCATTCGGCGGCCAGCAGGTCGCGGAAGCGGGCGCGGGGTTCGTCGTCGGTCGTGCGGGTGGGTGGCGCGGGGGCTGCTTGTGCGGTGGTCATCGGGGATCTCCTGCGAGGTATTCGACGCTTTCCGCGGTCAGTTCCATGAACGCCTCTTCCAACGAGGCTCCCAGCGTGGTGAGTTCATGCAGCAGCACACGGTGGTGCAGGGCCAACTCGCCGATACGGGCGGCGTTGAGCCCGGTGACGGTGAGCCGGTCGCCGTTCCGGACCACCTCGGCACCCTCAGCGGTGAGCAGCGGGGTCAGTGCCCCGGGATCGGGGGTTCCTACCGCCACGCTGAGGCGGGTGCTGCGGGCGGCGAACGCGGTCAGGCTCTCGGCCGCGATGAGTTCGCCGCGCCCGATGACGACGAGCCGGTCGGCGGTGTGCTCCATCTCCGTCATCAGGTGGCTGGAGACGAACACGGTGCGCCCCTCGGCGGCGAGCCTGCGGAACAGCCCGCGCACCCACAGCACGCCTTCCGGGTCGAGGCCGTTGAGCGGTTCGTCGAAGAGCAGCACCGGCGGGTCGCCGAGCAGCGCGGTGGCTATGCCGAGGCGCTGGCGCATCCCGAGGGAGAATCCGCCGATGCGCCGACGGGCCGCCCCTGCGAGGCCCACGTCCTGGAGCACTTCCTCGACCCTGGAGCGCGGGATGTTGTTGCTGCGGGCCAGCATCGCGAGATGGGCGCGGGCGGTGCGGCCGCCATGCACGTCGCCCGCGTCCAGGAGGGCGCCGACGTGCCGCAGTCCGCGCGGATGTTCACGGAACGGCCGGCCCTGGAGGGTGGCCGCCCCGGCGGTCGGCTCGACCAGGCCGAGCAGCATGCGCAGCGTGGTGGTCTTGCCGGCGCCGTTGGGTCCGAGGAAGCCGGTGACCTCGCCCGGCCGTACGGCGAAGGTGAGGTCGTTGACGGCTGTGGCGTCGCCGTATCGCTTGGTCAGCCCGTTGACTTCGATCATGCCGTCAACTGTCGCGCCCCTACCCACCGTTCGTCGTCGGACCGGCGTTGACACCTGTCCGGCCCGGTGTCGACCCCGGTTGTACGACCGTGGTCCGATGCCGGGGCGGGAGGCGGTGGCTACGATCGGCGCATGTCCCACTCGCCCTCTCCGCCTCGTCTCAAGCGCGTGCCGCCCGGCTGGTGGGTAGGCATGGGCTGGTACGCGGGCATGCTGTTCACCTTCCTCGTGCGGGTGCGGCTGCCCGGCGAGTACGAGCCGTCCGTCCGGCCCGGTGTGCTGCTCTACCGGTGGGACGGACTACTGACGCAACTGCTCGCCACGACCCTGGCGGGGGTGGGCTGCCTGATGCTGGAACGGCGTCCGCTGAAGGCCCTGACGCTGGTGCTGGGCGCCGCCACGCTCGCCACGTTCTCGCTGAGCGTGGGAGAGATACCTCTCGCCCAGTTCCTGGCCGCCGATGTGGCGCTGTACTTCATAGCCGCCAACCGGTCGCGCCGAACCGCTTTCACCGCCCTCCTGATGGCACTCGGCACGCTCACGGGTTTCCTGGCCTTCCGGCTGCTCGCCGGGTGGGACGTCGGTACGTCGGCGGAGCTGGTCGTCGCGCTGACCGCGGTCGTCGCCTGGCTGGTGGGCGGCTCGGCCTACGAGGCCCGTCGGCACAGCGAGCATCTCGCCACGCGGGCGGCCGAACAGGCCCTGGTCGAGGAGCGGTTGCGGATCGCCCGTGAGATGCACGACACGGTCGCGCACAGCCTCGGCATCATGGCCCTCCAGGCGGGTGCGGCGGCTCGGGTCGTGCACACCCGGCCGGACGCCGCGCACGAGGCGATGAGCGCGGTGGAGACCGCGGGCCGGGAGACGCTGTCGGGGCTGCGCCGGATGCTGGTCGCACTGCGTCAGGCCGGTCCTGCCCACGAGGGCGTGGGGCGGGAGGCGACGGTTCCGCGTCCTGCGGAGGGCCTCGCCGACCTGGAGCGGCTGGCGCGGGCCACGACCGCCGCCGGGGTCCGGGTCGACGTGGACCTGAAGGGCGAGCCCCGGCCGCTGCCGCCGGACATCGATCTGTCAGCGTTCCGCATCATCCAGGAGTCGGTGACCAACGTGGTCCGTCATGCCGCGACCGGTTCCTGCCGGGTGTCGATCGTGTACGGCTCCGAGGCGCTCGCCATCGAGGTCGCCGACCGCGGCCGGGGCACGGGCCTCGCCTCCCGGCCGGGGTTCGGCCTGGTCGGCATGCGGGAGCGGGTCGCCCTGCTGCACGGCGAGTTCACCGCCGCCCCGCTCCCCGAGGGTGGCTTCCGGGTGACGGCCCGGCTGCCGATGCCTGTTACCGCGTCGAGGGGAGACGGGAGTTGAGGGAAGACAAGGTATGAGCGACGAGAACTCCCAGTCCGCCGAGCCGGTCCGCGTCGTGCTCGCCGACGACCAGCCGCTGGTGCGCACCGCGCTGCGCATGGTGATGGCCGAGACCACCGACCTCGACGTCGTCGGCGAGGCGGGCACGGGCGAGGAGGCGGTGCGGCTGACCGCCGAGCTGGCCCCCGATGTCGTCGTGATGGATATCCGGATGCCGGGCCTCAACGGCATCGAGGCCACCGAACGGATCGCCGCGAGCCCGGCCACCGCCCACGTGGTGGTACTGACGACGTTCGACGACGACGAGTACGTGTACGGCGCCCTGCGCGCCGGCGCGGCCGGCTTCCTGGTCAAGGACATGGCGCTGGAGGACATTCTGACGGCGGTGCGGGTGGTGGCGGCGGGGGACGCGCTGATCGCCCCGGGCGTCACCCGACGGCTGATCAAGGAGTTCGCGGGCCGCCCGGCCTCGCCGGCCCCGCGCCGCCCGCTCACCACGATCACCGACCGGGAGCGGGAGGTGCTGGTTCTGGTCGGCAGCGGGCTGTCCAACGCGGAGATCGCCGAGCGGCTGTGCATCAGCGTCGCCACGGCGAAGACGTATCTGACCCGGCTCCTCGCCAAGCTCGACGCCCGGGACCGGGTACAGCTCGTCATCATCGCGTACGAGGCGGGTCTGGTGTCTGCCTCCCGGTAAGCGGCGGGCGGCGGGCTGCCGCTCGGTGGGCGGCGGGCTGCCGTTCGGTGGGCGGCGGGCGGCGGGTTGCCGTTCGGCCGGCGGCGGGCGGCGGGCGACCGTTCGGTGCGCGGCATCGCCCGGCGGGGCCTCCGGCTGGGCGGGCTGCCTCCCGGTAGCGCGGGCCCTGAGCCCGCGCTACCCGTAAGCGCCAGGCCCTGGGCCCGCCTCCCGGTAAGTGCCAGGGCCCTGAACCGCTCCCCGTAAGCGCCAGGGGCAGCCGCCTCCGATAGGCACGAGGGCTGCGGGCCGCCTCCCAGTAGGTGCCAGGCCCGAGGGACGGCCGACAAACGCCAAGGCCGGGGCCCACCTCCCGACGAGCGCCGGGGCCGGGGCCCGCCGCCCGACAAACGCCGAGGCCGGGGCCCGCCTCCCCCACGAACGCCGAGGCCGGGGGCCGCCTCCCCACAAACGCCAAGGCCGAGGCCCGCCTCCCCACAAACGCCAAGGCCGAGGCCCGCCTCCCCACAAACGCCAAGGCCGCCGGCGCCCGGCCGGGGAGCAGGAGGTCAGAGCCAGCCCTTCTCCCGTGCCATCCGGACCGCCTCCGCGCGGTTGCGCGCCGC
Source organism: Streptomyces sp. NPDC091416 (assembly GCF_044756845.1). NCBI lineage: Bacteria > Bacillati > Actinomycetota > Actinomycetes > Kitasatosporales > Streptomycetaceae > Streptomyces > Streptomyces sp. NPDC091416. The sequence goes on from NZ_JBIVTU010000001.1 coordinate 455,789, forward strand.
CATCTTCTGGATCGCCATGGAGAGGTAGTTGCGGACCGTGCCCTGCGACAGGTGCAGCGCGCCCGCGATCTCCGCATTGGTCGAGCCGTCCGCGGCGGTGCGCAGCACATCGCGTTCGCGTTCGGTCAGCGGGCTCGCGCCGTCGGCGAGGGCGGCGGCTGCGAGGGTGGGGTCGATGACGCGTTCCCCGGCAAGCACCTTGCGTACGGCCTCGGCGAGTTGGGACGCGGGGGCGTCCTTCACCAGGAAGGCGTCCGCGCCCGACTCCATCGCGCGGCGCAGATATCCGGGGCGGCCGAACGTGGTGACGACGACGACCTTGACGCCGGGAAGCTCGCGGCGCAGTTCCGCCGTCGCCTCGATGCCCGTCATGCCGGGCATCTCGATGTCGAGCAGCGCCACATCGATGTCGTGCTCCCTGGCCGCGGCCAGTACGGCGTCGCCACGGGCGACCTGGGCGACCACCTCGATGTCGGGTTCCAGGCCGAGGAGTGCCGCGAGGGCCTCGCGCACCATGGACTGGTCCTCGGCGAGGAGGAGTCTGATCATGCTCATTCCCCGGATCCTAGGCCGGATTCGAAAGGAACGCTGAGGACCGTGGTGAAGCCTTTGCCCGAACGGGGTTCGGTGGCCCGGGTGGTGAGCGTCCCGTCGACCGTGGCGAGGCGCTCGGCCATGCCCGTGAGGCCGTTGCCCCGCGCCGCGCCGAAGGCACCGCGGCCGTTGTCGGAGACGGTGAGTTCGAGGACACGTCCGTCGAGGGTCTGGCGCGGGGCGAGGGTGACCGTGCAACGTCCGGCACCACTGTGGCGTACGACGTTGGTGACGGCTTCCCGCAGGGCCCACGCGAGTACCTCCTCCGCCTTCTCCGGGAGGTCCTCGGGAGCCTCGGCCGGAATGTCCGCGGTGACCCCGGCGGCGGCGAGGGCTGTTCTGGCTCCGGCCAGTTCGCCGGGGAGGGTCGGCCTGCGGTAGCCGGTGACGGCGCTGCGTACGTCCACGAGGGCCTGCCGGCTGACCTGTTCGATGTCGGCGACCTGCGCGGCCGCCTGTTCCGGGTTGTCGGGGAGCATCCGTCCGGCCAGCTCGCTCTTGAGGGTGATCAGGGAGAGGGAGTGGCCGAGCAGATCGTGCAGATCGCGGGCGAGGCGCAGCCGTTCCTCGTTGGCGGCGAGCTGGGCGACGGTGGCGCGGGCCTCGCGGAGCTGGATCGTGGTGCGGATCATCTGCCGTACGCCGGACATGGCGAATCCGCCGAGGAGCGCGGGGAAGACCAGGGCGGTGATGATCTCGCGGGGGTGGTCGCCGGTCAGGCCGATGGCCACCAGGACGAGAGTGACGGCGGGGATCAGCCAACGGGCGGTGCGCATCGGCAGGGTGGCGCCGACGGACACCGACACGTACACGAACAGGACGAGCCAGGAAGTGCCGAACGTCAGGGAGAGCAGCACGGCGAGGGCGCCGAGGAAGGCGAGGGCGGCGCGGACCCGGAACGGGTCCAGCGCCTTGGACGTGTGACGGAAGACCAGGACGAGATAGCTGCCGACGAAGACCAGCAGGCCGAGGGTGCCGAGCGCGGTGGCCCACGGGGTGTGGTTGCCGTCGGCGAGGTCCTTGACCGGCGCGCTCATGAAGGCGAGCCAGATGCCGATCCACAGGAGCTTCGTCCCGGCCTGCTTCGTGTTCGTGGGCGGGCGCCCGATACCCACGGACGTCTCGTCCTCGTTCATGCCTTCAGGGTGTCCTTCCGGTAGAGCCAGGCGGCGCCGCCCGCGAAGAGCAGGAAGTAGGCACAGAGGATGGCGACGTCCTTGGCGTGCGGCGCGCCGCCCATCTCGACGGCCTGGCCGAGTGCAGCGTACGCGTGGGTGGGCAGCCACTCGGAGATGTTCTGGATCCACTGGGGGAAGGTCGCGCTCGGCATCCACAGACCTCCGAGGATGGAGAGGACGAAGTAGATGATCATCGTGATCGGGCGGACCGCGTCGCCGCTGGCGAGGTAGCCGATGGCGACCCCGAGCGCGGCGAAGACCAGCGAACCGGCCCAGATGACGCCGGTGAGGGCGAACCACTGCCAGGTGTCGAACCGTACGTGCTTGGCGCAGGCCGCGACGAGGAAGACGACCACGATGCAGGGCAGCGTGACCATGGCGGCACTGGCGATCTTCGCCAGGACGTAGCCGCGGCTGGGCAGTGCGGTCAGCCTCAGCTGGCGGACCCAGCCCTTCTCGCGCTCCTTGGCGATGCGTTCGCTGTTGCCCATCAGGACGGCGGTCAGCGCGCCGAAGGAGGCCATGGAGACCATGAAGAAGGACTGCAGGGTCAGATCGGTGTGCGGCACCTTGTCGGTGGTGTTCTGGGTGCCGGAGATCAGCAGGTAGATCACCGACGGGTAGATGATCGAGAAGAACATGAACTTCTTGTTCCGCAGCGTGCGGGTCGCTTCGAGCCTGATGAGGGCCCACGAAAAGAGATTCAGCATGCGGTCCTGGCCTCCTCGGCCTCGGTGATGGCGACGAAGGCCTGTTCCAGGCCGAGTCCGGCGACTTCGAGCTCGCGCGGGTAGAGGCCGAGCCCGTAGACGGCGTGCACGGTCGCGTCGGCGTTGTGCGACTGGATGCGGACGCGGTGGCCGGTGATGTCGAGCGTGGAGAGGAACGGCAGGGCGCGCAGGGCCTCTTCGTCGATCGTGCCCTCGAGCTCGAAGGAGATCCGGCGGGCCCCGGCCCTGGCCTTGATCTCGGCGGCGGTGCCGTCGGCGAGGATCCGGCCCTTGTGCAGGACCAGGACACGGTCGGCGATCGCGTCGGCCTCTTCGAGGTAGTGGGTGGCGAACAGCACGGTCCGGCCCTGGTCGGCCTGCTCGCGCATGGTGGCCCAGAAAGCCTGGCGGGCGGTGACGTCCATGCCGGTGGTCGGCTCGTCCAGCACGATGAGGTCGTTGGCCCCGGCGGTGGCGAGCGCGAACCGTACGCGCTGCTCCTGGCCGCCGGAGAGCTTGTTGACCAGGCGGCCGGCGATCGGCGCGATGCCGGCCCGGGCCAGCACCTCGCTCACCGGGTAGGGCCGGGGGTGCAGACCGCAGACGAGCCCCACCAGTTCGCCGACGGTGACGTCCTCCATGAGGCCGCCGGACTGCAGCATGGCGCCGACCCGGCCGGCGGCGATGGCCGCCTGCGGGGTCGTCCCGAAGAGGCGGACCGTCCCGGAGTCGGCGGTGCGCAGGCCGAGGAGCAGGTCGAGGGTGGAGGACTTGCCGGCGCCGTTGGGGCCGAGGAGCGCCACGGTCTCACCGGGATGCAGGTCGAGGGTGAGCCCGTCGACGGCGCGTACGTCTCCGTAGGCCTTGCTGACCTGGTCGAAGCTGACCACGGCGGTCTTGGCCGCGGTGGCTTCGGAGGCTGTCGTTGTCATGCGTACAGCCTGGCCCGGGCGGGGGTGTGCCCGGCAGGGTCACGGGTCGTGAATACGGGATGACAGATGTCATGCCGTACGGATGACGCGGAGGCGGGCTCGGCCCCATGTCATGCCGCACGGATGACGCGGAGGCGGGCTCGGCCCCATGTCATGCCGCACGGATGACGCGCGCGGGGCGCCTCGGCCGGGGCGGGCTCCGGTACGCCACCGCCCCCGGCCGGAGGTCCGGTCGGGGGCGGTGGGATACGGCGTGGGGTTCGGCGTCAGCCGTTGCCGCCGAGGTCGATCGTGACGGTCCGCTCGGCCTCGGTCTTGCCGAGCAGCGCGCCCCGCATCGCGAAGGCCACGTCGTCCGGTCCGACCTGGTGCTTCGTACCGTCGCCCTTGGTGACCATGATCCCGTCGAAGACGCCTCCGCAGAGTTCCTCGATGGCCTTCTTGTCGTAGTGGTCGACGAGCTTGCCGTCGACCGCCACCATCGAGAGGATCTTCGGCAGCGACTTGGCCGGGCCGAACGGGATCTGCTTCGATCCCGCCTTGATGACGATCAGGCCGGACATCGCGGGCTTCGCGAACTCCTTCATCGCCCGGTCGAGTTCGGCCTGGCTGATGGTGGGCTCGCTGGCGGTGACGGGCAGTTGGACGGTGCTCGCCCTGCCCGTCTCGACCTGGGCGCGGTACGCGTCGCGTACCGAGACCATCGACTGGTTGACGTCGAGCGCCTTGCCCGGCTTGCCGGGTACGGCGACGGCCTTGCCCGGCACGAACTTGATCGTGCCGTCGCTGGCCGAGCCCGAGGCACCGGCCAGGTCCTTCAGCGCGACGCCGAGCTTCTCCTCGTCGACCGGGATCACCGGGTCGACCGCGCGCTCGCCGCCGAAGAGGGAACCGATGACGGAGACGGGGTTGTAGTCGCTGCCCGCCGCGGCGCGCACGGTCGCCTGGCTGTCCAGGGACAGCCCCGCCTTGTCCGGGGCGAGCTGCGTCTTCTCGCCGTCCACGGTCAGCTGGAGCGGAGCCCTGGACCGCTCACCGAGCGCGGCGTCGAGCTTCTCGACGGCGTCGTCCCGGGTCCCGCCGCCGATGTCGACGCCGAGGACGGTGGTGCCCTTGGGTACGTCGGAGTGGTTCATCAGCAGCCCGGCGCCGTAGGCGACCCCGAGCACACAGACGGCGGCCACACAGAGCATGACCAGCTTGGAGCGGCCCTTCTTGGCCGGGGCGCTCGGTGCCGCGGGCTCCGGCGTCCGCGCGGCGGGCTTGGGCGCCCGGTCGGCGAACCCGCCCGGTCCGGCCGGTCCGGTGCCCATCGGGCCGTCCGGCGTCCGCGGGGTGGAGTCGGCGCCGGGGAACGGCGACGGTCCGCCCGCGCGGGGCTCCGAGGGCACGACGGGGATGCCGCTGTTCAGCGTGTCCCCCGAGACGTTGCCCCCCGGCCCGGCGGGGCCCGCTCCGAACTGCGGGGTGAGTACGGCGGTGTCGTCCGACATCCGCGGCGGGACGCCGCCGGGGGCGCCGGGGCCCTGCGCGCCACCCGGACCCGCCGGTCCGCCCTGACCCGGGCCGGGGCCGAACGGCGCCCGGCCGTCGAGGTCCGGGGTGAGGGCCGAGGTGCCGGTGGCCGGTCCCGTGGTGGGGCCGGACGGTCCCGGCGTACGGACTCCGAGGTTCGGCGTGGAGCGGGACCCGCCCACACCGTCGCCACCGAAGGCGTCGGGGCCGGGTGCGCCCGGGTCACCGGCGCGCTGCGGTCCGTCGGAGAAGTAGGGCAGATCGGCGCGGGGGCCGCCCGGGGGCGGGCCGGACGGGCCGGAGCCCGGACCGTCCGCTCGGCCGCCGGGGCCACCGGCCGCGAAGCCGGCGCCGTCCGTACCACCCGAAGCGTCAGAAGCGGGGGCCCGGAAACCGGCACCGTCCGTACCACCGGGGCCCTCAGGACCACCGGCCCGGAAGCCGGCGCCGTCCGTACCACCGGCCCGGAAACCGGCACCGTCCGTACCACCGGGACCGTCAGGACCACCGGCCCGGAAACCGGCGCCGTCCGTGCCGTCGTTCGGCGTGGAGCCGGCCGAGGCGCTCGTGCCGCTCGCCGGGGGCTTGCGCGGTGCGAACCAGTCGCTGCCGCTCTTCTCCCTGGCCGGCTTCTCGGCCGCGGGCTCCGCCGCGACCGCGGTGTCCCGCGACTCGGGCGCCGGCACGGCCGGCGCCGCCTGCGCGCCGTTGGACGCGGAGGCGCCCGGGCGCGGGGTGGAGCCGGTGCGCTCACCGCTGGGGCCGTCGACGTCGCTCATGGGCGTACGCATGACGACCGGAGGGATGGGGCGCGAACCCGGAATGTTGATCCGGATACGCGTCGTCAGCGTCGTCTCGGTCCTCGGCTCGTCGGGCTGAGGCGGATCCGCAGGCTCCGGGGACTCCTCCGGGGCGTCCTGCGAAGGGTGCAGCGACGGATACTGGCGGGATCCGTACGGCGGCGTACCCGAGGGGTACGCGGCTCCCCCGCGGCCCTGGGGCCCGGAGGACGAACTGTCAGTTTCACGACTCAAAGCAGGTTCTCCCGATTGGCTCCGCCGCCCGTACTTCCCCCATGCCGCAGGCCAGGGGACGGCTCGGCGCGCGAACCACCTTACTGGCCGCGGCCGACAGACACCCCGCGACCGGGGGAAACGACTGCGCACCCCCCGGACGGACAGGGGGCATTACGGGATGGGACGTGGCACATTACTTGCCAGGTCGGCCGCTGTCGGCCCCCAGTTGGGGCGCCCGCGACATGGTGGCACAGATCACAGCGATGGCCATGCCGCCCAGCATGAAGAGGGCGAGGCCCAGTTCGTTCCCGAAGACGTAGTCCCCTTCCGGTCTTCCACCCAGCAGAAGAATGACCGAAATCAGCCATCCAGCGGCGGGCGCCACGGCCCCCGGCTGTGTGCCCATGAGGCAGCGGCCACCGTAGAAGAGGCCGGTGGCGGCGAGCAGGGCCAGCAGCAATCCGCCGGGGAACCAGGCGGATTGGACGAGTGTTCCGGCGATGCCGACGAGCGCGCCGAGGACCGCCAGACCCAGCAGCGCCGCGATCCGGCGAGGGTTGAGGGGCGCGGCCAGACCCGTGGCCGGAATGTCCCTCGGAGGTGCGTTGGTCCGCGCGGCCCGCGGCCTGCTGCCGCTCATCGGTCCGCCTCCGTCAGGCCCGCGAAGAGATCATGTTCCCGGGTTCCGTCCGCGGCGCCGGAGACACCGTTCACCAACTCGTAGTACTCGGTGGTGAGGACGGGCTGCCCCAGGTCGTTCGACAGGGCGAAGAAGGGGCCGTCGATCGCGATCTGGGTGGCGTGCGCCCGCATCGCCGCGGCTTTCGCCTCGCTGTGTCCGGTGCCGTCGATCTCGGTGGTGACCAGGGCGTCGTCCACCACGCCCGGCACGTCGTCGATCGCGGCAATGCCCGGGAACGCGTCCGGGGCGGTGGCCCGCAGCCGGGCGAAGCCCTCCTCGGCGACCGAGCGCGGGACCCGGTTCCAGTAGATCTTGGCGATGGTGTGCGCGGCGCCGATACCGGGGCGGTACGCGGGGTCGGCGGCCAGTTCCGCGGCGCGCGTCGCGACCCGGTGGGCCTGGATGTGGTCGGGGTGCCCGTAGCCCCCCTCGGGGTCGTACGTCACCAGGACCTGGGGGCGCACCTCACGGATCACCTCCACGAGGAACCCGGCGGCCTCGTCGACGTCGGCGGACCAGAAGGCGCCGGGGCGGCGGTTCTGCTCGGCGCCCATCATTCCGGAGTCGCGGTACCGGCCGGCGCCGCCGAGGAGCCTGTGGTCGGTGACCCCCAGTTCCTTCATCGCCGCGGCGAGTTCGCCGCGGCGGTAGGGGCCCAGGGAGTCGTCCCGGTCCGCGGCGAAATGCGCGAGGGCGGGCGGAATGATCTCGCCCTCCTCGCCGAGCGTGCAGGTCACCAGCGTGACCAGGGCGCCGTCGGCCGCGTACCTGGCCATGGTGGCGCCGTTGTTGATCGACTCGTCGTCGGGGTGCGCGTGCACCAGGAGCAGGCGCCGGGCGGGGAGGTCCGTCATGGGGACCACCCTACGAGCCGACGCCCCCCGGGAGCGACGGCGGCCACGCACCGGGCGGTACCGCAGGACCACACGCACCGCACGCACCGCACGCACCGCAGGAGGCCGAGGGACCGCACACATCGCACGCATCGCAGCAGGCCGAGGGACCGCACGCATCGCAGCAGGCCGCAGGATCACACGCGCCGCACACCACCGAAGAGGCCGCAGGACCGCACGCGCCGCACAGGACCGACGGGGCCGAGGGATCACACGTGGTGGCAGGCGTCAGAACTTGATGCCTCCGATCACGCCGGCCAGGTTCGTGGTCAGCTCGGAGATGCTGGGCGCTATGGACGAGCTGGCGAGATAGAAACCGAGCAGCATGCAGACGACCGCGTGTCCGCCCTTCAGTCCGGATTTCCGGATCAGCAGGAAGACGACGATCGCCAGCAGCACCACCGCCGAAATCGAGAGCGCCACGGCGGTTCACCTCCATCTGTACGGTCGGGACGGGCAGCGCGCATGGAGCCAGCAGGTTCATACCCACCGAGCGCTACGGATCATAACTATCCGTGGCAGGGCATTGATCGGGGCACAGCAGCACGAGGGGCGCACGGACGGCGGGGCGGGCCGATAGGTTCGGCCCATGACTTCGCCAGAGATCACCTTCCCGCTGCAGTTGGCCCGGACCATGCGCTTCACCCTCGGCGCTCCGCGCGCGTTCACGGTTTCACCCGATGGTGAACGGGTGGTCTTCGTGCGCTCGGGGTCGGGCACCGACCGCTCGGGCCGGCTCTGGGTGCTGGACCTGAGCGACGGCGCGGGGCCCCGGGAGCGGGTCGTGGCCGATCCGGCGGTGCTGCTGGGCGGTTCGGCGGAGCGGCTCTCGGCCCAGGAGCGGGCCCGCCGCGAGCGGAGCCGCGAGGGGTCGTCGGGGATCGTCGGCTACGCGGTGGACGCGGCGGCCGAGTTGGCGGCGTTCGCGCTCTCGGGGAAGGTGTACGTCGCCGACCTGCGGGCCGGCACGGCACGCGCCCTGCCCGTACCGGGCCCGGTGATCGATCCGCGCCCCTCCCCCGACGGGCGACACGTCGCATACGTGTCCAAGGGTGCGCTGCGCGTCGTGGGCGCCGACGGCGAAGGGGACAGGGCGCTCGCGGAGCCGGAGGACGCGGATGTCTCGTACGGGCTCGCGGAGTTCATCGCGGCCGAGGAGATGCAGCGCCCGCGGGGCTACTGGTGGTCGCCGGAGTCGGACCGGCTGCTCGTCGCCCGGGTCGACGACAGCCCCGTGCGGCGGTGGTGGATCGCCGATCCCGCGAACCCGGACCGCAAGCCGGCCGAGGTCGCGTACCCGGCGGCCGGGACGCCCAACGCGGAGGTCCGGCTCTTCGTCGTCGACCTGGCCGGACAGCGCACCGAAGTGGTCTGGGACCGGGCCCGGTTCCCGTACATGGCACAGGTGCACTGGTCCTCGGACGGGGCGCCGCTGCTGCTCGTGCAGGCCCGTGACCAGCAGAGTCAGCTCTACCTCGCGGTGGACCCGGAGACCGGGGCGACCCGGACGGTGCATGTGGACGAGGACCCCGTGTGGCTGGACCTGTTCCCGGGAGTGCCCGCGTGGGCGCCGGACGGGCGGCTGGTGCGGATCGCGGACGAGGGCGGGGCGCGGGTCCTCGCGGTCGGGGACCGGCCGCTGACCGGGGCCCAGTTGCAGATCCAGGCGGTGCTGGACATCGGGGAGTCCGACATCCTCGTCACGGCGTCGGCGGGTGAGCGGGCCGCCGAGGCGGAGATCGGCGAGAGCCACGTCTACCGGGTCAACGAGCTGGGCGTCGAGCGGGTCTCGGAGGGCGCGGGCGTGCACGCGGCGGTCCGGTCCGGCGGGGTGACCGTCATGGTCTCCACCGCGTTGGACGTACCCGGATCGACGGCCCGGGTGTTCCGGGACGGGAAGCGGATCGCCACCGTCACCAGTCATGCGGAGCAGCCGGTCCTGTCCGCGCGGCCGCAGCTCACCGAAGGGGGCGCACGGCGGATTCCGTGCGCCGTGATGCTCCCCACCGGCTACAAGGAATCGGATGGTCCGCTTCCCGTCCTGATGGATCCGTACGGTGGGCCGCACGGCCGCCGGGTCCTCGCCGCCCACAATCCGCACCTCACCTCCCAGTGGTTCGCGGACCAGGGCTTCGCCGTGATCGTCGCGGACGGCCGCGGCACCCCCGGTCGCTCGCCAGGCTGGGAGAAGGCCGTCAAGCACGATCTCGCCCTCACCCTCGACGACCAGGTCGAGGCGCTGCACGCCCTCGCGGAGCGGTTCCCGCTGGACCTCGGCCGGGTGGGCATCCGGGGCTGGTCGTACGGCGGCTTCCTGGCCGGCATGGCGGCCCTGCGCCGGCCCGACGTCTTCCACGCGGCGGTCGTGGGCGCCCCGGTGACCGACCAGCGGCTGTACGACACCCACTACACGGAGCGCTACCTCGGCGACCCGGCGACGCAGCCGGAGGTGTACGCGTACAACTCGCTGCTCACCGACGAGGGACTCTCGCACGCCGCGGACCAGGTACGGCCGATGATGATCATCCACGGACTGGCGGACGACAACGTGGTGGTCGCCCACTCCCTGCGGCTGTCGCAGGCGCTGCTCGCGGCGGGCCGCCCGCACGAGGTGCTGCCGCTGAGCGGGGTCACGCACATGACCCCGCAGGAGAAGGTGGCGGAGAACCTCCTGCTGCTCCAGGTGGACTTCCTGAAGCGGTCACTGCGCGGCTAGTGCCGCGGCGGGCAGTGTCTGCCCGTCGCGGAGCGGCGTCCGGGGCGTGCTTCCGGCATTCCGGCCGGACGTCCTCGTACGGGGGCGTACCCGGGCTTTCGTCCGGTGCGGCGGGAGTGCGTGCCGGGCGTCGCGGCGTGGCAGACGTCGCCTGCCACGGCGCCGGCGCCCCTCCCGGCAGGCTTTCGCGCCGTCGCGGCACCGGGACTACCAGCCCGGCGGCGGCTGCGAGGGCGGCGGGGGCGGTCCGAAGCCGCCGCCCTGCGGGTATCCGTAGCCCGGGGCCGGCGGCTGCTGCCCCGGGTACGGGGCGGGGCCGTAGCCGGGAGGTCCCGATTCCGGGGGTCCGTACCCGGGGCCGTACCCCGGGCCCTGCCCCGTTCCGTACGGGGCGGGCACGTCGGCGAAGCCCCTGGGCGCCAGCGCGATCAGCACCACCAGCCCGGCGAACAGCTCGAAGATCCAGCTCAGGAGCGTGAGCTGGGTCTCCGTCGGCAGCGAACCGAAGTGGTCGAGCAGGTCGTAGTGCACGACCCGGGCCACCCCCAGCACCCCGCCGGGCAGCAGCAGCGCGGCGGCCACCAGCCCGAACGGCCGCGCGTGCACGGCGTGGAAGAGGGCGCTCACCGCCGCGACGAGGCAGAGCAGCGCCAGCGCGGCGGTCCCCCAGCCGGGCGGCGGGTCGATCACGCCGTGCGGGACCCGGTCGCCGCCCACGTACCACTCGGGATAGATCTCCGGGTACCGCACCATCTGGCGGATCTCCCAGGCGATCAGCACCGCTCCGGCCGCGCCCAGCATCAGGAACGCGGCGACGGAGGCGCCCGGGCCGGGCCGGGTGGGCAGCTGTTCGTAGGAGTCGGCCGGCGGACGGCGGCCGGCCCCGGCGGTGATGAACAGCGCGATGCCGGCGGCGAGCGCCACGAAGGCGCAGATGAGGGCCCGTGAGCGCAGGTCGTCGGAGAAGACCGTCTCCATCCGGTGGCTGCCGATGCCCCAGAGCCCGGGCAGCCGTACCGCGAGGGTGATCACTCCGGCGGCGACGAGCACTGCGGCGGCGGCCGAGGAACGCAGCGCGGCCACGGTGGCGGCGACGTACGCGACGAGAAGGGCTGCGTCCAGGGGCGAGGTCGCGGGCATCGCCCGCGGACGCGCTTCACCGAAGCCCGCCCAGTAGCGCCACAGCTGGTCGGCGTCCACCGCCCTGATGTCCCGTACGAGCCAGCTCGCGACGATCAGGGCGAGCACCGCGCAGAGTGCGGCTCCGGTCACTCTTGCTCCACGGGTGAGTATCACCTCAGCGATACTCCACCGCGCCCGGCCTCGCGACAAGAGGGCCGCCGAAGCAGTCCGTCGGGCGACCGGCCGGAAGGAGGTGATGTCCTTCCGGCCGGTCCACGGCACCCGCACGGCCGTACGCAGTCCATGCTGACGGGTCCGTATATCGGACGTGAGACGCCCGAGTTGCCCTCGCGTTAACGGCTCGTCGGCTCAGCTGACCCGGCTGCTGCCGGAAGGCGGCGGGCCGTCGTCCTCGTGCCCCTCATCCGGCTCCCGCTCCCGCTCCGGCTCCCGCTCCGGCTCCGGCTCCGGCTCCGGCTCCGGAGGCTTCCGGGCCTCCTCGTCCGCCTTCTCCAGGTCCGGTCCGGCGCCGACGGGGGCCACCGCCTCCGCCGCACCCGCGCCGCCCTCGCCCACCTGCTCCAGCGTGCCCTCCGGCGGCACCACCCGCTTCTCCTCCGCGAAGTGACAGGCCGAATCGTGCTTGGCCGGACTCTCCGTCAGCCGGAAGGCCGCCGGGACCGCCAGCAGCGGGACCTCCAGCTCGCACCGCTCCTGCGCCTTCCAGCAGCGGGTACGGAAGCGGCAGCCGGACGGCGGGTTGGCGGGCGAGGGAACATCGCCGTGCAGGATGATCCGCTCGCGGTACTCGCGTGCCATCGGGTCCGGCACCGGCACCGCGGAGAGCAGCGCCTGGGTGTACGGATGCGTGGGGTGGTCGTAGATCTCCTCGTCCGTACCGATCTCCGCGAACCGGCCGAGGTACATCACGCCGACCCGGTCGGAGATGTGGCGGACGATGGAGAGGTCGTGGGCGATGAACACGTAGCTGAGGTTGAACTCCGCCTGAAGCCGGTCCAGCAGGTTGACGACCTGGGCCTGGACGGAGACGTCGAGGGCCGAGACGGGCTCGTCGGCGACGATGATCTCGGGGTTGAGCGCGAGGCCGCGGGCGATGCCGATGCGCTGGCGCTGGCCGCCGGAGAACTGGTGCGGATACCGGTTGATGTACTCCGGGTTGAGGCCGACGACGTCCAGCAGGTCCTGGACCTTGCGCCGCCGGTTGCCCTTGGGCGCGACCTCGGGGTGGATCTCGTACGGCTCCCCGATGATGTCGCCGACCGTCATCCGCGGGTTGAGCGAGGTGTACGGGTCCTGGAACACCATCTGGATGTTGCGGCGCACGGCCTTCAGCGCGCGGCCCGACAGCTTGGTGACGTCCTCGCCCTTGTACCGGATCTCACCGGACGTCGGCTGCTCCAGGTGCACCAGCATCCGGGCGACGGTCGACTTGCCGCAGCCGGACTCGCCGACGATGCCGAGCGTCTCGCCGGCCGCCAGGTCGAAGGAGACTCCGTCGACCGCCTTGACGGCGCCGATCTGCTTCTTGATCAGGATGCCCTGGGTCAGCGGGTAGTGCTTGACGAGGTCGCGTACCTCCAGGATCGGCTCGCCGCCCGCGTACGCGCTGCCCTCGCGCGACTTGGCCAGGAGGTCACGTGCCACCTGGCCCTCCTCACGCGCTTCCTTGCGCCCCGAGTGGTCAGCGTGCATCGAGCGTCTCCTTCCAGAAGTGGCAGGCGCTCTTTCGGTGCTCGGCCACGTCGTACAGCGGCGGCACGTCGGTGCGGCAGACGTCCTGGGCCATCGGGCAGCGCGGGTTGAAGGCGCAGCCGGGCGGGATGTGCAGCAGGTTGGGCGGCAGGCCCTTGATGGCGTAGAGCTCCTGGCCCTTCTGGTCCAGACGCGGGATCGAGCGGAGCAGGCCCTTGGTGTACGGGTGCGCGGGCGCCTTGTAGATGTCGTGGACGGGTGAGGTCTCCACGATGCGGCCCGCGTACATCACGGCGATCTTGTCGGCGACGTCGGCGACGACGCCGAGGTCGTGGGTGATCAGGATCAGGCCCATGTTGAGCTCGCGCTGGAGCTCGGCGAGCAGGTCCATGACCTGGGCCTGGACGGTGACGTCGAGGGCGGTGGTGGGTTCGTCCGCGATGATCAGCGAGGGTTCCAGGGCCAGCGCCATGGCGATCATGATGCGCTGGCGCATGCCGCCGGAGAACTGGTGCGGGTAGTTGCCGACCCGCTCCTTCGCGGCCGGGATGCGGACCCGGTCCATCAGCTCGACGGCCTTGGCCTTCGCGTCCTTGCGGGACATCCCGCGGTGCACGACGAACATCTCGCCGAGTTGCTGCCCCACGGTCAGCACGGGGTTGAGGGAGGAAAGCGCGTCCTGGAAGATCATGGCCATCTCCTGGCCGCGGATCTTCCGGCGCTCCTCCTTCTTGAGCTTCAGCAGATCGCGGTCCTTGAAGAGGATCTCGCCGCCGCTGATCTTCCCGGGCGGCATGTCCAGGATGCCCATGATCGCCTGTGCGGTGACCGACTTGCCGGAGCCGGACTCGCCGAGCACGGCGAGCGTCTCGCCCTCGGCCACCGAGTAGTTGACCCCGTTGACGGCCTTGGCGACCCCGTCCCGGGTGTGGAACTCCACGTGCAGATCGCGCACTTCGAGCAACATGGCAGCGGACTCCTCAGCGCAGCTTGGGGTCGAGGGCGTCGCGCACCGCGTCGCCGAGCATGATGAACGCGAGCACGGTGACCGCCAGTGCCCCGGCGGGCCAGAGGAGCATGTGCGGGGCGTTGCGGATGTACTGGGACGCGGCGGAGATGTCGATGCCCCAGGAGACGGCCGGCGGCTTCAGACCCACGCCGAGGAACGACAGGGTCGCCTCCAGCGAGATGTACGTGCCCAGCGCGATGGTCGCGACGACGATGACCGGGGCGATGGCGTTGGGTGCGATGTGGCGCAGCATCATCCGCCCGTTGGAGGCGCCGAGTGCCCGGGCCGCCTGGACGTAGTCGTTGTGTTTGGCGGTGATGACGGAGCCGCGGGCGATGCGGGCGATCTGCGGCCAGCCCAGCAGCACGATGAATCCGATGACCGGCCAGACGGTGGAGCTGGTCACCACGGAGAGGAAGACCAGGCCGCCGAGGACGACGGGGATACCGAAGAAGACGTCGGTGAGGCGGGAGAGGATCGCGTCCCACCAGCCGCCGAAGAATCCGGCCAGACCGCCGAGGACGCTGCCGATCAGGGAGACGCCGATGGTGGAGCAGATGCCGACGGTGACGGAGTTCCGGGCGCCGTACACGACGCGGGTGTAGACGTCGCAGCCCTGGCCGTCGTACCCGAAGGGGTGGCCGGGCTGGGAGCCTTCCTGGGATTTGTCCAGGTCGCAGTCGAGCGGGTCGCCGGAGGCGATGAGCTGCGGCCAGATGGAGATGATCACCAGGAACAGGATAATCAACGCGGAGATGATGAAGACGGGGTTGCGGCGCAGGTCGTGCCAGGCGTCGGTCCACAGGCTCTGCGGTTTGGTGCCGGGGCCCGTCCCGCGCGGGCCGCCGGGGGTTTTTTCGAGGGAGTCGCCCTCGTCGAGTGCGAGGTCCATCGTTCCGCCGGCTCCGGCGGACGAGATCGCCTCGTCCGGTGTCTGCTCAGGCATAGCGGATCCTCGGGTCGAGTACGGCGTACAGCAGGTCGACGATCAGGTTCGCGGCCAGGAAGACGAGGACCAGGACGGTGACGAACCCGACGACGGTCTGCGAGTTCTGGCGCAGGATGCCCTGGTAGAGCTGGTAGCCGACGCCATGGATGTTGAAGATCCGCTCCGTGACGATAGCCCCGCCCATCAGGGCGCCCACGTCCGTACCGATGAAGGTGACGACGGGGATCAGCGAGTTGCGCAGCAGGTGCCGGACGACCACGCGGCGCCTGGGGAGGCCCTTGGCGGTCGCGGTGCGCACGTAGTCGGCGCGGGCGTTCTCGGCGATCGAGGTGCGGGTGAGCCGGGTGACGTAGGCGAGCGAGACGGAGGCGACCACGAGCCCCGGGATGAGCAGTTCGTTGAGCGGGGCCTCGCTGGAGACGGAGGGTTTGATGACGCCCCACTCCACGCCGAGCAGGAGCTGGAGGAGCAGACCGGTGACGAAGGTCGGGATGGAGATGACGACCAGCGTCAGGATCAGCACCGTGGTGTCGATGGGACGGCCGCGGCGCAGACCGGTGACGACGCCGAGGGTGATGCCGATGACGATCTCGAAGACGATCGCCACGAGGGTGAGGCGGATGGTGATGGGGAAGGCCGTGGCCATCAGTTCGGTGACCTTCTGCCCGTTGAACGCGGTGCCGAAGTCGCCGGTGAAGACGTTCCCCATGTAGGTCAGGTACTGCTGCCAGACCGGCTTGTCGAGGCCGAATTCCGAACGGAGTTGGGCGGCGGTCGCCGGGTCGCACTGGCGGTCGCCGCAGAGACCCGCGATGGGGTCACCCATCACGTTCACCATGAGGAAGATCAACAGCGTGGTGCCGAAGAAGACCGGGATCATCTGCAGCAGCCGCCGGATCACATAACGTCCCATGAAGGGCTCCGGGGGTCGCGGGTCGGAAGTCTCTGGGCTGAGGAGTCGCGGGACGGGGAAGCCGGGTGGCCGGTGCTGGGCGCACCCGGCCACCCGGCCGCCTATCGGGTCACTTGACCTCGATCTGCTCGTACACCGGGACGCTGAACTGGTTCAGGGAGACGTTGGTGATGTTCTCCGAGTAGCCGGCGCTGCCGTTCTGGTACCAGAGCGGGATGACGGGCATCTGCTCGACCATGACCTTCTCGGCGTCCTGGAAGGTGGAGACGGCCTTGGCCTTGTCCGACTCGGCGTTCGCCTTGTTGACGAGGTCGTCGAACTGCTTGTTGCTCCACTTGCCGTCGTTGGACGAGGCGTTGGTGTAGTAGACGGGCTGCAGGAAGTTCTGGATCAGCGGGTAGTCCATCTGCCAGCCCGCGCGCCAGGCGCCGCTCAGCTTCTGCTGGGAGACCTGGCTGCGGAAGTCGGCGAAGGTGCCGATCGGGGCGCCCACGCACGCCTTGTTGTTGCCCATGACCTTGTTGATGCTGTTGCAGACGGCGTCGACCCACTCCTTGTGGGAGCCGGTGTCCGCGTTGTACGAGATCTTGAGCTGGCCGCCGGGGATGCCGCCGCCGTCCTCGATCATCTTCTTCGCGTCGGCGGCGTTGTACGTGCACTCCTTGCCGCAGAGGCCCTCCTTGAAGCCGCCGTCGTCACCGAGGACCGGCGAGGTCCAGTCGGATGCGGGGGTGCGGGTCTTCTGGAAGATCTGGTTGGTGATCTGCTCGCGGTTGATCGCCATGGAGAGGCCCTGGCGGACCTTGATCGCGCCGGCGGTGTTCCACTGCTCGTCGTAGAACGGGAAGGCGAGCGTCTGGATGATGCCGGCCGGGGTGTTGATGTAGCGGTCGCCGAGGTCCGACTTGACGTTCTTGAGCTGCGAGGCGGGCACGTCGTCGACGAGGTCGAGGTTTCCGGCCGTCAGGTCGGTGTAGGCGGTGTTGTTGTCGGTGTAGACCTTGAGGTCGATCCCGCCGTTCTTCGCCTTGTCGTCACCGGGGTAGTCGTCCCACTTGCGCAGGCTCATGGACGAGCCCTTGGTGTACTTGTCGATCGTGTACGGGCCGTTGCCGATCGGCTTGGAGACCCAGGCGTCGTGGTCGGTGAAGAAGGTCTTGGGCAGCGGTGCGAAGGCGGGGTAGCCGAGGGTGTCGGGCCACAGGGAGAACTTCTGCGTCAGCTTGACCGAGAAGGTCATGTCGTTGACCTGCTTGAGGCCGGAGAGCGTGTTGGCGCTCGCGGACCCGGTCTCCGGGTGGACCTTGTCGTATCCGTCGATGTAGCCGAAGAAGTAGGCGTTCTTCTGGTTGTTCTTCAGCAGGGCGCCGTAGTTCCAGGCGTCCACGAACGACTTGGCGGTGATCTTCTCGCCGTTGCTGAAGGTCCAGCCGTCCTTCACGGTGATCGTGAAGTTCTGGTTGTCCGTGGACTCGATCTTCTCGGCGAGCATGTTCGTCGCCTCGCCGGTCTTGGGGTCGTACTTCTTGAGTCCCCGGAAGATAATGTCGAGGACCTTGCCGCCCTGGACCTCGTTGGTGTTGGCGGGCTCCAGCGGGTTCTGCGGGTCACCCCAGGAGGAGCTCACGATCCCGTCCGCGCCACCGCCACCACTGCCGCTGTCCCCTCCGCCGCAGGCCGTCGCCGCCAGGGCGACGGCCACCGCACATGCGGCCCACTTGACCTGTGTGGCTCCGCGCATGGAGTGCCTCCTCGTAGTGCTCCGTCTTACGTGAGGTCAAATATCGCCTCATAGCGGACTTCCCGCACATTTACTCCCGCCATCCGAGCTCGACGGGGCCATGCGGGTGGATGCGGGGGCCGCTAGCGTGCAACGCGGCGGCAGGGTTTCGACCTGTCCGCCCAGATGCGAGAAGGAGGGCGCCACCATGGGCACCCAGGTACGGACCCGCGTTTCGGCGTACGCCATCGCGGCGGAGGACGGCCGCATCCTGCTGGCCAGACTGTCGGACGCCTCACCAGTCTTCGCGCCGGGACTGTGGCACCTGCCGGGCGGCGGGATCGACCCGGGTGAGCAGCCCGTCGAAGCGCTGGCCCGTGAACTCCTGGAGGAGACCGGGCTGGAACTCGCGGACGCCCGGCTGGCCGACGCGCGGACCTACGCGGCCCGGCGGAACGGGGTGAGCTGGAGCCTCACGGCGTTGTTCTACGTCGTCACCCTCCGGGGCGGGGCGCCGGAAGTGACCGAGACCGACGGCTCCACGGACGAGGTGGCGTGGATCCCGCTGGCCGGCCTGCGGGACGGCGGCCTGCTGTCACCGGCTGCGGCCGATGCCCTCGGCATCCTCGAACAGGCGGGGACCGCCACGTCCGCCCTCCCCCGCTGACGCGGTCGCCCGGGCAGGGACCACCACGTCCGCTCTCCCCCGCTGACGCGGTCACCCGGGCAGGGACCGCCACGTCCGCCCTCCCCCGCCGGCACGGCCGCCCGGGCAAGGACCGCCACGCCCGCTCTCCCCCGCCGGCACGGTCGCCTCTCATGCCGGCCGGTCGCGCGCGCCCCACGGCCCGTCCGGGACCAGAGCGTCGAGGACGGTCAGCAACTGCGGCGGCTCGACCGGGTCCGGCAGCGCGGTCAGGTCCGTGTGGGCGAGCCAGGCATGCGTGTCCAGGCTGACCTGCTCGTCCGGGAGCAGGCCGGTCCGCAGCAGGGACGGCCGCTCGCCGGCGAACCGGGCCAGGTAGAAGCGTTCCGTCCCGGTGTACCGCCGGCCCCGCCACCGCACATCACGGTCGACGGGCACCCACCGGTCCAGGACGGCGGCCGGGTCGAGTCCGGTCTCCTCGGCCAGCTCCCGCCGCGCCGCCGCAAGCGGGGTCTCGCCGGGCTCGATGCCACCACCGGGCGGCTCCCAGAGCCACGACCCGTCGAACGGATCCCGCCAGCGCAGCAGGAGCACGCGGTCGGCGGCATCGAGGCAGATGACCCGGGCGGCGGGCCGGAGCGTTTCCACCACCCCGACGCTAGGCCGCACCCGGAACCCGATCAAGCCCCGTACCGGTCGGCATCGCACCACGCCTCCTATTGTCCCAGCGCTGTTATATTAGCGCTGTGACATTTTCTGATCCCACAGCGCTGCCCGATCCCTGGCACTCCCTGCACGAGCTGCTGGCGGCCATGGACGCCGAGATCGAGCAGGTCTACGTCGAGCGCGGCATCGACGGGGTACGGCCGCGGTTCGCCTATCCGCTCATCCGGCTCGCCCACACCGGCCCCCTGACCATCCGCGAGCTCGCCACGTCCCTGAACCGCTCGCACTCCGCGATCAGCCAGACCGTCGCCGCCATGCTCAAGGAGGACCTGGTCACCTCCGAGCCCGGGCCGGACGCCCGCACCCGGCGCATCGACCTCTCCGAGCGCGGCCGGTCCCTGGTGCCGTTCCTGGAGGCGGAGTGGCGCGCCACCCACGCCACGGTCGCCGAGCTGGACCACGAGGTCCCGCACGCGATGACCGGCGTGGTCGCGGAGGTACGGCGGGCACTGGAACGCAGGTCGATGCGGGAGCGGATCCTCCGCCATCTCGTCGAGCCACCGCGGTGAGCGGGCGCTTGCGCGCCCGGTTCCTCGACACCCGTCCGCTGCGCGGCAACCGGCCGTTCCGCGACCTGTGGATCGGCACCTCGGTCTCCCAACTCGGCGGCCAGACAGCCAATGTGGCGGTGCTGGCCCAGGTCTGGGATCTGACCGGAAGCCCCGTGGGCACCGGCGCCATCGGGCTGGCCACCGGACTGCCGATCATCCTGTTCGGGCTGCTCGGCGGCACCCTGGCCGACACCGTCGACCGCCGCTCCGTGGTGCGCGCCACCACCGCGGGCCAGCTGCTGGCCGCCGTGGGGCTGTGCGCGCAGGCCCTGGCGGACAACCGCAGCCTCCTGCTGCTGCTCGCCCTGGTCGCCGTGGGGACGAGCTGCGGCGCTCTCGGAGCTCCTGCCCGGCGTACCTTCCCGGTCCGGTTGTTGCCGGGCGACCAGGTCGCGGCCGGTCTCGCGCTGACGAACATCTCCTTCCAGACGGCGATGCTGGCCGGTCCCGCGTCGGCCGGACTGATCATCGCCCGCTGGGACTTCCCTGCGGCGTACGCGATCCAGGCCGCGGCCATGGCGGTCTCGATGGCGGCGGTGATCCGGCTGCCCGCCATGCGGTCCGACGGGACCGGCACGACGGGCGGCAGGCGTCGCCCGGAGCGCGGCGGTTGGCGGATCGTCCTCGGCCGCCCGACCCTGCGGGGCTCGCTGGCAACCGACCTGTCCGCCACGCTGCTGGCCATGCCCGTCGCACTCTTCCCGCTGGTCAACGAGGTGCGCTTCGGGGGGAACCCGCAGACCCTGGGCCTGTTCCTCTCGGCCGTCGCGGTCGGCGGGATCACGGCCGGTCTGCTGTCCGGCACGGTGACGCGGTGGCGCCGCGGTGGCCTGGTCCAGCTGGCGGCGGCCGGCGTCTGGGGACTGGCGCTGGCCGGTTTCGGACTGGCGGGGCCCTTGTGGGCGGCGCTCTGCTGCCTGGCCGTGGCGGGCGCCGCCGACACCGTGTCCGTCGTCACCCGCAGCGCCCTGGTCCAGCTGGAGACCCCGGACGCGTACCGGGGACGGGTCTCCTCGGTGGAGCATGTCATCGGTGTCGCCGGCCCCGAGCTCGGCAACTTCCGCGGTGGCCTGCTGGCGTCGGCCACCTCCGCCCCTCTCGCCCTGGCCGTCGGCGGGCTCTCCGCCACCCTGGCGATCGCCGCCGTGGCCGCGACCCACGCCCCGCTTCGCGGGTACCGCACCCCGTCCGCCGCGGCGAAGCCGGGCGGCGCTCCCGGGAAGCCGGACGGCCCTCCCCCGCAACCCGCCGCCTCCGAAGCCGCCGTGACGGCCGCCGGATGAACGCGAGCCCCCGCTCTCCGGGCCCCGCCTCCCGGTTGCGAGGCCCCCGGAAACGCGAACGGGTGCCGGGACGCTTCCGCGTCCCGGCACCCGTGCTCCCGGCTTCGCCGGAGGGTACTGCTCCTACTTGTCCGCGTTCTTCTCTTCCAGGGCGACGAGCGCGGGGTCGAGAACGACGTCCGGGCCGGTCTTCTCCGTGGTCGGCTCCTCCGGGAAGTGGCAGGCCGTCAGGTGGCCCTCACGGGCACCCGAGAGCTGCACCAGCGGAGGCTCCTCCGTCGCGCACTTGTCCTGCGCCTTCCAGCAGCGGGTCCGGAAGCGGCAGCCGGACGGCGGCATGATCGGCGACGGCACGTCGCCGAAGAGCCGGATTCGCTCCGTCTTGTCGGCGTCGAGGTCCGCGTTCGGCACCGCCGAGAGCAGCGCGTGCGTGTACGGGTGGCGCGGGGCGTTGTACAGGGAGTCGCGGTCGGCGACCTCCACCACCTTGCCGAGGTACATCACCGCGATGCGCTGCGAGAAGTGACGGACGATCGCGAGGTCGTGCGCGATGAACACGAACGCGATGTTCAGTTCGCGCTGAAGCTCCTGGAGCAGGTTGATGACCTGCGCCTGGATGGACACGTCGAGCGCCGAGACCGGCTCGTCCGCGATGATGATCTTGGGGTTGAGCGCGAGCGCGCGGGCAACACCGATGCGCTGACGCTGGCCCCCGGAGAACTCGTGCGG
The DNA here is from genome assembly GCF_044756845.1 of Streptomyces sp. NPDC091416. Lineage (NCBI taxonomy): Bacteria > Bacillati > Actinomycetota > Actinomycetes > Kitasatosporales > Streptomycetaceae > Streptomyces > Streptomyces sp. NPDC091416. Next base: position 477,386 of record NZ_JBIVTU010000001.1, read on the forward strand.
GAAGCGGTTGAAGTGCTCCGGGTTGAGCCCGACCGTCTCCAGCAGCTCCCGCACCCGTGCCTCACGGCCTCCGGGCGGGTTGATCCCGTTGACCTCCATCGGCCCCGAGATGATCGTCCCGACCGTCTGCCGCGGGTTCAGCGAGGCATACGGGTCCTGGAAGATCATCTGGATCTCGGACCGGATCGGCGCCATCTTCCTGCGGTTGGCGTGGGAGATGTCCTGGCCGTTGTAGGTGATCGTGCCGCTGGTCGGCTCCAGCAGCCGGGTCAGCAGCCGGCCCGTGGTCGACTTGCCGCAGCCCGACTCACCCACCAGACCGAGGGATTCGCCCGGGTACACGTCCAGCGTCACGCCGTCGACGGCCTGGACCGCGCCGACCTGCCGCTTGAAGGGAAATCCGCCGTAGATCGGGAAGTGCTTGGTCAGGCCCTTCACGCTCAGGAGCGGGTCCGAGCCATCCGGTTCCCGCTGCGCCTGAGCCGTCTCCGGACCGGCGGTGTTGCTCTTGTTCTCGCTCATGGTCATAGCCCCAGTTGCCGGTACATCAGCCCAGCCGGGGCTGAATCGTCTCGATGAAAACCTGCTGCTTCTGCTCGCCGGTGAGGTGGCAGGCGGAGCCGCGACCCTCCGGAAGCAGGGGTCGCTCGTTCAGGCAGCGGCCGCTCCCGTCGACGATGTCGACGAACGAGCACCTCGGATTGAACGCGCAGCCCGACGGCGGGTTCAGCAGGCTGGGCGGCGACCCCGGAATCGGCGTCAGTTCCGAACCCACGTCCTGGGAGAGCCGCGGCATCGAGCCGAGCAGGCCCCAGGTGTACGGGTGCTCCGGAGTCTTGAGCACCTCACGCACGGTGCCGCGCTCGACAGCCCGGCCCGCGTACATCACCAGCAGGTCGTCGACGGTGTTCGCGACGACGCCGAGGTCGTGGGTGATCAGGATGATCGCCGAACCGAACTCCTGCTGGAGGTCCTTGAGCAGATCGAGGATCTGCGCCTGGACGGTGACGTCCAGGGCCGTGGTCGGCTCGTCGGCGATCAGCAGTTCGGGGTTGCAGACCAGCGACATGGCGATCATCGCGCGCTGGCGCATACCGCCGGAGAACTGGTGCGGGAAGTCGTCGACCCGGTTCTTGGGGTCGGGGATCCCGACCTTGCCGAGCATTTCGATCGCCCGCGCACGCGCCTCCTTCTTGGAGGCACCCGTGTGCTTGATGTACGGCTCGGCGATCTGCCGGCCCACCGTGTAGTACGGCGAGAGCGCGGTCAGCGCGTCCTGGAAGATCATCGCCATCTTGTTGCCGCGGAGCGACTGGAGCTGCTTGTCAGAAGCGCCGGTGATCTCCTGGCCGTCCAGCACGATCTCGCCCGAGACCTCGGTGCTGCGCCGGTTGTGCAGCCCCAGGATGCTCAGGTTGGTCACCGACTTGCCGGAACCCGACTCGCCGACGATACCGAGCGTCTGCCCGCGCTCCAGGTCGAACGAGAGCCCGTCGACGGCCTTGACGATGCCGTCCTCGGTGGAGAAATGGACCTTGAGGTCCCGCACCGACAGGAAGGCTCCGGACGAGGAGGGTGCGGGCGAGTCCTCGGTCTTGGTGAGTGTGGTCACGGTCGTACTCCTAGGACAGACGCACGCGCGGATCGATGAACGCGTACGCGGCGTCCACGATGACGTTGAACAACAGGATGAAGGCGGCGCTGAAGATCAACACGCCCATGGTCAGCGGGAGGTCCTTGAGGACCACTGAGTCGCGGGCGAGGCGGCCGACTCCGGCGAGTCCGAAGGTGAGTTCGGTGACCATGGCGCCGCCGAAGAGCGCGCCCATGTCCATACCGATGATGGTGACGATCGGGATGAGCGAACCGCGCCAGGCGTAGCGGAAGAAGACGAAACGGCTCGTCATACCCTTCGCGCGGGCTGCCTTGACGTGCTCTTCCTGCAACTGCTCGATCATCGACGAGCGCGACATACGAGTGTACTGGGCCGTGAAGATGACCGACATGACGAGCCACGGGATCAGCAGACCCATGAACCAGCCGGTGAAGCTCTCCGTCAGCGGCACGTACTTGGGCTTGTCCAGCCATCCCGTGCTGTAGACGAAGATTCCGAGGACCACCGGGCCGAGGAAGTAGATCTGCAGGGAGCTCAGCACGAGCGAAGCCGAGCTGACGGTCTTGTCGACCTTCGTGCCCTTCTTCCAGGCGGCGAGCATGCCCAGACCCAGACCCACCACGAGGAAGACGACGAGTCCGCCGGCGGAGAGGGACAGCGTCAGCGGGAGACGGTCGATGATCGTGTCCCAGACCGGCTGGCCGCTGGCGAAGGAGACACCGAAGCAAGGAGCCGCGCAGTCGCCTATGGCCAGGTCACGGCCGGCGAAGATGCCGACCATGTAGTGCCAGAACTGGACCGCCACCGGCTCGTCCAGACCGAGGTTCGTGTGAATGACCTTCAGCGCGTCCGGGGTGCAGTTCTTTCCACATGCGAGCAGTGCGGGGTCCTGCGGGATGGCGAAGAACATGAAGTACGTGACGGCACTGATCAGGAAAAGTGTCAGGACTGCGCCGAGCGTCCGGCGAGTGAGGAATCGAAGCATGGCTGGTCGCTGCTCTCAGGACGGCGGCAATGAGGGGGACATCAGGAGAGGGCCTGACGTCCCGGGGGTGCGCGCTCCGCCGTGTGCGCACCCCCGGGATCGGCCTGTGCGGGTTGCTACTTCTTCAGGTACAGACGCGTGACGTCGACGTAGCTGGCGTCACTGGAGTACCGCAGACCACCGACGTTGGAGCCGAAGATCTGGAACACCTTGGTGAAGTAGATCGGGGCAGCCGGGTTGATGCGCTCCACGATGTCGTGGTGCAGCGCGGTCCATGCCTTCTGGGCCTCGGCCGGGTCCGTGATCTTCATGATGCGGGCGATCTCGGCGTTGACCTTGGGGTCGTTGATGTGCGAGTAGACGGAGGAACCGTCCTGCAGCTGGGTACCGTCGTACGACGGCGGGATGACGGTGGAAGCCGCCGGCCAGTCCTGGCCCCAACCGGTCATGTACAGGTCGAGACCGTTCTTGACCTTGCCGACCTGCTCGTACCAGGTGGAGGAGTCGATCTCCTTCTTGACGACCTTGAGACCGATCTCCTCAAGGCGCTTGGAGATCAGGACGGCCTGCTGCTGGCGGACCGGGGTGTTGCCGTAGGCGTAGATGACCTTCTTGCCCTCGGCGCCGGCTTCCTTGATGAGCTCCTTGGCCTTCGCCACGTCGCCGTTCGGCTTCTTCAGCTTGCCGAAGGGGTCGTAGCCCTTCTCGTAGCCCGGAACGGTCGGGGCCATCAGACCGGTCGCGGTCTCGCCGCCGTACGCGCCACCGTCGAGCTTGTAGAGCTGCGCGTTCGGCATCGCGTAGGTGATCGCGTCACGGACCTTCTTGTCCGTCATGCGGTCGAGGTTGAAGTTGAGCTGCCACACGTACGGGGCGTAGCCCTGGATCGTGCGCTTCATCGCGGCGGCGTCGCCGACGACCTTGCTCACCTGGTTGGTGGCGACCTGACCCGTGAACATCACGGCGTTCTTGGCCTCGCCACGGTCGGCCAGGAGGGTCTTGGTCTGGTCGTCGTCGTCGTGGTTGAACTCGATGTTGAAGCCGTCGACGTACTGGTGGCGGACCGAGTCGGTCGCCGCGTCCCAGTTCGTGTTCTTGACGAGCTTCATCGACTTGCCGGGCTTGAAGTCGGCGATCTTGTACGGGCCGGTCGAGACCGGGTCCGTGTCGTACTTCTCCTTGGTGTCCGTCTCCTTGGGCACCACGGAGTAGCCGGGCATCGCCAGCGCCTGGGCGAGGTCGGGCTGCGCGTCCTTGAACTTGAAGACGACCGTCTTCGCGTCCGGGGTCGCCAGGACCGAGTCCGGCAGGTGCTTGCCCTTGTACGGACCGTCCGGCAGCGCCTTGCGGTACGTGGTGCCGGCACCCGACAGCCAGTTCTGGATGTAGATCGGGCCGTCGGTGACGAACGGCGCGTACATGCGCTCGATCGTGTGACGGATGTCGGACGAGTCGATCACGTTGCCGTTCTCGTCCTTGAGGTTGTCCTTGAGCGTGTAAGTCCAGGTCTTACCGCCGTCGGTCACCTTGCCGGAGTCGGTGGCGAGGTCACCGACCACGGTGAGCTGGCCCTTGTCGTCCTCCTGGTACTGCGTCAGACCGCGCTGGAGCAGCCGGTCGAGCTGCTTGGCGTCGCTGACGTAGCTCTGGGCCGGGTCCAGGTGGGAGAAGTCGCCCTCCTGGTAGACCGTCATGGTGCCGCCGGGCTTGGCGCCGGGCACCTCGGCCGCAGGACCGTTGGACGCCTTGGCGTCGCCCATGATGACGGCCGAGGACTGCTTGGCAGCGTCTTCCTGGGTCTTCGTCTTGGCCTTGCTGTTGTTGTCGTTGTCGCTGCCGCCGCATGCGGTCAGCACCAACGAACCGGCTGCCACCGCGATGACCGCGGCGCGCATCTGGCGCGTACCAAAGATGCTCATGACGATGAGAACCTATCTGTCAGTAGTGATCCAACTGAGCTGCCTGGCGCGTCCGGCCCTGGCCGGCGTCCGGGTGACAGCTACCCCATCCGCGGGGGGACGGAAGCTTCAGCGTCCGGACTTGGGGTCGAACGCGTCTCGGACGGAGTCGCCGAGGAGGTTGAACGCCACCACGAAGACCACCATGGCGACACCCGGGAACAGCATGTAGACCGGGTCCTGCTCGTAGATGTCCGCGCCGATGGCGAACATCCGGCCCCAGTCCGGAGTGGGTTCGACGAAGCCGACACCCACGAAGGAGAGGAACGCCACGGAGAGAATCGTGGAGGGCAGCATCAGCGTGGCCTGAACCAGGACAGGCGTGATGATGTTGGGCATCAGTTCCTTGCGGATGATGCGCCCGGGAGATGCGCCCGAGATCCTCGCGGCCTCGATGAACTCCCGCTCGCGCAGGGTCAGCGTTTCCGCACGGATCAGCCGGGAGAGGCCCATCCATCCCAGGAACGACAGCACGATGATGATCGCGATGGCGCGCAGAGAGGTGGGGGTCTCCTCGTCGGGGCGGACGAACGCCGCGACGACGACCGGCATCGAGGCGATGAAGAACAGCTGGCTCGGGAAACCGAGCAGGAAGTCCGTCAGCCGGCCGACCCAGTAGTCGATCTTGCCGCCGAAGTAACCGCCCACGAGGCCCATGAACACACCGATCGTCACCATCACGAGGGTGGCGGCGAGGGCGGTGTAGATCGAGGTGCGCATGCCGTAGACGAGCTGCATGAACACATCGCGGCCGAGGTTCGGCTCGATGCCGAACCAGTGGTCGGCGGACATGCCGCCCGCCCCGCCCGTCGGCATGTTGAACTCGTCGAGGAGGTCAAGGTTGTCCTGCCCGTAAAGGGTGTAGGCATCCTTGCCGTAAAGCATCGAGATCACGGGTGCGAGGATCGCCACCGCGAAGAAGAACAGGACGATGCACGCGGATATGACCCCGGTGCGGTCCCTCTTGAAGCGACGCCACATCAGCTGCCCGGGAGAGAGACCCGCGGCCTTCTTGGCCTCCGGTCCACCGGACTCCGGCTCGCTCCCGGACGCCGGGAGCGCTGACGCCTCGGCGTCATCGATCTGCACAGGACTTGTCACGGTCGGTCGACCCCCATCGGGATCAGCGTCGCGCACACGACCCAGTTGGTGCTTATGGCACCACGCATGGGTTCCTCCTCAAGAGTCCACTTGTTCACCGCAGGAGAGACACCGACTTCCGCCGCCATCTCTGACGCCTGATCGGTACACCCAGCGTGCTCGTGAGTCGGCACCCTGCCAGTGCGCGCCTCATTGACCCGAGCTCAACTGAGCCAACTATTGAGCACAACCGGGCTGTAAACCACACTTAAAGGGTCTCGGTTTGACAACATAGGGAAGCCTTGAATGGCCGAAATTCGGACAAAGGGATCCTAGACAGACACACCCGAAACGGACTGTTAACACGTGGTCCGGTGAACGGCGCCCGATATCCGGACGTCTGCCGAAAGAAAACAGCTTGCGTGGCTCGGCCCGGCGGTCCATGCCCGGCGCCGTCCCGGGACGCGGGAACGGGGTCGCCCGACGGGTGGCTTCCCCCCGCGTCCGCGACCGCCTCCCCCGCGCGCCCGAGGCCTCCCCCGGAGCGCGTTTCGGGTTATTTCCGGCCTTGGTCCCGCGCGCCGGACGCCGGGCGCCCGGAGACCGCCCCGGAGGGCCTCCGGGCGGGTTCCAGGGACGCTGCGGGCCGCGGCGGGGAACCGCTTCGCCCGGCGGTGCGGGGAGAACGGGAACCGCGCACGGGAAAGGCCCGGTTCCGCGCAGTCGCGGAACCGGGCCTTTCTCGCGCGATCAGCGCTTGGCGCGCGAGGCGGAGCGGCCGCGCTCCTTCTGGTCCAGGACGACCTTGCGGATACGCACGGTCTCCGGGGTGACCTCGATGCACTCGTCGTCGCGGCAGAACTCCAGCGACTGCTCGAGCGACAGCTTGCGGGCGGGCACCACGTTCTCCGTGGTGTCCGCGGAAGCCGCACGCATGTTGGTGAGCTTCTTCTCCTTGGTGATGTTCACGTCCATGTCGTCGGCGCGCGAGTTCTCGCCGATGATCATGCCCTCGTAGACCTCGGTGCCGGCCTCCGTGAAGATGACACCGCGCTCCTGGAGGTTGACCATCGCGAACGGCGTCACGACGCCCGAACGGTCCGCCACCAGCGAGCCGTTGTGACGGGTGCGCAGCTCGCCGAACCACGGCTCGTGGCCCTCGAACAGGGAGTGCGCGATGCCCGTGCCGCGGGTCTGGGTCAGGAACTCCGTACGGAAGCCGATGAGGCCGCGGGACGGGACGATCCACTCCATGCGGACCCAGCCCGAACCGTGGTTCGTCATCGTCTCCATGCGGCCCTTGCGGGTCGCCATGAGCTGCGTGATGGAGCCGAGGTGCTCCTCCGGCGAGTCGATCGTCATGCGCTCGATCGGCTCGTGGGTCTTGCCGTCGACCTGCTTGGTGACGACCTCCGGCTTGCCGACGGTCAGCTCGAAGCCCTCGCGGCGCATGGTCTCGACCAGGATGGCCAGGGCGAGCTCGCCGCGGCCCTGGACCTCCCACGCGTCGGGACGCTCGGTTTCCAGCACGCGGAGCGAGACGTTACCGATGAGCTCGCGGTCGAGGCGGTCCTTGATCTGGCGCGCGGTGACCTTGTGGCCCTTGCCGCCCTTGCCGACGAGCGGCGAGGTGTTGGCACCGATGGTCATCGAGATGGCGGGCTCGTCGACCGTGATCAGCGGGAGCGCGATCGGGTTCTCGGTGTCGGCCAGGGTCTCGCCGATCATGATGTCCGGGATACCGGCGATCGCGCAGATGTCGCCCGGGCCCGCCTTCTCGGCGGGCTTGCGGGTGAGCGCCTCGGTCATCAGCAGCTCGGTGATGCGGACGTTGGACTGCGTGCCGTCACGCTTGATCCAGGTGACCGTCTGGCCCTTGCGCAGCTCGCCCTGCTCGACGCGGCACAGCGCGATACGGCCGAGGAAGTTGTCGGCGTCCAGGTTGGTGACGTGCGCCTGGAGCGGGGCGTCCTCGTCGTACTCGGGGGCCGGGACCGCGGAGAGGATGGTGCTGAAGAACGGCTCCAGGCTGTCGCTGTCCGGCGGGACGGTGCCGTCCTCCGGCTTGGTCAGCGAGGCGACGCCGTCACGGGCGCAGGCGTAGACGATCGGGAACTCGATCTGGTCCTCGTCGGCGTCCAGGTCCAGGAAGAGGTCGTACGTCTCGTCGATGACCTCGGCGATCCGGGAGTCCGGCCGGTCCGTCTTGTTGATGCAGAGGATGACCGGCAGCTTGGCCGTCAGCGCCTTGCGCAGCACGAAGCGGGTCTGCGGCAGCGGGCCCTCGGAGGCGTCGACCAGCAGCACGACCGCGTCGACCATCGACAGGCCTCGCTCGACCTCACCGCCGAAGTCGGCGTGGCCGGGGGTGTCGATGATGTTGATCGTGATGACGTCGCCGCCATCCTTGGGGTGGTACTTCACGGCCGTGTTCTTGGCCAGGATCGTGATGCCCTTCTCACGCTCCAGGTCGTTCGAGTCCATCATGCGTTCGTCGAGGTTCTCGGCGGCGTGCGCGGCGAAGGCGCCGGCCTGCCTGAGCATGGCGTCGACCAGCGTGGTCTTGCCGTGGTCGACGTGGGCGACGATGGCTACGTTACGGATGTCGTGGCGCGTGGGCATGGGTGGCTTGCGCTTCTCTCGGATCGGGGATTCAGGCGTCTTAGTCGGTCTTGAGTCCTCGTACGCCCGCCGGGCGGACGCGCCACGGCTAGTCCCATGGTACGGGGCGGGCGCGCCTCCGGCTTCCCGGGCAAGTCCTACCGGCCACGAGGCAGCGGGCGCACCGCGTCCGGAGTGAAGCGGTGGACCCGCGTCCGCTTGATGTTTCCGCCTCCGTGATCAGGTCTTCCGCCGGAATTCACCGGTGGTCGTGAACACGGTCCCCCGGGCGGACGACGCGGACGCGGGGCCGGAACAACTCCGGAGGTGGGGCTCCGGGGCTGCGGCTCCTCGGCGGGGGCTCGGAGCGGGCCTCCACTGCGCGGTCCTCGGGGTTGGGGCCCTTCGGCCGACGGTGGAGTGGTCGGGGTCACCCGGGTCAACAGGTACGCACAGCCTTGCCCGCCGACCGTCCGGCGGGCAAGGGAATTGAGCCAGTTCTGAGCTTTCGGTCCGGCGCTGACCTGCTCTTTCGTCGGGCCGGCCGGCTACTTCGTCCGGTTGGCCGGGGCGCCGGCGGACTGCGGCTTCTTGAAACCGATGTCCTGGTAGTGCGGCACCCCGAAGCCGAAGGCGCCGACGTTCACGAGCTTCTTGTCCGTGGCGACCAGCTGCGGGCGCTGGTAGAGAGGAATCGATCCTGCGGCGGCCCAGATCCGGGCGTCCGCCTGCTTCATCAGGGACCGGGACGTCTTCTCGTCGAGCTCCGAGACCGCCTCGTCGAAGAGCTGGTCGATGTGGTCCGTGCCGACGCGGGAGTAGTTCTGCTCGACCAGCAGCGAGCCGTCGGTGGCCGGTACCGGCTTGGCGAAAATCGGGCGGTTGTCCGTGGCCGGGTAGGCGGTGGCGGGCCAGGAGTACAGCGCCAGGTCGTAGTCCCCGGAGGCGACGTGGTCCCGGAAGTAGCTGTCGTCGGAGACCTTGGTGATCTCGGTACGGATCCCGATGGTGTCCAGCATCGCCGCGATCTTGTCGCCGACGCTGCGCAGGGACTCGGAGCCGGGGCCCGACGGCAGGACGAACCGCAGCGACAGCGCCTTCCCGTCCTTGCCCAGCGGGCCTCGGGCGGCGTCGGGAGCCTGCACCGGGGCTGCGGTACCGACCGGGGCGTAGGCGCCGGCCGCTCCGCCGGGCTGCCGGTCCTGGGCGGTGATCCGGACGGGGGCGTCCTCGGAGGCGCCCGTCTCGCCCAGATGCCCGGCCTGGCGCAGCAGGGCGGCGCTCTGCACGGCGGCGGCGGGGGCGGGCGCGATGACGTGGGTGGCCGCGCCCTCGGCCTCGCCGGGCTTGTTGTCGTCGCCGACGATGTACAGGCCGTCGTCCTTGGCGGGCTCGCTCCCGGCGGCGTCGTCGGTCTTGCCGTCGTCCTTCGCGCTCGGCGCCTTCTCCTCCTTCTTCCCCTCCTTCTCTTCCTTCTCGGCGGCCTTCTCCTCGCCGGCCTTCGCGGCCTTCTCCTCCTCCCCCTTCTTCTCGCCGCTGTCCTCCTGCTTCTCGCCCTCGCTGCCCGCCTTGGTGCCGTCCGTCTTCTTGAGAGCGCCCTCGCGCGTCCAGCCGGCGTCGGCCAGCAGCGCCTGCGCCTCCTTGGTGTCCTGGCTGCCGAGCGCGTCGCTGCCGTCCTTGTACGCGGGCTGCCCGGCGAGGGCCAGGTGGCTGCCTGGGGGTTCGGCCGGCAGGCCGAGCGGCTTGAGCACCGTGTCGGCGAGCTCCTGGCGGTCCAGGGCGCGGGCCACCGCCCGGCGTACCCGGGCGTCGGCGAGCGGCCCGCTCTCACCGTTCAGCGCGAGCTGGGTGTAGGCGGGTTCCAGGGACTTGCGGACCGCGTATCCGCGCAGGTCGCTCTGGACGGCGGCGTACGCCTTCGCGGCCGCGGCCTTCTCATCCCGGGCCTCCTGCGCCTCCTCGGCCACCTCCTCGTCGGAGCCGTGGGCCAGTGCCCAGGACCGCAGTGCCTGGGCCGGGGTGATCTCGGAGCCCGGGCCGTGGGCGGGCGGTGCGCCGTTGCCGCCGGTGTCCCGGGCGGCCTGGACGATGCGGTTCGCGGTCGCCGCGTCGATGTCGGCGACGTCGACCTTTCCCTCGGTCAGCGCCTCCGTGCGGTCCTGCGGCTCGACCGCCCTGAAGACCAGCGAGTCGAGCTTGGCGGTCCTGCCCCACCAGCGCGGGTTGCGGGCCAGCGTGACGGAACCCGTCTCCTGGTCCACCTCGCGCAGCCGGAACGGTCCCGCGGTCGCCTTGAGCGTGGAGCGTGCGCCGTCGTTGAAGGCGTCCGGGGAGCCCGTCACCTGCTTCGGGTACAGCGGGGAGAAGAGGGAGCGCCAGTCCGCGTACGGCTTGGCGAAGGTGACCTTGACCTCCAGGTCGTCGGCGCCGCGCTCGATCTTGTCGATGCGTTCGTACCCGGCGTTGCGGGCCGTCCAGAAGGCGGAGTCCTTGCCGCTCAGCGCGCGCCACTGGGCGACGAAGTCCGGTGCGCCGATCTCCCGGCCGTCGCTCCAGACCGCCTGCTGGTTCAGCCGGTAGAGCACGACCTGCTTCGGCTCGGTCTCGACGACCTTCGCGGATTCCAGGTAGTCCGGATTGAGCTGCGGCCGGCCCTTGGCGTCCAGCGGGAACAGGGTCGGCAGCAGGGCTCCGGTGATCCGGGTGGTGGCGCCGTCGGCGTCGGCCTGGAAGGCGTTGAGGGTGGCGGGCATCGCGTCGATGGCCCAGTTGACCGTGCCGCCGTCCGCCACCTGGGCGCGGGACGCGGACGCGATGTCCTGCGGGGTGACGACGGTACTGGTGGCCTCGTCGCCGCCCGAGCTGCAGCCGGCGAGGACGGGGAGGGTGAGCACCCCGGTGGTGAACAGTGCGAGCGAGCGGCGCTTTCGGGATGTCCCGCGCGGGACGCCGACGTGGGACATGACTGATACCTCCGGGGACGGCCCGGCCCACCGTTACCCGAATGAGCCGGATTCTGCGTGTTTCGTGGCATTTGCAGTTGATCACACTGGTTCCGCCCGTCCACTGAAAGCGCCCACGCGCGGGAGACCGCGCAGACACGGCGCAGCGGGCCCGAACCTCACCCGAGCGGCGGAGCGCCGGTCCTGGCCGGAACCCGCTGTCCGAAGGCATCGTCCCGCCCACGCCCCGCAAGACAGGGCCGCCCGCTCTCTTCCCAACGGGGATGTGACGCGCGACACTCGCATGCGCATGAGCATGGCCACCCGCGACTGCGGAAGTGAGATCAAGTCATGTCACTGCACGACGAATTGACGGCTGTTCAGCACTGTCTCGACGACCTGGTCCGCACCGTCGGACGGCTGGAGCGGAGCCTTGCGCAACTGCGCGAGGCGGCCACCGCCCTGGACCCGCCCGGCCCGGCCGCCCACGCCGCACCCGTCGACGGCGTCATCACGATCACCGAGGCGCCGTACGACGCCACCCTGTGGACGGACTCGGACGACGAGGGTCTGGGCGTCCCCGGCAGGCACGCCCCGTAGGGCGCAGCCGACAAACCCAGGAGAGTTCCTTGGCCACCGGTACGGAAACAGGAACGGATTCAGGAACAGGCCCCGGGCCCCGCCCCACGGACGGGCCGGCCCGGACGACAGGGGTGCACCACCCCACGCGGGCCGCCATCGCCGCCCGGCACCTGCGGACCGACCGCTGGTGGCTGGCGCCCGCGGTGACGGCGGCCGGGCTGCTCGCCTTCATCGTCTACTCGACGTGGCGGGCGTTCTCGAACGCGGACTACTACGCCGCGCCCTATGTCTCGCCGTTCTACTCGCCCTGCCTGGCGGACAACTGCGCCCCCATGCGGAGCGGCCCGAACTGGGAGATCCTCGGCGGCTGGTGGGGCCTGTCCCCCGCCCTGCTGATCCTGATCTTCCCGCTCGGCTTCCGGCTGACCTGCTACTACTACCGCAAGGCCTACTACCGGGGCTTCTGGGCCTCGCCCCCGGCCTGCGCGGTCGCCGAGCCGCACCGGAAGTACAGCGGCGAGACCCGCTTCCCGCTGATCATGCAGAACATCCACCGGTACTTCTTCTACGCGGCGGTGCCGGTCGCCGGGATCCTCACGTACGACACCGTGCTCACCTTCCGCGACGAGCACTACGCCTGGGGCCACATGGGCCTGGGCTCACTGATCTTCCTGGTCAACATCGCCCTGATCTGGGCGTACACCCTGTCCTGCCACTCCTGCCGGCACATCATCGGCGGCCGGCTGCGGCACTTCTCCAAGCACCCCGTGCGCTACCGGCTGTGGGGCTGGGTGGGCCGGCTCAACGCCCGTCACATGCTGCTCGCCTGGGCCTCGCTGATCAGCGTGGCGGCGTGCGACTTCTATGTGTACCTGGTCGCCTCCGGCGCCTTCGACGATCCGAGGTTTTTCTGAATGACTGAGCTCGAACGACAGCAGTGGGACGTCGTCGTGGTCGGTGCCGGAGGCGCCGGGCTGCGCGCCGCCATCGAGGCCCGCGAGCGCGGGGCCCGTACGGCCGTCATCTGCAAATCGCTCTTCGGCAAGGCGCACACGGTCATGGCGGAGGGCGGTATCGCCGCCTCCATGGGCAATGTGAACTCCGGGGACAACTGGCAGGTGCACTTCCGCGACACGATGCGCGGCGGGAAGTTCCTCAACCAGTGGCGGATGGCGGAACTGCACGCCAAGGAGGCGCCCGACCGGGTCTGGGAGCTGGAGACCTGGGGCGCGCTCTTCGACCGCACCCCCGAGGGAAAGATCTCGCAGCGCAACTTCGGCGGCCACGAGTACCCGCGCCTGGCCCATGTCGGGGACCGTACCGGCCTCGAACTGATCCGCACCCTCCAGCAGAAGATCGTCTCGCTCCAGCAGGAGGACGAGCGCGAGTCCGGTGACCCGGAGGCACGTCTGAAGGTCTTCCAGGAGTGCACGGTGACGCGCGTCCTGAAGGACGGGGACCGCGTCTCCGGGACCTTCTGCTACGAGCGCGAGAGCGGCCGCTTCTTCGTGCTGGAGGCGCCCGCGGTCGTCCTCGCCACCGGCGGGATCGGCAAGTCCTTCAAGGTGACGTCGAACTCCTGGGAGTACACCGGCGACGGCCACGCACTCGCGCTGCTGGCCGGCGCACCCCTGCTGAACATGGAGTTCGTGCAGTTCCATCCCACCGGCATGGTCTGGCCGCCCTCCGTCAAGGGCATCCTCGTCACCGAGTCGGTGCGCGGGGACGGCGGTGTGCTGCGCAACTCCGAGGGCAAGCGGTTCATGTTCGACTACGTCCCCGACGTGTTCAAGGAGAAGTACGCGCAGTCGGAGGAGGAGGGCGACCGCTGGTACGAGGACCCGGACCACAACCGCCGCCCGCCCGAGCTGCTGCCGCGCGACGAGGTCGCCCGCGCCATCAACGCGGAGGTGAAGGCCGGCCGCGGCACGCCGCACGGCGGGGTGTTCCTGGACGTGTCGACCCGGATGCCGGCGGAACGGATCCGGCGCCGGCTGCCGTCGATGTACCACCAGTTCAAGGAGCTGGCGGACGTCGACATCACGGCCGAGGCGATGGAGGTCGGCCCGACCTGCCACTACGTGATGGGCGGCATAGCCGTCGACTCCGACACCGCGGCGGCCCTGGACGTGCCCGGCCTGTTCGCGGCCGGCGAGGTCGCGGGCGGCATGCACGGCTCCAACCGGCTCGGCGGGAACTCCCTCTCCGACCTGCTGGTCTTCGGCCGGCGGGCGGGGCTGCACGCGGCCGGGTACGCCGCTTCCGCCGACGCCCTGCCGGTCGTGGACGAGGCGCAGATCGACGCCGCCGCCGCGGAGGCCCTGCGTCCGTTCAGCGCGGAGGAGCTCGCCGGGGGTGCGCCGACGGAGAATCCGTACACCCTGCACCAGGAACTGCAGCAGACGATGAACGACCTGGTCGGCATCATCCGGCGGGCCCCCGAGATGGAGAAGGCCCTGGAGAAGCTGGCCGGACTGCGCGAACGGGCCCGGCGCGCCGGGGTCGAGGGGCACCGGCAGTTCAACCCCGGCTGGCACCTGGCCCTGGACCTGCGGAACATGCTGCTGGTCAGCGAGTGCATCGCACGGGCGGCCCTGGAGCGCACCGAGAGCCGCGGCGGCCACACCCGCGAGGACTGCCCGGTGATGGAACGGTCCTGGCGCCCGGTCAACCTCCTGTGCCGGCCCGTGGACGAGCGGGACGCCGCGAGCGGCCGGATCGATCTCGTACGCAAGGTGACCGAACCCATCCGTCCGGACCTGCTCTCCCTCTTCGAGAAGGAGGAGCTGGTCAAGTACCTCGCCGATGAGGAGCTCGAAGAGTGAGCAGCTACGACGCACGGTTCAGGGTGTGGCGCGGGGACGCCGGAGGCGGCGGCCTGGAGGACTTCGAGGTCGAGGTCAACGACGGCGAGGTCGTCCTCGACCTCATCCACCGCATCCAGGCCACCCAGGCGGGCGATCTGGCGGTGCGGTGGAACTGCAAGGCGGGCAAGTGCGGTTCGTGCAGCGCGGAGATCAACGGCCGGCCGCGGCTGATGTGCATGACGCGGATGTCGGTCTTCGATCCCGGTGAGACGATCACGGTCACTCCGCTGCGGGCCTTCCCCGTGGTGCGTGACCTGGTGACGGACGTGTCGTTCAACTACACCAAGGCGCGCGAGATACCGGCCTTCGTCCCGCCGGAGGGCGTGGAGCCGGGCGAGTACCGGATGCAGCAGGTCGATGTGGACCGCTCGCAGGAGTTCCGCAAGTGCATCGAGTGCTTCCTGTGCCAGGACACCTGTCATGTGGTGCGCGACCACGAGGAGAACAAGACGGCCTTCGCCGGACCGCGCTTCCTGATGCGGGTCGCCGAGCTGGACATGCATCCCCTGGACGCCGCCGCCGAGTCCGGTCTCGACCGGAAGGCGACGGCGCAGGAGGAGCACGGGCTCGGGCTCTGCAACATCACGAAGTGCTGTACGGAGGTGTGCCCCGAGCACATCAAGATCACCGACAACGCGCTGATCCCGCTGAAGGAGCGGGCGGTGGACCGGAAGTACGACCCGCTGGTGTGGCTGGGGAACAAGATCCGTCGGCGGGAGGCGAACTGAGGCCCTGAAGGCCTCAGGGCCTTCAGCCGAGCAGCTTGACGATCGCGTCGGTGGTGTCGCTCTCGCCGAGGCGGGGGAAGATCCGCTCGACGCTGTTGTCGTGGGCCTCCGCGCTCATGTCGGTCATCGCGTCCGTGGCGAGCGTGACGTGGTAGCCGTGCTCGTGCGCCGCGCGGGCGGTCGACTCGACGCCGATGCTGGTCGCGATGCCGGCCACCACGACCTGCGTGACGCCGCCGCGGCGCAGCCGGAGGTCGAGGTCGGTGCCGTAGAAGGCGCCCCACTGCTGCTTGGTGACGACGATGTCGCCGTCGGCCGGGCCGAGTTCGGGCACGATCTCTGCCCAGTCGGCGGCCGGCTTCCCGGACCGTGCGGGACCCTCCGTACGCCCGGGCGCTCCGCCGGTCACACGGACCAGGACGACCGGGAGGCCCTTGGCGCGGAACGCGTCGGCGAGGGTCGCGGCGCGGGCGACGATCTCGGTGGCGGGGTGGGCGGTCGGCAGGCCGACGATGCCCTTCTGGAGGTCGACGACGATCAACGCGGTCTTCGGGTCGAGGACGGTGGCGCTCATGGTGGTGGTGCTCCTTGGTCAGGTGGTGCTTGAGGGGGGAGTTGGGTCAGGTACGGCCGCGCAAGGCGCGGTCGGTGACGGTGAGGACGACGAGCAGGACGCCCAGGACCGCGGCCACCGCGGCCATCAGGTGGAGACCGTGGTCACCCGCCGACTGCCCGTAGGCGAGCGCGATCAGGCTGGACGCGGTGATGGCCCCTATGTACTGCGCGGTGCGCTGGAGGCCGGCGGCGGAGCCGATGGACTCGGGCGGGGCGTAGGCCTGGACGGCCGCCTGGTTGCTCGTGCCGATGAGCCCCTGGGGGATGCCGAAGCAGGCGCCGGCCAGCAGCAGGACGGCGACCGGGGTGTCCTGGTCGAGGAGGAACAGCAGCCCGGACCCTGCGGTGAGCAGCACACAGGCCAGGACGAGAGGCCCTCGGATGCCCTTCGTACGCGCGCCGAGCAGCGAACAGACCAGTGCGGCGAGGGACATCGGGAGCATCAGCAGGCCGGTGTGCCCGGACGAGTAGCCACGGGCCTCCTCCAGCCACTGCGTGTATCCGTACATCACCACGTAGATCAGCAGATAGCTGACCCCGTGCCGCAGGTACGTACGCGACAGCGCGGCGTTCGCCGCGAGCATCCGCAGGTCGATGAACGGCTCGGGGCGACGCAACTGCCACTGCACCAGGGCGCCGGCCAGCAGAACGAACGGCGCGAGCAGCCACCACACCGGGTGGGCCAGATCGAGCAGGAAGAAGACCAGCACGGTCAGGGCCGTGGTGAAGAGGCCGATGCCGAGCGGGTCCAGCCCCAGCCGGGGCATGCGGCCGTCGGCTCCCCGCCCGCGCGGCGGGTCGGCCGGGATCCAGAGCAGTGCGGCCCCCAGGGCCACCAGGGCGACGGGTACGTTCACGGCGAAGATCCCGCGCCAGCCGACGGCCATGACCAGCAGTCCGCCGAGCGTGGGCCCGACGGCCGCGCTGCCGAGCGCGGCGAAGGAGAGCCGGGCCAGCACCGGACGCGGAGTGGCCCGGCCGATGCGGGCGGACTCGTCGCGCAGCACCGCCATGGCGGCCGGGTAGGCGGCCGACGTACCGATGCCGAGCAGCAGCCGGGACACGATCAGCCATCCGAAGCCGGGCGCCACCGTCCCGACGACGCCGGACGCGATGACGACGACGAGGCCGGCGAGGAAGACGCGTCGCGGCCCGAGGACGTCGGCGAGTCTGCCCAGGACCGGCTGGGCGACGGCGCTCGCGAGGTAGAGGACCGAGATCAGCCAGGCGGTGTCGGCCGCGCCGATGCCGAAGTGGTGCCCGATCGCCACCAGCGCGGTCGAGATCATGGTCGTGTTGAGCGGGTTGAGCAGTGAGCCGAGGAGCAGCGGTGCCGTGAGCCGGGTGCTGAAGCCGGGGCCGGGCGCCGTCTCCCGGTCCGGGCGTGCGGGCCGGACGGGTGTCACGGTGCGGGCGTCCGGACGGGTCATGAACCGACCAGGCGCTCGATGAGGACCGCGGCCTCGGCGACGGTGCGCCGCTCGGCCCCGTCCAGTTCGGCGGCGACGGCCTCGGCGAGCCAGTTGCGCTTCGCGGCCCGGACCCCGGCGAGGGTGGTGCGGCCGGCGTCCGTCGCCGACACGACCGACTTGCGCCCGTCGGCCGGATCGGGCGCCCGCTCGACGAGTCCTTGCTCCTCCAGGGCGCCCAGGGTCAGACGCATGGACTGGGGGCGCACGAACTCGGCACGGGCCAGATCGGCCGTGGTGGCCGGGCCCCCGTCCTCCAGCCGGGCCAGCACCGAACGCTGGGTCGGCGTCAGCAGACTCTCCGACGACGAGGAGCGCAGCCGTCGCAGCAGCCTGCCGACGACGGAGGCGAGCTGCTGCGCCACCTCTTCCGCGGTCGGGTCGGCGGGCCTGGTTCCGGACGGTTGCGTCATACGTCCACCGTAAAAGATGTACAGGGCATCTTGCAAGGTTGCCTGTCGATTCCTGGATGGCCTTGCCCGTTCCCGGCCCGCGATCTAGGGTGAATGCGCTTTCAAAACGTGTACGCCGACATCTCTGCCGGCACGCGTCAGCACAGAGAAGAAGCGGACGGTCGGTCGAGTGAGCGCCCCAACGGTGTACGACGTCGCGGAACGGTCGGGTGTTTCCATCGCCACGGTTTCGCGGGTCTACCGCACCCCGGATTCCGTACGCGCCCAGACCCGCGAGCGGGTCCTGGAGGCGGCGCGCGAGCTCGGATACGTACCGAGCGGCAACGCGCGAGGACTGGCGAGCCGCACCACCGGCGTGCTCGGCCTGTGCTTCCCCGACTACGCCGACCCGGACGCCGAGGCCGACGCCGAGGCGGACAGCGACGCCGACGACGCCGTGATGCTGTACTCCGACCAGATCATCCGCGGCATGGAGCGCGCGGCCCGGCGGCACGGGTACGCGCTGCTGATCGCGGCGTCGCTGGAGGGCGGCCCGGAGAGCCTCGTCGCGAAGGTCGCGGGGCGGGTCGACGGGTTCGCCGTCCTGGCGCAGACCGTGCCGACCGAGGACCTCGAAGTGATATCGCGCCGGCTGCCGGTGGTCATGCTCGCCGGACCGCGCGAGATCGACCACCTGGACCACATCGTCGTCGCCAACGCCGACGGCGAGCGCGAACTGACCCGCCACCTGATCGAGGACCACGGCCTGCGCCGGCTGGTCTTCGTCGGGGGCGACACCGACTCACCGGACGCGCAGGCCCGCTTCCGCGGCTTCCAGGAGGCCTGCCGGGAGGCCGGCCTGCCGGTACCGGACGAGCCGGCCCTGCGGACGACGATGATGAAGCAGGCCGAGGGGGCGCTGGCGGCCGAGGCGTTGCTGGACCGGGGCGGGGAGCGGCCCGAGGCGATGCTGTTCGCCAACGACCAGATGGCGGTGGGCGCCCTGCGCGCCCTGGCGCGGCGCGGGGTGCGGGTGCCTCAGGACATGGCGGTGACCGGCTTCGACGGGATCCCGCTCGGCCGGATCGTCCAGCCGTCGCTGACGACGGTGCGCCAGCCGATCCGCCGGCTCGGCGAGCAGGCGGTCGAGCTGCTGGTCCAGCGCCTGAACAACACCGGCCGCGAGCCGGTGTCGCTCACCCTCCCGGTCTCCGTGATCCGCCGGACCAGCTGCGGCTGCTGACCGTACGGACCGGCCTCAGGCCATCCGCTTCCCGAAGAACGCCTGCCGCGCCGCCACCAGCCCGGCCACCTCCTGCTCCAGCCCGTCGTACGTGAAGTGTCCGGCCGGCAGCACCAGCAGATCCCGCTCCCCCGCGAGTGCGTTGTGCACGGCGAACTGGCCCGGCGGCGGCACGGACGGGTCGAACAGCGCCGCGGCCACCAGCGTCGGCCGCGCCACGAACCCCGCGGCCGTCGCGGCGTCGAAGTACCGCAGCACCTCCACGACCTCGGGGTGTTCGCGGTGGTACCCGCGCACGGACTCGCCACTGCCCGCGCAGGGCAGCGTGAGCCGCAGCGGGTGGTTCCCGAACGTGGGCACCGTCAGCTGCGCCGCCGCGAACCGGTCGTCCCACGGCAGGGCCAGCGCCCCGAGCCCGCCGCCGAAGCTCTCCCCGAGAAGGCCCAGCCGGGACGGCCCGGCGAGCTCCGGCACCAGTTCCGCGAGCGCCGAGGCCGCGCACCACAGGTCCGCCACGCAGTCGCCGATGACGTAGGTGTCGCGCGACTCGATGCCGTGCAGCACGTGCTGCGCGGAGACGTCGGGGATGCCCGCCACGAGGCCGCGCGAGCCCATCCCCCGTACGCACGGCAGGATCGCGGCCGACGAGGGCAGCGGCAGCGGTACATCGGGACCCGGCTCCTGCCTGCCTCCGTACCCGTGCCCGATGACGAACCCGTGGCGTACCGGCTCCGCCTCCACCGGCAGGGCCAGCCAGCCGCCCAGGCGGACCCCGCCCACCGAGGTGTACGTCACTCCGTGGATCCGCACGCCGTCGCGCTCGTCCTCGACGGGGCCTATCTCGGGGTCCGTCGCGACCTTGCGGGCCGCCTCGTACCGCGCCCGCCAGAAGTCCGCGAAGTCGTCGGGAGCGGGCGGCGCGGGCACGGCCGTCAGCTCGTCGAGGGTGTGCCCGTAGGCCGGATCGAACGGGAAGTCGTGCACGTACGAAGTCATGATCGCGAGAATATCGCCGCCCGCCGCCCGGACCGGACGCCGTCCAGCCCTGGAACCAAGCATGCGGAATCGGTCACATCATCACCTTTTCCACAAACGGCCCGCTTACCGTTCCAAATTGAACATTCGGATGTCCGGCGCGTTGCACGAGTGTGACCAAGCACCCTCTTGCGGATTCCCGAATCTCTGCCGCAGAGTGATGTATGCGCTTACAGGCAGCGCATACATTCGGATTGCTCAAGGAGGAGCCCTCCATGTCCCGCATCGCCAGAACCGCCTCCACCGGCATCGGTATCGCTGTCGTGCTCTCCCTCGGCCTCACCGCGTGCGGCAGCTCCGGTGGCGAGGACGTCGCCGCGGACAGCAAGCAGACGCTCACCGTCTGGGCCATGGGGGCCGAGGGCGAGAAGCTCGCGGACGTGGCCAAGGTGTACGAGAAGGCCAACCCGAACATCACCGTCAAGGTGACCCCGGTCGGCTGGGACGTCGCCCACCAGAAGCTCGTCTCCGCGGCCGCCGCCGGCACCATGCCGGACGTGGCGCAGATGGGCGGAAGCTACATGGGCGAGTTCTCCGAGCTCGGCGTCCTGGAACCGGTCGACACCAAGATCTTCCAGAAGAAGGACTTCTTCCCGGCCGGCTGGAAGCAGGGCGAGGTCGACGGCCAGGCGTACGGCGTGCCGTGGTACGTCGACACCCGCGTCCTCTACTACCGCACCGACCTGGCCGAGAAGGCCGGCATCACCAAGGCTCCGACGGACTGGAAGGAGATGCAGGCCCTCGCGACCGCCTACCAGAAGAAGGCGGACACCAAGTGGGGCCTGTCCATCCAGCCCAGCGGCCTGGACACGGTGCAGAACTTCTACTCCTTCCTGTACTCGGCCGGCGGCGAGATCGTCAACGACAAGGGCGAGGCCGTCATCGACAGCCCCGCGGCCGTCAGGGCGCTCAAGGAGTACGGCTCGTACTTCGACAAGGGGCTCTCGAACAAGTCCGTGCAGCCCGGCTACGACGTCGTGAAGGACTTCGGCAACGGCCGCGTCCCGATGTTCTTCGGCGGCCCCTGGCACGTCACCCTCCTGAACGAGGGCCAGCCGCAGATCAAGGGCAAGTGGGCGGTCGCCGCCGTCCCCGCCGACAAGTCCTCCACCTCGATGGCCGGCGGCTCGTCCCTGGTGATCTCCAAGGACAGCGAGCACAAGGCCGCGGCCACCGAGTTCATCAAGTACCTGACGGACACCAAGGGCCAGGCCGACTGGTACGAGCGCACCAAGGACCTGCCGGCCAACACCGCCGCCTGGACCTCGGGCGACCTCGCCGACGACGCCGATCTGCAGATCTTCAAGAAGCAGATGGACACCGCCAAGTCCTCCCCCTCGCTCCCCAACCTGAGCGAGATCACCGACAAGGTCGACCAGGCCATAGCGAAGGTGACCCAGGGCAAGGCCTCCGCCGAGGACGCGCTGAAGACCGCGCAGTCCGAGATCGAAGGCCTCGTGAAGTAGGAGCCATGAGCACCACGACCGGAAAGGCCGCACAGCCGGCCAAGGTGCAGGCCGGGCCGGGGACCACCACGTCCCCGGCCGCCGGGCCGAAGGGTTCGCGAAGCCGCAGGAAGCCCTCGATGGGTGTGCAGAACATGGCCGGCTGGCTGTTCTCCACCCCCTTCCTGGTGCTCTTCCTCGTCTTCATGGCCGTCCCGATCATCGCCACGCTGGTGATGAGCTTCACGGACTTCGGGCTGCGCAACGTGACGCATCCGCTGGACGCGAACTTCATCGGCTTCGAGAACTACACCAAGCTGTTCGGCGACGAGAAGTTCCTCAAGTCGCTGTTCAACACGGCGTACTTCGTGGTCATCGGCGTGCCGCTGACGATCTTCCTCGGACTGGTCGTCGCCGTCCTGCTGAACAACGGCATCGACCGGGCCCGGACCTTCTTCCGCGTCGGCTTCTACGCCCCGGTCGTCACCACCATCGTCGCGGTCGCCGTCGTCTGGCGCTTCGTCCTCGATCCGAGCGACGGTCTCGTCGCGGGCCTCTTCTCCGAAGTGGGCCTCACCGCGCCGGACTTCCTCGGCTCCGAGAAGCTCGCCATGCCCTCGATGATCGCGATGGCCGTCTGGCGGAACCTGGGCACGGTCATGGTGCTCTTCATCGCCGGTCTGCAGGCCATCCCCACCGAGGTGCGGGAGGCGGCGCGGCTGGACGGCGCGAACATCTGGCAGGAGTTCAAGGGCATCACGGTCCCGCTGCTGCGGCCCACGCTGCTCTACGCCACGGTGATCACCACCATCGGCTACCTCAACGTCTTCGAGGAACCCTTCGTGATGACGCAGGGCGGCCCCTCGGACTCGACGCTCACCGTCTCGCTGAACATGTACCGCGAGGGCTTCAACTTCTTCCACATGGGCTATGCGAGCGCCATGGCGTATGTCCTCTTCGTAGTGATCATGGGCATCACGGTGCTGCAGCTCCGACTGCTGAAGGACAACACGAAATGAGCGCCACCAGTGCACCGGGCGCCGTCTCGACGGCGCCGTCGAAGAAGTCCGGGGACGCCGGGCAGCCCGGCGGGAAGAAGCGGCCGCGGTCCCTGAAGCGGGTCCTCGTCTACGTCCTGCTGTCGCTCGGCCTGCTGGTCATGTCGGCGCCGTTCCTGTGGATGGCCCTGTCCGCGTTCAAGACGACGAGCGAGCTGACCGCGAGCCCGCCGGTCTGGATCCCGACCGAGTGGACCCTGGACAACTTCCGGGACCTGCTCGACAAGCTCGACCTGCCGCTCTACTTCATGAACTCGGTGATCGTGGCGGTGCTGGTCACCGTCTCGAACCTGGTGTTCTGCTCGATGCTCGGGTACGCCCTGGCCAAGCTGAGGTTCGCCGGCCGGAACAAGATCTTCGGGCTGGTGCTCGGCGCCCTCATGGTGCCCGGCAACCTGATGCTGCTGCCGCTGTTCGTGCTGATGAGCAAGATGGGCCTCATCGACTCGTACGCCGGTCTGGTGCTGCCGTTCGCGGCGGGCGCCTTCGGGGTCTTCCTGATGCGGCAGTTCATGCAGTCGATCCCGGACGAGCTGCTGGAAGCGGCCCGGATGGACGGCGCCGGCGAGTGGTACATCTTCTGGCGGATCGTGATGCCGCTGGTCAAGCCCGCGCTGGCAACGCTGTCGATCTTCACGTTCCTGGGTTCCTGGAACAACTTCGTCTGGCCGCTCATCGCGACCAACGACCCCGACAAGTACACCCTCCCGGTCGCCCTGGCGACGTTCGCGACCGACCCGAACAAGTCGGGCGGCTCCAACGGCATGCTGATGGCCGGATCCTTCCTGATCGTGCTGCCGGTCCTGGTCGTGTTCATCGCGCTCCAGCGGCACTTCACCCAGGGCATCGCCACAGCGGGCATGAAGTAGCCCCGGCCCCACCGACACGTACGAGGCCGCGCCCCTCACATCCCGCGGCCACCCCCTTCACGCACCAGAAAGACAGTCTGCGATGACGCACACCCAGGTCCCGTTCCCCGAAGGCTTCCTGTGGGGCGCCTCCACGGCCGCCCACCAGATCGAGGGCAACAACACCAACAGCGACTGGTGGGTCAAGGAGCACACCGCGGGCACCCACATCCAGGAGCCCAGCCTCGACGCATCCGACAGCTACCACCGCTGGCACGAGGACATGGACGTGCTGGCCGGACTGGGCTTCACCGACTACCGGTTCTCCATCGAGTGGGCCCGCATCGAGCCCGCCGAGGGCCGGTTCTCCCGGGCCGAGCTCGCGCACTACCGCAGGATGGTCGAGGGCGCCATCGAGCGCGGACTGCGCCCCATGGTCACCCTGCACCACTTCACCGTGCCCCAGTGGTTCGAGGCCCGCGGCGGCTTCACCGCCGAGGGCGCGACCGAGCTGTTCGCCCGCTACGTCGCGGCCTGCGCACCGGTCATCGCCGAAGGCGTCAGCCACGTCTGCACCATCAACGAGCCGAACATGATCGCCGTCATGGCGGGCCAGGCCAAGCGCGGCGACATCGGCTTCCCGCCCGCCGGTCTGCCGACCCCGGACGACGAGACCACCGTGGCCGTGATCGCCGCCCACCACGCGGCCGTCAAGGAGGTCAAGGCGATCAACGCCGACATCCAGGTCGGCTGGACCATCGCCAACCAGGTCTACCAGGCCCTGCCCGGCGCCGAGGACGTCACCGCGGCCTACCGCCACCCCCGCGAGGACGTCTTCATCGAGGCCGCCCGCGGCGACGACTGGATCGGCGTGCAGTCCTACACCCGGACGAAGATCGGCACGGACGGCCCCATCCCCACCGCGGACGACGTCGAGCGCACCCTCACGCAGTGGGAGTACTACCCCTCCGCCGTCGGGTACGCGCTGCGCCACACCGCCGATGTCGTGGGCCACGACATGCCGCTGATCGTCACCGAGAACGGCATCGCCACCGATGTCGACAGCCGCCGGATCGACTACTACACCGGTGCGCTGAACGAGGTCGCCTCCGCCCTGGAGGACGGCCTCAACATCCAGGGCTACCTGGCCTGGAGCGCGCTCGACAACTACGAGTGGGGCTCCTACGCGCCCACCTTCGGCCTCATCGGCTGGAACCCGGAGACGTTCGAGCGGCTGCCGAAGCCGTCCGCCGTCTGGCTCGGCGAGATGGGCCGCACCCGCACCCTGCCGCGCGACGCCGGCTGACCCCGGCCCTTCGACCGGGAGCTCCTGACGGCTCCCGCCCGTACGGGAGCCGGCGGAACCTGACCTCCGCCGGCTCCCGTACCGCACCTCCGCAGCCCCGGCGCGGTCCGGTTCCCACGGCCCCCGACTGCCGCAACAGCCCTTCAGGACCGGTGGGTTCCGCTCACGGATGCGGCCGCTGCTCGCCGAGGAGCGGTTCGGTGCCTGAGCCGGCCGTACCGGGTTCGGCGCCTGCCGGGGTCAGTGCCAGCCCTCCCGGTACGCGGCCCAGTCGCCGTCCTCCGCGGCGAAGTCGACATAGAGCGCGACCCCGAACCTTTCCCGGCCGCGGTCCGTACGGCCCAGCCCCAGCCGGGTGCCGCGGACCGCGGCCGCGACCGTCTCCGCCGACGCGTGGTGCCCCAGGTCGTTCTCGTGGAAGAACGGCAGCCCCATCAGCAGATCGGTGCCGCGGGGCGTCACTTCGAGGGCCAGCGCCGTCTGCTCGGCCACGTACCCGCCGTAGAGCCCTTCCAGCGGCATCCAGGTGTCGTACGACATGACGGCGATCTGGTCGACCCGGCGGGCCACCTGCCCGAAGTACTTCTGCGACCACCACTTGCCCCGGCCGGATACCGCGCCGAGGACGGTCTGCGCGGCGGGCAGCGGGTCGATCTGGTGGGCGGCGACGGACAGCGGCACCGCGCGGGCCCGGGTCAGGACGTGCAGGTCGTCCAGGAGCGAGAGGTAGTGCGCGTCGCCGGAGTGCAGCGGTTCCAGGTCGAAGTGCACGCCGTCGAACCCGGCGTCCAGGATCTGCCGCGCCGATCGGACGACCGCGTCGCGTGACGCGGCGCGCTCCAGCCGCAGCCCGTCGGGTCCCTCGCTCGCCAGCCTGTCCCCGAGCCAGGCCTGCACCCGGATGCCGGGCATGGTGCGGTGCACGGCGCCGATCAGCCAGGAGGCCCTGGGGTAGCGGGAGGCGGGCACGGTCCCGTCGTGCTCCAGCGGCCCGGCGTGGACGTACAGGTCCCTGATGCCCGTCCCCTTGATCCGGGCGGCGAACGCGGCCAGGTCGGCGTCCTTCTTCCGGCCGTCGACCCAGGCGTGCCCCAGCCAGATCGCGTCGCGGCCACGGGTCCGGGTGCCGTCTCCGGGGTCGCCGGTGAAGTTGAGGCGCAGGGCGACGCCCGCGGTGAGGACCGGCACCACGACCACCAGGACCAGCCCGAACGCGATCCGCCGCGGCCAAATGCCGAGCATCCGGGCCGCCCCGCTCCGCACGGCGGCAGACGCCCGCCCCATTCGCCCACGCACGTGCGTGCCCCCTGTAGGTCTCGCGTACTCCGGCTGCACGAACGGGCCCGGCGCGTCCCTCGGTGCGCCACGCCCGTACGAAGAGCAGGACGCACCGGGTGCGGGGGCCGTTCCCGGGCGGGGCGTACGGAGCGTGTGCCGGGTCGCGGGGCTCCCGAGGCGGACATAACCTCGCAAACGTGATGCCGCCTGTGAGCCGAACCCGGATCCTCATACCGGGCCGGGCCCTGCTCGCCGTGCTGTCGGCGGTGTGCTGGCTGGCCCTTGTGACCGCGTCGGCCGCTCGCGCCGACGACCCCGTCACGCTGTCCCGCGACGGGCAGATCACCGACAGGGTCGGTGCGCTCGGAGACCGCAGGGCCGAGGTCGTGACCGCCCTCGACCGGCTCTACGACCAACGCCGCATCCAGCTCTTCGTGGCCTACGTCCGTGACTTCTCCGGGCGCTCCCCGCAGGACTGGGCCGACGAGACGGCCGGCCGCAACGGACTCGGCACCGACGACGTCCTGCTGGCCGTCGCCACCCACGACCGGCAGTACGCCTACTCCGTCGACCAGGACTCCCGGCTCACCGACGCACAGCTCCGGGACGTGGCGAGCACCGCGATCGAGCCCGCGCTCAAGGAGAACGACTGGGCGGGTGCGGCCATCGGGGCCGCCGACGGGTACTCCGCCGTGCTGGCCGGCTCACCCGTCCCCACCCCGGCGATCACCCCGGGCGCCGACGACCCCGGCACGGGAAGCTCCGGCGGGACGAGTGGCTGGGACCTGGTGCTGCCGATCGTCCTCGTCGGCGGTGCCGCGGCGGTCGCCGCGTACGCGTTCACCCGGCGCCGGCGGCGCGCCACCACCCGTACGACGCCCGGCGCGACGGGCTGGGGGCCGGCCGGAGGCGGGCGGGACGGGCCACCGCAGCCCCCCACCCCGCTCCCCGAACTCGACGCGCGGGCCAAGGAGACGCTCGTCGCCACGGACGACGCGGTCCGCACGAGCGAGGAGGAGCTCGGCTTCGCCACCGCCCAGTTCGGCGAGGAGGCCGCCGCACCGTTCACGGCTGCGGTCGCCTACGCCAAGGGCGAGCTGACGACGGCGTTCCGGTTGCGTCAGCAGCTCGACGACGCCTTCCCCGAGGACGACACCACGCGCCGGCGGATGCTGGACGAGATCATCGGCCGCTGCGCGGACGCCGACGCCCGCCTGGACGACGTCTCGGAGGACTTCGACCGGCTGCGGGAACTGGAACGCGACGCCCCGCAGGCACTGGCCGCGGCCGAGACCGCGTTCCGTGCGCTCGCCGGCCGGGTCACCGCCGCCGAGGCCACGCTCACCACCCTGCGCGGCCGTTACGCGCCGTCCGCGTCGGCCCCCGTGGCGGACGGCATCGAGCAGGCCAAGGACCGGCTCGTCTTCGCGACGTCGTCGCTCAACCAGGCCCGCCAGGCGGTGGACGGCGGCGACCACGCCTCGGCGGCGGTGTACGTACGGGCCACCGAGGGTGCCGTCGGCCAGGCGGCCACGCTCGTCGACGCCGTCGACCGGCGGGCCCGGGAGCTGGAGGAGGCGGCGGCCGGGCTGCCGGCCGCGCTCACGGAGACGGAGACGGACCTGGCGGACGCGGGAGGGTTGTTGGAGGGCACGGCGGAGGGCGTGTCCACCGCGGACCTGCGGGGCCGGATCGCCCGCGCGCAGACCGTGGCCCGCGATGTGCGGGAGGAGCTGGGCGCGGGAGCGTACGACCCGATCGACGCCCTGCGGCGGGTGGAGGAGGCCGACGCGGCGCTGGACGAGGCGCTGGCCGGTGCCCGCGAGCAGGAACAGGGCAACCGGCGGGCCCGGTCCCTGCTCGACCAGGCGATGCTCACCGCACGGTCGGCCATCGGCGGCGCCGCCGACTACATCACCACGAACCGCGGAGCCGTCGGCAGCCAGGCCAGGACCCGGCTGGCGGAGGCGCAGCGGCGGCTGGAACGGGCCGGGGGGCCGGCCGGGACGGACGATCCGCAGACCGCGCTGGCCGAGGCGCAGCGGGCGGACGCGCTGGCCGGTGAGGCACGGAGCCTCGCGGAGCAGGACGTGCGCGCGTACGGCGGCCGCGGCGGCCCGGGCGGCGGGATGCCGGGCAGCGGCGGGGGCATGGGCGGCGCGGTGCTCGGCGGGATCATCCTCGGCGGGCTCCTGGGCGGCGGAGGCGGCCGGGGCGGCGGTTTCGGGGGCGGCGGCTTCGGCGGGGGCGGCGGACCGGGCAGTTTCGGCGGCGGGGGCACCCGCGGCCGGCGGGGCGGTGGCGGCCGCTTCTGAACGAGCCCGACATCCGTACGCGTTCACGTTGCTCAGCAGGACCGGACACACAGGAGAGGTGCCATGACCAAGCAGACCGTTCTCGGACGCGTCACCCAGCTGGCGAAGGCCAACATCAACGCGCTGATCGACCAGGCCGAGGACCCGCAGAAGATGCTGGACCAGCTGATCCGCGACTACACGTCCAACATCGCGGAGGCCGAACAGGCCGTGGCCGCCACGATCGGCAATCTGCGCCTCATGGAGGAGGACCACCGCGAGGACGTCGCGGCGGCCAAGGAGTGGGGCGAGAAGGCGCTCGCCGCCAGCCGCAAGGCCGATGAGCTGCGGGCGGGCGGATCGGGCCCGGACGCCGACAAGTTCGACAACCTGGCCAAGGTCGCGCTCGGCCGCCAGCTCCAGTCGGAGAAGGAGGCGAGGACGGCGGAGCCCACGATCGCCTCGCAGACCGAGGTGGTGGACAAGCTGAAGTCCGGCCTGGACCGGATGAAGGCGAAGCTGACGGAGCTGAAGTCCAAGCGCGACGAGCTGGTGGCCCGTGCCAAGTCCGCCCAGGCGCAGAACCGGATGATGGACGCCGTCAAGAGCATCGACGTCCTCGACCCGACCAGCGAGCTCAGCCGGTTCGAGGACAAGGTGCGGCGCGAGGAGGCGAAGGCGGTGGGCAAGCAGGAGCTCGCCGCGTCGTCGCTGGACGCCCAGTTCGAGCAGTTGGACACGCTGGGCGACAGCGCCGAGGTGGAAGCCCGCCTCGCCGCGCTGAAGACCACTTCGTGACAGGGCCCTGCCTCAGAACATGCTGAGCAGTTCCTCCACCGTGCGCTCGGCGGCCGGTGCGCCGTCGGGCAGCGGGAGTTCGAACCAGACGGTCTTGCCGCGCGGTGTCCGGCGCGATCCCCAGGCCGCGCTCAGCAGTCCGACCAGCTGGAGTCCGCGGCCGCCCTCGTCCGTGTCGCGTGCCCGCCGGCGCCGCGGCTGGACGAGGCCCGCGTCCCACACCTCGCACACGAGGGTGCGGTCGCGCAGCAGTCGCAGCCGGATCTCGCCCTCGCCGTACCGCAGGGCGTTGGTGACGAGTTCGCTGACCAGCAGTTCGGTGGTGTCCACCAGCTCGCCGAGGTCCCAGGAGATCAGCCTGTCGCGGGCCAGTTCGCGGGCGCGGCCGACCGAGCGGGGCTCGCGGGGCAGCCGCCAGTCTCCGACGGCGTCGGCCGGCAGCCCCTGGATGCGGGCCATCAGCAGGGCGATGTCGTCCTCGCCGTGCCGGGTGTCGAGCGAGCCCAGTACGTGGTCGCAGACGTCCTCGAGGGGCCGGGCCGGTTCGACGAGGGCCCGGCGCAGTGCTTCGAGCCCCTCGTCCAGCGGATGGTCGCGGGACTCGACGAGCCCGTCGGTGTAGAGGGCGAGCAGGGCGCCCTCCTTGAGCTCCACCTCGACCTCCTCGAAGGGTTCGCCGCCGACGCCGAGCGGCATGCCGGGCGGTACGTCGAGGAGCAGCGCGGCTTCGCCCGGCTCGACGACGACGGGGGGCAGGTGACCGGCGTTGGCGAAGGTGCAGCGCCGGGTGACGGGGTCGTAGACGGCATAGACGCAGGTCGCGAGATAGACCTCGGAGAGGTCCGCCTCGCGTGACTTGTGGGCGGCCCGCGAGGGCCACTGGGCGCCGCCGCCCACATCGGACGAGGTGCCGGCGCCGGGGGTGCCGAGGCCCCGGGCGACCTCGTCGAGCGCGGAGAGGACTTCGGCGGGCTCCAGGTCGAGGAGGGCCAGGGTCCTTACGGCGGTGCGCAGTTCGCCCATGGCCACGGCGGCGCGCAGTCCGCGGCCCATCACGTCGCCGACGACGAGGGCGGTGCGGTGGCCGGGGAGCTCGATCACGTCGAACCAGTCGCCTCCGACCTCGGTCGCCGTGTTGCCGGGCAGATAACGGCAGGCGATGTCGAGGCCGGCGGCCTCGGGGTCGCCGGGCGGCAGGAGGCTGCGCTGGAGTATCAGCGCGCGTTCGTGCTCGCGGCGGTAGAGGCGGGCGTTGTCGATGCAGACGGCGGCGCGGGCGGCGAGCTCGGTGGCCAGGCCCCGGTCACGCTCGCCGAAGGGTTCGCTGCCCTTCGTACGGGAGAAGCGTACGAGGCCGACCACGGTGTCATGGGCGACCAGTGGCACGGCGAGCGTGGACTGGACGAAGCCGCGGTCGTCGCCGGGCACGTCCTCCACATGGCCGGTTCGCAGGGCGATGGCGCAGGGTGAGCCGAAGGGGTAGTGGTGCACGGCGCCGAGAGCGGGCGGACCGTCGACCGTGTGGGGCTCGGCGTCGGACGAGGGGTCCGGGATGCCGGGCACGGCGTCCGACACGGCGCTGGCGAAGGCGACGCGGCGCAGTTCGGCGGAGCCGGCGACCGCTTGCCCGTGCGGGGAGCCGCCGCTGCCGGGCGACGTCTCCTCGCCGGTGAGCAGGGCCTGGTAGAGGTCGACGGACGCGAGGTCGCAGAAGCCGGGCACGGCGACGTCGAGGAGTTCGCGGGCGGTCGTCTCCAGGTCGAGGGAGTTGCCGATGCGGGCACTGGCCTCGTTGAGCAGGGCGAGGTTGCGCCGGGCGCTGGCGGCCTCCCGGGCGGCGATGTGGCGCCTGGTCACATCGGTGGCCAGTCCGGCGATGCCGATGGGGTGGCCCGAACCGCTGTGCACCCGGTAGAGGTTCATCGACCAGTGGCGGCGCTCGGTGTCGCCGGGGGCGGTGCCGACGAGCTGGAGGTCGGTGACGGAGTCGCCGGTGGCCATGACGCGTTCGAGCGTCGCCGTCAGCCGGTCCGCCTCGGCGCCCGCGAGGTAGTCGTGGACCGTGCGGCCCCGGTGTTCGTCCGCCCGGCCGCCGAAGACGGTGGCGAACCGCTGGTTGGCCCGCAGCACGGTGAGGTCGGTGCCGAACAGTACGAACCCGAAGGGGGATTGGCCGAAAATCGCCTGCGAGGCGGCGAGGTCCGTCTCGATGAGGCGCAGGGCTCGGACGTCCACCACGATGCAGACCGCGGCCCGTTCACCGGTCACCGTCTCGCTCGGCATCACATAGATCTCGGCGAGCCCGCGCACCGCGTCCTCGCCCGGCATCCGGAAGGGGACGAGGCCCGTCCACTCCTTGCCGTCGAGCACCTCGCCGATCCGGCGGTGACCGTCACGGCGCAGCTCGGACGGCATGAAGGCCTCGACCGGGTCCTTGCCCATGGCCTCGTGAGCGGCAACGCCGAAGAGACCGGCGGCCCGGCGGCTCCACTGCTCGATCAGGCCATCGGGGCCGATCGAGAAGGAGGCGACCCTGATGTAGTCGTAGATCGAGCCAGGCGGACTGCTCTGCCACACCACGTCGCCCGCTGTCCCAGGTATTTCGCTCACGCGACCGTCCCCTCCAGCTCACACACCGGACCGGTCCTGCCCGCAGTATTCAGCACTACGGCCCCGACCGACACGGCGTTCACGATCACAGCACGGTCTCAGTCCGTTTCGGCCAGATTCCGACCGGCCGATTCCGGCCTTACCACCGTGATCGCTGTTCGTCCCACCTCACTCCTAACCAGGCAGGGCCAGCTCGAACCACACCGTCTTACCGCTCTTTCCGCGCCGGGTCCCCCATCGGCGGGCCGAACAGGCCACGAGCTGCAACCCTCTGCCGCCTTCGTCGTCGGGTCCGGCCATG
Source organism: Streptomyces sp. NPDC091416 (assembly GCF_044756845.1). Taxonomy (NCBI): domain Bacteria; kingdom Bacillati; phylum Actinomycetota; class Actinomycetes; order Kitasatosporales; family Streptomycetaceae; genus Streptomyces; species Streptomyces sp. NPDC091416. The sequence goes on from NZ_JBIVTU010000001.1 coordinate 509,436, forward strand.
CGTTCGGTGGGCGGATCCGGAAGCGGATCGGAGACTTCCACGAGGAGACCGGGGCGTGCCGCGGGGCCTTCGCCGTCCGGGCGCGGGCGCACCAGCCGCACCCCGATGGGGCCCGCCGTGTACCGCATCGAGTTGGTCACCAGCTCGCTGACCAGCAGAACCGTCACATCGCCGACGGCCGCGTCGAGTCCCCAGCCGCTCAGCGCCTCATGGACGGCATGCCGTGCCGTGCGCACGGCGCCGGGAACAGCCGGAAAGCTCCACTCCGCGCTGTCGCCTTCCGTATCGATCACGCCGATCACTTCCCAGGGCCGGCAACGGGAACGTCTTGATTGCGGGGACTAAACATCACATACCCGAAATTACGGACGAAATACCGCTGCTGTCGGCACGTGGGGCGTACGGGTGTAGGAGCCTGCGCACGAACGGCTGTACGGGGAGGACGGGGGCGCACAGGGATCGGCGCAGGGCACTGGTTCAGGGGTGTGCGCCGCCGGGCTGCCGCCGTACGACTTCGGCCACTGCGGGCAGGTCCTGTTCCAGCCAGTCCACCGTGCCGCTCTCGCCCGGCCCGAGCCAGCGCAGCTCGTCGTGGTCCTGGAGCGGCGCGGGCACCCCGGACACCAGCCTGGCCGTCCACACATGGAGCACATAGCCGGGCTTGAGCGGCCACTCACCGGGGACGCGCTCCAGCGGCTCCGCCTCGACGCCCAGCTCCTCGCGGAGCTCGCGGACGAGCGCCTGCTCGCCGCTCTCCCCCGGCTCCACCTTGCCGCCGGGCAGCTCCCAGCGTCCGGCCAGCTCGGGCGGGGCGCTGCGGCGCGCGGCCAGCAGCCGCCCCCGGTCGTAGACGGCTGCGGCCACCACTACGCGATCAGTCATGACGCGGAGCGTAACGCCCCGTCACGGACGCCCCGCGAGGCCGTCGCAGGGGGCGCACTACGGGCGGGCGGTCTGCCCTACGCGCTCGACCCAGTAGAGCTGCTTGTGGCCGTGGCTCTCCAGCTTGTCGGCGGTCTTCTGCGCCTCGTCCTGCGTGGCGTACCTGCCCACGCGGTAGCGGTTGCCGTTGTCGTCCTGCCGTATCACCAGCCACGGGAGCACAGCACCGCTGTCGCTCATCGTGTCCCTCCCGAGCATTGCGCCCCTCCCCTGAACGGCGTGCATGTTTCTAAGGACCCGCAGGAAACCGCAGTACGCATATGCCCGAGCGTACGCCTGACCTTTACTCAACGCATGCGTAATCGCACAAAGAGATACCGATCCGGCCAGGAGCGGACCAACGCCCCGGGGGCGCATCCGGACGGATGCGCCCCCGGGGCGTTTCCCGGCGGCCGTTTCGGTTACGCAACAGCCCTCAGGGCCGCAAGGCCCCCTCACGCAGTACCGGCTCCGGCATGAGGACCGGGCCGGCTCCGGGCGCCTTGCGGCAGACGTCTCCGCACTCCGCGTCCAGCGAGCAGCAGAGCGAGCAGATCGGACCCGACTGCACCGGGCAGTCGGCGATGTCCGGGAGCTCGTAGGCCGTGGCGCAGACGGAACAGATGTGGGTGGCGGTGATGTCCGGGACCTCGGCGCCGGGCCCGTTCACGGGGTTGGGCCGCGCCAGGTAGTACTTCCCCTTCGTCGCCCAGGCGATCAGCGGACAGAGCGTCAGCGAGAATCCGGCCGCGATGAAGGTCGAGAACGCCTCCGCGTACGCGCCGAACAGCCCGAAGAAGGCGAGGATCGAGACGGTCGAGGCGATCACCATCGCCCCGAATCCGGCCGGATTCACCGCGTACAGGTAGGCCCGCTTGAATTCGATGTACGGGGGGCTCAGGCCGATCCGCTTGTTGATGACCAGATCGGCGGCGACCGCGACGATCCAGGCGATGCCCACGTTGGAGTAGAAGCCCAGCAGCTTGTTGAGGGCCGCGAACATGTTCATCTCCATCAGCGTCAGCGCGATGACGAGATTGAGGAAGATGTACCAGACCCGGCCCGGGTGACGGTGGGTGATCCGGGAGAAGAAGTTCGACCAGGACAGCGATCCGCTGTAGGCGTTGGTCACATTGATCTTCACCTGCGACACGATCACGAACAGGGCGGCCGCGGGCAGCGCGAACGAGCCGAGCCAGGGCTTCAGCGCCTCGATCTGCGGGGCGATCGGCTCCAGCGCGTGCGTCTTGCCGACCGCTTCCAGAGCGACGAAGGCGAGCAGCGCGCCGCCGAGCTGCTTGGCCGCGCCGATGATGACCCAGCCGGGTCCGGCGGCGAGGACGGCGAGGTTCCAGCGCCGCTTGTTGGCCTCCGTCTTCGCGGGCATGAAGCGCAGGTAGTCGGCCTGCTCGCCGATCTGCGCGATGAGCGAGAGAGCGACACCGGTGCCGAGTCCGAAGCCGATCCAGGAGAAGCCCGACCCGGCGCCTTCCGTACCGCCGAAGGAGCCGAACGCGCCCCAGGCGTCCGGCGCCTCGAAGGCGAGGACGACGAACGGCAGCACCATGCCGATGATCCAGACGGGCTGGGTCCAGGCCTGCACCTTGGCGAGGGCGCCCATACCGCGGAAGACGATCGGGATGACGATCAGAGTGGTGATCAGATAGCCCGCCTCGACCGGGAGTCCGACGGCCTGATGCATGGCCTGGGCCATGATCGAGCCCTCCAGGGCGAAGAAGATGAAGGTGAAGGAGGCGTAGATCAGCGAGGTCAGCGTCGACCCGAAGTAGCCGAATCCGGCGCCCCGGGTGACGAGGTCCATGTCCAGCCCGTACTTCGCGCAGGCGCGGGCGATGGGGATGCCGGTGAGGAAGATGATCGTCGCGGCCGCCATGATCGAAGCGAAGCCGCTGGTGAAGCCGTAGGTGAAGACGATCGAGGCACCGATCGCGAAGTCGGCGAGGTAGGCGATCCCGCCGAGCGCGGTGCCGGCGACCATGCCGGGCGACCAGCGCCGGAAGGAGTGCGGCGCATAGCGGAGGGAGTAGTCCTCCCGGCTCTCGTCCGCTGCGAGTTTCGCGTAGCTGCGACGGGGCGGCGGGGTGCCGGAGCCGCCTGCGAGGTCTCCCCCGGAGGCGGTCTCCGTCTGCGGTACGACTGTGTCCGTCATCGGTGACTTCCCGTTCGTCAGTCCGGAGTGCGGGTCCGAACGGGAAGGTAGGAGCGGGACATGACAAGCCAGCACGGTCGGTGATTGCCCGTCGGTTACGGGGTACGGGCCGCCGTTAATTCGTGGTGACGGGCGCCGGACGGGCACCGCCGGATATCGGTCACCCGACAGGAACGCCGCGCCCACCGACCCGCCACCCGACCGGGAACAGACGACCGCAAGCCCGCCACCCGGCCGGGACCGCAGGCTCTGCTACCCGCCACGCAGACAGGAACTGAGGCCCTCGAACCCACCGCCCCACCGGCACCACAGACCCCGGCGCCCGCCACCGAACCGGCACCGCAAGCCCGCCAACCCGCCACCCGGCCAGGAACCAAGCCCCTCGAACCCGCCGCCCCACCGGCACCACAGACCCCGGCGCCCGCCACCGAACCGGCACCGCAGGCCCGCGAACCCGTCACCCGGACGGGACCGGAACCGGGCGTCCGCCCAACCCCCCTCACCGGACCGGAAGGTGGTAGGCGACCCGGTAGCGGTCGGCCGGCACCACCACGTCGGCGGTCTCGACCGGGCGGCCCGACGCGTAATACGTCCGCTCGATCACCATCACCACATGGCCCGGCACCCCGCCGAGCGCCAGGAGCTCCTCCGCCAGCCCCGGGCGCGCGCCGACCTGTTCGGCCACGTTGTCCACGACGACATCGATCGCGGCCATCCGCTCGACCACCCCGCAGCCGCCCAGCGGGCCCTCCTCCGGCAGCATCACCGGCGTGCGTCCCGTGACCGCGAGGGTCTCCCAGGAGGTGGAGAGCATCATCGGCTCGCCGCCGTCCCGGAACACATAGCGGGTGCGCATCACCCGGTCGCCGGGCTCGATGCCGAGCCGCTCGGCGATCTCCGGGCTCGCGCCCTCCTGTTCGCTCCGGGACTCCCAGGTCCCCCGCGCCCCCTCCGCCGTCTGCTCCTGCCGGAACGGGCTGGCCCCCGCCTCCGAGCGGAAGCCGGAACGGGCGATGCGGCGCGGGACCGGGCGCTCGCGCACGTAGGTGCCGGAACCGGAGCGTCCCTCGACGAGACCCTCGGCCATCAACACCTTGCGCGCCTCCAGCGCGACGGTGTCCGAGACCCCGTACTCCTCGCGGATACGCGCCTGCGACGGCAGGCGCGTATGCGGCGGCAGCGAACCATTGGCGATCTTCTCTCTCAGATCGCTCGCAACGCGCAGATAGGCGGGCTGCTCACCGAAAGTCACAGGCCACTCCCCAAGAGGTTGACAGACTGCAACAGCGTCGCAACCGTCGGTTCCGGACCGCAAGCACAGGCCAGAGTTTCACTCGAAGTGATGATTCGCCGCCGGCGTGCGCATATCCCCGCCCGGCAACCACGCACCTTCGGCCGTTCCGGCACGCCCCACCCCTTGACCATGTTTGGTCCAGACCAATAGTTTCCTCTCCACACAGCACGGTCACGCACCTCCCGCACATGTCGCAGGACATGTCTCGCACATGCTCAGCACATGCCTCCGCACACGCACAGGAACGGGCCTCATGCGTCGAAGAACCCTGTCCGGACTGGCCCTTGCCGCCTGCGCCCTCTCGCTGGCCGCCACCCTCGCCCCCGCCGCCAACGCCACCGCGGGCCACGGCGACGAGCACCGCGCGGACCGCGGAAAGGGCGGACACCACAGTTCCGCGCCCGCGTTCAAACGCGTCGGCTACTTCACCCAATGGGGTGTCTACGGGCGCGACTTCCAGGTCAAGGACCTGGAGACGAGCGGAACGGCGGCCAAGCTCACCCACATCAACTACGCGTTCGGCAACGTGAGCGCCGACGGGAAGTGCTTCACGGGCAACGTCCCCGGCGAGGCCGACGCCTGGGCCGACTACGTACGCCCGCTGGATGCCGCGGGCTCGGTGGACGGCGTCGCCGACACCGACGACCAGGCCCTCGCGGGTAACTTCAACCAGCTGCGCGAGCTCAAGGCCAAGCACCCCGGCCTCAAGGTGATGATCTCGCTCGGCGGCTGGAGCTGGTCCACGCACTTCTCGGACGCGGCCCGCACGCCCGCCTCCCGCAAGGCCTTCGTCTCCTCGTGCATCGACCTGTACATCAAGGGCAACCTGCCGGTGGACGGGACGCGCGGCGGCGCGGGCGCGGCAGCCGGTCTCTTCGACGGCGTGGACATCGACTGGGAATGGCCGGGATCCGCCGGTGACACCGACACGGTGTACCGCCCCGAGGACAAGCGGAACTTCACGGCCCTGGTCCACGAGTTCCGTACCCAGCTCGACGCGTACGCGAAGAGCAGCGCCGCCTCGCGCAACGGCGGCCCCCACGGATCGAGGCCCAGGCACTACGACCTCTCGGCGTTCGTGCCCACGTCCCCCGAGAAGATCGACGCCGGCTTCGACGTCCCGCGCATCATGCGGGACTTCGACTTCGTGAACCTCCAGGGCTACGACTTCCACGTCTCGGGCGAGAAGACCACCGCGCAGCAGTCCGCGCTGTACGCGAAGGGCGACTTCAGCGTCGACCAGACCGTGCGCGACTGGCTGAAGCGCGGCGCCCCGGCCCGCAAACTCGTGATGGGGATGCCGTTCTACGGCCAGGGCTGGACCGGTGTGACCGGTGGCGGCGACGGCCTCGGGCAGCCCGCCGCGGCCCCCGCTCCCGCGACCTGGGCAGCCGGTTACGAGGACTACAAGGCCCTCAGGAAGCTGGCCGATTCCGGTACGTACAAGGTCCACCGCAACGTCCGTGACGGCAGCGCCTGGCTGTTCGACGGCACCACGCTGTGGACGTACGACGATCCGCAGGTCCTGCGCACCAAGACCGCGTACATCCGCGACCACCGGCTCGGCGGCGCGATGTTCTGGTCGCTGGACGGGGACACGGACGACGGCGAGCTGATGACCGCCGTCGACCGCGGGCTCGGCCGGCGGTAGGAACGGCCTTCCGGGGCGGCCGCGACACCGCGGCCGCCCCGGACTCCGCCCCACCGCCCCGGCTGGCATGCTGGCCGCCATGACCACCACGTACCGCTGCCCGCAGGACGGCACCCGCGCCGACGTCACCTCGCTCACCTGGTGCTGTCCGGTCTGCCGCGGCCCGTGGGACCTGGACTTCGAGAGCGCGGGCCCGCTGCGTCCCGGCGAACTGCCCGGCCGGGCCAACTCCCTGTGGCGCTACGAGGAGGTCCTGCCGCTCTCCTCCCCCGCGACCACGCTCGGCGAGGGCCGCACCCCGCTCGTGCCGCTCACCCCCACGGTCTCGGCCAAACTCGACTTCCTGATGCCGACGCTCTCCTTCAAGGACCGGGGCGCGGTGATGCTCGCCGAACTGGCCCGCCGCCTCGCGCCCGAGCGCGTCGCCGCGTACTGCGCCCGCGCCGCCCTGCCCTGCACGGTGTACGTCCCCGAGGGCACGTCGCCCAAGAAGACCGAGCAGATCCGGGCGCACGGCGCGCGCCTGGAGGTCGTCGCCGGTGACCGCGAGGCGACCGCGCGCGCGGCCCGCGCCGCCGCCGACGCACCCGGCACCTTCTACGCCTCGCACGTCTTCAACCCGTACTTCCTGCACGGCACGAAGACGTACGTGTACGAGCTCTGGGAGGACCTCGGCGGCCGGCTCCCGGACGCCATCGCCGTCCCGGTCGGCAACGGCACGCTCCTCCTCGGCGCGGCCCTGGCCACCGAGGAACTCCTCGCCCAGGGCCTGATCGACACCCGCCCCGCCCTGATCGCCGTCCAGGCCGAGGCGGTGTCCCCGCTGGCCGCCGCCTTCCACGCGGGTGCGGACGGCCTCCTCGGCACCCCGGCCGGCACCACCGCCTCCCCCACCCTGGCCGAGGGCATCGCCATCCCGCGCCCGCCCCGCGCCCGGGCGATCCTGGCGGCGGTGCGGGAGTCGGGCGGCACGTTCCTGACGGTGACCGAGGATCAGATCCGGGCGGCGCAGCTCGATCTGGCCGCGCGCGGCTTCTACGTGGAGACGACGGGCGTGGCCTGCTGGGCGGCGGTGGGCGGCTGGACCGACCGCGGCGTCGTCGTACCGCTGTGCGGAGCGGGCCTGAAGACGGGGCTCGCGGCCTGAGCGCGCGTGCGCCGGAGTCAGCCGTTCACCCGCGCGCCGTGCCCCGCCGCGCCACGCCCGCTTCCCTACGTTCGTACCGTGAGCCTTTCGCGTACCTCTCTCCTCACGTCCCTGGTCGCGTGCGCCCTGATCGCGCCCCTGCCGCCCGCCGCGTCCGCCGCCGACCGGCCCTCACCCACTCCGCCGGCCGTGGCCTGCGGCCGGGACACGGACCCCGCCTGGGCGCCGTCGTCCACGACGTTCGGCGGGGCCGAGGGCTACGACCCCTACGTCGGCAACGGCTACCTGGGGCACCGCGTACCGGCCGCGGGTGCCGGGTACGCCGAGCGCGGGGAGAAGACCGGCTGGCCGCTGTTCACCCCGCGCTACGACGGGGCGTTCGTCTCCGGGCTCTTCGGCCGCGAGGAGGATCTGGCGGCCGGCCGTGAGGTGGCCGCCGCGCTGCCGAGCTGGACGAACCTGGATGTGCGGGTGGGCGCGGAGACGTTCGGCTCCGCCACGCCGGCGGGCCGGATCTCCCGGTACCGCCAGACGGTGTTCCTGCGGTGCGGACTGGTGCGCACCTCGTTGCGCTGGACCACGTCCGACGGACGCGCGACCGACCTGACGTACGAGGTGCTGGCCGACCGCTCCGACGTGCACGCCGGTGCCGTGCGGCTGCGGATGACCCCGCACTGGACCGGCACCGCGACGGTCACCGGCCGGCTGGACCCGCGCGGCGCGCGCCGGATCGCGCTGGAGGACGACGGGACCTTCCGGACCCGGGGCACGGGGACGGCGGGCGCGATCGTGCAGACGGTGCGCCCGGCCGGCGCGAACGGGCAGGCGTCCCGGGTGAGCGCCGGGCGCACGTACACGTACCTGAAGTACGTGGGGGTGGACACGGCTCTCACCTCGCGCGCCCCGCGCACCACCGCACGCGAGGCGTCCCGGCGCGCGGCGCGGCGCGGCTGGTCCGCCGTGCTCGCCGAGAGCGCCGCCGTCTGGCGCCGCGACTGGTCGGCCGACGTGTCCGTGCCGGGCAGCCCCGATCTGCAGAAGTGGCTGCGCTCGGCCCAGTACGGACTCCTCGCCTCCACCCGCACCGGTTCCCGCGACAGCATCGCCCCGGCCGGTCTGACCAGCGACAACTACGCGGGCATGGTGTTCTGGGACGCCGAGACCTGGATGTACCCGGGCCTGCTCGCCACCCGTCCCGAACTGGCGCGCTCCGTGGTCGAGTACCGCTACCGGACGCGCGGCGAAGCCCGTACGAACGCCGAGAAGCTGGGCTACGAGGGCCTGTTCTATCCGTGGACGAGCGCGAGCAGGGGCCGTCTCTGGTCCGAGTGCCAGAGCTGGAACCCGCCGCACTGCGTGACCCAGAACCACCTTCAGGGCGATGTGTCCCTGGCCGTCTGGCAGTACTACCTGGCCACCGGCGACCGCGACTGGCTGGCCGGCCACGGCTGGCAGATGCTTCAGGGCATCGCCGACTTCTGGGCCTCGCGCGCCACCGCGAACGACGACGGCAGCTACTCGGTGAAGGAGGTGGCGGGCCCGGACGAGTACAGCAACGGCGTCACGGACGGGGTGTTCACCAACGCCGTCGCGGCCACCGCGCTGCGCAACGCCACCCGCGCGGCGCAGCTCCTCGGCCACCCGGCCCCGGAGAAGTGGACCGAGATCGCGGACGGTCTGCGCATCCCGTACGACCCCGAGCGGAAGCTGTACCTCCAGTACGCGGGATACGACGGCTCGACGATCAAGCAGGCCGACACGGTCCTGCTGGTCTATCCGCTGGAGTGGCCGATGGAGCCGGGTGCGGCGGCCTCGACGCTCGACTACTACGCGGCGCACACCGATCCGGACGGTCCGGCGATGACGGACTCGGTCCATGCGATCGACGCGGCCGCGATCGGGGAGCCGGGCTGCGCCACGTACACGTATCTCCAGCGTGCGGTAAGGCCGTTCATGCGTGGCCCGTACGCCCTCTTCAGCGAGGCGCGGGGCGAGAAGGCGGGCGCACAGGACCCCCTGTCCGGCTTCCCCGCCGAGGACTTCCTCACCGGCAAGGGCGGCTTCCTCCAGGTGTTCACGCACGGGCTGACGGGTCTGCGCCTGCGGGAGGACGGGGTGCGGCTGGACCCGCTGCTGCCGCCGCAGCTGAGCGACGGCGTCAGGCTGACGGGCCTGCGCTACCGGGGACGTACGTACGACATCGCGATCGGACCCCGGACGACGGAGGTCCGCCTCGCCTCGGGCGCCCCGTTCACCCTCCACACCCCGTCCGGCCCCCGCACCCTGTCGGGGACCCTCACCCTCCCCACGCGCCGCCCGGACCTGACCCCGACCGCGGACGCGGCCCGCTGCCGTCCGGCGACGGCGACATCGGAGACGCCCGGCCTGTACGCGGCCGCGGCGGTGGACGGCAGCACGGCGACGGCCTGGTCCCCCGACGGGCGGACGGGCACGCTGACGGTCGACCTGGGGCGGGCGGCCCCGGTGACGGGGATCGCGCCGGAGTGGACGGACGTGGCCCCCGCCTCGCACCGCCTGGAGACCTCGGCCGACGGCAGGAACTGGCAGCCGTACCGGGCGGGGACGGTGGCCCGCGAGGTGCGGGTGACGGTCCGTTCGGCGGACGAGGCCGAGCCGACGGGCGTGAGGGAACTGACGGTCACGCAGCCCTGAGGTCCTCCGTTCGGATCAGGCCGGATCAGGGGGCGGGGTCCGCTGCGCGCGTGCCGGACCCCGCGAGCCCGGCATGATCCGAACGAGAGGCCCCGGCCCCCGTGCGGCGGCTCTCGGCGGCCCGGCGGCGCGCCGACGGACGGCCGAGCAGGATCCCGGCCAGTACGAGGACGAGCCCGAAGATCTGCCGGAGGGTGAGCGGCTCACCGGCGAGCACGGTGCCGAGCAGCACTCCGGTCACCGGGTTGAGCAGCCCGACGAGGCCGACGGTCGCGGCGGGCAGATGGCGCAGGCCCGCGAACCAGGCGGCGAAGGCGAGCGCGGTCGCCACGACGGTGACGTAACCGAACCCGAGGACGGCCGGGCCGTCGAGCGCGGGCGGTCCGCCTTCCACGACCGCCGCGAGGAACAGCAGCAGGAGGCCGCCGGCGATCAGCTGCCAGGAGGCCGAGGCGAGGACGTCGGTCCCGGCGCCCCAGCGCTTGGTGAGGATGTAGCCGAGGGAGGACATCAGCAGAGCGGCGACCGAGGCCAGCACCCCGCGGAGGTCGACGGAGCCGGTTCCGGTCAGCAGCATGAGGCATACCCCGCCGATGCCGGCCACGGCGCCCAGCAGGGGCAGCGGTCTCGGCCGCTCGGCGACGAGCGCCCAGGCGATCAGCATCATGGCCACCGGGGAGGCCGCCATGATCGTCGACGCGGTGCTGGTCGGGAGCAGTTGCGCGGCGACGTACACGAGGGCGAAGAACCCGCCCGTGTTCAGGACGCCGAGGACCGCCGCCTTCCACCACCAGGAGCCGTGGGGCCGCCGGCGCCGGACCGCCAGGAGCAGCAGGCCGGCGGGCAGGGCCCTGATGGCGGCGCCGTACAGCGGGGTCCCGGCGGGCAGGTAGGCGTGGGTGACGTAGTAGTTCGTACCCCAGGCCACCGGCGCGATCGCCGTGACGAGCACCCACCGCAAGGTAGCTTCCATGGAAGCTAATATACCTTCCCAGGAAGCTACTATGGGTCACATGCCGGATTCCGCTGATTCCACCGCCACGCCCCAGCCCCAGCCCCAGCCCCTGGACCACGTGGCCCGCATCCAGGCCGAATGGGCCCGCGAGCGCCCCGACCTCGACGTGCGCCCCCAGGGCGTGATCGGCCGCCTGCACCGGCTGGCCGGGCTGCTCACGGAGGAGCTGTGCGTCGTGTACCGCCGGTTCGGCCTGAGCGAGGGCGAGTTCGACGTGCTCGCCGCGCTGCGCCGGGCCGGCGACCCGTTCGAGCGGGCGCCCGGCGAACTGGCCACGCACACCATGGTCACCACCGGCGCGATGACGAAGCGCATCGACCGCCTGGAACGCGCCGGCCTGGTCACCCGCCGCCGGACGGCCGGCGACGGCCGTGCCCGCGTGGTCGCCCTCACCGCGGCCGGCCGCGAGCTGATCGACCGGGCCTTCACCGAGCACATGCGCAACGAACGCCGCCTCCTCGACACCCTGAGCGGGGACGAGGCGGCGGCGCTGGAGTCGCTGCTGACAACGTGGCTGGAGCGGGCGGAGCCGCCACGGAGCGGCTGAGCGGCACAGGCTCCGGGCCGCGCAGGGGTCATCGGCGGCGCGGCCCGCTGGAGTCACTGCTGACAACGTGGCCGGAGCGGGCGGAGCCACCACGGAGCGGCTGAGCGGCACAGGCTCCGGGCCACTCAGGGTCATCGGCGGCGCGACCTCTCCACAGTGCAGGCGCCGAGCCGCGCAGGGCGCCGGCCGGTCGGCACGCCCCACGAACCCGGCACCGACTCCGGCGCCCGCCCCCGGGCAGGAGATCAGCCGGGCGACGACAGGGGCGCCCAGGTGTAGCGGAGGCGCACGCCCTGGTCGTGCAGCCAGGCGGCCTCACGGTGCCGCAGTTCGCTCGCGGACTCCGGGGCGATGGCGCTGGGCCAGCGGACGAGTACCGCGGTGACATCACCCGTCCTCGCCAGCTGCCTCACGCGCCGCCACCCTCTGCGACGGCCGGGGTCGGGCTCACCGTACGTGTCGGTGACGACCTCGGCGATCGTCAGTCCGCGCTCCCGGGCGAACGCGCGGCCTTCCGTCTGGGCGCGCCGCGTGGCTTCGCCGGGCGCGCCCCGGTCCCGGTCGGCACATACGTACAGCACGACGGGAGAGGCGATTTCCTCGTGGGGGGTCATGGGGCGCCTTCCGTAAGTGGATCGAAGAGGAGGGTTCCACCGCGCGAGGGGACGCGGAGGGCTCAACTCGGCCCGGACACACAGCGATTCGACTCGTGCCGGGCGTGCGGTGCGGCAATCGGCCGCACAGTGCCGAACGGCGGCAACCGAGCGGCGGAAGGCGCGGCCGGGGCGGGTGCCCGACAGCGTGGCTCCGAGGGCGGCGCCGGCATCACGCATCCACCCCCGCACCCATCGCGGCCCGGATCCCGCGCCACTAACGCGACTTGACCACTCACTCCTCCACTATGCGCGTGATAACGGTCACGCTGCAACCGACTCCCTGATAATTTCAGGAGCACGGGTATCAGCCTGGCGTCAACATCAAATGGCTGTAACAATGGCTTTGTTGACGGTTCCTCAGGAGGTTGGGCGTGAGTGATGCCCGTTCCGGTACCAGCGCGCCGACAGTCCTGCGCATGATCCTGGGCCGTCGGCTGCAGGAGATGCGGCTCGGCGCCGGCGCCTCGCTGGAGGACGCGGCGAAGGCACTGCGTGTGACGACCCTGACGATCCGCCGGCTGGAGAAGGCCGAGGTCGCGCTGAAGCCGCTCTACGCGGAGAAGCTCCTGGACACCTTCGGGGCGGACCGCCAGGAGATCGAGGAGTTCGCCGACCTGGCCGAACAGGCCAACAAGCCCGGCTGGTGGCACTCCTATCGCGACGCCGTCCCCAGCTGGTTCACCGCTTACGTCAGCCTGGAGTCCGGCGCGAAGACCCTCCGTACGTACGAACCCCAGTACGTCACCGGCCTCCTTCAGACCCCTGCCTACGCGCACGCCGTGCTGCGCGGCGGTCTGCCGCACGGCAGCGAGGAGGAACTAGAACGCCGCGTGCAGCTGAGGCTGCACCGCCAGAAGCTGCTGGAGGGCGAGGACGCGCCCACGTTGTGGGTGGTCATGGAGGAAGCCGTCCTGCACCGGGTGGTGGGCGGCGCCCCGGTGATGCGGGAGCAGCTGGAGCGGCTGCTGGACGTCTCCGAGCTCGCACACGTCAGCATCGACATCGTGCCGTTCGCCGCGGGAGCGCATTTCGGAGCATGTGCCCCGTTCACCTATTTCCGCTTCGAGGAACCCGAGCTGCCCGACGTCGTCTACAGCGAACTCCTGTCCGCCTCCGTCTATCTGGACCAGCGCGCGGACGTCGTCTCCCATCTCGAAGCGCATTCCCGTATGGCGCTGATGACGTCGTCCGAGGACAGCAGGGCGCTCTTGAACCGCATGCGCAAGGAGTACTCATGACGATCACCGACGAGGGCGTCTACAACGGCATGCCGGCCCGCGATCTCGGGGAACAGGGCTGGGAACGGCCCTGGAGCGGGCCGAACGGGGGCCAGTGCGTCGAGACGAAGCAACTCGCCGACGGCCGCGTGGCGGTACGCCAGTCCACCGACCCGGCCGGGCCGGCGCTGATCTACACGCCGGAGGAGATCGCCGCGTTCGTCCGCGGGGTCAAGGAGGGTCTGGCCGATCACCTGGCCGCGGGGTGAACCGGCGGCGGACGTGAGGGACGACGGCACCGGGTCCCGTCCCTGGCCCGCGGGCCGACCGACACACGTACGAAGGGGAGAACATGAGCACCAGGCAGGCCGGCCGGGATCTCGACACCAGCAAGGCGCACTCGGCCCGGATGTACGACTACTTCCTCGGCGGCAAGGACCACTTCGAGATAGACAAGGAGGCGGCCCTGGTCGCCGCCCAGGCCCACCCCGGCATCTACGTGACCGCACGCGAGAACCGGGCGTTCATGCACCGGGCCACCCGCGTCCTGGCGCAGGAGCACGGCATCCGCCAGTGGCTCGACATCGGTACGGGCATCCCGACCGAGCCCAACCTGCACCAGGTCGCCCAGTCCGTCGTACCTGACGCCCATGTCGTGTACGCGGACAACGACCCACTCGTGCTCAAGTACGCCGAACGCCTCATGCGCAGCACGACCCAGGGCCGTACGGCCTACGTCCAGGCCGACGTCACCGACCCCGACGCGCTGATGAGCGCCGTGGAGGACTCGGGGGTCCTGGACTTCGACCGGCCCATCGCCCTCTCCCTCAACGCGCTCATGCACTTCATCACCGACCCGCACGACCCGTACGCCATCGTCCGCCGGCTCCTCGACCCGCTCCCGGCGGGCAGCGCCCTCGCGATGAACCACTGCACGCCCGACTTCGACCCGGTCACCTGGAACAAGGTCGCGGAGGTCTACACGAAGTCCGGTTCTCCGGTGCAGTTCCGCTCGCACGGCGACGTCCGCCGCTTCTTCGACGGCCTCGACCTGGTCGAACCGGGCATCGTCTGCTGCCACCGCTGGCGCTCCGCCGCCCCCGCCGCGGGCGAGCCGGAGATCGAGGACGCCCAGATCAGCCTGCTGGCGGGCGTGGGGATCAAGCGCTAGCGGGGGGCTGGGCGCGTGGGGCCGCGCGGGACTCACTGGTGGTGCCGCACAGGGTGACCACGAGGGAGACGCCGGCACGCAGTGAGTGACTACCGTGCGGTGTTCCGGCCCGAGGCCAGCACGGGTTCGCGCCAAGTGCAAAACCGCCCAGGTTCGCCGACGCTACCCAACTGCGAGGGGCGATGCATCGGGTTCAGCGACCCGAGCGCCGTCTCTCCACCCACGCTGGAGGCCACGCGCCCCTCCACGGCGTCAGCGGGTGGCAGGGGGCCGACCGACACCTACTGAGATTTCAGTAGGTGCTGCTGCGAATTCAGTACACAACGGTGTCCGTAGCCGCATGACGACGGGGCGGGTCCTCCCGAGCGAGCCTGGAACGGCTATCGGGAGACGGATACGGAGACCCTGACGTGGCGACTTTTCTCTATCGACTGGGCCGGAACGCTTTCCGGCGGCGCGGCTATGTCGCCCTGTTGTGGGTGGCCGTCCTGGCCGCTGTCGGCTTGGGCGCACTGCAGGCGCCGGGGGCTTCGAGCAGTGACGAATCGATGCCGGGGATCGAGTCCCAGCAGGCGTACGACCTCATACAAGAGCGCTTCCCCGGGGCCACCGCCGACAGTGCCGGTGCCACGGTCGTCTTCGTGGCCCCTGACGGGCAGAAGGTGACCGCGAGCGACAACCGGCAGGCCATCGAGGAGACGGTGGACGCCCTGGGCGGCGGCGCGCAGGTGGCCGGTGTCGCGGATCCGTTCACGTCGGACGCGGTCAGCAAGGACGGTTCGACCGCATACACGAGCGTCACGTACAAGGTGGCCTCCGACGACGTCACCGACGCCAGCCGCACCGCGGTGGAGGACGCCGCCGAGCAGGCCCGTGAAGCGGGTCTGACCGTCGATCTGGGTGGCTCGGCGATGGAGGCCGACGACGGGCTGAGCGGGGTCGCCGAGATCGTCGGCATCTCGGTGGCGGCGCTCGTCCTGCTGGTGACCTTCGGTTCGCTGGCCGCGGCGGGGCTGCCGCTGCTGACCGCGATCGTCGGCGTCGCCATGAGCCTGTTCGCGATCATGCTGCTCGCCGGGCCGCTCGGGCTGTCCTCGGACGCGAGCACCCTGGGGATGATGCTGGGTCTGGCGGTCGGCATCGACTACGCGCTGTTCATCGTCTCCCGCTTCCGCGAGGAACGTGGCAAGGGGCACGCGCCCGAGGAGGCGGCGGGGCTGGCGGTCGGCACGGCCGGTTCGTCGGTCGTCTTCGCCGGGCTCACTGTGATCATCGCGCTGGCCGGTCTCGCGGTGGTCGGCGTGCCGAGTCTGACGCAGATGGGCTTGGCCGCCGCAGGCGCCGTGCTGATCGCCGTACTGGCCGCGCTCACCTTCGTGCCGGCGCTCCTGGGGTTCTGGCCGAACGCGGTGCTGTCGCGCCGTGCGCGCAAGGGTCTCGACCGAGACCTGCAGGCAGGCCCGCACGAGCAAGTCACCAGTGAGGCTCCTGAGCAAGGACGTGCCAACCTCGGGACGCGCTGGGCCCGCTTCGTGCTGCGCCGCCCGCTGCCCGTCCTGATCCTCGGTGTTCTCGGTTTGGGTGTCCTCGCTGTTCCGGCGGCTAGCCTGCAACTGGGCATGCCCGGGGACGAGGCCCTGTCGACGTCCACCACCCAGCGCCGCGCCTACGACGAGCTCGCCGAGGGCTTCGGCCCCGGGTTCAACGGGCCGCTGACCGTCGTCGTCGACGCCCAGGGAGCATCCGACCCGAAGACGGCTGTCGCCACGATCAGCGAGAAGATCGCCGGCACCGACGGGGTCGTCTCGGTCTCGAAGGCGAACTTCAACGAGGCCGGTGACACCGCGGTGTTCCAGGCCACCCCGTCCACCGCCCCTACCGACGCCCGGACCAAGTCCCTGGTCACCACCATCCGCGACGAACGCCCGGCCCTGGAGTCGGACACGTCCGCCACCTTCGAGGTCACCGGCACGACCGCACTGAACATCGACGTGGCCGCCAAGGTCCAGTCAGCCCTGGTGCCGTACCTGATCACCATCGTCGGCCTGGCGATCGTGCTCCTGATGGTGATCTTCCGGTCCGTGTTCGTGCCCCTCAAGGCGGCGCTCGGCTTCCTGCTCTCGGTCCTGGCGGCCCTCGGCACGGTGGTGCTGGTCTTCCAGCAGGGCCACCTCGCCGGCCTCTTCGGCATCGAGCAGACCGGCCCGATCATGAGCCTGATGCCGATCTTCCTGGTGGGCATCGTGTTCGGCCTGGCCATGGACTACGAGGTCTTCCTCGTCTCGCGGATGCGCGAGGCGTACACCCGCGGCGAGAGTGCCGCGCAGGCCGTGGTGTCCGGGTTCAAGCACAGCGCCCGGGTCGTGGTGGCCGCCGCCCTCATCATGATCGCGGTGTTCTCCGGGTTCATCACCGAGAGCGGCTCCATGATCAAGATGATCGGGTTCGGCCTGGCCACTGCGGTGCTCCTCGACGCCTTCGTCGTACGGATGGCGATCGTGCCTGCCGTCCTCGCCCTGCTCGGCAAGCGGGCCTGGTGGCTGCCGAAGTGGCTGGACCGGATCCTGCCGCGCGTCGACGTGGAGGGCGAAGCCCTCAACCACCGTTCGGCTGCCGAGGGTGAGGACCGCGACCCGGACCCCACCGTGGATGAGGCGGACGACGCGGTGCGCGTCTGATCCGGCTCGCCCCACTCCCGTATGGCCGCCCCGGACACCACGTCCCGGGCGGCCATACGGCCGTCCTCCTGATCATCGGCAACCATGGACCCAGCACAGGCACCAGGAGAAACGTGATGACGAGCTACCTCGAACGGTTTGCGGGACGCCACCCGCACGTCGCCGATGCGGTGATGGCCGTCGCACTGTGCGCCTGCATGGTGTTCGGAGCCGAGGTCAGCACCACCGACTCCCCCGCCCCGGTCAATCCGTGGCCCGCCCGGATCCTCGCCCTCCTGTGCGGGGCGGCGCTGCTCAAGGCTCGCCGTTGTCCGCGCGCCGCACTCGTCATCACCGCGGCGTCCGCCGCAGTCCTGACCGGCCTCGGTCACCTGCCCAGCCCCCTGCTCCTGGCCCCGGTGATGGCCGCCCTGTACTGGCTCGCCACCCTCACCGACTCGCGCACCACCAGCCTCTGCGCCTACCCGACCATGGCCGTCCTCGTGGCCACCTCCCTGTCCGCCGTACCGATCGGCGACGACTTCATGCTCCGGTCCGTGGGCACCGTCTTCTGGCTGCTCCTGCCCCTGGCCCTCGGCGGCCTGAGCCGCTTCCGCCGCGCCTACCTGGAATCCGTACAGGCCCGTGCCGCGCACGCCGAGCACACCCGTGAGGAAGAGGCCCGGCTGCGGGTCGCCGAGGAACGCATGCGCATCGCCCGCGAGCTGCACGATGCGGTCGCCCACCACATGGCCGTGGCCCACGCCCAGGCCGGCACCGCCGCCCACCTCGCCCCCACCCGGCCCGAACAGGCCCAGAAGATCCTCAACGACCTGGTCGGAACCACCACCTCCGCGCTCCTCGAACTCCGCGCCACCGTAGGCGTGCTGCGCCAGACAGGCAGCCCGGAAGCCGACTCCTTGGAGCCCGCGCCGGGCCTGGGCCGTCTGCCCGAACTGGTGGCCGCGTGCGCGTCGGCCGGTCTCACCGTCACCGTCACCACCGAAGGCGAGAAGCGCCCCTTGTCCCCGGGCGTGGACCTGACCGCGTACCGGATCATCCAGGAAGCCCTCACCAACGCCACCAAGCACGCCTCCGACCACGAGGCCCGTGTCCAGTTCAGCTACGCGCACGCCCGTCTGCGCATCACCGTCACCAACGACGGCCCGCCGGTTGCCCCCACCGTGCCCGGCGGCGGCTACGGCCTGATGGGCATGCGCGAACGCGCCGCGTCCGTCGGCGGAGACCTGCGCGCAGGGCCCCGCCCCGACGGCGGCTTCGAGGTCGACGCCACCCTCCCGCTCCAGCCACGGACCCGGGCGGAAGCCCTGGCCGACCGACCAGAGGAAACCCGTTGACCATCCGTGTCCTGCTCGCCGACGACCAGGCCCTGCTGCGGGGCACGTTCAAGCTCCTGATCGACTCCTGTGCGGACATGGAAGTGGTCGGCGAGGCCGCCGACGGCAGGGAAGCGGTCGAACGGGCCCGCGCCCTGCAGCCCGACATCGTCCTCATGGACATCCGCATGCCCGGAACCGATGGCCTGGCCGCCACCCGGGCCATCTGCGAGGACCCCGACCTGGCCGGCACCCGCGTGCTCGTACTGACCATGTTCGAGACGGAGGAGTACGTCGCCCAGGCTTTGCGCTTCGGCGCGAGCGGCTTCCTCGGCAAATACGTCACCACCGACGCGCTGCTCGCCGGCATCCGCACCGTCGCCGCAGGCGAGGCCCTCCTCTCGCCAGGCGCCACCCAGGCCCTGATCACCCGCTTCCTCACCACCCCCACGGCTTCGGGAGCGGCCCTCGCTCCCATGGAGCGCCTCGGCGACCTCACCCCGCGCGAGCAGGAAGTCACTGTCCTCGCAGCCCAGGGCAAGTCCAACGAGGAGATCGCAGAAGAGCTCGTCCTCAGCGTCCTGACCGTACGCACCCACGTGCAACGTGCCCTGACCAAGCTCGGCGCCCGCGACCGTGCCCAACTCGTCGTCATCGCCTACCAGAACGGCCTGGTACGGCCTGAATGACGGTGTGCCGGACGTCTCGACATCAGCGCTGTGGCTGACCGCCGGCGCTTCGGTCACCGGCGCCGCCATCGAGCGTCTTCCGGCACCTCTCATCCGAACGAGGGGTCCTGCCACCAGCCTCGATCTCCCGCAGGAGCAGCGGGCATTGTCTCCGGTGCAGCTCACCAGGGAACAGCGGGAGGCTACATGGGCCAGGCCCTCAACAAGCGGCAGCGGGCCGTGCTCAACTGGGCACAGGAAGCTGCCTGGTACCAGGCCAGTCGTCTCGCCGAATACATCGCATCAGTACAGCAACCACGCCACGTCACTGCCGCCCGGGCAGGAGCGGACCGAGATCGAGGCGTGGCTCGCGTTCGCGGACGCGCACCTCCAACACCTCACCGAATCGGTCTCAGCGCCGAAACTGCCCACGCCGCCGAAACCCAGCGGCGACGACCTCAAGCCCTTCCTCGGCCGCTGGAGCCCCTACGGGCCCCGCTCCTACTGAGCGGCAACATACGGGCGGATCGCCGGTTACCGAAACCGGTGATACGCCGAATACTGCTAGCTACACCGCCACTCACTGACCAACCATCGAAAAGGAGAAGGCGGACCAGGGGAAATCAAACCGCCACGAGCCGAACCCGCTCGCCGCACAGCTTGGCCATGTCGTCAATATCGGAAGTCAGCATGACCACGGGGCGGTGCTGTCGCAGCGCGGCCTCGGCGACGGCTGCATCGATCGCGTACTTGTGTCCGTGCAAGCCGGCATTCATCAGCAACTTCGAGGCAGCCCTCGCCTCCTCGTCACCGACCGGGACGACCCGCAGCCCGGAAAGCACCCAGTTCAGGCGTGACTTGTTCGTACGGGCGTGGACGGCCTCGATGATGGTGAGCGCACTGATCACGACCTCCATGCCGCGCGAGCGCGCCTCAGCGATCAGAGCCACCACCTGTTCTTCGTCGGCGAGCAGCTTCGAGAGTCCCTCGCTGTCGAGGACGAGCGTCCCCTCGTGACTCAGCCTGCGGCGGGCCACTCGGCCTCCTCGGTGAACACCTCGTCGAAGACCTGCCGCGCCCGCTGACGAGCCGGCTCGGAGACCGGCCCCTTGCGGCTCTCGTAGTCCGCCAGGTACTCGTCCAGGACCTGCCCGCGCAGCTCACGCTCGACCGCATCGGCAATGAACGCGGAGAACTCCCGCTTGCCCACCCGAGCCCGGATCGCCTCCGCGGTCCCCTCCGGCAGCGACAGGCTCACCCGCGTCGCTGGCCCTTCCCCGATGCTGTACGTCGACTCAGCCATGCCCCCGATTGTGTCAAACGAGTAGGAAAAGTGCCACGTCCGCACTACCTTCACCGCTCGGCCAACGCCCTGCTCGCACAAATCCCAGCACGGGCGCCCTCATCCCATCCCAGCACCATCCCAGCACGGGAAAAACAAAGGGCCCGACTCCGAAGAGTCGGACCCCATCTGACCTGCACGTTTGCCAGATCAGCGACGTGGCGTTACGGCAGCCGCTACACGTTGAAGCGGAACTCCACCACGTCCCCGTCCTGCATGACGTAGTCCTTGCCCTCCATGCGCGCCTTGCCCTTGGCGCGGGCCTCGGCGACCGAGCCCGTTTCGACCAGGTCGGCGAAGGAGATGATCTCCGCCTTGATGAAGCCCTTCTGGAAGTCGGTGTGGATCACACCGGCCGCCTCGGGCGCCGTGGCGCCCTTCTTGATCGTCCAGGCGCGGGTTTCCTTCGGGCCTGCCGTGAGGTAGGTCTGCAGGCCGAGGGTGTCGAAGCCGACGCGGCCGAGGGTGGCCAGGCCGGGCTCTTCCTGGCCCATGGACTGGAGCAGCTCCAGGGCCTCCTCGTCGTCGAGCTCGATCAGCTCGGACTCGATCTTGGCGTTCAGGAAGATGGCCTCGGCGGGGGCGACCAGGGCGCGCTGCTCGTTCTTGAAGTCCTCGTCGACCAGCTCGTCCTCGTCGACGTTGAAGACGTAGAGGAAGGGCTTCGTCGTCAGGAGGTGGAGCTCGTGGAGCAGGCGGCCCTTCTCCGTGCCGGCCGTGATGCCCGCGTGGAAGAGCGTGTCGCCCGCCTCCAGGATCTTCTGGGCCTCCTCGACCGCGGCCAGGACGGCGACCTTCTCCTTCTGGAGGCGGGCCTCCTTCGTGAGGCGGGGGACGGCCTTCTCGACGGACTGGAGGTCGGCGAGGATCAGCTCGGTGTTGATCGTCTCGATGTCGTCCTTGGGCGAGACCTTGCCGTCGACGTGGACGACGTTCTCGTCCTTGAAGGCGCGGATGACCTGGCAGATCGCGTCCGACTCGCGGATGTTCGCGAGGAACTTGTTGCCCAGGCCCTCGCCCTCGCTCGCGCCGCGCACGATGCCCGCGATGTCGACGAAGTCGACCGTGGCCGGGAGCACCTTCTGGGAGCCGAAGATCTCCGCGAGGGTGTTCAGGCGGGGGTCGGGGACGCCGACGACGCCGACGTTCGGCTCGATCGTGGCGAACGGGTAGTTGGCCGCCAGCACGTCGTTCTTGGTCAGGGCGTTGAAAAGGGTCGACTTGCCGACATTCGGCAGACCGACGATTCCGATCGTGAGCGACACGGTGGCGACTTCCCTAGGGGGTGGACGGGCTCGAATGGACGTCGGGCCCGGGTGGGCCGATTCTCCAGTTTACGGGCGGGGGCGGGCGGCCCGTCACGCGTCCGGGGGAAGGGGGAATCCAGGGGGGAACCGGGGCCGGACCGGGGCGATGGTTCGCGCCGGGTCCGGGGCGGCATCGGGGGCCGGATCGGTTCCCGTTGGGCCGTGTGGCATCGAACTCATCGCCAAGGTCGCCCAAAGCGCGTGTCCCGCACCCGCTTCCGGCCGCCCGGCGACCTACGTTGTCCCGGTGGAGCAGCACAGGACACGTCCCCCGCAGCGCAGGCAGACCCGACCGGCCCCGTTGTCCCCGCTCGGGACCAAGGGAGCCGAAGGAGCCGGAGGAGCCGTCGGCGAAGGCGCGACCGTCTACCGGGTGACGAGCCCGCCGGCCGGCCGGGGCCGCCCGGTGGCCCCGGCCGTGCTCGCCCTGCGGCGGCTGCCCAATCCCCGGCTCACCGGTATCGGCGCCGGGCTCTTCGCCGCTGCCGTCATGTTCCTCGTCGGCTGCGCGGACTGGCTGCTGTTCGACGGTTCGTCCGCCGTGTTCGGTGTGCTGTTCCTGCCGGTCAGCGCGCTGACCGCGCTCTGGGTGCGGCCCGCCGACCTGGTGACCGCGCCGATCAGTGTGCCGATCGCGTTCGCCGTCGGCATCATCCCGATCGCCGGCGGCACGGGCGGCTTCGGCGGGCAGACCATGGCCGTCGTCACCGCCCTCGCCGTCCACGCCGGCTGGCTGTACGGCGGCACGCTCGTCGCCGGGCTGATCGCGACCGTGCGCAAGGTCCGCCTGATGCGGGCCCGGCAGCGGCGGATGCTGCTGGCCGCGCAGACCGCACGGCCGGCCGGGCAGCCGTCACCGTCGGCGCGGCCCGCCGGGCGGACCCCGCGGCGCCCGTCCCGGCGCTAGCGCGCGGACGCTCCAGGGAGCCTCAGCGGCCCGCTGCCGCCATCGCCGCGCCCACGATGCCCGCGTTGTTCTGCAGTTCCGCGGGCACCATCTCGGCCCGCACGTGCTCGATCAGCGGCAGGAACTTGTCGGCCTTGCGGCTGACACCGCCGCCGATGATGAACAGC
This sequence comes from Streptomyces sp. NPDC091416, assembly GCF_044756845.1. Classification (NCBI taxonomy): domain Bacteria; kingdom Bacillati; phylum Actinomycetota; class Actinomycetes; order Kitasatosporales; family Streptomycetaceae; genus Streptomyces; species Streptomyces sp. NPDC091416. The sequence continues at coordinate 532,283 of NZ_JBIVTU010000001.1, forward strand.
TCGGGCGAGAACAGCATCTCCACATGGGCCAGGTACTTCTGCACCCGGTGCGCCCAGTGGTGCCAGCTCAGGTCCCCGTCCTCCTTGGCCTTGGTGGAGGCGTGCTTCTCCGCGTCGTGGCCGTGCAGCTCCAGATGGCCGAGCTCGGTGTTGGGCACGAGCCTGCCGTCGATGAAGAGCGCGCTGCCGATCCCCGTACCGAAGGTCAGCACGATGACCGTGCCCTTGCGGCCCCGGCCCGCGCCGAAGGTCATCTCGGCGACGCCGGCCGCGTCCGCGTCGTTCAGGACGGTGACCGGGAGGCCGAGCTTGTCGCCGAGCAGGGTGCGGGCGTCCAGGTCGATCCAGCCCTTGTCGACGTTGGCGGCGGTCCGGGTGAGACCGCTGGTGACGACGCCCGGGAACGTGATGCCCACCGGTCCCTGCCAGTCGAAGTGGCCGACCACCTCGGCCACGCATCCGGCCACGTCCTCGGGCGTGGCCGGATGCGGGGTGAGTACTTTGTGGCGCTCCCGCGCCAGGTCTCCGCGGTCCAGGTCCACGGGAGCACCCTTGATCCCGGAACCGCCGATGTCCACGCCGAAGATCTCCATGTGATCCACGGTACGGGCACCCGGCCCCGCTCACTTCCTGGAACGGGAAACCGGGCGGAGAGCGAATGGGCGGGGAACGAGCCCAGCCGCACCAGGTGCTACTCCGCCGACAGCGCGGCCGCCTCCGCGCGCAGGTCGCGGCGGAGCTCCTTGGGCAGGGAGAACACGATCGACTCCTCGGCCGCCTTCACGATCTCGACGTCCTCGAAGCCCCGCTCGGACAGCCAGGCCAGCACGCCGTCGACCAGCACCTCGGGCACGGACGCGCCGGAGGTGACCCCGACCGTCGAGACGCCCTCCAGCCAGGCCTCCTCGATCTCGTCGGCGGAGTCGACGAGGTGGGAGTCGCCCGCACCCGCACCGAGCGCGACCTCGACCAGGCGGACCGAGTTCGAGGAGTTCTTCGAGCCGACGACGATCACGAGGTCGGCGTCCGCGCCCATCTGCTTCACCGCGATCTGGCGGTTCTGCGTGGCGTAGCAGATGTCGTCGCTGGGCGGCGAGATCAGGAGCGGGAACTTCTCCTTGAGCGCGCCGACGGTCTCCATCGTCTCGTCGACCGAGAGCGTGGTCTGGGAGAGCCAGACGACCCTGGACGGGTCGCGCACCTCGACGTTCGCGACGTCCTCGGGGCCGTCGACCAGGGTGATGTGGTCGGGGGCCTCGCCGGAGGTGCCGATGACCTCCTCGTGGCCCTCGTGGCCGATCAGGAGGATGTCGAAGTCGTCCTGCGCGAAGCGGACGGCTTCCTTGTGGACCTTGGTGACGAGCGGGCAGGTCGCGTCGATCGTGGCGAGCTTCCGCTGCGCCGCCTCCTCGTGCACGGTCGGCGCGACGCCGTGTGCGGAGAACATGACGATCGAGCCCTCGGGGACCTCGGCGGTCTCCTCGACGAAGATCGCGCCCTTCTTCTCCAGGGTCTGCACGACGTACTTGTTGTGGACGATCTCGTGGCGTACGTAGACCGGGGAGCCGTACTGCTCCAGGGCCTTCTCCACGGCGATCACGGCACGGTCCACGCCCGCGCAGTAGCCACGGGGAGCGGCGAGCAGGACGCGGCGGGGTGTCGGAGCAGTCATGCGTCCCATCGTAACGGCCTGTCCCGGGGCCGGGCGCGGGCCGCTCCCGGCCCCGGGAGAGGCCGTTGGGGCGTACCGAACAGGCGCGGGGACGACGAGGTCGGGAGACTGATCATCACGCGACCGATGAGGCGACCGATGAATCGAACGACGGAGGGCCCATGGCCGGCAGCGGTACGGAAACCGGCACCGGCGGTTCGACGGAGGAGGTGAGGCTCCGGCGGACGCTCGGCTTCCGGGACCTGGTGGTCTACGGGCTGCTCTTCATCGCTCCGATGGCCCCCGTCGGCGTCTTCGGCACCCTCGACGCGAAATCCGACGGTGCCGTGGCGCTGGTGTACATCGCCGCGACCGTCGTCATGGCGTTCACCGCCTTCAGTTACGCCCAGATGGTGCGGGTCGCCCCGCTGGCGGGGTCGGTCTTCGCGTACGCGCGCAAGGGGCTCGGCGAAGGCCCCGGGTTCATCGCCGGGTGGATGGCGATGCTGGACTACCTGCTGATCCCCGCGGTCGCCTATCTCTTCTCCGGGATCGCGATGAACGCGCTGGTTCCCGAGGTCTCGCGGTGGGTGTGGACGGCCCTGGCGGTGGTCCTGACCACGCTGCTCAACCTCTGGGGCGTACGGGCGGCGGCCCGGGTCGGCTTCGCGGTGCTCGCGATGGAGATCGTGGTGCTGCTGGTGTTCCTGGTGTCCGCGGTGGTGGTGCTCGTACAGGACGGGGCGCAGCGGGGCTGGCTGTCGCCGCTCACCGGGGATGCGGGCTTCTCCGCGACGGCGGTGCTGGGCGCGGTGTCCGTGGCGGTGCTCTCGTATCTGGGCTTCGACGCCATCGCCTCGTTCGCGGAGGAGGTGACGGGCGGCTCGGCGAAGGTGGCGCGGGCGGTGCTGTTCTGCCTGGTGCTGGCGGGGGTGCTGTTCGTGGCGCAGGCGTATCTGGCGGCGCTGCTGGAGCCGATGTCGTCGGCGGAGCTGGCCGCCGATCCGGTGGCGCAGGGCTCGGCGTTCTACGACGTGGTGGACTCCGCGGTCGGAACCTGGCTGCACGATCTGGTGGCGGTCAGCAAGGCGATCGGGGCGGCGTTCGCGGCGCTGGCCGGGCAGGCGGCGGCCGGGCGGCTGCTGTTCGCGATGGCCCGGGAGCGCCGGCTGCCCTCGCTGCTGTCCAAGGTCGATCCGGGTTCGGGGGTGCCGAGGATCGCGATCCTGATCGCGGCGGTCATCACGATGGTGGCGGCGGTGTGGGCGGCCCGGCGGGACGACGGTCTGGATCATCTGGTGTCCGTGGTGGACGTCGGGGCGCTGACCGCGTTCGTCCTGCTCCACGCGTCGGTGGTCGGCTGGTTCGTGGTGCGGCGGATGGAGGGGTCGCCGAGCTGGTGGCGCCATGTCCTGGTCCCGGTGGTGGGGGCCGCGGTGCTGATCGCGGTGATCGTGGAGGCGACGACGAGCGCTCAGGTGGTGGGCGCGTGCTGGCTGGCGGTGGGGTTGGTGGTGCTGGCGGCGCAACGGGGGCGCCGGGCGGCGGCGTGAGGGCGGCGAGGACCGGCCCTGGTTGCGGGCGGGCGGTGGGGACGGGCCCCTTGTGTGCGGGCGGGCGCGGTGAGGCCGGTCCCGGTGGCGTCCGGGCAAGGTACGGAAACGGCCCTGGTGGCGTGCGGGCGACGCGAGGGCGGGTCCCCCTGGGTCGTACGGCCGCGGCAAGGACGGTCCCTCTTGAAGGCGTACGGTCGCGGCAAGGGCGGTCCCTCCTGCGGGCGTACGGGCGCGGTGGGGTCCGGGCCCGTTGTCGGTGCCGGCGGATACGCTCGCTCGCATGGCTCTCCAAACTTCCCCGGACGCTCCGCTGCCCGTCGGTGACGTGTCGCGGCTGATCGGCGGCTGGATCGACCGGCTCGGCGCGGTCTGGGTCGAGGGGCAGATCACGCAGCTGTCGCGGCGGCCGGGTGCCGGGGTGGTGTTCCTGACCCTGCGCGACCCGTCCCACGACATCTCGGTGAGCGTGACGTGCTTCCGGCAGGTCTTCGACCGGATCGCGGACGTGGTGACGGAGGGCGCGCGCGTCGTCGTCCTCGCGAAGCCCGAGTGGTACGCGCCCCGCGGCCAGCTCTCGCTGCGGGCCACGGAGATACGCCCGGTCGGCATCGGTGAGCTGTTGGTCCGGCTGGAGCAGCTCAAGAAGTCCCTGGCCTCGGAAGGCCTGTTCGCTCTCGACCGCAAGAAGCCGCTGCCTTTTCTGCCCCAGCTGATCGGGCTGGTCTGCGGACGCGCGTCGGCCGCCGAACGCGATGTGCTGGAGAACGCGCGCCGCCGGTGGCCCGCCGTCCGCTTCGAGGTGCGCAACACCGCGGTGCAGGGCGTGCACGCGGTGAACCAGGTGGTCGGCGCGGTCAAGGAGCTCGACGCGCTCGACGACGTGGACGTGATCGTCGTGGCGCGCGGCGGCGGCAGCGTGGAGGATCTGCTGCCGTTCTCGGACGAGGAGCTGATCCGTACGGTCGCCGCCTGCCGCACCCCGGTCGTCTCGGCGATCGGGCACGAACCCGACTCCCCGCTGCTCGACCTGGTCGCCGACGTACGGGCCTCCACGCCCACGGACGCGGCGAAGAAGATCGTGCCCGACGTGGGCGAGGAGCTGGACCGGGTGCAGCAGCTGCGGGACCGGGCGCTGCGGACGGTACGGGGACTGCTCGACCGGGAGGAGCGGGGCCTGGCGCATGCGCTGGGGCGGCCCTCCATGGAGCACCCGCAGCGGATGGTGGACGAGCGTGCCTCGGAGGTCGACGCGCTGATCGGGCGGGGCCGGCGGGTGCTGGGCCATCTGCTGGACCGCGCGGACTCGGAGCTCGCCCACACCCGCGCCCGCGTCCTCGCCCTGTCGCCCGCGGCGACGCTGGAGCGTGGTTACGCGGTGCTCCAGCGGGCCGACGGGCACGTGGTCCGGGACCCGGCCGACGCGGGCGCCGCCGGGGACGCGCTGCGGGCCCGGGTGTCGGGGGGCGAGTTCACGGTGCGGGTCGACGGATGAGCGGCCGCGGCCGCGGGGAACGGACATGCCGACGCATAGGGTGGATCACATGACGGACGACGGGACGACGACGGCTGCGGCGACGGGCACGCTCGGTTACGAGCAGGCGCGCGACGAGCTGATCGAGGTGGTGCGCCGCCTGGAGGCGGGCGGAACCTCGCTGGAGGACTCCCTCGCACTGTGGGAACGTGGCGAGGAGCTGGCGAAGGTGTGCCGGCACTGGCTGGAGGGTGCGCGTGCCCGTCTCGACGCGGCGCTGGCGGGACCCGGCGCCCCCGGGGAGGACGCCGGGGACACGGCGGCCGACGCGGGCTGAGCGGACACGGGCCCGGTGGCGGCCGGTGCGGGTTGCCGGACACAGGCCCGGCGGCACAGCGCAAGGCGTCTGCGGTGTGCAGTCAGTCACTCCCCTCCCGTTTTAGTTGAAAGTTAACCTACCTCTCGCGTACCGTGATCAGCGTTGCTTGATCCCCCGTGTACGTCCGGAAGGTAATACGCAAGATGTCCCTCGTTCTTGACCCCGCCGCCCAGGACCTCCTCTTCCGTGAGGCCCGCACCGCCAACACCTTCACCGACGAGCCGGTGACCGACGAGCAGGTCCAGGCGATCTACGACCTGGTCAAGTACGGCCCGACCGCGTTCAACCAGTCGCCGCTGCGCGTCATCCTGGTCCGTTCGGACGAGGCCCGCGCCCGGCTGCTCCCGCACATGGCCGAGGGCAACCAGCCGAAGACCGCGACCGCCCCGCTGGTCGCGATCCTGGTCGCGGACAACGAGTTCCACGAGGAGCTCCCGGCCCTGCTGCCGCACTTCCCGCAGGCCAAGGACCTGTTCTTCTCCGAGCGCCCGGTCCGCGAGTCGGCCGCCTCGCTGAACGCCGCCCTGCAGGCCGCCTACTTCATCATCGGCGTCCGCGCCGCCGGCCTGGCCGCCGGCCCGATGACGGGCTACGACGCCGCCGGGATCGAGAAGGAGTTCCTCGACGGCGACCACAACGTGCTGATGGTCGTCAACATCGGCAAGCCGGGCGAGGACGCCTGGTTCCCGCGCCTGCCGCGCCTGGCGTTCGACGAGGTCGTCAAGACCGTCTGAGCCACGCCGCCCCCAGGGGGCACATGGACACAGGGAAGGCCCTGGAGCTCGAGCTCCAGGGCCTTCCTCGTACCCCCACGCCGAAGCGCGGGCGTCAGGACGTCTTCAGTGACGCCGCCATCTCCGTCAGCCGCTCCGCGGAGGCGGATCCGGTCACGACCGTGGTCGCACCCTTGTCCCGGCGCACGAGGGCGTCGTACTTCGGGCCCTCCCAGTGCTGCCAGGTCTCGCCCGCCACCTGCTGCGTGCGCCCGGTGTCCTTCGCCTTCTGGCTGACCTCGGCGACGTACTTGTCCGCAGCGGAGGTGGACTGCTCCACCGCGACGTACTTGCCGTCCGGGTCCAGGAAGCCCAGGTGCCAGCTGTTGCCCGCCTCGCGGTCGTAACCGACCGAGGTGGGCTTCCAGTCCTGCGCCAGGCCGCTCGGGGCCGCGACCGGGTACGGGGCCGCGCGCCGCGCGGTCAGGAGCTCGACCCGGTAGTCGACCGCCTTGACCGGATCGGCCTTGTCGTCGTGCGGAACGAAGATGTAGGCGACGCCCGCCACCGCGGAGATCACCGCCAACGACAGGAACATGTCCCGAACTGTCTGCTTGCCTCGCTTGCTTGCCACGCGTCCATCGTCGCATCAGCCCCGGCGGCACCGAAGCGCGGGACCGGGTCGGGGGACGGGAGCGGGTGGACGGCGCGACGGAGCCGGGACGGACCGACGGACGCAGTCATGGGCCCGGTCGCCATGGGCACGATCGAGAGGGCCGCTCATTCGTGACCCGGTCTGCTCATTTTATCGACCTGACGATAGAGTCACATCACCCTCATCCGGTCGTCGTCGTACAGAAAGGTGCGCTCCGATGTCCGAGCATCATCTGCCGTCCCAGCTGGAGGTCTCCCCGGAGGCCCCCGACCGCAACCTCGCCCTGGAGCTCGTCCGGGTCACCGAGGCCGCCGCCATGGCCGCCGGGCGCTGGGTCGGCCGCGGGGACAAGATCGGCGCCGACGGCGCCGCCGTGAAGGCCATGCGGACCCTCGTCTCCACCGTGTCGATGAACGGCATCGTCGTCATCGGTGAGGGCGAGAAGGACGAAGCCCCCATGCTGTTCAACGGCGAGCGCGTCGGCGACGGCACCGGCCCCGAGGTCGACATCGCCGTCGACCCGATCGACGGCACCACCCTGAACGCCAAGGGCATGCCGAACGCGATCGCCGTGCTGGCCGCTGCGGACCGGGGCGCGATGTTCGACCCGTCCGCCGTCTTCTACATGGACAAGCTGGTCACGGGTCCCGAGGCCGCCGACTTCGTGGACATCAACGCCCCCGTCTCGGTGAACATCCGCCGGGTCGCCAAGGCGAAGAACTCCATGCCCGAGGACGTCACCGTCGTCATCCTGGACCGCCCCCGCCACGAGGGCATCGTCAGGGAGATCCGCGAGACCGGCGCCCGGATCAAGTTCATCTCCGACGGCGACGTCGCGGGCTCGATCATGGCCGCCCGCGAGGGCACCGGCGTCGACCTGCTGATGGGGATCGGCGGCACGCCCGAGGGCATCATCTCGGCCTGCGCCATAAAGTGCCTCGGCGGTGTCATCCAGGGCAAGCTCTGGCCGAAGGACGAGGCCGAACGGCAGCGCGCCCTGGACGCCGGACACGACCTGGACCGGGTGCTGTCCACGGACGACCTGGTCAGTGGCGACAACGTGTTCTTCGTGGCCACCGGCATCACGGACGGCGAGCTGATGCGGGGCGTGCGCTACCGCGCGGAGACGGCGACGACCGAGTCGATCGTCATGCGCTCCAAGTCGGGCACCATCCGGAAGATCGACTCCACCCACCGGCTGTCGAAGCTGCGTGCCTACAGCGCGATCGACTTCGACCGCGCGAAGTGACGTAGGCACGTCCCCGCGAAGAGGCGCCCCCCATGTGCGGTGGGGGCGCCTCTTCGCGTCAGCGGGTACGGATGCGCGCTCCGGTCCGGGTACGCGCTCCGGCACTGATGCGTGCTCCGGTCCGGGTACGCGTTCCGGCACTGATGCGTGCTCCGGCACGGGTACGCGTTCCGGCACCGATACGCGCTCCGGCGCGGGTACGCGTGGGGAACGGACACGCGTCCAGGCACGCGTGCGGTCCGGATCTCCGTCAGCCGGCCGCGGCGATACGGCCGGTGGCGCCGGACGCCTTGAGCTCCGCCTCGCGCCGCCTGCGGCGGGCGAGCGCCACACGGCGTTCGGCGGCGGTGAGGCCGCCCCACACCCCGTACGGCTCCGGTTGCACCAGGGCGTGTTCGCGGCATTCGATCATCACGGGGCAACGCGCGCAGACCCGCTTCGCGGACTCCTCGCGCGACAGTCGGGCAGCAGTCGGCTCCTTCGACGGGGCGAAGAACAGCCCGGCTTCATCCCGGCGGCACACCGCCTCCGAATGCCAGGGGCCTGCCTGGTCCTCCCGAGCGGGGGTCCGCTGGGGAGGGACGGCGGCGACCTGCAGGGGCTGATGCGGCAGTTGCAGCACGGTCCACTCCTGACGACGGCTTCGCGAGCAAGAGGCGATGCAGCACTCCCTACCCGCTGTGCGCGCGCCTATGCACTGAGTGGCACTCAGTTCCGGTCCACGGAATTGCGGTCGAGCATATTTCCGCCCCGAATCCGCCCCCGCGCAACGGCCCGCCCCCGCGCGCCCTTGCACGCCTCAGCGCGTCTCGCCGCTCTCAGTGGCCGAGATGTTTGCGCAGCCTGTCCTGCAGGTCCGTGATGAACTTTCCGCGTTTGGGCTTCGCCTCGACGCCGCCGAACACCGAATACCCGTTGACGGCCACCACGGGAGCCTCGGGATCCGCCGATTCCAGCGTGGTGACTTCGAAACTGCCGAAAATCCCCGTTCCACTTCCGCGCAGCGAGATGTTCTCGGGAACCCTGATGTCCACGCTTCCGAAGACGGAAGTCGCATTGATCACCGTGAGCCGCTGACCGAAAAGGGCCTCGGTCAGATCGATTTCCACACTGCCGAACAGCGAGAAAGCATTCGTACGCGCGCCGACCCGCCAGCGCCCCTTGCGGCTGGCGCTGCTGAAGATCGCGACGAGGTTGTCGGCAGGGCCCGTGGGCACGTCGGGGGCCGGGGCGTACGAGGCACCCACGGCCCTCGGGGCGCCGCCCGGCGTCGGCAGGTCCCGTACCAGCGGTTCGAGTTCCCCGACGGTCTTGGCACGGTAGACGGAGTCGACCCGTTCGGCATGCTCGTCGGCGGTCAGCCGGCCCTCGGCCATCGCCTCGCGCAGGATGTCCGCGATCCGGTCGCGGTCCGCGTCGGAGGCGCGGATGACGTCGGGCCGCGTCCGCGCGGTGGGCTGCTGGGAGTGCTTTTCGAGGTCCACCGACCCAGCGTACCCAAACGCGATAGATCGCGACTAGGGCCTCGCGTTTGAATCATGCCGGGCCCGCCGGGCCGGGTGAGCCCTACCTCACAGACCCGCCGCCCCCGCAGGGTCCTACCCTGGTGGGTGCGCTGCCCAAGGGAGGTCAGCCGCTGTCTGCCGAGTGAGGAATGGCCGTAATGCCAGAGTTTGCGTACTCCGATCTGCTCCCCCTGGGAGAGGACACCACGCCGTACCGCCTGGTCACCGCCGAGGGTGTGTCCACCTTCGAGGCCGACGGACGTACGTTCCTCAAGGTCGAGCCGGAGGCGCTGCGCACCCTGGCCGCCGAGGCCATGCACGACATCTCTCACTACCTGCGCCCCGCCCACCTGGCGCAGCTGCGGCGGATCGTGGACGACCCCGAGGCCTCGTCCAACGACAAGTTCGTCGCGCTCGACCTGCTGAAGAACGCGAACATCGCCGCCGCGGGCGTCCTGCCGATGTGCCAGGACACGGGCACCGCGATCGTCATGGGCAAGCGCGGACAGAACGTGCTGACGTCGGGCGGTGACGAGGAGGCCCTGTCGCACGGCATCTTCGACGCGTACACCAAGCTCAACCTGCGCTACTCGCAGATGGCCCCGCTGAACATGTGGGACGAGAAGAACACCGGATCGAACCTCCCGGCGCAGATCGAGCTGTACGCGACCGACGGTGGCGCGTACAAGTTCCTCTTCATGGCCAAGGGCGGCGGTTCCGCCAACAAGTCGTTCCTCTTCCAGGAGACCAAGGCGGTCCTCAACGAGGCCTCCATGATGAAGTTCCTGGAGGAGAAGATCCGTTCGCTGGGTACGGCGGCCTGCCCGCCGTACCACCTGGCGATCGTCGTCGGCGGCACCTCGGCCGAGTTCGCGCTCAAGACCGCGAAGTACGCCTCCGCGCACTACCTGGACGAGCTGCCCGCCGAGGGCTCCCCCACGGGTCACGGCTTCCGTGACAAGGAGCTGGAGGAGAAGGTCTTCGAGCTGACGCAGAAGATCGGCATCGGGGCGCAGTTCGGCGGCAAGTACTTCTGCCACGACGTGCGGGTGGTCCGTCTGCCCCGGCACGGCGCCTCGCTGCCCGTCGCCATCGCCGTCTCCTGCTCGGCCGACCGTCAGGCGACCGCGAAGATCACCGCCGAGGGCGTCTTCCTGGAGCAGCTGGAGAAGGACCCAGCGCGCTTCCTCCCCGACACCACCGCCGAGCACCTGGACGAGTCCGGTGACGTCGTGAAGATCGACCTCAACCGGCCGATGGACGACATCCTCGCCGAGCTGACGAAGTACCCGGTCAAGACGCGGCTCTCGCTGACCGGCCCGCTGGTCGTGGCGCGCGACATCGCGCACGCCAAGATCAAGGAGCGGCTGGACGCGGGCGAGGAGATGCCGCAGTACCTGAAGGACCACCCCGTGTACTACGCGGGGCCCGCGAAGACGCCCGAGGGTTACGCCTCCGGTTCCTTCGGCCCGACGACGGCCGGCCGGATGGACAGCTACGTCGCGCAGTTCCAGGCGGCGGGCGGCTCCAAGGTGATGCTGGCCAAGGGCAACCGGTCCAGGCAGGTCACCGACGCGTGCGACGCGCACGGCGGGTTCTACCTCGGCTCGATCGGCGGCCCGGCGGCCCGGCTCGCGCAGGACTGCATCAAGAAGGTCGAGGTCGTCGAGTACGAGGAGCTCGGCATGGAGGCGGTCTGGAGGATCGAGGTCGAGGACTTCCCGGCGTTCGTCGTCGTCGACGACAAGGGCAACGACTTCTTCACCGAGCCGGCCCCCGCCCCGACGTTCACCAGCATTCCGGTGCGCGGTCCCGGCCTCGGCTGACCGACACCCGCATCCGCACCCCGAGGGGCGCCCCGGCCACGGCCGGGGCGCCCCTCGGCCGCTTCGGCCCCCGTCCCGTCGCCGGCCGGTGACGGACCGCCCGACCGGTCCCCGCACGGCGAAATCCAGCCAATCTCGCGCAGCGCTGTCCGGCGCCGCCCGCTCCGCTCCGGCGTCCGGATCACGCCCCGGCCGCGCCCCCCCCCCGCACCCGAGGCGTCTCGCCCCGGACATGCGGACCGGGCCGCACACCGCCGTCCCGGAGCGTTCCGCATCGCTCCCAGGGGCCGCGCCCGCACCACCGCTTTCGCGCAGAGGGCCGTCCGGACGGCTTGCGGGGAGCCGTGCCGATGCGGTGAGTTGTCCGCGTTGGGCCGGAGAACCGTGCCTCTTCCTCCGTCGTCCCGACTCCCGGTCCCCCACACCGGAACACCCCGCCTCCCGGCCCGGACGCCGGGCCAGACAACCGGCTGTCCGAACCCGCAGCGAACCACCCTCAGCGTCCCGATCCGGAAAGGCGGACACCGCATGACGCCGGTCCCTCACCGCAGCCACGCCGACGATTTGCTCTCCTTCATCAGGGCCAGCCCCTCCCCGTACCACGCCGTGGCGAGCGCGGCCCAGCGCCTGGAGAAGGCCGGTTTCCGTGAGCTGCGGGGCACCGACGACTGGACGGGCACCACGGGCGGCAGCTTCGTCGTCCACGGCGGAGCCCTGATCGCCTGGTACGCCCCCGAGGGCACGCCCTCCCCCACACCGTTCCGGATCATCGGCACCCACACGGACTCGCCGAACCTGAGGATCAAACCGATCCCCGACACCGGCTCGGCCGGCTGGCGGCAGATCGCGGTGGAGATCTACGGCGGGGTCCCGCTCAACACCTGGCTCGACCGCGACCTGGGCATCTCGGGACGGCTGGCCCTGCGGGGCCCGGGCGGCCGGACCGACTCCCGGCTCGTCCAGATCGACGAACCGCTGCTGCGCGTGCCCCAGCTGGCGATCCATCTGGACCGTTCCGTCAACGACGGCCTCGCGCTGGACCGGCAGCGGCACCTCGCCCCCGTCTGGTCGCTCGGCGCCGCGGAGGAGGGGGCGCTGCTGCGCAGGGTCGCCGCCGCGGCCGAGGCCGAGCCGGACGAGGTGCTCGGCTGGGACCTGATGCTCCACGACATCCAGCCGCCCGGATACCTGGGCGCGGAACAGGAGTTCCTGGTCTCCTCCCGGCTGGACAACCTGGTGTCGGTACACGCGGGAGTGACGGCGCTCGCGGGTGCGGCGGCGGCGGCCGGGGAGCCCTCGTACATCCCCGTGCTGGCGGCCTTCGACCACGAGGAGGTCGGCAGCGGTTCGGACACGGGTGCGCAGAGCCCGCTGCTGGAGCGCGTGCTGAGCCGTTCGGTGACCGCCCGCGGCGGCAGCCCGGAGGACTGGTCGCGGGCCCTGTCCGGTGCCTTCTGCGTCTCGGCCGACATGGCGCACGCGGTCCATCCCAACTACGCCGAGCGCCACGACCCCGACCACCGCCCGCTGCCCAACGGCGGCCCCACCATCAAGGTCAACGCCAATCAGCGCTACGCCACCGACTCGGCCGGGATCGCGATGTTCGCGTCGGCCTGCGAGCGGGCGGGGGCGCCGTGGCAGCCGTTCGTCTCCAACAACGCGATGCCGTGCGGTACCTCCATCGGACCGCTCACCGCGGCCCGGCTGGGCGTGCCGACCGTCGACGTGGGGGTGCCGGGCCTGTCGATGCACTCGGCCCGCGAGCTGTGCGGGGCGGACGACCCGGGGTACCTGGCGGCGATCCTCGGCGCGTTCGTGACCTCGGGCTGAACGCGGGTACGGGGCGGGGCCGGATGCCCCGCCCCGTACGGACGCTCCGAGGCACTACGCGAAGCGCTGCTGCGCGCTCGCGTCGCAGGGCTGCAGCCTCAGCGGGTCATGGGCTCCCGCCAGGGTCGCGCAGAGCCCGGTCGAGGCGGCCGGGCGCAGGGTGCCCGACTGCCGGACGAACTGCTGGTTGGCCGCGCCCGAGCAGTTGTAGAGGATGAGGGCCGCGCCCGCCGTGTACTTCGCGCCCGGGACGTCCAGGCAGCGGTCGTGGCTCAGTTCCGTACGGAGGTTCTTCGTGCCGGAGTCGTACCACCAGCCCTGGTTGCGCCCGCCGTGGCACTCCCAGCCGGTGACGCCGGTGTTGTTGCGGGTGACCGAGGCGGGGACGTCCAGGCAGCTGCCCGTCGCCTCGCCGCGCAGGGGCTTGAAGGCGTCGTCCCAGGCGACGGCCTGGAGCACGGGCTTGCCGGTGCTCGCCGGGTCGGCGCAGCTCGCCTCGCGCAGGCCGGAGCCGTAGATCTGGGTGAGGCAGGAGGCGAAGGCGCCGTGGCCGGCCGCGTTCGGGTGGAAGGACTGCCGGAGGGAGTTGGAGTCCGGCGGGAAGTGCGAGAGGTCGATGAACAGGCCGCGGGCCCAGGTGGACTCGCTGCACACCTCGTGGCCGTGGAAGAGCCGGGAGTTGTCCAGGTAGACGGCCCCGGTGTCGGCGGCGACCTTGCGCATGCCCCGTTCGAAGGCGGGCACGGCGACGTTGCGGCCCCAGGAGGCGTCGGAGTCGTATCCGGCGCAGCCGCCGGGAAGCTTGCCGGGGAAGTTCGGGTTGTCGTAGAAGTCCGGGCCGATGGGGCTCGGGTAGCCCATGACGACGAGCTTGTAGTCGCTGTCGGCGTAACCGGCGCCGGTCATCACGGTCCGCAGGTCGCGCACGGTCTTCTCGACCTTGGGCACGAGGCCGTCGACGCGGGCCTGCCAGCCGCCGGCGTACTTGGGCTCGCAGGTTCCCTGGCTGAGGACCCAGCGCGTGACGCAGTCCGTCATGACCGGGCCGAACTGGAGGTCGTCGTTGGCACCCGCCACCAGCACGATCATCTTGATGCGGGTGTTGCGCGCCTTGATGGCGAGGCTGTCGCTCTGGACGAGTTCGTCGGCGTACTGCTTCGAGCCGCCGATGACGATGTTTCCGGTGTACGCGCCGGAGCACGAGACGTTGTACGTGACGTCCGCCGGGATCCCGGTGCGGTGGATGGCGGAGTCGGGTGAGCGGTGGCACCAGTTGTCGGGGCCGTTGGTGCCGGCCTCGTACGTGCCGACGCCCTCGCCCGAGATCTCGCTGTCGCCGAGCGAGATGAGCCCGGTCTTGCGTTCGGCGAGCGGGCGCTCGGCCGGGTCGCCGTACAGCCGGGTGGCCTCTGCGGCGCGCAGGGCCTCCAGTTCCGGCGGCAGCGCGGTGGATGCGGTAGTGCTGGTACCGGGCTGGGCAGCACCCGCCGGGCCGGCCGCGGCGGTCATGCCGCCCAACGCCGCCGCCATGGCCGCGACGGCCGCGACCGTACATCGGATCCGGTGTCCGGTACGTCTCATTGCGCCTCCCGAGGTTGTTGTTACCCCCGGTATTTACTGGTCGGTAGACAACTTGGGAATACATGGAACAAGAGAAATGCTCATCTTTTTCGGTCCGCCCACCACGTCCCGGGCGGCCCTACGAGGAGGTTGGATCACCATGGCCGAGGAATCCGGCAAGGACTACCGCGTCGAGCACGACTCGATGGGCGAGGTACGGGTGCCCGCCGACGCGAAGTGGCGGGCCCAGACCCAGCGCGCCGTGGAGAACTTCCCGGTCTCGGGACAGCGCCTGGAGCGGGCGCACATCGCGGCCCTCGCCCGCGTCAAGGCCGCCGCCGCCAAGGTGAACGCCGAACTGAAGGTGCTCGACCCGGAGATCGCCGAGGCCATCCAGTCCGCCGCGGCGGAGGTCGCCGAGGGGCGCTGGGACGCGCACTTCCCCGTCGACGTCTTCCAGACGGGCTCCGGTACCTCCTCGAACATGAACACCAACGAGGTCCTGGCCACGCTCGCCACCGAGCGTCTCGGACGCGCGGTCCACCCCAACGACCACGTCAACGCCTCGCAGTCCTCCAACGACGTCTTCCCGTCCTCGATCCACATCGCCGCGGCCGACGCGGTGACTCGCGAACTGATCCCGGCGCTGGCCCATCTGGCGGTCGCGCTGGAGCTCAAGTCCGCCGAGTTCGCGGACGTGGTGAAGTCGGGGCGTACGCATCTGATGGACGCCACCCCCGTCACCCTGGGCCAGGAGTTCGGCGGATACGCGGCACAGATCCGCTACGGCATCGAGCGGCTGCGCGCCTCGCTCCCCCGCCTCGCCGAACTGCCGCTGGGCGGCACGGCCGTCGGCACCGGCATCAACACCCCGCCCGGCTTCTCCGCCGCCGTCATCGCGGAGGTCGCGCGGGTGACCGGGCTGCCGCTCACCGAGGCCCGGAACCACTTCGAGGCGCAGGGCGCGCGGGACGGCCTCGTCGAGACCTCCGGCCAGCTCCGCACGATCGCGGTCTCCCTCACCAAGATCTCCAACGATCTGCGCTGGATGGCATCGGGGCCGCGCACCGGCCTGGCCGAGATCAGCCTCCCCGACCTCCAGCCCGGCTCCTCGATCATGCCGGGCAAGGTGAATCCGGTCATTCCCGAGGCCGTGCTGATGGTCGCCGCCCAGGTGACGGGGAACGACACGACGGTGGCCGTCGCGGGCGCCGCCGGCAACTTCGAGCTGAACGTCATGCTGCCGGTCATCGCGAAGAACCTGCTGGAGTCCGTCCGGCTCCTGTCCAACGCCTCCCGGCTGCTCGCGGACCGTACGGTCGACGGGATCACGGCCGACGCCGAGCGGGCCAGGGAGTACGCGGAGTCCTCGCCGTCCGTCGTCACCCCGCTGAACAAGTACATCGGCTACGAGGAGGCCGCGAAGGTCGCCAAGAAGTCGCTGGCCGAGCGGAGGACCATCCGTGAGGTCGTACTGGACTCGGGTTACGTCGAGCGCGGCGACCTCACCGTGGAACAGCTCGACGAGGCGCTGGACGTGCTGCGCATGACGCGTCCCTGAACGGAATCGCCGCCGCCGGCCGCCGGCCCCGGCCACCGGTCCCTCCAGTGCCGCCTGCCACGGCACTAGGATCCCTTCATGACAGGTACCGGAGAGACCGAGCGCTGGGCGCCGGGTGATCAGATCCTGTGGCGCTACCGCGGCAACGGACCGCGGCGCCGCGGCGCCGCGCCCGCCGGGACCCCGAACCCCGTGCACATCTGCCGCCCCGTCACCGTCGTCCAGGACACCGACGAGCTGCTCGCCGTCTGGGTCGCCCCCGGCACCGAGTGCGTGAAGCCGGTACTGGCGGACGGGACCGACGTGCACGCCGAACCGCTCGCCACCCGGTACACCGCCCCGCGCACCACCGCCCGCTCGCCCTGGCTGGGCAACGGGGTGCTGAAGCTGGCCCGGGCCGGCGAGCCGTGGTCCGTGTGGCTGTTCTGGGACCGGGGCTGGCAGTTCCGCAGCTGGTACGTGAACCTGGAGGAACCGCGGACCCGGTGGGCCGGCGGCATCGACTCCGAGGACCACTTCCTCGACATCTCGGTCTACCCGGACCACAGCTGGCTCTGGCGCGACGAGGACGAGTTCGCCCAGGCCCAGCGGGTCGGCCTGATGAGCCCGGACGGCGCCCGGCAGGTGCTGGCCGCGGGGCGCGCGGCGGTCGGGGTGATCCGTGAGTGGGGGGCGCCGTTCCGGGACGGCTGGGAGGACTGGCGGCCCGATCCGCACTGGCGGGTGCCCGCGCTCCCCGCCGACTGGGACCGGCTGCCGGATGACTGGGACCGCACCCCCGCCCCCATGCCGTCGTGAGACCCTTGATGCACCCCAGGGGGGCAAACGTAGGATCGTCCCGAGAAGATCGCCTCCGCCCCAACCGCTGGGCGCGGCACACGACCTGACCGCAAGTCACCGAGTCATCGCACACGTGCACACATCATGAACCGCATCAGTCGTACGAGTCGTGCGAGTCGCACGAGTTGTCCGCATCGCATGAGCCACGACGAGGGGGTGGAGACGTGCTCGCCGTCCGCCACCCCGGCGCCGGAAACGTTGTCATCGACACCCTGCGCGGACATCCGGTTTCGGCCCCGTGTTCCGGGGCACGAGATGTCAGCCGTTGTGATTGCCGCTCATGCCGGGGCACAGTAGCGCTCCACGAGGTGATTGCCTCATACAACCGGCCCGGACGGACGGAACCCCACGCGTGACGGAGCATCCCACCTCCCACGAAGGCCGGCAGCCTCTCGCCGCCCGGTCGCAGGAACGCACCCGGCCGCGGCAGCGTGACGCCGCGTCGGCGCCTGTCCCCGCCACCGCGGCGATCCCGGCACCGGCCCAGGGCCCGGCCGGTACGGGCCCCGCGACAGGCCTCGACCCGCAGGCGTCGTCCCGTCGTGAGGGCGACCGGCTGCGCTTCGTCGGGGCCGCGACGAGGCGGATCGCCCGCGGGATAGACCTGGACGAGATCGTGCTGGGGCTCTGCCGGGCCAGCGTGCCGACGTTCTCCGACGCCATACTCGTCTACCTCCGCGACCCGCTGCCGGTCGGCGACGAGCGGCCCGTCAACCCGTTCGTGCTGCGGCTGCGCCGGTCCGACCGGCTGCGGCTGAGCGACGAGGACACCGAGAGCCTGTCGGAGACCGAGCGGCTGCGGCTGCCCACCGTGGACCCACAGGCCGATCTGACGCCCGCCTCCGAGCTGTGCGAGGTCCTGGCCGGCGGCGCGCTGGCCGAGGTGCTGCGCGGCGTGCGTCCGGTGTTCGGCGACTCCGCCGCGGCCCGGGTCGCGCTGCCCGAGCTGCTCGGCGCGGACCGCGTGGTGCCGTCCGGCCACCGGGCGATCCTCGCCCCGCTGCGCGGCCGGCGCCGGGTGATCGGCGCGGCGGTGTTCCTGCGCGGCACCGAACGCCCGCCGTTCGAGGCCAACGACCTGCTGGTCGCGGCCCAGCTGGCGACGCACACCGCGCTCGGCATCGACAAGGCCGTGCTGTACGGCCGCGAGGCGTACATCGCCGACGAGCTCCAGCGCACCATGCTGCCCGACTCGCTTCCCCAGCCCACCGGCGTCCGGCTCGCCTCCCGCTACCTCCCCGCCGCCGAGACCGCCCGCGTCGGCGGCGACTGGTACGACGCGATCCCGCTGCCCGGCAGCCGGGTCGCCCTGGTCGTCGGCGATGTCATGGGCCACTCGATGACCTCCGCGGCGATCATGGGCCAGCTGCGCACCACCGCCCAGACCCTCGCCGGCCTCGACCTGCCCCCGCAGGAGGTCCTGCACCACCTCGACGAGCAGGCCCAGCGGCTCGGCAGCGACCGCATGGCGACCTGCCTCTACGCGGTGTACGACCCCGTCGCGCACCGCATCACCATCGCCAACGCCGGCCACCCGCCGCCCGTCCTGCTCCACCTCGGCGGCCGCGCCGAGGTGCTGAAGGTGCCGCCGGGCGCCCCGATCGGTGTCGGCGGCGTGGACTTCGAGGCCGTCGAGCTGGACGCGCCCGCGGGCGCCACCCTGCTCCTCTACACCGACGGACTGGTCGAGTCGCGGCTGCGGGACGTCTGGACGGGCATCGAGCAGCTGCGCGAGCGGCTCGCCGCCACGGCCCGGCTGACCGGCCCGGACCACTCGCCGCCGCTGGAGGCCCTCTGCGACGACGTGCTGGACATGCTCGGCCCGGGCGACCGGGACGACGACATCGCGCTGCTCGCCGCCCGCTTCGACGGGATCGCGCCGAGCGACGTGGCGTACTGGTCCCTGGAACCGGAGGACTCCGCCCCGGGCAAGGCCCGCAGGCTGGCCCGCCGGGCGCTCAGCCGATGGGGGCTCGACGACATCGCGGACTCGGTGGAGCTCCTGGTCAGCGAGGTGGTGACCAATGCCGTGCGGTATGCGGAGCGGCCGGTGACCCTGCGGCTGCTGCGGACCGACATCCTGCGGTGCGAGGTCGGCGACGACGCCCCGCAGCTGCCCCGGCAGCGCCGGGCGCGGGACATGGACGAGGGCGGCCGCGGTCTGTTCCTGGTGAACCGGCTGGCCCGGCGGTGGGGCGCGACGCGTCTGTCGACCGGCAAGGTGGTCTGGTTCGAGATGCCCACCCGGGGCCAGTGACCGGGGCCGCCGAAGCCCTGGTCACCGAGGGTGTCCAAATGTTGCCGACCTTCCTCCCGCGGAGTTGACTTCAGTCGTGTACGAAGCGACCTGACCGAAACCCCCCACCGACGGGAGGACGCTCGTGACCGAGGAACCGAGGACCAAGAACGCCCCTTACACCACGAACAACGCCGGGATCCCGGTGGAGAGCGACGAACATTCGCTCACCGTCGGTACCGACGGACCGATCCTGCTCCAGGACCACTACCTCATCGAGAAGATGGCCCAGTTCAACCGTGAACGGGTCCCCGAACGCGTGGTCCACGCCAAGGGCTCGGGCGCGTACGGCATCTTCCAGGTGACCAACGACGTCAGTCAGTTCACCAAGGCCGACCTCTTCCAACCGGGCAAGCAGACCGCCATGCTCGCCCGCTTCTCCACGGTCGCCGGTGAACAGGGCTCCCCCGACACCTGGCGCGACCCCCGCGGCTTCGCGCTGAAGTTCTACACCGAGCACGGCAACTACGACATGGTCGGCAACAACACGCCGGTCTTCTTCGTACGGGACCCGATGAAGTTCCAGGACTTCATCCGCTCGCAGAAGCGCAGGCCCGACAGCGGGGTCCGCGACCACGACATGCAGTGGGACTTCTGGACCCTGTCCCCCGAGTCCGCGCACCAGGTGACGTGGCTGATGGGCGACCGGGGCATCCCGAAGACGTACCGCAACATGGACGGCTTCAGCTCGCACACCTACATGTGGGTCAACGCGGGCGGCGAGCGGTTCTGGGTGAAGTACCACTTCAGGACCGACCAGGGCATCGAGTTCTACACCCAGGACGAGGCCGACGCGATGGCCGGCACGGACGGTGACGTCCACCGCCGCGACCTGTTCGAGTCGATCAAGCGCGGCGACCACCCGAGCTGGACGCTGTCCGTCCAGATCATGCCGTTCGACGATGCCCCGGACTACCGGTTCAACCCGTTCGACCTGACGAAGGTGTGGCCGCACGGCGACTATCCGCTGACCGAGGTCGGCCGGATGACGCTGAACGAGAACCCCGAGGACTTCTTCGTCCACATCGAGCAGGCGTCCTTCGAGCCGTCGAACCTGGTGCCCGGCATCGGTCCGTCGCCCGACAAGATGCTGCTGGGCCGGCTGTTCTCGTACCCGGACACCCACCGGTACCGGATCGGCCCGAACTACGCGCAGCTGCCGCCGAACCGGCCGCGCTTCTCGCGCAACTCGTACTCCAAGGACGGCCCCATGCGGTACGAGCCGTCGCGCACGGGTGCCGTCTACGCCCCGAACTCGTACGGCGGTCCGGAGGCGGACACCGCGCGCTTCGGCGAACCGGCCGGCTGGGCCACGGCGGGCGAGATGGTGCACCAGGCGTACACCCTGCGCCGGGACGACGACGACTGGGGCCAGGCGGGCACGCTCGTGCGCACGGTCCTCGACGACGCGGCACGCGAACGGCTGGTGTCGAACATTTCCGGCCATCTGCTGGACGGTGTGAGCCGCCCGGTCCTGGACCGGGCGCTGCAGTACTGGCGCAACGTGGACAAGGACCTCGGCGACCGGGTGGCGAAGAAGGTCGACGGCGGCTGAGTCACGGGCCCCGCGGTCCCGGAACGCGGCGACGGGCGGTGTGCGAGGAAGCTTCCTCGCACACCGCCCGTCGCTGTGAGCTGCGGCGTCAGCGTGTCGCGGCGTTGTCGTTGCCCGGCCGGTTGTTGCCGCCCGGGTCGAGCGGGAGTCCGGCGCTGTCCGACGGGCCCGGCTCGGTCGCCGGGTCGGTGGGCGGCGTCGTCGTCGGGTCGCCGGTCGGGGTGGCCGGCGGGGTGGTCTCCGGCGGCTCGGTCGTCGCGGGAGGTGTGGTCGCGGGCGCCTCGGTGGTCGGCTCGTCGGAGGGCGAGGCCTCTTCGGAGGGCGAGGTGGTCGGGCTCGGGGAGCTGGTGTCCGGCGGCGGGGCGATCGCGGCGCCCATGTCGGTGTCGAGCTCGAACTCGCTCGGCTCGCCCATGGCCTTCGCGGTGTAGTCCGCCCAGATCTCGGCCGGGAAGCCGCCACCGTTGACGCGTCCGCCGCCGCCGGCGCCCTTCAGGGTCACCTGCGCGCCCTTGTGGACCTTCTTGCCGTCGTCGTCGGTGCGGGGGTAGGCGGCTTCGCCGAAGAGGCCGACCGAGGTGACGAGGTCGGGGGTGAAGCCGGTGAACCAGGCCGACTTGTTGTCGTCGGACGTACCGGTCTTGCCCGCGATGTCCTGGTCGGCCAGGCCCTCGGCGTTGCGCACCGAGCCCTGGGCCGTACCGTCGTCGACCACGCCGGTCAGCACAGAGGTCACGGAGTCCGCGGCCTGGCGGCTGATCGCCTGGCCGCCGATCGCGTCGGGCATCCGCACCGGGTCCTCACCCTGGTGCACGGCCGACTTCACGATCTGGGGGGTGACCTTCCTGCCGTGGTTGTCGAACGTGGCGTAGACGCCGGCCATGGCCATGGGGCTCGCCCCCATGGAGCCGAGCGTCTGCGCGGGCACCGCCTCCAGACCCTTCACGTCCATGCCGAGCTTGCCGGCGGTCTGCATCACCTCGTCCATGCCGACGTCCACGCCCATCTGCGCGAAGACGGAGTTGATGGACTTGTTCATCGCGGTCTGGACGGTGACCGAGCCGTAGTCGTGGTCGTCCTCGTTCTCCGGATTGAACGCGATGTCGCTGCCCTCGACGGGCCGCTTGCTGGTGCCGTCGTAGCGGGTGCTGGCGGTGATCTCCCGGCCTTCCTGCGTCACCGACTCCTCATCGAGGGCGGCGGCGAGGATGACCGGCTTGAAGGTGGAGGCGGGCTGGTAGTCGGGCCGGGTGGCGTTGGACGTCCAGTGCTCGTTCTGGCCGCGTCCGCCGTACAGCGCGACCACCGCACCGGTCTTCGGGTCCACGGAGACGGCGCCTGCCTGGATGTCCTGGTCGAGCTTGCGCTTCTTCGTGTCCAGGTTGTCGATCAGCTTCGTCTCGACCGACTTCTCCAGCTGCTGCTGCTTCTTCTTGTCGATGTTGACGGTGATCGTCCAGCCGCCGAGGTCGAACTGGTCGCTGCTGAGGCCCGTCTCCTCCAGCACCGCCTTGCGGGCCGCCTCGACGATGTAGCCCTTCTGCCCCGCGACCCCGTTCAGCGGCTTGGGGTCCTGCGGGACCGGGAACTTCAGGCCCTGGCGCTTGCCGGCGTCCAGCCACTCCTCCTCGACCATGTTGTTCAGCACGTAGTTCCAGCGCTCCTGGACGAGCGCCTTCCCCTTCGGGCCGGCGACGGCCCAGTCGTACTGGCTGGGTGCCTGGAGCAGGGCGGCGAGGTAGGCGCCCTGGGCGACGTTCAGGTCCTTGGCGTCCTTGCCGTAGTACGCCTGTGCGGCGGCCTGGATGCCGTAGGCGCCCCGGCCGTAGTAGCTGGTGTTGATGTAGCCGGCGAGGATCTCCTGCTTGCTCCGCTTCTGGTCCACCTTCAGCGAGATGACCAGTTCCTTGAGCTTGCGGGTGACCGTCTGGTCCTGGTCGAGGTAGTAGTTCTTGACGTACTGCTGGGTGATGGTCGAGCCACCCTGCTTGCCCTTGCCGGAAACGGTGTTCAGCAGGCCGCGTGCGGTGCCTTTGAAGTCGACGCCCTTGTCCTGGTAGAAGGACTTGTTCTCGGCGGCGACGAAGGTCATCTGGACCTCCTTGGGCACCTGCGCGAGGTCCACGATCTCTCGGTTGACCTCACCCGTCCTGGCCAGCAGGGTCCCGTCGGAGTACTTGTAGATGTTGCTCTGCAGCTTGGCCTGGGCGTTGCCCTCGGGCACGCTCACCATCAGGTAGAGCACGGCGAAGGCGCCCATGCCCAGCAGGCAGACAGCGAAGGCCGTGCCCAGTAGTTTCCGCCACGTGAAGAGTCCGCGTATGCCGCCGCTCCTCCCGGCCCGCCGCGGCCCGCGCCGCTGGGCTCGTCGCGCATCCGCTCGACCCATTGCTGTGTTGCTCCCGTTTCTCTGCTCGACCGGATCAGCTCGGACCTGCCAGCTAACACCGTTGGCAGGGACAAAAAGCGAGCGATCCCGCCTTTTCCGGACGTGACAATCAGCACCCGTTCCCATGGGAACCGACTCATGAGGGGTGCGCAGGGTTGCGAGAACCGTTAATGTGTAATCACATTGCTAGCGCAGGGCTAGCCAGTCGAAACGGGGGATTCCATGACCGACCCGCTCAACCCGCACGCCACGGACGGACCGCGGACCGACCTCACGCCGGACGCGCCCGACATGCCGGAACCGCAGGTCCGCGAGACCAGGGCGCACAGCATCGCCGGCGGTCTCGGCCTCCTGCTGACCGTTCTCGGGGTCGTCGTCGGCGTCGGCCTCGCCATCCTCGGCGGCGTCATCGGATCGAACGGGAACAACGGCCTCGGCGTCCCGCTGTGCATCCTGGGCGTCCTGCTCGCCATCGCCTCGTTCTTCTGCATGGGCGGTGTGAAGATGGTCGCACCGGGCGAGGCACGCGTGATCCAGCTCTTCGGCCGCTACGTGGGCACGATCCGCACCGACGGGCTGCGCTGGATCAACCCGCTGACCTCCAGCCGCAAGATCTCCACCCGGGTCCGCAACCACGAGACCGCGGTCCTCAAGGTCAACGACGCCTACGGCAACCCGATCGAGCTCGCCGCGATCGTCGTCTGGAAGGTCGAGGACACCGCGCAGGCGCTCTTCGAGGTCGATGACTTCCTGGAGTTCGTCGCCACCCAGACCGAGGCCGCGGTGCGGCACATCGCGATCGAGTACCCGTACGACGCCCACGACGAGGGCGGTCTCTCGCTCCGCGGCAACGCCGAGGAGATCACCGAGAAGCTCGCCGTGGAGCTCACCGCACGGGTCCAGGCGGCGGGCGTACGGATCATCGAGTCCCGCTTCAGCCATCTCGCGTACGCCCCCGAGATCGCCTCCGCGATGCTCCAGCGCCAGCAGGCCGGCGCGGTGGTCGCGGCCCGGCAGCAGATCGTCGAAGGCGCGGTCGGCATGGTCGAGATGGCACTGACCCGGATCGCCGAGCAGGACATCGTCGAGCTCGACTCCGAGCGGAAGGCCGCCATGGTCAGCAATCTGATGGTGGTGCTGTGCGGTGACCGGGCGGCACAGCCGGTCCTCAACACGGGCACGCTCTACCAGTGACGGATCAGACCCCGCGGCGCCGAGCGCCGCAGTCCGGGCCGCAGCAGCGCAAGCAAATGCTGCTGCGGCTGGACCCGGCCGTGTACGACGCACTGGCACGCTGGGCCTCGGACGAGCTGCGCAGCGCGAACGCGCAGATCGAGTTCCTGCTGCGGCGGGCCCTCGCCGAGGCGGGCCGGCTGCCCGGCGGCGCTGCCCCGATCCCGCGCCGGGGGCGCCCGCCGAAGACGGCTCAGGCACCGGAGGCGCCGGAGGCGGAGTGACCCGCCGGGGGCCCACCGCAGCCCCGGCCACCGACCCATGGCCCCGGCGGCCGGTATACACACCAGGTATACACGCCGTGTACAGTCATCGGCATGTCTATCGGCCACACCCTGCTCGGACTCCTGGAGTCCGGTCCCCGCCACGGCTACGACCTCAAGCGGGCCTTCGACGAGAAGTTCGGGCACGACCGTCCCCTGCACTACGGACAGGTCTACTCGACGATGTCCCGCCTCCTCAAGAACGGCCTCGTCGAGGTCGACGGCGTGGAGACCGACGGCGGTCCGGAACGCAAGCGCTACGCCATCACCGACGCCGGGATCACCGACGTCGCCACCTGGCTCGCGCAGCCCGAGAAGCCGGAGCCGTACCTCCAGTCGACCCTGTACACCAAGGTCGTGCTGGCCATGCTCACCGGCCGCAGCGCCGCCGACGTGCTGGACACCCAGCGTTCCGAGCACCTGCGCATGATGCGCATCCTCACCGATCGCAAGCGGCAGGGCGACCTCGCCGACCAGCTGATCTGTGACCATGCCCTGTTCCATCTCGAAGCCGATCTGCGCTGGCTGGAACTCACCGCCGCGCGACTCGGCCAGCTCGCGAAGGTGGTGGCCCCGTGATTCCCGCCGGCTCCCTGCTCGCCGCCCACGATCTGCGCAAGACCTACGGGTCGACCCCCGCACTCGACGGCGCCTCGTTCTCCGTCCACTCCGGCGAGGTCGTCGCCGTGATGGGTCCCTCCGGCTCCGGCAAGTCCACCCTGCTGCACTGCCTCGCCGGCATCATCACCCCGGACTCCGGCAGCATCACCTACGCCGGACGCGAGCTCTCCACGATGTCCGACGCCGAGCGCAGCGCCCTGCGCCGCAGCGAGTTCGGCTTCGTGTTCCAGTTCGGCCAGCTCGTCCCGGAGCTGACCTGCGTGGAGAACGTCGCCCTGCCGATGCGGCTGAACGGCACCCGCCGCAAGGCCGCCGAACGCACCGCCCTGGAGTGGATGGAGCGACTGGAGGTCGAGGACATCGGCGCCAAGCGCCCCGGCGAGGTGTCCGGAGGCCAGGGCCAGCGCGTCGCCGTGGCCCGCGCCCTGGCCGCGTCCCCGAAGGTGATCTTCGCCGACGAGCCGACCGGCGCCCTGGACTCGCTCAACGGCGAACGCGTCATGCGACTGCTCACCGACGCCGCCCGCTCCTCCAACGTCGCCGTGGTGCTCGTGACCCACGAGGCCCGCGTCGCCGCCTACTCCGACCGCGACATCACCGTCCGCGACGGCCGGGCCCGCGACCTGGAGCACGCCGTATGACCCTGCTCGACCAGAAGCGGACCCCCGCCGGCCCGGCGCACCCGCCCGAACCCCCGTCCCGCGCCGCCTCCTGGCTGCGCGACCTCGGCCTCGGCATCCGGTTCGCCGCCGGCGGCGGCCGCGAAGGCTGGATCCGTACCCTGCTCACCGCCATCGGCGTCGGCCTGGGTGTGGCGCTGCTGCTCACCGCAGCCTCCGTACCGCACATGCTCGACGAGCGGTCGGCCCGTGACCAGGCCCGCTCCGAGACGAAGATCTCCGAGTCGCCCGACGCGCAGGCCGAGAAGTCGGACAGCACGGTCCTGCGGATCGAGGCGAGCACCGAGTTCCACGACCGCACCATCACCGGCTTCCTGATGCGCGCGGACGGCGGCCACCCGGTCGTCCCCCCGGGCGTCGCGGCCTTCCCGGCCCCCGGCGAGATGGTGGTCTCCCCCGCCCTCCGGGATCTCCTGGACTCCCCCGGCAACGAACTGCTCAGGGAGCGGCTGCCGTACAAGGTGACCGGCACGATCACGCAACCGGGGCTGCGCTCACCCGGCGAACTGTGGTTCTACGCCAGCAGCGACACCCTGACCGGAGCGACGGGCGGCCATCGCATCGCCGGCTACGGCGAGCCCGGCCCGGCCGACCCGATGCCACCGATACTCCTCGTACTGATCATCATGGTCTGCGTGGTGCTCCTGGCCCCCGTGGCCATCTTCATCGCCACCGCCGTGCGCTTCGGCGGCGACCGCCGCGACCGCCGGCTCGCCGCCCTGCGCCTGGTCGGCACGGACATCCGGATGACCCGCCGGATCGCGGCCGGCGAGGCACTCTTCGGCTCGGTGCTCGGCCTCGTCATCGGCTTGGTCATGTTCCTCGTGGGCCGTCGGTTCGTCGGCCGCGTCGAGGTCTGGGACGTCAGCGCCTTCCCCTCCGACCTGGCCCCCGACGCCCGGCTGGCCGTACTGATCGTCCTCGCCGTTCCGCTCACCGCCGTGCTCGTCACCCTGGCCGCGATGCGCTCCGTGGTCATCGAGCCGCTCGGCGTCGTCCGCAACGGACGCAACCGGCGGCGCCGGCTCTGGTGGCGCCTGCTGCTGCCTGCCGCCGGCCTCGCGGTCTTCGTGCTCAGCGGCAAGATCGACCAGTACAGCGTCGTCAACCCGTATCCGATCGCCGCGGGCGCGGTACTCGTCCTCGTCGGACTGGCCCTGCTCCTGCCCTGGCTGGTCGAGGCCTGCGTCGGCCGGCTGCGCGGCGGCCCGGTCCCCTGGCAGCTCGCGACCCGCCGGCTCCAGCTGAACAGCGGGGCAGCCTCCCGCGCGGTCAGCGGCGTCACCGTCGCCGTGGCCGGCGCGGTGGCCCTGCAGATGCTGTTCGCCGCGATGAACGACGACTTCAACAAGATCACCGGCCAGGACCCGTCCCGCGCCCAGTTCTACGCCGCCTCCGAGATCGTCCGGGGCGACGCCGCCCTGCACTCGATCAAGGAGTTCCGCGCCACCCGGGGCGTCACCCAGGTCATCGGGACCGTCGAGGCCTACGCGACCAAGCCGGGAAAGTACGCCGACGAGGAGATCCAGCCCACCACCTCGTTCACCGTCGGTGACTGCGCGACCCTGCGCGAGATCGCCCGGATCACGTCCTGCCGGGACGGCGACACCTTCGTCGCCCACCCGAAGGACAAGGAGCAGGCCGGCTGGGTCGACCGGACCGCCCGCAAGGGCAAGGTGATCGAGTTCGACAGCTACGGCAGCGGCAAACCGGTGCAGTGGACACTGCCGGCCGACTCCCGCACCGTCGCGGGCCGGAACGATCCGTACGGCGAGGAGCGCTCGGGCATCCTCGTCACGCCCGGAGCGATCGACGCGCGGACCCTGCCCGGGGCCCAGACCATCGCGCAGATCCGCATCGACGAAAGCGTTCCGGACGCCGCCGAGTACGTACGCAACACGGCGGCCCGGCTCGACCCCGGCATGCGCCTGGTCACACTGAACTCGGTCGAGCGCGACCGGCAGTACGCGAGCATCCAGACCGGTCTCCAGGTCGGCGCGACCGCCACCCTGTTGCTGATCGCCGCGTCCATGCTCGTCTCCCAGCTGGAGCAACTGCGGGAACGCAAGCGCCTGCTGTCGGTCCTGGTCGCCTTCGGGACCCGGCGCGTCACGCTCGGCTGGTCGGTGCTGTGGCAGACGGCGATCCCGGTGGTCATCGGGCTCGCGGTGGCGGTGGCCGGCGGCCTCGCCCTCGGCGCCACCCTGTGCTGGATGGTCGGCAAGGAGGTGTCCGGCTGGTTCCTCTTCCTGCCCCTGGCCGGCGCGGGCGCGGCCCTCATCCTCCTGGTCACCCTGCTCTCGCTGCCCGTGCTGTGGCGCCTGATGCGCCCCGACGGGCTGCGCAGCGAGTAGGCGGCCCGGCCGAGGCGGCCGGCCGGACCGTGGTTCAGGTCCGGCCGGCCGCCGCCACGCGTACCGGCAGCGCCTCCATCGCCCCGCGCAGCGCCGCCGCGAACTCCTCGAACTCCTCGTGCCGGGCCGCCCCGGTCCGCATCCCCAGAGCCACCCGCCGCGCGGGCGCCGGGTCCGCGAAGTACCCCGTGGTCAGCGCCTCGTTGCGGGCGGTCTCGACGGTCACCGCCGTCCGCGGCAGCAGCGTCACCCCGAGCCCCCCGGCCACCAGCTGCACCAGCGTGGAGAGCCCGGCCGCGGTCGTGGTGACCGGCGCGCCCTCCGTACGCCCCGCCTCACGGCAGATGTCGAGTGCCTGGTCACGCAGGCAGTGGCCCTCGTCGAGCAGCAGCAGCGGCAGCTCGCGCAGCGCCTCGCGCGGGATGTCCTGCCGCCCGCCGAGCCAGTGGTCGCGCTCCATGACCAGCACGAAGTCCTCGTCGAAGAGCGGGAGTTCCGTCAGACCCGGCACCCCGAGCGGCACGGCGAGCAGCAGCAGGTCCAGCCGACCCACGGCCAGCCCGTCCAGCAGCGAGGAGGTCTGCTCCTCGTGGACCTGGAGATCGAGGTCCGGGTAACGCTCATGGACCAGCCGCAGCACGGTCGGCAGCAGATACGGCGCGACGGTCGGAATCACCCCGAGCCGCAGCACCCCGGTGAAGGGCGCGCGGACCGCCTCGGCCTCCTCCATCAGTTCCCCGACGGAATGCAGGACGGCCCGCGCCCGCACCGCGAGCCGCTCCCCCGCGGGCGAGAGCAGCACCTTGCGCGTCGTACGCTCGATGAGCTGGACACCCAGTGCCTCTTCCAGCGCGGACACGGCTCCGGAGAGCGCGGGCTGACTCATCCCGATTGCGGCCGCAGCGTCCCGGAAGTGCAGATACTCCGCCACGGCCGCGAAGGCGCGCAGCTGCGAGAGGCTGGGCTGTTTGGGCCGGATGCCCTGATTACTCTGGGCCACTGATAGGCACCTCCGATCATCACGACCGAGTGTAGCTATTTCCGCGATCAATGCACTCTGTGCCAAGGTGGAACACGTCCAACCCTCAGGAACTCCCCCAAAAAGGGAATTCCTACGCTGCAAGGAGAGCGCGTGCTCACTGTCGGTGACAAGTTCCCCGAGTTCGACCTGACTGCTTGTGTTTCGCTGGAGAGCGGCAAGGAGTTCGAGCAGATCAACCACAAGACCTACGAGGGTCAGTGGAAGATCGTCTTCGCGTGGCCCAAGGACTTCACTTTCGTCTGCCCCACCGAGATCGCCGCGTTCGGCAAGCTGAACGAGGAGTTCGCCGACCGTGACGCCCAGATCCTCGGCTTCTCCGGTGACTCCGAGTTCGTGCACCACGCCTGGCGCAAGGACCACCCGGACCTGACCGACCTGCCCTTCCCGATGCTGGCCGACTCGAAGCACGAGCTCATGCGTGACCTCGGCATCGAGGGCGAGGACGGCTTCGCCCAGCGCGCCGTCTTCATCGTCGACCAGAACAACGAGATCCAGTTCACGATGGTGACCGCCGGTTCCGTGGGCCGTAACCCCAAGGAGGTCCTGCGGGTGCTCGACGCCCTGCAGACCGACGAGCTGTGCCCCTGCAACTGGACCAAGGGCGAGAACACCCTGGACCCGGTCGCGCTCCTCTCGGGTGAGTGAGCTGAGACGGACATGGCACTCGACGAACTGAAGGCCGCCATACCGGACTTCGCCAAGGACCTGAAGCTGAACCTCGGTTCGGTCATCGGCAACAGCGAGCTCCCGCAGCAGCAGCTGTGGGGCACCGTCCTCGCCTGCGCGATCGCCTCGCGCTCGCCGAAGGTGCTGCGCGAGCTGGAGCCGGAGGCGAAGGCCGCCCTCTCCGCGGAGGCGTACACCGCCGCGAAGTCGGCCGCCGCCATCATGGCGATGAACAACGTGTTCTACCGGACCCGGCACCTGCTGTCGGACCCCGAGTACGGCAACCTCCGGGCCGGTCTGCGGATGAACGTGATCGGCAAGCCGGGCGTGGAGAAGGTCGACTTCGAGCTGTGGTCGCTCGCCGTCTCCGCGATCAACGGCTGCGGCCAGTGCCTGGACTCCCACGAGCAGGTGCTGCGCAAGGCCGGCGTGGACCGTGAGACCGTCCAGGAAGCCGTCAAGATCGCCTCG
This sequence comes from Streptomyces sp. NPDC091416, assembly GCF_044756845.1. NCBI lineage: Bacteria > Bacillati > Actinomycetota > Actinomycetes > Kitasatosporales > Streptomycetaceae > Streptomyces > Streptomyces sp. NPDC091416. The sequence continues at coordinate 562,649 of NZ_JBIVTU010000001.1, forward strand.
GTGATCCAGGCGGTCGGCGTGACCCTCGAAGCCGAGGCCGTCCTCGCCGAGTAGTACCCCGCATACGAGAAGGGCCCCCCGGACGACCGACCGTCCGAGGGGCCCTTCTTGCGTCCTGGCCCGTGTGCCCGGTCAGGGCGCCTTCGGCGCGACCGTGACCGTGTCGGCCGCGGGCTCCTCCTCGCCACCGTCGTCGACGTCCTCCGGCGGCGCGCCGGGGGCCGGCGTGGGGGCCGCGTCCAGTGACGTCGAGCCGTGCGGCGGTGGCGAGTGGCGGCGGGACTCCTCCTGCCCGTACGTCCGCAGATAGCCGACCACCGTGTTGGTCACCGCGACCAGCGGAACCGCGACGACGGCGCCCCCGATGCCGGCGATCATGCCGCCGGCGGCGACCGAGAGCACCACGGCCAGCGGATGCACCCGCACCGCGCGGCCCAGGATGAACGGCTGCAGGATGTGGCCCTCGATCTGCTGCACCGCGAGCACCACGGCCAGCACCATCAGCGCCGTGAACACGCCCTGGGTGACGAGGGCGACGACCACCGCCAGCGCCCCGGAGACCACGGCTCCGACGAGCGGGATGAAGGCGAACAGGAAGATGAAGACGGCCAGCGGCACGGCCATCGGCACATCGAGGAAGAAGATGCCGAGGCCGATGAAGATGGCGTCGATCAGGGCGACTATCACCGTGCCGCGCACATAGGCGGTCAGCGTCCGCCAGGCCCGGGGGCCGGCGCCCGCGACACCCGGCCGGGCCTGCGCGGGGACGAGCTTGAGCACCCAGTGCCAGATGCGCTTGCCGTCGTACAGCAGGAAGAGCGTGGAGAACATCGCCAGCAGCATCCCGGTGAGCAGCTCCACCATGACGGTGACGCCCTGCAGTCCGGCGGAGGTGATGGCCTCGGTGTTGGTGCCGACGGTGTCGCTGAGGTTCTTCGCTATGTCGTTGATCTGTTTGTCGGTCACGTGGAACGGGCTGTCCAGCAGCCAGTTCTTCAGGTCGTCGATACCCGTCCGCACCTTGTCGGAGAGGGTGTCGATGTTGTCCATGACCTGCCAGACCACGAACCAGCCGACCAGGCCCATGATGACGAAGCCCAGGATCGCGGTGACGGCTGTGGCCAGCCCGCGCGGCAGCCCGTAGCGCTTGAGGCGGGCGACGGTCGGCTGGAGCATCGCGGTGACGAGGAGCGCGGCGACGAACGCCAGCACCACCAGCTGCACCGCGCTGATGACCCGCATGAGCACCCAGAGGGTGCCTGCGAGCACCAGCAGGCGCCAGCCCGCCTCGGCCGCGACCCGCATCCCCCAGGGGATGGCAGCGACCGGGTCGGGGCGTGCGGAGACGGAGGGCGCGTACGCGGGCGGTGGCGGCACGTGGTCGGCCTCGGCGGCGGCCTTCCCGGTCCTCGCCCTCGGCGCGGCCGTCTCCGGCGACACCTCGTGCGCGGCCGCGTCGTCCTCGGCCTCCGACTCGGCCCGTCGTTCGTCCAGGCGCTCTCCCAGCCTGGTCAGTTCGCCACCCAGTTGTCCGAGCCACCCCGGCAGTTTCGACATAACGGTTCCTCTACCCCCGTCCGTTCTCCCCACCGCTCCCCCGGGAAACGGTTCCGCCCGACCGTACACGCGCGAAGCCCCCCACCGTAGGACGGTGAGGGGCTCCGGGAGGTTGAGATCCGAACCTCTGAAGGTTCTAGTACCAGTGGTTGGCCTGCCAGAAGGACCAGGCACCGCACGGGCTGCCGTAGCGGCTGTCCATGTAGTTCAGGCCCCACTTGATCTGGGTGGCCGGGTTGGTCTGCCAGTCGGCACCGGCGGAGGCCATCTTCGAGCCGGGCAGCGCCTGGACGAGGCCGTAGGCGCCGGAGGACGGGTTGCTCGCCCGGTAGTTCCAGCTCGACTCGTGGTTCACGATGTTGCTGAAGCACTGGAACTGGTCGCCGGGGATCATCTGGCGAGCCATCGCCTGGACCTCGGCCACGCTGTACGAGCCCTGCGTCGCGAACGCGGAGGCGCTGCGGACCTCGGAGCGGCTGGCGCGCTCGGCGCGCTCCGCCTTCTCCTGGCGTTCCTTGGCCAGCTTGTCCTCGGCCGCCGCCTTCTTGGACTTGGCGTCCTTGGCGGCCTGCACACGAGCTGATTCCTCGGCAGACTTCTTCGCCGACGCGTCCGCGGCGGACGCCTGGGCGTCGGCCTGCTGCGTCAGCGACGCGGTCTGCACCTGGGCCTGCTGGCCCGCGGGGATGTCTGCGAGCAGCGTGGTGTCGGCTGCGGTCGCCTCGAAGTTGTTGTCATCGGCAGCGGGAGTGCTGCCTGCTGCAACGCCTACGACGGCGCCAACGGTGGTTACGGCAGTGGCTGATGCCACGGCGAACCCCCGGACCGAGATCCGGCTCACACGGTGTCCTTCCAGCATCGCCCGCTTAGGTGACCTCGCGGGCGCAATCGTGCCCCTGGACACTGGCCTCCCTACTGCTTGGGTCACGGGAGGCACGGGCCCGGTGGGCACTCCCCGGAGGGAGCGCCGCGTGGTGCTCGCGGGCGGCATACGGACGGCGGTTGTTGAGTTGTGTGGTGCGTGGCGCCTCTGGAGGTGCCGGTGTGCCGTATGCGGGGCCTGACGGAAGCAAGACTCTGCCGGAACGGGACGCCGGGAGGCAATTCTCTGTTGCGTGTGAAAGCTCACACCTCGTTTGGAGCAGGTGAATCATGGAAATGGTGCCGCAACACGATGCCGCCCGGCTAAGCTCTCTGGCTCGCCGGGCGGCATCAACTGTCACAAGCCGTATCAGATCTGGCCTTCCTCCAGCATTTCGGTCACCAGTGCGGCGATACGGGAACGCTCCGAACGCGTGAGCGTCACATGCGCGAAGAGCGGATGACCCTTCAGCTTCTCGACCACGGCGACCACTCCGTCGTACCGGCCGACCCGCAGGTTGTCCCGCTGGGCCACGTCATGCGTGAGCACCACTCGGGAATTTGCCCCGATTCTGGACAACACGGTCAGCAGGACGTTCCGTTCGAGCGACTGCGCCTCGTCGACGATCACGAAGGCGTCGTGGAGCGAGCGGCCCCTGATGTGGGTGAGCGGCAGGATCTCCAGCATGCCGCGCCCCAGCACCTCCTCGATCACCTCGCGGCCGGAGACGGCCGACAGGGTGTCGAAGACGGCCTGGGCCCAGGGGCTCATCTTCTCGGCCTCGCTGCCGGGGAGATAGCCGAGCTCCTGCCCGCCGACCGCGTACAGCGGACGGAAGACCATCACCTTCTTGTGCTGTCCGCGCTCCAGCACCGCTTCGAGGCCCGCGCAGAGCGCCAGCGCCGACTTTCCGGTGCCGGCCCGGCCGCCGAGCGACACGATGCCGACGTCCTGGTCCAGGAGCAGGTCCAGGGCGATGCGCTGCTCGGCGCTGCGGCCGTGGATGCCGAAGGCCTCCCGGTCGCCCCGGACGAGCCGGACGTTGCCCTCGGGTGTCACCCGGCCGAGCGCCTTGCCCCGTTCGGACTGGAGGACCAGTCCCGTGTGCACGGGCAGCTCGGCGGCCTCGGGGACGTAGAGGGTCTCCTCGGTGAAGAGCAGGTCCACCTGTTCGGCAGGGAGCGACAGCTCGGACATTCCGGTCCAGCCGGAGTCGGTGATGGCGAGTTCCGCCCGGTACTCCTCGGCGAGGAGGCCGACCGACGAGGCCTTGATGCGCAGGGGCAGGTCCTTGGAGACGACCGTGACGTCGTACCCCTCGGCCTGGAGATTGCGTGCGACCGCGAGAATCCGTGAGTCGTTGTCCCCCAACCGGTAGCCGGCGGGAAGGACGCCGGGATCGGAGTGGTTGAGTTCGACGCGCAGCGTCCCGCCCAGATCCCCGAGAGGGATCGGGGCATCCAGCCGGCCGTACCGGACCCGGAAGTCGTCCAGCAGGCGCAGTGCCTGCCGGGCGAAGTACCCGAGTTCGGGGTGGTGCCGTTTGGCCTCCAGTTCCGTGACCACGACGATCGGGAGCACGACTTCGTGCTCGTCGAAGCGGGCCATGGCGTTCGGATCGGCCAGCAGGACGCTGGTGTCGAGAACATAGGTGCGCCTGTCGGGCATGCGGCGCTTTGTGCTGGTCACCACGGAAGGACGTACCCCCTCGGACGAGGTTGGGGTGCGACGGCGTCGCGGAGCATCCCAATGGGAGAGGACGGGCCGGGCTCCGGCCACCTTGCGCGGGCCGAGCGCCGGCCCTCCGCGTCGGCCGCACTGTATGTACGGTCCTTCGTGTGCAAAGGGCCTCCCGGGCGAGCGGACTCCATGCCGCTCACTTGGACACGACGTCCGCCTGGTTGGCGACCGGACGTCGACCTGTCAGGGGTATGCCCTAGAACACGCCAAGCCATGCCGACCTGGCCACTTCCGGGGGAAGCTTCACCGGCCCGCAGGCGGGCCGGGAGCCTGTCAGCCGCCGTAGCGGCGGTGGCGGGCCGCGTAGTCGCGCAGGGCCCGCAGGAAGTCGACGCGGCGGAACGCCGGCCAGAAGACCTCGCAGAAGTAGTACTCGGAGTGCGCGCTCTGCCAGAGCATGAAGCCCGAGAGACGCTGCTCGCCGCTGGTGCGGATCACGAGGTCGGGGTCCGGCTGTCCCCGGGTGTAGAGGTGCTCGGAGATCAGGTCGGTGGAGACGATCTCGGCCAGGTCCTCGAAGGAGGTGCCCTTCTCGGAGTGGTCGAGCAGCAGGGAGCGGACGGCGTCGGCGATCTCCTGGCGCCCGCCGTAGCCGACGGCGACGTTGACCAGTATTCCGTCGACACCCACGGTGGCCTGTTCGGCCTCCTTGAGGACCGTCTGGGTGTGCGCGGGCAGCAGGTCGAGCGTGCCGACGTGATGGACACGCCAGCGTCCGTCCGCCACCAGGTCCCGCACGGTGTTCTCGATGATGCCGAGGAGCGGGATGAGCTCGGACTCGGGCCGGTCGAAGTTGTCCGTGGAGAGCATCCAGAGCGTGACGACCTCGACGTCCGTCTCACTGCACCAGCCGAGCAGCTCCTTGATCTTGTCCGCACCGGCCTGGTGTCCCTGCGCGGCGGTACCGCCGGACGCCTTCGCCCAGCGCCGGTTCCCGTCGAGGATGACACCGATGTGCTTGGGCACCTGGGCGTGATCGAGGCGGGCCTCCACACGGCGCGCGTAGAGCCCGTACACCAGGTCGCGCAAGTTCACTGAGTCCACCTCTCGGTTCCGTGCGGGCACGCCCGCCCCATGGCCCGGGGTCCGGGGTCGTCCACCTGGGGATCGCCGCACCGGAAGGGGGCGATCGCCCCGCCGTGCCGTGGCAGTCCCGAAGCGGCCACATTACTGCGCAGGCGGCTCGCGGGCCCAACCCGGCCTGTCACAAGTCCGTGATAACCGGCCTGTCGCACGTCCGTGATAGGAGAGAACGTGACTGATTCCATTTCCCCCTACCTGGCCGACGCCTCGCGCTACGACTCCATGGAGTACCGGCGCACCGGCCGCAGCGGCCTCAAGCTCCCGGCGCTCTCGCTCGGCCTCTGGCACAACTTCGGCGACGACCGCACGCTCGGCTCGCAGCGCGCCATCCTGCGCCGCGCCTTCGACCTCGGCGTGACCCACTTCGACCTGGCCAACAACTACGGCCCGCCGCCCGGCTCGGCCGAGCTCAACTTCGGGAAGGTCTTCGAGCAGGACTTCGCCCCGTACCGCGACGAGCTGGTCATCTCCACCAAGGCGGGGTACGACATGCACCCCGGCCCGTACGGGGAGTGGGGCTCGCGCAAGTACCTGCTGTCGTCGCTCGACGCCTCGCTGAAGCGGATGGGTCTGGACTACGTCGACATCTTCTACTCGCACCGCTTCGACCCGGACACTCCGCTGGAGGAGACGATGGGGGCGCTGGCCTCCGCCGTGCACCAGGGCAAGGCGCTGTACGTGGGGGTCTCCTCGTACAACTCCCGGCAGACCGCCGAGGCGGCCCGGCTGCTCAAGGAGATGGGTGTGCCGGCCCTGATCCACCAGCCGTCCTACTCGATGATCAACCGCTGGACCGAGGACGACGGGCTGCTGGACACCCTGGAGGCGGCCGGCATGGGATGCATCTCCTTCGTGCCGCTCGCCCAGGGGCTGCTGACCGGCAAGTACCTGCAGGGGATCCCGCAGGGCTCGCGTGCCACGCAGGGCAAGTCCCTCGACCCGGAACTGCTCTCGGACGAGGTGGTCCGCCGGCTGAACGGCCTGAACGACATCGCGCGCCGCCGCGGTCAGTCGCTGGCCCAGCTGGCCATCGGCTGGGTGCTGCGCGACAGCCGTATGACGTCGGCCCTGATCGGCGCGTCGAGCGTGGGCCAGCTGGAGGAGAACGTCGCGGCGCTGGCCGGTCCGACGCTGTCCGCCGAGGAGTTGCGGGAGATCGACACCTTCGCCGTGGACACCGCGGGCACCAACATCTGGGCCGGACGGGGCTGACGGAACCGCCGGGGCTCTGTGCGACCGCTTCCGCGGTACGGGCCCCGGCCGTACCGGGGCAGAAAAAACGGGCCGGTCCGTGGGGGGGGTTACGGACCGGCCCGAGGGGGGGTTTCCACCATAACCCTTCGTAAGTGCTGTCGCGTGCCACGCCGCGAAATAATTACTCTCCGAATGTGCGGGACTCCGCCGCGGACATGGATTTCGGCGCTCCACAAGCCTGTGAGCTGGGAGGATGCCGGCGAGCGCCGCATTGACGGCGGACACGCCCGCAGGACGTGCACAGGATGTGCACATTCCGGTCGTGATGACCGGAGCCACCGCGTCCTCCACGGCCGGCCGTCGATCTCACACAGGGTCATGAGCGGACCGGTCATGGGGACAGCATCTGACCTGATGGCCCGATAGTTTTCGGTTCATGACGACGCCGAGCGCAACCGTGACGTGGACCGGAGCGAACGCCCGCCGGATGGAGCGCCAGGGCCTGACGGACCCGCTCGCCGGCCCGCCGTCCGCCGTGGTCGAGTCGATGCCCGCCGCGCACGCGCAGGTCCTGTCCGCCGCCGAGCTCTCCGTGGGGCTGCGGAGCCGGGAACTGACCCGCGCCGATGTGCGCAAGGCCCTGTGGACGGACCGGACGCTGATCAAGACGTTCGGGCCGCGCGGCACGGTCCATCTGGTGCCGGCCGCCGAACTCCCGCTGTGGACCGGAGCGTTGTCCGCCCTGCCGGCAGGCCGCGCCACCCAGCCGGAAGGGGTGCGGATGACGCCGGAGCAGACCGAGGAGGTGCTTGCCGCGATCGCCGACGCGCTGACCGGCACGGAGCTGACCGTCGACGAGCTCACGGAGGCGGTCGTCGCCCGCGCCGGGGCCTGGGCCGGTGAGCCGGTGATGCCCGCCTTCCAGACCCTGTGGCCGCGCTGGCGCCAGGTCACCCATCTGGCGTCCCACCGCGGAGTCCTCTGCTTCGGACCGGACCGCGGCCGCAGGGTCACGTACACCCGCCCGGACGTCACCCCGCTCGACGGACCGCCGGCGCTCGCCGCGCTCGTCGGCCGCTATCTGCACGCGTACGGCCCCGCCACCCCGCAGAACTTCGCCAAATGGCTCGCCGCACCCGGCCGCTGGGCCTCGGACCTGTTCGCAGGACTCGCGGCGGACGGGGTGATCGAAGAGGTGCGGTACGAGGACGGCAGCCCGGCCTGGGTGGTGGCGGGTGACACCGCGTTCCCCTCGCAGCCGGTACGCGGCGTGCGGCTGCTCCCCTACTTCGACGCGTTCGTCATCGCCTCCCAGCCCCGCGAGCGCCTCTTCCCCGGCGCGGCGTACACCCGGGCGCTGGCGGGCGGCCAGGCGGGGAACTTCCCGGTGCTGCTGGTGGACGGCACCGTGGCGGGGGTGTGGCACCAGCGCCGCTCGGGGCGGCGGATCGCGGTGACGGTGGAGCCGCTGTCCCCGCTGACGGGCGGACAGCTCCGGGAGCTGGAGCGGCAGGTGGCGCGGGTGAGTGAGGTGATGGAGGGAAAGCCCGAGCTGACGGTGGGACAGGTGACGGTGGGCGGCCACGCCTGAGGGCTGTCCTGTCCGGATCACGCCGGGCTCGCGGGCGACGGCACCGCGCCCCGAATCGGCATCGGCCGCCCGTGCCACTCTTGGCCCGTGATGACGCCCGCGCCCCTCACCCCAGACGCCCCGGTCGCCCTGCGCCGCCCTCTCCTCACGCAGCAGTGGCTCGATCTCTGCTTCCTCCACTGGGCGGTCGATCCGGGGGAGGTGGCGGGACTGCTGCCCGAAGGGACCGTTCCCGACACGGTCGACGGGGTCACCTACGTCGGGCTGGTGGCCTTCCGGATGCACCGGGTCGGGTGGCTCGGGCTGCCGGGCGTGCCGTATCTCGGTTCGTTCCCCGAGACCAACGTCCGGCTGTACTCGGTCGACGCCCGGGGCCGGCGCGGAGTCGTCTTCCGCTCGATGGACGCGTCGCGGCTGATTCCGGTGGCCATGGGCCGTATCGGGTTCCGCCTGCCGTACGTGTGGTCCCGGATGAGCGTCGAGGCGACCGGCGACACGGTCGCCTACACCAGCTCGCGCCGGCTGCCCGGCCCCCGCGGAGCCCGCAGCCGCATCACCGTACGCGTCGGTGAACGCATCGACTCGCCCACGGAGTTGGAGCACTTCCTGACCGCCCGCTGGGGTCTGCACAGCTCGTTTCTCGGCACCACGGCCCATCTGCCCAACGAGCACCCGCGCTGGCCGCTGCACCGCGCCGAACTGCTCCGCTGCGAGGAGAACCTGATCGAGGCCGCGGGCCTGACCGCCCCGCGCGGCGCCCCGGTCAGCGTGCTGTACTCCCCCGGCGTACCGGTGCGCCTGGGGCGTCCGGTCCGCCTCGGCCGTGTACGGGACAGTGCTTAGGTTCCTTCGCGCGGACCGCTGTCATGTCGTCGCGGCCGCGCCCCGGTGGCCCCGGGTGAAGCGGATGCCCACGGTGTCGCCGCCGGTCACCACGAAGCGGCCGCCCTCGCAGCGGATGACGGCCTCGTCCACCTCGCCGCGCTCGTCCCGGCGCTCCTCGGTGCGCAGCACCGTCCAGCCGCCGTCGGGCGGCTGCGGCAGCCGTGCCATCGCGGCGTACTCCCACTGGGTGGCCGGCACGCACCAGTCGGGAAGGCACGGCCAGGTTCCGGCACCCACATGCAGGCTGCCGTCGGACGTGCAGGTCAGGAGCACGGACTGGCCGTCTGCCAGCAGGAAGGCGACGGCCTCCGGCTCCCCCATGCGTCCTTCGGGCCGGTAGAAGAGGCCGAGGACGCCGGTGATCCTGGCTCCCGCGAGCCATTCGGCGTTCCCCTGCCGCGGGCCGCGCGCCGCTTCCTCGTCGTTGCCGACCCTCATGGCCTGCTCCTTCCCCGTGCGTTCAGCACCCAGGGTGCCATCCTTCGGGTGCGGGACGGGTGTTCGGGCTCACCCGGGTTTGCGGGCCTCGATCAGGAAGCGGGTGGTGTGGGCGACGAACGGCCCCTCGGTCTCGATCCGGTGGTGCAGCGCGGCGAGTTGTGACCGGTAGGCGTCCACGGTGAAGCCGGGCACCATCCAGATCACCTTGCGCAGGAAGTAGACGACGGCGCCGATGTCGAGGAACTCGGTGCGCAGGCGCTCCATCCGCAGGTCGACGACGTCGAGTCCGGCCGCCTCCGCCGCGGCACGTGCCTGCCCGGGATCGCGTCCGTTGCGTACGTGCGGCGGCTGCGGGCCGAGGAAGTACTCGACGAGTTCGAAGACGCTGGCCGGGCCGACCTGCTGCGAGAAGTACGTACCACCGGGGGCCAGGACCCGGGCGATCTCCTCCCACCACGTGGTCACCGGATGACGGCTGACCACCAGGTCGAAGGCCGCGTCGCCGAACGGCAGCGGGGGCTTGTCCTCGTCCGCGACCACCACCGCTCCCAGCGGATGGAGCAGGGCGGTGGCCCGGGCGATGTTCGGCGGCCAGCCCTCGGTGGCCACGGTCAGCGGCGGCAGCTTCGGCGCGGAGGCGAGCACCTCGCCGCCGCCGGTCTGGATGTCCAGCGCCGCACGCGCCCTGCCGAGGCGCTCCCCCATGGAACGGGCGTACCCCCAGGACGGGCGCTCCTCGGTGGCCCGGCCGTCGAGCCAGGAGAAGTCCCAGCCGGCCACGGAGACGGAGTCGGCCTCGGCGATCAGGGCCTCGAACCGGTCGTGTTCGGCCGCGGCAGCCGCCTGCGCGTCATCGGGATGTGGGGTCATACGGGAATGGTGGCAGCCGGTACCACCGGCCGCGACCGCATTTCCCGCGCGCCCGACGCTCCGGACGGCCTGTGCCCTCAGGCGGCCAGTGCGCCGAACAGGATGCCCAGCAGCGCACCGGCGATCATGAACGGGCCGAAGGGGATGCCCGTCTTGCGCCCGGCACGCCTCATCATCACCAGCCCCAGCCCGTACACCGCGCCGAACAGGAACCCGGCGAACCCGCCCGCGAACACGACGGCCCAGCCGTACCAGCCGAGGGCCACGCCCAGGGACAGGGCGAGCTTGACGTCGCCGAAGCCCATCCCGTTCGGGTTGATGAGGAAGAGCAGGAAGTAGAAGGCTCCGAGGACGGCTCCGCCGAGCAGGGCGGACAGCCAGCCGCCGCCGTGCTCGGGCAGCAGGGCGGCGAGCCCGAGGAGTACGGCGGCCGCCGCCGCGGCCGGCAGGGTCAGCTGGTCGGGCAGCCGGTGGACCCGGCGGTCGATGGCCGCCAGGAGTACGCCCACGGGGGCGAGCAGCAGCCAGACGGCGAGCTCGGGCCGTGTGCCGGTGGCCGCCGCGAGGACGGCGCAGGCGAGGGCGGTGACGACGGGCGCGACGATGTGCGGGGCGTAGCGCGGGCCGCTCCGGCGCGGTGCGGCGGGCAGCGGTGGTGCGGCGTCCGGTCCCTGGGCGTCGTCCGCGTCACCGGCCGGCTCCGGCTCGGCGTCGTCCACCGGCCCGGGCGCGGCGGCCGTCCGCACGGCGACGGCGGCGCCCACCTCGGCGCAGGTCATGCAGCGCGTGGAACCGAACCAGCCGCGGGCGGGCCCGGTCAGGGCGTGGCCGGCGGGGCAGGCATCGCGCCACGCGTCGTCCGGCTCGACGGAGAACCGGTAGGCGGCGCGCGGCACCAGCAGTCCGGTCGCGGCTCCCCAGAGGGCGGCGACCCCGATCAGGATGGCGTACACATCATCGACCCTAGGCGGCCCGCGGGCACCGGTCATGGGCCCTGGGGCCCACTGCGGACCATTGCGGACCCAGAGCCCGTCACGTGGCGCTACCGTCATGGCCATGGCTCGATGGCGCAATGGAACAGGAACCCTGACGATCACGGACCGGGACGGGGAAGGCGGGACCGAGGTACCCCTGCGGATCGCGGCCTCGTACCGTCACCGCAGCCGTGGGCTGCTCGGTCAGGACGGGATCGACGGGGCGTTGATGATCACGCCGTGCGGGAGTGTGCACTCCTTCCGGATGCGGTTCACGATCGATGTGGCCTATCTGGACCGGAAGTTCAACGTGGTGGCGGTGCACACGATGAAGCCCGGGCGGCTCGGCCTGCCCCGGCTGCGGGCCCGGCATGTGATCGAGTCGGAGGCCGGCGCGATGGCGGCGTGGGGTCTGCGGCCCGGGATGCGGGTGCGGATCACCCAGCAGGCCGGCTGAGCACCGCCGCCACCGGCCCCGGCTGGGATGGGGCCCAGGACCCATGACGGAGGACCACCCGCGCCGTAGGCTCAACACCATGTCATCCATGGGGGAGTTGCGTCGTCGGGTGCGCCGGTGGTCTCGGACCTCGGTGCCGCGTACGGGTGTGCGTGTGCCGGTGGTGCGGCGGCGGGGTGACCGGGGTCAGGGGGCGTTGGAGTATCTGGGTCTGACGCTGGTGGTGGTGGCGATCGTCGGTGCTCTGGTGGGTACGGGGATCGGTGCGGATCTGACGGCGAAGATCGGTGTGCAGGTCTGCCGGATCGGTGGTGGCGGGAACTGTGGTGGTGACGGCGGGAACCAGGCTCAGGGCGGGGATCAGAATGCTCCGGGGCAGGGGGATCCGGCGTCGGACAGGAATCCTGACGGTTCGCCGAAGTCGCCGGAGCAGATCGCGTACGACAAGGCTCTGAAGGATCTCCAGGACGCGCAGAGCGACGAGAAGTCCAACAGTGACAAGGCGATCGACGCGGCGAAGGAGCTCGCGAAGATCCTTGCCGACGAGCTCGGGATCACCGACGCGCTGGACTGCATCACCAAGGGCGACATGGGTGCCTGCACCGAGACGCTGATCAACGTGCTCCTCAGCCTCGTCGGTGGTGCGGTCGGGAAACTCGCCGCGAAGTACGGGGCGCCGTGGAAGTGGAAGAAGGCCTACAAGCTCATCCAGTCCCTGAAGAAGCACGGCGGGGATCTGTATGACGGGCTCAAGGGACTCCTCAAAAGCCGCGGCAAGGTCAAGGACGCCCAGAAAGCCCTCGACGACGCGGCCAAGAAACTCGACGACACCAAGAAGCCACCCAAAAAGGACGACCCGAAGCCCGACGAGAAGAAGCCCGACGACAAGCCGACGACCTGCGCGGTGAAGCACAGCTTCCTGCCCGGGACCCCGGTCCTCCTCGCCGACGGCCGTCGCATGTCCATCGAGAAGGTGCGCGTCGGCGACCTGGTCGAGGCCACGGACCCGGTCAGCGGTCTGAGCCAGGCGCGGCCGGTCACGCAGACCTTCACCACGTACGACGACAAGGCCTTCGTCCGGCTGACCGTGCGCACCTCGTCCGGCACGGCACTCCTGGACGCCACCGACACCCATCCGTTCTGGCTCACCGACCGGGGCCGCTGGACGGACGCGGCCGACATCGAGCCGGGCGCCACCCTGCGTACGGAGGCCGGCGGCACGCTGCGCGTCGTCACCGTGCGCGAGTACACCGGGCGGCGCACCACCCACGACCTGTCCGTGGACGGTATCCACAGCTACTACGTGGGCGTGGGCACCCGGAGCAGCGCCCTCGTCCACAACAACGACCCCTGCGACAACCCGGACTACGACCCCGATCCCAACTACGGCATCAAGGACGAGGTCTACGACAAGATCGACACGAAGTACGGGCCGGAGACCGCCCGAGGCGTGGACTACCAGGCGCAGGTCATCAAGACCATGCGGGAGACCGTGCCGGGCGAGACGCCGGCCCAGGCTGCGGCGCGGATCAAGCGGGCGCAGGACCACATCCTCCCCGGCACCGACGGGGACCCGACGAAGATGGCCGCGTACCTGGCCAAGTACAAGAACCGGAAGTTCACCCATCACGACGCCAACCCGCCGGACCCGAACAACCCGAGCGCCCAGGTGGACGCCATCTGGGAGAATGGCGTGGTGATCGTCAAGGACGGCACGATGATCCACGGGTACAAGATGTCGGAAGCGGCGTTCAACGCCAGGTTCACGGCGGGAGCGAAGCGCAATTGACGCATGCTGAGGCGGAATCGCAGGCCGAGGTCCGTATCCGGACCGCTTCGGACGGGCGGTACGTGCTGTACGTGACCGAGCGGCAGTTCCATCTGCTGCGGCGGGCCGTGCTCACCCTCGCCGACCACGAGACGTCTCCCGCCGCCCGGCGGCTCGTCCTGGGCCCCGGCGGGGTCTCCCTGGACGAGCCGCTCCAGCTGGGACTCTCGTACGACGAGGCGGTGCCCGGACCGGTCACACTCAGCTTCGAGCAGCTGCACGCCCTCCACGCGGTCCTCACCACGCTTCCGGGCGCGGCGATCTGGCCGGAGCCGGAGTTCGTGGAGCGGGTGGGCGACTTCCGCGAGACGGTCCTCACGATGGCCGGCCTGCTGCGATGGGCGTTCCGGGAACAGCCGGTGGCGGAGAAGGAGCACGGGTGAGGGCGCGCGTACGGATCCGGCGGGCGGACGACGGGGCCGGATGGGTGCTGAGTCCGGGCTCCGACCAGCTGGCCCTGCTGCGCCGCTGCACCGACGCGTTCCGCGCCGAGATGCCCGACCGCGCACAGCGCGACTTCGTGCTGGGCGAGCACGGCGAGAGCCTGCCGGCGCTCTTCGCGGCGGATCCGGCTGCGGTCGCCGAGGCAGGCCTTCCGATGACGGAGGGTGCGCTGCGGGCCGCGCACACCCTCCTGGTCACCCTGCTCGTTCTCATTCCCTCCGAACGGGCCTTCATGGAGCGGACGGGGCACTACCGCGATCACGTGGCGGGGACTGCCTACGGGATGAGGCGCGCGGCCTCCGCCCAGTGAGGCGCAGGCGCTGAGGAGGGGCCGCGCCCGGCCCGATGCCGGGCGGCGGAGATAATCGGCCGTATGCCCCCCGACCCTTCCCCCCAGGTCACCGCCGCCCGCCCGCGCCCCGACCGCCCGCCGGTGCGCGGGCGCGCGGCTGCCGCGCTCGTCACGGCCGCACCCGCGCTCGGCGCGTACGCCGCCGTACGGATGGTCGGACTCGTCGTCTTCTGGGCCGCCGCATCGGCCGCGGGCAAGGACGCGCCGCACCTGCTCTCCGAGCGCTGGGACTCCGTCTGGTACCAGCGGGTCGCGGAGAACGGCTACGGGTACACGGTCACGCTCCCGGACGGCGGCATCCACTCCGACCTGGCCTTCTTCCCGCTGCTGCCCGCTCTGGAGCGTGCCATCGCGGAGATGACCCCGCTCGGCCTCGCGGGCGCCGGACTGCTGGTCGCCTGGTCCGCCGGGCTGCTCGCCGCGTGGGGCATCTTCGCCGTCGGGGCACGGCTGCACGGGCGTCGGGCCGGGGTGGTCCTGGCGACGCTGTGGGGGGTGTACCCGACGGCGTTCGTCCAGTCGATGGCGTACACCGAGACCCTGTTCACCGCACTCGCGGCCTGGTCGCTGTACGCCGCGCTGACCCGGCGGTGGATCGTGGCCGGCGGACTGTGCGCGCTCGCCGGGCTGACCCGCCCCTCAGCCGCCGCGCTGATCGCCGCCCTCGCGATCTCCGCCGCCGTGACCCTCGTACGGGAGTACCGCGGCGGCGCCGTCGACGGCCTCGTGCGCCGCCACGGACGGATGCTCCTCGGGGTGGCGCTCGCGCCGCTGGGCTGGCTCGCGTACGTGGTGTTCGTCGCCGTGCGCGAAGGCAGCCCGTTCGCCTACTTCGACGTCCAGGCGCAGTGGGGCAACAGCATCGACGGCGGCGCGGCCCTCGCCTCCTTCATCTTCGGCCTGCCGCTGCCCGGCATGCTCGGGCTGTGCGCGGCGCTGGCGGCGCTCGGCTGGCTGGTGTCCCTGTGCGTGCGGCAGCGCCAGCCGCTTCCCGTACTCGTCTACGGCATCGCCGTCGTCGTCATCTCGCTGATCGGCTCCGGGTACTTCGGCTCCCGGCCCCGGCTGATGATGCCCGCCTTCCCGCTCCTGCTGCCGCCCGCCGTCGCCCTGGCGCGGCTGCGCTCCACCGCCCGCACGGTGACGGTTCTGGCGGTACTGGCCGCGGGGTCGGCCGCGTACGGGGCCTGGACGCTGCTCGGCTCCGGGCCGCCGTGAGTTGGGTCCGTGGGCCCAAGCGTCCGGACCGCTCCAGTTGTTAGCGTGCAGAGTCCGTGCGGGATCGACGTCGGCGGTAGCGGTGCGCCGGTGAGGAGCAGTCAGTGATGAAGGCACGTGCGGCAGCCATGGCAGCCACCACAGCAGTGCTCTGCCTGGCGGCCGTCGCCTGCGGGCCGGACGGGAAGGCGTCCGAGAAGGACGGCGGGAAGGCCGCGGACGCACCCGCGAAGCCGAGCGGAACGGCCTCCTCGAACGCGAGCGATCCGGCCGCGAGCGACTCCGCCGCCCCGGCACCCACCTCGACCCCCACCAGCAGCGGCGAGGTCCTCGACGAGGCCGGGCTGGCCAAGGTCGCACTGACCACCGGTGAGGTGGCGAGCTACGAGGTCACGCCGATGCAGGGCGGCGAGGAGAGCGGCACGGAGCGGTCCGAGAACAAGGACTGCGAACCGCTCGTCGCCGTGATCAACGGCGCGCCCCAGCCCACTCCGGCCGCCACCGTCTTCCGTACCGTCATGGACAAGTCGGAGGAGGGCAAGGACGACCAGACCGTCGTCACCGAGATCCTCACCGCACACCCCAAGGACGCGGCGCAGCAGCTGATGCGCGGAGTCCGGGACGCGGTCCGGGCCTGCGCGGGCGGCTTCCGTACATCGAGCGAGGACGGCCCCTCCACCTACACCGAGGTCAAGCAGCTTCCGCTGCCTCCGGCAGGACAGGAGAGCATCGCCTACCAGGTGACCGGGAGCATCGAGGGGGACAAGGTGCCGCTGGTCTTCCAGCTGGTGCGCACCGGATCGACCGTCGTCACGTTCTACGTGGCGGACTTCCTCACGGCGAAGACCCCACAGCTCCCGGCCGAACTCGTCGCCGCCCAGGCGGCGAAGCTTCCCTGACGCGGTCCGGCCCCGCCGGGCCCCGGCAGATCATGTGGCCCACACCCGTCCGAGTGCCGGGGGTCGGGCCACAGCTGTTCACTCCCGTTCGGACAGGGACACCTCGGCGGTGAGCAAGGCACCCTCGGTGCCGTACAGCTCCAGCCACCTCTGTTCGTCCGAGGCATTGCCGATCCTGATGCCGAAGGTCCACGTCGGGTCGAGGAACAGGGTGTGCCCGCCCTCGAAGTCGAGGGCCAGGCAGGTGCAGACCGCTTCGTCGGCGCCCGGCGCACGGTAGACGCGCAGTCGGGTGCAGCGCAGTTCGTCGCGGCCGTCGCCGAAGAGCTGCTCACCGCACGAGGCGACGATCACCTCTTCCTCGGCTTCGGCGAGCAGCTCGATGTCGTCCCACCGGACGCCGTGCACCGCCGTGGCGTCCAGCCGGTCGAACTGGCCCACGGACTCGAACCGCAGCAGCCCCTCGTCCATCCGGAGCCAGACGGCGAGCGGCTGCGGACGGAACTCGGCAACCTCCTCGTCCCGGTCCAGGAATCCCGGGAGGAGGACATCGCGGACGGCATGGCCGCGCAGTGCCTTCTCGGCCGTCGGCCAACCACTCATGTCCGCTCCCCGCTCCTGCCCGGCCGCCGGCCGGGCACCTCCCATGCCGGCTACTTCACCGGCACCTTCTTCGTGATCACGATGCCGGTGTCCATGCCCTCGCCGCTCTTGAGGGCGGTCCAGAAGTCACCGTTCTCCTTGAGGACGACCGTCACGCCCTTGCCACGATAGATCAGTCCCTCGGGCTCGCCCTTCTTCAGCGTGCCCTTGCCGACCAGCTCGAACGTACCGTCCTTGATCGCGTCCGCGATGTCCTTCCGGAACTGCGGGCCGTCCTCCTTGAGCTTCTTGTACTTGGTGCCCAGCGCGTCCTCGATCAGCTTCTTGTGACGCTGGAAGTGGTCCTTGAACTTCTTGGGATCCCCTTCGCCCACACCGGGCTTGCGGGCCGCCTCCAGCTCTTCCGGCGACAGGTCGCAGTCGGTGTTGTGGACGAGCGCGTTCGCGGAGCCGATGCCCACGTAGTAGGTGTGCACGCCCTCGACCGTGAGGTCGTACGTCGTCTGCCGCTGGGTGTACCGCGTCACTCCGGTGACGGTCAGCGTCGCGCCGGTCTCGGTGCGCAGCGCGTCGCCGCGGCCGATGTCGCCCGCGTCCCTCCAGCGCCGCTGGCCGGTCACCCAGAACGGGTGGGTGTCCGTGGCGGTCAGCTGGGCCGGGGCCCCGCCGGTCCGGACGGTCAGCCGGGTGAAGTACTTGTCGTCGTGGGTGGTGATCGCCCGCTCGACGCGGCGGGCCTCGGTCCTGCCGCTCACCGGATCGGTGGCGGTCACCAGATCTCCGGCGCGCACCTTCTCGATGGACAGGGTGCGGCCGTCGGCGAGGAGGACGGGGGTGCCTGCCAGGAAGCTGTGCTTCACCGGGCAGGTGGTCGGCTTCTTCTCGTCGGGTTTGTCCTTGGGCTTCTTGGTGTCGTCGAGTTTCTTGGCCGCGTCGTCGAGGGCTTTCTGGGCGTCCTTGACCTTGCCGCGGCTCTTGAGGAGTCCCTTGAGCCCGTCGTACAGGTCCCCGCCGTGTTTCTTCAGGGACTGGATGAGCTTGTAGGCCTTCTTCCACTTCCAGGGCGCCCCGTACTTCGCGGCGAGTTTCCCGACCGCGCCACCGACGAGGCTGAGGAGGACGTTGATCAGCGTCTCGGTGCAGGCGCCCATGTCGCCCTTGGTGATGCAGTCCAGCGCGTCGGTGATCCCGAGCTCGTCGGCAAGGATCTTCGCGAGCTCCTTCGCCGCGTCGATCGCCTTGTCACTGTTGGACTTCTCGTCGCTCTGCGCGTCCTGGAGGTCCTTCAGAGCCTTGTCGTACGCGATCTGCTCCGGCGACTTCGGCGAACCGTCAGGATTCCTGTCCGACGCCGGATCCCCCTGCCCCGGAGCATTCTGATCCCCGCCCTGAGCCTGATTCCCGCCGTCACCACCACAGTTCCCGCCACCACCGATCCGGCAGACCTGCACACCGATCTTCGCCGTCAGATCCGCACCGATCCCCGTACCCACCAGAGCACCGACGATCGCCACCACCACCAGCGTCAGACCCAGATACTCCAACGCCCCCTGACCCCGGTCACCCCGCCGCCGCACCACCGGCACACGCACACCCGTACGCGGCACCGAGGTCCGAGCCCACCGGCGCACCCGACGACGCAACTCCCCCATGGATGACATGATTTCGACCCTAGGCGCGCCGAGCGACCCCGTCATGGGTCCCCGGGCCCAAAGCCGCACACATGCCCCGCATCCGCGCGTGCGGCACAGGCGGTCAGGATCCGGGCAACCCGTCCTCGGCGAGGCTCCGCACGTCCGCGTCGACTGCCGGATCGGTCGCGATCCGCCGCAGCGCCGCGAGGCTCTCCGGTACGCCCACGGTCCAGCGGAGCATCCACACCGCCTGCTCCGCCGCACAGCGACGCGCGACGCAGCACAGCGCCAGCTCCATCGCCCACGGCACGAGCAGGTCCTCCTCGTCGACCTGCGCGATCCACCGGAAGGCGGCATCGGCGAACTGCTCACGCACGTACGGCAGCCAGAAGGCGATGAAGGGCTCGACCTCACCCGGTACGCCGGGGATGGCCAGCTCCTCGGCCTCCGCTCGTGCTGCCGCCATGCGCTCACGGGTGACCAGCCGGGTCTCCGGCATCAGGCCTCGCAGCACGTCGGGCACCCCGATGCGCCGGATGCCCGTGCCGGCGTCCCAGTCGGGCGCGTCCCAGACCGCCCGCACCTCGCGCGGGACGGGTTCGCCCGGCAGGCACGCCTCCAGGACCGCACGCGCGTGGGCGATGCTCTCCGCGTCCTCGTCGACGTACCGGCCGGAGGAGGGAAGTGTCCACCCTTCCCAGAGCCAGGGTGTCGGCACGCTCAGGACGGCCTCGGGCAGCAACACCTCACCGCCCTTTGGCACCCCGGCATCTCCCCGGTCGCGACGCAGGCGCCAGAGCCGCTCCCGTACCAGGTCCCGCTCGTCGTCGCCGAGCGATGCGCTGCGCACCATCCGCAGCAACTCGGTCTCGTCCTCCGGCACGGTCAGGTCCTCTCCGTCCACTCGTTCCGATCCTCTGCACGTGCGCACCCGTGCAGAGCACACACCGTTCCGCTCGCGCACGCCATCATCCGGCCCGCGTGTCCGTCCTCCGCTTCACTGCACGCCCAGGAAGCCCATGGCCGCCCGGGGATTGTTCATACGCCCTTCGCTCACGGCCTGTCGCCTCTCCGATTCGCTGAGACGGCTCCAGGCATCATTCATCTTCTGGAGCTGGGTCGGCGAAACGTCCTGGCCACCGATCCGGGCGCCGACACCCTGCTCGGCCATCCGGCCGGCCGGGGTACCGCTCGGTGCCGTACCGCTCTTGTCCTTCTCGAAGCCGTCGAAGATCTTCTCCCAGCCCTTTTCCGTCGCGATCTCATAGCGGGCCTGCCGTCCCTCGCCTGCCTTCTGCCAGTCGCCGAGCCGCTTGATCTGCTCGTGGACGCTGGCCTTGCGCGCGGCGTTGCCGGTGTTCTTGACCTCCACGGTGTGGACCTTGCCGTCCAGCCCCTTGTAAACGGCATCCGCCTCCGGCACTCCGCTCATGTCCGCGGTGGTCCCGTCGCCGAGGTCCACCGAGTCGCGTGCCCCCTTGCGATCGCCGATACCGGCGTAGACCTTGGTGCCGGGCGCCGCCTCGTGCTCGGCGATGCGCTGGGCGGCGCGGACCTCGGCCATGGCCTCCGCGAGAGCATGACGGTTCGTGGCGCGGACGACCGGGCCTCCGAGAGCGCCCCTGCTCTGGCTGTCGATGTTCTTCGTACGCAGGGCCGCAGCCAAGTCCTCCAGGGAGTCGGCGAGTTCCTTCTTGCCGATCTCGCCGCGTGACAGGTCCGGGTCGTCCTTGCCCAGCTTCAGCAGTCGGTCGAGACCCTTCTCGTCCAGCTGGAAGCGCTCGCTCTTCTCCGTGATCTGCTTGTTCTTGTGATCCTGGATGATCTTGCGTACGACGTCGGCGCGGGCGTCCAACGCCTGCTGCTGCGCCTCCCTGGACGCCTTGACGTCGTCGTCGTCCGGTCCGCAGGTGGGTGAACCCGCGCGGAGGGCCACGGCCGGGGAACGGCTGCCGCGGTACACAGCAGGCGCCGCCGTGCCGGTGCCGGTGCCGGCATGGCTGAAGGTCGCGAAAGGAACCCGGGCCCGGGGCATCGCAATGTTCTTGCAGGCCTTCTTCTGACCCTTCCGGGCCTTCTCCGCGGCCTCGTCAGCGGCCTTCTGCGCCTCGTCGGCATGTTTGGCAGCCGCATCGAGGTCGCCCTTCTCGGCAGCCTTCCTCGCGTTCTCCGCCGCCTCGGCGGCACGCCCCGCCGGCGTGTCCGGGAAGTGCGGCTTCTTGATCTTGCCGAGCTTGGTGAACTTCTTGAAGGTCTTGGGGGAGAGGATTCCCACGAGTCCGAGAATCGTGTTTCCGCCGGCCGCGCCGTAGTTGCCCTTCTTCCAGTTCTCCTTGTCGACGAACATGTCGACGGCGAAGTCCTTGGTGAAGCTCAGCCCCTTCTTCGTGCCCTCCCAGGCAGCACCGAACTTGTCCCCCTTCTTCCACTTCTCGGAGACGCTGCCGCCCTTCTCCTTCCACCAGCCGGTGGTGTAGTCCTTCAAGCCGTTCCAGCTGTCCGTGACCACCTTCTTGGGGTTGGTGAGCACCGCGTAGGTGTCATTGACCAGCCCGGTGAACGGAGCGACGAAGAAGCCCCGGGTGTGATCCCACCAACTGCGGTCGTGCCGCTCGTCGGGTATCAACGGCTCGTCGGGGTCGTCCTTGAAGTCGTCGTTGTCCACCTCGCGCTCCAGCGGGCCGGGCGCGACGGGGCGGGTGGTGCCGTCCCCGCTGACGACCACCACATCGCTCATGTCACCGGGGTCACCACCTGTACCGCCGGCGCCTCCGCCCGTACCGCCGGTGCCGGTGCTTCCGCCCGCATCACCGGCCTCCGAGGGGTCGTTCGCTTCCACATCCGCGCCCGCACCGCCCCCTCCGCCGCAGTCGCCGCCCCCGCCGATCCGGCAGACCTGGGCGCCGATCTTCTGCGTCAGCTCCTGGCCGATCCCCGTCGCCACGAGCCCCCCGATGACCGCCGCGACGACCAGGACCAGACCCAGGTACTCCAGCGCCGTCTGCCCGCGGTCGCGCCGCCAGAGAATCATCCGCTCCACGCGGAAGGCTCTCGGTTCCTCACGCTGCCCGGCCGGCAACGCGAACCAGTCACGCGCCTCCGGACTGCGCAGCAGCACCAGCGTCGCGACCGGAATGGCCGTCTGCGTGAGTCCGCGGTAGTCCATGTGCAGAAGGGAAACGAATGAGAGCCACAGCAGCCAGCACTGAACTGCCGTCAGTCCGCGGGCCACCCACACACCGCCCCGCGCCGCGCGGCGAGCCAGCACCACGGCGACCACACTCGGCAGCGAGTCGTACAACAGCACGCCCAGGAGCTCGCCGTTGACGTAGGACACCATCGACAGCACGGTCAGCACATAGAGCAGGGACAGTCCGAACTGGATCCACTGCATGCCCTGTATCCACAGCAAGGACCGCGGCGCCGGGGCCTGCCCGGCCGCCCACGGCCCGAAGGCGTCACCACCGCCGGCGCCACCGGCGGTCATCGGCCTCGAACCCCGTTGCACCGCACGCTCGACGGACTCCGCCCAGCCCCCACCCGCACCATTCATGCTCGTACACTAATGCGAATCCCTCGGTCACAGCTTGGGCCCACGGGCCCAACATCACGCCCGCGGAGTCCGGTTGGCGCCGTCCCGCGCAGCCCGGACTCGAACTTCTCGCCCTCACCGGCACCCTTGGGCCCAACTTTGGGGCCATAGGCCCAGGTCAGCATGGTCGCGCAGTCGTACGCTCGGAGCATGCCCGTTGTTCGGAGCATGCCAGGAACGGGCCGGGTGAGTGGACTTCGGAGAGGAAGAACCGTGAACGGTGGCAGCGGCTGGGAGAACGGAAGCGCGGGGCGCCGGCCCCCGGGGTACGGACCCGGTCGTACGGAAAGAGCGGGCGGCGGGCCCCTGTTGATGCTCGCCCGGTGCTGGGCCGTCGGGGCGGTGGTCCACGTCATCGCCGGATACGTGATCTCCCGGGGGCTCGTCGACCTGCTGGCCACCGACGAACGGCTGGACGTGTTCACGTGGCGGCTGGCGCTCCAGCACGTACCCGCCGTCCTCACGACCGTGCTGACCGTGCTGGCATCCACCCGGGTCCTGCCCGCGGAACAGCGCGACTCCCGCCCGCTGCACCTGTCGGCCGCCCTCGGCGTGCCGCTGGCCGCGCTCGGCTACGGGTACGCGGTGCTGTGGCAGCTCTCCGACATGGAGGCGGTCCTGCTGCCCGTCGTCACCCTGGCGACCGGAGCGGCGGTGGGCCTGGCCGTCGACCGGCTGATGGACGACGGCGACACGGGGTCGCCGCAGGCCGCCCCGTACTACTGGCGTGACGGCGGAGCCACCGCCACGGGCTACCTCGGGGGGATCCTCGTGGCCACCGGCACGGTCGCGGCACTCGCCACGGCGGGGGTCGTCGGCTAGAGCCACGACACGGGGGCGGGGGGCGGGGAGCCGGGAGCGGCTCCCCGCCCCCCGCCCCATGTCCGCCGCGCCCGCCCCGCCGCCACCAGCACTCCTACCGGTTGGGCACATCACTTCCGTACACCACCCAGGGCGACTGCTCGAACGAGTTCACCCCGCTCAACTGCGGCTGCGCGGAAGCCACTTCCGGCCGTACTGCGAGCGTGTCCGGCCAGTGGTCGAAGTACACCGTGCCCCTCACGATGAACCCCCTCCAGTCGGTGGCCGCCGACGCGCCCTCACGGTCGACCACGAAGCCGACGCACAGCAGCGACGCCCTCCCGATCGCCTCGCGCACCGCGCGGACGACTGTCTCCCGCTCGTCCCGCGGCAGGCCTCCGAGGGTGAACCGCAGCTCCACCGTGCCGTCGTCCGTCCGCCGGACCCGGGCGGGCACCTCGGAGCCACTGGGCAGCCAGAGCAGGAAGTCGACCTGGTCCAGGCGTTGCAGGCCGGCCAGGAGGACGAGCTGGTCCCGCGTCACCCAGGACTGGGTGACGGACGGCCGGGAGCCCGGCCCGAGCAGCGTGATGCGCCGGGTGACCGGATGATCGGGCCGTACACCCGCCGCCTCCAGGTCGCCGAGCAACGACTCGGCGTCGGGGCGGCTCCAGCCCAAGTGGTACGAGTAGAAGAATCCGTCACTCATCGACACGTCACCTCATGAAGAGAATCCGGGCACCCCGGATTCACCCCGGCACGAGCCGGATGAGAGGTGGCCGCCCTGCTGGTCAGGTAGAGCGTGGAAATCCCTGCGCACGCGAGCGCATCCGTCACACCGCCGGTCCGGCGGCGTCGCGAGGGGCTCGCGCCTGGTCAGCACGAGCGTAATGAGCACCGCCGCCCGGTGCGTGGGCCCACGGGCCCACGGCGGACCCCAATGCCGCACGGGGTCCGGCGCGACAGCCGGTCCGGCATCGGCCGGGAGACCGGCGACGGCATCACGGGTCGATACGACGGGGGCCGTCCGGCCGTCCAGGGCCCTGCGCTGTGCCACGCCGCGCCCGCTCCAGTTCGACGTTGAACTGGGCACCGGTCAGCAGCGCCAGGTTCGTGAACCACACCCAGATCAGGAACACCACGAGCCCGGCGAGTGAGCCGTACAGCCGGCTGTAGGACCCGATGTACGTCGCGTACAGCGCGAACCCCGCCGAGGCCACCAGCCACAGCAGCGCCGCCAGCACCCCGCCCGGCAGCGCCTGCCGCGTACCGCGCGCGGACGCCGGCCCGGTGCGGAAGAGGACCATGATCAGGCAGGCGACCAGGCAGAGGAGGACCGGCCACTTCAGCGCCTCCCACACCGCGTCCCCCAGATGCGCGAGCCCCATCCGGTGCCCCAGCCAGCGTGCCAGCGGCCCGGACAGCACGAGGGCGAACGCGCTGGTCATCAGGAGCAGCAACAGCCCGATCGCGGAGACCACGATGATGTGGGCCTTGCGCAGGGCGGGCCGGGTGTCGGGCACCCCGTGCATCGCGTGCATGGCCCGCCGGAACACGGCCAGATAGCTGGACGCGGACCAGACCGCGCTGAGGGTGCCGGTCGCGACCAGCAGCCAGACGGCGGTGCGCTGCTGGGTGGCCGCCTCCAGCGGCTGGCGCAGAGCGGCGCCGGACTCCGCCGGGGCGAAGGCGGTGATGTCGGCGATCAGCGCCTTCGTGGCCTCCGGAGCGGTCAGCCCGATGACGGAAACCGTGACCAGCAGCGCGGGCAGCAGCGCGAGGATGGCGTAGTACGTGAGGGCTGCCGCCCAGTCGGAGAGGTCGTCGTTCCACAGGGAGACGGGCGTCCGCCGGAGCGCGACGGGCCAGCGCCTCGGCGGTCCGGGCGTACGGCCGGACGCCCGGACCGGCGCGCCGGTGAGGGCGCCGTTGAACTTGGTGAACACGGGTGGGCTCCGGGGACGTAGGAGGATCGGCACGGTCGGGTGCCTCACGGGGAACGACAGCGGGGAGGCCCGTGGGGCGACGGCGAAGCGCTCCGGCGTCCGGTCCTCGTGACACCGTGTGCTGCCCTTCCTCTTCTGCTCCGGTACGCGCCCGGTACACCCGATTCCTCCGGATGGCGGGCGGAGGTGGCACCCGCGACTCCTCCGGATGGCAGGCACGGCGGCGCCCGGCGCGACTCCTGCGGATGGCGGGTGGAGGCGGCGCCCGGCGCGACTCATCCGGATGGCAGGTGGAGGTGGCGCCCGCGCGGACCGGCCGCGGGGCGTCCTGCCCGGCACCGCACGCCTTGAGCCCGGCGGGCCGCCGCCTGCGCGGACGGGGCGGAACGGCCCGCCCTCACACCGCGGGCGTCACGGGCCGGCTCTCCCGCGCCCAGGAAGCCAGGAGCCGCAGTGCGGTCTCGGAGGCCGAGCCCTCCTCCACCGTGTACGCGATCAGGGCCTGGTCCGGGTCGTCGGGCAGTCGCAGCGTCTCGAACCCGAGGTCGAGCCGGCCCACGACGGGGTGGGCGTAGGCGTACTGGCCGTGGGTCTTGTCCTTGAGCCGGTGCTCGGCCCAGACCTCACGGAACTCCGCGCTTCCGGAACTGAGTTCGTCGATCAGCTCCGCCGTCTCGGGGTCGCCGGGGTGGCGGGCGGCGTCGAGGCGGAGGTAGGCGACGACGTCGGCCGCCTTGCCCCGCCAGTCCACGTACAGGCTGCGCATCCCCTCGTCCTGGAACACCAGCCGGGCCTTGTTGCGCTGTCGCGGCGGGAGCGCGCCGAAGTCCGTGATCAGGGCCGCGGCGAGACCGTTCCAGGCGAGCACGTCGGTGTTCCTGCCGACGATGTACGCCGGCACGTCACCGGCGGAGTCCAGGAGCCGGCGCAGCCCCGGCCGTACCTGCTGCCGGCCCGGCGCCTCGGCGGTGTGCCCGGGGCCCGGCCAGGGCCGGGCGAGCCGGTGCAGGTGATCGCGCTCCACCGCGTCCAGCCGCAGCGCACGCGCGACGGCGTCCAGCACGGCCTCGGAGAAGTGGAGCGTACGTCCCTGCTCCAGCCGTACGTAGTGGTCCACGCTCACGCCGGCCAGTCGGGCCAGCTCCTCCCGGCGCAGGCCCGGTACCCGCCTGCGGCCCCCGTAGTCCGGCAGTCCCAGCTCCTCGGGTTGCAGCCGGGCCCTGCGGGACCGGAGGAACTCACCCAGCTCTGCGCGTCGGTCCAGTGCCATGGCCCCAGTATCCGTCCCGGCCGGGCGAGTTCACCCCCCGCAGCCTGGTCATCCCGTGCCCAGGCACGGGCAGGCCCTGGGTGGCCCGGGGCCGGACGGCCAGGGTGGAGGCACGACGAGACGGGCGAGCGCCCCGCCCGGCCCGCCCGATCCACCCGCCCGGCCCTGACCCGTCCCGCCCTGGCCCGACCCGCCCTGGCCTGACCCGACCGACCCGACCCGACCCGACCCGACCCGACCTACCCGACCCGACCCGACCCGACCCGTTCCATCGTGAGGAAAGCAGACCTTCATGACGTCCCCGTCCATGTCCACCTCCCTCCCCGGCGCCGCACTCGGCCGCACCGGCATGCACATCTCCCGCCTCGGTTTCGGCTCCTGGGCCGTCTCCGGTTCCGGCTGGCAGTTCGGCTGGGGGCCCACCGACGACGCCGAGTCCGTCGCGGCGATCCGTCGCGCCCTCGACCGCGGCGTGAACTGGATCGACACCGCCGCCGTGTACGGGCTCGGCCACTCCGAGAAACTGATCGGCAAGGCACTGGCCGGCCTTCCGGACGCCGAACGCCCCTACGTGTTCACCAAGGCCGGCCTCGTCTGGGACCCTGCCGATCCGCAGGCCGCTCCGCGCCGGGTCATGAAGCCCGCGAGTGTGCGTCGCGAGGTGGAGGACTCGCTGCGCCGGCTCGGGACCGACCATATCGACCTGTACCAGGTGCACTGGCCGGACACCGGTGAATCCCTCGCGTACGCGGGCGAAGGAAACGGGGCGGTGTC
This sequence comes from Streptomyces sp. NPDC091416, assembly GCF_044756845.1. NCBI lineage: Bacteria > Bacillati > Actinomycetota > Actinomycetes > Kitasatosporales > Streptomycetaceae > Streptomyces > Streptomyces sp. NPDC091416. Next base: position 589,664 of record NZ_JBIVTU010000001.1, read on the forward strand.
CGCGAACGCCACGCCGATCGAGGAGTACTGGCAGGTCATGGCCGATCTCAAGGCATCGGGGAAGGTGCGCGCGATCGGGTTGTCGAACCACTCGCCCGAACTGCTCGAAGCCGCCGAACGCGTCGCGCACGTCGACGTGATCCAGCCGCCGTTCTCCGCGGTCAACCGTTCGGCCGCCGCCGAGATCGCCTGGGCCCGGGCCCACGGCACCGGGGTCATCGTCTACTCACCCCTGCAGTCCGGTCTCCTGACCGGCACCTTCTCGGCAGCGCGCGTGGCCGCCCTGCCCGCGGACGACTGGCGGGCCTCCCACCACGACTTCACCGCGGGCCTGCCGGCCAACCTTCGGCTCGCCGAAGCCCTGCGGCCCGTGGCGGCCCGGCACGGAGCCACGGTCGCGGAGATCGCCCTCGCCTGGGCGCTCGCCTGGCCGGGCATCACGGGCGCGATCGTCGGCGCCCGCAAGCCCGCCCAGGTCGACGGCTGGGCCGGCGCCGGTTCCGTGGAGCTGAGCCCGGCCGACCTGGACGAGATCACCGCCGCACTCACCGCATCCGGTGCGGGCACGGGCCCGGTCCGGCCGTGAGTCCCGAAACCCTTCCTGAGGAGTCCGTCAGCATGTCCCTCTTCGTCATCGCCGAATGTCTCGCCGCTCCCGGGCGGGAGGACCGGCTGCGCACCGCCCTGGAAGCCATGATCGAACCGTCCATGGGCGAGCCGGGCTGTCTCGCGTACCGCCCCTATGCCGACCCCAACCGCCCCGCCCGCATGGTGATCGTGGAGGAGTGGACGGATGCCGCGGCACTGGCCGAACACTTCACGACCGCGCACTTCGGACATGTGTGGGAGGTCCTCGACCTCGTCCTCGCCGAACCGATGACCATCCGGCGACTGACCGAGGTCCCGGACGTCGCGACCGGCCCTGTCGGAGTGTCCGCGCCCGAGGATCACTGACCGGCACCACGGCGGACTGATACTGGGCGGTCCGGGCGGTCCGGGCCGCCCCTAGGGCGTCGGCGGAACTCCTCTCCGCCGCCCTCGCCCTCCTGCCCGGCCTGCCCGCCGCGTCCTGCGACGGGGCCCCGGACGAACTCCGGGCCCGTCTCGTACGTGCCGCGCCTCCGGCGCAAAGACCGGCCGGCGCAGACACCGGGCGGTGCAGACACCGGCCGCCGTAGATACCGGTCGGTGCAGACACCGGCTGACACAGATCGCTGCCGACGTTGTCACACCCGCGTCGTACGCTCCCGCCATGAGCGTCTCCCTCTACTACCACGCGCAGCGCGCGACACCGCTGACCGAGGCCGAGTCCGCATCCGTCGAGCGCGTCGTCGCCGCGCACATGGCGTCCTTCCCGTACGAGGAGGAGGAGAGCCTGTATCTGTACGAAACGGCCGGCTCCGAGCCGCGGGAGATCGTCAACGGGTCCACCAAGATGCCGTTCGATCCCGGTCGTCTGCTGCCCGTGATCGCCCATGTGCTGGATTCCGTGACGGAGTTGCGCCGTGCCCTGCCGGATGCGGAGTGGCGTGTGCACATGGACGATCTCGACGTCCCGTGGGACGAGGCCGAGGGGTACGTCCTGCCCGGGATGCGTGACGCGGACCTGATCGCGGAGCTCGCGGCGGCCCACGACGACGACGGGGTTGCGGGATGACAGCGCGACCGCATGAGGGGGCGACGGCATGAGCGCGGCAAACAGGGAGGCTTCCGGGGATGCCGCCCCGCCCACACCCGAGCAGCGGCAGCTCATCGCGTTCGGTGAGGCGCTGTACCGCCGCATATCGCCCGACGCCGCTCTCGGTCATGTGCTGCTGCCGGAGGACGACGCGGTGGCCGTCGTCCACCAGGTACGCGGCGGCGGAACCATCCTCGTGGCGGCGGACCGGTCGGTGCTCTTCGCCGGATCGGCGCGCGACATCGGGTTCGCCCTGACCGAGTTCCGGGCGGGCGCGCGCACGCCCGTGGAGCGGTTCGGTCAGCAGGAGCCCACCCCGGCCGGACCGCACCCGGGCCGCGTGCGGTAACGGCATCCGGCCCGACGCCGCCGGCCCTGCGCACGAACCAGGACAGGTACGCAGCACAACGCCCGGCCACCGGCCGGGGCGTTGTCGGACCCTCGTGAGAGGCTTCCGGTCAACGGCAGCACGCACCATGTGCTGTTGAGCACACAGAGCAGAACCCAGGGGGGATTCTCCATGATCAGTAATCGACGCCGCCGCACGGTCCGCGGCGCTCTCGCCGCCGTCGCCGTCACGGTGGCCATGGCCGCCACGGCCGGCACGTCGTTCGCCTCCGGTGACCCCGTCGGTGCGGCCGAGCGGGCACAGGCCGCGGCCGGTGCCGAGCAGCAGCAGGCCGGAAAGGCCCAGGGGGCGGCTCCGGCCGCCAGTGCGGTCGGCACGGTGGAAACGCCCAGCTTCTCCATGGATGGCGTGACCAAGCAGACCGGCGACCTGTACATGTACTGGACGGACGGCCAGGGGGGCTTCAAGCCCCGGGAGTTCGTGACGTCCGGCTTCGACGCGTTCGCCGACTCGATCAGCGTCGACAACGACAAGGACGGGTGGAGCGACCACACCTGGACCGTCCACAAGGACGGGAAGCTGACCTTCAGCTGGATCGATGACGACTTCGAGTACCACAACTCACAGGTCGGCAAGGGCTGGAACATCTATCCCACGGTCCTGTCCCCCGGCAGCATCGGCGGAGCCCAGGAGGCCGACCTCATCGGCCTGGACAAGGCCGGCGTGCTGTGGGGCTACCTCGGCTACGCGGACGGCACCGTCACCCCGCGCATGCGGATCGGCGGCGGCTGGGGCCAGTACACCCAGCTCGCCGGCCAGGGCGACCTGACGGGCGACAACAAGCCCGACATCGTCGCCCGGGACACGTCCGGCGTCCTGTGGCTGTACAAGGGCACCGGCGACTACAAGGCGCCGTTCGCGGCCCGCACGCGGATCGGTGCCGGCTGGAACACGTACGACCGTCTGCTGTCGGTCGGCGACCTCAACGCGGACGGCGTGGCGGACCTGATCGCGCGCAAGCCGAACGGTGACCTGTTCCGGTACTCGGGCACGGGCAACGCCGGCAGCGTGTTCGAGAGCCCGGCCAAGATCGGCCACGGCTTCCAGATCTACAACCTGCTGTAGGCAGGCGGGCGAGCAGGACGGATGACGAAGCGGGCCGCTCTCCCCGAGGGGGAGGGCGGCCCGCCCGTGTTCGTCATGCCTTGCATCATCCGGCAGGGCGTACCTTCGCGAACTTCGCCGCCATGACGGGCCCCAGCTCGCCGACGATCTCGTGCCCCGGCTTCCCGGGGAACGGCAGGTACTCCAGGAAGGACGTCACCACGACCTCGTCGATCCCGGGCACGTCCCGTGCGCTCTGCTCCTCCAGGAACCGCAGGGTGCGCCGCCAGTCCGGCGCGTCCGCGTCGAGACCGAGGTAGGACTGCACCGTCTCCTGGGTGACGTCCCAGAAGAAGACGTGGGGCAGCACCCCGTCCTGGTTGAACACATGCGTTTCGTAGAGGTCCTCGAAGTCGGGGACCGCAGCCACGAGGTCCCGCACCAGCTGCACGTCCGGGGACACGTCCGGGGACGCGTGCGGGGGCGTGTCCGGGGATGCGTGCGGGGACGCATGCGGGTTCCCGTCAGCGGCCGCGTCCGGGGTCCTGTCTGGGGTCATCAGCATTCCTCGAGCCCGGGGTAGTTCTTGTACCCCTTGTACTTGCCCATCTGGGCGTCGTCGATCGCCTGGATGAGCGCCTTCGCGGTCTTGATGTCCTTCTCGCTCCTGACCACGGTCTCCTTCTTACCGCCCTTGAGGCGGATGACGTCCTTGGTGAGGAAGTTGTTGAGGGCCGCCTTGAGCTGGGCAGTGCTCTTCAGGTGGTTCCTGCCCTCGACCCCGTCGGCCCCGTTGAACTCGGCGCTCGCCGCGGCCATCGCACTTCCGTCACCGACCAGCTTCGCATTGCCGACCCCGTGGTAGAGGGCATCGACCGTCTGCTGCAGCCGGGCGTTGTCGACCCTCGGAATGATCGCCGGGTCGTTGTTGTGCACCAGGAGACCGGTCGAGTCGACGGCCACGTAGTACGTGTGGATGCCCGCGACCGTCAGGTCGTAGGTGGTCTGCCGCCGGTCGTAGCGGGTGATCCCGGCGACCACGGCCGTCCGGCCGTCCAGGGTCCGCAGCCGCGCGCCCGGCTCCAGGTCGCCGGCGTTCGTCCAGCGACGCTGGTCGACGACCCAGAACGGGTGGGTGTCCGTCGCCGTCACGACACCCGGGCCGGTCGGCGTCCGGAACGTCAGCCTGGTGAAGTGCTTGTCGTCGTAGGTGGTGATCGCCTGCTCGACCTTGCGCACCCGGGTGCGTCCGCTGCCCGGGTCGGTGGCGAAGACCTTGTCGCCGACCTGAACGCGCTCGATGGGCACCCGCCGCCCGTCGGCGAGGAACACCGGCGTACCGGCGAGGAAGCTGTGCCGGACAGGACAGGTCTTCGGCTCGTCGGGCTTCTTCTCGTCGGGTTTGGGGTCGTCCTTTTTGGGTGGCTTCTTGGTGTCGTCGAGTTTCTTGGCCGCGTCGTCGAGGGCTTTCTGGGCGTCCTTGACCTTGCCGCGGCTCTTGAGGAGTCCCTTGAGCCCGTCGTACAGGTCCCCGCCGTGTTTCTTCAGGGACTGGATGAGCTTGTAGGCCTTCTTCCACTTCCAGGGCGCCCCGTACTTCGCGGCGAGTTTCCCGACCGCGCCACCGACGAGGCTGAGGAGGACGTTGATCAGCGTCTCGGTGCAGGCGCCCATGTCGCCCTTGGTGATGCAGTCCAGCGCGTCGGTGATCCCGAGCTCGTCGGCAAGGATCTTCGCGAGCTCCTTCGCCGCGTCGATCGCCTTGTCACTGTTGGACTTCTCGTCGCTCTGCGCGTCCTGGAGGTCCTTCAGGGCCTTGTCGTACGCGATCTGCTCCGGCGACTTCGGCGAACCGTCAGGATTCCTGTCCGACGCCGGATCCCCCTGCCCCGGAGCGTTCTGATCCCCGCCCTGAGCCTGATTCCCGCCGTCACCACCACAGTTCCCGCCACCACCGATCCGGCAGACCTGCACACCGATCTTCGCCGTCAGATCCGCACCGATCCCCGTACCCACCAGAGCACCGACGATCGCCACCACCACCAGCGTCAGACCCAGATACTCCAACGCCCCCTGACCCCGGTCACCCCGCCGCCGCACCACCGGCACACGCACACCCGTACGCGGCACGACACCCCGCACCCAACGACGGAACCGGCGCTGCGACTTCCCCACCCGTGACATACGTCGACGGTAACGACGGTCATCCCCGGGCGTATTGGGCCCACAGACCTAAATCGCCGTACGGTCGGGCCTGTTCGGGATGATCCGGACGACGGCCCCCGAGCCCGGCGCCCGGGCCGTCCGAGCCATCAGGGCGGACCGAGCCTCCGGACCGTCAGAACGTGTCACGGTCGAAGGGCACGGGCAGCGGTTCGAGCGCCCCGGCGGCACGCAGCTCCCGGTTCATCTCGACGATCGCCTCGACGGACGGCTGCGCCGCGCCGCCCCGCGTGAGGTCGATGAGCAGACCCCCTGACGCGGTGCGCGTGTACGTCCCCGGCAGCCCCTCGGGTGCCAGCGCCGCCCGCCCGGGCGACAGATACACCGACCGGCCCCCGCGCGGCGCGCTGGGACGGAGGCCGAACTCCTGCTTCACCGACCGGTACTCCTCGCGGCTGTAGGCCTCTCCCCAGTCGGGCCCCCAGCTCGCACCGATCGCGGACAGCACGTCCCCGGAGCGCCGCACCGGTTCCACGGACTCGTCCAGCTCCCGCGAGCGGAACGTGACGAGGCAGCTGTCAGCAACCCGCTTCGCCGAACCTCCCGCGTTGACCCACGTCTCCACCTGGGGCCGGCCTGGGGCGGTGGCCGCGCTGAGCGATGCCACCCGCCCGATGTAGTCCGCGTCGGAGTCGGGGTTCTGCCGGTGGATGTACTCAGCGACCGCCGGGACGGTGAGCGCAACGGAGGGCGGCGACACGTCGTCCTCAGCCGCCTCATACCACTGACCGCATGCCTCGCCACCGATCTCGGCCAGTCCGCGGAGCAGGACGAGCCATCGTTCGGCCAGCTGGTCGGGGCTCTGCCGACGCACACCCCACAGTCCGCGAACCACCACATCCAGCACTTCGGCCCCCTTCGGCCTCACGGCGCCTCTGGCGTATGGATCACCTAAACGTCCATGCCTCGGCCCCTGAACATCTTCTGGGCGGCCTTGGCCACATCAGGATCCGAGAGATGCCAGACCACCGGTTTACCCCGGTCCGCATCCAGTTGTCGGGTCGCCTGGTCCACCCAGCGCTTCGTGGCCAGCGTGGTGAGGTTGCCGGTCGCCTCGTTGTAGAACCGCGGGCCGCGATAGCCCCACTTCGTCTCGATGAAGGTCCGGCGACTGCAAGGCGACGCCCGACCTCGTTGACGGAGGATGCCACCGTCAGTACGCCGATGCCGCCGACGACGGCGACCACGAAGAGGGCCCGGGTCAGCAGCAACACCGCCAGGAGCGGCCGCGGAAGAGGCTGCCGTCCTGGGCCTGCTGACAGGGCCCCGGCTATTCCGCCGGCTCCGCCCGCATACACGATTCCGCCGGTGTCAGACACGAGAGGTCCCCAACTCATCCATGCGTGACTACGGTTCAACCGCTCCGGTCGGGCAGCGAATCGGACTCAGGTTCGGGAAGATTACCCGCTCGTCCGGCAACGGACCGTCCCGGCAGGAATCGCGACTCCATGAGGCACCGCGGAACTCGGATACTTCCGAGCCGCGCGCGTCGGGCGCCTCACCCTGCCGGTCACCCAACCACCTTGCTGTCTGGGATCCTTGTCGCGCATGACGGCCGCGGCACGCCTACAGCACACGTCGGACGCGCCCGCGAGGCTCTCGCGGCCATGTTGCGCCACCCGCCCGAATTCACCGTGGCCAGTACCAACGCGCAAGCGTGCACACGGCAATGGACGGGGCGGAGCCGGCCGGATTCGAACCGGCGTCTTCCCACATGCGGTGAAGGCGCGACGACCACTGCGCTACGGGCTCCGTCCCGCTCGCGATCGTACGGGGCAGGGCCGCCCACCGCTCTCGTTTTCTCGACGGCTCGGAGGGGGCACCCATCGCCCCCTGTGTCGCGCTGCCCCACCATCGCTTACGCAGGACGGGAGTTCAGCCCACGTCGGGCCGGCTCGGGATGACCGGACTCCGCGGTGCCGGACAGGCATCCGATCTCGCCGCGGCCACTCCCCCGGCTTCACTGAAGGTCAGTGGGTTCGCGATCACACCTCGGTGGCGTATCCGGCTGGGCTTCACCCACGAACATCGCGTGCGCGGGTTCCGCCCGGATTCCGCCCGGATTCCGCCCGGATTCCGCGCGGATTCCGCGCGGATTTCTCTTCAGGACGCGCCGTCCCGATCCGGAAGCGGCCACGACCAGACCACATCGGCGGCGTCCCGTTCCTTGAGAATCCGTCGGTAGCGTGACGCCTCACGCTTCGTTCCCGAATTGATCGGGCGGTACAGAACCCAGTCCCTCGGGACGACGTGAAGCGCCAGGGTTTCCCAAGTGCCCGGCTGATCGACCGAGTGCGCGAGCACCACGGCGAAACGCTGGATGCTCCACACGCACCACCAGGGCGGTCCGGAGTCGACGGCTCCGGCGTCCACGAGCTTTCGGCCGTACCCGTTCTCGGCATCGAGTTCCATCTCCGCATGGAAGTCGTCGCCCCCGAAGAAATGGACGCAACTGCGCCGCAGGCTGTACTCCATGTCCGACAGGAGCTCCGCCCTTACGGAATCGCCATCCTCCTGTACCCGCGCCACAGCGAGCGGAAAGATCGCATACGCGCCCCGGTCGATCACGGAAAAGCCGAGCTCCGTCCACTGCGGGGTCTTCTCGGAGTTCCTGTGGCCAAGAACCCGCTCAAGCGCATGCATGATCGACAGACCGTCCGAGATCTGTTGCTTCTCCTGCTCGATCCCGGTCACGAGGCTCCTGTCCCGGCTGCGTGAGAGTGCTGTTGCCGAACGCCTCGATCATGCACCGGACCACTGACACACACATCCCCCGCATGCACGCCGACCGTCCATTGGAAAGAGCACGTTCGGTCAGTCGGGGGCTCTTTTCGATCTTCTACGCGCCTGAATGGACCTTGTACGGTGATCGCGTCGGCAGGCCGGTTCGAGACCACGGGGCCGGCCACGGCAGCGCGCCGCACGGGGAAATGAGCGCGCCCGCTGACGGAATTTCGCTGGCCGGCCGACTGAAACACAGTCACGCGCTGCACGAGACCCATCATCTGTCTACAGGGGAGAACACGGACATGAGTGGATTCATACGCACCGCAACCGTTGCCGGAGTCATGGGAGCGACCGCCCTGCTCGCGGTGCCGGCCGCCTCGGCCGCGCCGACGGCCTCGGGGGCCGGCCAGGCGGCGCCCGAGTGCGTCACCGACAGCCAGACCCACACGTACGGCAAGGGCGAGATCAAGGTCTGCGTGGAGAACGGGCAGGCCCGGGTGACGGGCTGGCTGGAGGACCTCCTTCCGGGCGGAGGCTGGGGAGCGCCGGACGGCGGCTGCGTGATCTGGTGGATCACCTTCCAGACCACCTCGGGAACCGAACTCGAGGGCTCCGTGATGGCCTGCCCGCACTTCGGGGGCGCCGCCTACAAGGAGTTCGACTACGACAGCGACGTACAGAACATCACCGGTGTCGAGAAGCTGACGCTGGGGACGGCCTGGGCCTGACCCGTCCGCTGTGAGGCGCACCCGGGACGGCGACAACAGGTCGCCGTCCCGGGGCCTTGCCGCAATGCGTCGTACGGGGAGGCTGGACACGTCCGACCGATTCATACGGTCGAGATGAAACCAACTGCGTGTACGTGCACGGGCTCGCATCCCGGCCTGCCGTCCGCCGGATACAGGAGCACCTCCACGCACTGGACAGTCGGGATAGTCCTGGCCACCGGACTGACGCATGGCCATACCCGCCACAAGAGCAATCATCTGTCTACAGGGGAGCACACGGACATGGGGAAACTGATCCGCACCGCAGCCGTCGCCGGAGTCATGAGCGCGACCGCCGTGCTCGCGATACCGACCGCATCGGCCACGCCGACCGCATCGGGGGCCGGTCAGGCAGCGGCCGAGTGCGTCAGCGACAGCCAGACCTACGAGTACGGCAAGGGCGAGGTCACGGTCTGCGTGGAGAACGGAAAGGCCCGGGTAACCGGATGGGTCGAGGACCTGCTCCCCGAAGTGGGCTGGTGGGGCGGCCGGGATGGTGCCTGCGTGGTCTGGTGGGTCACCTTCCAGACCTCTTCGAAGACAAAGCGTGAGGGCTCGGTGATGGCCTGTCCGCACCTCGCGGGTCCCGCCTACAAGGAATTCGACTACGACAGCGAGGTGAAGAACATCACCGGCGTCAAGGAGATGACCCTGGAGACGTTCGTGGTCTGACCCGACCGGGTGCCGTGAGGCTCGCCCGGCCGGCACGGCGCTCCTCGCGTACCGAACACGACGCACCGCAGATGGGGTGCGGCGCGGCGTCCGTCCCCACCCGTGGGTGCGCGGACGGACGCCGCGTCGGTACGAGACGGACGCCGCGTCGGTACGGGACGGACGCCGCGCCGTCAGCGCTCGTGGTCCAGGGCCGGAGAACAGGGCCTTCTCCGGAGCTGCCGGCCCCTCCCGTGCCCAACGGAAAGGCCACACGGTGAGCATGACCTCCCGGGGAGGCGAGACGTTCGACATCGCCCGGGCCGTCTCCGAGATCGATGAGCTGCTGGCTCGCCCGCTGCCCGAAGCAGGGCCGACGGCGCACGAATGGCTGCCGTTCACGCAGGAGTGGACCCTGATCAGCGGAAGCGGACTCCTGATCGCCCCGCTCTGGGAGAGCGACAGCTTCACCGGTCTCCGCGGCTCCGAGTGGGACGAGGCCTCGGAGGCCGGCGAGAACAATCTGGCGGCCCTCGCCGACGCGTTGGACGCCAGGTGGGGACCGCACCGGCGGACCGGCATGCGAGTGCCGATCATGCGCAGGATCGCGAATGAACCCATGCCGCTGCTGTTCCGGACCCTGTGCGACAACGACCTCCTCGGCGACCTCGTGGTGTGGGGGCCCACTGGCTCCCCGGGTTGGAGTGCGGGTGCGGGCCCGGGTGCCGCAGGGCCGCGGTGGGTCGGCGTCTCCGTCAGCCAGTGCGACGGCGACGCCCCGATGATCCTTACGGCCACCGTCACCGGTCAGCCCCTCACGGAGTTGCAGGAGTAGGCGCTGTCGGTGACCGGGCTGTTCCTGTTTCCGTCCGCTGGGGCTGGGCTGGGCTGGGCCCACAATGATCGCGTGGACGAACAACACTCGGTTCAGCGCCTGGACATCGGCAGGATCATCGATCCGCTGAAGAAGAACATGCCCAGGGCGGGAGACTTCGGCTTCGAGGCGATCCAGCAGCTGGGGAACCCGGTGCCGCTCCTGGTGCAGAACGACGGCGAGGAGTACTTGCAGCTGTGGCTTGAGCCCTTCGGGCAGGACTACTGGCTGAAGCCCGGGGAGGCCGTGTACGTCACCTCGTACGGAACATGGAATGACCACCCGTTCGAGACGTGCCACGAGAGCGACTGTCTGACCGTCTGGGCCACGTCCTGGTTCGCGACGGTCTCCGACCGCGACGGCAACGAATTCCCCCCGGGCCGCAGGGAGCGCGTCTGAGCCGCCCGCGTCGGTTCCGGACGAGGATGCCCACGGGATGGAGCACGTCGTGGTGGGCGATGGCGGTGCCTACGTTCGTGGTGGGCGATGGCGGTGCCTACGAGCGGACAGGGCCCCACCGCCGACGGCGAAGGGGCCCCTTCACTCGGACGCCGCGTCAGGACACCACCCGCAGATGGGTCGGCCAGCCGAAGCCCTTGCGGTCGAGGAGACGGAACATCTTCGCGATGTCGGTCGGATTCAGCTTGACGCAGCCGTTGGACTTGTAGTCCCCGGCGCCGTCCCAGCGTCGGCGTTCGGTGCCGCCCCGGCTGCCGTCGCGGTTCATCTCGGAGTGGATGAACATCTCGGTGCGCGTCAGAGTGCCCTTGGAGCACTTCATGTCCTGGAGGTACACGGCGTAGCCCTTGATGAGGTTGCCGTTGTAGGTGCGGGACCTGAGCTTGATCCTCCAGTTGCCGTTCGGCAGCCAGCCCTTGCCGCGCACGCAGTCGTCCTTGATCCCGAGGCCCGATCCGGCCCGGTAGGTGGCCCAGAGCTTTGTGCCCTTGTAGACGGAGAGCCGTGAGTTGGTGGGGTCGTCCGGGTTCTTGTCGAAGACCAGGCTGGTCGTCGCAGCCGCTGCCGTCCGCGGTGCCCGGTCGGGCCCCTGTGCGGCGGCGGCCGGCGACAGGGCCAGGACGGTCGACAGGGCCCCGGCGATCACGGCACCGCGCGGGCGTCGTCCGTTGCTGCTCATGTGATTCCTCGTTCTTCCGGTTCTTCCAGCGCGCTCGGTGTCCCGGGCCGCGCGTGTGCGGGGTGAGTGGTGTTCGTGACGCGGGGCGGGGGGCGGGCGGGCGGCGGTGCTCTGCCCGGCGTGCTCCAGGTGCGAACGCCGTGAACGCCGTAAACGCCGTAAACGCGCCCTCCCTCGGAGCACGCCGGAGGAGGCGGCGCGGCTCGTCCCTTCGTGCGCGCTCAGGCGATGGCCAGGCGTACCTGTGCCGTCTTCGTCCCCTTGAAGGTGAAGGTGAACTGCTCCCGGACCCCGGAGTTGCACGCGGCCTTCGTCCTGTAGACACCGTTGCCGGCGTTGATGCGGACCTTGGCGCACTTGCCGTCTGCTCGGGTGTCCTGGAGCCAGCCGGACACCGTCACGTTGTTGCCCGAGCAGCGCAGGCTCCAGTTGGCCGACGCCCCGCTGATCACGGGGGCCGCGGAGGACGGGCAGGTGGCCGCGCTCGCCGGGCCGGCGGTGCCGAGGGCCAGTCCAGCGGCGAGAACGGCGGCGGACACGGCGGAGGTGAGGGTCTTGCGGGCAGCGGACATGGGGGCCCCTTTCGGGCGGTGTGCTGGCAGGAAGCGGACCGGGACGCGGACGTGGAGCTGTCGTCCGCCGAGGGCGGCGGGCTGTCCGGGGGCCGGCTGCCGAACCAGCATCGCCAAAGCAGCGGGGTGCGGGAAGCGGATCCCGGCTGCCTACCGATGCGCATCGATGCAGCGCGCATGACATGGCTCTGACCTGCGGTTATGGCCTGATGTACGGATCAGCCGCCGAGGCCGCATGGTTCGAGGAGCACTCGGGGGCTCGGTACACCGTTGCTCGGGCGGCTCCGGTGTACGCGGGAGCCGGTACGCCGTTGCGCGGGCGGCTCCGGTATACGCGGCAGCGGGTACGCCGTTGCGCGGGCGGCACGGCTGGCCGCTCTTCTCACACGGAGGCGGAGGGCAGAGGGCTCGGGACGGCCCTCTGGTCGCCAGGTCCCTTGACGGGCGGGAGCTGATTCACCAGCAGGGCCAGCCAGGATTCCACGTTCACCCGCCCGGTCTCGGGCAGGCCATTCGTACGCTGGAAGAACCTCAGGTCCTTGACGGTCTCCGCCGTGAACCTCCCTGACACCGCCGTGCCGCCCTGGCCCGCGTTGTTCAGAAGCTCCTGCGCGGCACGCACTTCGTCGGCCCCGGATCCGGGCCCTACCTCCATCACGAGTTCCGGCCAGGTCTGCCCACCCACCTTGCCGTCGGCCGGCAGATCCTTCCGCTGCTGGAAATCCATGACGGCGTCCCAGGTGTCCTGCCGGAAGAAGCCGTCGGGGCGGACCGGGTATCCGTGCGCTTTCAGCAGGTACTGCAAGGCGCGGGCGGGAGTGAACTGGTCCTCCTCGCCCTGGCGCAGCAGCGGCCACTCGTACGGCGCCCGGCTCATGGAGGCGGCGGCACCCGCCGCACCGCCGTCCCCGCCCCTGTCCTCCGGGACGAAGAGCCGTTCATGGGTGACCATTCCGGCGCCGAACGCCACCATCACGGCGGCCCCGACCAGCACCGGCCCGAGCCATCGGGATCGCGGCCGCCCGGATGTCCCGCGGTCGTGCGTGGTGGCGGTGTCGGAGCCCGCGGCCTCCTCCTCCTGACCGGGAGTGGCACGGGGTGCGGGGCTTTCGTCGGACGCGTCCGCGGTACTGACCGGCGCGGCGCGTTCCCCGGCACCGTCGGCGGCCCGTTGGCGGCCGTTCTCCCGCAACGCGCTCCGGCACAGCACCCGCGCCTGTTCGAGCTCCGCCGCGGGGGCGCGCAACTGCGTGTGCAGGAGCTCCACCACCCTCGGAGGAGCAGTCGACACGTGTTTCGGGTTCAGGTAGCGAGAGAGCGTCGTCTGGTCGATGCCCAGTCTCGCCGCGAGCGCCTGCTGCGTCGGCCGGACGCCCCCGCGCGATGTCCCCGCCCGCTCCCACCAGCCCCGCAGCAGCAGCGCCAGCTGCGTCCCCGCGCTCTGCTCCCGGCTCTGGCCGCCCCGCTCCTGCGCCATGGTGTCTCCCCGTCGTCATGCGAAAACAGCCGGGCCTCCGCATTGCCTGCATCGCGGCATATCGGCAGGTCGGTGGGTCGGTGGGTCGGATCCGTGCATGCCGACCGGCATGGACGCATCGGCCTCAGCGGCACCGATCGTAACGACGCGGTCGCGGCGGCCGTCCCGGTCTCGTACGTGCCGGCCGCTCCCCAGGTTCCTCCCGAGGTGGTCCGCTGCCGTGCAATGACGGCCGCCTTGGGCCCATGGGAACGGCGGGGCAGCGAGCCCGCCCGCCGGTCCGCTTTCACCCGAACGAGTAGGCAGGGCCGACGCTTCCGGGTTCCGCCGGATGGACAGTGACAGTCCTCCGAGGCCGCGCCGAAGCGAGGAGCGAGCCCCAAGCCCGGGTCCATCTTCTACGCGGATGCCGACGACCGGCGCGCACCGTTCAAAGGTGCGCACGGGAATGGCGCATGCCTGCGGGCCTCTCCTCCGAAACCGGGTTCTGACGCCTGAATCCGAGACCTGAGCGGCACGGAATCGCGACCGCCGCTGCGGCCCGGGCGGACTCCGTACGGCAGCGGGACCCGAAGAATCCGTTCAGCCGTTGCCCGCGGCGTTCTGCCGGCGGAGGTCCGCGTCGAAGGACTGCGCTGTGCCGTGCTTCCCGTACAACGCGAAGTAGCCGACGGACTTTCCGTCCCCGATGCGGCTGCTGCTGTCCGCCGCCGCCTCGAAGGTGAGGGTGTCGTCGCCGTCCCGCATGATCACCGCGCCGAAGTGGTTGTTCCACCGGCCGGGAGCGTCGCTCAGGTTCACGTAGTGGTTCTGGCCGACGTCAGGTTCGGCCCGTACTTGTTGAAGCTCGCCCATCCTGGTCCCCAGCAGCCTCTGCGCGGCAGCCTGGCAGTCGTTGGGCATCGTGATGAGGAGGTCCTGCATGGCGCGCTCCGGCTCCCGGGAGCCGGCGTACTCCACGACGATCTCGCCGATGAGCCGCCCCGCCGTCCTCAGGTAGTCGGCCGGATCGAGCAGCGGGTTCAGCGGGACGTTCGCGGCGGCCCACACAGCGCCCTGGTTCTCCATCGCGAGCGCGAGCAGCCGCTGGTGCACACCGTTGACGCTCCCGTCGCTGGGCCGGCCCCTGCCCACCAGCCTGGCGACGTCCTGAAGCAGCAGCCCGAGGGCGGCGGGCGGCTGAACCACACTCCGCCGGTAGGAGTCGAGCTTCGTCGCCCTGACCTCCGCGCTCTCACCGGCGAGGGGCTCGTGCTCGCTGTTCGCCTGTGCGGCCTCGGCCGCCTCCCTCGACGCGAAGACGGGCAGCACCCGGTGCAGCACCCGACCGCCGGCCACCACCTCGCGGCCCGCTTCGAGCCGGATGCGGACCCGTTCCGACGCGCCCAGCGCGCCATTGGCCGCGTCGATCAACTGGGCGTCCGCGTATGCCTCCTGGCGGCCGGAGACCGCGATCCTGCCGTTCTGCGAGATCCGGTCGTACGTCACGGTGTCCGCGATGTCCCGCTCCGCGTCCGGCTCGGTGTAGCGCTGTACGGGGGTGCCGGTCAGCGCCCGGGCGACTGCCGCGTTGCCGATACCGCGTTGCAGGGCGGCCAGCCGGGGAACCGGGTCCGAGGGCCGCCTGTTCGGCCCCGCTGCCCGTTCGGGGAGCGGGTTCTGCCGCTGCGGCAGCCTCGCGTGCATCACGTCACCCACATTCCCGGCCGCCGCCGGACGGCCCTCGCCAGCCAGCTTCCCGCCCGGCGGCGCAGGAAGAAAGGCCCCGTCGGGAAGACCGGGGGCAGCACCCCGTGCCCGCCCGGGCCGGGCGGCGCGAAGGCTGTCGACGTACGCGTCGCGGGGGCGTCCACCGCGTAGGCAGCGGGCCTGCCGGGCGTGGCCCGGACGAAGGTCACCGACATGGCGGTCGGCGGCGCCGGACCATGCCGGTGCAGAGATGCGTGTGCGGGTCACGACGCGGTCAGGTCGGCGGGGTCGCCCGTCCTCGGCGCGCCGGAGCCGGGTGGTCCATGCCCAGCCTGCAGCGGTGACCAGGCCCGGTGCTCTGACGCCTTCGACCCCCGGCACGGGCCCGTCATCCGCCCGCGGCGTCCTCGGCCTCCCAGCGCAGCAGGTCGCCCGGCTGGCATTCGAGCGCCTCGCAGAGCGCGGCGAGCGTCGCGAAGCGCACCGCCTTGGCGCGGCCGTTCTTGAGTACCGCCAGGTTGGCGGGCGTGATCCCCACGCGGTCCGCCAGCTCGCCCACGGACATCTTCCGCCGTGCCAGCATCACGTCGATGTCGACGGTGATCGGCATCAGATCACCTCGTCCAACTCGGCCTGCATCTGCGATGCTTCGACGTCGCGCGCCAGGGCCTGGACGAGCAGCATCCGCAACACGCGCACGATGAGCGCGACCCCCAGGATGGCCACACCGACCCCGGCCATGATGACGGAGACGCCCGGATCCTCCCGCTGGCCAGGCGCGTTGACGGCCGTGACCGTGAACCACACGAGGGCAGCCGCCACGATCGCGCCCGTCATGAGGTCCACGTACCGGAAGGCGGAGTGGGAGAACACGGTTCCCCGGCGCACCATCGCCACCAGCCGCCATACGCAGACCAGGGCGACCTGGACCGCCACCATGCCCAGGATCGTGCACACCCGTAGCGGGGTCAGCGGAAGCGAACCGTCCTCCGGGTCATTGCCACTGGCCAGCACCCACACCATGCCTGCCTGCACGAACACCGTGCCGGCCAGCACCACCACGAGCACGACGCGCAACGCACCCACTGTCAGCTTGCCCATGACCCATCCTCCCATCGAATTACGATGGGAATCTATCGAGATTCGATAGATTGAGCAAGCTCTGATACCGAGGCCGGGCCTCCTCGACATCGATCCGACCGTCAGCCGCCGTGTTCGCGGTCGTAGGCGGCCTGGGCGGCGGCGACCGCGCCGCCGTTCCGCTCGGCCCAGTCGGTGAGATCCAGCAGCGCCCTGTGGAGCTCCTGGGCCATTTCCGTCAGCGTGTACTCGACCTTGGGCGGGACAACCGGATGAACGGTGCGTACGAGCAAGCCGTCCCGCTCCAACTTGCGCAACTTGAGCGTGAGCATGCGCCTGCTGATCCCCGTGAGCGCACGCTCCAGCTCCGTGAACCGGACCGGACCCTGCGCAGCGGCCACCAGAATGCCGATGCTCCACTTCCCGGAGACGTGATCGAGAACCTCCGAGACCGGACATGCCTCGCCGGCCAGGACGGACACATCGATGTGACTCCGGGACATGAAAGTGCCTTCTTCCGCCGGGCCCGACAGTTGCCGACCATGGACTCCGTATCAAATCCCGTACCGAACCCGGAGGCAGCTCGATGCTCGAAGAACTCGCTGACCGCGCCGCGATCGTGGCTGCCGTCACCGCGTACGCGACGGCGCTGGACACGAGGGACTGGGAGATGTTGGGCGCGCTGTTCACCGACGACGCCTGCTGGGAGTACAGCGGTTCGGGAGAACGGCTCTGCGGGCCCGACGCGATCGTGGCCAGGATCAGCGCCGGCCTGGAGCGACTCGACGCCACCCAGCACCTGAACGGCAACCATGTCGCCGCGGTACACGGGGACGAGGCCGAGCACACGTGCTACTACCAGGCCCAGCATGTCCGCCACGGCGTGCCCGATGGCGAGAAGTTCCTCGGCGGGGGCCGCTACGACGACCGGCTGCGCCGCACCCCGGACGGCTGGCGTTTCACCCACCGAAGGATCACCAACATCTGGAGCGAGGGGAACCCCGCCGTGCTCACGTCCTGACGTCAGCCCATGGCCGCGCCCGCTCACCCCACTCATGAGTGGTTCCCGGCCTTGATGCGTGCGGCCGACCTGGCGGCCCGCCCGATCTTCGCGCAGTGGGCTGCGCGGGCTTCCTCGCCGAACTGCCTCTCGTGTTCTGGGCTGCGACGGCTTCCTCGCCGAACTGCCTCCCGCCTTCTGGGCTGCGCGGGCTTCCTCGTCGAACTGCCTCCCGCGTTCGGCACGCAACCCGGTCCGGTTGTCGAGGCCCTCGCACAGGATGTCCGCGTGCCCGGCATGCCGGACGGACTCGCCGACGACCACGGCGTCCAGCGCCGCCCGGTCCGTGCGCCGGGCTTCCGCCCGCTCGTCTCCCGGTGCGGCGCACCCAGGCCCTCAGCCCGACCCGCCGACCAGTGCCTCGCCGAGCGGGGTGCGCCGGTAGAGCACCGACCGTCCGGACCGGGCGCGGACGAGCAGCCCCGCGCTGCGCAGGATGGCGAGGTGGTCTCCCACCGCGCCGGGCGCCATGGCGAGGCCCCGGGCGAGTTGAGTCGTACTGGCCGGGACGTCCAGCGCCACCAGCAGTCGGGCCCGGGCCCGGCCGACCAGAGCGGTCAGCGCGTCCGGTCGGGGGACGGCCGCCTGTTCGCCCCACAGGGCGGCGGTGCCGCGGGCGGGATAGACCAAGGTCCTGGGCCAGGGATCCTCCAGCTGGGCGGCGACGTTCCCGACGAAGACCGAAGGGATCAGCAGCAGCCCGTCGCCGGCGAGGCGGACTGTTCCTTCTCGGGGGAAGAAGCCGAGCTCGATACCGCCGGCGCGCGAGGCGATGCTCGGGTGCAGGCCCTCGATGGTCGTCGCCCATCCGTGTTCGCCGATCACGCCCACCCGGTGCACGACATCGCGCTCACAGATCGCCCGCAGTTGTGGCCAGTCCGCGGCAAGCAGCTCGTGCCACGCCCGGTCCATCGCCTCGGCGATCCTGTCGACGGCGTCCGCCGAGTCCAGCACGGCGCGTACGCGGGGATCGCGGGCGGACGGGCCGGTCGCGTTGGTGGCGCATTCGTCGCGGGCCGCCTCCAGCGGTGTGGCCCGGATCATGGCCAGGTCGTCCGCCCAGGTCTGGTTGAGGCCGCGCGGGGGCGGGGCGACGAAGTTCGGTCCGGATTGCGGGGTGTGCAGGGCGAGGACGGCGTCCAGTTCGGTCTCGCGGCGAAGCCGATCGAAGGCCGGCCGGAGCCGCGCAGCCCAGGCGCGCGGCAACGGCCGGTTCTGGCCGGAGAGCGAACGCAGCAGTAGGCAGAGGTCCATCGCGGGTGAGAGTGCGAAGCGGCTGCGCAGGAGGTCCTCGACGGAGACTTCGAAGCGGAACACCCGGCCATGCTAGCGCTGGGCGCCTGCTCGGATTCGTCCAGCGACGAATCATTGGTGAGAGACGTGGGCGCACCGCGAGGCTCTGCGTCATGACCCCAACCGCCGAACCCGCGCAGGACAGCCGGCCCGCCACCTACCGGGAGGTGCTGTCCGAGCCGCGCTTCCGGCTGCTCTTCACGACCCGCACCGTCGCGATCACTGCGGGCGCCCTGCGGATCACCACGTTCTCGGTGCTGGTCTTCTCGGCCACCGGCTCCGCGCTGTTGAGCGCACTGGCCTTCGGCAGCGGCTTCCTCCCGCAGTTGTTCGGCTCGCTGCTGCTGGGCTCACTGGCCGACCGGCTGCCGCCCCGCGCCCTCATCTCCGGCGGCTACGCCCTGGAGTGCGCCGCCGCCCTGCTGCTCGCCCTGGTACGGATGCCGGTCGCGGCAAGCCTCGGTCTCGTGGCGCTGGTCGCCCTCGCCACACCGGTGTTCAGCGGCGCGTCGAGCCGGCTGGTCGCCCAGTGCCTGGAGGGCGACGCCTACGTCCTGGGCCGTTCGCTGAACAACATCGCCGCCTCCGGCGCGCAATTGTCCGGTCTGGCGCTGGGAGGTGCGGCCGTAGCGGTACTCGGCCCGCACCGGGCACTGGCGGTGAGCGCCGCCCTCTACTCCGGCTGCGCGCTCGCTGTCCGTATCCGGCTGCCCCGCTTGCGGCCGGAGGAGTCCGGCGGCACACCCGGCAGCCCCCGGGGCGACGGCGGGACCGTCCGGGCCAGCCTGCGCGGGGCGGGCCTGCTGCTGCGCGGACACGCGGTGCGACGGCTGACGCTCGCCCAGTGGCTGCCGCCCGCGTTCGTCGCGGGCGCGGAGGGGCTGATCGTCGCCTACGCGGGAGAACACCACTTCGCGCCCGGCTGGTACGCGGTACTGATGGGCTGCCTGCCGGTCGGCATGCTCGTCGGTGACCTGCTGGTGGGTCGGCTGCTGCGGCCGCCCACCCGGGAGCGACTGGTAGTCCCGTTGGCTGCGCTGATGGGACTGCCGCTGGTCGGCTTCGCCGCCGGGCCCGGAGTGGGCCTCTCGTCCTGTCTGTTGCTGCTCTGCGGCTTCGGATTCGCCTATGGTCTCGGCCTGCAACGGCCCTTCCTGAACGCCCTGCCGCCGGATGGCCAGGGCCAGGCCTTCGGTCTGCTCGGCTCCGGCAGCATGACGCTGCAGGGCGTCGGACCGGCCTGCTTCGGCGCGATGGCCGCGGACCTCGGAACGGGCGGCGCAATCGCCCTGGCGGGCGGGGCCACGGCGCTTGCCGCCTGCTGGATCCTCACCTGGCAGCCGCCGGGGTCGGCCCGGCGCGCGATCTGATGTGACCGCTCTCGGGCCCGAGTCGCCTCAGCGGGTCGAGTCGGCCACCAAGTGCCAGCGGGTGTGCGGGAGTTCACACCTGCCGCTAACCTCCCGGGCATGACATCCCAAGGACGTAGTGCCGGCGCCGTCTTGTGCATCATCGTGGCCATGATCAGCATGATCACGGCGGTGATCCTGTCGGCGGTCGCGCTGGACGCGGCATCCAAGGTGGCTGACGAGCCATCGGGCGAAAGCGGCGGCACGTCGATGCACTTCGAGGACTCCCGCTGCGAAGCGGATCGCGACGCCGCGCCCACTCAGCCGTACATGAAGTGCCTCTTCGAGTACCAGTCGGCCAATCAGCAGGGCGCGGCGCTCTGGGAGAGGGAGATCGCGGCACGGCAGGCCGACATCCAGGCGAAGGGCACCTTGGCGATCACCTTCGGTCTGCTCGGCGTGACCTTCGCGGTCTGCGCGGTGGTGGCCAACAGGGGCCGCCGCCGGGCCGAGCCGCACACCACCGAGATATGAGGCGGCTCTGCGACTGCCCCGGCCCGTCGGGGCAGCAGTCGCAGAGTCGCGGGTGCGCGGGTACGTAGTCACGTAGGCACACGGGTACGCGGGTACGTAGGCGCACGGGTACGCAGGTACGACGTGCGCGGGCGGGAGGGCCCCGTCGTCGTCATGCTCCCAGCCGGCCGAACGCATGGAGGACACGGAACATCTCGGAGGCTGACCTCGTATCCGCCCTGCGGGGGCGAAAAGTGAGCCTCCGAATGATGTGGCGGGCTTCGCCTGCTGCCGTCGAGGCAGCGTGTTTCGAGTACGCAGCGGAAGCCCCCGCCGCGCTTGTCCGTCTTCTCAGCCGGTACTGCCGTCGGACACCCAAGGGCTGTCGGCGCTCCGCACCGCTCCGGACCGTCCCTCGCCTCCCAGGTCCGGTGTCTCGCGCAGGTTCGCAAGGATGCGTCTCAGGGCTTCCATGGCCGGCAGATGCGTCAGCCCCTCCGAGAGGGGCAGATGAGAGGGGCAGAACCACACGCAGTGAGCCGGGTGACCCGCCCAGTCATCCGGATGTGTCTCTGAGGGCCGGAAGCTCACGAGGGTGAAGTCCTCGTACTCGAGGCCTGAATGCTGGTGCGGAACACGACATATGTCGCAGGACGGCGGCATCATCGGGCGCTCTCACTCTCTGACGGGTCGGCCATGGCTCGCCGCTCACAGTAGCGATCCACAGAAGCTGAGCCAGAGCCGCTTCACGCGAGCACAGCCACCTGTCCAACCAGGGAGGCGCACCGCGGGCCCTCGCTGTAAACCTTGTCGCAGGCCACGCCGTCCGGCTTCTTCCGAGGTCTGCCCGGACCGGTCCGGGGGACACGAATCTCTGCAGCACAAGCTCGAACTGCGAGCAGTCGGCTCGCTGTCCCGCGGTGAGGACGAGGGACAGCGGGCGGCAGCGGCCATCCACGCCAGGTGGACCTTGCTGGTGAACCCACCGCGCGAGCGGCCCAGGCCCTCGCCTCCAGCACCACCTCCGCCAAGCGGACGACGAGGCTCTGCCACGGCGTCTCGTTCTGGTGTTCTGCCGGCCCAGCCCCTTGTGGGGCAAGGGCCCGCGGCAGATCTTTGCGAGCGTCGGCCGCGTGCTGATGAGCCCGGACGATCGTGGAGCCCACAGAGACGTCCCAATCGATCTCACCGGCCGCCTCCGCCTCAGCCTGGATCTGCTGGAGCAAGCGCTCCCACGTTCCGTCCGCGGACCACAGCCGGTGGCGCTCGTAGACCGTCCTCGACGGGCCGAACCGCTCGGGCAGGTCGCGTCAGTGCGCGCAGGTCCACACTCGGTGAGGCGTGTCACCAACGTCCCCGGACAACACACCTAGGCCGACAACGAAGGCGACCCCGACTGGGTCGTCGCGGTCGACCCCACCATCGTCCGTGACCATCAGCACGTTGCCGGGGCCCGGTCGGTGAGTCGCCCGGTCCTGCGCTCGGCCACTCGTGGCGAGCCGGGGTACTGGGGCCTTCGCCCGGCACGCAGGTCCCTTCCGGACGCGGAGGTCGGATGCCTCGGCGGCTGCCGGTCTCAGGAGCAGGGGATGACGAAGTTGTCGAAGGAACGCTCGGCAGTGAGCACGCGGTCGTCCCCGTAGTAGGGGCCGGTCTGCTCGTAGTGCACATCGAGGCGGTAGGTCCCGCACGTGATCGCTTCGTTCATGGCGCCCAGGCTGGTGTGGTAACTGCGGGACACCAGCGTCCAGATCTTGAAGCGTCCCTCTGAAGGACCCTGCTGCCCTGGGGTCGGCTTGATGCGGACCGTTGCAGTCGCGCCGGCCGGGTAGTTGTCGCTGGCGGAGTACCAGATTCCCCAATCCCGGTAGGTGGTCTTACTGGTTTCGATGGTGAAGTGATAGTCGCCCTGACGGTCGAGAACATCGACGCAGGTGCGGAGATCGGTGTACGTGGTGCCGCCCTGGCCGTAGAACCCCTCCCAGGGGGTGCAATGACTGCCGACCGCGGCGGTGCCCCCGTCATCGGCCGACGCGGCGGCGGGGGCGGCAAGACCGAAGGCGGCCAGGGCGACGGTCGCGGCGATGGCGCGAGTAAAACGCTTGACCCTCATGATGTCCTCTCTGTCCGTCAGATGCCGCGGCATACGCAGCAGTACCTGAAACGACCGGAGGACTGATCAGGTGATGCTTCCTTGGGGTGAAGACTGGATCGAACGGGTGATGTGGCGGTATTCGGGGAACCAACGCTGACGGCCGGTGCGCTCCAGGCGGAACCAGCCGGGCATCACGGCACCAGCCGGGCATCACGGCAAAGGCGATCGGGCTCGCCGTCCACATCCAGTCCCTGCCCGCCCCTGAACGGACCCGCCGTAACGACAGGGGCCCGGCACCGCGAGCTGCTCGCGGTGCCGGGCCCCTGCCCCTGCTTTGGTGCGGTACGTCAGGAGGAGTCGCCACGCGGGAAGGAGACCTCCACGCGGCGGTTCTTCTTGCGGCCCTCTTCAGTGGCGTTGCTGGCGATCGGGTACTGCTCGCCGTAGCCGCGGATCTCGAAGGTGACACTCGAACCCGTGGACTTCACCAACACCGACTGCACGGCATTGGCGCGCTGCTTGGAGAGCACGTCACCGTGCGCGGAGGAGCCGAGGTTGTCGGTGAAGCCGAAGACGCGCACCTTGGTGGCGTTCTGCTTCTTGATCTCGGCGCCGATCGCGGCGATTCGGGAGTTGGCAGCGGGGCTCAGCTTGGCACTGTCCTTGCCGAACAGAACCTCGGCCTGGAGCGCGAACTTGATGTCCGCGTTCGTGTCCTCGCGTCGTTCCTCGCCGCCCTCGTCCTCGACGACCTGGATGATGTCGAGAACCTTGCCCGGAGCGAGGGTTCCGCCCTCGGGCATCTTGAGGTCGGGGTCGCTGCTGTCGAGCTTGACGGGCGGTTCGGACGAGGCCTCCGTGCCCGGAGGAACGCTCGGACCGTCGTCTGCCAGGGCCGTCGTCGCACCGAGGACCGTGGTGCCCGCCAGCAGTACCGCTACAGCAAGCGCCCGCCCTGCACGATGGCTTGGCCGGCGCGGTGCGCGAATGGAGTTCATGTCGGCCATCACCCAGAGATCTTCAGCGAAGTGGTGGCAAACGTGGGCAGCGTGAAGTCGACTTCGGTGCTGGTTTCCGGCGGCGCCGGGAACTGCATGAAGACAGGCGTCGACTTGCCCGGCTGCAGCGGAAGAATCCCCGTGGTGCACAGGCAGCGCGAATCCGTGTCGCGAAGGATGTAGTAGCGCTTCTTGCCGGCCTTGTCGACCAGCGTGGCCCCAGCGACAGAGTTCGGGTTCTTCGCTACGACAGCGCTCTCGGCGCCCACCCAACCAGCCGAGTTCTTGGGCTGGTCGCTCTCGTTCTTGATCTCGCCCTGAACCGTGATGAAGCCGCCGGAGTCACGCTTCACCTGCTGGATGACGAGAGTCAGCCCGCCTTGGCCCTTGATCTCTGCGAGCTTCGCATTCGGGTCCACGTTGTCCCCTGCGGCGGTGTCGCCCCCAGCCCCCTTGTCTCCGTCGGAAGGCTTCGCGGACGACGAAGAGCCGGAGTCCCCCGTCTTACCCCCTTCATCGCCGCCACAACCGGTGACGACGAGGGCCAGAGCTGCAGCCAAGGAGGCAACAGCCACTGCCCTTCGGGACTTCGTGGTGCGCCGAATACTCATGGATTCAGGTTCCTTTACTCGTCGTTCGCTGTCAGTCGTCGATCAAATGCACGGCAAAGATCAGCTTGCTCAGGCCTGCCAAGGGGTCACTGCTACCCAGATCGATCGGGACATCCCGTCCGTCGCAAACGAGGGTGACGATGGGAAGATCCGCCGAACCGCCGGAATCGCCCCCGTCATCCCCACCGACTCCGGAGTCCGGAAGATCCTTGACCTTCGGGCCGCAGCGGAACTCGATCACTGCGGTCGCCGTAGCCGTAGCACGCTTGTTCTCCGTGCCAGGAATGACGGAATCACCCACTGTGTAACGAGTCTTGACCTTGGCTGTAACCCGGTCCTGCCAATAGCCCGGCCGCCAATAGAAATCAATGACGTCCGACCGGTTGTCAGATGCAAGCTGCATAGCTTTCCCGCGGCCCGCCTGGAAGTACTGGTACGTCGCCAGAAACTCATTCAGGCCGTTTGGCTCCCGAAGCGCCTGGAGAAGCGGCGGTGTCAACCCGTCCCGAGCATCCTGGGCAGCAGCAAGCGCGGCGGCATCCGCCGCACCCTGAGCACCGTTCCGCGTGGCGGAGGCCTTGCCGACAGCAAAGAACGCGAACGCGAGGAAGAGCAGGCCCGCCACCATCACAATGTAGATGGGGAAGGCCTGCCCTGCGTCGCTACGTTTGCGCGGCGCCACTAGCCGGCGGTGATCGAGTCCACCAGACCCGTGATGCGAGTCGTGATCGCCCCACCGATACCCGAGGCCACCATGCCACCGATGATCGCGACGACCACCAGGATGATGCCGAGGTACTCGAAGGCCGTCTGACCGCGGTCCGACGTCTCGTAGCGCTTCTGGATCTTGGAGATTGCGGTGTTGGCCCAGCCGTTGACGCGGACGGCGGTCTTCAGGGTGATGTTCGACATGGTGATTCCCTCCAGGTTCGGCCGACCGCCTGCCGGCCGACTCGTAAGTTCCTTTGTTCTCGCTCCCGTTACCGGCTTCCTCCTGGCCGGTGCCGTTTGCGATACGAGAAACATACGGCGGAACACCATGCCCACCAGAGGGTCCCAGGGCCCATTCCCGGGCCCAATCGCCCAGTTGGGCCCTGGGTGCCCGGGACTGGGTCCTCGGGCCCTGACTCGCCACGCCTCGTTCGATCCCCCGATCAGCCATGACTACCTGTCCCTCCGCGCAGCAGGTCCAGCGGGCGATGCCGTGCCGAGCCAGCGGGCGATCGCCTCGCTGCGGCTGCCGCTGTGCAGTTTGGTGAAGATGCGGTTGATGTGGTTCTTGACCGTCTTCTCGCTGATGAAGCAGGTGGCGGCGATCTGCTGATTGCTCATGCCGGACGCGATCAGCTCCATGACCTCCACCTCCCTCGAACTCAGCCCGTACTGCTGCCTGTCAGGAGGCACTCCCGGCCGCCCAGTTACGGAAGACTGTGCCACACCTGATTGCATATGCGAAAGACCCTGCGCGGGAACAACCGTTCGCGCCCCAGGTGGGGCCTGTTGAGGCGCCGGCAGGGAAGTCGGCATATGTGCATACGCATCGTGTTGCTGTGGCGATCCCGGCACGCGGCCGTCATAGCCGGGCTGCTGATACGGAACACCTGAGGTCAGCGCCGTGCCCAGACCCTCCGGCAGCACCGAGCCCTGCGGCCCGGGCCCCTGGCGCATATGGGCCAGGAGCGCGTTCGCCGCTGTGGCGGTGAAGTGGGCCCGGCCGCTCTGCGTGTCACGTACGGCCTGCACCAGCTGATCCGCGGTGAACTCTCCGTGCACCAGGTACCCGCCCGCCCCCAGCCGGAGCGCCTCGTGGACGATCTCGCTCTCACGGCTGTAGGTCAGCATCATCACGGGCGCGACCTGGACCAGGTGCGGCAGCGCGGAGATGCCGTCCACGCCCGGCATGCGGACGTCGAGCAGCACGACGTCCGGGCGGTGCTGGACGGCCATGTCGTAGGCCTGACGGCCGTCCGCGGCCTCGGCGACGACTTCGATGTCGCTGCGGCCGGACAGCAGGGCACCGAGCCCGGCCCGGACCACGGGGTTGTCGTCGGCGACGACGACCCTCATCGGCCGTGGAGCGGGAAAGCCGGGGGCAGGAGGGAAAGCGGGCATGGTTCCGGATGCCGCGGCCTGCTCAGGAACGGGGAACCCTGGGGAGCTGGATTCGGAAGTGACCGGTGTGCCATGCGAGGACGTGTGCTGGGAAGCGTGGTGCTGTGCGGCCCAGTTCTGGCCCGAGGCACGGGAGACGTCGTCCGACATTCTGCGACCTCCTCTCGTGTTTCTGTGGGGACGGATGGTGGGGGGGGGTCAGTCGAGCGGTACAGCGGGTGTTTGGACCAGGGCGGCCATCGGCAGTTCCAGGCGGACTTCCGTGCCGGTGACCGCCTTGCCCTTGCCGATGCGGATGCGGGCGCCGATGGACGCGGCGCGTTCGACCATGCCGACAAGGCCGAAGTGGCCGGCCCGCCTGAGGTCGTCGAGCGTGACGCCGGCGGGCAGGCCGCGCCCGTCGTCGTACACGGTGATCCTCAGGACATCGCCCTTCACTCCGGCGAGCACAACGAGGTAGGTGGGGTGGGCGTGGCGGTTGGCGTTCTCCATCGCCTCGGAGGCGATGGTGAGCAGTTGCCGGGCCACGACCTGGGGCACGGGCGGGACAGGAGTCTCGTTGAGCAGCCGGAAGCTCGCGGTGAGGCCGTGACGTCGGGTGAAGTCGTCAGCGCGTGCCTGGAGTTCCGCCACGACGTCGATTCCGCCGTCGAGGCCCGACTCGCGCCGCAGGTCGGACAGCAGCTCGCGCGACTCCGCCGCCGCGCGGCGTGCGGACCGGGCGACGAGCTCGGCCTGGTGCTTGACGGTCAGCGGGTCCATCCGGTCGGAGGAGCTGGCCAGGCCGTCGGCGGCCATGGCCAGACCGTGCAGCGTCTTGGCCACGGAGTCATGCATCTCCCTGGCCAGACGCGTGCGTTCGCCTTCGATGGCCTCGCTCACGGCCAGGCGTGCGCGGGTCTCGGTGAGGGCTTGACTCGCCGTACCGAAGCGGAGCAGCAGGTTGCGCAAGGTGACGCCGACCGCGCCGGCGATCACGCAGAATCCGGGGAGCAGCAGGGCCGTGGCCTCGCTGGCCTCCAGTTTCGAGTCGGTGCCGTACACGCCGAAGATGATCAGCGTTTGAAGCGCGGCAAAGATCGCCGCACCGCGCCATCCGTAGACAAGCCCGGCAAGCAGTGGCGTACAGACCGTGACGTACGCCAGGGTGGATTCCGGTGTGGCGGTGATCAGCAGCAGGGCACCGAAGAATGCGTCGATTCCGAGCAGCCAGGGGTAGCGCAGGAAGAGCGGGCCGAAGCGCTCCCAGTCCCGGAAGAGGACGTAGGAGCCCATGAAGGTGACGAGAATGGCCGCGCCGATCAGCCACGTGGCGAGGCCGGGTGCGGTGCGGTCGATCGCGAACGGCGTCGCTATGGCCGTCATCGCCAGGCGGAAACCGAAGACCTGACGGCACATGGCCTGGAGCGCGTTGAGCTGGATCGTGAAGGCCGGCTGCGCGCCCGGGTTCGCGAGCGCCTGGCGTACCTCGCTCGTCAACCCCGGTTGAGAGTCGCTCAGTTGGAATGCCATGCGCCTGTCACCTCCTCGAGCTCGTCATTCTCGTCATCTTCTTCATGCGGGTCATCACTTGATGAAGG
The DNA here is from genome assembly GCF_044756845.1 of Streptomyces sp. NPDC091416. Lineage (NCBI taxonomy): Bacteria > Bacillati > Actinomycetota > Actinomycetes > Kitasatosporales > Streptomycetaceae > Streptomyces > Streptomyces sp. NPDC091416. The sequence goes on from NZ_JBIVTU010000001.1 coordinate 617,604, forward strand.
AGAAGTCGACGTTGGCGCCGTAGACGAATCCGACCGTCAGCATGACCAGCGTTCCGGGAAGCAGGAACGAGGTGACCGCGAAGGTGGCCTTCGGGACGGCCTTGGCCGCCTTCCGCCGCGCGTTCTGCGCGTCGGTGCGGCGCATGTCGTTGGCGATCTGGATCAACGTTTCGACGATCGGCGCACCCAGTTCCTCGCCCTGCTGGAGTGTGGTCACGAACATGGCGACCTGCTCCGAGTCGTTGCGCTTACGCAGCTCCTCGAAGGCCTGGCGGCGGCTTACACCCATGTCCATCTGGCGGAGGGTGATGCGGAGCTCGTCCGCCCAAGGGCCCTCGTACTTCTCGGCGACGCGTTCCAGCGCCTGGCGGAAGCCGAGTCCCGCCGAGACGACGACCGCGAGAACGTCGAGGAAGTCGGGGAGCGTGCGTTCGATGTGGTCCTTGCGGACGCGGACCGCCGACCAGATGCCGACCTCCACCCAGAAGGCACCGAAGGCGAGGAGCAGGATGGAGACGAAGATCTGGCCACGCATGAGGGTCGACAGAGCGCCGAACACGCCGAGTGCCCCGTAGACCGCACGCCGGGCCGCGTAACGGTCGATGGTGAGGCCGCCGGGGTTACCCGCCATGTCGATCTGGTGGCGCTTCTTGTTGACGGCCTTGGGGCCCATCATCCTGAGCACCGCCGGTGCCCACCGCATGCCCATCCGGTCGATGCCGGAGCCGACCGCGCTGGTGCGCGTGGCGCCGACCTCCAGGGCGACGGCCAGGTCGCCGGGCAGCTTGGCGTCGGCACGGTACATCCGGATGCCGGCGATCGCTCCGTACACGGCAAGACCTACAACGAGTGCGAGCAACAAATCCATGTCCGCTCCTCCCCTCAGACGTCGATACGGGACAGGCGGCGGATCACGATGAATCCGATCGCGTACAGGACGAGCGAGACGATGACCGCGACCTGGCCGATGAACGCACCGGTCATACGGTCGAGGGCGCCCGGCATCACGGCGTTCATCAGGAGCATGGCGCCGATGCCGAAGCCCGGGACCGCGTAGGCGGTGACGGTGACCTGTGAGAGCTGCGTCTTGACCTCACGACGGGTCTCCTTGCGCTCCTCCAGCGTCTCGGTGAGGTTGCGCAGGGAGCTGACGACCGTACCGCCGGCCCGGTTGGAGAGCACGAGGGTCGTGACCAGGACGACGAGTTCGCGTGACGGCAGCCGCTCGGTCAGCTCGCTCATGGCGTCCTCGAGTGATTCGCCGACGCTGAGGCGGCGGGCAACCCGGGCGAGCTCCTCACCCGCGGGGTCTTCCAGCTCATCGGCCGCCATGGAGAGCGCGGTACGCAGCGCGAGCCCGGCCTGGGTGGCGTTGGCGAGGATGCGGGAGAGCTCGGGGAGCTGGTTGATGAAGCGCTCGGTGCGCTTGGTCCGCTGGTAGTTCAGGAAGGCGTTGGTGCCCCAGAGCCCGACCAGTGCGGCGACCGGGCCGAAGAAGGAGGCCAGGATCGACGAGGCCGCCATCCAGAGGCCCGCCATGGCGATCAGCGCGTAGACGAAGAACTCGCCGGGCGTGATCTCCAGGCCGGTGGCAGCGAGCTTCAGCTCGATCCTGCGGCCCAGCCCGGTCTTGCGGAGCCTGCGGTCGACGCCCTGGAAGCGGCGGTGGCGTCCAACGGCCTGTATCTGGCCGGTGTGCGAGAGGCGGTCGACGAGAGCGTCGCGGTCGGCCTTGCCACCGGCGTACGCGTGCAGACCCGTGACGCCGAGCACGCCGCAGACGAGCGTGACGCCGATCGTGAGGAGGGGGAGATTGGTCATGGCGCGGTACCTACTTGGCCTCTCGGGTGGCGAGCTGTTCGTCGGACGAGGCGACACCGAAGGCCTGGGGAATGGGCTGGCTGGCCATGTAGAGGCGTTCGGCGATCTTGCGCGGGAGCGGAAGGTACTGGAACTGGCCGTAGATCCGCCCGTCGGCGGCCATCGGCTGGGGAATGAAGCGGGCGACGCTGACGATGCGGTAGTTGTCGCGGCCGTGCGAGTCGAGGATCGCGATCTCGGTGATCTTTCGGCCACCGTCCGCGTGCCGGGTGAGCTGGACGATCACGTCCACGGCGCTGTTGATCTGGTCGTGCAGGGCCTCGAAGGGGATCTTGATCTCCGACATGGAGGCCAAAGTCTGCAGACGCATCAGCGCGTCCTCGGCGTTGTTGGCGTGGACGGTGGCGAGCGAGCCGTCGTGGCCGGTGGACATCGCCTGGAGCATGTCGAGCGACTCGCCGCCTCGGACCTCACCGACCACGATGCGGTCGGGACGCATACGCAGGGAGTTGCGGACCAGGTCGCGGATCGAGATCTGGCCCTTGCCCTCCACGTTGGCCGGCCGTGATTCCAGCCGGATGACGTGGTTCTGCTGGAGCTGGAGCTCGGCGGAGTCCTCGATGGTGATGATGCGCTCGTTGTTGGGGATCAGCCCGGAGAGCGCGTTGAGCAGGGTCGTCTTGCCGGTGCCGGTGGCGCCGGAGACGATGATGTTGAGCTTCGCCTGGACGAGGCCCGAGAGCAGGATCAGCATCTGCTCGTCGAGCGAACCGAAGTTGATCATCTCCTGGAGGGTGAAGGCCCTCGGGAACCGTCGGATCGTGAGCGTGGCGCCGGTCAGCGCGAGCGGCGGGATGATCACGTTGACACGCTCGCCGCTGGGGAGGCGGGCGTCCACCATCGGGTTGGACTCGTCCACGCGCCGGTTGACGGTCGAGACGATGCGCTCGATGGTCTGCATCAGCTGTTCGTGCGAGCCGAAACGCATCGGGAGCTGTTCGACCTTGCCGCTGCGCTCGACGAAGATCTGGTCCGGCCCGTTCACCATGATTTCGGTGATGGACGCGTCTTCGAGCAGCGGTTCCAGGATGCCGAGGCCGAGGGCCTCGTCGACGACCCGGCGGATCAGCTGCGTCCGTTCGGCGGTCGAGAGGACCGGCCCTTCGCGGCTGATGATGTGCCCGAGTACGCGCTCCAGGCGGGCCCGCCGGTCGGCTGCGGCCAGCGAGGACATCTCCGCGAGGTCGATCTCCTCAAGCAGCTTGGCCCGGTAGGAGGCGACCATGTGGCCGTCCTCCCGCCCTCCGGCTTGCTCCTCGGGGGCGGTGATGCGTGCCCGCAGGCTCATTGTGCTGACTCCTCGGTCCGGCTTGCCGGTGTGGTGCGGTGTGGGTGGGTCGGTCGCTCCGCGCTATTCGCGGGGCATGGTGGAACTGCGGGTGGCGGTTCCGAAGTCGTCGACCCACGGGATGATCGAAGGGATCTTGACCTTGGCGGTGTAGGTCACGGTGTCGGCCCCGTACGAGGGAACGAAATAGGCGTTGCCGTGCTTGGAGATCCAGCTGCTCATGGCGCGGTGACCAGCCAGGGTCGGCGGTATGTCCGGCAGATCGTGGCTGGCGGTACGCGCAGCCGCCCGGGCACCAGTACCTGCCTGGTTGGCCGCGTATGCCGCGATGCCCAGCTGGATGGCGCAGAGGCCGACCAGCAGCAGCAGCGGGACGAACCCCATGTACTCGAAGGCGACCTGTCCGCGGTCGCGGGCAGAGCGTCGCTTGTTCCCTGTCATGAATCAGCCCTCCTTCGCCGAGGCCGCTTCGCCGGTGACCTTCGGCCCCCAGTCGAGTACTCCGGGCACCAGCACGGGCACGGTGAGGCGGACCTGCACCTTGTACAGGCCGGGCTCGAACCCGCTGTTGCAGCTGAATCGGGCCTTGCCCTGCCACGCGCTCGGCAGGTCCTCCCGCCCGGCCTCTTCGCAGGCGGCCGACTGCCTCCACTGCGACCCGTTCCCCGCCCGCGCCGCCACGTCCGCCGCGTTCCCTGCCAGAATGAACGTGTAGCCGAACAGCGCGCACTGCCACAGCGCGATGAGCATCAGGATGATCAGTGGCGTAACCCCGACGAACTCGATCGCGGTCTGTCCGCGGTCACGGCCGCGGTCACGCCTCCTGCCTATCCGGGTTTCCGCCCTCTCGGTGGTCACCATGGATCAACCTGCCCCCTCAGTCGTTTTTGCCGCGGCCCGCGGAATCGCCCCGCCTGCGCGAGCGCCCGATCGAACCCCGGTCGTTCTTGTACTTGCCACTGCCTTCCGCCCCGGCGGGGACCTTCACCAGGCCCAGCTCACCCGCCAGAGCCCAGAGCGCCTGCTTGACGACGCTCTTCGAGTCGAGTTCGTGCATGCGGCCGGCGTCGACCGCGCCCTGAAGTTCCTTGAAGTTGGCGGGGATCGCCGTGCCCGCGATCCGGGTCCCGGTGATCTTCTGGATCAGCGGGGGCTGGATCTCGGTGTTGCGGCTGTAGCGGTTGACGAGCGTGGTCGTCTCCTCCGCCTTGCGGATCTGGAGGCGGTCCCACATCCGTACGATGCGCTTCGCGCCGCGTACCGCGACCACGTCCGGCGTCGAGACCAGCAGGGCGACGTCGGCCATCTCGATGGCTGCCGCGTTGGCGCCGTTCATCTGGCTGCCGCAGTCGATGACCACGATCTCGTACCGCGAACGCAGTGCGCTGACGATCTGCCGGGCGGACCGGTCGCTGACCTCCTCGCCCCGTTCGCCCTCGCCGGGTGCCAGCAGCAGGGCGAGCCCGCTGGTGTGGCTGAACACGGCGTCGGCCAGGACGCGGGGCGAGATGTCGCTGATCGCGGCCAGGTCGACGATGGAGCGGCGGAACTGTACGTCCAGGAACGAGGCGATGTCCCCGGACTGCAGGTCCATGTCGACCAGGGCGACGGTGTGGCCGGAGGCCTGGGCCGCCAGGGCCAGCTGTACGGCGGTGACGGTCGCGCCGACGCCGCCCTTCGCGCCGCTGACGGTGACGACCGTACCGCCGGGGCCGGTGAAGACCTCGGCGCCCGCGCCCAGGTGGCGGCGGACTCCGACGGACCAGCCGGCGGCGGCCTGGACGCGCTGGGCCAGCTCCTCGTACGAGAGCGGCAGGCCGACCAGGCCGCGGGCGCCGGAGTCCATGGCTGCCGAGTAGAGCCCGGGGCTCGCGTCGGCGGTGACGAGCACGACCCCGACCGCCGGAAAGCGCAGGGCCACCTCCCGGATCAGCTCAAGGGCTGGAACCGGACCGATCCGCTCGTGCACCAGCACGACCTCGGGCAGCTCGTCCAGGGACTCGGCGGCGAGCCGGGCCAGGGTGTCGAGCAGCGCGGTGGAGTCACCCAGGGGCCCGGCCGGCTCCGCGTCGGGGAGCTGGCTGAGCAGTGTGGTGATGGATCGGGCGGCGTCGGCATCGCCGACAGCCGGGAGGATTCGTGTGCTCATCCGGTCCTCACTTGTTCTTGTCTTCGTCGAGGTTGTAGCTGCCCTCGCCCGGACGCAGGGTGGTCGGGCTGTCGTTCGGCAGCAGGGCCAGTCGGACGTGCTCGGCGAAGGACTCGGCGTAGGCGACGCGCTGCGCGTCGGTGGTGTCCAGGGCGAAGGTGATCGGCACGGCCTCGGTCGGGCCGCTGCGGGAGTCCTCCTTCGGGTCGAGGGAGGTCAGCTGGCCGACGTCGATGACCTTGGCGTTGGGCACGATGACGCGCGAGGTGGGCTGTTCCTTGTCGTTCTGGCCGCCGAAGGTCGCGTAGATGTTGACCAGGTTGCCCGGCCGGATCTTGCCGGCGACGCCGGTCGCGGCGTCGATCATGATGGCGATCTCCTGCTGCCCGCTCTCCAGCGCCGGGCGCTTGACGAGCATGTCCTCCTGGAGCAGCGAACCCTCGCGCAGCTTGGTGACCGCGATCTTGCCGTCCAGCACCGACAGGTCGGTGACGGCGTTCTTGGACAGCCAGCGCTTCGGCATCGAGACCTTCTCGAACTGCCCCGGGTCCAGCGGCCGGTAGGGAAGTATTTCCTTTTTGACCTGGTAGGCAGTCACCTCCGGCCCTACCTTCGAGTTCACATCACTGATCACCGAGAGCACACCGGCGAACGCGCCGAAGGCACAGAGGACCGAGAGAAGGAGAAGGATGACGCCGCGGCGTTGCCGTGAGTTCATGAGCGGAGCAACCTCGTTGAGAGACGTGGGCCGATGAGCGGACAGAGGGGCGGAGCGGGGTCGGGCCGTCGCGGGTCACGCTCCGGCGTCCGCCCGCAGGGATGCGGGCCGGCGCCGTACGCGGTTCACCGGGCTGTGGGTGCAGCAGCGGCACACCGCCGTCGCGGTGGCTCACGACCCGTGGTGCATGGGTGTTCCTTGGTTCAGGACACCGGAACCGTGCGTTTGGTTCTCCGGAGGCTTCAACGGGGCCGAGCACAGGCCGCAACGGTCGCCGATGAGTTCATTTCCGCACCAAGTGCAGACCTCCCTGCGAACCGAAGAAACCAGCTGATAAATCAGTGAGATATCGGGCAGAAAGGCAGCGAATTCGATCATTTTCGGAGTACCCCACCAAGGGGGCGAATCCGCAGGCAATGCAACCTCGTGCACGGCCTGCACCTGCCAGGCCGGAGCGATCGTGGAAGTCACCCAGTCCGACTGCAACTGCCCTTTGGCTACGAGCAGATGGGTCGAGAACTCGGGGCCCGTGAGGTCTCCCGAGCCGATCTTGATCAGCTGGGGGTTCGGGTTGGCCAGCACACCGAACTGCGAGCCCGGCACCCATGACTTCGCGTGGGCCTTCAGGCTGACGGGCACCCGGTCCAGCTTGGTGACCGAGTTCAGCAGCGCCCCGGCGTGGATGTAGTGGGAGAGCAGCCGTGCGGCCGAGGCGACGACTCCGGCACTGAAGTCACAGATGGACAACTGCCGCAATTGACGCACCAGTACCGCCACACCCAAGGGGGGCAGATCGGCCTTGATCAGTGCGATGCGGTCGCTCTCCAGCACCGAGCGGATCATGTGCAGCCGCCGCTCGTGGGCGACCGGGATGCTGGCGGGGTAGACCGCGATGACGTAGCCGTGCTGCTCCAGGAGCAGGTGCATATCGCTCAGCGCCTGGTCGAGCGGCTGCTCGTCGGGCGCCCTCAGGACCACCGCCGGAGGCGTCTGCTGATCGGTCGGAGGCAGCACGAGGTCAGCACTGGTCACTGCTATTGCTGTCGGCACGCTGTTCCCCGTTCGGCTCCGGCCGCCGCGTACCGCCGGCCGCAATCGCTCCTGCCAGGTGCTCCTTACTCGGGCGCTCCTGCCTCAGCACTTTATCCACGTCCGGGGAGGCAGAGAACACCTTTGGGGGCCCAGTGAGGCAGGGCTCACGAAGTCCGCACAGGGCTTTCGCCTGACAAATCATCTCAAGTGACTGGTAGTTAAATTCCGTACCATTCAGCGGCTTAGCCGCGCACGTCGAGATAATTCATGATCCTTTTCCGCTTCCGCGCACGTCAGAGCGCACGAGAGCGCCCAAACGCGGCGGTTATCGGTGTTTCCGGTGGGCCCACCGTGAACTCTGGGCCCGGATTGAGGCCCCCGGGCCTACGGCGCCGGCGCGACCGGGAGTGCCGATGCGCCCGCCCCACCGCGAGGCGATCCACGTCCCTCTCGGGAGTGAACGGACAGCGGAGCGCACACCCCCTGCCGTGCGGGCTGCCGTGCGGGCTGCCGTGCGGGATATTGCGGCCGGTCGCTGCCAGAGGTCTTGACAACTCGATTGGTCTGGACCAGTTTTATCGCCCAGCGGTGGCCACCGTTCCTCGATTCCACACCCAGCACTCCCCGTGCCGCACCCCCGGCATCCCCGTGTCGCTTCCCCGCCATCCCCGACTCCCCCACGGAGGCAGCAAGTGGAACGTTCCCCCGCCACCAGCCACAGACGGCGTCACACCCGCCCGCTCCTCGGCTCCGCCATGGCCGTCGTCGCCGCCGGCGCGCTGACCCTCACCGGTCTCGTCAGCAGCGCCGAGGCCGCCGACGTCAACGTCGCCAAGAACGCCGGGTTCGAGTCCGGCCTCGCCAACTGGACCTGCTCCGGCGGTTCCGGCGCCACCGTCTCCTCCCCCGTGCACGGCGGCACCGCGGCCCTCAAGGCGACGCCGGCCGGCCAGGACAACGCGAAGTGCACGCAGACCGTGGCCGTGAAGCCGAACTCGACGTACAGCCTCAGCTCCTGGGTCCAGGGCGGGTACGCCTACCTGGGCGCGAGCGGCACGGGCACCACCGACGTGTCGACCTGGACGCCCGGATCCAGCAGCTGGACCCAGCTCTCCACCAGCTTCAAGACCGGCCCCAGCACCACGTCCGTCACCGTGTACACGCACGGCTGGTACGGGCAGGCCGCGTACGTCGTCGACGACGTCTCGGTCACCGGCCCGGACGGCGGCGGCGGTACGGACCCCGGTCCGACGATCCCCGCGGCCCCCGCCGGTCTCGCCGTCGGCACGGCCACGCCCTCCTCCCTCGTCCTGTCCTGGAACGCGGTGTCCGGCGCGACCGGCTACAGCGTCTACAAGGACGGCGCCAAGGCCACCACCGCCACCGGGACCTCGGCGACCATCACGGGGCTGGCGGCCGACACGGCGTACCAGTTCTCCGTGACCGCCACCAACGCGGCCGGCGAGTCCGTGAAGTCCGCCACCGTCAGCGGCCGCACGGCCAAGTCCGGGGGCGGCGAGCCCAACCCCGGCACCTCCGTGCCCAAGCACGCGGTCACCGGCTACTGGCAGAACTTCAACAACGGCGCCACCGTGCAGAAGCTCAGCGACGTGCCCGCGAACTACGACATCATCGCGGTCTCCTTCGCCGACGCCACGGCCACGCCCGGCGCCGTCACCTTCAACCTGGACTCGGCTGGCCTGAACGGGTACACCGTCGACCAGTTCAAGGCCGACATCAAGGCGAAGCAGGCGGCCGGCAAGAACGTCATCATCTCGGTCGGCGGTGAGAAGGGTTCCGTCTCGGTCAACAGCGACGCCTCCGCCACCAACTTCGCCAACTCGCTCTACTCCCTCATCCAGGAGTACGGCTTCAACGGCGTCGACATCGACCTGGAGAACGGCCTCAACTCCACCTACATGACGAAGGCGTTGCGCTCGCTGTCGCAGAAGGCGGGCTCCGGCCTCGTCATCACGATGGCCCCGCAGACCATCGACATGCAGTCCACCTCGGGTGAGTACTTCAAGACGGCGCTGAACATCAAGGACATCCTGACCGTCGTCAACATGCAGTACTACAACAGCGGTTCGATGCTCGGCTGCGACGGCAAGGTCTACTCGCAGGGCTCGGTGGACTTCCTCACCGCCCTGGCGTGCATCCAGCTGGAGGGCGGCCTCGACCCGTCGCAGGTCGGCCTCGGTGTCCCCGCCTCCACCAGGGGCGCGGGCAGCGGATACGTGGCCCCGTCGGTCGTGAACGCGGCCCTGGACTGCCTCGCGAAGGGCACCGGCTGCGGTTCCTTCAAGCCGTCGAAGACCTACCCGGGCCTGCGCGGCGCGATGACCTGGTCGACCAACTGGGACGCCACGTCGGGCAACGCCTGGTCGAACGCGGTCGGCCCGCACGTCCACGGTCTTCCGTAACCTGCGTGACCTCCGCGACCTCCGTAACTTCCTTCTGAACGCATCCTGTTGCGCCTGACGCGCCACTGACCAGCAGCGCCGCCGCTCCCCCGGTGGCGCTGCTGCATGTGCGGGGACCGGCGGGCGTCCCGGGCATGTACCGGCCCCGCAACAGTGTGTCCGGGAGTTGCCGCATTCCATGGCTGTCCGGGCGCCCCCGTGGCACGGTTGGGGGGCGCAGTGGTGGTGCGACAGGGGGAGTGACATGGCCGGGGCGCGGGTTCAGGCGCTGGGCGGGGACGATCCGGCGACGCTCGGACCGTACCGGCTGATCGGACGGCTCGCGTCCGGCGGCATGGGACGGATCTATCTCGCCCGCGGCGGCGATCGCGGCGCGCGGGGTCTCGTCGCCGTGAAGACGCTGCTGGCCGAGGGCACCGTCAGCGATGTCGACCGGCGGCGCTTCGCGCGCGAGGTGGCGGTCGCGCAACGGGTCGCCAGCGCCTACACGGCGCGGGTGCGGGATGCCGACCCCGCGGCGGAGCGGCCGTGGATGGCCATCGACTACATCGCCGCGCCGCCGCTCTCCGAACTGGTGCGCACCTGCGGGGTGCTGCCCGCCTCGGCCGTCCGGTGGATCGCCGCCGGCACCGCGGAGGCCCTGGTCACGCTGCACGGGGTGGGCATCGTCCATCGCGACGTCAAGCCGCAGAACGTGCTGCTGCCGCTGGACGGCCCCCGGGTCATCGACTTCGGCATCTCCCACGCCAGCGACCTCACGCTCACCGGGCTCACGCTCGGCACGATCGCCTTCACCTCGCCGGAGCAGGCGCGCGGCGAGGAGTCCACGGCCGCGTCCGACGTCTACTCGCTCGGCGCGACCCTGTTCCTGCTCGCCACCGGTCGGCCGCCCTACGCCTCCGACGGCGACACCCTGCGGCTGCTGGCCCGCGTCCAGCGCGGCGAACTCGACCTCGGCGGGCTGCCGAAGGAGCTCGTCGCGACGATCCGGCCGTGTCTCGCCGTCGACCCGGGCCGGCGTCCCGAGCCCGCCGAACTGCTCGCCCGCTTCCGCGAGGCGCAGGCCCATCTCCCGGCCTCCCACAGCGGCACCCGGTGGCTGCCGCCGCGGTGGACGGCACTGATCGGCGCGTACGCGACCCAGGGCCTGGAACTCGCGAACGACCACCGGACACCCGGAACGGGCCGTCCGGACCGGACGGCCCGGACGGCCCGGACGGATCAGCCGGACCGGACGAGGCCGCCGGTGGTGAATCCGGTGGCCCCGACGCTCGTCCAGCGCACGAACACGGTGCCGCCCCCTCCCCCCACGCTGGTCTACCCGCCGGAGCGCCGGGCCCGCGCGGCCCGCGACCGTGAACGCCGCGAGCGGACCCGGCGGGAGATGGCGGCTCTCGCGGAACTGGCGGAGCGGCAGCGCGCGGAGCAGGCCGAGCAGGAGCGCGCCGAACGCGAACGTGTCGAGGCGGCACGCCTGGAGGCCGAGCGGCAGGCGGCCCAGCGCCAGGAGGCCGAGCGCGCCCGCCGCGAGCGGGAGCGCGCGGCCCAGGAACACGCGCGCGCCGAACAGGAGCGTGCGCGGCGGCGGGCGGAACGGGAACGGGCCCAGCGCGAGCAGGCGGCGCGGGAGCAGGCCGAGCGGGAGCGCGCGGCACGAGAGGCGGCCGAGCGCGCGGCACGGGAGCGGGCCGAGCAGGAGGCCGCACGCCGGGCGGCTCGTGCCGCCCGGGCCCGTACGACCTCGCCCAGCACCGCCCCGACCGGGCCGGCCGGGCCGACGACGACGCGTCCGGCGCCTCCTCGGACCGGCTCCTCGGGAAACTCCTCGGCGCTGGGCTGGCTGGTCGCCGTGGCCGTCGTCATCGGACTGCTGGCCTGGCAGCCCTGGGAGACGGCGGGCAACGGGGGCGGCAGCGGGGGCAGTTCGTCGAGTTCCGGCAGCGGCGGCTCGGCGTCGTCCGACTCCGACAGCGACACCCGCGCGGACGACTCCGGCTCGGACACCGACACCGATTCCCACAGCGACAGCAGCTACGACTCCGACAGCGACACGGCGGACGATCCGACGCCCACTCCCACACCCACGCCCACGCCGACGCCCACGCCGACGCCCACGCCGGACGCCACCGACCTGGCGTTCGCCGCGGTGCACGCCGGCGACTGCCTCGACGTGTACAACGACGGGCACGACGACATGAGCGCCGACAGCCCGATCCGGGTGAGCTGCAAGGCCTCGAACGCCTACATGCACGTCAACCGTGTCAGCACCCGGTCCGGGGGCTCCAGTTCCTGCGACACGGGCGCGGGCTTCACCTGGTGGAGCAGATCCGGTGACGACGGGGTCGACCGGACGCTCTGCCTCGACCGGGTGTACCAGGTGGGGCAGTGCTTCCCCGCGGACGTGAACGGGGCCACCAACGCCGACCTGACGGTGGTCTGGCGCTGCAACGCGTCGACCGTGCCCAAGGCCGGTCAGTCCATCCTGCGCATCACCGGCTTCTACCGGGCCCCGACGGCGGGCCAGAACTGGACCTGCCCGTCGGGGCGCGGTGAGAAGTTCTGGTACTGGCAGGTGAACCAGGGCAAGAGCATCATCTGCGCGTCGGCGGCCTGAACCGGTCCGGACCCGTGCGGGCACCCGCACGGGTCCGGACCGGCCGAAGGTCCTAGATCACCAGGCTCAGCAGCGCTGCCACCGCGAAGCCCGCGACCGACAGGACCGTCTCCAGGACCGTCCAGGACTTCAGGGTGTCGCGCTCGGAGATGCCGAAGTACTTCGACACCATCCAGAAGCCGCCGTCGTTGACGTGCGAGGCGATGATCGAACCGGCCGAGATCGCCATGATGATCAGCGCCAGGTGCGGCTGCGAGAAGCCCTGGTCCTCGACGAGCGGGACCACGATGCCGGCGGTGGTGACGATGGCGACCGTGGCCGAGCCCTGGGCGATGCGCAGGACCGCCGAGATGAGCCAGGCGAGCAGGATGACGGGCAGACCCACGTCGTTGAACGTGTCGGCGAGCGCGTCCGCGATGCCGCTGGCCTTGAGTACGGCACCGAAGATGCCGCCCGCGCCGACGACGAGAAGGATGTTGCCGACCGGCTTGAGGGAGGAGGTCGACACGGACTCCAGGGACTTGCGGGACCAGCCGCGCCGGATGCCGAGCAGGTAGTAGGCGAGCAGCAGCGCGATCGTCAGGGCGACGAACGGGTTGCCGAAGAACTCGATGACCGAGCGGGGCGTCGAGGGGTCGAGCGCGATGGAGGAGAACGTCGCGGCGAGGATCAGCACCAGCGGGGTGCCGATGATCGCGAGGACGGTGGAGAGCGCGACGGGGGCCTCGCGCGGGGTGACCCCGGCGGCCCGCTGCTCGGCGACGACGGCGGCCTTGGCCTCCTCGGCGGCCTCGACCATGTCCTGCGGGACCTCGACGAAGATCCGCTTGCCGATCCAGGCGGCGTAGGCCCAGGCGGCGAGGACGGACGGGATGCCGACGACGGCGCCCATCAGGATGACCCAGCCCAGCGAGACGTGGAAGAGGCCCGCGGCGGCGACCGGGCCGGGGTGCGGCGGCAGGAACGCGTGGGTCATGGACAGGCCCGCGAGCAGCGGCATCGCGTAGAGCAGGATCGATTTGCCGGAGCGCTTGGCCGCCGCGTACACGATCGGCGCGAGCACGAAGATGCCGACGTCGAAGAAGACCGGGATACCGAAGATCAGACCGGTCAGGCCCATGGCGAGCGGGGCGCGCTTCTCACCGAAGAGGTTCAGCAGGCGGGCACTCAACACCTCGGCTCCGCCCGAGACTTCGAGGATCGCGCCGAGCATCGTGCCGAGGCCGATGATGATCGCGACATGGCCGAGGATGCCGCCCATGCCGGACTCGATGACGGAGACGGCGGCGGACTTCTGCACCGTACCGAAGAGCTCGGTGACGGAGAGTCCGGCGCCCAGGCCGACGGCTATGGAGACGGCGAGCAGGGCGACGAAGGGCTGGAGCCTGACCTTGATGATCAGGAAGAGGAGGAGCGCGATGCCGAGGACGGCGACGGTCAGCAGACCGGCCGTCCCGTCCATGAGCAGGAGGAGTCCACCGGTGTGGGGTGGCGTCTCGACCGGTGGGGGGCTGGCGGCGAGCAGCATGGGTAACTCCGTTGTCGTCCATGGTTCTGGGTGGGGTGCGCCGTCCAACTGCCGTCGGCGCCCGGAGGGCGGCCGCGCGGCGCCCGGTGCGTGCGATCACAAGGCGCCGGAGTGGCCTTGGAGCGGGCAGCCTCCCATGCCCTTCGGGCTATGGGGGTGGAGCTGCCGGGCCGTTTCGGCAGTACCGCGAGCGTGCGTGCCGGGCGCCGCGCGGTAGGCGGCAGTCGGCCGGCACGCCCTGCGGGCGGAGCGCGGCACGGCGTCCCGATGGGGCGGGGCGCCGTGCCGTGCGTGGTGGTGCGGTGGTGCGGTGGTACGGGTGCGGCAAGAGGATCGGGCTCAGCCGAGGACCGCGAGGGCGTCGATCTCGATGAGGAGGCCCTTGGGCAGGCCGACGTACACCGTCGTGCGGGCGGCGGGCGCCTCCTTGAGGTTCTGCTCGCCGAAGTAGGCGTTGTAGATCTCGTTCATCTCGGCGAAGTGGTCCACGTCCGTGAGGTAGACGCGCATCATCATCACGTCGTCCCAGCTCGCGCCGCCCTCCTCCAGGATCGCCTTGACGTTGGCGAAGGTCTGGAGGGTCTGCTCGCGGAGGGTCGGGCCGGCCGGGGTGGGGGCCTGGCCCTCGACCGCGGGCAGGAAGCCGACCTGGCCGGCGACCTGGAGGATGTTGCCCTTCCGCACGCCGTGCGAGAACTTCGCGGGCGGGGCGGTGTGGGTGCTCGGGGTGAGCGGGGTCTTCACGGTCTTGTCGGTGCTGTCGGTCATCGCTGATCAGACTTTCTTGGGTTGGTTGGTGCCGGAGTACTCCCGGCTGATGGTGTCGGCGGTGCGACGGACCAGGGGGAGCAGGGTGAGGAGTTCCTCGGCCGTGACGACCACGTTCGGTGCGGAGACCGACATCGCGGCGACGACGCGCCCGTCGGCGCCGCGAATGGGGGCGCCGATGCAGTTGATGGACTCCTCGTGGCCACCGAGGTCGGTGGCCCATCCCTGTTCGCGCACGGTGGCGAGTTCCTTCAGGAAGGCGCCGGGGCCGGGGGTCGAACGGGACGTGTACATGGGGTAGTCGAGCTTCTCCGCGATGGCGCGCCGCTCGGCCTCCGAAAGGTCGGCGAGCAGGAGTTTGGCCACGGCGGCGACGGTGATCGCGACGGGCTTGCCGATGCGGGAGTACATCCGGACCGGGTAGCGGCTCTCGACCTTGTCGATGTAGAGGACCTCGTTCTCCTCGTACACGGCGAGGTGGACGGTGTGGCCGCAGTTCGCGTTGAGCTCGACGAGGTGCGCGTGGGCGATCTCGCGTACGTCGAGGTTCTCGACGGCCTCCTGGGCGAGGGCGAAGAGCCGCGCGCCGAGGCGGTAGCGCTGGTCCTGCTGGCGGTAGACGAGCCCGTGCTCGTGGAGCGTACGCAGCAGCCGCAGGGCCGTGGACTTGTGGACGCCGAGGCGCTCGGCGACCTGCCCGAGGTCGGCGGGCCCCTGGGCGAGCAGCGGCAGGATGCTCAGCGCCCGGTCGACGGTCTGGCTCATGCGCGTGCCTCGCTGCCCTCGGCCCGGCTTTCGCCGGTGACGCCCCTCTGATCGAATCGCTCGCTGCGCTCGCTCATGCGCGTGCCCCGCTGCCCTCGGCCCGGCCCTCACCGGTGACGCCCCGCCGGTCGAATCGCTCGCTCATGTCGTACGTACCTCCGTGTCGTCCCCCGTCCACCCGGGGCCGAGACGCAGTCTCCCCCAGTCGGTGTCGTCGAGGGCCGCGAGGCGGTCAGCCCGGTCGCGGGCGGGCGGGTCGGTGAGGTCGCCGGGGACGGTGAGGACGGCGGCGGCCATCAGGTGCCCGTGCCGGGCCCGGTCGCGGACGGGCAGTCCGCGCAGGGTGGCGGAGAGGAACCCGGCGGCGAAGGCGTCACCGGCCCCGACGGGGGCGACGACGTCGACGCGGAGGGCGGGGACATCGGTGACGGTGCCGGCCGGGCCCGGCTCCGCGGAGAACACCGTCGCGCCCTCCGCGCCCCGCTTCACGACCAGGACCGCCGGTTCCGGCAGCGCCTCGCGGATCGCGGCGGCGCCCTTCACCCCCCACGCCTCCTCCGCCTCGTCCTCGCCGACGAAGACGAGGTCGGCGCGCCGGGCCAGGTCGAGCAGGACGTCCGGGGACGCGTCGGCGCCGCGCCAGAGGCCCGGGCGGTGGTTGACGTCGAAGGAGATGAGCGGGCGCGCGGGGCGCGGGGCCGTCAGCTCGTGCAGCAGGGCCAGGCAGTCGGCGGAGAGCGCCGCGGTGATGCCGGACAGGTGCAGGACCCGGCCGGTGAACAGCGCCTCGTACGGGACGTTCGCCGGAGACATCGCCGAGGCCGCGGACCCGGCCCGGTAGTACGCGACCTCGTGGACGTCGGTGCCGCGGTCCGTCGCCGTACGGAAGTAGATGCCCGTGGGCCGGTCCGGGTCGCGCCGCACGGCGGAGGTGTCGACCCCGTATGCGGAGATCGCGTCGACGAGATGGTCACCGAAGCCGTCCGCGCCGACCCGGCTCACCCAGGCCGCGCGGTGCCCGGCCGCGGCGAGGGCGCAGGCCACGTTGGACTCGGCGCCGCCGATGCCGCGGCCGAAGGACGGAACGTCGGCGAGGCGCCCGGGCCGCGAGGGCAGGAACGTCACCATGGACTCGCCGAGGCACACGACATCGGTGGCCGTTTCGGCGTCGGTCCTGGCCGGGGTTCCGGACACGCGGGCTCCTCGGGGTCGGGCGGGGCGCCGGATCTCATCATTGACCGGGCGTCGGCTCGGATGTTAGACAGCCCTGAGCGATATACGCAATGGGTGTTGCATATGTTGCAACGCGAGCGACGTGCGACGCCGCGCCGGCGACCTGCGGCGACGACGACGTGCTTCGCATCACTTCGAACGAGAAGGAGCCCCCATGGCTGCCGACCGTCCCGTGGCCCGACTCGCCGACGAGCGTGTCGACCACCGGTTCAAGGCGCTCCCGCCCGACGCGGAGGGCCTGACCGTCGGCGAGCTGGCCGCCGAGCGGCGCAACCTCTTCACCGGCGGGTTCACCACCCCCGTGCTCGCCCTGTCGGCCGAGTCCGTCGCGCACAACCTCGCACTGCTGGAGACGTACGCACAGCGCCACGGCCTCGCCTTCGCGCCGCACGGCAAGACCTCGATGTCCCCGCAGCTGTTCGCCCGCCAGCTGGAGCACGGCGCCTGGGGCATCACCGCGGCGGTCCCGCACCAGGCACGCGTCTACCGGGCTTTCGGGATCCAGCGGATCTTCCTCGCCAACGAGCTCGTCGACGCGGCCGCGCTGACCTGGCTCGCGGGCGAACTGAACGCCGACCCGGAGTTCCGCTTCATCTGTTACGTCGACTCGGTGCGCGGCGTCGAGCTGATGGACCGGGCCCTGAGCGCGGCGGACGCCTCCCGCCCGGTGGACGTCGTCGTCGAGCTCGGCGCGGGCGAGGGCGCCCGCACCGGCGCCCGCAGCGAGGCCGACTGCGCCGCCGTCGCCGACGCGGTGGCCGCCGCCGGGACGCTGCGTCTGGTGGGCGTGGCCGGTTACGAGGGCGAGGTGCCGGACGCGACCGGCGAGCGCGTCCGGGACTGGCTGCGACGGCTCGTCGCGCTCGCCGCCGGCTTCGACGCGGCGGGGCGGTTCGGCGCGCTGGAATCCGGCGAGCCGGTCGTGATCAGCGCGGGCGGCAGCGCGTGGTTCGACGCGGTCGCGGACGTGTTCGCCGATATCCCCGAACTCTCCGCTCCTGTACTCAAGTTGCTCCGCTCGGGGGCGTACGTCTCGCACGACGACGGGCACTACCGCCACCTCACCCCCTTCAACCGGGTCCCCGAGGAGGGCGCGCTGCAGCCCGCCTTCCGGCTGTGGGCCCAGGTCGTGTCGCGCCCCACCGGCGAGCAGGCGTTCCTGAACGCGGGCAAGCGGGACGCCGCCTACGACCTCGACCTGCCGCAGGCACAGGTCGTGCGGTCCGGGCGCGACGGCTCGGTGCGGGAGGCGACGGGGATCGAGGTCACGGGCCTGTCGGACCAGCACGCGTGGGTGCGGACGGACGGGGCGGCCGAGCTGGAGGTCGGGGACTGGGTGGGGATGGGGCTCTCGCACCCCTGCACGAGCTTCGACAAGTGGCAGCTGATTCCGCTGGTCGCGGCGGACGGGACGGTCACCGACTACATCCGTACGTTCTTCTGAGCCCCGCCTTCCACGCCCCATCGATGAGCGCGGGCCGGGGGCAGTTCCCCGGCCCGCCCTGAAAGGCACACCCCCCATGGACCTGGTCATCCGCGACGCCCGCGTCATCGACGGCACCGCCACGCCCTCCTACCGCGCCGACGTGGCCCTCGCCGACGGCCGCATCGCGGAGATCCACCGCGAGGACTCCCCCGGCCGCCGCCCCACGGCCGCCCGCACCCTGGACGCCGACGGCCTCGCCCTCTCCCCCGGCTTCGTCGACATGCACGCCCACAGCGACCTCGCCCTGCTGCGCGACCCCGACCACAGCGCGAAGGCGGCGCAGGGCGTCACCCTCGAAGTGCTCGGCCAGGACGGGCTGTCGTACGCCCCGGTCGACGACCGCACCCTCGCCGAGGTCCGCCGCGCCATCACCGGATGGAACGGCGACGGGAGCGACATCGACTTCGACTGGCGCAGCGTCGGCGAGTACCTCGACCGGCTCGACCGCAACTTCGGCGGCCGGGGCATCGCGGTGAACGCCGCCTACCTGATCCCGCAGGGCACCGTCCGGATGTACGCGGTCGGCTGGGACGACCGGCCCGCCACCGACGCCGAACTGGCCCGGATGAGGCAACTCGTCGCCCAGGGCATGGCGGAGGGAGCCGTCGGCATGTCCTCGGGGCTCACCTACACCCCGGGCATGTACGCGGACGACGCCGAACTCACGGCCCTGTGCCGGGTGGTGGCCGAGCACGGCGGCTACTACTGCCCGCACCACCGCTCGTACGGCGCCGGAGCGCTGGAGGCGTACGAGGAGATGGTGGCGCTCACCCGCACCGCCGGCTGCGCCCTCCATCTCGCCCACGCCACCATGAACTTCGGCGTGAACGAGGGCCGCGCCCCGGAGCTGCTCGCCCTGCTCGACGGCGCGCTCGACGCGGGCGCCGACATCTCCCTCGACACCTACCCGTACACCCCGGGCTGTACGACCCTGGTCGCGATGCTGCCGAGCTGGGCGAGCGAGGGCGGCCCCGAGTCGGTCCTGACGCGTCTGGCCGACGACGCCACGGCGGCGAGGATCTGCCACGACCTGGAGGTCGTGGGGTCGGACGGCTGCCACGGGGTACCGATCGAGTGGGACACCATCGAGATCTCCGGCGTCAGCGTGCCGGACCTCGCCGCCCACGTCGGCCGTACGGTGGCCGAGTCCGCGCGTCTGCGGGGCGAGGAGCCCTGGGTGACCGCGCGGCGGCTGCTGATGGAGGACCGGCTGGGGACGACGATCCTCCAGCACGTGGGCCACGAGGAGAACGTCCGGCAGATCATGCGCCACCGCGTCCACACCGGCGGCAGCGACGGCATCCTCCAGGGAGACAAGCCGCACCCCCGGGCGTACGGCACGTTCCCGCAGTATCTCGGCCGGTACGCGCGGGAGTTGGGAATCCTCTCGCTGGAGGAGTGTGTCGCCCATCTCACCTCGCGCCCGGCGGCCCGGCTGCGGCTGGCCGACCGCGGGTACGTGCGCGAGGGCTACCGCGCGGACCTGGTGCTCTTCGACCCGGCGACGGTGGCGGCCGGCTCGACGTTCGACGAGCCCCGTACCCTGCCGACCGGCATTCCGCACGTACTGATCGACGGCCGCTTCGTCATCGAGGACGGGAAGCGGACCCAGGTGCTGGCCGGCCGCTCGGTGCGGTCCGGCGGGGCGGCCGCTGCCGGGGCCCGGTAGTTTCCCGGCGTCCGGCCGGGGCAACCGGCTGCGTATGAATATTTCTGCGACAGCCCGGAAGAGTCACGGAAAGGCGAGACGGGCAGGTGACAGTCCGGCGGTCGAGGCGGGCGGCCGGGCGGGATTCGCGGCCCGTGGAGTGATCTATGTCCTGGTCGGCGTCCTCGCGCTGCGTATCGCGTTCGGCGACGACGGGGGCGGCGGGAAGCAGGCGGACCGGGGCGGGGCGCTCGCGGAGATCGCGCAGAAGCCCTTCGGCTCCGTCCTGCTGTGGGTCCTGGGAGTGGCCCTGGCCGGCATGGCCCTGTGGCGGCTCTCCGAGGCGGCGTTCGGCGCCGCGGGCCCGGACGGGCGCAAGGCGACCAAACGGCTCGCTTCCGCCGGGCGCGCCGTCTTCTACGGCTTCGTGTCCTACTCGGTCCTGATGTTCGCGGCGGGCGACCGGGGCAGCGGCAGCGGTTCCGGCGACGCGCAGTCGAAGGACGTCACGGCACGGGTGCTCGGCATGTCCGGCGGGCGCTGGCTGGTGGGGGCGGCCGGCGCGGTCATCGTCGGCGCGGGCCTGTGGATCGCGGGCCGGGCCGCTCTGCGGAAGTTCCACAAGCATCTGCGGATGGGCGAGATGTCGCCCGCCGTGCGACGCGTGGTGGATGCCACCGGGATCTTCGGCGGCGTCTGTCGCGGACTCGTCTTCGCGGTGGCCGGCGGATTCGCCGTGGCCGCGGCGGTCGAGGCCCGCTCGGGCGAGGCCAAGGGAATGGACGACACCCTGCGGTCGTTCAGCTCGACGCCGGCCGGCCCGTGGCTGCTGGCCCTGATCGCCGTCGGACTGGCCGCGTTCGGTCTCTTCTCCTGGGCGAACGCCCGGTGGCGCAGGATCTGACCCGGGAGACCCGCGCGAACGCCCGGTGGCGCAGGATCCGACCCGGAAGACCCCGCGCGAACGCCCGGCGGCGCAGGATCCGACCCGGGGGCCGGCCGACAGCGGGGCGGCGGCACGACGCGTCCGCCCCGCTGCTCGTCTCACGGCTTGGGCAGCGCACACCCCGCACGGTCGAGGTCGAAGACGTTGCCGGTGCCGATGCACGGCACGATGCCGTAGGTCTCCTGGGCGTAGTTGATGCCCTCGCGGACCGTCACCCGCCCGCTCTCATCGACCTCGCACGGGTTGTTGTCCGTGCACTCCTGCCCGTCCTCGTTGCCGGTGTTGTTGACGGCGACGACCTTGCCGGTGGCGTTGTCGATCACCGGCGAGCCGGACGTACCGCCGATGGTCTGGCAGGCGGAGGTGTAGCGGACCGAGTCCTTCCAGGTCCACTCCCCCTCCTTGAGCCGGTAGACGAACCCGTCGACGTTGCAGCTGTACGTGCGCTTCCAGTACCCGGACACGACGGTGATCGCGGTGCCCTGCACCGGGTGGGCCGTGTTGAGCTCCAGCGCCTTGATGCCGTAGGTGCTCTCGATCTGGGCGTACGTGGAGGTGAGCTGGTACACCGATATGTCGGTGTCCGTCATCGTCCCGTACGCGATCTTGCTCGCCCGGACGGTTCCGACGCCGCTGCCCGAGGCATTGAGCAGGGTGAAGCTGCGGGTGGACGGCTGATTGAACACGACCTCGCCCGGGCCCGGGAATCCGGACTCCATGCAGTGCCCGTTGGAGAGCACGAGCGCGGGGTCGCCCGCCTGGGAGCCGGGCGTACGGACGACCGATCCGGAGCAGTTGCTGAGCGCCACGGTTCCGGCGAAGCCGATGGCCTTGGGCCTGACCTTCGCCCGGACGGCCGTGCTGCCGGATGACGCCGCGTCCGCCGCGCTACGACTCGCGGCGGCCGCTGCCGCCTTGACCGTGCTGGGCGCTGCCGCGTCATGGCTTGTGGCCGCTGCCGCGGGCGCGGTGCCGGCTCCGAGGAGCAGCACCGCGAAGAGCGCACCGACGAGAGGCTTTTTCATGTGGGGGTCCCCTCAAGTGACCTGCGCAGAGCGTGGGAAGCCTCTGCGACCGAAGTTCTTCCGGTTTTGACATGCGCATGGTGGCGCACTGAGGAGAGCCCCACAAGGGGCGAATTCAGGTCACCAGGCCCTGCCGGTAGGCGTAGACGACTGCCTGGACACGGTCGCGGAGCCCGAGTTTGGCGAGGATGCGTGACACGAAGGTCTTGACGGTCTCCTGACTGATCAGGAGGGTCACGGCGATCTCGCTGTTGGAGAAGCCGTCCGCGATGAGGCGCAGGACCTCCAGTTCACGCGGGGTCAGCGGGATGTCGTCCGGGGTGCCGTCGCCCGGCCGGATCCGGGCGGCGTACCGGCCCACGAGCCTGCGCGTCACCTCCGGGTCCAGCAGGGCGGCGCCCGTCTGCACGGTCCGGATTCCGTGCAGCAGGTGGACCGGCGGCGCGTCCTTGAGCAGGAACCCGCTCGCCCCGGCGCGCAGCGCCTCGTAGACGTACTCGTCCAGGTTGAACGTGGTCACCACGAGCACCTTGGCGGGATGCCGCACCCCGGCACCGGCCAGCAGCCGGGTGGCCTCGATGCCGTCGAGCACGGGCATCCGGATGTCCATCACCACGACGTCCGGGCGCAGCCGGCCGGCCATCTCGACCGCCGTCCGCCCGTCCCCGCACTCGCCCGCCACTTCGAGGTCGGGCTGGGCGTCGATGATCGTGGCCAGCCCGGTACGGACCAGGACCTGGTCGTCGCAGACCAGGACCCGGATCGGCTCGCTCATGCGGAGCTCCCCGCGGGTATGCGGGCCCGGACGACGAAGCCGCCGCCGGCCCGCGGGCCGGCGCTGAACTCGCCGCCCAGGACGTCGACCCGCTCGCGCAGACCGGCGAGACCCCGCCCGCTGCCGCCCGGAACCCGGGCCCGCGCGCCCGCGCCATCGGTGCTGACCTCCACGGAGATCTCCCTTTCACTGTGCCGCACATGGACCGAAGTGAGGCTTCCCTGAGCATATTTGAGGGCATTCGTCAGCGATTCCTGCACGACCCGGTAGGCCACGAGATCGGCGCTGCCGGTCGACTCGGCCGGAGTGCCCTCCTCGGTGAACTCCACGGTCTGCCCGGCCCGGCGGGTCCGTTCCACCAGCGGGAGCAGCCTGCCGACGGTCGGCTGCCGTGCCTCGGCGCCGTGGTCGGGGTTGAGGAGGTCCAGCAGATGCCGCAGGTCGGTGATGGCACGCCGGCCCGTGTCGGTGACGGTGGTCAGGGTCTGATCGAGGCGTTCGGGCGCGGCGGTCAGATAGCGGGCCGCCTCGGCCTGCACGACCATCGCCGTGACGTGATGGGTCACGACGTCGTGCAACTCCCGGGCGATGCGGGTGCGTTCGGCG
Source organism: Streptomyces sp. NPDC091416 (assembly GCF_044756845.1). Lineage (NCBI taxonomy): Bacteria > Bacillati > Actinomycetota > Actinomycetes > Kitasatosporales > Streptomycetaceae > Streptomyces > Streptomyces sp. NPDC091416. Next base: position 640,489 of record NZ_JBIVTU010000001.1, read on the forward strand.
GCACGTGTGTCCTCGGCGACGCGGCTGCGGCGTTCGGCCTCCGCCCTGCGGGTGGACCGCAGCCAGGCCCCGGCGCCCCAGGCGAAGGCCAGCACCAGGTAGAACGTCACGAACTCGATGGGCGGTTCGCCGGTGCCGAACCTCAGGAGCACGAGCGACAGCGGCACGTACGCCGCGGAGAGCAGAAGCACGACGGCCCGCCGGTGCCGTTCCAGATGCGATCCCGCGCTCAGCAGCGCGATGGGCAGCGAGACGCCCGCGACCAGGTGGTAGCCCCGGAGCTGGTCCGCGGCGAAGCCGAGTGACACCAGGGCCGCACAGGCCACCGGCCACCGTCGGCGTGCGGCGAGCGGGAGGCATTCGAGGGCCAGGACCACCAGGGCCGGCACGTCGAAGGAGTGGGTGGGCATCCCGCCGAGCTGCGTCCCGCGGCTGTGGAGCACCGGGACGAGCGACGCCGCGAGGAGCAGCAGTCCGAGCGGGAGATCGCGCAGGGCGACGGGGAGCCGGCGCCACTGCTCGGGAAGGCGCGAAGGACTGGTCACCGGGAAACTGTAGTGGCGGCTTCGCTCCGGACGGCCGGGCGGCGACGGGGGACCACATGGCCGCGCCGGTGGGCCAGCCACATGAACACGGCGGCCAGCACCGCGCCGAACACCACCGAGTACACGCTGCCTTCGGGGCCGAAGGCGCCTCCGGTGATCAGCTGCGGGCCCGAGGTCGCGGCGTCCAGCAGCCCCTGCTGGGTGTCGTTGCCCGAGACCTCGGTGCTGAAGATGCCGGACGCGGCGAAGTTCCACCCGAAGTGCACGCCGATGGGCAGCCACAGCGTGCGGGTGGCCGCGTACGCGGCGGCGAGCATGCCGCCGGCCTCGATCGCGATGGCGACGGCACCCCACAGGTCGGCGTCCGGGTTGAACAGGTGCGCCAGCCCGAACAGCGCGCCCGTCAGCGCCAACGCGATCCAGGTACCCGTGCGCTCCTCGACGAGCCGGAACAGCACGCCGCGGAAGAGCAGTTCCTCCGTCACGGCGGCCGCGGCCATGAAGCCCATCAGTCCGATCGCCCCCGTGACGGTTCCCAGCCCGTCGACCTCGTAGTGGCCGAGAAGGGCGATGTTGGCGATGACGGCCCCGAACAGACCGACGCCGATCAGTACTCCACGGCCGACGCCCGACCCCGCGCCCTTGCGGGCCAGTTCGGCCACCGGGCGGCGCTCCGTCCGCCCCACCACCCACCGGTACACCGGCACGGCGAGCACCGCCGTCAGAAGGCCGAGAACCAGCGTCGGCCACGGATTCCCCTCCACCGCGGCGACGCACTGACCGCCGATCATCGCGATCGCGACGACGGCGGCGATCTGCCAGACCACTCTCATGAGAACTCCTCAGCGGGACCCGCGGACGGTGCGCCGCGGCTTCGCTTCGACGCTACGGATCCGGCGGACAGGAGTCGTCACCGCACGGTGGACACCTGCGGGTAGCTCGCACGGGGGACGGCCCGTGGTCCACGGGGCGTCCAACGCACCGTGAACCACGGGCCGTTCGACCGGGGAACCGGAGCAAGCGCCGGGCTCCTCAGGCTGTGGCGACCCGCTCCACCGGGATCCACAGCTGCGCCTCCGCCCGCGCGCCGTCGGGCGAGACGTGGACCCGCAGGATCTCCGGTCCCGGCCGGCTCCGGTACGGATTCGACGGGAACCACTCCGTGAAGACGTCACGCCACAGGTACTGGAGCGCCTGCGGGAAGGCGCCCGAGCTGTCGAAGACGGCCCAGGTGCCCGCGGCCACGGGGAGGGCGTCCATGTCCTCGGGCACGGGCGCCGAGCTCACCACCCCGTGGTAGTAGTCCAGTTCGGTGCCCTCCGCCCGGCCGTCGGCGAGATCGTCGCTCACCTGGACGATGCCCTCCGGCTCCTGATCGGACAGGCCCTTGATACGCGCCACGGTCTCCTTGCCGATGCTCCGGACGAACGTGGCGATGGCCGGGTTCACCCCCTCGTGCACCAGCGGAACGCGCGCCTTCCTGCCCACCACACGGAACTCCTCCTTCTCCACGATCCGGTATCGCATGCTGCTGGTCCCTTCGACGACGAGACGGAAGGACATCCGGGGCTGGGACCGCAACGCGGCACCGGTACGCCTGGCCTCACCCGGACCGACACCGTGCACGGTCCGGAACGCACGGGCGAAGGCCTCGCCCGAGGCGTACCCGTACCGCACCGCCACATCCAGCAGCGTCCGGTCCCCGGCCAGCACCTCGGCGCCCGCGACCGTGAGCCGCCTGCGCCGGATGTACTCCGACAGCGGCATCCCGGCGAGCGCGGAGAACATCCGCCGCAGGTGGTACTCCGAGGTCATCGCGATCCTGGCCGCCTCGGCGACGTCGATGCGGCCGTCGAGCCGGTGCTCGACGTACTCCATGGCCTCGTTCAGCCGCTCCAGCACCCGGGCCTCCTTCCTTTGACGTCCACCACGCTAGGAAAGGACCACCCTGCCCCACCCGACTTCCTGTGCCCGGTCCGGTCGGGTGCGCGTCAGCGGGGCGGGGGCGGCAGGGTGCCGACCGTCCTGCCCCGCCCCGGACGGCAGGACGCCGGCCGCCTTCCGCCTCAGCGCCCGGGCCGTGGAGAGTCAGGCGCGCGCCGGCCCGCGTCATCACGCCCTTCCCGCCTGCCCGCGCCCGGCCCGTCATGCGGCTCACAGGGGCCGGTTGTCACACCCGGCTGCGAGACTTCCGCCATGAGCGATGCAGTGAAGGGCCCCGCGAGCTATTTCCCGTCGATCGAGCAGAAGTACGGCCGTCCGGTCGCGGAGTGGAAGGAGCTCATCCGCGCCTCGCCGCTGACGAAGCACATGGAGATCGTGGGCTGGCTCAAGTCCGAGCACGCGATGGGACACGGCCACGCCAACGCCCTGGTCGCCCACACCCTCGCCGAGGACAAGGGCCGGTAGACGCGGCTGCGGGACCGGGGGACCAGGACCCGAGGACGAGAAGGTCCCGGCCGAAGGCAGGAGGCGCCCGGGCGCCCCGGCTGCGTACCGTCGGTCCATGACCCGCGACCACACCCTCGACCTCGACGCCTACCTCGCCCGCATCGGCTGGAGCGGGGAGCGCCGGCCCACCGCGGCCGTGCTGCGCTCCGTGCACCGGGCGCACGCACTGGGCATCCCGTTCGAGAACCTGGACCCCGTTCTCGGTACCGTGCCCTCCCTCGCCCTGGCCGACCTGGAGGCGAAGCTCGTACGGAGTGAGCGCGGCGGCTACTGCTACGAGCACAACACGCTGCTCACCGCCGTCCTCCGGGCCCTCGGCTTCGACGTCACACTGTTGTGCGCCCGCGTCGTGCTGGGCGCGGGCCCCGGGGACGTCCGGCCCAGGACGCACATGCTGATGCGGGTCGGGGTGCCGGGTGAGGCGACGCCGTATCTCGCCGATGTCGGTTTCGGTGCCGTGGGCTCGCTGCTGGAGCCGATCCCCCTGGTCCCCGGCGCCGAGCTGCACGACACCCCGCGCCACCACCGGCTCGTCCACACCCCGCACGAAGGGCCGCTGGAGCAGTGGGAGCTTCAGGCAAGGACGGGAGAGGGCGCGTGGCAGGGGCAGTACGCGTTCACGGTGGAGCCGTTCGAGGCGCCCGACTTCGAGGTCATCAACTGGCACATCGCGACCAACCCGCGCTCGCCGTTCGAGCATCTGCTGTACGTCCAGCACACCACCGGCGACGCCCACCTGTCGCTCAGCGGCCGCACGCTCGTGGTGACGGCCGCCGACGGCGGGCGGGAGGAGCGGGAGCTGGCGGACACCGCGGAGGTGGTGCGCGTCCTCGCGGACACGTTCGGGATCCGGCTGCCGGAGGGCGCCCGGCTGCCGGAGTGACCCGGACGGCGCCCGCGGACCGCGGCGCGCCGTGGCGCATGTCACCCGGCGCGGTCCGTCACGTCCCCGTTCCACCCCATTCCAAGCCCCGGCCCGGCCCGCGCCCGGGGTTCCCACGGCCGACGGGCGCGGGCACATGGCGATGGAAGCCGGGGCGGCGGACGGACGGACCCGGGTGGGTCAATGGGCGGGGAAAGGCCGGGCAGCCCGCGAAACACAGTCGTAAGCTCGCAGACATGCAGGTCATCCAGTCCACGAAGCTCGCCAACGTCTGTTACGAAATCCGGGGCCCCGTGCTCGAGGAGGCGATGAGGCTGGAAGCAGCAGGTCACCGCATCCTCAAGCTGAACACCGGCAACCCTGCCGCGTTCGGTTTCGAGTGCCCGCCGGAGATCCTCGAAGACATCCTGCGCAACCTGTCCGGGGCGCACGGTTACGGCGACGCGAAGGGCCTGCTGTCCGCGCGGCGCGCGGTGATGCAGCACTACCAGACCAAGGGAATCGACCTCGATGTCGAGGACGTCTACCTGGGCAACGGCGTCTCCGAACTGATCCAGATGTCGATGCAGGCGCTGCTCGACGACGGCGACGAGGTGCTCGTACCGGCTCCGGACTATCCGCTGTGGACCGCGTCGGTCTCGCTGGCGGGCGGCACGGCCGTGCACTACCGGTGCGACGAGCAGTCGGACTGGATGCCGGACCTGGCCGACATCGAGCGGAAGATCACCGACCGCACCAAGGCGATGGTGATCATCAATCCGAACAACCCGACGGGCGCCGTCTACGACGACGAGATGCTGCGCGGACTGACGGAGATCGCCCGGCGGCACAACCTGGTGGTCTGCTCCGACGAGATCTACGACCGGATCCTCTACGACGGAGCGACCCACACGCCGACGGCGGCGATCGCGCCCGACCTGATGGTGCTCACCTTCAACGGGCTGTCCAAGAACTACCGGGTGGCCGGTTACCGCTCCGGCTGGATGGCGGTCTGCGGGCCGAAGGCGCACGCCTCCTCGTACATCGAGGGGCTGACGATCCTGGCCAACATGCGGCTGTGCGCCAACATGCCCTCGCAGCACGCCGTGGCCACCGCGCTCGGCGGACGGCAGTCGATCAACGACCTGGTGCTGCCGGGCGGCCGGATCCTGGAGCAGCGGGACGTGGCGTACGACCTGCTGACGCAGATTCCGGGCGTGACCTGCGTGAAGCCGAAGGGGGCGCTGTACCTCTTCCCCCGGCTCGACCCCAAGGTCTACAAGATCAAGGACGACCGGCAGATGGTCCTCGACCTGCTGCGGGCCGAGAAGATCATGGTGGTGCAGGGGACGGGGTTCAACTGGACGGAACCCGATCACTTCCGCGTCGTGACGCTGCCCTCGACGAAGGACCTGACGGACGCGATCGGCCGGATCGCCCGCTTCCTGGACGGGTACGCGCAGGTCTGACCGGAGCAGACTCTCGAACACGAACAACTTTAGACTGAATCCAAGCTAGGATGGTCCCCACAGCACCACCAGGAGGCCATCCATGTACGAACCGATCCGCACCAAATCGGTCCACACACCGGCCGACCACGCCGACGACTTCCCGCACCGCACGCGCGAGGAGGAGCTGGACATCCAGCTCGCCGGACACCTGGCCGCCCTGCTCGCGGTCACCGACGAACTGGGACTCGGCGAGGCGGGCGACCGCATCGCCGAGCAGGTCGCCCGGTTGCGCGGCGCACCGCCCGCCCGGCACGCCGGCCTGAGCGACGCGTCCGCGGCCACCCTCCACCGCCGCGCCCACGCCCTCGCGGGCCGGGCCCTGGTGGTGGCGGCGTCCCGCGCCGACACCGTGGTCGCGATCCTCTCGGCCGAGCGTATGGACGCCCACACCGCAGCGGCCTCCGCCGCTGCCGCCGCCGATTCCGCCGCGCCCCCGCGGCTGGTCGGCGCCCTCTGACGGCCCCGGTCCACATGCCGTCGAGGCGTGTGGACCGGGTGCCACCCCTTCAGGACGTGGCCGGTTCCGCAGGCGATGCGGAACCGGCCACGCCCGTATGTCAGTGCCTGCCGCGCGTGGACCGGAAGCGGACCATGGCGAGGCCGGCCAGCAGCAACAGCGCTGCCGCGATACCGATCCCCACGGTGGTGCTGCCGGTGTCGGCGAGGTCACCCGGACGCCCGGGCGTCCCGTCGTGCGTGGGGTGCGGTCCCGGGCTCCAGTCCGGACCGTCCGAGTGGGTCCGGGTGGGAGTCGGGGTCGGGGTCGGACGCGGCGAGTGCGTCCAGGTCGGGGTCGGACGCGGCGAATGCGTCCACGTCGGGGTCGGACGCGGCGAATGCGTCCACGTCGGCGTCGGACGCGGCGAATGCGTCCACGTCGGCGTCGGACGCGGCGAATGCGTCCACGTCGGCGTCGGCTTGGGGCTCGGGCTCGGGATGGTGACCGGCACCTCCACCTCGCAGGGGAGGTCGGGCGCGCCCTCCGTCGCACAGCGCGCACCCGGGGTGTCCGAGGTCACGGCATTGCGCAGCATCGCGTCGCCGGTGTCGGGGTCGTCGACCGTCACCGTGTAGGTGATCGTCGCGGTGTCACCGGGGGCCAGGTTCCCGGACCAGTCGAGCGTGTTGCCGGTGACCTGGGCATTGCCGGTACTGGCGGTGGGTCCGGCCGTGAGCGCGGCGTCGTCGAGCACCCCGGACAGGTCGTCGGTGAGGTGGGCCGGACTCAGCGTGGTCTCACCCGTGTTGGTGGCGGTGACGGTGTAGGTGACCGTGCCGCCCTGTTCGGCGGTCTGCGGATCGGCGCTCTTGGCGATCTCCAGCGACTGGTCCATCTCCTTGACGGGCACGGAGGCGGAGGACTCGTTGGAGGTCACGTCGTCGCCCTCGTGAACCCCCTGGGCCGTCGCGGTGTTGGTGAAGGTGCCGGTGCCCGCGACGTCCGCCTCGGTCAGGACATGGGTACCGGTGCACACCATGGACGAGGTGCTGGAGCCCATCGGCCCCAGGGTGTCGCGCGGGCACGTCGCATCCGTCACGGAGGGATCCGTGACATGGACGTCGGTGAGCTCCGAGGTGCCGGTGTTGGTGACCAGGAACTCGTAGTGAACCGTGTCGCCGACTTCGAACGGCTCGGTCGCGGCGTTGTCCGGGGGAGCGACCGTCTTGACCAGGTTCAGCTGGTCGAGGGTGGTGACGGAGCTCGCCTGAAGGGCGCGGATCAGGTGGGTGTCGATGCTGCCTCCGGTGGATCCGGAGAAGCCGAACTTGTACGTCGCCGGCGCGTCGGCGGTCATCTGCGTCGACAGCACGGGCTGGAAGCCGGCGCCGTCGTTGAAGTCGATCTCGACGCCCACGGTCGGCCGGGTGTCCGGGCTGACCGTGATGTGCACGGTGCGCTTGGCGGGCAACGGGTCGGTGCCCTGGAAGCGGAGGCTGCCTGGCAGCGTGGAGACGAAGCCCGACGCCTGGGTGGCGTCCGGCTCGATGGTGGAGTCGAGGTAGCAGTAGCCTTCGTCGCCCTGCCCCGGGCCGCGCAGGGTGACGGTGTTCGTCACCGGGAGCTCGCTGGCGACCGGGGACTTCTGAGAGTCGGGGCAGCCGTTTCCGCGCAGTTCCGCGTCGTTGGCGAAGTTGCCGTAGGCATCGAGACCTACGCCGAGGTAGCCGCCGTCGACCCCCGGCTCCAGATTGCGCTGGGCATAGCCGAGCGAGCCGCCGTTCGCGCCCGCCTTGGTCAGGTCCACCGACCCGTCCACCAGGAAGAAGCCGATGCCGTCGGCACCGGAGTCGTTGGTTCCGTACTGATACTGCTCGAAGGTGACGTCGAGGCCGCCGTTGCCCGGCAGCGGCCGGTTGTAGAGCATCCCGCCGACCCGGTAGTAGTCGTGGTCGGTGAGCTGGAGCCAGCCGGGCGTCTCGCCCGGGGTGGGCACGGGCGGGGTCGTCTGGGTGGCGGGGTCGTCGCACGGTCCGACCTGGGACTCATCGGCCGCCGGTTCCGCCGAGGCTCCGGTCAGACAGGCGTTGTCCAGGGGCACGAAGCCGGGGTCGGACACCGAGGTGCCGGTGAAGGTCTCGTCGAGCAGCACCGATTCGCCCAACGCCCGCGGAGCAGTCGGTGCGGCGGCGGTGGGCGCCGCGGTCAGGATCAGGCCGAGGGCCGTTCCGGCGGACGCCGTGGCGGCAAGCACCGGAGCGCGCCGCAGACGTTCATACTTTTTCATGACATCAAGGTAAAAATGCCAGGCAGAGGCCTCGGTGTACACGCCTCCGACACGCCGCAGCGGCGGCTGAATGGCGTCCCCCGGGTCCCCGTCCCGGGGCGCGGCGGACGCGTACGCCGGGACGGCCGGCCGTGCCCCGGCCACGAAGAGGGCCGGACGGCACCCGCCGTCCCGGGAAACGGGAGCGGCCCCCGGAACCGCTGTCGGTTCCGGGGGCCAGGGCCGTGTTCGTGCACGTCCCTACCGCGGCAGGCCTTTGACCCCACAGGTCAGGGCGGATGTCGGGAGCCGGGCCGCGGAGTTCGAAGGGGCGGTCAGCCCAGGCGCTGGACCAGCGCCCGGTACTCGTCCCACAGTTCCTTCGGCGTGTGGTCACCGAAGGTGTTGAGGTGCTCGGGGACCAGCGCCGCCTCCTCGCGCCAGACCTCCTTGTCCACCTTGAGCAGGAAGTCCAGGTCGGACTCGGAGAGGTCCAGGCCCTCGGTGTCGATCGAGCCCTTGGCGGGCAGGATGCCGATCGGGGTCTCGACGCCCTCGGCCTTGCCCTCCAGGCGCTCGACGATCCACTTCAGGACGCGGCTGTTCTCGCCGAAGCCGGGCCAGACGAACTTGCCCGCCTCGTTCTTGCGGAACCAGTTCACGTAGTAGATCTTCGGGAGCTTGGACTGGTCCGGCTTGTCCGCGCCGACCTTCAGCCAGTGGTTCATGTAGTCGCCCATGTTGTAGCCGCAGAACGGCAGCATGGCGAACGGGTCGCGGCGCAGCTCGCCGACCTTGCCCTCGGCGGCGGCGGTCTTCTCGGAGGCGACGTTGGCTCCCAGGAAGACGCCGTGCTGCCAGTTGAAGGACTCGGTGACCAGCGGGACGGCCGAGGCGCGGCGGCCGCCGAAGAGGATGGCCGAGATCGGCACACCCTTCGGGTCCTCCCACTCGGGCGCGATGATCGGGCACTGGCCGGCCGGGACCGTGAAGCGGGCGTTGGGGTGCGCGGCGGGCGCGGTGGACTCGGGGGTCCAGTCGTTGCCCTTCCAGTCCGTGAGGTGCTTCGGGAGCTCCTCGGTCATGCCCTCCCACCAGACGTCGCCGTCGTCGGTGAGCGCGACGTTGGTGAAGACGGAGTTGCCCCACATGGTCTTCATCGCATTGGCGTTGGTGTGCTCGCCGGTACCGGGCGCGACGCCGAAGAAGCCGGCCTCGGGGTTGATCGCGTAGAGGCGGCCGTCCTCGCCGAACCGCATCCAGGCGATGTCGTCGCCGATGGTCTCGACGGTCCAGCCGGAGATCGTGGGCTCCAGCATGGCGAGGTTGGTCTTGCCGCAGGCGGAGGGGAAGGCCGCCGCGACGTACTTCGACTCACCGCGCGGCGGGGTGAGCTTGAGGATCAGCATGTGCTCGGCGAGCCAGCCCTCGTCGCGCGCCATGACGGAGGCGATGCGCAGTGCGTAGCACTTCTTGCCGAGCAGGGCGTTGCCGCCGTATCCGGATCCGTAGGACCAGATCTCGCGGTCCTCGGGGAAGTGCGAGATGTACTTGGTGGAGTTGCAGGGCCACGGAACGTCCTCCTGGCCCTCCTCCAGGGGTGCGCCGAGCGTGTGGACGGCCTTGACGAAGAAGCCGTCGGAGCCGAGCTCGTCCAGGACGGCCTGCCCCATGCGCGTCATGGTGCGCATCGAGACGGCGACGTACGCGGAGTCGGTGATCTCGACGCCGATGGCGGAGAGCGGCGAGCCGACGGGGCCCATGCAGAAGGGCACGACGTACATGGTGCGGCCACGCATGGAGCCGCGGAAGACGCCCTTGTCCCCCACGAAGATCTCCCGCATCTCGGCGGGGTCCTTCCAGTGGTTCGTCGGACCGGCGTCCTCCTCCTTGGCGGAGCAGATGAACGTCCGGGTCTCGACGCGCGCGACGTCGCTCGGGTCGGAGGCGGCGTAGTAGGAGTTCGGGCGCTTGATCTCGTCGAGCTTGGTGAACGTGCCCTTGGCGACGAGCTCCCCGCACAGGCGCTCGTACTCGGCCTCGGAGCCGTCGCACCACACCACTCGGTCCGGTTCGGTGAGGGCTGCGATCTCGTCGACCCAGGAGACGAGCTCCTGGTGGTTGGTGGGAACAGTGAGGGGAGCCGCGATGTCGCGCGCCACGATCGCTCCTTGATGAGGGTGTCTGTTTGGTAGGCCCCGTGGGGGCTGCGACCCGGATGCTTCTACCCCTTCGAATTCCCTGGCGCTCATCCGGTGCCGACCGCACTCATTTGATCATCCGACCGTTCCGCCCATATGTCCAGGGGGCCGCCCACGTGAGCATTGCCACTCGTATCCGATACCTACGGAGGCGTAGGTACGATGCGGGAATGACTGCCGCCTCCGCCGCCGCACCCGAACCCGCCGGGCTGGAACCAGCCGGAACCATCGCGGCGGAGGTCAAGCCACGTATGCGCGGCTGGCTGCACGCCGGCATGTTCCCGGCCGTCCTGATCGCGGGCATCGTGCTCATCGCCCTGGCGGACAGCACCCGCGGCCGGATCGCCTGCGCGATCTACATCGTGACCGCGTGCCTGCTCTTCGGCGTGAGCGCGGTCTACCACCGCGGCACGTGGGGGCCGCGCGGCGAGGCCGTCCTGCGCAGGCTCGACCACGCGAACATCTTCCTGATCATCGCGGGCACCTACACCCCGCTGACCCTGCTCCTGCTGCCCGAGTCCACCGGGACCCCGCTCCTGTGGGCGGTCTGGGCGGCGGCGGTCGCGGGCATCGCCTTCCGGGTCTTCTGGGTCGGCGCGCCGCGCTGGCTCTACACGCCCTGCTACATCGCGATGGGCTGGGCCGCGGTCTTCTTCCTGCCGGACTTCATGCGGACCGGCGGGATCGCGGTCCTGGTACTCGTCGTGGTCGGCGGGCTGCTCTACAGCGCCGGGGGCGTCATCTACGGCATCAAGCGGCCGAACCCGTCACCGCGCTTCTTCGGGTTCCACGAGGTCTTCCACTCGCTGACGCTCGCGGCGTTCGTCGTCCACTACGTCGGCATCTCGCTGGTGGCCTACAACCACAACTGAGCCTCCTCCCACAACCGAGCCCTCTCCGGAGAAGGGCCGCAGCCTTCGGGCCGCGGCCCTTTCGCATGTCCGGGCGGCGACAGCGGGGCCACACATTGACACTCGCAATCTTTTGAGAGTTACTGTCACTTGACTGCAACTATCAAAGGAGTGGGACATGGACCGGCGCTGGTGGGCCCTCGGGGCCCTGGTGGCGAGCATGCTCGTCCTCGGCTTCGACATGACGATCCTCAACGTGGCGCTGCCGACGATGGCCGGTGAGCTCGGCGCCACCACCGGCGAACAGCAGTGGATGGCCGACGGCTACGTGGTCGTGTTCGCCGCGCTCATGCTTCCGGCCGGCCTGCTCGGCGACCGCTTCGGACGCCGCCGGATGCTCATCGCCGGCCTCGGCGTCTTCCTCATCGGCTCGGTCATCGGCACCCTCGCCGACAACGTGCCCACCGTGATCGCCGCCCGCTGCGTGATGGGAGTCGGCGGTGCGCTCGTGATGCCGCTCGCCATGGCCGTACTGCCCTCGTTGTTCGGCGAGCCCAAGGACCGGATCAAGGCCGTCGGCATCGTCTCGGCCGCCTCCGCGCTCGGCATGCCGCTCGGCCCGATTCTGGGCGGCTGGCTGCTCGACCACTTCTGGTGGGGCTCGGTCTTCCTCGTCAACATCCCGATGGTCGGCATCGGCATCGCCGCCTGCGTGTTCCTGCTCCCCGAGACCCGCGACCCCGCGGCCCCCGCGGTCGATGCCGTCTCCACCGCCCTGTCCGCGACCGGCCTGGGCGCCCTGATCTACGGAGTCATCGAGGCGCCGGGCCGGGGCTGGGGCGACCCGCTGGTCCTGACCGTCCTGGCCGCGGGCGTGATCCTGATCGCCGCGCTCGTCCTGCGCGAGCGCAGGTCCGCCCGCCCGATGCTCGACATGGCCCTGCTGCGGCAGCGGACGTTCCTGCTGAGCACACTCGCCTCGACGCTCGTCATGTTCGCGCTGGCCGGGCTGATGTTCATCCTGCCCGGATACCTCCAGGCGGTACGCGGCCACGACGCCTTCGGCACCGGTGTGCGGATGCTGCCGATGATGGGCGGACTGATCCTCGCCACCAGGGCGGGCGGCCCGGTCAACGCACGCTTCGGGGCCCGCGCCACGATGTCGGCCGGACTCGTCGTGCTCGCCTTCGCCGCGCTGCTCGGCAGCCGTACGACGGTCGGCAGCGGCTACGGATTCACCGCCCTCTGGCTCACCATCGCCGGCGCCGGCTTCGGCTTCGCCGTCGTCCCCGCCATGAACGCCGCCCTCGGCGCCCTGCCCCCGGACCGCGCGGGGAGCGGGTCGGGGCTGCTGATGACCGTACGGCAGACGGGCAGCGCCCTCGGGATCGCCCTGCTGGGCAGCCTGCTCGCCGGGGCCTACAGCAACCGGCTCGACACCACGGGACTGCCGGCCGCCGCCGCGGACACGGCCGGTGACTCCGTCGTCGCCGCCCACGCCGTCGCGGCACGGCTCGGGGCGCAGCGGCTCGCGGAGTCCGCCGACGCCGCGTACGTCCACGGCATGAGCCTGGTCCTGCTGGTCGTCGGCGCCACCGCACTGGTCAGCGCGCTGCTCGTCGGGGCGTTCCTGCCGGCCGCGGAACCGGAGCGGGAGGAGCCCGCGGACGTGGCCGCCGTCCCCGTCGATGCCTGACAATGGCAACCATGGCCGCCACCTCCCGTACCCCCTCCTTCACCGCACCCGAGGCGCAGCCCCCGATGGGGCTGCGCGAGCGCAAGAAGCTCAAGACCCGGGTCGCGATCCGGCAGGCGACGTACCGCCTCATCCAGGAGCAGGGCTACGAGGCGACGACCATCGAGCAGATCGCGGAGGCGGCCGAGGTGTCGCCGAGCACGGTGTTCCGGTACTTCGCGACCAAGGAGGACATCGTCCTCACCGACGAGTACGACCCGATCATGGAGGCCGTGCTCCGCAGCCGCCCGCTGGACGAGCCTCCGCTGGAGTCCCTGCGGCTGATGATGCGCGAGGCGCTGACGTCGTTCGCCGCCGCGGAGGACGAGGAACTGCGCCAGCGCACCCGGCTGATGGTGGAGGTCCCCGCCATCCGCTCCCGGATGACGGAGACCATGTCGGACACGGCGAAGGTCCTCTCCCAGGTGCTCGCCGACCGCACCGGCCGCAGCGCGGACGACCTGCGGATCCGGGTCTTCATCGCGGCGGTACTGGGTGCGCTGCGCGAGGTCACGCTGTACTGGGGCGAGCACGGCCAGGAGGGCGACCTGATCACGATGGTCGACGAGGCGATGATCGCGCTGGAGGGCGGCCTGCGGCTGTAGCCGCCTCAGGAGGACGTGCCGCCGAGCGCCTGCGCCAGCGCGTCCGGGTCCGTCGTCGGCGCGTCGCAGACGAAGTGCCGGCACACGTACGCCGTCGGCGCACCGCCCAGCATCGGCCGCTCCGCCAGCAGCGGGAACTCCGACCCCGCCGTCTCCCCCGCCGCGACGACCGCGCCGGGCGCCGTGCCCAGCAGGGCCGTACGGTGCAGCGCGCCGCCGACCGGTCCGGCGACCGCCACCTCGCGCGGCCCGTCGAGCAGCGCCTCGGCGACCGCGAGGCCCCAGCCGATGAAACGCGGCGCGCGCGGCCCCAGCGCCTTCACCACACCCAGCGCGCCTTCCGCAGCCGTGCGGTGCGGCTCCGATCCGGTGTAGGCGGCGTACGAGAGCAGCGCACCGGCCGCCGCGGTCCAGCCCGCCGGGGTAGCGCTGTCGGTGGGGTCCTGCGGGCGGCGGATCAGCTGCTCGGCGTCGTCCGCCGTGTCGTACAACTGCCCGCCCTCACCGGTGAAGTGCTGGAGCACGATGTCGGTCAGGAAGCCCGCGAACTCCAGCCAGGTCCCCTCGCCGGTGACGGCGGCCAGGGCCAGGAAGCCCTCCGCGACATCGCCGTAGTCCTCCAGCACCCCGGCGTGCGTACCGGCGCGGCCGTCCTTCGAGGTACGGACCAGCCGGGCGACCGGGCCCATGTGGAGCCGCACCAGCAGGTCCGCCGCCTCGGTGGCGCGCTCGATCAGGTCGGGCCGGCCGAAGTAGGCCCCGGTCTCGGCGAGCGCGGCGATGGCCAGCCCGTTCCACGCCGCGACCACCTTGTCGTCCCGCCCCGGCCGCACCCGCAGCTCCCGGGCCGCGAGCAGCCGGGCGCGCACATCGGCGGCCCTGCCCTCGTCGGTCGCCTCCGGCGCGTCCGTGCGCGGGAGCTGGAGCACCGAGGAGCCCTCCTCGAAGGTGCCCTCCTCGGTCACCCCGAAGAGCTCCGCTGCGAACACGGCGTCCTCCTCGCCCAGCACCTCACGCAGCTGCGCGGGCGTCCAGACGTAGTAGGCGCCCTCGACGTGCTTCCCGTCCGCGTCCTCGCTGTCGGCATCCAGCGCGGAAGCGAAGCCGCCCTCGGCCGTGCGCAGTTCACGGACCATGAAGTCGGCGGTCTCCAGGGCGATCCGGCGGGCGGACTCCGATCCGGTGGAGCGCCACAGATGGGCGTACACGCGGCAGAGCAGCGCGTTGTCGTACAGCATCTTCTCGAAGTGCGGGACGACCCACTCACGGTCCACCGCGTAGCGGGCGAAGCCGCCGCCGAGCTGGTCGTAGATCCCGCCCCTGGCCATCGCCTCGCAGGTGTCGGCCGCCATCTGGAGTGCGCCGTCGGCCCCGGTGCGGGCGTGGTGGCGCAACAGGAACTCGATGGCCATCGACGGCGGGAACTTGGGCGCGCCGCCGAAGCCGCCGTGCTTCGCGTCGTACTCACGGGTCAGCCCGAGCAGCGCCTGCGCGAGCTCCGCCTCACCGGGCAGCCCGTCGCCGCCGTGGTCCAGCGTGCGCTCGGACAGGTCGTGGACAATACGCGCGGCTACCTCGCCGACCTCGTCCCGGCGGTCGGTCCAGGCCGCCGCCACTCCTTCGAGCACCTGCCGGAAGGACGGCAGACCGTGCCGGGACTCGGGCGGGAAGTACGTGCCGAAGTAGAAGGGTTCGGCGTCGGCGGTGAGGAACACGGTCATCGGCCAGCCGCCCTGCCCGGTCGCGGCCTGCACCGCCTCCATGTACACGGCGTCGACATCCGGCCGCTCCTCGCGGTCGACCTTGACCGGCACGAAGTGCGCGTTCAGGTACTCCGCGACCTCGGCGTCCTCGAACGACTCGTGCGCCATCACGTGACACCAGTGGCACGCGGAGTATCCGACGCTGAGCAGCACCGGAATGTTCCGCCTTCTGGCCTCCTCGAACGCCTCGGGCGACCACGGCCACCAGTCGACGGGGTTGTCGGCGTGCTGAAGGAGATACGGGGAGGTGCTCTGCGCAAGTCGGTTGGCCATGCCCCAATCCTCGCGCACCCTCCTCCACGAGACCCGCGCGCCACGGGGCGGTAGGCAAACGGGCAGGCGGGACGGATACTCCGGGCCGAAGCCGGGTGGACCGGCAGCGGAACAACGCCTCCGCGCCGCGGGCGGGAAGGCGCAAGGACGATCTCGCGAATGTAATAGAGATGGTCTTACACTCATTCCATGAAGCAGAACCGATCCGGAGTCACCGAGAACATCTCCGTATCCATGCCTTCCGACCTGGTCAGCGAACTCCGGTCGAGGACTGGACGACGAGGGCTGTCCGGCTACGTCACCGAGGCTGTCAGGCACCAGCTCGCCATGGACGGGCTCGCCGAGATCGTGGCATCCCACGAGGAGGAGCACGGCGCGCTCACGGAGCGGGAGATCGAAGCCGCTCGCCGTGAACTGTTCGGAGACGAGAACACCGAGCGGGGCGCCGCGTGAAGGAGCAGCCGGCCCGCTCGCTGGTGCTCGACTCCGAGGCACTCTCCCTGCTCCTACGTAACGACCGCGGAATGGCGGCTCGCATCGAAGCCTCGCGCCAGGCCGGGATCCCTGTCCACGTGTCCGCGCTGACCATCGTTGAAGCCGTGCACGGAGAGACCGATCTCTCACGCTTGAAGTGGGTGCTCTCCCGACTACGAGTGGAGCCGGTCAGCCAGGAGGATTCCCTGACCGCGGTGGCACTGCTTCAGGACGCGGGCGGGCTGCATGGTCACACGTACGCGATCGATGCCCTCGTTGCCGCGCTCTCACTCCGGCTTCCGGCTCCTGTGATCGTGCTGACCTCGGACCGTGACGACTGGTCGAAGCTCTGCGGGAAGCGCGTGATCATCAAGGACGTGTAAACGCC
The DNA here is from genome assembly GCF_044756845.1 of Streptomyces sp. NPDC091416. NCBI lineage: Bacteria > Bacillati > Actinomycetota > Actinomycetes > Kitasatosporales > Streptomycetaceae > Streptomyces > Streptomyces sp. NPDC091416. The sequence continues at coordinate 656,853 of NZ_JBIVTU010000001.1, forward strand.
CGCGATCCACTGGGTTCAGCCGGAGGCGGTACGGCGACCCCGCGCAGGCGCCATGGGGCGGCGCGCGAACCGGGTGAGGGCCCGGGGCGGCTCCGCCGTCCTGCGGACACCCGCCCTGCTCGGCGGCCGCCGTGGGGCCGGCGGCGCAGTCTCGCCGACTCCCTGTCGCACGCCGGTCCCAGGCGGGAGACTGGTGCCTCAGGCGGCCGGATGCCGGACCGGCCGAAAGGGCAGGGACCGAGGGGGACTCATGGGGATGCGGGACAGCCACCGGGCGGAAGCCGAACGGCTGTTGGCACGGGCCGTGGAGGAAGAGGTGCGCCGCTCCGGCGGCCGGACCGACCCCGGCACGCTGATGGCACGCGGCCGCGCCGCGCTCGACTCGCTGGCGGCCGGGGCGGGCGAGGAGTACGCCACGTACACCCAGGCGCTCGACGCGGAGACGGCCGGACAGCAGCCGCTGGCGCAACGGTTCAACCGGTCCACACTCGGAACGCCGTTACTCGTCACGGGAGTTGCCGCAGCGGCAGCCTTCGGGGCGGACGTGGCGCTGGGTACGGCCTCCGGGCTGGCGCTCGGCGCGGGCGCCGTCGTCGCGGTCGCCGGAGCCACCGCGACCGTCGCCAAGGTGACCGCCTCGCACTGGCCGGCCGCCTCCCGCCGGGCCGGAGCCCTCGGCCAGCCCGGCGGGACGGAACAGCTGCGGCTGCAGTGGCTGACGGCGCTGGAGGTACGGGGCATCCGCCCGTTCATCGACCAGCAGCGGATGCTGACCGCCGCGTCCCGAACCCCGGCGAAGAAGAAGGCCGCAGCGTCCCGCGGCGCGCCCCAGTTGCGCGGCGGAGACCGCAGCGCGGCCGCGCGCATGCGCGCGCTCCTCGATCAGTCGTTCAGCCATCTGCCCGCTTCCGAGGGCGGGTTCGCCGGCCGGCGCGCCGAGCTGGCCCGGATCTCCCAGTGGGTGCACGCGGCCCGCGCCTCGACGCAGACGCAGCCGACCGTCGTCGTCCTGCACGGACCGCCGGGGTCCGGGCGCACCACCCTGGCCGTGCGGGCGGCGCACAGTCTGAAGGACCAGTTCCGGGGCGCGTGCGTGGTGGACCTGCGCGGCGGCGCCGACGACGAGCCGCCGCTGCCGACCCGGGACGCGCTGCTGCATCTGCTGAACCGGCTCGGCGCCCCCCGCGAGCAGCTGCTCTTCCGCGACAGCTCCTCCGCCGAGCAGCAGGTGCGCCGGCTCAGCGAGCTGTACCACCAGCACCTGACCGGCACCCCGGTGACGGTCGTGCTCGACGACGCGAGCGATGCCGAGCAGGTCCGCACCCTGATACCGGAGCGTTCGGACAGCCTCGTCCTGGTCACCGCCCGTGAACCGCTCGATCTCCCGGAGTCCCTGCCGGCCCGGGTCCATCAGCTGGAGGTCGGGCCACTGGACCCGGCGGGCGCGGAGGAGCTGCTGCGGGAGGTCTCCCAGGAGGACGGGGAGGCGCCGTACGACTATCCGGCGGGCGAGGCGATCACCGAGCTGTGCGGCGGGCTGCCGCTGGCGCTCCGGGTCGCGGGCTCCTCGCTCGGGGCGCGTACCCCGAGCACGCTGGCGGCCGACCTCGCCGCGTACGGGCCGGTCCCGCCGGTCGAGCGGGCCCTGTGGCTGCGCTACACCGACCAGTCCGAGCAGGCGCGGCGGCTGCTGCGCCGGCTCGCGCTGGCCGGTCGTGCCAGCCTCGGCGCCGCGGCGGCCGCCGCGCTGCTGGCAGCCGACGAGCAGGAGGCCGGACGGCTGCTGACCGCCCTGTCGCAGGCCGGGCTCCTGGACCATGTGCGGGGCTCGCGCTACCGGCTGCACGATCTCGTACGGGGCTTCGCCCTGGCCCGGCTGAACGACGAGGAGGAGGCCGCGGACCGCACGGCCGCGCAGGAGCGGCTCATCGCGAACTACGCGGAGCTGGCGGGCGCGGTCATCCGGATGGTCGACGGCAAGATGTCCACCCGGGCCGGGCAGTTCGGACCGCACGGGTTCGGCTCGCTCGACGCGGCGCTGCGCTGGCTGGACGACGAGTCGAGCTTCATCACGTCCGCGCTGCGGCACAGCGAGGGCGTCGACCAGGGCGCGGTGCTCGATCTCCTTGGCGCGCTGTGCGACTACTGCCTGCTGCGCGGCGACCTCTACCGGCTGGGCGAGATCAGCGAGTTGACGCAGGCCGTCGACCAGGGGCTGCTGGAGCGTTCGGTGCAGTGGCGGACCGGGATCGCGGCCCGTCAGCTCGGCGAGCTGGACAAGGCCCGCACCACGCTGTCGTCCGTCGTCGGCCTGTACCGCGAGGCGCGGAACGACTCCGGTACGGCACTGGCGCTCTGCTCGCTCGGCATCACCCTGCACCACCAGGGCAACCTGACGGAGGCGGCGGAGCGGCTGCGCGAGGCGATCGGGCTGCAGTCGTCGGCGGCCCAGGCGGAGGACCGGGCCTGGTCGCTGCACGCGCTGGCCGCGGTGGAGCGCGACCGGGCCCGTCTGGCCGAGGCGCTGGAGCTTCTGGACACCGCGCTGGTCCTGCACCGCGAGGGCGAGTCGCTGCACGGGGAGGCGTGGACGCAGTTCCAGCTGGGTCAGGTGCGCCTGCGGGCGGGCGATGTGGAGCGGGCCGAGACCGCGCTGCGTACGGCCCTGGATCTGTACGGGCGGACCCGGGACGAGCGGGGCGAGGCGTGGGCGATGACCCAGCTGGCCCGGGCCCGGCTGATGGACGGCGATGCGGCCCCCGCGGTCGAGCAGCTGAACGCGGCCCTGGCCCGTCACCGCGACAGCGAGGACGCCCGGGGCGAGGCGTGGACGCTCTACTACCTGGGCCAGGCCCTGGAGGAGGCCGGCGAGACCGATCAGGCGGTACGGCAGCTGGAGCGGGCCCGCACTATGTTCTCCCGGATGCGCGACGTGTACGGGCTGGCGTGCGCCCGCCACCACTCGGGGCGCGTCACCCGCGACCAGCGGGCGGCCCAGACGGGCAACCTGCGCAATTCGGGGTTCGCCCGCCAGCTGCTGGTCGACGCGCGGGCCGACTTCCGCCGCATCGGGGTCGCGCACGGGGAGGCCTGGACGGCTCTGGAACTGGCCCTGATCGACGCGGGCAACCAGCGCGCCCCGCAGGCCCTGGAGCTGTGCGGCGAGGCGGCCGCGCTGTTCGACTCGTACGGCGACGCGCGGGGCGCGGACTGGGCCCGCTTCCTGCGCTGCACGCTGCTGCCGTACGCCTCGCCGGGCGGCATCGAGGTGGGCACGGTGGTGGCCCAGCAGGAACTGGCCGACCTGACCGGGGCCGGTCATCCCACCCGGGACGCCAAGCTGGAGGACTGCGCGGAGGCGTTCCGGGTGGTCCTGAACCGGGGCGTGGACCTGGAGGACGGCTGGCAGGCGTGGCGCCTGGGTCTGATCCCGACCCGTCATGCCCGCGAAATCATGGGAGTGCCGATCCCGACGGCCCCATGACCGGGCCCGCCGGCTCCCTCGGTCACCGCCCGGCCCCGTCAGGCCCGCCGGGCGGTTGAGGGCACCTCCCGGCCCCAGCCCGGCACCGCTCCAGCCTGCCCGGCGTTCGAGGGCATCGCTCAAGTCCGCCCGGCGCTCCAGGACGGAACCGGCCCGCAGGGGGCGGGGCGCCACCGGTCATCCCGGTCCGCTCCGCCCCCGCACTACTTCCGCTTCGCGGAACCCGAGGACGCCCCGGACTCCACCCGCTCCGCCGCAGCCGGGTCCGGCGTCTCCTCGAAGTCGACCTTCCCCATGTGCCGGTTCATGGACTTCATCAGCAGCCACACGCCCACGGCGAGCGCGGCGAAGACGATGAAGCCGAGGACCCCGGGGGTCACCTTGTTCTTGTCGAGTTCCTCGGCGAGCGGGACGAGGTGCGTCAGTGCCTGAGTCGCGTACATATCAGGCATTGTCGCGGATGCCCGCGAAGAGGTCGCTCTCGGGGAGGGAGGTATCGACGAGAGACTTCGCCAGCTCGTACTCCTCGGTCGGCCAGACCTCCCGCTGGATGTCCATCGGAACGCGGAACCAGCCGCCGTCCGGGTCGATCTGCGTCGCGTGCGCGATCAGCGCCTTGTCGCGGATCTCATAGAAGTCCGCGCACGGAACGTGCGTGGTCAGCGTGCGTTCGGCGCGCTCGAACTCCTTCCAGCGCTCCAGCCAGTCCCCGTACGGCGACTCCAGGCCCCGCGCCAGCAGCGCCTCGTGCAGCGCGACCGTGCGCGGCTTGTTGAAGCCCTGGTTGTAGTAGAGCTTCTGCGGCGTCCAGGCGGGACCGAACTCCGCCTCGGGGAACTTCTCGGTGTCCGCCGCTCCCTCGAAGGCGATCATCGAGATGGTGTGGGTCATGATGTGGTCGGGGTGCGGGTAGCCCCCGTTCTCGTCGTACGTGGTGATGACCTGCGGCCGGAAGGCGCGGATCTTCGCGACGAGGCGTCCCGCCGCCACGGTCTCGTCCTCCAGCGCGAAGCAGCCCTCGGGCAGCGGCGGCAGCGGGTCGCCCTCGGGCAGGCCCGAGTCGACGAAGCCGAGCCACTCCTGCTTGACGCCCAGGATCTCCCGGGCCTCGTCCATCTCCTTCTTGCGTACCTCGTGGATGTGCTCCTCGATGTACGCGTCCCCCTGGAGTTTCGGGTTGAGGATGGAGCCGCGCTCGCCTCCCGTGCAGGTCACGACCAGCACGTCCACCCCCTCGGACACATACTTGGCCATGGTGGCCGCGCCCTTGCTCGACTCGTCGTCGGGGTGGGCGTGTACGGCCATCAGTCGAAGCTGCTCAGTCAAGACTCGATCCTCAGTGATTGGTCGCGAAGTGCAACTTCTATAGTGACCGAACCGGGGGGTGGAAAATTCCTCGATACCCGGTACGGGAGGAACGATCATGACGGCGGTGCGCGAGGCGCTTCCCGAGAACCGCTACGGCCGCTCCGCGGACCAGCGCGCGGACCGCAAGCTCAAGATCATCGGCTCCGTGCTGGGCGTCGCCCTGCTGGGCGTGGTCGGCTGGATCGGCTTCGGGTACGTGAACGGCCAGGGCCTCAGCGCCGAGATGATCAAGTTCAAGGTCGCCTCGGACGACCACGTCGAGGTGCACCTGGAAGTCCGCAAGGACCGGGACGCCAAGGGCTACTGCACGCTCCGCTCGCTGAGCGAGGACGGCATGGAGGTCGCCCGCAAGGACTTCCGCTTCGACGAGCCGTCCGACCGCATCGACCAGGTCCTCACCCTGCGTACGACGTCCAGGGCGACCGCCGTCGAGCTCCTGGGGTGCACGGATGACGGCGGTGCGTAGCCTTGACCGCCGCACGGGTGACCTGAGCGACTCCTGACGCGTCTGACCTGCGGTTCAACACTCCCAGCCGTTTACCTCCTCCCCCTTTCCCCGGCGAATTGTTAGGCTCGTGGTTTCGCCCACCCGTGGAAGCGCATGCTTCGGGGTAGGGCGATGCTTTGTATTCCCAGTACCGACGAGGAGCACCCTGTGACCCAGACCAGCGAAAACGTCACCTGGCTCACGCCGGAGGCGTACAACCAGCTCAAGGCCGAGCTGGAGTATCTGTCTGGTCCCGCGCGCACGGAGATCGCCGTCAAGATCGCGGCGGCCCGTGAGGAGGGCGACCTGCGCGAGAACGGCGGGTACCACGCGGCCAAGGAGGAGCAGGGCAAGATGGAGCTCCGGGTGCGCCAGCTGACCCAGCTCCTGGAGCACGCGAAGGTCGGCGAGGCACCGGCCGACGACGGCGTGGTCGAGCCCGGCATGGTCGTGACGATCGCGTTCGACGGCGATGACGACGACACGACGACCTTCCTTCTCGCCTCCCGCGAGTACGCGAGCTCGGACATCGAGACGTACTCCCCGCAGTCCCCGCTCGGCGTGGGCGTGAACGGCAAGCGGATGGGCGAGAGCGCCGAGTACGAGCTCCCGAACGGCAAGACCGCCACCGTGAAGATCCTCTCGGCGAAGCCGTACTCCGGCTGATCCGCACCCTCCGTGAGAGAGCCCCGGCCGCATGCGGCCGGGGCTCTTGCTGTTGCCCGGACGGCGACCGGCGCTCAGACGGCCACCGAGCGGTACTTGCGCACGGCCAGGGTCCGGAAGACCACAATGATCACTACGGACCAGATCAGCGAGGCCCAGACGGGGTGCTGCATCGGCCAGGCGTCGGACGTCGAGACGCCGGGGTTCCCGAAGAGCACCCGGCACGCCTGAACGGTCGCGCTGAAGGGGTTCCAGTCGGCGATGGGCTGGAGCCAGCCCGCCATCTGGCTGGAGTCCACGAAGGCGTTGGAGATGAACGTCACCGGGAACAGCCAGATCAGCCCGCCCGAGGTGGCCGCCTCGGGAGTGCGGACGGACAGGCCGATCAGCGCGCCGATCCAGGAGAAGGCGTATCCGAGGAGCAGGAGCAGCCCGAACGCGCCCAGCGCCTTGGGCACGCCCTCGTGGATGCGCCAGCCGACGAGCAGCGCGACGATCGTGAGCACCAGCACGGTGAACATGGTCTGCACGAGGTCGGCCAGCGTACGGCCGGTGAGGACCGCGCCGCGGGCCATGGGCAGCGAGCGGAACCGGTCGACAAGCCCCTTGTGCATGTCGTCGGCGATCCCGGCGCCCGCCCCTGCCGTCGCGAAGGTGACGGTCTGCGCGAAGATCCCGGCCATCAGGAAGTTCCGGTAGACGACGGGGTCCGTCGAGCCACCGATGTTCATGGAGCCGCCGAACACGTAGCTGAACAGCACCACGAACATGATGGGCTGGATAAGCCCGAAAAGTACCACTTCGGGAATCCGGGTCATACGAATCAGGTTCCGCCGGGCCATGACCAGCGAATCGCGGGCGGACTGACCGATCCCGCCGGCGCCCCGGGGCGCGCGGCCTGCTGTCGTCCCGGCAACGGCACTCACTTCGCCACCTCCGTCCGGGCGGCGTCCGCCTCGTCCGTTCCGTTGTCGTCGCTCTTGTCCTGCTCGGCCGCGTGGCCGGTGAGGGAGATGAACACATCGTCGAGGGTGGGGCGGCGCATCCCGATGTCGTCGATCTCCACGCCGCGGGCGTCGAGGTCACGGATGACCTCGGCGAGGAGCTTGGCGCCGCCGTCGACCGGGACGGTCAGCTTGCGCATGTGCGGGACGACGGCGACCTCACCCTTGCCCAGGTGGGCGAGGACGTCCCGGGCCGGGCCGATCTGATCCGGCTGCTGGACGACGACCTCGACACGTTCGCCGCCGGTGCGGGCCTTGAGCTGGTCGGAGGTGCCGCGGGCGATGACGAGACCGTGGTCGATCACGCAGATGTCGTGGGCGAGGCGGTCCGCCTCCTCCAGGTACTGCGTGGTCAGCAGCAGCGTCGTGCCGCCGGCGACGAGCTCCTCGATGACCTCCCAGAGCTGCTGCCGGTTGCGCGGGTCGAGTCCGGTGGTGGGCTCGTCCATGAACATGACCGGCGGGGAGACGACGAGCGCCGCCGCGAGGTCGAGCCGCCGCCGCATGCCGCCGGAGTAGGTCTTGGCGGTACGGTCGGCCGCGTCGGCGAGGTTGAACCGCTCCAGCAGTTCCCCGGCCCGGGCCTTCGCGGCGCGGGAGGACATCTGGTAGAGCTGGCCGACCATGTGCAGGTTCTCGCGGCCGGTCAGGTACTCGTCGACGGCGGCGAACTGGCCGGAGAGCCCGATCGAGCGCCGCACGTCGTTGGGATTCTTCAGCACGTCGATGCCCGCGACGAAGGCGCTGCCGCTGTCGGGCCTGAGCAACGTGGTGAGAACGCGTACGGCGGTCGTCTTGCCGGCTCCGTTGGGGCCGAGAAGTCCGAGGACGGTGCCTTGCGGTACGTCGAGGTCGACGCCGCCGAGTGCGGTGACGTCACCGAAGGTCTTCACCAGACCTTCGGCGTGGATCGCGCCTGGCATACGGGATTCCCCCAGTGCAGTGCGTTCGGGTGACTTCCTCACAGATCCTAGATTTGCCCGGGTTTCCGCGCCCGGTGAACACACGAGAGGACCGTGCGTGCAACCGGGCCGGGCGCACGCAAGGTATCGCGATACATCGCGACTGACAAGAGGTCAGCCCACCACCAGATAGCCCGCCCCGCGCAGGGCCGCGGCGACCTCCTCGCAGTGCTCCGGCCCCTTGGTCTCCAGATGGAGCTCCACCTCGGCCTCGGTGAGGCCGAGCCTGGGATCGGTACGCACATGGCTGACGTCGAGCACGTTGGCATCGGCCACCGTGAGCACACCCAGCATGGTGGCCAGCGCGCCGGGGCGGTCCGTCAGACGCAGCCGCAGGCTGAGATAGCGGCCGGCCGCCGACATGCCGTGGGTCAGGATGCGCTGCATCAGCAGCGGGTCCACGTTGCCGCCGGACAGCACCGCCACCACCGGCCCGCGGAACGACCCGGGGTCGCCGAGCAGTGCGGCCACCGGGCTCGCGCCGGCCGGTTCGACGACCATCTTCGCCCGCTCCAGGCAGAGCAGCAGGGCGCTGGACAGCTCGTCCTCGGAGACCGTGCGGACTTCGTCGACCAACTCCCGGACCAGGCCGAACGGCACGTCGCCGGGGCGTCCGACCTTGATGCCGTCGGCCATCGTCTGGAGCGTGCCGATCGAGACGGGGTGGCCGGCGGCGAGCGACGGCGGGTAGCAGGCCGCGCCGGCCGCCTGCACACCGACGATCCGCACGTCGGGCCGGACCGCCTTCACCGCCACGGCGATTCCGGCCGCGAGACCGCCGCCGCCGATGCCGACGACGATCGTGCGCACCTCGGGGCACTGGTCCAGGATCTCCAGGCCCACCGTGCCCTGGCCCGCGATGATGTCCGGGTGGTCGAAGGGGTGGATGAAGACCGCACCGGTCTCCCGCGCGTACTCCTGCGCCGCGGCGAGCGTCTCGTCGACGACGTGGCCGTGCAGCCGCACCTGCGCTCCGTACTCACGGGTCGCGGCGATCTTGGGCAGCGGTGCGCCGACCGGCATGAAGACCGTTGAGCGTACGCCGAGGAGCGCAGACGCGAGCGCTACACCCTGCGCATGGTTTCCGGCACTCGCGGCGACGACACCGGCGGCGCGTTCGACCGGGGTGAGTCCCGAGATCCGTACGTACGCGCCCCGCAGTTTGAACGAGCCGGTCCGCTGCAGGTTCTCGCACTTGAACTGGACGGGTGCGCCCACCAGCGCCGACAGATGGCGGCTTCCCTCGAGCGGGGTGACCCGGGAGACGCCGGAGAGCATCTTCTGCGCCCCCCTGACGTCATCGAGGATCAGCGGGGGAAAACGGCCGGGCGGCGGGAAGTTCATACCGCAAGTCTTGCAGCTGAAAGCGGGTTCGGCGGCCGCCGGGCATCCCCTCCTGCGCCGATGTCCGCAGGTTTGTGCGGCACTGGTACGCGTTGCCCCGGGGCCGCGTACTCTGTCCCCCACCCATCCGACACCGCACGAAGAGAGCTCCCGGCCATGCCCCCTCAGGACATGACGACTGCCGCGTCTCCTTCCGGGGGCGCAGCCCCGGAGAACCCGGGTCACGACCACCTTCTCGACGCTCTGCAGCACCAGGTGGCGGTCTTCGCCCGGCGTGCCGAGCAGACCCGCCTCGGCGGCGTCGGTCAGGTGCGCAACTCCATGGACCGGGCCGCGTATCTGCTGCTCAACCGGCTGGACCGGGAAGGCCCCATGGGCGTCAAGGCGCTGGCCGCGGGGATGGGGATCGACTCCTCGACCGTGACCCGGCAGGTCGCCCCGCTCGTGGACACCGGTCTGGTCAAGCGCACCTCGCACCCGGAGGACGGACGTGCGGTCGTGCTCCAGCTGTCGCCGCGCGGGCAGGCCCGGCTGGACGAGGTGCGGCTCTCGCGGCGCGAGTTGATGTCCCAGGTGACGGACGAGTGGTCCGAGGACGAACGGGACACGTTCTGCGCGCTGCTCACCCGCTTCAACGCGGCCCTCGCCGCGCGGCAGGCCGCGCACCAGGCACCGTCTGCGGGATAGCCCGGGCCGCCGGGCTCCCGGGGGTTGACCCGGGGCCCGCGGAGCGCTCCGATTGACCTCGTGCGACAGCGTCACGCGGACCGACAGCGGCGCCGCGCCCAGGAGTTCGAGGCCTTCGTGGCAGGCGCGGCGGGCCGGCTGCTGCACGTCGCGGCGCTCCTCACGGCCGAGCCGGTGGACCCGGCCGGGGCCTGCGAGCGCGCGCAGCGGCTTCTGACGGCCGCGCTGGCCCGGACGTACGCGGACTGGGACCAGCTGCACGGCGAGGATCCCTACGTCCGTACCCGGCAGGATCTGTCTGTCCGGTTCGCCCGTCAGGCGTGGCGGCACCGCCGTCCGCGCGGCGGGCTGCTGGACCGGCTGACCCCGCAGGAGCGGCTGGTTCTGGTACTGCGCCTGTACGAAGGCGTCCCGGAGGAGCAGGCGTCGGCGCTGCTCGGGATCGCGGTGGAACGGATCCGTTCGGTGTGCGACCGCTCGGTGGCCACGATGCGCGGCACCCGGAGCCCGACGGCGCGATGGGGTCGTACCCGGCAGCAGCTGCGGGCCGCGCCGTGAGCGGTGTCCGGCGCAACGAGGACGAGGTCCGGCGGATGCTGGACGCCTCCCGTCCGCAGGTGCCCGTGGACCTGGCGGCGCGGGCGGCACGGCGCGGCGCCCGGCTGGTGCGCCGCCGGCGGGTGCTGCGCCGGCTGTGGCTGGTGGCGGCGGGAGCGGTGGTCGTGGCGTTCACGGTCTGGGCCGTGATGGTCCAGCCCTGGCAGGCGCCGCCCGCCGGCACGACACCGCCGTTGGACGGCTGGTAGGGCGGCGGACCCGGAATGCGCGGGACGGCTCGCCTACGCTCGCTCACGAGCCTGGAAAGAAATCCGGCCGGGGATGTCGAGAACCCGTGACCGGCTCCGTCCCCGGGGTGAACGCGACCGGAACGGGTCGCACGAGACCAAGGAGAACCGTCATGGCCAAGTACCTGCTGCTGAAGCACTACCGCGGCGCCCCGGCCCCGGTCAACGACGTCAGCATGGACCAGTGGACGCCGGAGGAGATCTCGGCCCACATGCAGTACATGCACGACTTCGCGGCCCGCCTGGAGAAGACCGGCGAATACGTCGACGGTCAGGCGCTCGCCCCCGAAGGTGCGTGGGTCCGCTACGACGGGGAGGGACGCCCGCCGGTCACCGACGGGCCGTTCGCCGAGACGAAGGACCTGATCGCCGGCTGGATGATCATCGATGTCGACAGCTACGAGCGTGCTGTCGAGCTGACCGGGGAGCTGTCGGCCGCCCCCGGCGCGGGCGGCAAGCCGATCCACGAGTGGCTGGAGCTGCGCCCGTTCCTGACCGAGGTCCCCACCATCACGGAGTAGCTCTCGGATGAACCGGATCGACGAGGTACTGCTCAGGACCCTCACCCCGGGCGTGCTCACCGTCCTCGTCCGCCGCGGAGCCGACTTCGCGGCGGCCGAGGACGCGGTGCAGGACGCCCTGGTCGAGGCGCTCCGGGTCTGGGAGGCCGGCCCGCCGCGGGATGCCAAGGGCTGGCTGATCACCGTGGCCTGGCGCAAGTTCCTCGACGCGAAGCGCGCCGACACCGCGCGCCGTCGCCGTGAGGACCGGGTCGAGGAGGAGCCGGTGCCCGGGCCGGCGCCCGCGGGGGACGACACGCTCCAGCTGTACTTCCTGTGCGCCCATCCGTCGCTGACCCCGGCGTCGGCGGTCGCACTCACGCTGCGAGCGGTCGGCGGGCTCACCACCCGCCAGATCGCCGCCGCCTACCTGGTGCCCGAGGCGACCATGGCGCAGCGGATCAGCCGGGCCAAACGCACCGTGTCCGGGGTGCGGTTCGACCGGCCCGGCGACGTCGCCACCGTGCTGCGCGTCCTCTACCTGGTCTTCAACGAGGGCTACTCCGGCGATGTCGACCTGGCCGCCGAGGCCATCCGCCTCACCCGGCAGCTCGCGGCCGCCGTCGACCATCCCGAGGTGGCGGGGCTGCTCGCCCTCATGCTGCTCCACCACGCCCGGCGTGCCGCCCGGACCGCGTCCGACGGCAGCCTGGTCCCGCTGGCCGAGCAGGACCGCGGCCGGTGGGACACGGCGTCAATCGCCGAGGGTGTCGGGATCCTTCAGGCGGCGCTCGCCCGCGACCGGCTGGGCGAGTTCCAGGCGCAGGCCGCCATCGCGGCGCTCCACGCGGACGCGCCCGCCGCCGAGGAGACCGACTGGGTGCAGATCGTCGAGTGGTACGACGAGCTCGCGCGCCTGACCGGCAGCCCGGTCGTCCGGCTCAACCGCGCGGTCGCGGTCGGGGAGGCCGACGGGCCGCGGGCCGGCCTCGCGGCGCTCGCGGCGCTGGAACCCACGCTCCCCCGCCACACCGCGGTGGCGGCGTACCTCCATGAGCGCGACGGCGACCTGGAGACGGCGGCCCGGCTGTACGCGGAGGCGGCCCACCGGGCCCCGAACCTGGCGGAGCGCGACCACCTGACCCGCCGGGCTGCCCGGCTCAATGCCGGCCGGGGCCGCTGAGAGGTCGCGCGGGACTGCCCGATTTATCCTGGAAGGGCATCGGCCGAGGAGGCTGACATGACCAGGAAGATCGCCGACTGCCGCAAGTATCCGAGCGTGTCGAACTGCTCGCTGACCATCTCCGGCGAGGAAGACGAAGTCGTGCGGGCCGCGACCGAGCACGCGGTCTCCGTCCATGAGCACACCGACAGTCCTGAGCTGCGGGAGCAGGTCAGGGCCTCGTTGGAGGACGAGAAGGTCTCGGTCTGAGCGCGAGCGCAACAGGGGCGGGGCCGGCGGAACCGGCCCCGCCCGAGAACACGTACCGCTCTGCGGCGGAGCCCCGCCCGAGCATGGGGACAGCCGTGCGGCGGGGCCCCGCCCGGGCATGGGGGACAGCTGTGCGGCGGAGCCCCGCCCGGGCAGGGCGGCCGGCCCTTAGCCGAGCGCCTGCGTCAGGTCGGCCAGCAGGTCGTCACCGTTCTCGATGCCGACGGAGAGCCGCACCAGGTCGGCCGGGACCTCCAGGGGGGATCCGGCGGCGGAGGCGTGCGTCATCCGGCCCGGGTGCTCCAGCAGCGACTCGACGCCGCCGAGCGACTCACCGAGCGTGAAGAGCTTCGCGCGGTTGCAGACCTCGACGGCCGCCTCCTCGCCGCCCACGACGCGGAAGGAGACCATCCCGCCGAACGCCTTCATCTGCTTGGCGGCGATCTCGTGGCCCTGGTGCTCGGGCAGTCCGGGGTAGAGGACCTGGGTGACCTTGGGGTGGCGGGTCAGCAGGTCGGCGACCCTGGTGGCGTTCTCGCTGTGCCGGTCCATCCGGACGGCGAGGGTCTTGATGCCGCGCAGCACCAGCCAGGCGTCGAACGGCCCGGCGACGGCGCCCATCGCGTTCTGGTGGTACGCCAACTCCTCGGACAGGTCGGGGTCGTTGACGATCAGCGCGCCGCCGACGACGTCCGAGTGGCCGCCCATGTACTTGGTGGTGGAGTGGACCACGACATCGGCGCCGAGGGCCAGGGGCTGCTGGAGGTAGGGACTGGCGAAGGTGTTGTCGACGACCAGCCGTGCGCCGGCGGCGCGGGCGACCCCGGCGACGGCCGCGATGTCGGTGATGCCGAGCAGCGGGTTGGACGGGGTCTCCACCCAGATCGCCTTGGTGCGCGGGGTGATCGCGGCCCGTACCGCCGCCACGTCCGACGTGTCGGCGACCGAGAACTCCACGCCCCAGCGCGAGGCGACCTTCGCGAACAGCCGGAACGTGCCGCCGTAGGCGTCGTTCGGGATGACCACGTGGTCGCCGGGGGTCAGCAGCGTACGGAGCAGGCAGTCCTCGGCGGCGAGGCCGGACGCGAAGGCGAGCCCGCGGCGGCCTCCCTCCAGGGCCGCGAGGTTCTCCTCCAGCGCGGTGCGGGTCGGGTTGGCGCTGCGGCTGTACTCGTAGCCGCCGCGCAGTCCGCCCACGCCGTCCTGCTTGTACGTGGACACCTGGTAAATGGGCGGAACAACGGCGCCGGTAAGGGGATCGGCGGTGTTTCCCGCATGGATCGCGAGAGTCTCGAAGCTGTGCTGGTCGCTCATGGGCCCCGAGCGTAGCCCGCCGCCGAGGCCACTCACGGAGCACCGGGCCGTCCGGTGACAATGGGGGCATGGAGATTCTGTGGTTCCTGCTCGCGCTCTGCATGCTCGCCGCGGTCATCGGCCCCTTCGCGCTGCGCCGTCGCGGTGGTATCCGCCAGGTGGCGCCCGGTTCCCCGGACGCCGCCGACCCGGACACCTACGGCTTCGTGCGTCAGGAGGAGCTGGACATCCGGATGCCGGGCCCCGACCAGGATCTCCTCGACGTGCTCGATGTCGTCCAGCACACCCAGGAGTGGCGGGCGGCGTCCCAGCTGCTGTCCGGTACGCCCAAGGACGGCGAGGTGCGGTGGCAGCGGGTGCAGGCGTTCGCCGGGGCCGCTTCGCTGGAGCTGATGCAGCGGCCGGGCGTCGGCGGGGCGTGGCTGCGCAAGTGGCGGGCCGAGGCGCCCAAGGACGCGGGCGGCGCGGCCGTGCACGCGGAGTTCCTGGTCCAGCAGGCGTGGCGTTCGTCGACGGCCGGTACGGACGACTTCCGGATCATCCTGGAGGAGGCCCGTACGGTGGTCGGCGAGGCGGCCCTGCTGGCGCCGGGCGACCCGGTGCCGTATCTCGTGGAGCTGGCCGTGGCCCGTGGACTGGGCTACTCCCACGAGGAGTTCGACCAGCTCTGGGCGAAGATCATCGACCGGGCGCCGGCCCACATGGGCGCGCACATCGCGGCGCTGCACTTCTGGTGCGAGAAGTGGCACGGATCGCGCGAGGAGGCCGACCGCTTCGCGACCGCCGCGGCGGCCCGCGCCCCGCAGGGCTCGCTGCTGGCCGCGCTGCCGCTGTTCGCGGTGTACGAGCACCTTCCCGAGGTCAATCTGGTGCAGGGGTTCTACCGGAGCCAGGTGGTGACCAGGGCGGTCGAGGGCGCGATGTTCGCGGTCCACGCGGCCCGTGCCGACGATCCGATGCTCGCGCACGTCCGGCATCTCCTGGTGCTGTTCCTGGTCCGGATGGAGCGCTGGTCCGAGGCGATGAACCAGCTGGTCCACATCGACGGGCACGTGGGCGCGCTGCCGTGGACGGAGAACTCCGACCCGGCCGCCGAGTACACCGTGTACCGGGCCTTGGCGGTGGCCGGCTACGAGGCGAACGGCGGCAGCCCGGCGACGCTGCCCCGGTAGCCGGTGTGCGACCGTGGACGCACCCGATACCGCGCAGCAGCGGCCGACCTCACGACAAGGACCGGTGTTCCCGTGGCACGACTGATCCCCCTGATCCTGATCGCTCTCGGCGTGTACTTCTGGCTCAGGGCCCGCAAGCGGGCCGACTCGTTCGCCGAGACCTTCCGGCCCGAGGACGGCACGCCCCGGCGCTGACCGCGGGGGCCGGAATCCGCGGGGCTCCCGGGACGTTGTACGGACAGCACACCGACCCAGGAGGAGCCCCCGCATGTTCCTGCACCGCCGTACCCCGCAGCTCCCCACACCGGAGGAGGCCCTGCGCGGCCGCCCCACCCCGGAATTCACCGTCCCGTCCCGGCACACGGTCCTGGGCAACGCCCTGCTGGGCCCGTACCCGGAGGGCCTGGAGGTCGCGGACTTCGCGATGGGCTGTTTCTGGGGCGCCGAGCGGAAGTTCTGGGAGACGGACGGCGTCTGGACGACGCTCGTCGGCTACCAGGGCGGCTACACGGAGAATCCGGCGTACGAGGAGGTCTGCTCGGGCCTGACCGGGCACACGGAGGCCGTCCGCGTGGTCTACGACCCGAAGGCCGTCACGTACACCCAGCTCCTGAAGGTCTTCTGGGAGTCCCACGACCCGACGCAGGGCTTCCGCCAGGGCAACGACGTGGGCACCCAGTACCGCTCCGCCGTCTACACCCACTCCCCCGAGCAGGCGGCGGCCGTGGCGGCGTCCCGCGAGGCGTACCAGAAGGTCCTCACGGGCTCCGGCCACGGCGAGATCAGCACGGAGATCCTGCCCGCCGAGGGCCGCGTCTTCTGGCCCGCGGAGCCCGCGCACCAGCAGTACCTCGACAAGAACCCGGCGGGCTACTGCGGGATCGGCGGCACGGGAGTCTCCTGCCCGATCGGCGTGGCCCCGGCCGAGGGCTGAGCTCCCGCGGGGCGGGCCCGTCACTGATGCCGTGAGCCCGTCTGCTGCTCCCGGATGACCTCCACCAGCTGACTCTTGCGCATCCTGGCCGTGCCTCGGATGCCGAGCCCGGCCGCGACCTGCTGGAGCTCCGCCAGCACCATGCCGTCCAGCCCTGAGCCCGTGCGCCGTGCGGCGCGGGCGAAGGGCACCGGGGCCAGATCCCGCTCTTCGGCAGGGCCCCGGCCGAGCCGGAGCATTCCTTCCAGATCGACCAGCCGCCGTTCCTGCTGGCGCATCAGGACGAGAACCTCCGACAGCATGTCGGGGGTCGTCCGGCTCGCCCGCGTGGGGCTGCCCGCCTTCTCGCGCAGCACGGTGAGGTTCTGGTGCAGGTCCGGCCAGTAGCGGTCGAAGGAACGGTCAAGTCGTTCGGGCGCGATGCCCGCGCCGTCGAGTGCCGCGTTGAGATCGTGCATGAGCTTGCGGAAGTCGTCGCGCGACCGGCTCTCGGCTGCTTGGAACTGCGCCAGCGGGCCGGTGAGATCGGCGATGGATACGTCCAACAGCACGGGCACCACCAGCGATTCGCTGATCTGCTTCGACAGGGCGCCGGCTTCGAAGTTGACCCACTGGGAGTGCTGATTGTCCGAGGTGACGCAGATGATGCCGAAGTCGGACTCGGCAAGTTCGTCGGCAACCTGGGCGAGCCCTCGGCTGCCTTTCTTGATGTCCTGCGAGGACACCCACGGCTCGACGGCCTGGATGACGTCCGGCAGCCACGTCTTCAGCGCCTCCGCCATCTTCCTCGATCGCTCGCCGGACCAGCTCAGGAACACCTTCACGGGACCCCCTCCGGGCCGCAGGGCTTCCGGTCACGAGCCCTCTTCTCGTCATTCTGACACATCGAAGCGTGACGCAAGGACCCTGCATCGGGAACGGCCGGTACGCTCACAGCCACATGGAGCGCGGAGGGGGCCCAGTGCACGAACAGCCTGCAGACGGACGAGTGATCCCACCCATGGCCGGTCAGCCCTGGTGGGCCGCCAACGAAGTTCTGGCATTCCTCGTGGAACTGGCGGCGCTGGGCTGTCTGTTCTGGTGGGGATTCAGCCTGGGGGACACTCCATTCGTTCAATTCCCTCTGGGGTTTGGTGTGTTGGCGATCGCCATCGCCCTGTGGGGGATGTTCGCCGCACCGCGCGCCCGGTTCCGGCTGCCGCTGAGCGGCGTGCTCGCAGTGAAGACCGTGGTGCTCGGCGGCGGCGCCCTCGCGCTCTACGGGGTGGGGCATCCGGTGGCATCTGCGGTCATGGCTGTCGTCGTGGTGGTGAACACGAGCCTGGCGGAGACGTTCCGACGCAGGCCGGCCCCTACCCGGTAGCGTCGGCACGCGCCTGGCCACCGGCGTCGTTCGCGGGACGCCTTTGAGATCATTTTCGGTCAAGCGGGGCGGGACAGCGCACGCGGCAACGACCATGCCACCACCATGGAGGCATGGCGACTTCGGGGGTACGCAGCGTTCAGCTCGGTGGGTTGCGACAGTGGTGGGGGGTCATCGCCGCCGCGTTGTTGGTCGCCGCCTGGGTCAACAGGACCGCCGGGCCGGCAAGCGTCACGGCCCTCTCGGCGTTGGTGCTGATCTGGTGCTTCTTCCAGGCTCCCGTCACCTGCGCGGCCCCGGTCAGAGGTCGGGAGGACGGTTGCCGTAACAACGCGACCGGCCTCCTGATGGGCTGCCACATCCGCCAGCATCGCTGGCAGAAGTTGAAGATGCTGATTCTCCGACGTCAATTGCGCGCGTTCTTCTCGGGCCTCTTCTCGGACGGCAAGGCGGCTCTTGTCACGCTGGCAGCGCTCGGCAGCTTCCTCTCCGGACTCGCGACTTTCGTGCCCGGGGCGATCGTCAAGTGAGGGCGTGACGGCGATCGGCGCACGTCGCGCTTCCTGCCGGCAGACCGTGCGCACGCTGAACGGCCACGCAGCAGACATCGGCCCGGGACGCGTCCGCGTCCCGGGCCGGTGTCAGTGCGCCGGGGCGCCGGTCAGATCAGGCCCTGGGCCAGCATCGCGTCCGCCACCAGCTCGAAGCCGGCGATGTTCGCGCCGACCACGTAGTTGCCGGGGCTGCCGTAGCGCTCCGCCGTGGTGTAGCAGGAGTCGTGGATGTGGCGCATGATCTGCGCGAGGCGCTCCTCGGTGTGGGCGAAGGTCCAGGAGTCGCGCGAGGCGTTCTGCTGCATCTCCAGGGCGCTGGTCGCCACGCCGCCCGCGTTGGCCGCCTTGCCGGGCGCGAAGGCCACGCCGGCCTCCTGGAACACGCGGACGGCCTCGGGGGTGGTGGGCATGTTGGCGCCCTCGGCGACCGCCTTCACGCCGTTGCGTACGAGGGCCAGCGCGTCGGCCTCGTGGAGCTCGTTCTGCGTGGCGCAGGGCAGCGCGACGTCCACGGGGACGTTCCACACGCCCGTTCCCTCGACGTACTTCACGTGCGCGCCGCGCCGCTCGGCGTATTCGGAGATGCGGCCGCGGCCCTGCTCCTTGATCTCCTTGAGCAGGTCGAGGTCGATGCCCTTGTCGTCCACGACATAGCCGCCGGAGTCCGAGCAGGTCACGACGGTCGCGCCGAGCTGCTGGGCCTTCTCGATCGCGTAGATCGCGACGTTGCCCGAGCCGGAGACCGAGATGCGCTGCCCGTCGAGGGACTCGCCGCGGCTGCGGAGCATTTCGGCGGTGAACAGGACGCAGCCGTAGCCGGTCGCCTCCGTACGCACCAGGGCGCCGCCCCAGCCGAGGCCCTTTCCGGTCAGGACGCCGGACTCGTAGCGGTTGGTGATCCGCTTGTACTGCCCGAAGAGGTAGCCGATCTCGCGACCGCCCACGCCGATGTCACCGGCGGGGACGTCGGTGTACTCGCCGAGGTGGCGGTGGAGCTCCGTCATGAACGACTGGCAGAACCGCATGATCTCGGCGTCCGAGCGGCCCTTCGGGTCGAAGTCGGAACCGCCCTTGCCGCCGCCGATGGGCATGCCGGTGAGGGCGTTCTTGAAGATCTGCTCGAAGCCGAGGAACTTCACGATGCCGAGGTTGACCGAGGGGTGGAAGCGCAGCCCGCCCTTGTACGGGCCCAGCGAGCTGGAGAACTCGACCCGGAATCCGCGGTTGACGTGGATGTCGCCGGAGTCGTCCGACCACGGCACCCGGAAGATGAGCTGGCGCTCCGGCTCGCATATGCGCTCGATGATCCGGGCGTCCACGAACTCCGGCCGCTGGGTCAGCACCGGGCCGAGCGTCTCCAGGACCTCCCGTACGGCCTGGTGGAACTCCTTCTCGCCCTGGTTGCGGCGGAGGATCTCCGCGTACAGCGGCTCGATGACGCGGTGGGTGGCGGGCGGCGTTGCGGAGTCAGGGGTGGCCGTCATCTGATCAAGACCTTCCATGGATCGGCTCATGCGCGAAGGCGCCCCCGTCCCGAGGGGCACCAGGTCCCCCCTCGCCGTTGAGGGCGTCGCCCGACATCACGCATACCGTGCTCACGAAAGCGACGTACAGGACCGTTGTGGCGTATCGAGTGTCCCAGTGGGGCGGCGGGATGCTCCACGGGCATCCACATGATGATCCCTGCGCGTCGTGCGCGGGAAGGCCGCCGCAGCCCGGCTCCAGGCCGGTTCCGGGCAGAATCGGCGGGGTTGCGGCGGGGTGGCGGGCGGGGCCGTACTTCATTCGAAGTGGTGAACCTCACAAGGGCGCGTGGGTGACTGTGAGGTCCGCCCTCAGGTCTCGCGCGGGCCCCGCAGCATCCACAGGCCCGCCGCCGACGCGAGCACGACCACGCCCGAGACGACGCTCAGCGCGATGTGCAGGCCTTCCTGACCCACCAGGAAGTTCAGCGAGACGTTCGCGACGAGGGCGACGAGGAGCACGGTCCAGAGCAGCGGCTTCACGGGTTCTCCAGAAGGTCGGGCGGGGCGCCGGGTCCCTGCCCGGCCGTGTCCCTCATCCTTCCGGCGGACGGGCCCGGGCACGAGGGACCGGCCTCCCGGACCGATGGTGTAGCGGGCTCCACCATGAGGCCGTCGGTCCCGACGCCCGGAGGTGTGCGGTCCGGGCCCGCGGCGACGGGCTATCCGACATGATTCCGTCATGACGACATCACGGGGGAACCGCGGGGGCCGCGATCCTCATATTCCTTACAGGCAAAGGCCGTTGGCCGCTGGAGCCCTGCTCGGTTACGGACAGTCCGGGCCCCCGTACGTTCCCGGGCGGGCGGAGCGGCCCGAGCCGGGGATACCGCCCCGGGCCGGCGAGATGCGCCGGTACCTCGCCGTGGGGCTCGACTGCTACCTCTGCCTGGTCACCAGCGGCTTACTGATCCGGCCGTACGCGCACTCGGCGGCCGTTCCCCACGTCATCGGGCTGCTGATCGGGCCGGTGCTCGTCCTGTCGTTCCTCAACCAGGTGGTGCTCACCGCGGTCGCGGGGGCCGGAGCGGGAAAGCTGATCATGGGGATACGGGTGGTGAGCCTGCCGGACGTGGGACGGCCCGGGCCCGCCCGGCTGGTCCGGCGCTGGCTGTACGGGCTGTGCTGGCTGCCGCTTCAGCCCTGGTACGGGCTGCGCGCCCGGCCGGCCGGCGGCGGTCCCGGTCCGCGGACGGCCTGCGAGGAGGGCGCCGCGTACAGCGACCCGGCCGGCCTGCGCCAGGTCCGCCGCACCGATCTGGTGGCGCACCGCCGGGCCGTGGCCGGGCGGACCGGCTGAGCCGGCGGGTCCGTCGTACGGGCCGGGTCCGCCGGCCGGGCGTGAGTGCCGCCGGGTCAGGCCGCGGCGTTCTCCGTGATGGTGACCTTGCCCTTGCGGATGGTCGCCAGGCGCGGGGCCCTGCGGGCGATCGCGCTGTCGTGCGTGACCATGATGAAGGTCAGCCCGTGCTCCTTCCACAGGGTCTCCAGCACCTCCATGATCTCGTCGCGCATCGACTCGTCGAGGTTTCCGGTGGGCTCGTCGGCGAGGAGCACCTTGGGCTGCTTGACCAGGGCCCGGGCGATCGCGACGCGCTGCTGCTGGCCGCCGGACATCTCGCTGGGGAGATGGGTGAGGCGCTCTCCCAGCCCGACCGAGTCGAGTGCCTCGGCGGCTCTTCTGCGGCGCTCGGACGCCTTGACTCCGAGCGGGACGAGCGCGGTCTCGACGTTCTCCTGGGCGGTGAGCGTCGGGATGAGGTTGAAGCTCTGGAAGACGAAACCGATGTTCTCGGCGCGCACCTTGGTGAGCTTGGCCTCGCTGAGCTTCGCGAGGTCCACCCCGTCGAGTTCGACACTGCCGGAGGTGGGGCGGTCCAGGCCGCCGAGCATCTGCAGCAGCGTGGACTTGCCGCCGCCGGTGGGGCCCTGGATGACCAGACGGCCGCCGTCCTCGATGGTCAGGTCCACGCCGGCGAGCGCGTGGACGATGGACTTGCCGCGTGTGTACTGCTTGGTGACGCCTTGAAGCGTGTACATGGGTCAGCTCCTGCTGGGCGGTGATCGCGGATCCCGGGCGACCGCCTCGGGGGGTCGCCCCGTGGACCGGGGATCGCTGGGGGACGGGGTACGGGATGCCCGGTGGCCGGTCATCCCGTGCGGGCTACTCGACGCGGCGCAGCGCGTCGGCGGGGCGCAGCCGGGAGGCGCGCCAGCCGCCGAAGGCGCCCGCGATCAGCCCGCCCGCCACGGCCAGGCCGACGGCCATCAGGATGACGGAGAGGGAGACGGGCGCGGTCAGCGCGATGTCGAGCGCCTTGGACGCGCTCTGCCGGCCGGGGCCGCCGCCCATCATGCCGCCGCGCATCCCGCCGCCCCCGCCGCCCGAGGAGCCGAGCTGAGCGGTGAGGGTGGGGCTGATGGCGGTCACGACGTATGCGCCGCCGAGGCCGATCGCGATGCCGAGGACGCCGCCCATCAGGCCGTTGACGAGCGCTTCGCCGATGACCTGGCGGGTGACCCGGCCGCTCTTCCAGCCGAGTGCCTTGAGCGTGCCGAACTCGCGCACGCGGCGGCTGACCGCGGAGGAGGTGAGGAGGCCGGCCACCAGGAAGGCGGCGACGAGCACGGCGATGGAGAGCCACTTGCCGACGCTGGAGGCCAGGTCGGAGGCAGTGGACAGGGAGCCGGACACGGTGTCCGCGAGGTCGGCGGAAGTGGTGACCGTGGTGCCCGTGATGTTCTTCTGGATCGTGGTCTTGACGCTGTCGATCTGCTGCGAGTCGGCGGCCTTGACGTAGACCGTGGTGACCTTGTCCTTCGAGTCGGCGAGGGTCTGCGCCTGCTGGAGCGGGATGTACAGGTTCGCGGCGGCGTCGCCGCTCTCGGCCGTCGAGACACCGACGATCGAGAACGTGGTCCCGTGGATCGTGACCGTCTTGCCGGTCGAGAGTTCCTTCTCCTTCGCGTACGCGGCGTCGACGACGGCCACCTTCGCGTCGGTCTCGGTCGCCTTGAAGGTACGTCCGGTGGTGATCTTCGACGAGGTGAGCGGGCCGAGGTCCTGCTTGGTGACGTCGGTGCCGTACACGGTGTAGGAGTTGACGTCGAAGGAGGCTCCGCCGCCCTGGACCTCGCCCTGCGGCTGGCCGGTGCCGCCGCCGGGGCCGCCGCGGCCGCCGCCCTGGGTCCCGGCGCTCTCGTCCTGCTTGAACTCTCCGCGCTTGAACTGGCCGTCCACCTTCATGACGGTCAGGCTCAGCCCGCCGACGGCGTCGGCGACGCCGGTCTGCTTGCCCACCTGGTCGACCGTGCTCGCGGCCAGGCTCTGGAAGCCCTGGACCATGACGCGGTCGGTGCTCTGCGTCGCGTCGTCGTCGCCGTCCTTGGCGTCGAACTCGAACCGGGGGCGCTGTGTGCCGGAACCCGGAGCTGCGGCGGCCTTGGTGACGGTCATGTCCGTGCCGAGGCCGTACAGCGATTCCAGGACCTTGTCCTGGGCCTTGCTCATGCCCGAGGAGACCGAGCTGACGATGATGACGAGCGCAATGCCGAGGGCGAGCCCCGAGGCGACGACGAGCGCCGCCTTTCTGCGGCGGCGCAGCTCGCGCCGGAGGTAGGTGAAGAACATGGCGCGAGGCTAGGTACCGCTTGTGATGGTGGGTTAAGGCCACGATGAGAGCGGGATGAGAACGGTCCGCCGAACGCCGCAGGCGGCGGCTCCGGGATCCGTGCGGATCGCGGAGCCGCCGCCTGCGGCGTTCGGCGCGGGGTGGGGCGGGTTCAGGCCTGGGAGCCGGCCGTCCACTCGGCCCAGCTGAGGTTCCAGCCGTTGAGGCCGTTGTCGGGCTTGATGGTCGCGTCCGGGGAGTTCTTGACGACGACCACGTCGCCGATCATGGAGTTGTTGTAGAACCAGGCGGCGGGCGCGTTGGGGTCTCCGGCGCCCTTGGCGTCGGCGAGGCCGACGCAGCCGTGGCTGGTGTTGGCGCTGCCGAAGATCGACTTGGCGCCCCAGTAGTTGCCGTGGATGAAGGTGCCCGACGTGGACAGCCGCATGGCGTGCGGCACGTCCTTGATGTCGTACTCGCCCTTGCCGTCGTCGTCGGTGAAGCCGACCGTCGAGCCGTCCATCCGGGTCTCCTTGAACTTCTCGGAGATCACCATCTGGCCGTTGTAGGTCGGGTTGTCCGACGAACCGGCCGAGATCGGGATGGTCTTGATCGTCTTGCCGTTCTGGGTGACGGTCATCATGTGCGTCTTGGCGTCCACGGTCGACACCTGGTTGCGGCCGATCTTGAAGGTGACCGTCTTCTGCTGCACGCCGTAGACGCCGTCCGCGCCCTCGACGCCGTCCAGCGCCAGCTTCAGCGTGACGGTGGAGCCGCCCGTCCAGTAGTCCTCGGGGCGCAGGTCCAGGCGCTGGGAGTTGAACCAGTGGCCGGCGACCTGCTGGCCGCTGCTGGACGTCACGGTGATGCCGGCCTGAACGGCCTTCTGGTCCGTGATCGGCTTGTTGAAGTTGATCGAGACGGGCATGCCGACGCCGACGGTGGAGCCGTCCTCGGGGGTGAAGTTCCCGATGAAGCTGTTGGCGGGCGACACGGTGGTGAAGGAGGAGTTCTCGTGCGCCTCGCGGCCCTTCGAGTCCTGCGCCGTCGCGTTGATCTTGTACGTGGTCGAACGCTCCAGCTGCGCGTCCGGCTTCCAGCTGGTGCCGTCGGCGGACAGGGTGCCCTTGACGCTCTCGCCGGCCGCCGTGGTCATCGTGACGACGGTCAGCTTGCCCTTGGCGACGGTGACCTTGGCGGCGTTGTTGATGCTCGCGTTGGTCGCGCCGTTCTTCGGCGAGATCGCTATCTGCGCCTCGGAGGTCTCCTCGGCCGCCGCCTTGTCGACCTCGGCCGCCTGTGACTTCTTCGAGCTGTCGGGGCTGGGGCCGCCCTTGTCGCCGCCGTCGCTGCAGGCCGAAAGCACCAGCACGCCGCCGAGCAGTGCGGACGCGGCCATGAGGCCCTTGCGCCGTTTGCTGTCCGTCATCACACGCTTCTCCATCGTTGCCGAAATCCCCGAAAACCCCGTGCCGGCCCGTCGGCCGGCAATCCCCGTCAATGTTCCAAGAACACCCTGCACGGGTGCCCCGTTCCATATCCGCTTCAGATGTGGGGAACACCACTCATCGACGCGGTGGCGACAGCGGTGGTTCCCGCTGTTCACCACCTGTGTGCCGGCCGGTGCACGACCCGGTTGTACCGCACGTCCGCGGTCCGGATCCACCGGCCGCTCACGCGCACCGGCCCCGGTCCGCCAGAAACGGGCCGGGGCCGGTGTTCCGGCCCGCTAGGCCCGCCGCGCCGTGCTGCCGCGCCGGTCGTCCTTCTCCCCATTGTGCGGGACGCCGGAAGCGCTCCCGTCGCCGTCGCTCTCGTCCTCGTCGTCGTACGCGTCACCGTCCCCGTCCTCGTCCTGACCCTCGCCGAGGTCCCATCCCTCCGGGTCCTCCGGGTCGTAGTCGATGGTCTCGCTGCTCCAGGAGGCCTGGGTCAGCTCGACCCCGGGAACCTCGCTGACCAGGTCGAACGGGTCGATCAGCGAGGCAAGGGCCTCTGCGGCGTCTTCCCGTACCGCGGTCTCGGCATGCGTGCGTTCCTCGGCGGACTCGCCGCCGGGTTCGCCGTACTCGGCGGCGAGGCTTTCCAGCGCGGTTCCGCTCAGGGCTTCGGCGTCCGTGATCTCCAACACCATTTCGACACGAAGGCGAACGAATCGTGATGACTCAGAAGTACTCATGAAGCGGAGCGTAAGCCGCCTGCCGCCATGGCTTTCCCGCGACCCGCTGCGTTCATTAGCATCGGTGCAACAGGCCTGAGGGGACCCGGCATTCGGGAAGCCCTCGTACGTACGGCTGCCCCGAGGGGGATCGATTCCGTGGCCATCACCCGCCGCCCGCTCCTGACCGCCACCGCTGCGGGAACACTGCTGTGCGCCCTGTGGTTCGTGCCGTCCGCCAACGCGGACGACGCGGCCGCGGCCCCGGGCACGGCCGGCCACAGCGCCGCCGTCACCGGTCCGCAGCCGGACTCCGGCACGCTCGCCGACACCGGGACCGGCGTCGACACGACGCCGTACCTCATCGGCGGGATGGCGTTCCTGGGCGCCGGAGCGGGTTTCGTCACCTACTCGGGCCGTCGCGGAGGTCCGCGGCCGGCCGTGTGACCGGACCGCGGAAGCGGCCACCGGTGCTGTCCGGCGGCCGCCTGCGCGCACGTCCTGCGGTCAGGCCAGCGGCCCGGTGACCGGCTCGACCGCCGCGACGAGCCCGCCCGCCCGGACGAAGGCGTCCGCCGCGGCCAGGTCCGGCGACAGGAAGCGGTCCGGCCCGGGGCCCTCGACGCCCGCCGCCCGCAGCGCCTCGATGGCGGCGAGCGAGGCGGGGGCCGGGGTCAGCCCCTGCGCGGCGCGCAGCTCGACGGCGCGGGTAGCCGCGTAGAGCTCGACGGCCACGATCCGGGCGAGGTTGTCGACGGAGGTACGGAGCTTGCGCGCGGCCGACCAGCCCATCGAGACGTGGTCCTCCTGCATCGCGGAGGACGGGATCGAGTCGGCGGAGGCGGGGACGGCGAGCCGCTTCATCTCACTGACCAGGGCGGCCTGCGTGTACTGGGCGATCATCAGGCCCGAGTCGACACCGGCGTCGTCGGCGAGGAACGGCGGCAGCCCGTGCGAACGGTTCTTGTCCAGCAGCCGGTCGGTGCGGCGCTCGGCGATCGAGCCGAGGTCGGCGGCGACGATCGCCAGGAAGTCCAGGACGTACGCGACCGGCGCCCCGTGGAAGTTGCCGTTGGACTCGACCCGGCCGTCGGGGAGGACGACCGGATTGTCGACGGACGACGCCAGTTCGCGGTCGGCCACGGTCGCGGCGTACGCGAGGGTGTCGCGGCCCGCCCCGTTGACCTGGGGCGCGCAGCGCACGGAGTAGGCGTCCTGGACGCGCGGCGCGTCGTCCTGGTGGTGACCGGTCAGACCCGAACCGGCCAGCACCCGCAGCATGTTGTCGGCGCTGGCGCCCTGGCCGGGGTGCGGGCGGATGGCGTGCAGCTCGGGGGCGAGGACCTTGTCCGTGCCGAGCAGGGCCTCCAGGGACAGGGCCGCGGTGATGTCGGCCGAGGTGTAGAGGCTGCGCAGGTCGGCGAGGGCCATCACGAGCATGCCGAGCATGCCGTCGGTGCCGTTGAGGAGGGCCAGGCCCTCCTTCTCGCGCAGCTCGACCGGGGCGATGCCGTGGGCGGCGAGCAGTTCGCCGGCCGGGCGGACGGTCCCGTCGGGACCCTCCGCGTCGCCTTCGCCCATGAGGGTCAGGGCGCAGTGCGAGAGCGGTGCCAGATCGCCGGAGCAGCCGAGGGAACCGTACTCGTGAACGACGGGTGTGATCCCGGCGTTGAGTACGTCGGCCATGGTCTGCGCGACCTCGGGCCGAACGCCCGTGTGACCGGAGGCGACCGTCTTCAGCCGCAGGAACATCAGCGCCCTGACGACCTCGCGCTCGACCCGGGGGCCCATGCCGGCGGCGTGCGAGCGGACGATGTTGCGCTGGAGCTGAGCGCGGAGCTCCGGGCTGATGTGGCGGCTGGCCAGTGCGCCGAATCCGGTGGAGACGCCGTAGACCGGCTCGGGCTTGGCGGCGAGCGCGTCCACGATCTCGCGGGCGGCGGCCAGGGCGCTCACCGCGGCGGCGGAGAGCTCGACACGGGCGTTGCCGCGGGCCACGGCGATGACGTCCTGAGCGGTGGTGCCGGACGTCCCCACCACGACTGTATGCATATCCATATTCAGAAGCGTACGGATTGAAACCCTTCATGTCACTAGTGGTCCTCGGGGTGACCCCTTACCTCGTCCGCCGCCCCGGGGGCCGCCCCCCGCAGCCGGCGGCGGTCGTGGGGGGATCCGGGCGGGGAGTCCGCCAGCCGGATGACCTCGCCGTCACGCCCCGCCACCACGGGCCGCCTGGAGCGGGCCGCCTTCGCGCGGTACTGGGCCGCGTCCGCGAGCCGGAAGAGCCGCCGGGCGGAGACCACCGGGCCGATCGGGTCGCCTGTGGAGGCGATCCCGCAGGCGACCCCGTTGCCGAACTCCAGCTCGGCCGCCCGCTCACAGAGTTCCGCGGCCACCGCGACCACCTCGTCCGCCCCGGGGCCCAGGGCCAGCAGGCAGAACTCGTCGCCGCCGAGGCGGGCCGCGAGCGTTCCGGGCAGCATGGCCCCGCACCGGGACAGCACGGAGCCGAAACGTTCCAGCAGACGGTCGCCGACGGCATGCCCGTGGGTGTCGTTGACCCACTTGAGACCGTTGAGATCACAGACGACCAGGCTCACCACCGAGCCGTCCTCCCGGTGCCGCTCCACCGCCTCGTCCAGCCGCATGTCGACGGCCCGACGGTTGGCGAGGCCGGTCAGCGGATCGGTGAAGGCGAGCTTGCGCACCTCCTCCAGGCGCTCCGTCTGGGAGATCCCGGCGGCCACCACGGCGGCCAGCACCGTGGCGAAGTCCGCGTCCCGGCGGTCGAACACCGGCTCCCCCGACGGCCGCGCCACATAGAGCTCGCCCCAGGCCCGCCCGTGCAGCACGATCGGCGCGACGACACAGCAGCCGCGCCCGCGCCGGCGCAGCGCCGCCACCCGCTGATGGCAGTAGCCGCGCCGGTAACCGTGCGCACCCGACACGTCCACGCCCCCCGCACCGGCATCGCCGGGCTCCGGCTCCACCGGACCGTCGGCGGTCTCCACCCAGGCGTCCGGCTCACCGCCCCCGGCCCACCGCTCGTGCAGGAACTCGGTGATCTCCGGAAACTGGTGCACGGGGTACGTCTCCTCGTCGGGGAACTCCTCCTCCCCGTCCGCCCGCTCGCCCGCGTTGACCAGGACCCGCAGCCGTCCACGCCCGCGCTCCCAGACCGACAACGCGGCGAAACTGCCGCCCAGCGCCTCGCACGCCCCCAGCGCCGCCGCCCGCCAGCACCCCCGAGGGGTGTGCGCCGCCGCCATCGCCTGCGCAAGCGAAACCACGGCCCGCAGCCGCGCATCGTCACCGCCCATCGCACCAGCTTATGTAGATTTGCGGTGATTTGATCACTTGACGACCTGAATCACGCACGGTGCGTCGCGGCGCGGGCACGTGGAGTCACCCGCGGGTCACTCCCCGGGCCATTGCGGCTTCCGCTTCTCGTTGAACGCGGCCACGCCCTCCGCCCGGTCGCCGGAGAAGGCCACCGACCGCCAGGCGGAGTCCTCGACCTCCAGACCGGCCCGCAGATCGAGCCCGTGGCCGAGCCGCAGGGCCCGCTTGGCCGCCCGCAGCCCCACCGGGGAGTTCGCCGCGATCCGGCCGGCGAGCGCCAGCGCCTCGGCCCGGTCCCGGCCGTCCGCGACCAGCTCGTCGACCAGGCCCAGCTCGCGCGCCTCGGCCGCCTCCACCCGGCGGGCGGTGAAGATCAGCTCCGCGGCGCGCGCCGCCCCGATCCGGCGCGGCAGCAACTGGGTGCCGCCACCGCCCGGGATGACGCCGACCGAGACCTCGGGCAGACCGACCAGGGCGGTCCGGTCGGCGACGATCAGATCGCAGGACAGGGCCAGCTCGAACCCGCCGCCCAGCGCGAAGCCGTGCACCGCCGCGATCGTCGGCATCGGCAGTTCCAGCACGCCGGTGTAGGCGGCGCGCGCGGTGGGCCGCTGACGCACCAGGTCGGCGTCCGTGAAGGAGTTGCGCTCCTTCAGGTCCGCGCCCACGCAGAAGGCCCGCTCATGGCTGGAAGTGAGGACGGTGACCCGGACCTCGGGATCGGCGGCGAGCGCGGCGCAGGCGGCGGCGATCGAGCGGGCCATGTCCGTGGACACCGCGTTCATGGCCTTGGGCCGGTCGAGCACCAGCTCGGCGACATGCTCCAGGCCCTCGTGGCCCCGTACGACGACGAACTCCCCGAACCGCTGCTCGGACGTGACGGTCATGGCTGCACCCCTGTCAGTTAACGAGCGTTACCCGAGGGATCCTAGAGCTCTCCATTCGCCGGAGGTCAGGGGGCGGCCGGAACGGGCCGGCCGGGGACGGTCAGGGCGCCGCCGGCCGGGGAGCGCGGGGGTGGGTCAGACGTGGTCAGGACGTGCCACGACGGGCCAGCAGCCACGGTTCGACGATGCCGAGGCCACGCACCGGCCGCTGCCACATCGGCTGCAGCCCGTAGCGGTACTTGGGTACGGGAGCCGGCTCCTCGCCGTCCGCGCTCTCCTTCGCGGCGGCGGCCTCCTCCGCGGCCCGGGCCTCGGAGACCGGGGCGTCACCGGTCCGGGTCAGCTCCTTGGCGAACGCCCCGTCCACCAGGACGGCGTCCTTCGGAGCTATCGACGTCAGCCGGCTGGCAAGGTTCACCGTGGTGCCGAAGACATCGCCCATCCGGGTGGTGACGGTGCCGAACGCGATGCCGACGCGCAGGGCCGGCATCGTCTCGTCCAGCGTCATCGCCTCGATGAGGCGCAGCGCGATCTCGGAGGCCGTGCCCGCGTCGTCGGCGGCGAAGAGCACTTCGTCGCCGAGGGTCTTGATGAGCCGGCCGCCGTGCGCGGCCACGAGGTCGGCGCAGGTGGTCTCGAAGGACTCGACGAGCTCGCCGAGCTCCTCCTCCTCCAGCCGACGGGTCAGCCGGGTGAATCCGACGAGGTCGGCGAAACCGACGGCCAGGCGCCGGTCGACCATCTCCTCGTCGTCCGCGGCCTGCACGACCCGGCCGGTGGCGGCGGCGAGCTGGCGCCGCCACACGTACACCAGGAACTCCTCCAGCTCCGGCAGAAGCAGTTCGATCAGGGGGTACGTGACCTCGGTGCGGGTCATTCCGGGCTCGGGCGGCTCGGTGAGGTCCTCCAGGAACGAATCGATCTGCCATTCCGCCAGCCGGGCGGTGGTCTGCCCGGTCGAACGGGCCACCTGGATCGCCATCGGCTCGCTGAGCAGCCCCGCCTCGACCAGGCCGGACAGCCGTCGCAGCGCCAGCACGTCCGCCTCGGTCAGCGCCTTGGCCTGGCCGATGTCGGCGAACCCCATGGCCCGCCAGAACCGGGATGCCAGGTCCATGGAGACGCCCGCCGTCCGGGCGGCCTGGAACGGGGTGTAGCGCCGGTCGGCGCCCAGGATCAGCTGTTCCAGCCGGATCGCCAGAGGGTCGTCGGTCGGTTCGGCCGTGTGGTCGACTTCGTGATGCGGTGTCGCGTGGACCGAGGAGTCCGACGGGGGCTCCGCGCCCGCGCCGGAGGTCGTGTCGCCGACGGTCACCAGCCGCCTCCTGCCCGTTCCCTGCGCACTGCCCTGCCGATCTGTCGGTGGATCGCCTCAACGATACGGCAGGTGTGCCCTACCTCACGTCGTCGAGGCGTTACCCGTCGGGTCGGGGCGTACGCGCCGCTCACCAGTGCCTCTGCGAGGCCTCCGGGTGACCCGCGGCCGCCCGGTCCACCGGTCACGCGACAGCCTCTCAGGTCAGTCCGCCCTCCGCACCGCGCAGGTGCACGATGTCGCCCGCCGAGACGGGCTCGCGCAGGCCGCCGTCCGAGGACAGGACCAGCCGGCCGTCCCCGTCGATCGCCACCGCCTCGCCGGTGAGCGTGCGGTCGCCGGGCAGCTGGGCCCGTACCGTCCGGCCGAGCGTGGCGCAGCCCGCCGCGTAGGCCTCCTGGAGGCCGCTCGCCGCCGCGTCGCCGTCGGCCGCGCGCCACTGCCCGTACCACTGCTCCAGCGAGCGCAGTACGCCGCGCAGCAGCGTTTCCCGGTCGGTGGAGACCGCTCCGGCGAGGGCGAGCGAGGCGGCGGTGGGGGCGGGCAGTTCGTCGCTGCGCAGGGAGACGTTGAGGCCGATGCCGATGACGACGCCGTCGCCGGCCCGCTCGGCGAGGATGCCGCCCGTCTTGCGCTCCTGGCCGACTGGGGTCTCCCCCGGACGGACCTTGCCGGAGTCCTCGGGGACGGTGACCAGCAGGTCGTTGGGCCATTTCAGTGCCGTGTCGACGCCGGCCGACCGCGCCAGGCCGGTCGCCGCGGCGACCCCCGCCAGCAGCGGCAGCCAGCCCCACCGCTGCACCGGTACGGGCGCCGGCGTCAGGTAGACGGAGAAGAACAGGCCGGAGCGGGCCGGTGCGGTCCAGGTGCGGTCCAGACGGCCTCGGCCGGCGGTCTGCTCCTCGGCGACCAGGACGGCACCCTCGGTGAGCGAGGCCGCACGCCCCGCGAGGTCCGAGTTGGTGGAACCGGTGCTGTCGACGACGTCGAGCGAGGTCCACAGCCCGTCCGGCCGCAGCAGTCCGCGGCGCAGCGCGGGAACGTTCAGGGGCGGTCGGTCCAGGTCCGACCAACGGCTCTGTGGCGCATCCGAGGGTGTCATGCAAGCCACCCTAGGTGTGTCAAACGACGCACTGCCGAACGGTATCCGCGCCGATACGCTACGGATCAGTAGCCGTTCAGCGCTGCGCGCCGTCAGCCGTTCATCCGCTGATCAGCAGCGCCGTCGTCCCCGTGACCAGGCAGGGAGCCGCCACCCGATGTCCGAGCCGGAAGAGATCGACATCCACACCACCGCGGGCAAGCTCGCGGACCTGCAGCGCCGTATCGACGAGGCGACCCACGCGGGTTCCGCGCGCGCGGTGGAAAAGCAGCACGCGAAGGGCAAGTTGACCGCGCGTGAGCGCGTCGATCTCCTGCTCGACGAGGGTTCCTTCGTGGAGCTGGACGAATTCGCCCGGCACCGCTCGACGAACTTCGGCATCGAGAAGAACCGGCCGTACGGGGACGGTGTCGTCACCGGGTACGGCACGGTCGACGGCCGCCCCGTCTGCGTGTACTCGCAGGACTTCACCATCTTCGGCGGCTCGCTCGGCGAGGTCTACGGTGAGAAGATCGTCAAGGTGATGGACTTCGCGCTGAAGACCGGCTGTCCGGTCATCGGCATCAACGACGGCGGCGGCGCCCGCATCCAGGAGGGTGTCGCGGCGCTGGGCCTCTTCGCGGAGATCTTCCGCCGCAATGTGCACGCCTCGGGCGTGATCCCGCAGATCTCGCTGATCGTCGGACCGTGCGCGGGTGGCGCGGTCTACTCCCCCGCGATCACCGACTTCACGGTCATGGTCGACCAGACCTCGCACATGTTCATCACCGGGCCCGACGTCATCAAGACGGTCACCGGCGAGGACGTGGGCTTCGAGGAGCTCGGCGGCGCCCGTACGCACAACACCACCTCGGGTGTGGCGCACCACATGGCGGGCGACGAGAAGGACGCCATCGAGTACGTCAAGTCGCTGCTGTCCTACCTCCCGTCGAACAACCTCTCCGAGGCCCCGGCCTTCCCGGAGGAGGCGGACCTGGCGGTCGGCGACGAGGACCGCGAGCTGGACACGCTCATCCCGGACTCGGCGAACCAGCCGTACGACATGCACACCGCGATCGAGCACGTGCTGGACGACGGCGAATTCCTGGAGACCCAGGCCCTGTTCGCGCCGAACATCCTCACCGGCTTCGGCCGGGTGGAGGGCTATCCGGTCGGCATCGTCGCCAACCAGCCGATGCAGTTCGCCGGTTGCCTGGACATCAACGCGAGCGAGAAGGCGGCACGGTTCGTCCGCACGTGCGACGCCTTCAACGTGCCCGTGCTGACCTTCGTCGACGTCCCGGGCTTCCTGCCGGGTGTGGACCAGGAGTACGGCGGCATCATCCGCCGCGGCGCCAAGCTGATCTACGCGTACGCGGAGGCGACCGTCCCGCTGATCACGGTGATCACGCGCAAGGCGTTCGGCGGCGCGTACGACGTCATGGGATCCAAGCACCTGGGCGCCGACATCAACGTCGCCTGGCCGACCGCGCAGATCGCCGTGATGGGCGCACAGGGCGCCGTCAACATCCTGCACCGCCGCACGATCGCCGCCGCCGAGGACCAGGACGCGACCCGCGCCGAGCTGATGGCGGACTACGAGGACGCGCTCCTCAACCCGTACGTGGCGGCGGAGCGCGGCTACGTGGACGCGGTGATCATGCCGTCCGAGACCCGGGCCCACGTGGTGAAGGGGCTGCGGCAGCTGCGGACCAAGCGGGAGTCCCTGCCCCCGAAGAAGCACGGCAACATCCCCCTCTAGAAAGGGTCCTGGCCATGATCAAGGTCGTACGGGGCAACCCGACCCCGGAGGAGCTGGCCGCCGCCCTGGCGGTGGTGCGGGCGCGCGCCGCGGCGGCGTCCGCCGTGTCGTCCGGTACGCCGGAGCTGCCCGCGCAGTGGTCCGACCCGGGCCGCCTGGCCCGGCGCGGCCGCCATCTGCCGGGACCGCGCGCATGGGCGCGTACGTACTGGCCCGGGTAGGCGTGCGTGACGCGTGTGGCGGCGGTTGAGTACCCGTACTCAGGCGCCGCCGCGGTTCGCACCGCAGGATCGGATCATGCTGTGGTCCGATCCCGAGAACAAGCCCCCCAAGGAACTGCGCGACGCCCAGGACATGCTCCGGCGCGCGGGCCTCGTGCTCGCGCTGGCCATGGTGATCGCGATGTTCGTGCTGGGCGCCCGCTGACCGTGTGGAGCCGTTGCGGCTCGTCGAGCCCCGCCGGCGATTGAGGGGTCCGGGGCCGTGCCCCCGGGAGCGGCCCGCGCATGCGGCTGATTTGTACGATGGCCCGCATGACTGATCCCGCGCCCCGTCGCCTCGTACTCGCCTCGCAATCACCCGCCCGTCTCGGTCTGCTGCGGCAGGCAGGCTTCGCGCCCGAGGTGATCGTCAGCGGGGTCGACGAGGACGCGCTGAGCGCCGGGACCCCGGCAGAGCTCGCACTCGTCCTTGCCGAGGCCAAGGCCGGAGTGGTGGCCGGGCTGCCGCAGGCCGCGGGGGCCCTGGTCATCGGCTGCGACTCGGTGCTGGAACTGGACGGCCGGGCACTCGGCAAGCCGGCCGACGCCGAGGAGGCCACGGCCCGCTGGAAGTCCATGCGGGGGCGCTCCGGGGTCCTGCGGACGGGGCACTGCCTGACCGACACCGCGAGCGGGCGCACCGCCTCCGCGACCGCGTCCACGACGGTCCGCTTCGGTGAGCCCTCGGACGCCGAGATCGCCGCCTACGTGGCCTCCGGCGAGCCGCTGCACGTCGCGGGCGCCTTCACCCTCGACGGGCGCTCGGCACCGTTCGTGGACTCGATCGACGGCGACCCGGGCAATGTCATCGGTCTTTCGCTGCCGTTGCTGCGGCGGCTGCTGGGCGAGCTGGGGATCCAGGTCACCGACCTCTGGGTCTGAGCCGCCCGGTTCAGGCCGGGGCCGGTGCCGCCGGCTGCTCGGGCTCGGCGCGGGCGGCCGCCGGGTTGTCCTCGGCGGGGCCGTACGCCACCAGGGCCAGCACGATCAGGCCCAGCACCACCATCATGAGGACGAACGCCTCCCAGCCCACCAGGCCGACCGTCAGCGCGCCCAGCACGCCGTGGACGACGGCGCAGCCGATGAGCACGATCCGGGCGGCACGGCCCGGCGCCCGGTCACGGATGCCGGCCACCAGGAGCAGCACGCCGCAGAGCACCAGGAACAGTCCCGAGACGCCTCCCAGCACCCACGTGCCCTTGGACATGACACCGGGGTCGGTGCCGGCCAGGGACATGTCCTGGTTCTTGACGACCGTTCCCAGGACGGCATTGATGATCACGATGCCCACGGCTTCCGCGAACAGCACGAGCGCGGCTATGAAAGCCACCGGCCTGCGCACCACGGCGCTCACCCCCTGTTACCTGCAGTACGTGCGATAGCGCGGACCCTACTAACGGGTAATCCCCTGGACAAGGGGTTGAGCGCCCCCCTTCCCACCCCTGTGCGCCCCGGCTGCGCACCCCCTTGTCCACGCCCAAGTGCGTCGGGCAAAGAATCCCGCCCCCCTTAGTGGGAAGTCCACAAAGAAACACCGGGAGTCGGTGCCCGTGCCGACAGAGACCTGGACCACACCTCGTGGCTACTGTGCGGTCATGGTTCCCGGCGTACCGTGGTGCCACAAGGGATTTCGCGACTTGAGCAAGCCTCGAATCACACTCCGTGTGGGAAAGCTCACCAGTGGGGACGGGTCGTAGGGCCGTGTCGGTTGTCCCTAAACTCAGCTTGTTTCAAGGAGGGAGCCATCGTGCGCAAGGTGCTCATCGCCAACCGTGGCGAAATTGCTGTCCGTGTTGCCCGAGCCTGCCGGGACGCGGGAATCGGGAGCGTGGCCGTCTACGCAGACCCGGACCGCGACGCTCTGCATGTGCGTGCGGCCGACGAGGCATTCGCTCTGGGCGGTGACACCCCGGCCGCCAGCTATCTGGACATGGCCAAGGTGCTCCAGGCGGCCAAGGACTCCGGGGCGGACGCGATCCACCCGGGTTACGGCTTCCTCTCGGAGAACGCCGAGTTCGCCCAGGCCGTGCTCGACGCCGGTCTGACGTGGATCGGCCCGCCGCCGCAGGCGATCCGGGACCTCGGTGACAAGGTCGCCGCCCGTCACATCGCCCAGCGCGCCGGTGCCCCGCTCGTCGCGGGCACCCCGGACCCGGTCGAGGGTTCCGCCGAGGTCGTCGCCTTCGCGAAGGAGCACGGGCTGCCGATCGCGATCAAGGCCGCCTTCGGCGGTGGCGGACGCGGACTGAAGGTCGCGCGCACGCTGGAGGAGATCCCGGAGCTGTACGACTCCGCGGTCCGCGAGGCCGTCGCCGCGTTCGGGCGCGGTGAGTGCTTCGTGGAGCGCTACCTCGACAAGCCGCGGCACGTGGAGACCCAGTGCCTGGCCGACACCCACGGCAACGTGGTCGTCGTCTCCACCCGTGACTGCTCGCTCCAGCGCCGCCACCAGAAGCTCGTCGAGGAGGCCCCGGCCCCCTTCCTGTCCGAGGCGCAGAACGCGGAGCTGTACGCGGCGTCCAAGGCGATCCTGAAGGAGGCCGGCTACGTCGGCGCCGGCACGGTCGAGTTCCTGGTCGGCGTCGACGGCACGATCTCCTTCCTCGAGGTCAACACCCGCCTCCAGGTCGAGCACCCGGTGACCGAGGAGGTCACCGGCATCGACCTCGTACGCGAGATGTTCCGCATCGCCGACGGCGAGGAGCTCGGCTACGACGACCCGGAGATGCGCGGCCACTCCTTCGAGTTCCGCATCAACGGCGAGGACCCGGGCCGCGGCTTCCTGCCCGCTCCCGGCACCGTCACCGTGTTCGCGCCGCCGACCGGCCCCGGTGTCCGCCTCGACGCGGGTGTGGAGTCCGGCTCGGTCATCGGCCCGGCCTGGGACTCGCTGCTCGCCAAGCTGATCGTGACCGGTGCGACGCGCGAGCAGGCGCTCCAGCGCGCGGCCCGCGCGCTGGCCGAGTTCAACGTCGAGGGCATGGCCACCGCCATTCCCTTCCACCGCGCGGTCGTCGTCGACCCGGCGTTCACCGCCGACCCGTTCCGCATCCACACCCGCTGGATCGAGACGGAGTTCGTCAACGAGATCAAGCCGTTCGCCGCGCCCGCCGACACGGAGGCGGACGAGGAGTCCGGCCGCGAGACGGTCGTCGTCGAGGTCGGCGGCAAGCGCCTGGAGGTCTCGCTGCCCTCGTCGCTGGGCATGAGCCTGGCCCGTACGGGACTCGCGGCGGGCGCCAAGCCCAAGCGCCGTGCGGCGAAGAAGTCCGGCTCGGCCGTCTCCGGCGACACCCTGGCCTCCCCGATGCAGGGCACGATCGTGAAGATCGCGGTGGAAGAGGGCCAGGAGGTCAAGGAGGGCGATCTGATCGTCGTCCTGGAGGCCATGAAGATGGAGCAGCCGCTCAACGCGCACCGCGCGGGCACCATCAAGGGCCTCGCCGCCGAGGTCGGCAGCTCGGTCTCCTCCGGCGCGGTCATCTGCGAGATCAAGGACTGACGCCCGCGGCATCCGTTCCCACCTGTTCCACCGGCGCCCCGCTCATGTCATAGGACGTGACCGGGGCGCCGGTCATTGCGATGCGGGGACCGGGCCCCCAGCGTTGCGGAGGGCACCTCCGGTTACCCGGTGGCATCCTGGACCCCGGAGCGGACACAGGGAGGACTGCGCAATGGCGATCAGTACGGCAGGGACACCGGTCCGCGCGCCGGACCGGCCCATGCGCGCCGACGCGCGCCGCAACTACGACCGGCTGCTCACCGAGGCCCGCGACTCCTTCGCCGAGCACGGCACCGACGCCTCCCTGGAGGACGTCGCGCGACGGGCGGGCGTGGGCATCGGCACCCTGTACCGGCACTTCCCGACGCGGCACGCGCTGATGAGCGCGGTCTTCCAGGAGGCCGTGGCCGCCCTGATCGCCCGCTCCCACGAGCTGGCCGGGGCTCAGGAGCCGTGCACCGGCCTGGTGGAGTGGCTGGGCGCGCTCATCACTCATGCGGGTGAGTACCGGGGGCTGGCCCAGGCACTCATGTCGACGTGCCGGGACGAGACATCGGCCCTGTCGCCGTGCAACGTGCCGTTGCGCGAGGCGGGTTCGGTACTGCTGGCCCGGGCGCAGTCGAGCGGGGCGGTACGGGCCGAGGTGTCCATCGACGACCTGATGCAGCTGACGAACGCGATCGCGCTGGCCGCCGAGCAGTCACCGGACGATCCGGACCTGGCGGAGCGGCTGCTGACACTGACGCTGCGGGGCCTGAGCAGCTCCGGCCCCTCCGGTTCGTCCGGCCTCTCCGAGCCCGCCAGCCCTTCCGCCGGCTGAGGAGCGGGAGTCCGGGGGCAGGGCCCCCGGCTACCGGCGGCGCAGATCCGCCACCCGCGCCCGGTCCCCCTGACCGCCCTGGTCGGCCAGCACCGCCCCCCGCAACTGCTGCGCATGCGTGCGCCGCTGCCCCGGCAGGGGCATGTCGCGGCGGGCGGACCGGCCGGATGGAGGGGAGTCCGTGGAGGACGCTCCCCCCGTGGCACCCGCCACCGCGATCTGCACGCCCTGATCGGCCAGGGCCTGCAACTCCGCGGCTGCCCGGTCGTCGTGCGCGGCCGGTTCGTCCGTCACCAGACGCGTGATGAGATCCGTCGGCACGGTCTGGAACATGGTGTCGGAGCCGAGCTTGGTGTGGTCGGCGAGGACCACCACCTCCCCCGCGGCCTGCACCAGCGCCCGGTCCACGCTCGCGGAGAGCATGTTGGACGTGGAGAGTCCGCGTTCGGCGGTGAGCCCGCTCCCGGACAGGAAGGCGCGCGAGACCCGCAGCCCCTGGAGCGACTGCTCGGCACCACTGCCCACCAGGGCGTAGTTGGAACCGCGCAGGGTGCCCCCGGTCATCACCACTTCCACCCGGTTGGCATGGGCCAACGCCTGGGCGACGAGCAGCGAGTTGGTGACCACGGTCAGACCGGGGACCCGCGCGAGCCGGCGGGCCAGCTCCTGCGTGGTCGTACCGGCGCCGACCACGATGGCCTCGCCCTCTTCGACGAGACCGGCGGCCACGTCGGCGATGGCCGTTTTCTCCGCGGTGGCGAGATGGGATTTCTGCGGAAAGCCGGACTCCCGCGTGAAACCGCCCGGCAAGACCGCACCGCCGTGCCGGCGGTCGAGGAGTCCTTCTGCCTCCAGTGCCCGCACGTCCCGCCGTACGGTCACTTCGGAGGTCTGGACGACGCGGGCGAGCTCACGGAGCGATACCGCCCCGTTGGCACGCACCATTTCGAGGATCAACTGACGACGTTCTGCAGCGAACACAAAACTGACAGTAACGTGACCGCCCGAGCGTTTTCAGCTGTTTGCGCCGAATAACAGAAGTTGTACATACAAGGGGCCGCCAAGTGGTATAGGCGGCCCCGTTGTTGTTCCGTACTGACCGAACGGCGGTCCACAGACCGCCTGACTTGCCAGGGGTTGCCGGGGAATGCCGGTTTACCCGGCAACCCCGGGGCCCGTTACGCCTCGCCCGCCTGCTTCCGGGTGTGCAACTGGCGGGCCACTTCCGCGATCGATCCCGACAGGGACGGATACACAGTGAAGGCGTTTGCGATCTGTTCAACGGTCAGGTTGTTGTCGACCGCGATCGAGATGGGGTGGATCAGCTCGCTCGCCTTCGGCGCGACGACACAGCCGCCGACCACGATGCCGGTGCCGGGCCGGCAGAAGATCTTGACGAAGCCGTCCCGGATGCCCTGCATCTTGGCGCGCGGGTTGCGCAGCAGCGGGAGCTTGACGACACGGGCGTCGATCTTGCCGCCGTCGACGTCGGCCTGGGTGTACCCGACCGTGGCGATCTCGGGGTCGGTGAAGACGTTCGAGGAGACCGTCTTCAGGTTCAGCGGCGCCACCGCGTCGCCGAGGAAGTGGTACATCGCGATCCGGCCCTGCATGGCGGCGACCGAGGCGAGCGCGAAGATCCCGGTGACGTCACCGGCCGCGTAGACGCCCGGCGCGCTGGTGCGGGAGACCTTGTCGGTCCAGATGTGGCCCGAGTCCTTGAGCCGGACCCCGGCCTCCTCCAGGCCCATGCCGGCGCTGTTCGGGATCGCGCCGACCGCCATCAGGCAGTGCGAGCCGGAGATGACCCGGCCGTCGGCGAGGGTCACCTCGACCCGGTCGCCCACCCGCTTGGCGGACTGGGCGCGGGAGCGGGCCATCACGTTCATGCCGCGGCGGCGGAAGACGTCCTCCAGCACGGCCGCCGCGTCCGGGTCCTCGCCCGGCAGCACCCGGTCGCGGGAGGAGACGAGGGTGACGCGGGAGCCGAGGGCCTGGTAGGCGCCGGCGAACTCGGCGCCGGTGACACCGGAGCCGACCACGATGAGCTCCTCGGGGAGCTCGTCGAGGTCGTAGACCTGGGTCCAGTTCAGGATCCGCTCGCCGTCGGGGAGCGCGTCCGGGATCTCCCGGGGGTGGCCGCCGGTGGCGATCAGCACGGCGTCCGCGGTGAGCGTCTCCTCCGTACCGTCGGCCGCCGTGACGACGACCTGGCGGGAGCCGTCGGCGGCCTGGAGGCCCTCCAGACGGCCGCGCCCGCGCATCACCCGTGCGCCGGCACGGGTGACGGAGGCGGTGATGTCGTGGGACTGGGCGAGCGCGAGGCGCTTCACCCGCCGGTTGACCTTGCCCAGGTCGACGCCGACCACCCGCGCCGCCTGCTCCATGTGCGGCGTGTCGTCCGCGACGATGATGCCGAGCTCCTCGTACGAGGAGTCGAAGGTGGTCATCACCTCTGCCGTCGCGATCAGGGTCTTCGAGGGCACGCAGTCGGTGAGCACGGACGCGCCGCCGAGGCCGTCACAGTCGACGACGGTCACCTCCGCGCCGAGCTGGGCGCCCACCAATGCCGCCTCGTACCCGCCGGGTCCGCCGCCGATGATCACGATCCGGGTCACGAAAAGTCCGCCTCGCGTTTCTCGTCCCGCGGCCGTCTGCTGTCCCGGCCGGGGGTCCGGGGGGCCGCCCCGGGGGAATGCAGTACGTACTTCATTGTCCCGCACGCGCCAAGGTGCTTCGCCCCGGGGCCCTCCATACGTGCGCCGGGGCGCCAGGGGCACGGGAAGCGGCCGGTCGGACCGGCGGCGCACGGGGGCCGGCCGGTACGGATCCGGCTCGTCCGGCAGATGATTCCGCAGGGTGGTTCCTCCCAGGAATCGACGCTCCCGGTGCCACCTCCCGTACCCTCGGTCCCATGTCGCTCTACGCCGCGTACGCCGGCAACCTCGACGCGCGGCTGATGACGCGCCGCGCACCGCACTCCCCGCTGCGCGGCACCGGCTGGCTGAACGGCTGGCGGCTGACGTTCGGCGGCGAGCAGATGGGCTGGGAGGGCGCACTGGCCACGGTGGTCGAGGCGCCGCGCTCCCAGGTGTTCGTGGCGCTGTACGACCTGGCGCCGATGGACGAGGACTCCATGGACCGCTGGGAGGGCGTCGGCCTGGACATCTACCGCCGCATGCGGGTCCGGGTGCACACCCTGGACGGCGAGGAACCGGCCTGGATGTACGTGCTGAACGGCTACGAGGGCGGGTTGCCGTCGGCCCGCTACCTGGGCGAGGTGGCCGACGCGGCCGATTCCGCGGGCGCGCCGCACGACTATGTGATGGAACTCCGCAAGCGCCCCTGCTGAGCCCTCGGAACCCGCTCCGAGCTGCCGTTTCCCCTCATCTCCCGCGGCTCGCTGTGGGAACGTACGAACGAACGCGCCCAGACTCTGTACCGGAGCATCTACGCGCGTAGGGATTCAGCGGTTACGCTCATCCGCGTGAACGCATCAGTTATTCCGGACCACATCCAGGGCGACCCCCACGCCGCCGCCGCCGACGCCGCCGCCCGCCTTCGCGAGCTGACCGGTGCCGAGACCCACGACGTCGCCCTCGTGATGGGTTCCGGCTGGGCGCCGGCCGGCGATGCGCTCGGCACTCCGGAGGCCGAGTTCCCGGTCACGGACCTGCCCGGATTCCCCGCCCCCGCGGTCGAGGGCCACGGCGGCACGATCCGCTCGTACCGCATCGGCGAGAAGCGCGTCCTGGTCTTCCTGGGCCGTACGCACTTCTACGAGGGCCGCGGCGTCGCCGCCGTGTCCCACGGGGTGCGCACCGCCGTCGCCGCGGGCTGCGGGACCATCGTGCTGACGAACGGCTGCGGCGGTCTGCGCGAGGGCATGCGCCCGGGACAGCCGGTCCTGATCAGCGACCACATCAACCTCACGGCGGCGTCGCCGATCATCGGCGCCAACTTCGTCGATCTGACCGACCTGTACTCGCCGCGGCTGCGGGCGCTGTGTAAGGAGATCGACGACACCCTCGAAGAGGGCGTGTACGTGCAGTTCCCCGGCCCGCACTACGAGACCCCGGCCGAGATCAACATGGTCCGCGTGATGGGCGGCGACCTCGTCGGCATGTCCACCGTGCTGGAGGCCATCGCGGCCCGCGAGGCGGGCGCGGAGGTCCTGGGCATCTCCCTGGTGACGAACCTGGCGGCGGGGCTGAGCGGGGAGCCGCTGAACCACGAAGAGGTACTGCAGGCGGGGCGCGACTCGGCGACCCGGATGGGGTCGCTGCTGGCGAGGGTCCTGGACCGGATCTGACCGCCTGGGGCACCTTCCCGGGGGCGCCGTCCACGCGCCCCCGGCCGGGGGCCCGCCTTCCGGCCCCGCCGGCTCACGAGGCGCCGGGCCCGGAAGGCGGGCACCCGCGTGCGGCCCCGCCGGCGTTCGGGGCACGGGGGTCCGGGGACAGCGCCCCCGGTTCCGGGAAGGGGCGGGGAGCAGACATGACCCGCCGCAGGCGCAATCCCACCTCCGCCCCCACCAACCCCATACAGACCGCAGGAAGGCGGACACCGTGACGACGACGCAGGACCTCATCGCCCGGGCCAGGACCTGGCTCGCCGAGGACCCCGACCCCGAGACCCGCGACGAGCTCGCCGGGCTCATCGACGCGGAGGACCTCGACGAGCTCGGCGCGCGCTTCGCCGGCACGCTCCAGTTCGGCACCGCCGGACTCCGCGGCGAGATCGGCGCCGGGCCCATGCGGATGAACCGCTCC
Source organism: Streptomyces sp. NPDC091416 (assembly GCF_044756845.1). Lineage (NCBI taxonomy): Bacteria > Bacillati > Actinomycetota > Actinomycetes > Kitasatosporales > Streptomycetaceae > Streptomyces > Streptomyces sp. NPDC091416. Next base: position 700,005 of record NZ_JBIVTU010000001.1, read on the forward strand.
GTCGTCATCCGCGCCGCCGCCGGGCTCGCCGCGTACCTGAAGGACCAGGGCCAGGACGGCGGCCTCGTCGTCATCGGCTACGACGCCCGCTACAAGTCCACCGACTTCGCCCGGGACACCGCGGCCGTGATGACCGGCGCCGGTCTGCGGGCCGCCGTGCTCCCCCGCCCGCTCCCCACCCCCGTCCTGGCGTACGCCATAAGGCATCTGGGAGCCGTGGCGGGCGTCGAGGTCACCGCCAGCCACAACCCGCCGCGCGACAACGGCTACAAGGTCTACCTCGGCGACGGCTCGCAGATCGTGCCGCCGGCCGACGGCGAGATCGCCGCCGCGATCGCCGCGGTCGGCCCGCTCGACACCGTGCCCCGCCCCGACAGCGGCTGGGAGACCCTCGGCGACGAGGTCCTGGACGCCTATCTGGCGCGTACGGACGCCGTGCTGGCCGACGGTTCGCCGCGCACGGCCCACGTCGTGTACACGGCCATGCACGGGGTCGGCACCTCCGTGCTCACCGCCGCCTTCGACCGCGCCGGCTTCCCCGCCCCGGTCCTCGTCGCCGAACAGGCCGATCCCGACCCCGCGTTCCCCACCGTGGCCTTCCCCAACCCGGAGGAACCCGGCGCGATGGATCTCGCGTTCGCCACCGCGCGCCGCTCGGCCCCGGACCTCGTCATCGCCAACGACCCGGACGCGGACCGCTGTGCCGTCGCCGTCCCGGACACGGCCGCGGAGGGCGGCTGGCGGATGCTGCGTGGCGACGAGGTCGGGGCGCTTCTCGCCGCCCACCTGGTCCGCCGCGGGGTCGGCGGGGTGTTCGCCGAGTCGATCGTGTCCTCGTCCCTCCTGGGCCGGATCGCCGGGAAGGCGGGGCTCGGCTACGAGGAGACGCTGACCGGCTTCAAGTGGATCGCCCGGGTGGACGGTCTGCGGTACGGCTACGAGGAGGCGCTCGGCTACTGCGTCGACCCGGACGGCGTCCGCGACAAGGACGGCATCACGGCCGCGCTGCTGGTCGCCGAACTCGCCTCCGTGCTCAAGGAGCAGGGCCGCACCCTCCTCGACCTGCTGGACGACCTCGCGGTCGAGCACGGGCTGCACGCCACCGACCAGCTGTCGGTGCGGGTCGAGGACCTGTCCGTCATCACGGACGCCATGCGCCGCCTGCGCGAGCAGCCGCCGGCCGCCCTCGCGGGCCTCGCCGTCACCTCGGCCGAGGACCTGTCGCACGGCACGAAGCTGCTGCCGCCCACGGACGGACTGCGCTATCAGCTGGAAGGCGCCCGGGTGATCGTCCGCCCGAGCGGCACCGAGCCGAAGCTCAAGTGCTATCTGGAGGTAGTGGTCCCGGTCGGCTCGGCGGACGAGCTGCCCGCGGCCCGGACGAAGGGCGCGGAGCTGCTGGCCGGCATCAAGCGGGACCTGGCGGCCGCGGCCGGGATCTGACGAACCCGGCTCCGGCTGGCACAGGCATCGGGCCGGGTGCCGGCATCGAGTGCTGACCTCACCCATGCGGACGCCCCCGGCCGGTACTCCACCCGGCCGGGGGCGCTTCGGTCGTACGCCCGGCGGCCGTCAGCCGACGAGGAGCAGCACCACCAGCAGCACGGCGCCCACGGCGGCCGGTGCGATCACCTCGTACGCCCAGCGGACCGACGGGGCGGCGCCCTCGGCGGCGGGCCGGTCGCCCGCGCGCTCGGCGAGCTGCCGCAGATCGCTCATCGTCTGGTCGGCGACCGCCGCCCGCGCCTTCGTGTCGCGCACGTCGGCGGTGGCGGACGTCCGGCCGTACGGATCGTCGGCCGCCTGCCGGGACTGGTGGCGGGCGGCCTTCTTGCGCTGCCGCAGCGACACCGGGATCGCGTAGAGCTGGTACTTCGCGCCGCCCTCGGTGAAGATCTCGCTCGAGTACCCGGCGCGGACGTCCTTGACCTCGGTCCACGGCAGCGTGATCGTCCGGAACGGATTGCGGATCCGGATGCGCTGTTCGTTGGCGGACACCACAGGCCGCAGGGTGAAGGCGATCACCAGCGGCACCACGGCCAGCAGGGCCGCCAGCGCCAGCCACGGCACAGTGCCCTCGCCCTGGATGACGGCGTCCACGCCGATCCAGCCGACGAGCACAAGCAGCAGGACACCCCCGATCAGCCCGGCGGGCGACCGGAACGTCCGGTCGGCGTAGGTGGGCTCGGAGGGCGGTGTGGGGCTCGTCATGAGCCCGATTCTGCCTGACGGGCGCGGCGAACGCGGGGGCGGCCACCCGGACACGCGTGCGGACCGGGCGGGGCGGGTCCCGGACCAGCGTGCGGACTCCAGCGGGCCGGGCACCTGACAGGCGTACGGAGCCCGGGGCCCAGAACACCCGACACGCGTTCGCATCCGCCGTGTCTGGCGCGCGATACGCGTCCGACCTGGGCCCCTGTACAGGTCGCTACGCGCGTAGATATGCTCATGTGGTGACCATGCCCACCACTGCTCCCGCATTCGCCGACGCGACGGCGTCCGACAGTGCGCTGCGCCGCTTCCTGCACGGGCTGCCCGGCGTCGACGCCGTCGGCCTCGAAGCGCGCGCCGCCTCGCTCGGAACCCGTTCGATCAAGACGACGGCCAAGGCGTACGCCATCGACCTCGCCATTTCGATGATCGACCTGACGACGCTGGAAGGCTCGGACACTCCGGGCAAGGTCCGCGCGCTCGCCGCCAAGGCCGTCCATCCCGATCCCACCGACCGCACGACCCCGCGCACCGCGGCGGTCTGCGTCTACCCCGACATGGCGGCGACCGCGGTGGCCGCCCTGGCCGGTTCCGGCGTGAAGGTGGCGTCCGTCGCCACGGCCTTCCCCGCCGGGCGCGCCGCGCTCGACGTGAAGCTCGCGGACGTCCGGGACGCCGTGGCCGCCGGGGCCGACGAGATCGACATGGTGATCGACCGCGGCGCCTTCCTCTCCGGCCGCTATCTGAAGGTGTACGAGGAGATCCTCGCCGTGAAGGCCGAGTGCGGCTCCGCGCGCCTGAAGGTGATCTTCGAGACCGGCGAGCTGTCCACGTACGACAACATCCGGCGGGCCTCCTGGCTCGGCATGCTGGCGGGCGCGGACTTCATCAAGACGTCGACCGGCAAGGTCGGCGTCAACGCCACACCCGCGAACACCCTGCTGATGCTGGAGGCGGTGCGCGACTTCCGTGCGCAGACCGGCATCCAGATCGGCGTGAAGCCGGCCGGCGGCATCCGCACCTCCAAGGACGCCCTCAAGTTCCTGGTGCTGGTGAACGAGACGGCGGGCGAGGACTGGCTGGACAACCACTGGTTCCGCTTCGGCGCCTCCAGCCTGCTGAACGACCTGCTGATGCAGCGCCAGAAGCTCAGCACCGGCCGTTACTCCGGCCCCGATTACGTGACGGTGGACTGATTCCCATGGCATCTGCATTCGAGTACGCACCGGCGCCGGAATCCCGTTCCGTCGTCGACATCGCCCCCTCGTACGGCCTGTTCATCGACGGCGAGTTCACCGACGCCGCCGACGGCCAGGTCTTCAAGACGGTCAGCCCGTCGTCCGAGGAGGTGCTCTCCGAGGTCGCGCGGGCAGGCGCCGCGGACGTGGACCGGGCCGTGCAGGCGGCCCGCCGGGCGTTCGGGAAGTGGTCGGCACTGCCCGGCTCCGAGCGCGCCAAGTACCTGTTCCGGATCGCCCGGATCATCCAGGAGCGCAGCCGCGAGCTCGCCGTTCTCGAAACCCTCGACAACGGAAAGCCGATCAAGGAGACCCGCGACGCGGACCTCCCGCTGGTCGCCGCGCACTTCTTCTACTACGCGGGCTGGGCCGACAAGCTGGACCACGCGGGCTACGGCGCGAACCCGCGCCCGCTGGGCGTCGCCGGCCAGATCATCCCGTGGAACTTCCCGCTGCTGATGCTCGCGTGGAAGATCGCCCCGGCGCTCGCCACCGGCAACACGGTGGTGCTGAAGCCGGCCGAGACGACCCCGCTCTCCGCCCTCTTCTTCGCCGACATCTGCCGCCAGGCCGGGCTGCCCAAGGGCGTCGTCAACATCCTGACGGGCTACGGGGACGCGGGCTCGGCCCTCGTCGAGCACCCGGACATCAACAAGATCGCCTTCACCGGATCGACCGCCGTCGGCAAGGCCATCGCCCGCCAGATCGCGGGCACGGACAAGAAGGCCACGCTGGAGCTGGGCGGCAAGGGCGCCAACATCGTCTTCGACGACGCCCCGATCGACCAGGCCGTCGAGGGCATCGTCACCGGCATCTTCTTCAACCAGGGCCAGGTCTGCTGCGCGGGCTCGCGACTCCTCGTCCAGGAGTCCGTCGAGGACGAACTGCTGGACTCGCTCAAGCGCCGCCTGTCCACGCTGCGCCTCGGCGACCCGCTGGACAAGAACACCGACATCGGCGCGATCAACTCCGAGGAGCAGCTCTCCCGGATCACCGCGCTCGTCGAGACGGGCGAGGCCGAGGGCGCGGACCGCTGGTCGGCGCCGTGCGAGCTGCCGTCCGCCGGCTACTGGTTCGCCCCGACGCTGTTCACCGGCGTCACCCAGGCGCACACCGTCGCCCGCGACGAGATCTTCGGCCCGGTCCTGTCCGTGCTGAGCTTCCGTACGCCGGACGAGGCGGTCGCCAAGGCCAACAACAGTCAGTACGGCCTCTCGGCCGGCATCTGGACGGAGAAGGGCTCCCGCATCCTCGCGGTGGCGAACAGGCTCCGGGCGGGCGTCGTCTGGGCCAACACGTTCAACAAGTTCGACCCGACCTCGCCGTTCGGCGGTTACAAGGAGTCGGGCTTCGGCCGCGAAGGCGGCCGTCACGGCCTGGAGGCGTACCTCGATGTCTGAGCGCAGTGACCGACTGAGCGTCTTCAAGACCTACAAGCTGTACGTCGGGGGCAAGTTCCCCCGCTCCGAGAGCGGCCGGGTGTACGAGGTGACGGACTCGAAGGGCAAGTGGCTGGCGAACGCGCCCCAGTCCTCCCGCAAGGACGCGCGGGACGCCGTCGTGGCGGCGCGCAAGGCGTTCGGCGGCTGGTCCGGCGCGACCGCGTACAACCGCGGCCAGATCCTCTACCGCGTCGCGGAGATGCTGGAGGGCCGTCGGGACCAGTTCGTCCGCGAGGTGGCGGAGGCCGAGGGACTGTCGAAGTCCAAGGCGGCGGCCGTCGTGGACGCGGCGGTCGACCGCTGGGTCTGGTACGCGGGCTGGACGGACAAGATCGCCCAGATCGTGGGCGGGGCCAACCCGGTCGCGGGACCGTTCTTCAACCTCTCGACCCCGGAGCCGACCGGCGTCGTGACCGTCGTCGCGCCGCAGGAGTCCTCGTTCCTGGGCCTGGTCTCGGTGCTCGCGCCCGTGATCGCGACCGGCAACACGGCGGTCGTCGTGGCCTCGGCCGCGTCGCCGCTGCCCGCGCTCTCGCTGGGCGAGGTGCTGGCCACCTCGGACCTGCCGGGCGGCGTGGTCAACATCCTGTCGGGGAGGACGGCGGAGATCGCCGCGCCGCTCGCCTCCCACCAGGACGTGAACGGCATCGACCTGACGGGCGCCGACGCGGATCTGGCGAAGGAGCTGGAGATCGCGGCGGCCGACAACCTGAAGCGCGTCTCGCGTCCACAGGCTGTGGACGGTGACGCCGACTGGTCGGCCGATCCCGGTACGCGCCGGCTGACGGCGTTCCTGGAGACCAAGACCGTCTGGCACCCGACGGGCGCGCTGGGCGTGTCGGGCTCCTCGTACTGACGCGCGCACCGGGTGTGGCCCGTGCCCCGGGGTCCCGGGGCACGGGCCACGTCCGCGTCAGCCGTGCAGCAGGCCCGTGACCCGACCCACCACGGGCAGGTCCTTCAGCGCGCCGCCGCTGGTCAACGGGTCGGTGACCAGCGCGGTGGAGACCGGCTTGAAGTCGGCGATCTGCGTCCCCACCGCGTTGTCCAGCGGGTCGGTACCCGTGCCGGCCAGCGGGTCGAGACGCAGATGCGTCACGGGCGCGACGCTGTTGCCCAGCGAGTGCCCGAGTGCGCCGGTGACCGCACCGCCGGCCGCCTCGCTCGCCTCGGCGAGGCTGGTGTCCGTGCCCGACGCCTGCACGAGAGGCAGCGGGGCCGCCTGGGCCGCCGCACCCCCCGCACCGAGCGCGGCGCCCACCGCGGTGACGGTCAGACCTGCCCGCAGCAGAGTGCGGCGCCGGGACTTGGAAAGTGCGTGACGTGCCATGAAGTTCCCACCTGATCGGGCCGATTCGAACCATCAATCGAGTAATCGGTTGAGTGCACAGAGTAGTTGAGGTGTGATGCCGGATACCAACAGGACCTCCGGGGATCCCCTGTGCGGGTCAATGCCTCACACTTGTGTTCTGTGAGTTCCCAAGCGATTTCGACCCGTGTCGTCCTGCTGGCGGGCCCCTCGGGCTCCGGCAAGTCCTCCCTGGCCGCCCGTACCGGTCTTCCGGTGCTGCGGCTGGACGACTTCTACAAGGAAGCAGGCGACCCCACGCTGCCGCTCGTCACCGGCAGCACGGACATCGACTGGGACTCCGCCCTGTCCTGGGACGCCGACGCGGCGGTCGCCGCGATCACGGAACTGTGCCGCACCGGACGGACCGACGTCCCGGTGTACGACATCGCGACCAGCTCCCGTACGGGACACGAGGGCTTCCACATCGAGCGCACGCCGCTCTTCGTGGCCGAGGGGATCTTCGCAGCGGACATCGTGGAGCGGTGTCAGTCCCTGGGCCTCCTGGCGGACGCCCTGTGCCTGCGCGGCCGCCCGTCGACCACGTTCCGCCGCCGGCTGCTGCGGGACCTTCGCGAAGGCCGCAAGTCCGTGCCGTTCCTGCTGCGTCGGGGCTGGCGGCTGATGCGCGCCGAGCGCCGCATCGTGGCGCGCCAGACGGAGCTGGGGGCGTACCCCTGCGGCAAGGCCGAGGCCCTCGGCCGCCTGGCCGCCGCCGCGGCCGGCAGGTGCCGCACGCCTGCGCCCGCGCCCGCGCCCGCGGTGATCCCCGCCGGCGACTGAAGCGCCGAGCCCGGGGGCGATTCAAGCGCTTCCGGCGATTGAGGAGCGGGGGTGGGGGGGGGGGGGGCCGCCCCGCCGCCCCCCCCCCCCCCCCCCCCCCCCCCCCCCCCCCCCCGCCCCCCGCCCCCCCCCCCCGCCCCCCCCCGCCCCCCCGCCCCCCCCCCCCCCCCCCCGCGGGGGGGGGGGGGGGGGGGGGGGGGGGCGCGGGGGGCGCGGGCTTTGGGGGGGGGGGGGGGGGGGCCCCCCCCCCCCCACCCCCGCTCCTCATCGACCCCGCGCAAACGCCGAAGGGCCGGACGGGACCCCCCGGCCCGTCCGACCCCTCGACTTCCCCCGTACACCGCCGCCTCCCCCGAAGCGACGACCCCGTACCCCGTTCCCCCCGCTGCCTCAGGCCACCAGCTCGCCGAAGGACTCCTCCTCGTCACGGCCGAAGCTGAGGACCTCGTCCTCGCGCAGCCGGCGGAGCGACCGCCAGATGCTGGACTTCACCGTGCCGACACTGATGTCGAGGATGGACGCGATCTCCGGGTCCGTGCGGCCCTCGTAGTAGCGCAGGACCAGCATCGTGCGCTGCGTCTCGGGCAGTCGCGCCAGCGCCTGCCAGAGCACGGCGCGCAGCTCCGTACCGCGCATCGCGTCCGTGTCGCCCACCGTCTCCGGCAGCTCCTCGGTCGGGTATTCGTTCAGCTTGCGCCTGCGCCAGGCGCTGATGTGCAGGTTGGTCATGGTGCGGCGCAGATATCCGCCGACCGCCGCCTTGTCGCTGATCCGGTCCCATGCCCGGTACGTCGAGAAGAGGGCGCTCTGCAGCAGGTCCTCGGCCTCGAACCGGTCACCGGTCAGGTGGTAGGCGGTGGCGTACAGGGAGGCGCGGCGCTCCCGGACGTAGGCCGTGAACGCCGCTTCGGCGTCCTCGGTCCGCGCCGGGGTCTTCCGCTCCCCCGTGACCTCCCCGTACGTGCTTCCCCCGTTGCCCGCCCCCGTGGCGGCAGGCGCGTCGACCACCGTCATGTACGACGGGTGCTGACGCCCGGCGCCTCGAACGCACCCCCGCCCGTTCACTGCGGCGCCGGACTTCTCGGTGTTCCGCCCGACGTCGTGGAGACGCGTGACAACTGCGCTCGTGGTGATGCTGTGCGTTGCGTTCATCTCGCGCCCCCCGTCGGTGGAGTCCGTCCGTTCCTTGTGTCAACGAGCTTGCCGGGGCGATTTCATGGCCCTGTCCGCCGACTGTCACAGACCTGTCACAGGGCCCGGCGAGGACGTGATTCGGGGCCGCCGGATGCTTGAGAGGGGACCAACTGTCGAACTGGGGCACCCCCATGGGTCAGAATGACCAACGTGCCTTTCCTGTTGCTGATCGAGGACGACGACGCCATCCGCACGGCCCTCGAACTCTCGCTGTCTCGCCAGGGCCACCGTGTGGCCACCGCGGCGACGGGAGAGGACGGCCTCAACCTGCTGCGCGAGCAGCGGCCCGACCTGGTCGTGCTGGATGTGATGCTGCCCGGGATCGACGGTTTCGAGGTGTGCCGGCGCATCCGGCGCACCGACCAGCTGCCGATCATCCTGCTGACCGCACGGAGCGACGACATCGACGTCGTGGTCGGTCTGGAGTCCGGTGCCGACGACTACGTGGTGAAACCCGTCCAGGGCCGGGTGCTCGACGCCCGGATCCGCGCGGTGCTGCGCCGCGGGGAGCGCGAGTCCACCGACTCCGCCACGTTCGGCAGCGTGGTGATCGACCGGTCCGCCATGACCGTGACCAAGAACGGGGAGGACCTGCAGCTCACGCCGACCGAGCTGCGCCTCCTCCTGGAGCTGAGCCGCCGGCCGGGCCAGGCCCTGTCCCGGCAGCAGCTGCTGCGCCTCGTGTGGGAGCACGACTACCTCGGCGACTCCCGGCTGGTGGACGCCTGCGTCCAGCGGCTGCGCGCGAAGGTGGAGGACGTGCCGTCCTCGCCGACCCTGATCCGTACCGTGCGGGGCGTGGGATACCGGCTGGACTCGCCGCAGTGAGCACGGCTGTGCGGCGGAGTCTGCTCGCCGGGCTCCGCTGGACCAGCCTGCGGCTGCGGCTCGTCATCGTGTTCGCGCTGGTCGCGCTGGTCGCCGCGGTGTCCGCGTCCGGGATCGCGTACTGGCTGAACCGCGAGGCGGTGCTGACCCGTACGCAGGACTCCGCGCTCGGGGACTTCCGGCAGGAGATGCAGGGCCGCGCGGCCTCGCTGCCGCTGAAGCCCACCAAGGAGGACCTGCAGACCGCCGCCGTGCAGATGGCGAGCAGCAGCCCCGGCTACAGCGTGCTGCTGATCGACGAGCGCGATCCGGGCAAGCCGATCGTCGGCAACTCCGACCTGGACACCTTCACCCGCGACAACGTGCCGGTGTCGCTGCAGGAGCAGGTCGACAGGAAGCAGCCGGTCAAGGCGGGCAACAAGTACGAGTACCACCTGTTCTGGCAGCGGACGTCGATCCGCGGCACGCCGTATCTCGTCGCCGGTACGAAGATCATCGGTGGTGGTCCGACGGGCTACATGCTCAAGTCGCTCGACCAGGAACGGCAGGACCTCAACTCCCTTGCCTGGTCACTGGGAATCGCCACCGCCCTGGCCCTCGTCGGCTCCGCCCTGCTGGCCCAGGCCGCGGCGACGACCGTGCTGCGGCCCGTACAGCGGCTCGGCGACGCGGCGCGCAAGCTCGGTGAGGGCAAGCTCGACACCCGGCTCACGGTGTCCGGCACCGATGAACTGGCCGATCTCTCCAGGACGTTCAACAGAACGGCGAGCTCCCTGGAGAAGAAGGTCGCGGACATGAGCGCGCGGGAGGAGTCCAGCCGCCGCTTCGTCGCCGACATGTCGCACGAACTGCGCACCCCGCTCACCGCGATCACCGCGGTCGCCGAGGTGCTGGAGGACGAGGCCGACAGCCTCGACCCGATGATCGCGCCCGCCGTGCACCTGGTGGTCAGCGAGACCCGGCGCCTGAACGACCTGGTGGAGAACCTGATGGAGGTCACCCGCTTCGACGCGGGCACGGCCCGTCTGGTCCTCGACACCGTCGACGTGGCCGACCAGGTGACCGCCTGCATCGACGCCCGGGCCTGGCTGGACGCGGTGGACCTGGACGCCGAGCGCGGGATGATGGTCCGCCTCGACCCGCGCCGGCTCGACGTGATCCTGGCCAATCTGATCGGCAACGCGCTGAAGCACGGCGGTTCGCCGGTTCGGGTCGCTGTCCGGACCGAGGGCGAGGACCTCGTCATCGAGGTACGCGACCACGGCCCCGGCATCCCCGAGGACGTGCTGCCGCACGTCTTCGACCGCTTCTACAAGGCGAGCGCCTCCCGCCCCCGCTCGGAGGGCAGCGGCCTGGGGCTCTCGATCGCCATGGAGAACGCGCACATCCACGGCGGCGACATCACCGCCGCGAACTCGCCGGACGGCGACGGCGCGATATTCGTCCTGCGCCTGCCGCGCGACGCGGAGGCGCTGAACCGCACCACCGAAGGACATGGCGCGGAGATCCCCGACCAGGAGGACGACGCCACGTGACACCCACCGGACGCCGGGGCAGCCACCCCACCGGACGCGGGGCAAACCGCCTCATCGCATCCCGGGGCAGGCACCTCACCGCGCCCCGCCCGGGCCGCCGCCCCGCCGCGGCCCTCGCCGCCGCCGCGCTCTGCGCCGTACTGACCGCGGGCTGCGGGATCAGGACGACCTCGGTCCCCGTCGATGCCGGAGCGGCCCCCTCCCGGGTGCCGTGCGCCATGCCCGCGGAGGACATCACCACCCAGGCCCAGCAGGGCATCCCCGTACAGATCTATCTGGTCTGCGCCTCGGAACTGGTCACCGTGGACCGCGCGGTGCAGGTCCCGGAGACCGCGTCGGACCGGCTCCGGATCGCCCGGGCCCTCCTGGACGAACTGCGCCTGGAACCGCCGAACGCGGAGGCGCAGGCGGGTTTCTCCACCCACGTCCCCGGGACGCTCCGCGTCGACGGCCCCCACCCGGGCGACCCGAAGGCCACGCTGCGTCTCAGCGCGCAGCCGGAGGACCTGCCGTCCGAGGCCCTGGCGCAGATCGTCTGCACGTTCACCGAGAGCGAGTCGCTGGTCCCCGACGAGTCGGTGACGCTCGGCGGCCCGGGCGACTACGCACCGCGCGCCTACCTGTGCACGACGGAGACGAAGGCCAGCCCGGAGTCCGTGCCGACGGCGGACACGGCCCGGCTGCCCTGAGCCCGCCCTGCTGTCCCGCGCCGCCCCCGGCGCCCCGCGCCGGGCCCGGCTGCCTGAGCCGGCCCGGTCGCGAACCCTTCGGGGCAGGTTCCGGAACAGGGTGAGCCAGGTCTCCCCCGACCGAGCGGAACCGATCCTGCCGCCCCCCGCGTCTTGGCTGGCGTGCGTCAAGGTTCGGGCGGCCAAGCCGTCATCCGCTTCCGCGCGGTCGGAGTGTCACTGCTCCTCGCGCATCTGCTGCTCGTCGGGTGGCTGACTCTGCGCCCCCTGGACGTGCCGTGGATGACCGCCGCCAACCTCCAGCCGTTCGCCGGCATCAAGGCCGACCTGTCCCTGGGCCCGGTCGCCGCCGTCCGCCACATCGGCAAGGAGCTCCTGCTGCTGGCCCCGCTGGGCGTGCTGCTGCCGCTGGCCGGAGGCCGGCTCCTCGTCTCCCCGTGGGCCTCGCTGACCCGTACGGTCGCTGCCGGAGCGTTGATATCGCTGGCCATCGAACTGGGCCAGACCGCGGTGCCCGGGCAGGTCGTCGACATCGACTCGCTGCTCCTGAACACCGTCGGCGTCGGACTCGCCCACATCCTCGTGGTCCCCGCCTGGCGGTCGCGGCTGCGCCGCCGCGGGCAGCAGCGGGGCCGGACACCGTCCGGGTCCGGGCACGAACAGCCCCGGACCACCCGGGGCGCGGCGGCATCCCCCGGGAACGGACACAGGTCTCCGGGGTCGACCCCGACGATTTCCAGGGTCGGTATCGCCCCGTAGAGCGACGCTTCACCCCCGTTGCCCGAGCCATCCTGGATACACCGGGAGCGCGACGAACCGCTCCCTCCGCAGCAACGGTTCGCGAAGGAGCCCACCATGGCCGCACTTGCCCGCCCCCGTGACGGACGCATGCTCGGCGGAGTGTGCGCAGCGCTGGCACGGCGCTTCGGCACCTCCGCGAGGACCATGCGCATCGTCTTCGTCGTCTCGTGCCTGCTGCCCGGCCCGCAGTTCCTGCTCTACCTGGCGCTGTGGCTGCTGCTCCCCCAGGAGCAGCCGTCGTCCGCCGCGACCGCCTGGTAGCCCCGCACGCACGCCTGTGGGCGGACACCCGTTGCCGGGTGTCCGCCCACAGGCGTGTGCGAGGCGGACCTCAGCGGCCGAGCGGCAGCCCGTTGGCCGACAGGCCACTGGTCGTCAGACCACCGGCGGGCATGCCGCCGAGGAGGCCCTTGGCCGGGGCGGCGACGTCGCCCAGGACCTTCGTCTGGCTGGTGCCGAGGAGCTCGGTGGCGGTGTCCTGGACCGGCAGGGTCGACGTGGCGTTCGCCAGGGCGCCGGCGACGGGCAGGGCGCTGGTCGCGGCGTCCAGCGGCAGCGCGGAGGCGGACGCCGTACCGGCGGCGGCAGCGGCGAAAGCGGCACCGAGGGCGGCGACACCGAGAGTCCTGGCAGCAGACTGCTTCATGTGAAATTCATCCTTGGGGAAGGGGATGTGAGGGGGTCTGCAACGTAGTCAGCTCTCCGCCCGTCCCGCAAACATCGAAAATCACGGAAAACGGCCGGGAAAGTGATTCCCGGCCGTTCCCCGAAGGCGTCCGTTCAGCCGGCGACCGAGGTAGAAACGCTGGTCGCAGCGGTCTGCTCGAAGAGCCATTCGGACTTCAGCTCGGCGTATCCGGGCTTGATGACGTCGCTGATCATCGCCAGACGTTCATCGAAAGGAATGAATGCTGATTTCATCGCATTGACGGTGAACCACTGCATGTCATCGAGCGTGTATCCGAAGGTCTCGGTCAGCTTCTCGAATTCCCGGCTCATGCTCGTCCCGCTCATCAGCCGGTTGTCCGTGTTCACGGTGGCCCGGAAGTGAAGCCGGCGCAGCAGCCCGATGGGGTGCTCGGCGTACGAGGCCGCGGCACCGGTCTGCAGGTTGGAGGTCGGGCAGAGCTCCAGCGGGATGCGCTTGTCCCGTACGTACGAGGCGAGGCGGCCGAGCTTCACGCTGCCGTCCTCGGCGACCTCGATGTCGTCGATGATGCGGACCCCGTGGCCGAGCCGGTCGGCGCCGCACCACTGGATGGCCTGCCAGATCGACGGCAGGCCGAAGGCCTCGCCGGCGTGGATGGTGAAGTGGTTGTTCTCGCGCTTGAGGTACTCGAAGGCGTCGAGGTGCCGGGTGGGCGGGAAGCCCGCCTCGGCGCCCGCGATGTCGAAGCCGACAACGCCCTGCTCGCGGTAGCGGTTGGCCAGCTCCGCGATCTCCAGCGACCGCGCGGCGTGCCGCATCGCCGTGAGCAGCGCGCCCACCCGGATCCGGTTCCCGTCCTTCCGCGCCCTGCGCTCTCCCTCGCGGAAGCCCTCGTTGACGGCCTCGACGACCTCTTCGAGGCTCAGACCGGCTTCCAGGTGCTGCTCGGGGGCGTAGCGCACCTCGGCGTAGACGACACCGTCGGCGGCCAGGTCCTCCGCACACTCGGCGGCGACCCTGACCAGCGCCTCACGCGTCTGCATGACGGCACACGTATGGGCGAACGTCTCCAGATAGCGTTCCAGCGACCCGGAGTCGGCGGCCTCCCGGAACCAGATGCCGAGCTTGTCGGGATCGCTCTCCGGAAGTCCTTCGTATCCGTTGACCGCGGCGAGTTCGACGATCGTCCCGGGGCGCAGGCCGCCGTCGAGGTGGTCGTGGAGAAGGACCTTGGGGGCACGCCGGATCTGATCCTGGCCGGGCACATTGAGGGTCGGGCTCATCATCCACGCACTGTAGCGCCTACGCGCGTAGAGCGCTGCTGGACGGCGCTCGCCGATACGTAACAGAGACCGCGAATACGGGTGGCGTACACCTGCCCTTCTGACACTGTTACGTCATGGCACAGCGCGCACTCCCCCTGCCTGCTGCAAGGCTGGGACGGGCCGTCAGGACGGCCGGAGAATCCACCACGGTCAGCGGCGTGGTCCTGCTGCTCCCGGACGGCGAGCCCTACTCGCACCGCCGCCCCTCCCCTTTCACCTACGCCCTCCAGCTCCCCCTGGCCCGCTCCCTGGCCCGCGCCGGCGGCACCGACGGCCTCGCCGCGCACGTCGTCCACTACCGCTGCCGCGGCTGGAACACGACGGAGGCGCACCTCGCGGCGGACGCCGAATGGGCGGTGGACGAGGTCGTACGCCGCTACGGCGACGTCCCCGTCTGCCTGGCCGGTCACGGCATGGGCGGCCGCGCGGCACTCCGCGCGGGCGGTCACCCGGCGGTCACCTCGGTCCTCTCCCTGGCCCCCTGGCTCCCGGGCGACCCGGACGCCGAACCGGAACCGGTCAAGCACCTGGTCGGCCGCCAGGTCCTGCTGGTCCATGGCACGAACGACGCCCGCTCGGACCCGGAGTTGTCCTTCCGCCTGGCCGAGCGCGCGAAGAAGTCCAACCGCGACACCTGCCGCTTCGAGGTCCATTCGGACGGCCACGCGCTGCGCCAGCACCACGCCGAAGTAGCCGCTCTGGCCGCCGACTTCGTCCGCGGCTCCCTCTTCGGCCGCAGCTACGCCCGCCCGGTCGCGGACGCCCTGGCGGCTCCGCCCCCGCTGGGCCTGCGGATGCCGTTGGCCGCGGGGTTCGGGAAGTCGTTGCGGGGGTGACGTGACCCGGCGCGGCCGGCCCGTCGCCCGTCTACGCGCTCGTGCGCCGGCTCGCCCGGTCCCTCTCTCCCTGCGGGAGCGCGTCAGCGACCAGCAGCCGTGGCAGCAGCTCCGGTTCGAGCGTCATCGCCCGGAAGACGAGCGCGACGCTCACGTCGTGGTCGGGCCGGTGCACGATCTCGACCGGGTCCAACGCCCTGATCTCTCCCGGCTCGATCACGCGCAGATAGGCGCCGGGCACCGCGGCCCGGGTGAACCGCTTGATCCAGCCCTCCCGCTCCAGCCATCCCTGGAACGTCGCGCAGGGAATCCGCGCGCAGGACACCTCCAGGACCACGTCCGGCCCGATGCGCCAGCGCTCGCCGATGAGGGCGCCGTTGACGTCGAGGCCGAGCGTGGTGAGGTTCTCCCCGAAGGCACCGCCGGCGAGCGGCCTGCCCAGCTCGGCCTCCCATCCGTCGAGATCCTCACGGGCATAGGCGTAGACGGCCTGGTCGATACCACCGTGATGATTCACGTCGTAGACGCGGTCACCCACCAGACCGACCTCACCGGTCCCCTTCGGGCCGGGAGCGATCACACCGACCGGCCCGGTGACGGGCCGCTTGTCGATTCCCGTCGCGCTGAGGCCCTTCCACGGGTTGGGCCGGGGCCTGCCGACATTGACGGAGAGCAGCTTCATGCGCGCGACGGTACGGCGCTGCGCATGCTACGGCGACTCATTTCCTTTCCAGCCCTTGGGAATCGATCACCTGGGCACGAAGTTCTCTGCGCAGGACCGTAGAGCTGTGCCGGACCGTCATGCCCACCCGTAGATACAGGTCGAGCGCGCCGGTGTCCGAGTGCGTCCACAGGACGCAGGAGCTGCGGCCCGCCCGGTGGAAGGCCCGGAACGTGTGGCACAGCAGCAGCCTGGCGAGGCCACGGCCTCGGTGGTCGACGCGTACGGCGACCTGCTCGACGTACCCCTCGCCCGATCCGGGCACGTCCAAAGCCAGCGCGCCACCGACCAGTTGACCACCACAGAAGGCCAGACTCGATTGCGCCGGGGCGAACGCGGGCCGGTCGACGGTATGGGCGGCCCACTCCTCGTACGCCTGCCGCCGCTGCTGCCACTCATCGAACGCGTCCTGTACGAGGGTGTGTGCGGCAGGGCCGTCGCCGACGCGGAACGGCCGCACCGTCACACCCGTCGGCGGCTCGGGCACCGCGGGTTCGGCCGGCATGGCGAACTCCAGCTGCCACGCCGTCACCAGCGGCCTGAACCCGCGTGAGCCCAGCAACGCGACGGCTGCGGCATCCGCGTCGGGCACGGTCTGCACGATGCCGTCGCAGCCGGTCTCCCGCGCCCGCGACTGCACCCAGTCCAGAAGCGCCGCGCCCAGGCCCCGGCCCCGGTGCCCGGGATGCACGTCGACCTCGGAGCGCCGGTCCACCCAGGCCCAGGCGGCCGGACTCCCGGCCCGGTCGAGGACGAGCACGGTATCCGACTCCGGCACCAGACCCGGCCGCGAAAGATCGGCGGCGACGGCACCGGCGTCGCTCCGCACGCGCCCGTACACCTCCCGTTCGCAGGCCGCGACCAACGCGTGGACCGCCGGAATGTCGTCGGCGTTCACGGGCCGCGAGCGGTAGCCGGGAGGCAAGGACAGGGCTGTCGAAGGCATCAGCGGACCCTAGCCGCAGGCCGATCTGCCGGTCCAGGGCACGGCTCTCCGGACGCACCCAGGGGCCGACCCGCGATTCCTGGCGGGACAGCCCTCAGTCGGGGATTCCCGGCATGCCCCAGTGCGCGCCTCTTTCGCCGACCTCGGCTGCCGGGCATGCACTGCGCCATGCCGTGAGAGCCGGCGGGCGGCCCGGGCGTCCGAAGAGGAGCCGCCCGCCCTGCAGGCTCAGGCGGAGACTGGCCAGGTCGAGGACGTTGTCGTGGATGAGGAGGACGCGGACCACGTGCTGGGGGTCGTGTTCGGTGGTCCGTCCGCCGACCCGGCGGAGGCGGAGTCCGGCTGGCCCGTCGGCTTCGCCCGGGACGAGACGCACCTCGATCAGACGCCGTCGGTCCCACGCCCAGTACACGATCTCCCCGAGCAGGTAGAAGGCACCCACGAAGAGGACCCACGTGGCGTCCGAGTCGATCCAGAACAGCAGACCGAGAAAGCCGAGGCAGGCGGCCGTGACCCCGATGCGCCGGAGTCGCGGAATCATCTGCATGCTCTTGTCGTCCGCGTCCCAGATCAGGTCGTCGCTGACAGCCATGCCGCCATCATGGGCCGTGTCCGCCCTCACGGAAAGCCCGCAGCTCACTTCCAAGGACAGCTGCTTCCACGGGAGTTCGGCTCCGGCAGGCCGCGCATCGGACCGGTTCCGTGACTGCGCGGCACACCGCCTCAGGCCGTCAGCGGCTCAACCGACCTGAGTCTCGAAGCCGTTGTCCTGGCAGTACTGCACGACGAGCCCGCCCGCCTCGCTCTCATTGCTCTTCAGCGCCGCCGCCGTGGCCTCCGCGAGCGAGCGGCCGCCTCCGACAGATTCGTCCCGGAGCGGCTCCATCGCGAGGAAGACGTCATCGGCGACGGCCCCGACCATGTCGTACCCCGACGCTTCCTCCGCCTCCGATCCCTCCGTCTCGGCGTCCGCCTGTTCCGCCCGCGCGTCCTGCCACGCACCGAGCTGCGTGCAGTAGCTCTCGCGCTGCTCGGTCAGCCGCTGTTCGCTCTTGCCGTCCGAGGAGGAACACCCGGCTGTCACGGCGACCAGGGCAAGCACGGGAACGAGCGTCCTGATCAAGCGAGCCATGCCATCCCCCGATTACCACCGCTTGTACGTGCCCTGACCACTCAACTGCCGCAGCAGGATACCCACATCGGCCGAGCTGACCCCGCCTCGCTCTCACCCCTTCACGGGGCCACCCGGCGGGCGCGCGGCGTCCTCGCCGCGGTCCGCGTCCGGTTCGGCGTGGCCGCCGGAGTCCGGCACGGGTTTCACGTGGAGGATCTCGCGGACCTGTTCCGCGGCGCGGAGAATGCTCTCGCTGATGAAGTCGCTGAAGCGGGCGATGTTCTCCAGGCGGGCGGCGGCGGGGCTGTCGCGCCCGAGGACGGCGACGCCCTGACGCGCGGTCTCCGCTATCAGGGCGCTGCCGTGGGCACTGGCGATCGTCGACCGGTACCAGACGTCGTCGTCGACGAAGTAGCGCTCGCGGCGGCGTTCGTCGCGCTGCCGCAGGACGAGTCCCTGGCTTTCGAGGAAGCCGATCGCCTTGGAGACGGATGCCGGGCTGACCTGGAGGTGCTGGACCAGTTCGGCCGCGGTGAGGCTGCCCGCGTCGGCGACGAACAGACAGGTCAGCACCCGGGCCGTCATCCTGGGCAGGCCCTGCTGCATCAGGAGGGTGGTGAACGCCTCCTCGTACTCGCGCACCGCCTCGTCGTCGCGCCCATCGGCCGGCACCGGGGCCCCCTGGCCGCGCGGCGGGGCCTGCTTGCGCCGGTGGGCGCGGCGTTCGGTGGCGCGGTGGGCCAGATCGGCGCGGTAGGCGGCGGGGCCACCGTTGCGCATCACTTCACGCGTGATCGTCGAGGTGGGGCGGTCGAGACGCCGGGCGATCTCCGCGTAGGCCAGGTCGTCGGCCAGCCCGAGTGCGATCTGCTGCCGTTCCTGCTGAGTGAGCCTGCCTCCCGGCATCGCCGCCTCCTTCGTGGTCCGTGAGGGCGTCAGCGTAGCGTTCGACCACAACTCAATGCAATGACCACCCCTCCACGCATTGCATTAGCCGCACATCCATTGCAACGAAATACCGATTCCCACCTGCACGTATGGAAGTTGAGCGCAACAACCTCGTTGCCAGGTCTTCGAACGCAACGTAGCTTTTCCGTTGTAAGAAACGAAGAACGCACACGAGGAGAGCATCATGCAGAAGTTCGACACCCCCGCAGCCGTCTCCGCCCTGGTCGACATCGCCGCCGGGCGCGTCCAGGTCATCGCCGCCGACCGGGCCGACACCACCGTCACGGTCCTGCCCGCCGACGCCTCCAAGGCCCGGGACGTGAAGGCCGCGGAGCAGACCTCGGTCGAATACGCCGACGGCACGCTGCGGATCAGGACCCCGGCGGGGAAGAACCAGGTCCTCGGCGCATCCGGGTCCATCGAGGTGACCGTCCAGCTGCCCGCCGGCTCCCGCGTGGAGACGAAGTCGGCCGGTGCCGGGTTCCGCGGCGTCGGACGACTCGGCGACGTCACCTGCGAGGGCGCTCTCGGCACGGTCAGGATCGACGAGGCCGCGAGCGCGCACATCACCGCCCACGCTTGCGACATCACGGTCGGCCGCCTCACCGGCGCCGCGCAGATCAGCACCCAGAAGGGCAGCATCCACATCACCGAGGCCGCCTCCGGCACGCTCGTGCTGCGGACCCTGACGGGCGACGTGACGGTCGGCGCCGCCCGCGGCGTCTCCGCCACCCTGGACGCCGGCACCGGCTACGGCCGGGTCGACAACACGCTGAAGAACACCGAGGGAGCCACGGCCGGCCTGAACATCCGGGCGACCACCGACCACGGCGACATCACCGCCCGCAGCCTCTGAGGACCCGCGGCGCAACCGCCTCGGCTCCAACCAGCCCGCGATTCGCCTGCGGGGCCCTCGAAGAGCCGTACACGACGCACACCACACACGACCAGGAGAACCACATGACGAAGAACAGCCCTTCCTCGACCGGTTCGACGTGGACCGGCATGGTGCCGGTCGACGACACGGCCCTGGCCGTGACGGACACCGGCGGCTCCGGAACCCCCGTGATCTACCTCAACGGCCAGTTCGCCACCCAGGGCTACTGGCGGGCGGTCATCGCCGAACTGGGGCCGCAGTGGCGGCACATCACCTACGACGAGCGGGCCCGCGGAAGGAAGTCGAAGCGTTCCGCGGACTACTCCTTCGAGGCCGCCGTACGGGACGTCGACGCCGTTCTCGCGGCCAGAGGCGTCGACCGGGCACTCGTGGTCGGCTGGTCCTACGGAGCGTTCGTCGCAGCGCACTGGGCCGCCCGCAACCCCGCCCGCACCCTGGGCGTCGTCATGGTCGAAGGCGCCCAGCCGCACGACTGGCTGGACGACGCCATGGAACTGCGCATCCGCAAGACCTTCCGCCGGCTCAACCTCTTCATGCCGCTGCTGCGCCCGACGGGCCTGACCCCGCGCATGAGCGCCGACCAGATGGCGGACTGCAACATCGAACTCGGCAAGATCGCCCGCGAGCGCGAACTGGGCCCCGTACTGGACAGCATCACCGTCCCCGCGCGGTACGTGGTCGCGTCGGGCAACTCCCTCGGGAGCAAGGGCGACGAACAGGAGCTCATCCGCGCCAGCCTCGACGGCGTGGCCGCCCGCAACGCACACATCAAGATCAGCGCGAAGGTCGCCAGCAACCACGACGCGATCCTGAAGAAGGACTTCAAGGCCGTCGCCGAGGCCGTACGCGAGGCCGCCGCCTCCGATCAGGGCCCGCGCTGAAGACCGGACCGGGTGCCCGCGCGCACGGGTCACCGCTCCGGCCCCGGCGGCCGGGGGCTGCGTCGCGCCCGAGGCCGTACGGCGGGGGCGCATCGGCACGGAAGGCCCACGGCCCCACGCGCGTCGCTCCGTCCGCACCCGGCCTCTCACCCGGCAACCGGCACCGTCTCCGCCCACACCGTCTTGCCCGGCCCGATCCGGTCGCTCACGCCCCACCGGGCGGCGATCTCCTCGACGATGAGCAGACCCCTGCCCCCATCGGCCTCCGGGTCGGACCGGGGCGCGGCAGCGGGGTCCGGGCGGGCCTCGTGGGTGTCGGAGATCTCGATCCGTACGACTCCGGTTCCGTACGCGTACGAGAGCCGCAGTTCGAAGTCGCGGCCCGGCACGCGCCCGTGCAGGACCGAGTTCGCCGCGAGCTCCGCGACGAGGAGGGCCACGGTGTCGGAGAGCTGCGTGCCGTACGGAACACCCCAGACGTCGAGCTTCCACACGGCCAGACGCCGCGCGAGGGTCGCGCCCAGGCGGGTGGCGGAGCAGCGCTGGACGAACACGCTTACGGTTACGGCCGGTTGGGCTTGCAGTGCTGTCATGCGCCAAGCGTTCCGCCTCACCCCACGCTTCCAGCAGGAACGACGCCCATACAGATCCACCTGTATGGGTTGACGCTCTGGACGGGGTGGGTAACCGTCCGTGATCATTGTGCGCGTTGATCGATGCGCGAAGGACGGGGCGGCGATGACGGTGGACCGCGAGAGCACCACGACGGGCGGCGAGCCCGAACTGTCCGACAGCCTGCGGACGTTCGGGGCCGTCCTGAAGGCCCTGCGTGAGACCGCCGGTCTCACGCAGGAGGATTTCGCGCCCCGCGTGCAGTACTCACCCGCCTACATCGCCAAGATCGAGCAGGGCAAGCGTTTCCCGCCGGAGAACCTTCCGGAGCGCGCGGCAGAGGCCCTGGGGGCGGTCGCGGGCAAGGTCCTCGGCGCCGCCGCGCGGAGTCTGCGCAGGAGGGCCGGGCTCGCCTCCTGGTTCCAGCAGTGGGCGGGGATCGAGGAGGAGGCGATCACGCTGTACGCGTACGAGTGCCGGGGCGTTCCTGGACTGCTCCAGACGGACGGATACATCCGGGCGGTCTTCGAGAGGCGCCTCCCACCGCTCGCGGAGGACGCGTTCCAGCAACAGGTGGCCGCACGTCTGGCGCGGCAGGAACTTCTTCCCGGACGACCCAGCACATCCTTCTCGTTCCTCATCGAACAGGCCGTCCTGGAACGCCGGTTAGGGGGTACGCAGGTCACGTCCGCCCTCATCGACAACCTGCTGACACAGGGTGGGCGCCGCAACGTCGAGGTTCTCGTCATGCCGCTCAGGCAGCCGGACCACTCCGGCATCGACGGGCAGATGTACCTCGCCGAGGCGCCCTCGCACACCTGGTTCGGCTACGTCGAAGGGCATGACAGCAGCACCCTCCTCACTGACCCGAAAGTGGTCAGTGCCATGCTCCAGCGCTATGGCAAGATGCGCTCACAGGCGCTGAGCCACGAGGCCTCGGCGGGCCTGCTGAAGCAGATGCTAGGAGCGCTATGAGTACCGAACTGGCCTGGTTCAAGAGCAGCTACAGCGGCAGCGGCGGCGACAACTGCGTCGAGGTGGCCCTGCGCCCCCACGCCGTCCACGTCCGCGACTCCAAGGACACCGCCCGCCGCCCGTTCACCGTCTCCACCGCGGCGTGGGCGGACTTCACCGCGTACGCGTCCACATCCCGCACCCGCTGACCGACTGCCCCCTCAGTCCGGCAGCAGGTTCCCCCGTCGTGACAGCAGGAACTTCTTGAACGCGGCGACCGGCGGGGTGTCCGGGTGTCCGTCCAGCCAGGCCACGCCGATCTCCCGAGCGGCCCGCGGTGCCGTCACCGTCAGTTCCACGACCCCCGGGCGGGCCACCGCCGGAGGCGGGAGCAGCGCCACGCCCAGGCCGGCCGCGACCAGGCCGCGCAGGGTCTCCGCCTCCTCGCCCTCGAAGGCGACGCGGGGCACGAAGCCCGCCTCCGTGCAGAGGTCGTCCGTGATGCGGCGCAGGCCGTAGCCGGGTTCCAGGGTGACGAAGGTTTCGTCGGCGGCCTCCGCCAGGCGGATGCGGCGGCGGGTGGCCAGGCGGTGGTCCTCGGGGACGACCAGGCGCAGGCGCTGTTCGTCCAGGCGGCGGGTCACGAGGTCCGGGGCGTCCGGGACCGGTGAGGTGAGGCAGAGGTCGAGGCCGCCCGCGCGGAGGCGTTCGATCATGGCTTCGCCGTAATTCTGGACGAGCTGGAAGCGGACCCGGGGGTGGTCGACGCGGAAGGCGCGGATCAGGGCGGGGACGGTTTCCGAGCCCATCGTGTGGAGGAAGCCGAAGGCGACCTTGCCGGCGGTGGGGTCGGCGTCGGCCCGTACCGAGTCGGCGGCCTTCTCGACCTCCGCGAGTGCCCGCTCCGCCGAGCCGAGGAAGGTGCGGCCCGCGGGGGTCAGGGAGACCGTGCGGCCCTTGCGGGCGAACAGCGCCACACCCAGGTCCTGTTCCAGGCGGACCATGGCGCGCGAGAGCGTGGACTGCGGGACGCCGAGCTCGTGTGCGGCGCGGGTCACGTGTTCGTGACGGGCGACGGCCTCGAAGTACGCCAGGCGCGGCGCGAGGACCGCGCGGATGTCTTCTTCGTAACTGCTTGGTGACAGCCGAGGCTGTGAGCTGTGCTGATGCGCCATGGGATTGATTATCGCGTGTTTGTGCATTGGACGCATGAAAGGCGGCGGCATACGTTCGTGGCATGCCTCCTGCCAGTACCGGGGCGTCCACCCTCATCGTGGCCGCCTCGCCCCAGTCGTCCCCCGCACCCGTCGCACCCAGCACGTCCGACCGGCTCGAACCCGGTCGACCCGGCTATCGCCGGATGAGCTTCGCGCTCTTCGCCGCCGGTGTCGCGACCTTCGCGCTCCTCTACTCCACCCAGGCCCTGCTGCCCGCCGTCTCCGCGTCCTTCGGCGCCACGGCCGGGCAGGCGAGCTGGACGGTGTCCGCCGCGACGGGCGCGCTGGCGCTGTGCGTGCTGCCGATGAGCGCGCTGTCCGAGCGGTTCGGGCGGCGGCAGATGATGACGGCCTCGCTGGTGGTCGCGGTGACCGTGGGACTGTTCGTACCGTTCGCGCCCTCGCTCGGCTGGCTGATCGCGCTGCGCGCGGTCCAGGGCGCGGCGCTCGCCGGTCTGCCCGCCTCCGCGATGGCGTACCTGGCGGAGGAGGTCCGGCCGAAGGCGCTCGTCGCCGCGATCGGACTGTTCGTGGCCGGCAACAGCATCGGCGGGATGAGCGGGCGGATCCTCACCGGCTGGGTAGCCCAGGCGTGGGGCTGGCGGGCCGCGCTCGGCGCGGTCGGGCTGCTGGCCGTGGCGTGCGCCGTCGTCTTCCACTTCATGATCCCGAGGGCCCGGAACTTCACGCCCGGTTCGCTGAACCCGAAGGCCCTCGCCAGGACGGTCGGCGCGCATCTCGCCGATCCGCTGCTGCGCCGGCTGTACGCGATCGGCGCACTGTTCATGACGGTGTTCGGCGCGGTCTACACGGTGATCGGCTACCGGCTCGTCGAGGCGCCGTTCAACCTCCCCCAGGGTGTGGTCGGGTCGATCTTCCTCGTCTATCTGGTCGGCACGGTGTCCTCCGCGGCCGCGGGCAGGCTCGTCGCCCGGCTGGGGCGCCGGGGCGCGCTGTACCTCGCCGTCTCCACCACGGCCGCCGGTCTGCTCCTCTCGCTGGCCGACCAGCTGGCCGCCGTGCTGCTGGGCCTGGTCCTGATCACGGCCGGCTTCTTCGCCGGGCACGCGGTCGCCTCGTCCTCGGTGAGCCGCACCGCCACCACGGGCCGCGCCCAGGCGTCGGCGCTCTACCAGTCGGCGTACTACCTGGGCTCCAGCGCGGGCGGCACGCTCGGCGCGGTCGCCTTCCACGCCGGGGGCTGGGCGGGCACGGTCGCGCTGGGACTGGCCGCCGTCCTCGGGGTCGTATCGATCACGCTGTACGGGACCCGGGCGGCCCGCGCCCAGCGGGTGCGGGCGTCAGCCATGGTGTCCGTACAGAACTGAGACATTCGGCGCACAACCTTCCACTCCCCGACGCGCGTCTAGCAGGCGGAATCACCGCACTGTGCGCGAAGGGGAGTTGGCGGTTATGGGTGTCATGGGGAAGATACGGAACGCAGGGGCCGCGCGGACGCGGCGCGGGCTCGCGCTGGCCGTCGCCGGTCTGACCGCGGTTCCGGCGTTCGTGCTCGGCACCGGGGGCACGGCCCAGGCGGCGTCGTGCACGACGTCCCGGGGGCCGTACCAGAAGCAGGTCGAGAAGTACCTGCACCTGAAGGTGGACGGCAAGCAGTCGGCGGCCGACTGCAAGGCGATCCGCTCGTTCCAGAGCAAGTACGGGGTCACGCCCACCATCGGATACGCCGGGCCCGTCACCTGGCGCACCATGCAGACGCTCGCCGCCCAGAAGGCGGCCGGGAAGACCCCGAACAAGGCGAAGAAGTGCCCCACGAACAAGGGGCGCATCGCGTGCGTGGACCTGACCCGGCAGATCACCTGGATCCAGGACGGCAGCAAGCTGCGGTTCGGGCCGGTGCCGGTGCGCACCGGACGGGACGGGTACGAGACCCGGACCGGTGCGAAGAAGATCTACTGGAAGCACAAGAACCACGTCTCGTCGCTCTACCACGTGGCGATGCCGTACTCGCAGTTCTTCGACGGCGGGCAGGCGTTCCACGCGGTGGGCGTGAAGATGTGGAACCCGCCGGGGTCGCACGGTTGCGTCAACATGCGCACCGCCGACGCGAAGTCATACTGGAACCTGTTGAAGAACGGCGACGACGTGTACGTGTACGGGCGCAAGCCCGGAACGTGACCGCTTCTGCTCTTCCCGCCCCCGTTGTCAGTGCGCTGCGGTAGCTTCCGAAGTGCTGAAGTGAGCGGTGTCACGGCGCAACAGGGGTGAGCGGGAGCGATGACTGATCTGACGGCGGCGACGACCGATATCGACAGTCGTCTGGAGGGACACCGGGTCGAGCTGACCGGGTACTGCTACCGGATGCTCGGCTCGGCCTTCGAGGCGGAGGACGCGGTCCAGGACACGCTGGTGCGCGCGTGGCGCAACATCGAGAAGTTCGAGGGACGTTCGTCGCTGCGGTCCTGGCTCTACCGCATCGCGACGAACGTCTGCCTGGACATGCTCAACGCGGGCAACAAGCGGGCCAGGCCCGTCGATCTGTCCGGCCCGACGCCGCTCGCGCAGGCCGCGCTCAATCCGCTGCCGGAGAACACCTGGCTGGAGCCGATGCCGGACGGGCGGATCCTGCCGTCGGTCGCGGACCCGGCGGAGGCCGCCGTGGCGCGCGAGTCGGTACGGCTCGCGTTCGTCGCCGCGCTCCAGCACCTGCCGCCGAAGCAGCGTGCCGTACTGATCCTGCGCGAGGTGCTGGCGTGGAAGGCGGCCGAGGTCGCCGAGCTGCTCGACACCTCGGTCGCCTCGGTCAACAGCGCCCTCCAGCGGGCGCGGGCCACGCTGACCGATCACCAGGGCGACGCCGCCACCGCCGACGCGGCGGACCCGCTCGACGAGGAGCAGCGCAAGCTCCTGGAGCGGTATGTGGCGGCGTTCGAGGGCTACGACATGAAGGCCCTGACCGCGCTCCTCCACGAGGACGCCGTGATGACCATGCCGCCGTTCGACCTCTGGCTGCAGGGGCACGACGACATCGCGGGGTTCATGACGTCGATCGGCGCGTCCTGCGCGGGCTCCCGGCTGGTCGCCACGTCGGCGAACGGCACCCCGGCGTTCGCGCACTACAAGCCGAACCCTGACGGGCCCGGGTTCGTGCCGTGGGCCGTGCAGGTCATCGACATCCAGGACGGGGCGATCACGGGAATGCACTGCTTCCTGGACACCCCGCGCTGGTTCCCGCTGTTCGGGCTGCCGGATCATCTGGAGGCCGACGCCGCGTGAGGCCCCGGCTGGTGCACGGGCTGGTGGCCGGGTGGGTGGTGCTGGCCGTCGCGGGATGGGGGATCACGCAGTGGGTCGGTGAGCCGGCGGCGACGTCGGGCCCGGCCCGCGTCGTGCCGCCCGCCTCCGGCGCGGAGCCGGGTCCGCAGCCGGAGTCCGACTGCGCGGCGGCGGGGGCGTTGCGGTCCCCGGCGCCGGATCCGTCGGCCACGGCCTTCCCGGGGAAGGCCTCGGTCGTGGGGCCCGACGGGCAGGCCCGGCTCAGCCGGGTGGTCTGCGACCACGCGGTCGCCGGCGGCTGAGGCGACGGCGCCCGGCGCGGCGCCCTGCCCCGCCGCGGAGGGCCTCCGCGACCGCCCCCGTCCGGCCCGCGCCCCGGTCAGATCCACTTCCGGCGGGCGGCCTCCATGCCCAGCTGGAAGCGGGTACGGGCGCCCACCTGCTCGCCCAGCCGGTGGATGTGGCGGCGCACGGTGCGGACGTTCCAGCCGAAGGTGCGCGCGATGCTGTCGTCGGTGTGCCCGGCGGCCAACATGCCCATCAGGTCCTCGTCCCCGCTGTCGAGAGCCGGGCCGGCGGTGGACGCGTCCACGTTGGCCAGCAGGATGGACCGGTTCCAGACCGCCTCGAAGAGCGCGCACATCGCGTCCAGTAACGCCGATGCGTGGATCAGGTAGGACGCGTCGGCGCTGCCCGCCGGGATGAGGGCCTTGCGGCCGTCGCACAGCAGCATCTTCATCGGCACCTCGCCGACGCGGGCCCGCTCTCCGCGGCGGACGCTCTTCCAGATCTCCTCGATGCGGCCCGGCAGCGCGATCGCGGACCGGTCGTAGACGACCCGGAACTCGACCTTGCGGACGTCCAGGCCCTGTGCCTCGTACTCGCTGTCCTCGCCGACGTACGGCGGCCGGTCGAAGAGGCAGATCTGCTCCCGTGCCTCCTGGTGGAGCATGGTGATCTTCTTGCGCACGTTCGCGCGGCCCTCGATGACCTCGACCAGGTCGGCCGGGTGCTGCCAGGTGGCGGCCGCCCGGCGATGGATCTCGGACAAGCCCTGCACGTGCTCGCGCAGTTGCAGCAGTTCGTACTCGCGGCCCGCGATCAGCGGGGCCGCGGCCGCGTCGGGCGCCACCGCGGCGAACCGTGCGGGGCGGCCCGGCAGCCGGGTCGCCAGCCCCTGGGCGGTCAGGGCGGCCAGAGTCCGCACGATCTGGCCCCGCGGCAACGCCAACTCCGCGGCGAGCGTGGAAGCGTCCGCGTGACGGCACCTCACCAGGGCTTCGTAGACCCGCGCATCGAGATCACCGATGCCCACCGCTTCCCACATTCCGGCCCATCCTCTTCAGGTCAGGTGTCCTCAACCGGCAACGTACATCCTCTTGATGGGCACGTCAGGTCGTGGAACCGTCTCGCCGTCGAGACTCTCTGAGGAGCGTGGTGGGGCGTGGCACGACGGGCTTGGCGTTGGCTGACGGGACTGCTGGTGATCGGATTGGTGGTGTCCGGGCTGTCGCTCACCGCCGCTCTTCCGAGCACCGCGATGCCCCGCACATCGGATCCGGGCGGATCGTCGTCGACGGATCCGGTGCCCGTGGCCGATCCACGCTACGAGCCGGCGGACTGCGCCTCGCTCACCGCCGAGGAGCGGAGTGCGCCGGTGCCGGTCGCGCGCTGTTTCGCGGTCGGCCTGGCCGACACGGCCGGCCGGACGCTGCAGGAGGCCTCCGCGCCACCGATCACGGCGACGAGCCCGGCAGCGCTGCAACAGGCCTACAAGCTGCCCGACGGCGGCGAGGGCATGACGGTCGCGATCGTGGACGCCTACGGCTACTCCACGGCCGAAGCCGACCTGGCGGTCTACCGCAGCTACTACGGCCTGCCCGCCTGCACCACCGCGAACGGCTGCTTCACCAAGATCGATCAGCGCGGCGGCACGGACTACCCGCCGGACAACGCCGGCTGGAGCGTGGAGACCGCGCTCGACCTCGACGCCGTGTCGAGCGTGTGCCCCAGGTGCAACCTCCTGCTCGTACAGGGTGATTCGGCGGGCCTCGACGACCTCGGTACGGCGGTCGCGACCGCCGCCGGGAGGCCCGGCGTGGTCGCGATCTCGAACTCCTACGGCGTCGACGGCGAGACGTCGAGCGCGACGGCCTTCGACCGCTACTACGACCACCCGGGCATCGCCGTCACCGTCTCCGCGGGCGACACCGGCAACGTCCAGTCCTGGCCGGCGACCAACCCGAACGTGACCGCCGTCGGCGGCACGAACCTGACCAGGGACAGCAGCACCGCCCGCGGCTGGACCGAATCGGCCTGGGGCACCGTGCGCGGGGGCCCGGGCGGCGGTTCGGGCTGTTCGCTCTACGAACCGGCGCCGCAGTGGCAGCAGTCCACCGCCACCTCGTGCGGAGCGCGCAAGGCGACCGCGGACATATCCGCCGACGCCGACCCGGCCACCGGCATCGGCGTCTACAACACGGTCGGCCAGTCCGGCTGGTCGCAGTACGGCGGGACCTCACTGGCCGCGCCGCTGATCGCGGGCATGTACGCCCTGGCCGGCACGCCGACGCCGGACACCTACCCGGCGTCGTACCCCTACGCGGCCACGTCGCAGTTCACCGACGTCACCGCCGGAGCCAACGGCCCGTGCGGCACCGAGCTCTGCCAGGCGGGGCCCGGCTGGGACGGGCCGACCGGCCTCGGCACGCCGTACGGCGTCGCGGGACTGACACAGGGCGAGACCGGTGAGATCGTCGGGACCGTCACCGACGCCGAGAGCGGGGACCCGCTGTCCGGTGTCACCCTCCGGGCCACCGCCACGGACAGCACGGACGGCCCCGTCTTCACCGCGACCACCGGGAAGGACGGCCACTACGACCTGCACGCACCGGCGGGCGCCTACTCGGTGACCGCCTCGACGTTCGGCTACGGGTCGAAGACCGCGGCCGGAGTCCACGTCACCGTCGACGAGCAGGTGACCAACGACGTCGCGATGAGCAGGATCGCCACCCGGACGGTGTCCGGCACCGTCACCGACGCGTCCGGCCACGGATGGCCCGTGCGCGCCAGGATCACGCTCGCCGGCCACCCGGACCAGGTGGTCTACTCCGACCCCTACACCGGCCGCTACTCGCTGTCGCTGCCCACCGGGTCGGACTACACGCTGCACGCCACCGCGGCCGACCTGGCCGGATACCTGCCGGCCGACGTACCGGTCGATCTGACCGACGGCAGCGGCGCGGCCACCGCCGACATCGGGCTCGGCAT
Source organism: Streptomyces sp. NPDC091416 (assembly GCF_044756845.1). Classification (NCBI taxonomy): domain Bacteria; kingdom Bacillati; phylum Actinomycetota; class Actinomycetes; order Kitasatosporales; family Streptomycetaceae; genus Streptomyces; species Streptomyces sp. NPDC091416. The sequence goes on from NZ_JBIVTU010000001.1 coordinate 729,682, forward strand.
CGACAGGAAGACGTGCTACGCCACCGGCTACGGCTGGGCCTACGACGGCACCGGCACCGACTTCGAGGGCTGGAAGGACAAGACCCCGCAGCACGGCTGGACCGTCACCGACGCCAAGAGCAACGGCCAGACCTGGGCCTTCAACGATCCCGGGAAGGCCAACAACCACACCGGCGGCAGCGGCAACTTCGCCATCGTCGACTCGGACTACTACAAGACCGGCGCCGGGCAGGACACCAGCCTGGTGTCGCCGTTGATCGACCTCGGCGGCGTGGACAGTCCGAGCATCGGCTTCGACACCGACTACAACGGCGTCGGCGGCCAGACCGGAATGATCGACTACAGCATCGACGGCGGTCTGACCTGGACCAACGTATGGAAGAAGACGAGCATCACCAGCGTCCGCGGTCACGTCGACCTTCCGCTGCCGGAAGCCGCCGGACAGTCGCAGGTGCAGGTCCGGTTCCACTTCACCGGGTACGCAGGCGCGTGGTGGGAGCTCGACAACGTCATCATCGGCCGGGGCCGGTCCTGTGCGGCCACCCCCGGCGGCCTGGTCGCCGGCGTCGTACGCGACCGGAACACCGGTGACCCGCTCACCGGAGCCACCGTCACGAGCGACGCCGACGGCGCCGAGTTCGGTGTCACCACGGCCACGCCGGACGACCCGAACCTCCCCGACGGGTACTTCTCGCTCTTCACGACCCGGACCGGGAACGCCGGGTTCACCGCGACGGACGGCCGCTACACGCCGCAGAAGGCCGGCCTCGGCATCGCCGCCGACGGCGTGACACGGCACGACTTCGACCTCGGCGCCGGACATCTGACGGTGGACGCCGCCTCGGTCGAGTTGAGCGGGCAGATCGGGCAGACGAAATCCACGACGTCGCCGTCCAGGACCGTGACCTTCGGTAACGACGGCACCGAGCCGGTGCACGTGAAGCTGGAGGAGTCCGAGGCCGGGACCACGCCGATGGCCGAGAACGGCAGGACCGTCTCCGGTGCCCCGGCCATGGTGCTGCCGGCCGACACGAGCTACGCCGCTCCCGCGGCAGCCGCGGCGAAGGAGTCCGCGCAGACGAAGGACGCGGACTCCCTGGAGCCGGCCGCGGCGCCGTGGACACCGATGGCGGACCTCCCCGCTCCGGTGATGGACAACGCGGTCGTCTCGCACGGCGGCAAGCTCTACGTCATCGGCGGCAGCAGCGGCTCGGCGTCCTACGCCTCCGTCCGCGTCCACGACTCCGCCGGCGGGTCCTGGACCTCGGTCGCCGACCTGCCGGAGCCGCTCAACGGCACCTCGGCCGGCTTCGTCGGCAGCACGCTCTACGTCGCGGGCGGCTGGAACGCCTCCGGCGACACCAGCAGGCGCACCTACGCCTACCACCCGGCCGACAACACCTGGGCCCGGGTGGCGGACATGCCGGCCGCGCTCAGTGTGGCCGGGACCGCCGTACTCAAGGGCAAGTTGTACGTCGTCGGCGGCTGCACCACCGGCGGCTGCACGCCGACCTCGAAGGCGGTCTACAGCTACGACCCGGCCGCGGACAGCTGGGCCACGGAGCCCGCGTACCCGAGCCCGGTCGCCTTCACCGCCTGCGGCGGAGTCGGGGGCGAGGTGGTCTGCGCCGGTGGCGTGAACGCCGACGCCGACAAGCCGACGACCGCGACCTTCGCGTGGGTGCCGGGCACCGACACCTGGACCCAGCGGGCAGCGCTGCCGGTCGACGCGTGGGGGGCCGCGTCGGCGGTCGCGAACGGCGGGCTCCAGGTCATGGGCGGTGCCGTCAACGGCGGCAAGTCCGTGACCAACCAGGGCTTCTCCTACGACGTCGCGGCCGACCGGTGGACCGCGCTGCCGAACTCGAACAACTCCGTCTACCGGGGCGGAGCGGCGTGCGGGATCTACAAGGCCGGCGGCACGACCGGCGGGTTCAAGCCCGTCGCGTACGGCGAGACGCTGCCCGGTTACGACCAGTGCGGCGGGGACGTCGCGTGGCTGACCGAGGACACCTCCGAGTTCGACCTCGCGCCCGGCAGGACGGTCACGGTCCGCGTCACCGGCGACACCACCGGCATCACCCAGCCCGGTGACTTCGCCGCCGTCCTCGACGTCGGCACCGACACCCCGTACACGAATGACGGGGTGGCCGTGACGATGCACGTGGCCCCGCCCGCCTCCTGGGGCAAGGTCGCCGGGACCGTCACCGACTCCGGCGGCGCGCCGGTGGGCGGGACCGTCGTCCAGATCTGCGGACGGTGGTCGCAGAAGAAGGGGTGCGGCCCGGTCAGCTACACCCTGAGGACCGACGCGGCCGGCCGCTACGGGCTGTGGCTCGACAGGAGCCTCAACTCGCTCGCGGTGCAGGTGGCCAAGGACGGGTTCAAGCCGCAGTTCCGGGTGGTCACCATCAACAAGGGCCGGACCACCACCGTCGACTTCACCCTCGACAGACTCTGACCCCCAGCCGCGTCACCGGACGGCCGTGCGCCCGGGCTCCCCGCCCGGCCGCACGGCCGTCCGCCCGGTCCGGGCACCACACCCGCCTCACTCCCCCACCGCCAGCCCCACCACATCGGCCAGCCCCAGCAGGTCCAGCAGCGACTGGAGTTCCGGGGACACCCCGCGCAGCCGCAACCGCCTGTCCGCTCTGCGGGCGACCAGCGACAGACGGGCGATCGCCTCCACTGCGGCCAGGTCCGAGCGCTCGATCCCGCCCACGTCGCAGTCCACCACGGCGGCCCGGGAGGCGGCGAGTATCGCTTCGAGTTCGGCGCAGAGGCGCGGAACACCGGCCCGGGTGACGCGGCCTGTGACGACGAGCGCCGTCGGCGACAAGGGATCCATGCCAAGGAGACCGTGTCCGCGGCCAGAACTCATCGCGGTGACGCCGCGCTTCTCAACTCACGGGGAAGGCCCCGGTGTCCAGGTCCGGGCCGAAGGGCGCCGGGAGTGCCAGCCTGCCGCCGTACTCGACCGTGTCGAGCACCCGGTACGTCCCGTCTCCGGGTTCCCCGTACAGCGTGGCGGCGGGGCGGCCGGAGTGCCAGAGGTTCTGGTCCTTGGACGGCGCCGGCGACACGGTGACGATCCGCTCAATGATCTCCACCTTGCAGCCCTCGGGCACGTCCGTCTCCTCCCGGATCCGGACGAGGTCGTCCCGGTCCTGGTCACGGCCCGGGCGGGGTGGCGGCGGTGGCTGCGCCCACAGCGGTCTCCTCTCGGTGCGTCACCGAGTCCAGCACGCTGAACGGGACCGGCGGCAGTCCGCCGGTCCCGTTCATCCGTACGAGGAAACCGCAGGTCAGGCGATACGTTCCCGCACCACCGGGGTGGCGGCGAACGGGGTGCCCGTCGGGGCGATGTCGTATGCGTCGGGCAGGGCCTTGAGTGCGTACTCGAACTTCTCCGGGGTGTCCGTGTGCAGCGTCAGCAGTGGCTGGCCGACCGTGACCTCGTCGCCCGGCTTGGCGTGCAGTTCGATGCCGGCGCCGGCCTGGACCGGGTCCTCCTTGCGGGCGCGGCCCGCGCCGAGGCGCCAGGCGGCCACGCCGATGTCGTAGGCGTCCAGGCGGGTCAGGACGCCGGAGGCGGTGGCCGTGACGACGTGCTGTTCGCGGGCGACCGGGAGCGCGGCGTCCGGGTCGCCGCCCTGGGCGGAGATCATCCGGCGCCAGACGTCCATCGCGGAGCCGTCCGCGAGGGCCTTCTCCGGGTCGGCGTCCTTGAGTCCGGCCGCGTCCAGCATTTCGCGGGCGAGGGCCAGGGTGAGGTCGACGACGTCCTTCGGGCCGCCGCCGGCCAGGACGTCCACGGATTCGCGGACCTCCAGGGCGTTGCCCGCGGTGAGGCCGAGAGGGGTGGCCATGTCGGTGAGCAGGGCGACCGTGCGCACGCCGCTGTCGGTGCCCAGCGCGACCATGGTGGAGGCCAGTTCGCGGGCGTCCTCGATGGTCTTCATGAAGGCGCCGGAGCCGACCTTGACGTCCAGGACGAGTGCGCCGGTGCCTTCGGCGATCTTCTTGGACATGATCGAGCTGGCGATGAGCGGGATGGCCTCGACGGTGCCGGTGACGTCGCGGAGCGCGTACAGCTTCTTGTCGGCGGGGGCCAGGCCGTCGCCTGCCGCGCAGATCACGGCGCCGGTGGTGTCGAGGACGTCCAGCATCTCGGCGTTCGAGAGGTGGGCGCGCCAGCCGGGGATGGACTCAAGCTTGTCGAGCGTGCCGCCGGTGTGGCCGAGGCCGCGGCCGCTGAGCTGCGGTACGGCGGCGCCGCAGGCGGCGACCAGCGGGGCGAGGGGCAGGGTGATCTTGTCGCCGACGCCGCCGGTGGAGTGCTTGTCGGTGGTGGGGCGGGAGAGCGCGTCGAAGTTCATCCGCTCGCCGGAGGCGATCATGGCGGCGGTCCAGCGGGCGATCTCCGTGCGGTTCATGCCGTTCAGGAGGATCGCCATGGCCAGTGCGGACATCTGCTCGTCGGCGACCTCGCCGCGGGTGTACGCGTCGATGACCCAGTCGATCTGCTCGGGGGTCAGCTCGCCTCGGTCCCGCTTGGTGCGGATGACGGAGATGGCGTCCATGGTCTGGAGTCCTTCCGGCCGGTACGTACGTACGCGATGAGCACGCATGAGTCCCGTTGACTCTACGCGCATAGAGAGGGAGAGAGACGCCGGACGGGCCCGCGGTGTGCGGGCCCGTCCGGCGGGTGGAGGCGAAAGGTGCTCAGCCGAGGTGCGCCGGTCCGAACGCCTGCGGCAGCATCTCGTCGAGCGTGCGCAGGCCGTCCGGGGTCTCCAGGACGAGTTCCGGTCCGCCGAACTCGTACAGCAGCTGCCGGCACCTGCCGCACGGCACCAGGATCTCGCCCGAGCCGTCCACGCAGGTGAAGTGGGTCAGCCGGCCGCCGCCGGTGGCGTGCAGCTGGGAGACCAGTCCGCACTCGGCGCACAGCCCGATGCCGTACGAGGCGTTCTCGACGTTGCAGCCGGTGATCGTGCGGCCGTCGTCGACCCGGGCGGCGACGCCGACCGGGTAGCCCGAGTACGGGGCGTACGCCCGGGACATCGCGTCCCGGGCGGCCGTCCGCAGGGCTTCCCAGCCGGCCTCGGTCATGACGCCCGTGGTCACTTGCCCTCGCCCTTGCGGTACGGCACGCCGTCCGCCTTGGGCATCCGCAGCCGCTGCGACGACAGCGCGAGCACGAGGAGCGTGGTGACGTAGGGGGCCGCGTCGACGAACTGGCTCGGAACCTGGTCCGTCAGCGCGTACCAGGTGAACAGCAGCGCGGAGCAGGCGGCCGAGATCACCACGGACACGTACTTCTTCCGGTACAGCTGCCAGAAGGCGACGAGCACCAGCAGGATCGCCAGGAGCAGCAGCATCGCGTGCACGTTCTCGGCACCGCCGCGCAGCTTGAGGCTGTCGGTGAAGCCGAAGAGTCCGGCACCCAGGGCCATGCCGCCCGGCATCCAGTTACCGAAGATCATCGCGGCGAGACCGATGTATCCGCGCCCGCCGGTCTGGCCCTCCTGGTAGATGCTGGTGGCGACGATGGAGAGGAAGGCACCGCCGAGACCGGCCAGTCCGCCGGAGATGACGACGGCGATGTACTTGTACTTGTAGACGTTCACGCCGAGGGTCTCGGCGGCCACCGGGCTCTCGCCGCAGGAGCGCAGCCGCAGGCCGAACGCCGTGCGCCACAGCACCCACCAGGTGACGGGGATCAGCAGCAGGGCGACGACGGTCAGCAGGGACAGCCCGGTCACGAGGCCGCCGATGATGCCGGCGAGGTCGGAGACGAAGAACCAGTGGTGTTGCTGGAGGTCCTGCAACCAGTCGGAGAGTCCCGGGATGGTGATCTTGTCGATCTCGTCCACGCGCGGGGACTGCTTGGAGGAGCCGCCCGGCTCGTCGGCGAAGGTGAAGTTCGAGAGGTAACGGGTGACGCCGACGGCGAGGATGTTGATCGCCACACCGGAGACGATGTGGTTCACGCCGAACGTGACCGTCATGACCGCGTGCAGCAGACCGCCGAGCGCGCCACCGATGATGCCGAACAGGACGCCCACCCACGGGCCCCACTGGAATCCGGCCCAGGCACCGAACCAGGTGCCGAGGATCATCATGCCTTCGAGCCCGATGTTGACGACGCCGGCCCGCTCGGCCCACAGGCCGCCGAGGCCGGCCAGGCCGATGGGAACGGCCAGTTCGAGGGCGCCGGCGACCTGGCCCACGGACGTGATGTCGTTCGCGCCGCTGATGAGGCGGACCAGCGAGACGAGGGCGAGCGCGCCGGCGATGATCAGCAGGACGACGGGCAGGGAGAGCCTGCGGCCGCCGCCCTTCTTGGGGGCGACGCGTGCGGCGGAGACTTTGCTGGTGCTCACAGGGCCGCCTCCTTCTCGGTCGTGAGGGCGTGGCCGGCGGCGAGCTCTTCGCCGACCTTCTGCTGCTGACGGCGGGTCCCGTACCGGCGGACCAGTTCGTAGCTGATGACGACGGAGATCACGATCAGGCCCTGCATGATCGTGGCGATCTCCTTCTCGAACCCGAACTGGTCGAGCGGGGAGGACGCCTTGTCCAGGAACGCGACCAGCAGGGCGCTGAGCGCGATGCCCACGGGGTGGTTGCGGCCGAGCAGGGCGATCGTGATGCCGGTGAAGCCGATGCCGACCGGGAAGTCGAGGCTGTACGTGTGGGTGTCGCCGAGCAGCGTCGGCATGCCCGCCAGACCGGCGACCGCGCCGGAGATCAGCATGGACGTGAGGATCATCCGCTTGGCGTCCACACCGGAGGCCTGGGCGGCGCTCTCACTGGCGCCGGTGGCCCGCAGGTCGAAGCCGAAGCGGGTGCGGTTGAGGACGAACCAGTACACGAGGCCGCAGCCGGCGGCGACGAAGGTGAAGCCGTAGATCTCGCCGGACTCGGGGCCCAGCGACAGTCCCGGGAACCAGCCGGACTCGGCGATGTCGCCCGTCGTGAGGTTGTTGGACCCGGCCGCCTGCTCACCGAAGTTCTTCGGCAGGATCAGCCAGGCGATCAGCGACGTCGCGATGGAGTTGAGCATGATCGTCGAAACGACCTCGCTCACTCCCCGGGTCGTCTTGAGGATGCCCGCGATGCCCGCCCAGAACGCGCCCACCAGCATCGCCACGATGACGATCAGGGCGATCTGGAACGGTCCGGGCAGGTCGACGCTCGCGCCGACGAGTGCGGCCATCATCGCCGCGAGGCGGTACTGGCCGTCGACGCCGATGTTGAAGAGGTTCATCCGGAAGCCGACCGCGACCGCGAGAGCGGCGAGGTAGTACGTGCCGGCCTGGTTGATGATCAGTACCTGGACGTCGGAGTACGACGCCTGCTCGAACAGCAGCCGGTACAGCTCGAAGGGGTCGCGGTTCGACACGAGCAGCACCAGGGTGCTGAGCACGAAGGCGACGACCAGGGCGAGTGCCGGTCCGGCGAAGCCGAGGATCAGCCGGTCCTTGTCGAGTTTCTTCATCAGGCCTCGTCCTCCGGTGCTGCGTCGAGGTGACCTGCGGCGGCACCGGTCATGGCCGAGCCCAGTTCCTCGGGGGTGATGGTGGCGGGGTCGGCGTCCGCGACGAGCTGTCCGCGGTACATGACGCGCAGGGTGTCGGAGAGCCCGATGAGCTCGTCCAGGTCCGCCGAGATGAGCAGGACGGCGAGTCCTTCACGGCGGGCCTCGCGGATCTGGTCCCAGATCTGCGCCTGGGCGCCGACGTCCACGCCGCGGGTGGGGTGGGCGGCGATCAGGAGCTTCGGGGAGTGGCTCATCTCGCGGCCGACGATCAGCTTCTGCTGGTTGCCGCCGGAGAGCGAGGCGGCCGTGACCTCGATGCCGGGGGTGCGGACGTCGTACTCGCGCACGATCCGCACGGTGTCGTGGCGGGCCGCCTTGGGGTCGAGCAGGAAGCCGCGGCTGTTGGGCTTCTCGGTGACGTGGCCGAGGATGCGGTTCTCCCAGAGCGGGGCGTCCAGCAGGACTCCGTGCCGGTGCCGGTCCTCGGGGATGTAGCCGATACCGCTCTCGCGCCGCTTGCGGGTGGGCACGCGGGAGATGTCCTGGTCGCCCAGGGTGATCACTCCGCTGTCCGCGGACTTCATCCCGATGAGTGCGTCGATCAGCTCGGTCTGCCCGTTGCCCTCGACGCCCGCGATGCCGAGGATCTCGCCCCTGTGGATGGTGAAGCCGACGTCGGACAGGACGTCACGGACGACTCCGTCCGGGTCCGTCATGCTGAGGGAGAGGCCCTCGACGCGGAGCATCGGCTCGTCCGTCACCGTGGACTCGCGGGTCTCGGGCGACGGCAGTTCGCTGCCGACCATCAGCTCGGCGAGCTGCTTGGTCGTGGTGTGGGCCGGGTCGGCGGTGCCCACCGTCGTACCGCGCCGGATCACCGTGATCTCGTCGGCGACCGAGAGGACCTCGCCGAGCTTGTGCGAGATGAAGATGACGGTGAGGCCCTCGGCCTTGAGCTCGCGGAGGTTGGCGAAGAGCGCGTCCACCTCCTGCGGGACGAGCACCGCGGTCGGCTCGTCCAGGATGAGGATGCGGGCGCCGCGGTAGAGGACCTTGAGGATCTCCACGCGCTGCCGGTCGGCGACCCCGAGGTTCTCGACGAGCGCGTCGGGCCGGACTCCCAGGCCGTACGCGTCGGAGATCTCCTGGATCTTCTGGCGGGCGGCGGCTCCGATGCCGTGCAGCTTCTCGCCGCCGAGGACGACGTTCTCCAGGACGGTGAAGTTGTCGGCGAGCATGAAGTGCTGGTGCACCATGCCGATGCCGCGCGCGATGGCGTCGCCCGGGTTGCTGAACGAGACCTGCTCGCCGTCCACGGCGATGGTGCCCTCGTCCGGCTTCTGCATGCCGTAGAGGATCTTCATCAGGGTGGACTTGCCGGCACCGTTCTCGCCGACGAGGGCGTGGACCGTGCCCTTGTGGACGGTGATGCCGATGTCGTGGTTGGCGACGACGCCGGGGAAACGCTTGGTGATGCCGTGCAGTTCTACGGCGGGGGGACTGCTGGACGCGTTGATGACGCACTCTCCTTGGCCGGACAGGAGCGGGAGGCGGAGGGACAGAGGATGACTGACTGTTCCGCGTGGGTCAGTGGGCGGGTCGCCCACGCGGGATGGTCGGACAGCCCCTGGGGGGCGGGGTGAAGTTATCGCGCCTGAGGGCTGTCTACACGCGTAGCGTTGCCGAATCGTCAAACGCATGTGCGCGGCAGGGCCTGAACCCGGGGTCCGAGGCCTGTCCGAGAGTGCACTGCAACGGGCGGAACCACTTCGAGGAGTACCCCGTGGGCCCGGAGCAGCGATGCTGCACGCTCCGGGCCCACGGGGATCCAGCCGTACGACCGGGGTCGTTACGGGGTGGTCTTGACGGTGATCTTGCCGTCGATGATCTCCTGCTTGGCCTTGTCCACGGCGGCGATGACCTCGGTCATCGCGGTGAACTTCGGGTTCGACATGGCCAGGCCGACGCCGTCCTTGTCGAGGCCGTAGCGGATCTCACCGGTCTGCGGCTTGCCGTCCACGACGGACTTGATCAGGTTGAAGACCGAGTCCTCGACGTCCTTCGTGACCGAGGTCAGGATGGACTCCTTGTAGGCCGCGAGGCCCTTCTGGTTGTACTGGTCGGAGTCGACGCCGATGTTCCACTTGCCCGCCTTGGAGACGGCCTCGATCGCACCGGAACCGGCCAGACCGGCCGCCGAGTAGATCACGTCGGCGCCCTTGTCGAGCTGGCCCTGGGCGGCGGCCTTGCCGAGGTCGGGCTTGGAGAAGCCGTCGAAGTTCGGCGGCTGGGTCAGGTACTGGGGGATCACCTTGACCGCGGAGTTGGTGTCCTTGACGCCCTGCGTGAAGCCGGCCTCGAACTTCTTGATCAGCGGGGTCTCGACACCGCCGATGAAGCCGACCGTCTTGGTCTTGGTGACCTTGGCGGCGGCGACACCCGCGAGGTAGGAGCCCTGCTCCTCGTTGAAGACGATGTTGGCGATGTTGGGGCCGGTCACCGAGGCGTCGTCGATGATGCCGAAGGTGATCTTCGGGAACTTTGGGGCGACCTTCTTGATGGCGGGCGCGTAGGCGAAGCCGACACCGATGACCGGGTTGTTCCCGGCGCGGGCCAGCGAGGTCAGGCGCTGGACCTTGTCCGCGTCCGACTCGCCGTCGGACGGCTCGGCCTCGGTGCCCTTGACCCCGAGCTCCTTCTCGGCCTTGGCCAGACCCGCGTACGCGGCGTCGTTGAACGACTGGTCGCCGCGGCCGCCGATGTCGTACGCGAGGGCGGTCTTCTTGTCCTTCGAGTCCGAGCTGCTGCTCGACGAGGAGGACGAGTCGCCACACGCTGTCACGCTGAGCGCGAGTGCCGCGGACATGACGCCCACAGCGGCAATCCTAGTGATCCGGCGCAAGGGAAGGCTCCTTCAAACCTGACCGAAGCGCCTCTTCCGGCGCTGGTTTCGCCGCGATCGTAACGCGCGTAGATGTCAGATAATGACCTGTACGGCAGCCGTTATCGGATCGTCGTGAACCAGGGACGACCTGTCCGGTTACGGATGGTTGCCGTGGAGCAGAGCGGAGGCGGTGAAGAGCTCCACCCCGACGGTGATCGCCTCCTCGTCCGCGTCGAAGTTGCCCCGGTGCAGGTCGAGCCCGCGCGTGTCGCCGGGCGTACGCACTCCGAGGCGCGCCATCGCTCCGGGGACGTGTTCCAGGTACCAGGAGAAGTCCTCTCCGCCCAGGCTCTGTTCGGTGTCCTCGATCGCATACGAACCGCGGCGGGCGGTCATCGCGCCGCCGAGCAGCTCGATCGCGGCGGCGTCGTTGACCACGGGCGGAACGCCCCTGATGTAGTTGATCACCGTCTTGGCGCCGTACATTCCGGCCACCTCGTCGATGGCCGCGTGCACCAGGTCCGGGGCGTCGCGCCAGGCCGCCAGATCCAGGCAGCGAACCGTGCCGGACATCTCGGCGTGTTGCGGGATCACGTTGCACGCGTGCCCGGTCTCCAGCCGCCCCCAGGTCACGGCGAGCCCGGCCCGGGCGTCGACCCGGCGGGCCAGCAGCGCGGGCACCTCGGTGGCGACCTTGGCGGCGGCGGTGACCAGATCCGTGGTCAGGTGCGGGCGGGCGGTGTGGCCGCCGGGCCCGTCCAGGGACAGCTCCAGGCGGTCGCAGGCGGAGGTGATGGCCCCGACCCGCAGCCCGATCCGGCCCGCGTCGACCTTCGGGTCGCAGTGCACCCCGATGATCCGGCCGACGCCCTCCAGCACGCCCGACTCGATCGCGTCGGGCGCTCCGCCGGGCAGCACCTCCTCGGCCGGCTGGAAGATCAGCCGCACCGGGTTGGGCAGCCGCCCCTGCCGGTCGAGCTCGGCGAGCACGAGGCCGGCGCCGAGGACGGTGGTGGTGTGCACGTCATGCCCGCAGGCGTGCGCCCGGTCGGGCACGGTGGAGCGGTACGGGACGCCCGCCTTGGTGTCCGGGATCGGCAGCGCGTCGATGTCGGCCCGCAGCGCCAGCATGGGCCGCGTCGCCGCGTCCCGCGTACCGACGTCGCACATGAGGCCCGTACCGGAGGCGAGCACCCGCGGCTGGAGACCGGCCCGCTCCAGCCGGGCCTTGATGGCCGCGGTGGTGCGGAACTCCTGGTTGCCGAGCTCGGGGTGCATGTGCAGATCACGGCGGAAGGCGATGAGCTCGGCGCGCAGCCCTTCGGGCAGCGTGCCGGGCAGGGCCTCCTCCGTGAGTGGCCGGGCTTCGGGGTCGCGGGGCGTCGAGTGGTTCACTGGTGAAGGGTAAGGCCCTTCCCCCTCCAACTGACCATGAAACAAGAAAAGTTCAGCCACATAGACGAATAAATGACTGCGTTGCGGCGTGTGGGGTAAGAGCGGGGTGGGTAGACTCCCCGCCGCCTCGTCGCGTACGGGCGCCGGTCAACTGACGCGGCGCCCAGGAACTGCGGCACCGGCGAGCCGGCGGGGCAGCGAGCCGCGGCGCACACGTGATCCAGTGGTCGGTCCACCCCCGCACCCGCTCCCTGTGAGGCAGCCGTGGAAGCAGCTCGTCAGTACAGCGTCTCCGAGGCCGAGACCCACCTCTCGCGCGTCCTGAAGCAGGCGGCCACCGGTGAAGAGGCCGTGATCCGCACCATCCTGACCCGGGACAAGTGGATTCCCTCCTACGACGTGCAGGTCATGTCCGTCTGACCGTGGCGGGCCCGCCCGGCCGGCTTCACGCCTCCGTCGTCACCGCCGTGACCCGCCACGGCGCCAGCCGCTGGACGTCCCGGGCCGTCTCCGTGACCCCGGCCAGGAAGCCCTGCGCCCTCGGGGACGCCGTCTCGCGGAGCCATTCCGGGGCGATGTCGCAGACCGCGACCTTCACGTCGGTGCCGACCAGGGCCAGCGGCAGGGTGTGGACCACCGTGGAGGGAAAGCTCAGGACCGTGCGGCCGATCGGGCCGCGGCGGGCGATGAGTTCCAGCGGGAGGTCGGGGCGGACGATCTCCAGGCCGGTGGCCGCCTCCAGGGCGTGGAGCTTCTCGGTGGACTCGCGGCGGTGGGCGAAGTAGCGGGTGGCGCCGTGCGTACGGGCCAGGGCCGCGACCGCCTCCAGGTACGGGGCGCGGTCCACCACGCCCGTCTCGACCAGGGAGGTGCCGACCAGGTCCGCGCCCTTGGTGAGCAGCGGCGGGCCGAAGCGGGAGCGGGTCCAGGAGAAGGTGTTGGGGATGAGGGTGATGCCGGGCGGCGGGATCACCGGCATCGCGGTGAAGAGCTCGACCTCGCGCGCGGCGGACGGGGTGAAGCGGCGGCGGGCGGTCGCCGAGACCGGGGCCAGGGCCAGGTCGCGGGGGCCGGAGCCGCCGCGGCGGTGCCAGCGCACCAGGCGCTCGCCGCGGGTCAGCAGGGCGACGAACTCCATGGTGGCGGTGCCGTCGTCGACCACGGTGAGCCGGCGGGGGCGGACCAGGGAGAGCAGGAGCTGGACGTAGCGGGAGAACGGGTCCCCGATGACGATGTGGTCGGCGCTGTGGACGAGCCGGGTCAGGGCGCGCAGCGACTTCAGGGGCGTCCCCGAGTCGCCGCGCGCCTCCTGCCAGCGCACGGTGATGCCCTCGTCGCGGGCCAGCTCCGCCATCCGGCGCAGCTGGCCGCGCGACATCGGGTCGACCGGAGGGAGGACGACGACGGTGACGTCCCGGACGACACGGCCGCCGCCTCCCTCTGTGTAGGCCCACTCCAGGACGTTCAGGAGCTGGACCGGGCTCTCGACGAAGGCGAGGTTCACCGGTCTGCCCGTCAGACCGCGACCGGCTCGGCGGCCTGGGCCGTCTCGCCGCTCTCCGCCACGACGCCCGGGACCCGGCGGAGCTTCTTCATCGGGCCGAGCTCCGACTCGTACACCTTCTTGACGCCGTCGCCGAGGGACGCCTCGATGGTGCGGATGTCGCGGACCAGGCGGGTCAGGCCCTGCGGCTCGACGGAGGCGGCCTGGTCGGAGCCCCACATGGCGCGGTCGAGGGTGATGTGGCGCTCGACGAACGCGGCGCCGAGCGCGACGGCGGCGAGGGTCGTCTGGAGGCCCGTCTCGTGGCCGCTGTAGCCGATCGGGACGTTGGGGTACTCCTGCTGGAGGGTGTTGATGACGCGGAGGTTCAGCTCCTCGGCCTTGGCCGGGTACGTCGACGTGGCGTGGCAGAGCAGGATGTTGTCCGAGCCGAGGACCTCGACCGCGTGGCGGATCTGGCGGGGGGTCGACATGCCGGTGGAGAGGATCACCGTGCGGCCGGTGGCGCGCAGGGAGCGCAGCAGCTCGTCGTCGGTGAGGGAGGCGGAGGCGACCTTGTGGGCGGGGACGTCGAACTTCTCCAGGAAGGCGACGGCCTCGGTGTCCCACGGGGAGGCGAACCAGTCGATGCCGCGCTCGGCGCAGTGCTCGGAGATGGCCCGGTACTCGGTCTCGCCGAACTCGACGCGGTGGCGGTAGTCGATGTACGTCATGCGGCCCCAGGGGGTGTCGCGCTCGATGTCCCACTGGTCGCGCGGGGTGCAGATCTCCGGGGTGCGCTTCTGGAACTTGACGGCGTCGCAGCCGGCTTCGGCGGCCACGTCGATCAGCTTGAGGGCGTTGTCGAGGTCGCCGTTGTGGTTGATGCCGATCTCACCGGTGACGTAGACGGGGTGGCCGGGGCCCGCGGTGCGGTTGCCGAGGGTGCGCAGTCGGGAGGTGCTCATGGTGCGTTTCCTTACTTGGGGAGGGGGGTGTCGAGGGAGGGAGCGGTCAGGGTGGGGCCGAGGAGCCAGGCCGCGATCTCGCGGACGGCGCCGAAGCCGCCGGGGGTCGTCGTCACGGCGCGCGCCGCGGCGCGTACCGAGTCGTGCGCGCTCGCGACGGCGACGGGCCAGCCGGCGAGTGCGAAGCAGGGGAGGTCGTTGACGTCGTTGCCGACGTACAGGACGCGTTCGGGGGCGATGGACTGCTCGTCGCACCACTGCTTGAGCGCGAGGTCCTTGCGGTCGATGCCGTGCAGGACGGGGACGCGGAGCTTGTGGGCGCGGGCGGCGACGACCGGGTTCTGTTCCGTGGAGAGGATCAGGAGGGGCAGGCCGGCCTTGCGCAGGGCGGCGATGCCGAGTCCGTCGCCCCGGTGGACGGCGACGGTCTCGCGGCCGTCGGAGTCGATGAGGACCCGGTCGTCGGTCTGGGTGCCGTCGAAGTCGAGGACGACCGCGTCGATGTCGTCGCGGGTAGGCAGCGGGGCCGGGTCCAGGAGCGGGGCCAGGGCGCGGGCGCGGGCCAGGTCGTGCGGGTCGTCGATCTCCAGGACGCGGGCGGGGTCGGTGCGCACCAGCGCGGTGTGGCCGAAGAAGCGGTGGCGGTGGGTGCGGAATCCGGCCGCGTCCATCGCGTAGGCGGCGCCGGTCTCGAGGAGGTCCTCGGGGCGGTCCTGGCGGCGGGGGCGGACCTTCTTGTCGTGGTTGACGCCGTAGTTGTGGTCCTCGACCGCGCTGCCGTCGCGCCACAGGAAGCCGTGGAACGGGGCGACGGTGACGGCCGTGTCGGCGCCTTCCCGGGCGACCGCGGCGGCGACGCCGTCGATGTCCTCGCGGGCGATGAAGGGGCTGGTGCACTGGACGAGCAGCACCACGTCCACGGTCCGGCCGTGCCCGGCCTCGTACGTGTCCAGGGCGTGCAGGACGGCGGCCTCGCTGGTCGCGGTGTCGCCCGCGATGGCTTCGGGTCGCTGGACGCAGTACAGCCGGCCGCTCTCGCCGAGGGCTTCGGCCGCGGCCCGGGCGGTGTCGGCGACGGCGGGGGCGTCGGTCGTCACGACGACGGCCGTCACCTCGCTCGACGCGAGGCAGGCGCGGACCGCGCGGACGACGAGCGGTACGCCGCCGACCTGGGCGAGGTTCTTGGCGGGTACACCCTTGGATCCGCCGCGGGCGGGGATCACGGCGAGCACGGTGGGCTGCTCGGTGGGCTGCGTCATCGCTGCTCCAGGAAGAGATCAGGAAGGGGTTCGGTGGTGGTGTTCACAGCTCGCCCATCCGTCGGATGACCGGGGCGACCCGCTGGACGCCGTGGCGGTACGCGCCCCGGGCCGCGTCGCGGACCGCCTCGCGCACCGCTCCCCTGACCCGTCCGGTCTCCCGGGGCGCGGCTGCGCCCGGGAGCGGGTGACCGTCGGGGGCCAGGTGGTGGCGGGCGAGGATGCCGGGGAGGTAGCCGGGGGCGGTGGCGGGTGTGTAGTAGGGCGCGAGGTCCGGCAGCCGGTCCTGGGCGAGCAGGGCGGTGACCCTGGCCCGGGCGGTGTCGTACGCCGTGGCGTAGGTTCCGTCGGCGGCGACGCCCTGGCCGGCCAGCCACTCCTCGTCGGGCTCGGGGTGGGCGCCGCCGTCGAGGTGGTCCCAGGAGGTGAGCAGGCCGGAGCCGGTGAAGTGATGGTTGCCGAGGGTCTCGCGGACGCCGAGGTCGGTCAGGACGGCGGTGGGAATGCGTCGGTGCAGGGCTTCCAGGGCGGCGGTCGAGGAGACGGTGACCAGCAGGTCTGTGCGGTCCAGGACCTCGCCCATGTGCCCGTACACGAGGCGGAAGTTGGGCGGGAGTCCGCCGGGCAGCTTCTCGGCGAGGCGCTGGTACGGGAGTTCCTCGATGTGCGTGGTGTGCTCACCGGGCTTGGAGCGCAGCTTGAGGAGCACTTCGCGGCCCGGGTGCAGCCTGGCGTGCTCGACGAGCCGGCGCAGCAGGTACGTACGGTCGGCGCGGGAGGCCGGAACGGAGGGCTGGGCGGCGAACACGACGGTGTCACGGCCCTGTTCGGGGGTGTGCGGGGCGCCGCCGAGGAACGGGAGGGCGGCTTCCGTGACGGCCGAGGCATCGGCGCCCACTCCCTCGTACACCGCGCGGAAACGGTCCGCGTCGTGGCGGGAGTTGGCGAGGACGACGTCGGCGCCGTGCCGCAGCAGCAGCCCGTCGGCGAGCTTCTCGTAGACGACGCCCACGTAGCCGGTGACGACGACGGGCCGGGCAGGCAGCCGGAGCGCGGCCAGTCCGTGCAGCATCGCCTGGACGGCGCCGCCGACGAGGGCGAGGACGACGAGGTCGTATCCCTCGTCGCGCACGGCGCGCAGGAACTCGACGGCCGTCACCTCGCGCACCCGGCCGGTGTCGATGCCGACGTCGCCGACCTCGGCGAGCTGACGGGGTGTCGGGGTCGCCCGGCCGCGGAGCAGCAGTCCGCTGATCTCCGTACGGGGTGCGGACGCGCCGCCGTCGCCCGTGGTCAGCCGGCGCGCGGTGAGCGCGCCCCACTTCCATCGGGTGTCGGAGTCGGCGAGGACGGCGACCCGGAGGGTGTTCGTCTTTTCGGTACGTGGGGGCACGTCCCAAAACTTAGGAAGGCATTTCGATTCGCAGCCCAACGTGACGGCAACAGCGGGTTAACAGCCCGCCGACGCTTGGCGAATCACCCTCACGCACGCCCCGCTCATGGCGAGGAATGAATCCGGTTCACCACTTCGACATTCGTCGTTCACCTGCCGTCCCCATCAGGGCCAGGGTAAATGCCGGACCTCCGCCTAGCGTGTGACGCGTGGTCAAGCTCTCCGTCATCGTGCCGTTCTACAACGTTCGGGCCTATGCCCCCGATACCTTGCGAAGTCTCCGGGCCAATGCCCGCGATGATTTCGAATTCATCTTCGTCGACGACTGTTCGACCGATGGGACTCTGGAGATCCTCCGGCGCGCCGAGCGCGAGATCCCGGGTGCCGTCCTGGTCGAGCACGAGAAGAACGGGGGCCTGGCCACCGCACGCAATACGGGTATCGACGCGGCGCGCGGCGAGTACCTCACGTTCCTCGACGGCGACGACTGGGTCGTGCCCGGCCACTACGAGCGGCTGCTGGCCGCCATCTCGGGGCTGGGGTGCGACTTCGTCCGTACGGACCATGTGCAGTTCACGGACCGGGTGCGCACCGTGCACCGGGTCCCGCACGGTCTGCGCGACACCGTCCTGCGTCCGCGCGACGTGATCCTGCCGTCCGACCGGTCGACGCCGGTGGACTACGCGTACGCCTGGGCCGGTGCGTATCACCGGCGGCTCGCGGACTCGGGGCTGCTCCGGTTCCGGGACGGGCTGCGCACCGCCGAGGACCGGCCCTGGATCTGGCGGCTGCACCGTGAGGCGGAATCGTTCGCGGTGGTCGGACTGCCGGGGGTCTTCTACCGGCGCGGGGTGGCGTCCTCGCTGACCCAGATCGGCGATGTACGCCAACTCGACTTCATCCGGGCCTTCGATCAGGTTCTGGAGGAAACGTCCCGGGATCCCGAGGCGGACCGGCTGCTGCCCAAGGCAGTGCGCACCTATTGCGCGGTCATGGCGCATCATTTGGAATCCATCGAAAGGTTCGAACCGGCAGTGGCACGGAAATTGCGCTCCATGAGCGCGGCTTCCCTGCGGCGCATGCCTCAGGAAGTTCTCGCCGATACGCTGAATTCGCTGGGCGACCGCCGGGCGGGCCAGCTGCGACGGGTCCGCCGCCGCTCCGTCTCCCGGGAGGTCGCGGCCTGATGCCCGGCACGTACACCGCGCCGGTCGGCCGGTCCACCACACAGATCTTCTCGGCGTGCACGCAGTACGCCGCCGCCACCCTGGTCGCCGCCCTGCGCGCCGGCCAGTTCGGCCCGCGCTCCGAGCACCGGCGCATCCTCGTCGTGAGCGATACCTCTCCTTCCCCCGAGCTCGGCACTCCGCTCCACCGCCGGCCCGGATTCGAGGTGCTGGCCGCCGAGTTCGACGCGGTGCGGTCCTGGAACGACTTCATCCGGCCGTTCCATCCGGCGGGCTGGTCGCCCCGGGACCAGGACGCCTCGCTGTGGGAACGGGCCGTGCGCGCCGCGTGGGAGATCGGCGACGGTCCGGTCGAGATCGCCTGCGAGTCCATCCAGGCCAATCCCGCCCAGGCCCTCACCGTGATCTTCGGCGACAGTCCGGTGCACATCTACGCCGACGGGCTGATGAGCTACGGCCCGACCCGCAGCAGACTCGACCAGCTGGTCGGCACCCGCATCCGCCGGCTGCTCCATCTCGATCTGGTGCCGGGCCTGCGGCCCCTGCTGCTCACCGAGTTCGGCGTCGCGTCGGAGATCGTGCCGACCGAGGTCTTCCTGAAGGTGCTGGGCGAACTCGCGGGTTCCGCGGACCTTCCCGCCGTCCCCGACGGCCCCGCTCCGGCCCTGCTGCTCGGCCAGTACCTCGCCACGCTGGGCATCCTCACGCCCCGGCAGGAGGAGGAGCAGCACGCGCGGATGCTCCGCGGGGCCGTCGCCCTCGGCCATACCCGGATCGTCTTCAAGCCGCACCCCAGCGCCCCGGCCCACTGGGCCCGCTCGCTGGAGCAGGAGGCGGAACGGCTCGGCGCGGACCTCACCGTGCTCGACAGCCCGGTCCTCGCGGAGACGCTGTTCGACACGATGCGTCCGGCCCTGGTCGTCGGCTGCTTCTCCACCGCGCTGCTGACCGCCGCCTCGTTCTACGGGCTCCCGGTCGCCAGGGTCGGCACCGGACCGCTGCTGGAGCAGCTCACCCCGTACCAGAACAGCAACCGCGTCCCGCTGACGATCGTCGACGCGCTGCTGCCCGATCTGGAGGACCCGTCCGCCGTCACCGGCTGGTCGCTGCCCTCCGCCGAGCAGGTCCGGGGCGAGCCGACCGGGCTGCTCGCGGCGGTCGGATACGCGATGCAGCCGCAGATCCAGGCCGCCCTGCGCCCCGACGCCGAGCGCTATCTCGACCTGCACCGCGACACCCTCTGGCGGTACTTCAAACGGCGCCGGCTGACCGCGCTCGGGCTGCCGGGAGCCGTTCCCGCCCAGCTGGCGTTCATCCCGCGCAACGCGGCGGTCCGCCGCCTCGCCCGCAAGGCCCGCACGCTGAAGCGGGCGGCGGCGGGCTGACCCGCCCGGGGCGCGGCCCGTCCGGTCGGGGACGGGCGCATGAAGGCTGGCCGTATATCAGGTGAACCGGCTTTCCCGGCCCGGGATTTCACGATGTTCGATGACATATTCGACTCATCATGAGGACTCCGTCGATTATCCGATCGCCGCGCGGCCGGGGCGCCGCCCTGGCCGCCCTGCTCACCGTCGCGACCGTCTGCGCCGGGGACGCGGTGGCCCGCAGCTACCCGTTCGGCCCGCACACGCGCAGCGTGAACGACCTGGGCAATCAGTTCGTCCCGTTCCACGCCCGGCTCTGGGACCTGCTCCACGGGCAGGCGGACGGCGGGCTGCTGCTGAACTGGCAGTCCGGCTTCGGCAGCAGCTTCCTGCCGGACTTCGGTACGTATCTGAGCAGCCCGTTCGCCCTGCTCGTCGCGGTCTTCCCGCGGGACCGGATCGACCTGGCGGTGTACGCGGTCACGCTGGTGAAGACGGGGGTTGCGGCGGCGGCCATGACCTGGCTGCTCACCGCGTTGCGCCGGGGCCGGGGCCGGGAGTGGGCGGCGGCCGTGCTCGGCGCCTCGTACGCCCTGTGCGGCTGGTCGGTCGCCGAGGCCGTCTACAACCCGATGTGGCTGGACGGACTGATCGCGTTCCCGCTGCTGTGCCTGGCCGGCGAGTGGGCGCGTACCGGACGGCGTCCGGTACTGGGGACGCTCCTGGTGACGCTCGCCTGGGTGTCGAACTTCTACACCGCGTACATGGCCACGCTCGGGGCCGCCCTGGTGCTGGTGGTGCGGCTGCTGCTGGAGGACGGGACGTCGCGGGAGCGGGTCCGGGGCCTGGTGCGGGCGGTGCGCACCGTGCTCGTCGGCATCGGGCTGGCCGCGCCGGTCCTGGTGCCGGTGTTCCTCGGCACCCGGCACGCCTACCCGGGCTGGAACCGGGCGTTCGCCCCGGCCGCCTGGCCCGATGTCGCCGCGAGGCTGCTGCCGGCCACGTACAGCTTCTTCAGCCCGGCGCTGTTCCTCGGGACCGGCGCCCTGCTGCCGGCCTGCGCGCTGGCCTTCCACCGTGCCGTGCCGCGTACCGAACGCCTCGTGTGGGCGGGGCTGGTGGCCGCCGTGGCGCTGTCGTTGCAGTGGGGGCCCACGCATCTGCTGTGGCATGCCTTCGCGACACCGAACGGGAGCCCGTTCCGGCAGACGTTCGTCCTGTCCGGGCTCGTCGTCATCGCCGCCTGGCTCGCGGTCGCCACCGCCTGGCCGGACCGGCGGACCCTGCTGGGCGGCGCGGGGGTGCTGGTGCTGATCGCGGCCGGCGCCGCGTCCAGCACCCTGATCACCGGCTGGACGTATCCGCTGTTCGCGGCGGGCCTGCTGGCCGTGACCGGTGCGCTCGTCCTGGCCCGCGGCGGCAGGTTCGCCGTGCTCGCGGCGCTGCTGCTCATCGGGGCACAGGCCGGGCAGGCCACCGCGACGACCGCGTACGCGGACCGGCAGCGACTGAACCGGCTCGACGACTACGCCCCCTGGGGTGAGCGCCAGACCCTCCAGGCCGCCGCCGTGGCCGGAGCCGACGGCTGGCCGCGCTACCGCACCGACCCGGGCCTGGAGCAGTCCACCGCCAACGACCCGCTCCTGGCCGGCGGGCAGGGCGGCGCCTACTACAGCAGTCACACCCCCGATGTACTGACCCGCACCTACCTCGCGCTGGGCGCCGGCTGGACGTCGAACGGCCGCGCCCTGCACAGCCTGGACAACCCGGTGACCGACGCGGTCTTCGCGGTCGGCGCCCGGGTCCGCATGCCGCGCGATCCGCACCAGGGCTGGAACCGCCCGGACGGCCGTCCGGTCACCGTCACCCGGCAGGACGCGCCCCCGCTGGTGACTCTGCGGCCGGCCGCCGACACCGTTGCGCGGATGGGCCGTTCACCGTTCCGCAACCAGGAGAAGCTGCTGGGAGCCTCCGTCTACACGGTGCCCGCGACCACGCTGCGCGCCGCGGACGGTACGGCCGCCGCGGACGAGGGCGGGTACGACTACCGGGTGCGGCCGGGTGCGTACAGCCTGGCCGCGAGCTGCCCCGCGAACAGCGAGGTGTATCTGTGGGCCCCCGACCTGTTCGGCCGGGCCCAGCTCGGAGACTCAGGTGAACCGGCGGACTTCCGGGGCGAGTTGCCGGGCCGGCGGGCCGGGATGCGGCTGCTGGGAACGGGCGGCGGGCAGCTCTCGGTGCCGCTGCGGGTGGCCCGGGCCGGCACCGTTCCGCACGAGGCCGTCGGCTGCCTGGACCGGGGCCGCCTGGACGCCGCCGTGGCCGGACTGAAGCGGACCGGCGCGACGCGCGTCGACGTCACCGACAGCGGCGTGCGGGCCGAACTCCCGTCGAACGCGCGCGGGCTGGCCGTGCTGGCCGCGCCCCGGATCGCGGGCTGGAGCTGCGACGGACGTCCGGCCGGCTCGTATCTCGGCCTGGTCGCCGTACCGGTGAACGGCGACCGGACGAGGGTGGACTGCACGTTCCGGCCGCCGGGCCTGAAGGCCGGGAGCCTCGCGGGGGCGGGAGCCCTGGCCGCGCTGCTGGCGACCGCACTGACCCCCTGGGCACGGACACGGGTCCGGCGGCGGAAGGCTCCGCCGCTCGCGTAGCCGCGACGACACCGAGACTTCATCTGCGCGTGGTGGGAGGGAGCCGCTCCGCGCGCGTACGTTCCCACCCATGCCCTCCCTCCTGAAGAACCGTCTGACGAAGCGCGCCCTGCGCCCCGCCCTCACCCTGGTCGACCGCCGCATCCGGCTCCGGACGGAGCGCGCCGCCGAACCGATGCGCGGCGAGATCGCCGCACTGCGGCGGGAGACCGAGGAGATGCGGCGGGGCCAGTACGCGCTGGGACTGCTGCTGGACGGTACGGGCCGGGGCGCCCACCGGATCCCGCCTGCCCGCGAGATCGACCAACTGGTCGCGCAGATCGGCCTGTTGAACGGAGACGAGGCGAGGGCCCGGCGCAGCGTCGTCACCGCCTACCGGACCGTGGTGGCACTGGAGGCGCTCGGCGTCGGGCGGCTGGCGGGCTCCACGTCCAATGTGTGCGGAAAGCTGGCGACGGTTCCGCTGCTGGCTCCGCCGAACGGCGCGATGCTCGAAATCGGCACGCTGTACGGGCTGTTCGCCGCGGCGCTGACCCGGATGGTGCACCGGGCGGGCATCCAGCCGGACCTGACCATCGTCGACCCGCTGGCCGGCTCACAGCTCCAGCCGGGCACGTCCCAGCCGGCCGACCCGACGGGGACGCCCGTGCGCGAGGACGTCGTGCGGGCCAACCTGGCGCTGACCGGGGCCGGTTCGACGCACCACCCCCGCATCCGGCAGGGATTCTCCTCCGACCCGGAGGTACGGGCCGAGGTCGGCGACCGGGAGTACGGGGTGATCGTCGTGGACGGCGACCACTCCATGGAGGGGGTGGCGGCCGATCTGGAGTGGGTCGAGGAGATCGTCGCACCGGGCGGCATCGTGGTGCTGGACGACTACGGCGACGCGTCGTGGCCGGGCGTCCAGGAGGCCCTGGACAAGCATCTGGCGGGCGGCTCCTCGCGGCTGCGGCTGCTGGGACGGGTCTCGACGTCGGCCTACCTGCGGGCGGAGTGACACCGCGCCCTCGCCTCCGACCCCATACCCCCTGACCCCTCACCCCCTGACCCCACACACCCGCCTCATCACGTCCGTCCGCCGTACCTCGCCTCGATGCCCGCGACGATCAGCCGCAGACCGTCCTCGAACCGTTCGTCGTAGTGGGCGAAGATCTCCGCGCCGGCCGCGGCGGCCAGCGGGTAGCGGGCCATGCGCTCCGCGCGTTCACCGATGTCGAAGCCTTCGCGCTGCTGGTCCGGCATCGGCCGGACGCCCTGTTCCTCGCTGACGAAGCCCATCGTGTAGGAGTACGCGGTGGTGCCCGCCCGGACGGCCTGCCACAGCTCGAAGCCCGCGTCGACCATGGTCCGCAGATGGCCTTCGAGCCCGTCCGCGTGGTCGGTGCCGGTGAACCTCGCACCCCCGTAGACCTTGGCCCCGTCGCGATAGCGCAGCAGCCCGGCACGCAGCCCGCTGTTGTACGCGACGAGCTGGTCCTGCCAGCTGTCCGGGGCCGGACCCGGAAGGCCCTCGTCGAGCATCCGCCGGTACATCACCGTGGCCATCTCGTCGAGCAGCGCCTGCTTGTCCTTGAAGTGCCAGTAGAGGGCGGGCGCCTTGACGTCCAGCTCCTTGGCGATGGCGCGCAGGCTGAGGCCGTCGAGGCCCACCTCGTTCAGCAGCCGCAGCGCCGTGTCGGCCACCCGGGACCGGTCGATCTTCGTCGTACCCACCTCGACAAGTTAACAGCCCCCGCCCTTGACAACTTAACACCGTTAAGCACACACTCCCCCACATGACACTTAACGCCGTTAAGGAAACTGAGGTCCTCATCGTCGGTGCCGGTCCGTGCGGTCTCGCGCTGGCCTGCGATCTGGCCCGCCGGGGCGTCACCGCCCTGCTGGTCGAACAGACGCCGGGACTCTTTCCCGGCTCACGCGGCAAGGGCATCCAGCCCCGCACCCGGGAGGTCCTCGACGACCTCGGGGCCGGCGACGCGGTCCGCGAGCACGGCGGTCCGGCGCCGGTCGGGATGGTCTGGCAGGACGGTGAGCGGCACGGCGAGCACCAGATGTTCCGGGTGGCGGCGCCGACGGACGCGGAGCCGTACGGTGAGCCGTGGATGATGCCGCAGTGGCGGACCCAGGAGATCCTGCTGGCCCGGCTGCGCGAACTGGGCGGCGACGTGGTGTTCTCGACCGCGCTGACCGGCCTCGCGCAGGACGACGACGGGGTCACCGCCCAGCTGTCCACCGGTCCGGTCCGCGCCTCCTACCTGGTCGCGGCGGACGGCGGTCGCTCCACCGTGCGGCGGGCGCTGTCCATCGCGATGACCGGGGAGACGGTGGACCCGGCACCGATGCTGGTGGCCGACGTCCGGGTCGCCGAGGACGCGCTCGACCGGCTCAACTGGCACATGATGAGCACCGACGCGGGGTTCATCACGCTGTGCCCGCTGCCCGGCACGGCGGACTTCCAGCTCGTCGCGCAGTTCAAGGAGGGCGAGCCGGACATCTCCCCGGAAGGGGTCCGGGCCGTCGTCGCGGAACGGACCCATCTGGAGGCGCGGGACGTCACCGAGGTGCTCTGGGCCTCCGACTTCCGCCCGCGCGCCGCCCTCGCCGACCGGTTTTGCGACGGGCGGGTCCTCCTCGCCGGGGACGCCGCCCACGTCCACTCCCCCGCGGGCGGCCAGGGGCTCAACACCAGCGTGCAGGACGCGTACAACCTGGGCTGGAAGCTCGGCCAGGTACTGCGCCACGGGGCGCCCGCCGCCCTGGTCGACAGCTACGAGGAGGAGCGCCGCCCGATCGCCGCGGAGATGCTCGGCCTCTCCACCCGGATCCACCGCGGTGAGCAGGAACGGGGCGCGGCCGCCCAGCAGCTGGGCCTCGGCTACCGCGGGGGCCCGCTGTCGGCCGGTCGCGCCGGCGTCCTGGAAGCGGGCGACCGGGCACCCGACGGGCCGGCGGGCGGGCGGCGGCTGTTCGACGTCTTCCGGGGCCCGCACTTCACGCTGCTGGCGGTCGGCACCGACGCGGCACTGCCGGAGTTCACCGGCTCACAGGTCAGGCCGCACCGCATGGACGCCTACGCGCCGTACGGCAAGGGGCTGTTCCTGATCCGCCCGGACGGCTACGTCGGCTGGGCGGGCGAGGACACGGCCGGGCTCGCGGAGTACGCCGCACGTCTGGGCCTCGCCCTCCAGGCCGGCTGACGGTCAGACGCTGCTGAGCGAGAGCTTCGCCGCGAAGCCGAGGAAGAGCACGCCGGCGGCCGAGGTGGCTCCCGCCGACAGCCGCTTGCGGCGGCGGAACGCGGCGGACAGCCGCGTGCCGCCGAATATCAGCATCGACAGGTACAGGAAGCTGGCGATCTGGAGCAGGGTGCCCAGCACCAGGAAGGAGAGCGCCGGGTAGGCATACCCGGGGTCGACGAACTGCACGAAGAAGGAGATCAGGAACAGGATCGCCTTCGGGTTGAACAGGCTGACCACCAGCGCCCGCCGGTAAGGCCGCTCCATGGCGGCCGGCGCCCCGGCCCCCTCCACGGCCTCACCGGTGATCTCGGCCACCCGGCGGTGCCGCTCGCGCCACATCGACACCGCGGCGCGCAGCATCCCGATCGCCATCCAGGTCAGATAGCCCGCACCGGCGAACTTCACCACGGCGAAAAGCACCGGCGTCGTCTGCAACAGGGACGAGGCCCCGAGCGCGGACAGCGTCATCAGCACGGTGTCCCCGGTCCACACGCCGGCCGCGGCCACATAGCCGGTCCGTACCCCGCGCCGGGCGGCGACGGACAGCACGTACAGCGAATTCGGCCCCGGCAGCAGCACAATCAGAACGAGGCCGGCGAGGTAGGTCGGAAGGTCGATGACACCCAGCATGAAACGGAGTGTCGCACGGGCGTACGACACTCCGGAGACGGGGGTTCCGCTTGCCGCTGAGCCCGCGGGCTCAGCTCATCAGCTCCGCGAAGACGATGATGTTGTCCGGCCGGTGGCCGCCTCTCAGCTCGCCGCCGCAGGTGATCAGCCGCAGCTCGGGGCCGGTGGTGTCGCCGTAGACCTCGTCGGTCGGGAAGGCGCCCTTGTCGACCTGCTGGAGCCGTCGTACGGCGAACACCGCATCGGTCCCGTCCGCCCTGGTGACGGTGATCCGGTCACCGGCGACGATCTTCGAGACGTTCTTCAGGACGGCGGGGCCCTCGGCGGTGTCGAAGTGCCCGATGAGGACGGCGGGTCCGGTCTCTCCGGGGGTGACGCCCTTCGTGTACCAGCCGATCCGGTCCGCCTGCGCCACGGACGGGACCTCGACGGTGCCGTCGGACGCCAGACCCAGCTTCAGAACCGGGCCGGTGTCGACGCCCGCCGACGGGATACGGACCCGGACCGGCTCGGAGGCGGGCAGCGGGGCTGCGGACAGGGACGGCGCGGGTGAGGCCGGCGCGCCGGCGGGCGGGGCCGCGATGTGCGCGGGCGGGGTCGCGGGGGCGCCGTCGCCCGTGGCACAACCGGTCAGTGCGGCGGCGGAGACGAGGGCGACGAGCGAGCCCGTCAGCAGACGACGGGCGAAAGAGGGGTGCATACGGGGACTCCCGGCAGGCGGAACCGGGAGGGGCTGTCGCACGTGCGACAGCCCCTCCCCTGACGTGGGACGACCGGCCCGGCCGGGTCAGTGGGCGGACGCCGCCGCGCGGCGCCGCATGAGGACGAAGCCGAGGCCCGCCGCGCCCACCGCTGCCGCACCGCCGACCGCGATCAGTGCCGGGCTGCCGTTCTGCTCGACCTCGGCACCGGCGGCGACGCTGCCCTTCGGGACGACGGACGTCTGCGAGGTCTGCGCCTCGGTGCCGTTACCCGAAGTACCTTTGCCCGAGGCGCCGTTGCCCGAGGTCGTGGCGTAGGCGAAGCTGCACCCGCTGGGCAGCTTCGGGAAGTCCGTGACGGACGCCGGGTGGCCACCGCCCTCCATGTTGGTGCGCAGCTGCGGCGCGGTGCTGCTCGGGTTGATGATCTCGCCGAGGAAGCCGGCGCTCGCCGGAAGCGCGGGGTGCAGCCGGGAGAGCTGGCCGAGGACCTGGCCGTCGTCGGCCTGGAAGACGACCGACGGACCCGACGGGCTGATGCTCAGTTCGGCCAGGGTGCCGGCCCCGATGCCCTTCGTCACCGTGGCGACGCACTCGACCGGGGTGACCGGGCCCTGTCCGTCGCTGCCCGCGTCGACGACGGAGGTGACGGCACCCGTGAAGTCCAGCGTCACCTTGATCCCGTTACCGAAGACCTTGCTCTGCTCGGGGGCGTAACCGCCGCCCGCGGTGAGAACCCCCAGCACCTTCGCACCGTCGAGGACCTCGGCCGTGTAATAGACGTGCTGGTCACCGTGCTTGTACACCTTGGCAGTCAACCCGCCCTTGAGCTCGTCGGTGCGGATCAGCGTGCCTGCGTCGGTGGACTGCTGCCCCTGGCCGGCCGGCGTGGCCGGGACGGTGTCGGCGAAGGCCGCGGTGGCCGGGACGAGGACGGCGCCTCCCAGTGCGGCCGCGGCGACGGCGGCACGGAAGGAGACACGGCGGCACGAGGGACGGAAAGACATGATCGACTCCGTGAGGAATGGCCCTTGCGGGCTCGGAAGGCTGGGAGAGTCGCATGCCGCTTCCTCGAAGTGTGGGGCCGTGAGGTGGGGCGGGCTGCATCAATGAATCTAGATGTGCAGTACAGCGGAGCCATCCGTTCCTTGTCACAGGCGAGTGACAGGCAGCAGCGTTTCCCACCTCACAACTGACGCTACGGGGGGATACGTTGACGCCCTCGTGTCGCCTCCGCCCCCGTCTCAGAACGCGTCCGCCGGCACGTACACCCCCCACACCTCCCGCAGCGCGTCGCAGACCTCGCCCACCGTGGCGCGGGCCCGCAGCGCGTCCTTCATCGGGTAGAGCACGTTGTCCGTGCCCCCGGCCGCCTTGCGCAGGGCCGCCAGGGCCGAGTCCACCGCGCCCTGGTCGCGTGCGGCACGGAGCTTCGCCAGCCGGGCCGCCTGCTGGGCCTCGATCGCCGGGTCGACGCGGAGCGGCTCGTACGGCTCCTCCTCGTCGAGCCGGAAGCGGTTGACGCCGACGACGACCCGCTCGGCGCTGTCCGTCTCCAGGGCAACGCGGTAGGCGCTGCGCTCGATCTCGTTCTTCTGGAAGCCCTGCTCGATCGCGCTGACGGCGCCGCCCATGTCCTCGATCCTGAGCATCAGCTCCGCGGCCGCGGCCTCGACGTCGTCGGTCATCCTCTCGACCACGTAACTGCCCGCGAACGGGTCGACGGTGGCCGTCACGTCCGTCTCGTACGCGAGGACCTGCTGCGTACGCAGGGCGAGGCGGGCGGACTTGTCGGTGGGGAGCGCGATCGCCTCGTCGAAGGAGTTGGTGTGCAGGGACTGCGTGCCGCCCAGGACCGCGGCCAGGCCCTGCACGGCGACGCGGACCAGGTTGACCTCGGGCTGCTGGGCGGTGAGCTGGACGCCCGCGGTCTGGGTGTGGAAGCGGAGCATCAGGGACTTGGGGTTCTTCGCGCCGAACTCCTCCTTCATCACCTTCGCCCAGATCCGCCGGGCGGCCCGGAACTTGGCGACCTCCTCCAGGATCGTCGTCCGCGCGACGAAGAAGAAGGAGAGCCGCGGGGCGAAGTCGTCGACGTCCATCCCGGCGGCCACGGCGGTACGGACGTACTCGATGCCGTCCGCGAGCGTGAAGGCGATCTCCTGCGCGGGCGAGGCCCCGGCCTCCGCCATGTGGTAGCCGGAGATCGAGATGGTGTTCCACTTCGGGATCTCGGCCCGGCAGTACCTGAAGATGTCCGCGATCAGCCGCAGGGAGGGCCCCGGCGGGAAGATGTACGTGCCCCGGGCGATGTACTCCTTGAGCACGTCGTTCTGGATGGTGCCCGTGAGCTGCCGCGCCGCGACACCCTGCTCCTCGCCCACCAGCTGGTACATCAGCAGGAGCAGCGCGGCCGGGGCGTTGATCGTCATGGACGTGGAGACCCGGTCCAGCGGGATCCCGTCGAACAGCACCCGCATGTCGTCGATGGAGTCGATCGCCACCCCGACCTTGCCGACCTCGCCGGACGCGATCTCCGCGTCGGAGTCGTGGCCCATCTGGGTGGGCAGGTCGAAGGCGACCGAGAGACCCGTCGTGCCGTTGGCGATGAGCTGCTTGTAGCGGGCGTTGGACTCGGTGGCCGTACCGAAGCCGGCGTACTGGCGCATCGTCCACGGGCGCCCGGTGTACATCGACGGGTACACGCCGCGCGTGAAGGGGTAGGCGCCCGGCTCACCCAGCTTTTCGGCGGGGTCCCATCCGTCGAGCGTGTCCGGCCCGTAGACCGGCTCGATCGGCAGTCCCGACTCCGACTCGCGCGTCATCCGCTGTACCTCCCGCTGAAGCTGCTGGTACCCCATGGCTTTCGCGACGGACTGTAGCGGCAGGCCCTCAGGCCTTGGAGAGGGCCGGGCCGGGACCTTGCTCACAGCCCCCGATGCCTGACATCCTCCGGTCTTCGATGCCGCTTTCCCCATCATGCGCAGGATTCGGCAACCGGGCAGAGCGGGAATCCGTCCCATGAGATACCGCAGATTCAGGGGGCCGACATGACAGGCAGCAGCAGGACCGGGCGCGGGCGCGCGCACATAGGGGGCCGGGGGGCGGGAGCGGCGTCCGCCGTCGCCGTACTGGCACTGGTCGCCGTGACCGCAGGATGCAAGGCGGAGCCCGCCGGCAGCGCGCCGGCCACCCCGTCGGCGCCGCCGGCGAGCAGCTCACCCACCGAGGACGCCAAGCCCGGCACCGACCAAACGGAATCGGCGACGCCGTCCACGAGCGCGAAGCCGAGTTCGACACCGAAGGCCACGCCCAAGGCCACTCCGTCGGCCGATCCGCAGGCCAAGGTGCTGATGGCGACGGGCTCGCAGGGCAAGCAGGTCCGTGAGCTCCAGGCCCGGCTGCGTCAGATCGGCCACTTCGACCGCAGCCCCACGGGCTACTACGGCTCCGTCACCGTCAGCGCCGTGCAGTCGTTCCAGGGCAAGCGCGGACTGTCCCGCACGGGAAAGACGGACACCGTCACCTGGCAGAAGCTGCTCGGCATGACGCACGCGCCGACCGCCGCGGAGCTGAACCCGCCGACCACC
Organism: Streptomyces sp. NPDC091416; assembly: GCF_044756845.1. Taxonomy (NCBI): domain Bacteria; kingdom Bacillati; phylum Actinomycetota; class Actinomycetes; order Kitasatosporales; family Streptomycetaceae; genus Streptomyces; species Streptomyces sp. NPDC091416. Next base: position 759,975 of record NZ_JBIVTU010000001.1, read on the forward strand.
CGGCCGGCCGCGAAGCCGGACAAGCGTTGTCTGACGGGCCGGGTCATCTGCATCAGCAAGAACAGCCGGTCGCTGTCCTGGATGATCGACGGCAAGGTCGTCTCGTCGATGGACGTGCGGTTCGGTTCGCAGTACACGCCGACCCGCGAAGGCACCTTCTCCGTCTACTGGAAGTCCCGGCACCACGTGTCGTCGATCTACCACACGGCCATGCCGTACGCGATGTTCTTCAGCGGCGGCCAGGCGGTGCACTACTCCTCGGACTTCGCGGCCCGCGGCTACAACGGCGCCTCGCACGGCTGCGTCAACGTCCGGGACGAGGGAAAGATCGCCTCGCTGTTCGCCCAGGTCCGCAACGGCGACAAGGTCGTCATCTACAAATGAGGCGCGGTGAGGGGCTCGGTGATGAGGGGCGCGGGCGGGACCGGGGGAACGTGTCCCGCCCGCGCCATTGCGCCGAGCCGTAGGTACGGGGGGAACCCCGGCTCCGGGCGCTGCCGATGACCAGTCGGCTCACTTGTTACTGCGTTCAACAGCCGGAAAACGTCACACCCGGTGGTGGCGGGGCGGCGCGGAGAGGGCTCAGCGCGCCGCGAACAGGGGCGATGAGGAGCGCGAGGAGCCGGAGGCGGAGGACTCGGCGGTGGTCGAGGGCTCCGGGGACGCGGTGGAGAAGCCGATCGACGGCAGAGTGCCCGAGCCGCCGGACGAGCCGCCGTTTCCGGCCGGTTCGTCGTCGCCGTCGTCGTCCTGGCCCGCGGCGTCGTCGCTCTTCCCGCCGGCCTGGTCGAGCATCCGGTCGCAGAACCGGTCGAGGTTGCGGGCCCCCTTGGCCAGCGCTTCGAGGCGGCGTCTGCGCTCGTCGTCGAGCTTGCCGTCGCGGTAGTCGCGGCAGGCCTTCAGGGTCTTCGCGTACCAGGACGCCCCGTCGCCGCTGTCGCCGGAGTTCCCGTCACCGTCCTGGGGGTCGGGGCTCGGCGTCGGGCCGGTGCCGCCGGACTTCTCGTCCTCGGTTCCGCGGGACCGGCCGTCGCCGGCGCCGTCCCCGGCATCGCTCTCCGGGTTCCGGTCGGTGGTGGGACCGCTGACGTCGGGGCGGCCGCTCTCGGAGCGGCCGGCTCCGGGCGTGTCCGGCGACGCGGATTCCCCGCCCGGCGATCCGGGCGGCGGCGCCGATGCCGCGTCGTCGGTGGTGAGGTCGGAGCCCAGCTCCTCGGGGGACGCGGCGGCCGACACCGAGTTGGCCGGTGCCGGCGTGTGCCGGCCGAAGGGGCCGGGCAGGATCCCGGTCCCGGCGGCCACGGCCACACCGCCGATCGCACAGCACGCGAGGGAGGCGACCAGACCGAAGCGGATGGGCCGGCTCCAGCGCATGGGGCGGGGGCCACGGAATCCCGCGGCCCCCGACGCCGTACCGGAACCGGCCGGACGTATGTGTACGGGGGCGAGCATGGCGGACTCGGCGGAGTCGTCCACGCCCGCGGTCCGGGCGGCCCCGGGCCGGTCAGCCGGTGCGGTGACGGCACGGGCGGCGCGGAAGGCGGCCAGGGCCGCGGCCTCGCCGGGCAGCTCACCGGCGGCGGGACGTGCGGCGGCGGCCACGGCGTTCAGGGCGGCCGCGAGCCTCTCGGCCTCGTTCCGGGGCGGGCCGTCGGAAGGGTCGACCGGGGCGCGGCGGAGCATCTTCTCCGCCGCTTCCTTGTCAAGCCATTCGTGCTGCTCGTCGGCCATCACATGTCCTTCTGCGTCCACAGACGCGAATGCGTCACACCGGCGGGCGCCACCAGGCCGGTGCGGGCGGGGCGTTGCGCGGGGACGGCGCCGAGTTCCACCGTCCGGCCGGCCCCGTTGTTCTGCGGCGACTGCGCCGGGGTCGTGCCACCGCCCGGCCCCTTGGCCGCGCCGGCTCCACCGGCCGCTCCGTCACCACGCGGACGGCTTCCTTCCGCGGGACCGGCCGTGGGCGGACCGCCCTCGCCGCCGCCCGGATTCGCGTCCGTCGTCGGTGCCGGGGCCGGCGCGACGGCCCCGGCCCCGAGCGCAGGCCCCGCACCGCCCGCGCGGTCCGCGTCGTCCGCCCGCAGCAGTTCGGCGAGGCGCTTGAGCCCGCGATGCGCGGCGGTGCGTACCGCGCCCGGCCGTTTCCCCAGCGTCTGCGCCGCGCTCTTGGCGTCGAGGCCGACCACCACACGCAGCACCACGGCCTCGGCCTGGTCCTGCGGCAGCTGGGCGATGAGCGACATGGTGCGGCCGGTGGCCAGCGCCTCGATCGCCTCGTCGGCCGTGTCGGACCCGGCCGGCTTCTCGGACAGCTCCGTCTCGTCGCCGCCGATGGCGGGCCGCCTGCCGCGCATCCGCAGATGGTCCAGGGCCCGGTTGCGCGCTATCCGCGCCGCCCAGCCCCGGAAGCGGTCGGCGTCACCGCTGAACCGGTCAAGGTCCCTGGCTATCTGCAGCCACGCCTCGGACGCCACATCCTCTGCGTCCGGGTCCCCCACGAGCGTCCGTATGTAGCCCAGCAGCCGCGGCTGCACAGCGCGGTACACAGAACGGAAGGCATCCTCGTCCCCGTCCTGCGCCGCGAGCACCGCGGCGGTAAGCCCCGCGTCGTCCCCCAGCACTCCCTCAACCTGCCTGCTGTCCCGAATCGCAGCTGGTCACCACTGCCGCGCCTCCCTGCGCGACTCAGCACGCTACGTCCTCGGCGGGCGCCGCGTCCATGACTTGTACAACCCGCAACATTCTTCGGACACCGTGCGGTGTGACAGAAAACGCAGTCGTGGCGCTGAGATGAGTACGGGGTCGTCCTGCGACCCCGCGAACGACGACTGGGGCCTCTCCTGTGGGGGGTGGCGGCCCCGGTCGTCGTTCCATTCACCCGCTCCGACGCGGGTGGACGGGGCCTCCCGCCCGAGCGTCCGTCGCCGCTGACCACCCACCGGTACAGGCCCCTGCCGTCGATTCCCGGGAGGGCGCATGACCGTCGGTACGCCGGTACGGCTGACGTATTCGGTGACATGGCGAGAGATATCCGACGGGCTGGGAATCCAGCTCCGGCACAGCCCGGTCGGTCGGTGGTGTTTCCGCGTCCTGTGGACCCTGGGTGCCTTCCTCGGCTTCGTGATCGTGGCCAATCTGCTGACCAGAGGCCTGGATTCCGTCGGCGCGGGCGTGTGGAGGTTCCTCCTGACCGTCTGTCTGCTGCTGGTCGCCTTCCGCCGGCTGATGGCGCTGGCCCTGCTGGGCTACGCCCGGCATCTGGGCGAGCACCGCGTGACCGTCGACGTGTCCGGCATCAGGACCGTCACCGAGCGCCACACGAACGAAACCGGCTGGACGTTCTACGGGCGCTGCGTCGAGGGCCCCCGTGTCTTCGTCCTGCTCACCCCGGACGTATGGGGAACCGGGGTGATGGTCCTGCCCAAACGCGGCCTGGACGCTCCGCAGGACGCGGACCGGCTGCGGGAGCTGATCGGCGCCCGTCTCACAGCCGTGCGGCTGGGGAAGGGACCGGGGTGGGTTCCCCGCCGGGTGTCGCGATGAGGAGCATCCAGCCCTGACGCGGCCGGCGGGTCGCCCGGCCGGGCACCGCGTGGAGCGCGACGGCGCGCCGGATCAGCGCGGCACCCGGGCCCGTCGCGACACCGCCGCCCTCAGCACCCGCCGGCCCTCGGTCGAGGCGTCCCTCACCTGGCGCAGCCCGGCTCCCATGGGCGCGTCGCCCCCTGTCTCCGCGAGCATCTCCAGGATCCGGGTCTGGCGTACGGCCTCCCCGGACAGCAGCGGGCCCGCCCCCTCCGGATCGCCGGCGCGGCAGCGCGCCACCAGCTCCGTGGCGTCGGCGCGGGCGGCGTCGTGCGCGCAGTGGAGGTCGAGGGCCAGCGCCGAGCAGGCGTCCGCCCAGGCCCGCAGTTCCTGGCCCGACCGGTCCGCGGGCGCCTCGCCGAGGAGCTTCGCGACGCGCCGGACGCTCTCCGGCGGATCGGGCAGGGCGGCCAGCGCCGCACGTGCCTCGGCCAGCCGGGCCGGCCAGTCCCGCGGGTCGGCGCAGCCCGCCCAGAGCGGCCGCAGCGGATCCGGGTCGGCCGCTCCGGCGGGTTGCGGCAGGCACCGGTCGAGGCAGGCGGTGCCGCTCGCGGCGAGCCCCCGGGCGTCAGCGGCGGCGATCAGTTCGAGCAGGCTCATCGGCGTCTCCTGTCGGCCCCCCCGTACCCGGACGTACGGGGACGCAGCGCGTCGTCTTATCGCCTACAGCGCCGAATGGCCGGAAAGCGTCACTCCTGCCGTCCGAATACCGTCGCCCGATGTCAGCCGGCCCCACTCCGGAAGAGCGTTTGCCCCCATTCCGTCCGGTCCGGGCCCTCAGCCCTGGTCGATCTCCTTCGCCAGTGCCTTGAAACCGTCCCAGCTCAGTGCCGGTGCGCCCGGGTCCCACAGCTTCTGGGAGGTGGCCCGCAGCGGCATCCGGATGCCCTCGGCCACCTGGGCCGCGGTCTGGGCGTTCGGGAAGTCGCCCCACACCGCGAACCGGCCGCCGAGGATCTGGTCCGAGTACTTCGCCGGGACGGGGCTCGTGCCGCGCAGCACGAGCGGCGTCCACTGTTCGTAGATGCGCTTGCCCGTGGGGTAGACGAAGGCGTTGGGCTGGCCGAGCACGTAATAGAGGAACTCGTCGTTGAGGTTCAGCATCTTGTACCCCTCGCGCAGGTACTGCTCGGGCGGGCGGGCTCCGTACTCCTTGCCCGTCCAGTACTCGATCTCGATGTCCTTGTCCGCCCGGACGGTGCTGTCGCGGAAGAGGCCGTCGTTCCACGCCTTGGGCTTCATGCCGTGCGGCCGGACCACTGCCGCGCGGTCGTTGAGCCAGCCGGTGGCGAGGTCCTCGATACCGGCCTGCGCCCCGTACTTCCGCACGGCCGCGCGCTGGAGCTGCGGGTACGAGGCGGCGGGGCTGTTCACCGTGAGTGCCTGGTACTCGTCGGCACCCAGGTGCCAGTAGGCACCGCCGAACAGGTCGGTGTACTCACCGAGGAGCTCGTCGACGAGCTTCGCCGCGCCCGGCTTCGAGATGTCGAGCGATCCCTTCGACGGCACGCCCGAGACGTTGAGCAGCTGGAGGTCGGGGTGGGCCCTCAGGACCGCGCCGAGGTGGCCCGGGGAGTCGATCTCGGGGACGACCTCGATGTGCAGCCGGCGGGCGAGGGCGACGATGCGCCGCACCTCGGCCTTGGTCAGGTGCTCGGGCGACACCACCTCGGGATGGGTGTCGGACTCGATGCGGAAGGCCTGGTCGTCGGAGAAGTGCAGGCCGAGCTGGTTGAGCTTGAGGTCGGCCATCTCGCGCAGCCGGTCCTCGATCCAGGCGGCACTGTAGAGCTTGCGCGCGATGTCCAGGTTGAGGCCGCGCTGCGGGCGGTCGGGACGGTCGCGTACCTCGCCCTCGGGCATGGCGCCGTCGGCGCGCACGGACTGCTTGAGGGTGCGGGTCCCGTAGAAGACGCCCGCCTGTGCCGGACCGCTGATCGTGACGCGTCCGTCGTGGGTCCGCAGGGTGTAGGACTCGGGCCCGCCGCCGTCCTTCGGGTTCAGGGCCAGCTCCACGTCACCCGCACGGGCCTGGACCTCACCCCGGTAGCGGATCCTCAGCTCACCGGCGAGCAGCCTTCCTTCGTCGGCGAGGGCCTTGTCGCCCTTGCCGATCACCACGCCGCTGCTCTCCCCGGGCCGCCAGCCGGGACCTCGGGCCGGGGTGTGCTCCCGGACGGCGGGGATGGTGCGGGGCGTCTTCGAGAGCGGGTAGCTCCGGGTCGGGGAGGGTGTGGGGGAAGCGGACGGTGACGACGAGGAGGCGGCCGTCCCGGAGTCGTTCCGCTGTTCGGTGCCGGAGCTGTCGCAGGCGGCGACGGTGACGGTCGCCGCGGCCACCGCCGTCACGGCCAGGAGGGCGCCGCGTGAGGGTGCCATCGGTCAGAAACCTCCGGTTTCGGGGGGAAAGAGCTCAGAAAGAAGAGGAAATGGGGCAGATGGATCGGATAGTCGGGTATTTCCCCCGACCATTCGCCCCTCAGACATCGCGAAACTCTCCCGTCCGGGTGAAATTCGCGCATCCGTCGGACGGCCGTTGCCCCGCGTCGTTAGCTTTGAGGCACATTCGTCTCTCCCTTCACCCTGCATCCACCTGGTCTCTCCGGTCCCTCCCCACTCCAGGTTCACAGATGCCGTTGATTCCAGGAGTCCACGCTGTCCAGGTCCAGCGAGTCCCACGCCGGCCTCCCCGCACAGCCGCCCCCGTCCGCCCACCGGACCGCCGTACCCGTGCAGAGCTGCGGATCCGTCCCCGGCCGGGCCCCGTCCGGCCCCGGCGGCCTGCCGGGGTTCAACGCCGCGTCCGCCGCCGCGGCCGAGGCCGCGCTGCTGGAGTGTTTCGGCAGCCGCCGCTGGGCCAAGCGGCTGGCGGACCACCGTCCCTACCCGGACCTCGACGCGCTGCTCGCCGCCGCCGACGAGGCCTGTTACGACCTCTCCCCCACCGACCGCGCCAAGGCGCTGGCCGCCGAGGTCGCCCCCGGGCTGCACCCGGACGCGCCGCGCTCCGCCCATCTCGCACTGGCCGCCGCGCACGCCGCGTACGAGTCCAGGTTCGGCCATGTGTTCGTGATCTGCCTGGACGGCTTCCGGCCCGCCGAGCACCCCGATCAGGTGCTGGCCGGCATCCGGGCCCGGCTGGGGCACGATCCCGAGCAGGAGCGGGTGGTGGCGGCGGACGAGATGCGGCGACTCGCCCGGGGCCGCATCATCGAGCTGGTATCGAGTCAGTAACGGGTTGACGGCGGGCCGCACTGGGCGGATTCCCTGCCACAGGCGGGTAAACAGGCCAGTTGGAGCCTGTCCATAGCCCGTCCGTGCCTGATTCATTGCCACTTTGATCACACCAGAGGCCCCCGCGCGATCGAACCGACAATCCGTCGCTACGATGGCCGGGGCCGGTGGACCGTACCCGGCCGGGTCAGACCGACAGTCAAGCCGGCCGACCCCAATCCCCGCTCCCGGAGGGTTCTTCCGTGCCGGCTGGAACGCTGTACCGCGGCCGGGAAGGCATGTGGTCCTGGGTGGCTCATCGAGTCACCGGTGTCCTCATTTTCTTCTTCCTGTTCGTACATGTCCTGGACACCGCTCTCGTCCGCGTCTCCCCCGAGGCATACGACGACGTCGTGTCCACGTACAAGACGCCGATCGTCGCGCTCCTCGAATACGGCCTGGTGGCCGCGATTCTCTTCCACGCGCTGAACGGTCTGCGCATCGTCGCCGTGGACTTCTGGGCCAAGGGCCCGCGCGTTCAGAAGCAGATGCTCTGGGCCGTGCTGGGTATCTGGATCGTGCTGATGGTCGGGGCCCTGTACCCCGTCCTCGGCCACGCCGTACGCGAAGTATTCGGGAGCTGAGGCCAATGTCCACCGAGACTTCCGCGATCGGCGACGTCGAAGGCTCCGCCCTCTACGACGTCGACAACCCCGCGCCCGTGATCGAGCCGCCGCGCAAGCGGACCGGCAAGACCCCCAAGGGCTCGCGCACCAACTTCGAGATGTACGCCTGGCTCTTCATGCGCCTGTCGGGCATCGTGCTGGTCGTCCTCGTCATCGGCCACCTGCTGATCCAGCTGGTGCTGGACGGCGGCGTCTCCAAGATCGGCTTCGCCTTCGTGGCGGGCCGCTGGGCCTCGCCGTTCTGGCAGGTCTGGGACCTGGCGATGCTGTGGCTCGCCATGCTGCACGGCGCCAACGGTCTCCGTACGGTCATCAACGACTACGCCGAACGGGACAACACCCGCTTCTGGCTGAAGATGCTCCTGTACACCGCCACGGTGTTCACCGTCCTGCTGGGCACGCTGGTGATCTTCACCTTCGACCCGAACATCCGCTAGGCGCCGGGCCCGAAGACCAGAGGTAAACCATGCAGATCCACAAGTACGACACCGTCATCGTCGGCGCCGGCGGCGCCGGCATGCGCGCGGCCATCGAGTCGACCAAGCGCAGCCGCACCGCCGTGCTGACCAAGCTCTACCCCACGCGTTCCCACACGGGCGCGGCGCAGGGCGGCATGGCCGCAGCGCTCGCCAACGTGGAGGAGGACAACTGGGAGTGGCACACCTTCGACACGATCAAGGGCGGCGACTACCTGGTCGACCAGGACGCCGCCGAGATCCTCGCGAAGGAGGCCATCGACGCCGTTCTCGACCTGGAGAAGATGGGCCTGCCGTTCGGCCGTACGCCCGAGGGCAAGATCGACCAGCGCCGGTTCGGCGGTCACTCCCGCAACCACGGCGAGGCCCCGGTCCGCCGCGCCTGCTACTCGGGCGACCGCACCGGCCACATGATCCTCCAGACGCTGTACCAGAACTGCGTCAAGGAGGGCGTGGAGTTCTTCAACGAGTTCTACGTCCTGGACCAGCTGGTCGTCGAGGAGGACGGCGTCAAGAAGTCCGCCGGCGTCGTCGCCTACGAGCTGGCCACCGGCGAGATCCACATCTTCCAGGCGAAGTCGGTCATCTACGCCTCGGGCGGCACCGGCAAGTTCTTCAAGGTGACGTCGAACGCGCACACCCTGACCGGTGACGGCCAGGCCGCCTGCTACCGCCGGGGTCTGCCGCTGGAGGACATGGAGTTCTTCCAGTTCCACCCGACGGGCATCTGGCGCATGGGCATCCTGCTGACGGAGGGCGCCCGCGGTGAGGGCGGCATCCTCCGCAACAAGGACGGCGAGCGCTTCATGGAGAAGTACGCGCCCGTCATGAAGGACCTCGCGTCCCGTGACGTCGTGTCCCGCTCCATCTACACCGAGATCCGAGAGGGCCGCGGCTGTGGTCCCGAGGGCGACCACGTCTACCTCGACCTCACGCACCTCCCGCCGGAGCAGCTGGACGCCAAGCTCCCGGACATCACGGAGTTCGCGCGTACGTACCTCGGCATCGAGCCCTACACGGACCCGATCCCGATCCAGCCGACCGCGCACTACGCCATGGGCGGCATCCCGACCAACGTCGAGGGCGAGGTGCTGGCCGACAACACCACCGTCGTCCCGGGCCTGTACGCCGCCGGCGAGGTCGCGTGTGTCTCCGTGCACGGCGCCAACCGTCTCGGCACGAACTCGCTGCTCGACATCAACGTCTTCGGACGCCGGTCGGGCATCGCCGCCGCCGAGTACTCCGCGAAGAACGACTTCGTCGCGCTTCCCGAGAACCCGGCACAGGCGGTCGTCGACCAGGTCGAGCGGCTGCGCAACTCCACCGGCACCGAGCGCGTCTCGGCGATCCGCCTGGAGCTGCAGGAGTGCATGGACGCCAACGTGATGGTGTTCCGCACCGAGCAGACGATCAAGACCGCGGTCGACAAGATCGCCGAGCTGCGCAAGCGCTACCTCAACGTGTCCATCCAGGACAAGGGCAAGCGGTTCAACACGGACCTGCTGGAGGCCATCGAGCTGGGCAACCTGCTCGACCTCGCCGAGGTCATGGCGACTTCGGCGCTGGCGCGCAAGGAGTCCCGCGGCGGTCACTACCGCGAGGACTACCCGAACCGCGACGACGTCAACTTCATGCGCCACACCATGGCGTACCGCGAGGTCGCCGACGACGGCACCGAGTCGATCCGGCTGGACTACAAGCCGGTCGTCCAGACCCGCTACCAGCCGATGGAGCGTAAGTACTGATGGCTACCCCCACCTTGGAAAAGGCCGACAAGGCTCCCGAGCCCGAGGCCGGTTTCGCCGACTCGCCGTACATCACGGCGACTTTCCGGATCCGCCGGTTCAACCCCGAGGTCTCCGACGAGGCCCAGTGGCAGGACTTCCAGATCGAGATCGACCCGAAGGAGCGTGTCCTCGACGCCCTTCACAAGATCAAGTGGGAGACCGACGGCACGCTGACGTTCCGCCGCTCCTGCGCGCACGGCATCTGCGGTTCGGACGCCATGCGGATCAACGGCAAGAACAGGCTCGCCTGCAAGACGCTGATCAAGGACCTGAGCCCGGAGAAGCCGATCACGATCGAGGCCATCAAGGGCCTCACGGTCCTCAAGGACCTCGTGGTCGACATGGACCCGTTCTTCCAGGCCTACCGCGACGTCATGCCCTTCCTCGTCACCAAGGGGAACGAGCCGACCCGCGAGCGTCTGCAGTCCCCCGAGGACCGCGAGCGCTTCGACGACACCACCAAGTGCATCCTGTGCGCCGCGTGCACGTCCTCGTGCCCGGTGTTCTGGAACGACGGCCAGTACTTCGGCCCGGCGGCGATCGTCAACGCGCACCGCTTCATCTTCGACTCGCGCGACGAGGGCGGCGAGCAGCGCCTGGAGATCCTCAACGACCGTGACGGCGTGTGGCGCTGCCGCACCACGTTCAACTGCACGGACGCCTGCCCGCGTGGCATCGAGGTCACGAAGGCGATCCAGGAGGTCAAGCGCGCGCTGATCACGCGTCGCTTCTGACCCCGGGATTCCCGAGCGCACACAGGCCCCGTCCCCCGCAGGAACACTGCGGGAGGCGGGGCCTTCTGCCGTACGGGCCTCCTGCCGAACTGGCGCGGCAGGTCGGCGAAGTGAGTCCGGGGACCGGAAGAAGGCCGAGGAGTGCCTCTGACGCCGCCGGGACGCGGGAGACGACGAACCCGGCCGTTGGAGCCGCGCCCCCACTGGTCAGTCCCAGCCCGCGCCGCCCTTGTGCTCCGCGACCACCATGATGCGCCGCAGCATGTCGTTGAGCAGGACGCGTTCGTCCTCGGCCAGGACGCCCAGCAGGCGTTCCTCCTCGTGACCGAGGAACTCCATGGCACCGGTCCAGGTCGCGCGGCCCTCCTCGGTCAGCTCCACGTCGACGCGGCGCCGGTCGGTGGTGGAGGGCCTGCGGCGGACGAACCCGCGGCGCTCCAGCGCGTCCAGCCGGCCGGTGACGGAGGCGGGCGCGAGGTCGAGGTCGGCGGCGAGCTCGGAAGGGGCCGCCTTGCCGCCGCGGCCGGCCAGCTTGTGCAGGGTGTCGAACTCCTGCCGGTCCAGGTCGAAGTCGACCAGGGACTGCTCCCGCACCCGGCGCAGATGGACGCCGAGCTTCTTCATCCGGGTCACCGCGCCCTCGACCTCGGGGTCGAGTTCCGGAAGTACCGGCTTCCACCGCTCCACGTGGCCGTCGGTCCAGTCGCGTTGCTGCATGGGCCACAGCCTACGCCGGGCATCTTCATACTTCGGAAACTTATATTTCGTTGACGAATAGTTCGGTGCCGAAATAGATTCCGGCTCATGTCTCACCCCTTACGCACCCGCTCCTTCCGCCTGCTCTTCGTCGGACGCAGCCTCTCGCTGCTCGGCGACGCCGCGATTCCCGCCGCGCTCACCCTCGCCGTCTACCTGGCGACCGGATCGACGGGCGACCTCGCCCTGGTCCTCGCCTGCGCGATGGTGCCCAAGCTGCTCCTGCTGCCACTCGGCGGCGTGGTCGGCGACCGCTTCAACGCCCGCACCGTGGCGCTGACCACCGATCTCGTACGGTGTGTCACCCAGCTCTTCGTCGGCGCCGAACTTCTCTCCGGCACCCCCGCGCTCTGGCAGATCGCCCTGGCCGAGGCGATCGGCGGAGCCGCCGGCGCCTTCGCCATGCCGACCGTCTCGCCGCTGATCCGCGGCACGGTGGACGAGTCCGGACTGCTGCGCGCCAACTCCCTGATGGCGGTGGTCGGCAGCGCGGCCCGGATCGGCGGCCCGGCCGTCGCCGGGGCCCTGGTGTTCACCGCCGGCCCCGGCTGGGCCTTCGTCCTGGACGGCGCGACGTTCGCCGTCAGCGCCGCGCTGCTCGCCGCGATCGAGGTACGGCACGTCCCGATCCCGCGGCGTTCGCTGACCAGCGACCTCAAGGAGGGCTGGGCCGAGGTCCGGAGCCGCGACTGGTACTGGACCAGCCTGATCGCCCATGCCGCGTGGAACGGGGCGGCCGCCGTCCTGATGACACTGGGCCCGGCACTCTTCCTGCGCGACCTGGGCGGCAAGGGCGTCTGGCTCGCCTTCCTCCAGACCGGCGCCGTGGGCCTGCTGATCGGCTCGCTGGTGGCCGGCCGGGCGCTGCCCCGCCGCCCGGTCCTGACCGCCAACCTGGGGGGCGCCCTGTACGCCCTCCCGCTCTGCCTGCTGGCCGCACACGCGCCCGTCGGCGTGGCCGTCGTCGCGTACGGGACCGCCATGGCCGGGCTGGGCTTCCTCAACCCGGTCTGGGAGACCGCCGTCCAGTCCGCCGTCCCCGCGCACGCGCTCGCCCGGGTGACCTCGTACGACTGGCTGCTCTCGCTCGGCGCGATGCCCCTGGGATACGTGCTGGCCCCGCTCGCCGACTCCGCGTGGGGTCCCGAAGTCCCGCTCGCCGTAGCCGGGTTGCTGGTCGGCTCGGCCTGCCTGGCCACGGCGGCCGTGCCGGGCGTACGACGCTTCAAGGCGCCCGCCGAGCAGGCCGAGGCGGTGACGCGGACCACCGGGACCCCCGCTTGAACATGTTCAAAGAGGGGTCTACAGTCCATGACAACAGCATTTGAACGCGTTCAAGGGAGGGTGGGGCATGGACCTCACTGTGGTCGCGTACGTCATCTATCTGCTCATCAGCGTGGCACTCACCATCTGGGTCGCCCGCACGCTGAGCCGCAACGGCAGGGTGTTCCTCGCCGATGTGCTGCACGGGAACGAGAAGCTGGCCGACGCGGTCAACCACCTGCTGGTGGTGGGCTTCTACCTGGTCAACCTGGGGTTCGTGACGCTCTATCTGAAGAACTCCGACGGCGTCGCCGACGCCCGGGAGCTCTTCGAGGCGCTGTCGGTCAAGGTCGGCGTCGTGCTGCTCGTCCTCGGGGTCATGCACCTCGGCAACGTCTACGTACTCAACAAGATCCGCCGCCGGGGCATGATGGAGCACGAGAAGACCCCGCCCGTCGCCCCGCAGGGCTGGACGGGTCCGGGACAGGGACCGTGGGCCGCGCCCGCCCCCAGGGCGTGAGGACCGGCCATGAGGCACCGCACAGGTGGCGGACGGTGGTCCGTCGAACGGCTCACCGTGCTCTACGACGCGCAGTGCTCGCTCTGCGTCCATCTGCGCCAGTGGCTGATGAACCAGCGTCAGCTGGTCCCGCTCGACCTCGTACCGGCGGACTCGGCCGAGGCGCACCGCCGCTTCCCCGGCCTCGACCACGCCGGGACCCTGGAGGAGATCACGGTGATCGGTGACCGGGGGCAGGTCTACCGGTCCACCTCCGCGTGGATCGTCTGCCTCTGGGCCCTGGCCGAGCACCGGCCGAAGGCCCACTGGCTGACCACGCCGGCCGGCCGCCCGTTCGCCCGGGCAACCGTTCTCGCCGCCGCCAAGTACCGCTCGCTGACGGCCGAGCCGTGCCGGGGCGACGGGGGCGGCGCCTGCCGGGCAGAGGGTCCGGGCCCGGGCACATAGCCGGTCCGGATACCCTCGGGACCGTGGTGAAGGAAGAGAAGGACGTGAAGGAAGCCAAGGCTCCCAAGAGCGAGCAGACCCGCACACTCATCCTCGAGACCGCGCTCCGGCTCTTCCAGGAACGCGGCTACGACAAGACGACGATGCGGGCCATCGCCCAGGAGGCCGGCGTCTCCGTAGGGAACGCGTACTACTACTTCTCGTCCAAGGAACACCTGGTCCAGGGCTTCTACGACCGGATCGCCGCCGAGCACGAGGCGGCGGTGCAGCCGGTGCTGGCCGGCGACAAGGACCTCGCGGTGCGTATCCGCGGGGTCCTGCTCAGCTGGCTGGACGTGGCGGAGCCGTACCACCGCTTCGCCGCCCAGTTCTTCAAGAACGCCGCCGACCCCGAAAGCCCGCTCAGCCCGTTCTCGCACGACTCGGTCTCCGCCCGGGAGGCGGCGATCTCCATCCACGAGCGCTGCCTGGCGGGCTCCGGCACCAAGGTCGACCCCGAACTGGCCGGCCTGCTGCCCCAGCTGATGTGGCTGAACCAGATGGGGCTGGTCCTGTACTGGGTCTACGACCGCACGGACGACGCCGAGCGCAGCCGCCGCCTCGTCGAGCGCATCGCCCCGATCGTCGCCCGGGCCATCGCCCTGTCCCGGTTCCGGGTCCTGCGGCCGCTGGTGCGCCAGGTCTACGAGGTGCTGGAGGAGTTCCTGCCGGGAGCGGCGGGCCGGGCGCCGGCCAGGTAGCGCGGAAACGGCCGAGCGGCCGTCCCGGGATCCTTCCCGGGGCGGCCGCTCGTCGTCGTACGGTGACGCCGGATCAGATCCGGCCCAGTTCCCACAACCGCCAGATGCCGGTGCCGTCGGAGAGGTACTGCGATCCGGAGATGTCGGGCTTGGCGACGACGTAGTCCTTCTTCTGCCACAGCGGCACGAGCGGCACGTCCTCGCCGACCAGCTTCTGGAGTTCCTTGAAGTCGGCCGAGGTGCGGCTGCGGTCGCTGAACTCCAGCGTGGAGCTGATCAGCTGGTCCATCTTCTTGCTGGTGTAGCCGTTGTGGAGGCTGTTCTCGCGGCCGACGAGCGGCTGGCTGAAGGTGTCGGGGTCCGGGTAGTCGGGAAGCCAGCCGACGGTGTACATGTCGTACTTGCCGGCCGCGTACTCCTTCTGGAAGGTCTGCCATTCGACGGCCTTCACCGTGACCTTGAACAGCCCGTCCGCCTCCAGCTGGCGGCGGATCTCGTCCGTCTCCTTCTTGTACTCGTCGTCGTCGCGGTAGGCGAAGGTGACGGGCAGCGGCAGCTGTACGCCGGCCTCCTGCATCAGCTCCTTGGCCCGCTCGGCGCTCGGCGACGGGTAGGCGTCGAAGAACGGGGTGCTGTGCCCGATGTAGCCCTGCGGAATCAGCGAGTAGAGCGGTTCGACGGTGCCCTTGTAGATGTCGGTCACCAGCGGCGCGCGGTCGATGAGCGCCGCGATGGCCTGCCGGACCTTCTTGTCGGCGAGCGGCGAGCCGTTGCGCACGTTGAAGACCAGGTTGCGGATCTCGGCGCTGTCCGCCTCCGTCACGTGCTGGTCGACGGCGCCCGGGTCCAGCTCGGCGAGCGTGGACGACGGGAGCTGGCGGTGCGTGACATCGATCTGGCCGGACTTCCAGGCCGCCAGCAGATCGTCCGACTGCTTGTAGTAGCGGACGGTGACCGGGCCACCGGTGCTCTTCAGCGCGCCCTTGTACTTCGTGTTCGGCACGAGCACGGCGCTGACGCCCGCCTCGTACGACTTCAGTACGTACGGCCCCGAGCCGGTCACATGGCCGTCGTTGCGGAGCTTGTGCTCGGAGTAGGAGTCCTTCTCGACGATCGAACCCGCTCCGGTGGCGAGCTTCTGCGGGAAGGTCGCGTCACGCGAGGAGAGGTTGAAGGTGATGGTCCGGCCCTCGGTCACCACGTTCTTCAGGCTGGGGAAGAGGACCGACGGACCGACGTCCGTCGCGATCCCCATCATCCGGTCGAAGGAGTACTTGACGTCCTCGGCCGTGATCGCCTGGCCGTCGGAGAAGGTCAGGTCGTCACGGAGCTTGCACTGGTACGTCTGCAGCTTCCCGCCGATGAACCCACAGCTCTCCGCGGCATCCGGCTCGGGGACGATCGCCCCGGACTTGAACGTCATGAGCGACTGGTAGATGTTGCTGTAGATCGCCCACGAACCGGCGTCGTACGCGCCCGCCGGGTCGAGCGAGGTCACCTCGTCGGTCGTGCCGACCGTGACCGGATCACTATTCCCCTCGTCCGAGGGAAGCAACTGCCAGGCGACCACGCCTGCGATGACCAAAACCGCGAAAATCGCGAGAATCCGTAGCCGGATCGACCGCATTGCCGTGCTCTCCCTTACCAGCCCCACCTCGGTGTCGCGCTCAGATACGCAGATCACCGCACGTTCGCGCTCAGCCAAGCACACGATATTCACATCTGGAAGAGGAAATCAGAGCCTCATAGGCTTTTGTTCGTTAGTTGAAACCTTGCTCCGATACGTCGGATACAGAGGGTTCACGACCGGTCACCCGATCGCCTATTCGGCGTCTGCGGAACGGCGATTACGCCTGACGGGACGCGAGCTCGACGACGGTGATGTCGGAGGGGGCGCCGACTCGCACGGGCGGACCCCAGGCGCCCGCGCCGCGCGTGACGTACAGCTGGGTGTCGCCGTAGCGTTCGAGCCCCGCGACCGTCGGATTGGACAGTTCCGCGATGTAGTTGCCCGGCCAGAGCTGGCCGCCGTGGGTGTGTCCGGAGAGCTGGAGGTCCACGCCGTGCTCGACCGCCTCGTCGATGACGACGGGCTGATGGGCCATGAGGACGGCGGCGCGGGTACGGTCCCGGTCACCGAGCGCCCGGACGAAGTCCGGGCCCTGGCCTTCGCTCTCGCCCGCGATGTCATTGACCCCGGCGAGATCGAAGCCGTCGATCTCGACCCGGGCGTTCTCCAGCGGATGCAGCCCCAATTCCCTGACGTGATCGACCCATTCGGCCGCTCCCGAGTAGTACTCGTGGTTCCCGGTCACGAAGAACGCGCCGTGCCGGGACCGGAGCCCTGCCAGCGGTTCGGCGGCAGGGCCGAGATTCTCGACCGATCCGTCGACCAGGTCCCCGACGACCGCGATCAGGTCGGGCTGGGTCCGGTTGACCGCGTCCACGATCCGCTGGGTGTGGGCGCGGCCCAGGACCGGGCCCAGATGGATGTCGCTGACGACGGCGATCCGGAAGCCGTGGGCGGACCGGGGCAGCCTGGCCAGCGGGACCGCGACGCGCTTGACGCGGGGGCCGCGCAGCACCCCGTAGGCGCCGTAGCCCGTCGTGCCGAGTCCCGCCACGGCGGCGGCGCCCCCGACGGCCCGCGCGACGAAGAGGCGGCGCGAGGGGGAGGCGGGGGCGGCGGAGAGGGGCGCGGAGGCCGGCGGGGCCGCGGTCGTGACGGCGGACCCGTGCGCGGCGGTGACGGGTTCGGCGGGAGCGGCCTGTGCCGCCGCTTCCGGCGCGCCCGCGGCCCGGCGGGCGAGCAGCCGGCTCAGCAGCGGGCGTACGAGCTCCCCGGCCAGCAGGGCGAGCGTCAGGTAGAGCAGGGCGGCCAGCCACAGATAGCCGGGCCAGGCCAGCACCTGCTGGAGCCAGAAGGGCGTACCCGTACGCCCGGAGACCAGGGCGCCGACGCTCAGCAGCGGCAGGACGTACGCCGCGACCGTGCCGGCTCTGCGCGGAAGGCTGCCCGCTGTCGTGGTGTCACCGACGAGACGGCTCCACACATAGCGGTGGACAAGGGCCAGCAGCGCGAGCACCGCGGCTGCCAGCAGAGCGAAACCCAGGACCGCCATGCGCACTCCCCCGCCTAGTTCGTTCCCGTTTGTCCTGTATGCGGCCCAGGCCGGAAGCAGCCGTGCTACGCGCCTTGCCTGCGCAGGGCCCTGACGCCACGGAACCCGATCACTCCCACGGCCGTCCCCAGGAGAAAGGACGTGATGGCGAGCAGCAGATGAACCCAGAAGTAGGCGGTCGGGTCACCCGCGTCGTCGAAGGCGAGACCACTGCCGTCCTTCCACAGGTTCTTGACGAAAGTGACCCAGATGAACCAGCTCCACACCCCGAAGGCGAGCAGGAACCAGGAGACGGGGCGGCTGAGCTTCATGGAATCAGTATCTCCGCCACGCTCCCGCCGCCTCGCCCGGGGTGGGCTGTCCCGGCGGTACGCACGGCGGGTCACACCTCCGGTATCCATATTCACATCAACTGCATGTACGTTTTCGACCGTGCCAGCTCTCAAGAAGGCCGCTCTGTCGGTCACCTCTGCCGCTTTGCTGTCCGTTTTCCTCGTCGGACCCGCGTCGGCGGTCGGTCAGGACACCACGGACGACGAGCCGAAGCCGCCCACCGGCATGTCGCAGGTCGGTGGCGCGCAGCTCGGCCGAAGCGGGACCCAGGTCAATCTCGGCGCCGGCGCCCCGGTCCTGCCGAAGAAGCTGACCGGCAGGTCCTGGATGGTCTCGGACGCGGAGACGGGCGACGTGCTCGCCTCGCACAATCCGCACTGGCGGCTGCCTCCGGCCTCCACGCTGAAGATGCTCTTCGCCGACACCGTGATGCAGGCGCCGGCGCTCCAGCCGAAGACCCGTGAGTACACGGTGCAGGACGCGGACCTGGCCGACCTCGGCGAGGGCAGCAGCCTGGTGGGCGTCAAGGAGGACCTCAGCTACACGGTGCACGACCTCTGGCTCGGGGTCTTCCTGCGGTCGGGCAACGACGCGGTGCACGTGCTGGCCTCGATGTACGGGGGCGTTCCCAAGACCGTCACCGACATGCAGGCGCACGCGGAGGAACTCCAGGCCCTGGACACCCACGTGGTGTCGCCCGACGGGTACGACGCGCCCCACCAGGTCTCCAGCGCGTACGACCTGACGCTGTTCGCCCGCAGCGGGCTGCAGAAGGCGGACTTCCGCGAGTACTGCGCGACCGCGACGGCGCAGTTCCCCGGTGAGCAGAAGAAGGGCAAGGAGCGCGAGAGCTTCGGCATCCAGAACACCAACCGGCTGCTCACGGGGGCCGACGGCGTCGGCCAGTACCAGGGCATCGCGGGCGTCAAGAACGGCTACACGACGCACGCCGGGAACACCTTCACCGGCGTTGCCGAGCGCAACGGCAAGGTGCTGCTCGTCACCGTCATGAACCCGTCGTCCGACGAGACGCACGCCGTCTACAAGGAAGCGGCGAGCCTGCTCGACTGGGGCTTCGCGGCCAGCGGCAAGGTCACCCCGGTCGGCGAGCTCGTTGCGCCGAGGTCCGCCGACACGGGCACCGGTACGGGCAAGGGCGCCCAGGCGGACAAGCCGGTCGCGGACAAGGGCGGCAACGGCCCCGGGCCCACGAAGACCGCCGCGGCTCCCGGCGGTTCCGGCGGGGTCTGGACCGCGCTGGGCATCGCCGGCGGGGCGCTCGTCCTGGTGGCCGGGGCGGTGTTCCTGGTCAGCCGGCGCTGGCCCCTGCCGGACCTGGTACGCCGCCTTCCCCGCCGCTGAGGGTGCTGCCGCCGGGTTCCTTCTTCCCGGCGGCGTCCGTTCCGGGGGTGGACGCCGGGTCCTGCTCCGCGTCCGCCTCCGCTGCGGCCTCGTCCTTGCTCCGGGTGGCCGTCCAGGCGGCACAGAACAGCAGCAGCTTCGCGGTGAAGTTGATCCACAGCAGCAGCGCGATCGGGACGCCGAAGGCCCCGTACATGCTCTTGGAGGCGACGCCCTTCATATAGCTGCCGAGCAGCAGCTTGAGCAGTTCGAAGCCGACCGCGCCGATCAGCGCGGCCACCATGAGCCGGCGCCGCGGCGGTTCGACGCCGGGCAGCAGGGTCAGCAGGTAGAGCAGCAGCAGGAAGTCGGCGATCACCGCCACCAGCAGGGCGGCGATGCGCAGCAGCACGCCGCCGGCGCCGTCCTCCGGGATGTTGAGCAGCTCGGCGACCCGGCCGACGGCCACGGAGCCGACCGAGGAGATCGCGAGCGTCACCAGGGCCGCCCCGCCCAGCCCGAACAGCACCCCGGCGTCCTTGAGTTTGCGCAGCACGGGGTTGCCCTCGTCCACGTCGTCCATCCCCCAGACGGCGCGCAGGCAGTCCCGCATCGAGCCGATCCAGCCGATGCCGGTGAAGAGCAGCAGCGCACCGGCCACCAGACCGACCGTCCCCGCGTGCGCGACCAGGTTGTCGATGCCGAGCTGGTCGGAGATGCCGGGCACCTGGTCGGCGGCCTTGTCCTCGATCTTGTCCAGCTGCTCGTCCGAGAGCAGGGCCGCACCGATCGCCGCGGCGACCGCGATCAGCGGGAAGAGGGCCAGGAAGCTGATGAACGTGATCGCCGCGGCGAGCCTCGCCCAGTGGACCCGTTCCAGCGTTTCGTAGCTGCGCCAGGCGTGCGTCTCCATCAGCCGGGAGACGAGTGGCCCGATGACGGGGAGTTTTTTCAGCCAGTCCATGACGTACGACTACCCTCCCGGACACCGAAAACCGGTGTCCGGTCTGCCGCTGGACCGATGACGCCCACTCAATCACCCATTTCGGTGAGTGTTGTAACAAATCCCTCAAAGGTGTTTTCTCGGGCGATACGGTCACCCTCATGTCTGTCGACACCGTGTCCCTGACCGGCTGGGGCCGCACCGCCCCGACGGCCGCGCTGCGTTTTCACCCCCGTAGCCACGAGGAGGCGGTCGCCGCGGTGCGCGGCTGCGGGCCGCGCGGCTCGATCGCCCGGGGCCTGGGCCGGGCGCACGGCGACGCGGCGCAGAACGCCGGAGGTTCCGTCCTCGACATGACGGGGCTGGACCGGATCCGCACCATCGACGCCGGGGCCGGGCTCGTGGTGTGCGACGCGGGAGTGAGCCTGCACCGGCTGCTGGAGGTGCTCCTGCCGCTCGGCTGGTTCCTGCCGGTGCTGCCCGGCAGCCGGTACAGCACGGTGGGCGGGGCGATCGGGTCCGACGTCCACGGCCGCAACCACCGCACCGCGGGCTCCTTCTCGCGCCACGTCGTCGCGTTCGACCTCCTCGCCGCGGACGGCAGGATCCGGACGGTCCTTCCCGGCACCCCGCTCTTCGACGCGACCGCGGGCGGCCTGGGCCTGACCGGGGTGATCCTCTCGGCCACGCTGCGGTTCGCTCCCGTCGCGACGTCCCTGATGGCGGTCGACACCGAACGGGCCCTGGATCTGGACGACCTGATGACGAGGCTCGCCGCCGGAAGCCGCCGCCACCACTACGCGTCCGCCTGGGTCGACCTGACCGCCCGCGGCCGGTCGACGGGACGCGGCGTCCTGACCCGGGGGGAGCACGCACCCCTGCACATGCTCCCGGCGCACGCCCGGCGCACGCCGCTCGCCTTCCGGTCGGCCGAGCCGACGGCCACCCACCTCGCCGTACCGGACCTCGTGTCCGGAGGGCTGCTGGGCCGGATGTCCGCCGCCGCGTTCAACGAGGTGCGGTACCGCCGCGCGCCCCGGTCCCGCACCGGTGAACTCCAGCCGGTCCCCGCCTTCTTCCACCCGCTGGACGCCGTCGCCCACGGCTACCGGATCCACGGCCGGGGCGGCCTCGTGCGCTACGAGTTCACCGTCGGGGACCGGCGGGCCGAGACACTGCGCCGGATCGTCGGGCGCATCTCGCAGCGGCGCTGCCCGTCGTTCACCGCCGCGCTCGGACGGTTCGGCCCGGGTGATCCCGGCTGGCTGTCGTTCCCGGAACCCGGCTGGAGTCTGGCCCTCGACCTGCCCGCGGCCCTGCCGGGGCTGGCCCGCTTCCTCGACCGGCTGGACGAGGAGGTGGCGGCGGCGGGTGGCCGGGTCTGCCTGACGGCCGACTCCCGGTTGCGCCCCGACACGCTGGCCGCGATGTACCCGCGGCTGGACGAGTTCCGGCAGCTCAGGGCCGAGCTGGACCCGAACGGGGCGTTCCGGTCGGACCTTTCGCGCCGGCTCTCCCTCTGAGCACGCGCCTCTCCTCCTGACCGGTTTCCTCTCCGGCCGGCCCCCGTGACCGGTTCTCCCCGCTGCCGGCCCGCGGCAGCAGGCTCCGCCCCACCCGTGCCTTCTCATCCGCTTTCCATCCCCCGCCCCCGCCTCAAGGAGCGTTCCCGTGAAGGATGCCTTCGGTGCCCCGCAGTCCCTGCTCATCCTCGGCGGCACCTCGGAGATCGGCCTCGCCACCGCACGCCGCCTGATCGCCGGCCGCACCCGCACGGTCTGGCTGGCCGGCCGCCCCTCCCCGGCCCTGGACTCGGCCGCGGCCGAACTGCGCGGCCGGGGGGCCTACGTCCGTACCGTCGACTTCGACGCGCTGGACACCGAGTCCCACGAGACCGGCCTCGGCAAGATCTTCACCGAGGGCGACATCGACATGGTGCTCCTGGCCTTCGGCATCCCCGGCGATCAGGAACGCGACGAGGAGGAGCCCCTGTCCGCGGTCCGGGTCGCCCAGACGAACTACACGGGCGCCGTCTCCGCCGGCCTGGTGTGCGCCGGCGCACTCCAGGCGCAGGGGCACGGCTCGCTGGTGGTGCTCTCCTCCGTGGCGGGGGAACGCGCCCGGCGCGCGGACTTCATCTACGGGTCGAGCAAGGCGGGCCTGGACGCGTTCGCGCAGGGCCTCGGGGACGCCCTGCACGGGACGGGGGTGCACGTGATGGTCGTACGTCCCGGCCTGGTCCGGCCGGCGAGCGCACCGCCCGGGTCCGGCGCGGCGGCGTCCGGGGCCCCGCTCGCGATGATCCCGTTCACCCGCACCCCGCTGGTGACCACGCCGGACGCGGTCGCGGACGCGATCGTGACGGGGCTGCGGCGGCGTTCGGAGACGGTGTGGGTGCCGGGGGCGCTGCGGGCGGTGATGTCGGCACTGCGGCACGTGCCGCGGCCGCTGTTCCGGCGCCTGCCGGTCTGAGGGCCGGTCGCCCGGCCCGCCGGCTCAGGTGTGGAGCGAGGGCGCGTCCACGGAGCTGCCGCTCTGCGCGGGCACGGCGGGGCTGCCGCCGCCCGCCCCGAACGGGAACTCGTTGACCTTGCGCCAGACGCTGTCGACGCCCTGCTCGTACAGCGCGAAGGAACCGCAGGTCCAGGACGCCTCGTAGTCGCCGAGCTCCGCGTACGCGCGGTCCATCGCCGCCTCGGAGATGCCGTGCGCGACGGTCACGTGCGGGTGGTACGGGAACTGGAGCTCGCGCACCAGCGGCCCGGAGGCGTCCCGGACCCGCTTCTGGAGCCAGGAGCAGGCCGAGGCGCCCTCGACGACCTGGACGAAGACGACCGGCGACAGCGGGCGGAAGGTGCCCGTACCGGAGAGGCGCATCGGGAAGGGGCGGCCGCCGGTCGCGATGGCGGCGAGGTGCGCCTCGATCGCCGGCAGGTCGGCCGCCTCCGCCTCGGTCGGCGGCAGGAGGGTGACGTGGGTGGGAATGCCGTGTGCGGCAGGGTCCCCGAAGCTCGCGCGCCGCTCCTGGAGCAGGCTGCCGTAGGGCTCCGGGACCGCGATCGAAACGCCGAGCGTTACGGTCCCCACGTCGTTCTCCTCAATCCTCGAGCATCTGTTTTCAGCCACGGGCGGCCGCATGCTTTACGCCGCCAGTGTGCCGCCTGTGGGGACCCCGGCGCCAGGGTCCTTGGACTCAGTGCTTGATCGGCAGAAGGCCCATGCGGTCATAGGTCCGCGCCAGGGTCTCGGCGGCGACGGCCCGTGCCTTCTCCGCTCCCTTGGCCAGGATGGAGTCCAGCGTCTCGGCGTCGTCGAGATATTCCTGGGTCCGGGTGCGGAACGGTGTGACGAAGTCGACCATGACCTCGGCGAGATCCGTCTTCAGCGCACCGTAGCCCTTGCCCTCGTACTTCTGCTCCAGGTCGGCGACGGACGTGTCGGTGAGGGTCGAGTAGATGGACAGCAGATTGCTGACGCCCGGCTTCTCGACCTGGTCGAAACGGATCACGCTGTCGGTGTCCGTGACGGCGCTCTTCACCTTCTTGGCGGTCGCCTTCGGCTCGTCCAGGAGGTTGATCAGACCCTTGGTGGTCGCCGCCGACTTGCTCATCTTCGCGGACGGGTCCTGGAGGTCGTAGATCTTCGCCGTCTCCTTGAGGATGTACGGGTCCGGCACGGTGAAGGTGTCCCCGTAGGTGCCGTTGAACCGCTCGGCGAGGTTACGGGTCAGCTCCAGGTGCTGGCGCTGGTCCTCGCCCACCGGGACCTGGTCGGCCTGGTAGAGCAGGATGTCGGCGACCATCAGCAGCGGATAGGTGAAGAGACCCACCGTGGTGCGGTCACTGCCCTGCTTGGCGGACTTGTCCTTGAACTGCGTCATCCGGGACGCCTCGCCGAATCCGGCCAGGCAGTTCATGACCCACCCGAGCTGGGCGTGCTCGGGAACATGGCTCTGGACGAAGAGCGTGCAGCGCTCCGGGTCCACCCCGGCGGCGAGCAGCTGGGCGACGGCGAGCCTGGTGTTGGCACGCAGCTGAGCGGGGTCCTGCGGGACGGTGATCGCGTGCAGGTCGACCACCATGTAGAAGGCGTCGTGGGAATCCTGCAGGGCCACCCACTGGCGGACCGCGCCGAGGTAGTTGCCGAGGTGGAACGAGCCTGCGGTGGGCTGGATTCCGGAGAGCACACGGGGACGTTCAGAGGCCATGGAAGTCATTGTCTCAGGTACGGAACGGATCTCGGGCAGCCGGTGCGAGAAAGGCACGAGGACGCCCGAGGGGGTCCCGCGGACCGGCCGGACCCCTCGCCACCGCCGAAAACGCGGGCGCGCCGCGCAGTGAGGGTTTCCTCGTGCGGGATCCGACCGACGATACAAAGTGGGCACCATCCCAGCCCGGGCCGCACGACGAACGGAGATCCCGTGTCGACCACGGAAACCGCCATCGCCTCCGCCGAGGCGCACAGCGCGCACAACTACCATCCGCTGCCCGTCGTCGTCGCGACGGCGGACGGCGCCTGGATGACCGACGTCGAGGGCCGTCGCTACCTCGACATGCTCGCCGGATACTCGGCGCTCAATTTCGGCCATGGCAACCGCCGTCTGCTCGACGCGGCCAGGGCCCAGCTGGAGCGGGTGACCCTCACCTCACGGGCCTTCCACCACGACCGGTTCGCCGACTTCTGCACGCAGCTCGCCGAACTGTGCGGCATGGAGATGGTGCTGCCGATGAACACCGGGGCGGAGGCCGTGGAGACCGCGGTGAAGACCGCGCGCAAGTGGGGCTACCGGGTCAAGGGCGTCCCGGACGGGATGGCGAAGATCATCGTCGCCTCGGACAACTTCCACGGCCGGACCACGACGATCGTCAGCTTCTCCACGGACCACGAGGCACGGGCGGACTTCGGGCCGTACACGCCCGGGTTCGAGATCGTGCCGTACGGGGACCTGACCGCGCTGCGGGAGGCGATGACCGAGAACACGGTGGCGGTGCTGCTGGAGCCGATCCAGGGCGAGGCCGGGGTCCTCGTCCCGCCGTCCGGCTATCTCCCCGGGGTCCGGGAGCTGACCCGCGAGCGGAACGTGCTGTTCATCGCGGACGAGATCCAGTCGGGCCTCGGCCGGACCGGGAAGACCTTCGCCTGTGAGCACGAGGACGTCGTGCCGGACATGTACGTCCTCGGCAAGGCGCTGGGCGGGGGCGTGGTGCCGGTGTCGGCGGTCGTCTCGTCCGCCGCGGTGCTGGGCGTCCACCGGCCCGGGGAGCACGGCTCGACGTTCGGCGGCAATCCGCTGGCGTGCGCGGTCGCGCTGGAGGTCATCGCGATGCTGCGGACCGGCGAGTACCAGCAGCGGGCCGCGGAGCTGGGCGAGCACCTCCATCGGGAGCTGGGCCTGCTGGTGGACGGCGGCGCGGTGGAGGCGGTGCGGGGCCGCGGGCTGTGGGCGGGCGTCGACATCGATCCGGGCCGCGGCACGGGCCGGGAGATCTCCGAGAGGCTGATGGACCGGCGGGTGCTGGTGAAGGACACCCACGGCTCGACGATCCGGATCGCGCCACCGCTGGTGATCAGCAAGGAGGACCTGGACTGGGGGCTGGAGCAGCTGCGCGAGGTGGTGCGGGGCTGATCCCCGCGAGGTCGCGCCGCCCCCGCCAGTAGAGTCCCGGTGTGCTCCTGGGGATGATCTGTGCGCTCGGTTCCGCGGTCTGCTTCGGCACGGCCTCCGTCCTTCAGGCCGTCGCCGCGCGGGCCGCCGCCGAGCCCGGGGCCGGGGCGGGGGTGGACCCGGCGCTGCTGCTGCGGGCCTTGCGGCAGTGGCGCTACGTGGCCGGGCTCGCATTCGACGGCCTCGGCTTCGTCTTCCAGATCATCGCTCTGCGCTCCCTGCCCATCTACGCGGTGGGCGCGGCCCTGGCCGCGAGTCTCGCCGTGACGGCCGTCGTCGCCGCCCGGCTGCTCGGGGTGCGGCTGAGCTCCACCGAGTGGACGGCCGTCGCCGTCGTCTGCGCCGGTCTCGGCATGCTGGGGCTCCCCTCCGGCGAGGAGGGGCACGCGGCCGGATCCGATCCGCTGCGCTGGTGGATGCTCGGGATCGCCGTCGGGATCCTGCTGATCGGCACGGCGGCGGGCCGGCTGCCCGAGCGGGCGCGGGCCCTCGTCCTCGGGCTCGGCGCGGGCTTCGGTTTCGGGGTGGTGGAGGTCGCGGTCCGGCTGATCGACGACGTGTCGCCGTCCGCGCTGCTCACCAACCCCGCCGTGTACGCGCTGCTGGTGGGCGGCGGCTCGGCGTTCCTGCTGCTGACCTCGGCGCTGCAGCGGGGTTCGGTGACGACGGCGACGGCCGGGATGGTCCTGGGCGAGACGATCGGGCCGGCGCTGGTGGGCGTCATCTGGCTCGGGGACCGCACGCGTGACGGTCTCGGCTGGCTCGCGGTCACCGGCTTCGCGGTGGCCGTGGCGGGAGCGCTGGCGCTGGCCCGGTTCGGCGAGGCCCCGGCGGAGGACGTGGACGGCACTGTGGTGAGCCCCGGGTAGGGGCGCGGCGGCATCGGGCCCCTGCGCCGGCCCCGTCGTCGAGACCGCACGCGCTGGAAACGTCGGCGAGCGGGCCCGGCCCCGGTCGTGGACCTCCCCGGCGAGAGCGTGGCGGCGGAGCGGGGCGAGGGCGCTCGGCGTCTCCTTGGACCCGGTCGTCTCAACGGCCGGACCGGACGTGCGCGCGCCCGTGGGATTCGGCTCTGCAGCGACGCGCTGCACAAACCCCGCCCACGGCTGCCGACCTCTGCCGCCGCTCGCGGCCGTCTCCGAGCGTGAACGACCCACCGACCCGGCGGACCTTCCCGGTCAGAGCACTGGGCACGGCCTCCGGGCGCGGGGTTCTCTTCGCCGGCGCCGCGCTGGTCCACCTCACTGGCGGACGGCTCGCAGCCCTCCGGGTGCCCGGTGTCGGCTCGCTTCTGGGCAGCCTGAGCAGACTCGCGGATCTCGCGGTTCAGACGAGTGAGCAGGCCTGGTTTCCGTGGGAGTTGCCGACGTACACACCGACTCAAAGCACTGTCGTGGATCGTCCCTGGTCTCGCCACGCCTTGGGCGAGACGCCGTAAGTCCGCTTGAACACCTTGCTGAAGTGGGTCGCGTCCACGAAGCCCCAGCGCCGTCCTATCGCCGCGATGGTCCGGAAACGGCCCTCCGGGCCGGTCAGCTCTCGGCGGCATTCCTCCAGGCGGTGTGAGCGGATCCAGTCCCCCAGGCTGATACCGGACTGGGCGAGTACTGCGTAGAGACGGCGGATCGAGATGCCGTGTGCAGCGGCGATCCGTGCGGCTGACAGGTCGCGATCAGCAAGGTGGGCTCGGACGTACTGCATGATCCGCAGACTCAGCGTCGCCTCCAACGGTGCGCGGGCCAGGTCCGAGTCGCCGAGCTGGGACGCCACGACCGCTCGGACGAGCTCGATGCTGGGCTCCACGACCGCGTCGGCGTACTGGCCCTGACGCACCCTTTCGCTGATGGACAGGCGGGAGAAGTACGTGGAGGCGAGAACGGCGATGGGGTTGTCGGATCCGAGGGTCACAGCCGTGATCTCGTTCAGCGACCGGCTGGGCAGCGCGAGCACCGTGCGAGGGAAGCGCAGAAAGTGCTGGTCGACACCTGCGTCGAAGAGAAGTGTGTAGGGGACGGTCGTGTCGTAGAGCGCGAAGTCTCCTGGTCTCAGAACCGCCTGGCGGTCGTTCTGTACCACCATGCTGGTGCCTGTCATCTGGAGACCGAGGAAGACGGCCGGCTCCGATTCCTCCCGTGCCAGCCGTTGCGTCCGGCGTATCGTCAGTGCGCTCGCCCGCGCCGTGCACACGCTGATGCACCCGATGGCATTCAGCTGGATATGGACCGACATATCCTTGGGTGGAAGATGGTGGTCGATGTCGATCCGCACGATGGATTCCCAGACGGCCTGCCGGACCGTCTCCTCCCGATCCCGTGGCGCCACGGACGTGGTGTCCAGGGCCGCGCTCACGCTCATGGGGCTCCCCTTCGCCGCTTTCGGCCGCGCGGCCCAGTCGTATTGTTTCCCTGGCGATACGGGCAGGGCCTCGCACCCCTCGCTGGGTGTGTGGCCCTACTGGGTGGAATGAGGGGGCCGGCCGGGAAGATGCCGACCCGGCCGATCGTGATGCTTCGGCCATGCGACACAGGCCGGGCAGGGCCGGTGCAATCCACCAGGCCCGACAACTTCACGATGGCGTCACTCCCCCACCACGCCGCCTCTTCGACAGATCGGTCCGCACATCAGAATGACAGGGCCGCGTCATGTCCCGCAATGTCGCCCCCCGCCGCATTCCGGAACACCGAGGGTTCAAAATGGCCACCGATGAGGTGACGGAGGGGGCGACATGTGCGACACCCGGGCCGGCGAGGAGGTGCCCGAAGTCCCAACACGTGCGCAAGCACGCCTGGTCAGTCTTCGATCGACCGGGTCGAGGCACGGCTGACTCTCGGCGGCCGACAGCGCGAACTCCCGGTCCGGGAGTTCGTGGTGCACTGCCCTTTACGGTGGGTTCAACGGTCGGCGGCCATGTCCGGCTCCAGCGCCTTGGCTCGAGTAGCCGTGTTTGGGCAGCATGCCGATTACCCGGCCGCTGAGCCGGTTCGAGCCGCTAGCAGGCGGCGGCGGCGAGCCTGTAGACCCAACCCCAGGGTGCGTCCGCGTCCCAGCTACTGGCGCCGGGCGAGGTCCAGCCGAGGTTGTAGTTACTGTCGTAGAAAAACGCCCGTGCGCCGGTTCTCTGATTGTTGTGCCATGACCCGTTACCGACCCAGGGCATATTGATGTAGACGCAGCGAAGGTCGAAGACGTCGCCCTCGTAGTAAGTCTTGCTGTACGCGCACAGGCTGCCGTACGGGCAGATGTAGCTCTGGGCAAGCCGTGAGCCGGCCTTCCCATCCAGATCTCGGGCGTATTTCTCTCCGGGCAGGGCGAGGAACAGATCAGCTCCGGCCTTGATGTGAATCTTGTTGACGGCTACCTGAGTTCCTCCCGTTTTGGTGAGGTATTCGTCCGCCCTGGACTGAAGGCTCGCGGCCTGAGAACTGGTCAGGCCGAGGCCTCTTGCCTGTGCTGCGAAGTCCGGGTGAGCGCTGACGGGGCCGACGGAGGCGCTGGCCGCGCTCATTGTTGTCACAGACGCGAAGAACGCCATCGCCAGCGCGATGAGGACTCTGCCTAACCTCGTTGGTCTGAAAGGTGTTCGCTTCACCACGGTGTTGCCTCTCTGTCATTTCATCCGGGATGTGCACGATGGTGCTGTCGGCGCTTTCCGGCGCAGCGCGCCGAATGACATGGGCTGCGCCGAGGGCGGGTGGTTACTCCGGACGCATCGGCGCGGCCGGTTTGGCAGCGGGCCGCAGTTTCGCCGTTACACAGCCACCGGCATCCGGTGCGCCGTATCAATGAGTGCCCTGCCTGTCCCGAGCGTGCCTTCGCCCCCAATAGCTGCTCGCCGGTTCGCACTGCCACCAGTCTTCCGGCTGCCGTGCGGCTACGTCGTTGGTCATGCGTGCAAGGTTCCTTGTTTCTGCTTGCACGGTGCTGTGGTTCAGGTCTCGTGCCGGGGCTCGCCGTGGGCTCGCGACGTCCATGCCCCCAGAAGTAGGCGGCATTCGACGGTGGACGTGTCGCGTGGGTTGGCGTTGGAACAGACCGGAATCCTCGCCCCCCGCATGGGCTCCGCCGCACCTCGGCCACTACGACGGGCACTGGGCGACCGTCAACGGGCCGCTGGTGGTTCGAGACCGGCCCGTTCAAGGAGGTCGCCGACTTCTGTCTCACCCGCATCGCGGCCTGGCCCTTCGAAGACCGCACCGGGCCCGAGTCCAACGCCGAGGGCCGGGGCGAACACGCGCTGGAGGAGATCCCGCCGTTCACCCGACGCGCTGCGGACAGCGAAAAGCCCCGCCGCGCAGCGCGCTACGGGGCCACTCCGAATCGATACGTGCCGGGCCGGCCCCTCAGACGCTGCCGAAGTCCCCACCCTTGACGCCCGCCACGAAGGAGGCGAACGAGGCGGCGGGGACCCGCAGGACCGGACCGGCCGGGACCTTGGAATCACGGACGGGGACGATGCCCCGCGACGCAACGAGATTGGCAGCGACCTCGACGCAGTTGCCGCCGTTGTTGCTGTACGAGGACTTGAACCAACGGGGGGATTCGGTCGTCACTGGATGCCCTTTCGCAACTCACTGATCATGGCCACGGACGCCGCTTGCGACATCGCTTCGCCCTGCAGTTGATGGTAGGACGTCAACATGGGGACGACGGACGTGGTTTCCCGGTCCAGATGTCCCTGCGACTGAGACTCGGCGTAGCAGAGCACGGACCGGTCCGGCAGGGTCAGCAGGTTGACGGGCAGGTCGAACGTACGACGCTCGCCGATCTCGTACGGCGCCACCTGGAGCAGAGTGTTCGGCAGCCCCGCGAACTCGACGAGACGCGCCAGTTGGGCGTCCATCACCGCGGCCCCGCCGATGGGCCGACGAATGCAGCTCTCGTCCAGGGTGACGAACACCATGGGGGGCCGGGGCCGCACCAGCGCCGCCTGCCGCTCCGCCAGGAACGAGACCCGCTCATCGGCCTGGTCGGGCGTGATAGCACCGAGCCGCACGGCAGTGGCCGCCAAGATTCGCGCGTACTCCGGCGTCTGCAACAGCCCCGGGATGATCCCGATCTCAAAGAGCCGGATCTCCACGGCCCGGCCCTCATGGCCCACGTACTCCGGGAAGCCCTCCAGCAAGCTGCCGTGCTTGATCTCCCGCCACTCGCGCTCGAAGGAATCGGCCGTGTGAGCCGTGTCCAAGGTGGCGTCAACCCTGCGCGAAAAAGGCAGGGTTGGCGATTTACGACCAGTTTCAATCGCCGAAATGTGTCGGCCCGTGCAGCCGACCAGTACACCCAGGCGATCCTGGGTCCACCCACGCGCTTCGCGCAGCCTGCGTAAACGCGCGCCGAACGCCGCCTGAGCGCTTGCTTCGGGGTTCAACTCTTTACGGTTTACCAATGTGCCCTCCATCGGCGCCACGTTGAAGACAGCCTGACTCTAGGCCACGCTGAACGCTCTTGGTAGCGGAACGACTACAGAGAGGTGCGGCGATGGCTGAACAGCAGCGCGTCCCACTCCCGTCCGCCGGAGCACTCGTGGTGGATCAGGGCCGTAAGGACCGCGTCGGGGAGTTCCGGGGAGTGTCCGGTCCGTACTGGTCGTTGCGGCCCCTCGGCGGAGGCCCCGAGTGGGAGGCAACCCCTGAGAACGTCCGCCCCGCCACCGCCGGTGAACGCCTCAGCGCCCTGAACGCCGAGCAGAACGCCCGGAGTCGGGGTGCGCTGTGATCGCCGATTCCCCGCAGGGGCCCGAGGCCGTCGCGTGCCCGGACTGCCAGGAACTCGACCTGGCCGAAGCCGTCGCGAACAGGGAGCGGGACGCGAGCAGGGCGACCGACTGCCGCGTGTTGCGGAGGCGGCACCAGGCCGCCGCGCACGGCGAGCCGTCGTGAGACCGCACCGGGCCCGGCGGGACGAGCAGTTCGCCGAGCTGCAACGCATCGAATCGGACCCGGAGTTCCGCGCGTTGTTCCTTGCCGAGCTGAACGTCTCGCTCGACGCACGGAACGCCGCTCGTGCCGCCGAGTCGGAGGGCTGGTGCGTGGCGGTCGATCGGCTTCTGGTTCTGGTGGAGCCGGACAGGGAGCGTGCGCCATGACCGGTGCGGGTTACGCGGCGGAGATCACCGTGACGAACGGGCAGCGTGCCGTTTCCCTCGGCGGGGTCGTGGTGGGCAACCGCCGGCTCGCTCTCCGGTGGCTGCGGAGGCAGGCTCTCCGCATCGCTGAGGGACTTGGCGTTCCGTCCGGTGCGGAGGGTTCCGGGGGAAGGAGCATACGGTCGGCGGTCCGTCTGAGCCCCGGTGTGCGGAACGGGCTCCGGGACTGGTCCGGGGACCTGGAGCAACAGGAGCAGGCGATGGCGCGGCTGGAATCCGGGGACCTCGACGTGTTCACCGTGGTCGACCCCGTCGCCGGCCTGCTGGTGACGCTCACCGGACGGCGCGTCCGACCGGAAAGGAGTGCCGGCGGCAGGGCCTCCCCCCTCCCTGTCGACGGCGGAGATCGGGTGGGTCGCGGGACAACGGCCGAAGCATCACCCCTGGCGGGACGTAGCAACGCCCGGCCGCACCCGTTCTACGACAGCACCCGCACCAGCGCGTCCAGGGCGCCCGCCCACGCGCTGTCGGTCGGCGTTCCGTACCCGATGACCAGCGCCTCGCGCCGAACCTCCGCGTCCGGGTGCCGGAAGAACGACAGGCCCTGCACCGCGAGGCCCTGCCAGGCCGCCGCGCGGATCACCTCGGCCTCGGTGCCCTCCGGGAGTTCGAGCACGGCGTGCAGGCCGGCGGCGATTCCGCTGACCTGGATGGCGGGGGCCCGCTCCGCCAGGGCCGCGACCAGCTGGTCGCGGCGGTTGCGGTAGCGCAGCCGCATGGAGCGCACATGCCGGTCGTACGCGCCGGAGGCGATGAACTCCGCCAGGGTCAGCTGGTCCAGCGCGCTCGACCCCCAGTCGCTCCAGCCCTTGGCCGCGGTCACCTCGTCCACCAGCGACCGCGGCACGACCATCCATCCCATCCGCAGCCCCGGCGCCAGGGACTTGCTGGCCGTCCCCAGGTACACGACGCGCTCGGGATCCAGGCCCTGGAGGGCGCCGACCGGCTGGCGGTCGTAGCGGAACTCCCCGTCGTAGTCGTCCTCCAGGATCAGCCCGCCGGTGCTGCGCGCCCAGTCGACCACCGCGGCCCGCCGGTCGGGGTGGAGCGGCACCCCCGTCGGGAACTGGTGCGCGGGTGTCAGGAGCACGGCGCCGGCGGCCCGCATCGCGTGCAGTTCACCGGTCCGGGAGCCGAGCCCGTCGAGCGGCAGGCAGGGCGTGCGGAGACCGGCACCGGCGAGCAGGCCCGTGTGCGGGTCCAGGCCGTACGACTCGACGGCCACCTCGCGCACCCGTCGTTCCCGCAGCACCTGCCCCAGCATCCTCAGCCCGTGGACGAAGCCGGCGCAGACCATGATGCGTTCGGGATCCGCGTACACCCCGCGGGCCCGCGCCAGGTAGTCGGCGAGGACGGTGCGCAGCTCGATGCGGCCGCGCGGGTCGCCGTAGCCGAAGGCCTCGTTGGGTGCGCGGGTGACGGCGCGGCGGGCCGCCTTCAGCCATTCGGCGCGGGGGAAGGTGGCCAGGTCGGGCGAGCCCGGCATCAGGCTGTACGCGGGAGTGCTGCGGGGCGGCCGGGCGCGCGGCGTCCTGGTGGCGGCCGGGCGGGGCTCGGAGCGCTGCGCCACCCGGGTGCCGGAGCCCTGCCGGGCGGTGAGCCAGCCCTCGGCGACCAGTTCCGCGTAGGCGTCGGCGACGGTGTTGCGGGCGATGCCCAGGTCGGCGGCGAGGGTCCTGGAGGAGGGCAGCCGGGTCCCGGGCGCCAGCCGGCCGGTCCGGGCCGCCTCCCGCAGGGCGTCCATGAGACCGGTCCGCAGCCCGCTCGCTCCGGTCAGGTCGAGATGCAGGTCGGCGCCGAAAGTGGCCCAGGGATCCGTCATGGAAATGGACCATACAGGTGCGCCACTGGCCGCGTAGCGTCATACCCATGACGACGAACGAGAACAGCCCCGCGACCTCCGAGTACACCGCCGAGCACACCCCGCGCCTGCAGTGGGCCCAGCACGCCCCCGAGGTCTACCGGGCGATGGCCCGCATGGACGGCGCGGCCGCCAAGGGGCTCGACCCGGTCGTGGCCGAGCTCGTGAAGATCCGGTCCTCGCAGATCAACCACTGCGCGTTCTGCATCGACATGCACACCAAGGACGCGCTCGCCGCGGGTGAGTCCGTCCAGCGGATCGTGCAGCTCAGCGCCTGGGAGGAGTCGCAGCACTTCTACACGCCGAAGGAGATCGCGGCGATCGAGCTGACGGAGGCGGTCACCGTCCTGACCGACGGCTTCGTGCCCGACGAGGTGTACGCGAAGGCCGCCAAGCACTTCGACGAGACCGAGCTCGCCCACCTCATCTCCGCGATCATCGCGATCAACGCCTGGAACCGGTTCGCCGTGACCACGCGCATGGTCCCGGGCCACTACACGCCCGGCGACCACTGATCCGGACACGCCCGTCCCGCACCGTCCACCTCAGGAGCCCGACCCCATGACCGCGTCCGACCTCCGCGCCCTGCACCACGGCCGCACTCCCGGCGATCCGCTGGTCCTCCCCGGCCCGTGGGACGCCGCGAGCGCCCGCGTCCTCGCCGACGCGGGGTTCCCCGCCCTGGCCACGCCGAGCGCGGGGGTCGCGGCCTCGCTCGGGTACGAGGACGGGGCCACGCCCGCCGCCGAGATGTTCGCGGCGGTGGCACGGATCGCCCGCGCCGTCGCCGTACCCGTGTCGGCCGACATCGAGGCCGGGTACGGGCTGGAGCCGCAGGAGCTGGTGGAGCGGCTGCTCACCGCCGGAGCCGTCGGCTGCAATCTGGAGGACACGGTCGACGGGGTCCTCGTGGATGCCCGGTGGCAGGCGGACCGGCTGGCCGCGGTGCGGGCGGCGGCCGGGGACGAGCTGTTCGTCAACGCCCGGGTGGACACGTATGCCACCGGTGTTGCGGAGGGCGTGGACCAGGAGGCCGAGACCGTGCGGCGGGCGCTGCTGTACGTGGCGGCGGGCGCCGACGGCGTCTATCCGATCATGGCGCCGCCCGAGGCGCTCCCCCGCCTGTCCGCCGCCGTACCCGTGCCGCTGAACGCCCTGGCCCGGCCGGACGGTCCCGGCCCTCGGCGCCTGGGTGAACTGGGCGCCGCCCGCGTCACGTTCGGTCCCGGCCTCCAGCGCCGGGCCATGGCGGCGCTGGGCGGGATCGCCGACGGGCTCCGTACGGCCTGAGGGCTTTCCCCGTACCGCAGAACGCCACCGCCCCCGGCAGCGAGTCGCTGCCGGGGGCGGTGGCGTCCGTGTCCCTGGGGACGTGCGGATCAGATCAGGCCGAGCTCGCGGACCGCGTCGCGCTCCTCGGTGAGCTCCTTCACCGAGGCGTCGATGCGCGCACGGGAGAACTCGTTGATGTCCAGGCCCTGGACGATCTTGTACGTGCCGTTCTCCGTGGTGACGGGGAAGGACGAGATGATGCCCTCGGGGACGCCGTAGGAACCGTCCGAGGGGATGCCCATGGAGGTCCAGTCGCCCGCGGCGGTGCCGTTGACCCAGGTGTGCACGTGGTCGATGGCGGCGTTCGCGGCCGAGGCGGCCGAGGAGGCGCCACGGGCCTCGATGATCGCGGCGCCGCGCTTGGCGACGGTCGGGATGAAGGTGTCGGCCAGCCACGCCTCGTCGTTGACGAGCTCGGCGGCGTTCTTCCCGCCGACCTCCGCGTGGAAGATGTCCGGGTACTGGGTGGCCGAGTGGTTGCCCCAGATCGTCAGCTTCTTGATCTCGGAGACGGCGGCACCGGTCTTGGCGGCCAGCTGCGAGATCGCGCGGTTGTGGTCCAGACGGGTCATCGCGGTGAAGCGCTCCGCCGGTACGTCCGGGGCGGCGGCCTGCGCGATGAGCGCGTTGGTGTTGGCCGGGTTGCCGACGACGAGGACCTTGATGTCGTCCGCGGCGTTGTCGTTGATCGCCTTGCCCTGCGGCTTGAAGATGCCGCCGTTGGCGGAGAGCAGGTCGCCGCGCTCCATGCCCTTGGTGCGCGGGCGGGCGCCGACGAGCAGGGCGACGTTCGCGCCGGCGAAGCCGACGTTGGCGTCGTCGGTGATCTCGATGTTGCGCAGCAGCGGGAAGGCGCAGTCGTCGAGCTCCATCGCGGTGCCCTCGGCGGCCTTCAGCCCCTGCGGGATCTCCAGGAGCCGCAGGTTGACCGGCACGTCCGGGCCGAGCAGGTGGCCGGAGGCGATGCGGAAGAGCAGCGCGTAGCCGATCTGGCCGGCTGCGCCGGTCACGGTGACATTCACGGGAGTGCGGGTCATGGCGATCTCCGTTAGACAGCTGGCGGTGGGGGCTCCTGGCCCCGGGTGCTGGACATCCCTGAATCTTGATGTGAAGAGATATCCGTCGGTCAGGCTATCCGACCCGGAACCCCGCAGCCGCCCGCCCCCCTGTGGCACCGCACACAACCGGTCACTTCCCGCTCACCCGGCCGGGGCGGCCCGCGCCCGCGCACCGGCCGTGCGCCCGCCTACCGGGACGCTTCCTCCGTGCACCCCTGCGTGCCGGAAGCGAGCGTGGCGCACGCCCGGACGTCGGCGGTCCGCTTCACCGCGACCATCGGCGTGTACGCCGCCGCGGTCGCGTCCGCCGTTCCGTTCTGTCCCGCGCCGCCCGCGCTGATCTCCACGACGTCGCCGGGGGCCGCCCCGGTGATCCGGGCCCACGCCGCCGCGCAGGTCTCGCTGTAGCGCACCTCTATGACGCTCGTGCCGACGGTGGCGCTGGAGAGCGTACGGACGTGCTCGCCGCCGCAGCCCATCTCCTCGGGGTCCCGGCCCGTGCACGTGGAGCCGCCGCACTCGACCCCGGCGGGCAGCACCGGGGCACCGGCCGTCGGCGTCGGGGAGGGCGTGCCGGCGGCCTCGCCGCCCTCGGAGTCGCCGTCCGAACCGATCAGCAGCACCGCGCCGGTGACCGCGAGCAGGGCGCCCACGACGACCGCCGCGATCACGGCCGCCCTGCGGCCGCCTCCGCCGTCGCGGCGCGCGGGCGGCGGCTGCCCGCCGATGCCTGCGGCGAAGGCCACGGCGGGCGGCAGGCCGTGCCCCGGAGCGGCGCCCGGTCCGGCCTGCGGCTGCTGCGGCACGCGCGGCAGGGACCCGCGCTGAGCCGGTACGGACGGCGCACCACTCTCGCCGGAGACCGGTCCCGCCGTGCCGACGGCGCCGGAGGGCCGGCTCCGGCCGTGGCCGCGCGGGCCTGCGGCCTCGTCGAGCGCGGCGCGCGCCTGGGTGATCCGGATGGCCTCCATCGTCATGTCGTGGCGCATCTCGGCACGGCTCCAGGCCCGTTCCGCCAGCTCCCACATGGTGTTCAGATGGGACTGGTCGGTCCCGGTCGCCTCGCCGAGCGCGACGATCGCCCCACGCGGGGCGAGCAGCCGGCCGTTCAGATACCGCTCCCACGACGTCTTGCTGTAGCCCGTGCGGTCGGCCATCGCCGCGATGCTCAGGCCACTGCGGTCGACGAGTCTGCGCAGCTGGCCGGTGAACTCCCGGATCTGCGGGTCGAGCTCCTCCGGCAGTGCCTTCCAACGAGGCATTACTTCCCCACTTCCCCACTTGCCTACGGGCTTGCGCCGCGCCGCGCACGGTCTGCGCCCTGTCCGAACCGGTGGTCTTCCGTTCCGGACTACCCAGGTGGATGCGTGAACGCGGACGGCCGGTTCCTGGGGAGGCAGCGCACGGTGGCACTCGGGCGTGCGGGCGCACCCTCGCACGCCCCCGCCCGTGGCGACCGGGTCAGTCTGCCACCGTTGCCCAGCGATCACACCGTGGCGGAATGGTCACTTCCGTGCCACAGGCCACAGCCATCACTTGAACCCGCGATCCCCGTCGACAAGGCTGGAGTCAGGACGGGGCAAGGCCGCTCAACTCGCCACTTTCCGGAGCGTTTCGCCCCGGTGCGCCTCGTCCGCGGTGTCCGTCCCTTCTCGGGGGAGGGGACGGGCACCGCTCGACGGACATCGCTCGACTACCACCGCTCGACGACCACCGCTCAGCGGATCGTGAAGTGGACCGCGTCCTCGAGGACCGGGATGTCCAGCCACGGTTTGGGCTGCGCCATGAGCGACAGCATCACGATGAGAACGCCCAGCAGCCCGTACGTCACCAGGTCGGTGAAGCGGGAACGCACCGCGAGCATGCCCACCGAGGGCACCACCAGCCGCAGGACCGCGCCCCCCATGAGCGCCACGCCGATCAGGATCGTGCCGATCCGGAAGGCCTGGTCGAAGGGGTCGGCGGCCACGATCAGCAGACCGGCCCCGGCCGTGCAGAGCACGGCGAGCAGCGGCCACTGCCGGGCGGGCGCGGGGGCGTCCCCGCCCGCCGCACGGCCACCGCCCTCGGGACGCGCGGTGTCCCGGGTGAACGACGGGAAGCGCCGCGACCGGCGCGACGCGGGGGCCGCGCCGGGTCCGGGCTCCGGGTGACTGCCGGTGCGGGCTTCCGGAGCCGCGGCACCGTCGGCCGCATCGGCCGCCGGGGCGTCGGCCCCGACTTCCGCGGGACCGTCGGCCGCATCCGGCGCGGGCGCTTCGGCCGCGGTGTCAGCCGCGTCCTCGGCCTGCCCGTCGGCCGGCCCGGTCGCCGCGGCGGCCCGGTCGGCCGGGCTCGTACCAGCACCCATGGGGTTCCTTCCGGATCGGATCAGCCGGCTCAGACGGCTTCGGCGGCGTCACGCTCGGCCGCCTCGACCACGTTGACGAGCAGTTGGGCGCGGGTCATCGGACCGACACCGCCCGGGTTCGGCGAGATCCAGGCGGCGACCTCGGCCACACCGGGGTGGACGTCCCCGACGATCTTGCCGTTCTCGTCGCGGCTGACGCCGACGTCGAGCACGGCCGCGCCCGGCTTCACGTCCTCGGGCTTGATGATGTGCGGCACGCCCGCGGCGGCGACGATGATGTCCGCCTGACGGAGGTGGGAGGAGAGGTCACGGGTGCCCGTGTGGCACTGGGTCACCGTGGCGTTCTCGGACTTGCGGGTGAGCAGCAGCGGGATCGACCGGCCGATGGTGACACCGCGTCCGACGACCACGACGTGCGCGCCGTTGATCTCGACCCCGTGGTGGCGGAGCAGCTGGACGACGCCCTGCGGGGTGCAGGGCAGCGGGCCCTGCTCGTTGAGCACGAGCCGGCCCAGGCTCATCGGGTGCAGGCCGTCGGCGTCCTTGGCCGGATCCATGAGTTCCAGGACGCGGTTGGTGTCGATGCCCTTGGGCAGGGGCAGCTGCACGATGTAACCGGTGCACGCGGGGTCGGCGTTGAGTTCGCGGACGACGTCCTCGATCTCCTCCTGCGTGGCGGTGTCGGGGAGTTCGCGCTGGATGGAGCCGATACCGACCTGGGCGCAGTCCTTGTGCTTGCCGTTCACGTACCACCTGCTGCCCGGGTCGTCCCCGACGAGCAGGGTTCCCAGGCCGGGGGTGATACCCCGGGCCTTGAGGGCCGCCACGCGGACGGTGAGATCGGACTTGATCGCGGCTGCGGTGGCCTTGCCATCGAGAATCTGGGCAGTCATGTCCCCATACTCGCGGATGACCCCGCCCAGGGACCAATTGCAGATACCGCACGTGGACACAAGGTTGCACTTGGACAACTTCTCGGGCAGCGGCTGGACAAACTTACATCCGGCTTATAACGATGAAGGCCGCAGTGCCGCAGAAGTACCCGGGGGGCGGACCGCTGATGTTTTCTTCCTCCGTGCGGCCGCATTCGTCCCCGTACGTCCTGTTGGAGGAACGCCTCAGATGAGCTTCGGCGACCCGAACCCGAACAACCCCTACGGGCAGCAGCCCGGTCAGCCGCCGCAGGGCCAGCCGGGCTACGGCTACCCGCAGCAGGCCCCCCAGGGCATCCCGCCGCAGGGCCAGCCCGGTTACGGCTACCCGCAGGCCCCGCCGGCCCAGTACGGCATGCCTCAGCCCGGTTACGGCGGCATGCCCGCGTTCGCCGGCTGGTGGAGCCGGGTCGCGGCCATGCTGATCGACGGCATCGTGATCGGCGTTCCGTACGGTCTGCTGATCGGCATCGGCGGCGGCGTGGGCGGCGGCGCGGGCACCGTCCTCATCCTCCTCGGCGCCCTGGTCGCCCTCGGGCTCGGCCTCTTCAAGCTGTACAAGGAAGGCACGACCGGCCAGTTCATCGGCAAGAAGGCCGTGAACATCCGCGTCCTGCGCGAGGCCGACGGCCAGCCGCTGGGCTTCGGCATGGCGTTCGTCCGCTACATCGCCCACTTCCTGGACAGCCTCGCCTGCTACCTCGGCTGGCTGTGGCCGATCTGGGACGCGAAGAAGCAGACGTTCGCGGACAAGATCTGCTCCAGCGTGGTCGTCAAGTCCGTCTGATCCGGACACGGGCACACACGAAGGGCCGTAACCCGGCGCGCATCGCGCCGGGTTACGGCCCTTCGTCGTGGGATCAGTGGAAGAAGTGGCGCGTACCCGTGAAGTACATCGTCACGCCCGCCTTCTTCGCGGCCTCGACCACCAGCTCGTCGCGGACCGAACCGCCCGGCTGGGCCAC
This sequence comes from Streptomyces sp. NPDC091416, assembly GCF_044756845.1. Classification (NCBI taxonomy): domain Bacteria; kingdom Bacillati; phylum Actinomycetota; class Actinomycetes; order Kitasatosporales; family Streptomycetaceae; genus Streptomyces; species Streptomyces sp. NPDC091416. The sequence goes on from NZ_JBIVTU010000001.1 coordinate 800,229, forward strand.
GGCCCTGACACCGGCGGCGGTCAGGATCTCCAGCCCGTCGGGGAAGGGGAAGAAGGCGTCGGAGGCCGCGTACGCGCCCCGCGCCCGCTCCTCGCCCGCCCGCTCGACGGCGAGCTTCGCGGAGTCGACGCGGTTGACCTGGCCCATGCCGACGCCGACCGAGGCGCCGTCCTTGGCGAGCAGGATCGCGTTGGACTTGACCGCGCGGCACGCCTTCCACGCGAAGGAGAGCTCCCGGAGCTCTTCGGCGGAGAGCGCATCGCCCGCGGCCAGCGTCCAGTTGGCCGGGTCGTCGCCCTCGGCCTGGAGGCGGTCGGTGACCTGGAGCAGCGCGCCGCCGTCGATCGGCTTGACCTCGACCTCGGCGGACGGGGCGTCGGGGCAGCGCAGCACGCGGATGTTCTTCTTGCGGGTGAGGACCTCGACGGCGCCGTCCTCGTACGCCGGGGCGACGATGACCTCGGTGAAGATCTCCGCGACCTGCTCGGCCATGGTGACCGTCACCGGACGGTTGACGGCGATGACGCCGCCGTACGCCGACAGCGGGTCGCAGGCGTGCGCGTTGCGGTGCGCCTCGGCGATGTCGTCGGCGATCGCGATGCCGCACGGGTTGGCGTGCTTGATGATCGCGACGCACGGCTCGGCGTGGTCGTACGCGGCCCGGCGCGCGGCGTCGGTGTCCGTGTAGTTGTTGTACGACATCTCCTTGCCGTGCAGCTGCTCCGCCGCGGCGAGGCCGCCGGTGCCGGAGGTGTACAGCGCGGCGGGCTGGTGCGGGTTCTCGCCGTAGCGCAGGACGTTCTCGCGCTCGTACGTCGTACCGAAGAAGTCGGGGAAGCCCGAGTCGTCGGCGGCGGCGTAGCCGTCGGCGAACCAGGAGGCGACGGCCACGTCGTAGGCGGCGGTGTGCTGGAACGCCTCGGCGGCGAGCCGCTTGCGGGCGGTCAGGTCGAAGCCTCCCGCCGCGACCGCGGCGAGGACGTCGGCGTACCGCTCGGGGCTGGTGACGACGGCGACCGACGGGTGGTTCTTGGCTGCGGCGCGGACCATCGACGGGCCGCCGATGTCGATCTGCTCCACGCACTCGTCGTCCGAGGCGCCGGAGGCGACGGTCGCCTTGAACGGGTAGAGGTTGACGACCACCAGGTCGAACGGCTCCACGCCGAGCTCGGCCAGCTGCTCGCGGTGGGTGTCCAGGCGCAGATCGGCGAGGATGCCGGCGTGGACGCGCGGGTGCAGCGTCTTGACGCGGCCGTCGAGGCACTCGGGGAAGCCGGTGAGCTCCTCGACCTTGGTGACCGGTACTCCGGCGGCAGCGATCTTCCCGGCGGTGGAGCCGGTGGAGACCAGCTCGACACCCGCCTCGTGCAGACCGCGGGCGAGGTCTTCGAGCCCCGTCTTGTCGTAGACACTGACCAGGGCGCGGCGGATGGGCTTATTCACCGACATGACCGAGATGAACCTTTCGTCCCTCAATGCGATAGCCGTCACGGGCGAGCCGCCCCACGGCCTCGACGAGCAGCTTGCGCTCGACTTCCTTGATGCGTTCGTGGAGGGCCGCTTCGCCCTCCGGAGTGTCCTCTTCGGTCACCTCGACCACGCCCTGCGCGATGATCGGACCGGTGTCGACACCGTCGTCGACGAAGTGGACGGTGCACCCGGTGACCTTCACGCCGTACGCGAGCGCGTCGCGGACACCGTGGGCCCCGGGAAAGCTGGGGAGCAGGGCGGGGTGGGTGTTGATGAACCGGCCGCCGAATCCGGCGAGGAACTCCTTGCCCACGATCTTCATGAAGCCCGCGGAGACGACGAGGTCCGGGCGGTGCTCCGCGGTGGCCGCGGCGAGCGCCGCGTCCCACTCCGCGCGCGTGCCGTAGTCCTTGACCCGGCACACGAAGGTGGGCAGCCCGGCCCGCTCGGCCCGCTCCAGTCCGGCGATGCCGTCCCGGTCCGCGCCCACCGCGACGATCCGGGCGCCGTACCCCTCGGGGTCGTCGCCGATCGCATCGAGCAGGGCTTGGAGGTTCGTACCGGAGCCGGAGACCAGGACGACCAGGCGGGCCGGTCCGGCGGAGGAGAGCGGGGAGGCCACGGCTGGGCCCTTTCTCGCGTGTGGAGCAGTTCGAAACGGCCGCACCACCCGCCGCATTGCGGGACCGGCGGCACGACGGCCATGCTGTTTGTGCGGTCGTACGAAAGAATCACGCCCCCCGATACGGGGAACTCTACGAACGAGCCGACCGTCAGCAACGATACCGGCACCTCGGGAGGGCCTCGTCTGACGGGGGTGGGAGGCCGGTGGCCGCAGGCCCGGCAGGGGCGGGCGGTCCGTAGGGCAGCTGTCGGCCACCACGCCTGTACGCCCAGCTTTCGGCCCCTCCGCGCCGGAGGGTAGCGTCAGGGGACAGCGAACCGTCCACCGGGCGGAAATGACGAGATGGGGAAGACGTTCACCATATGCCGGACCGACGCCGCCGCACCGCCTTCCGCCATCCGCTGCCCGAGCGGTCCCCACTGCTGATGCGGGAACGCCAGTCCCCCACGCCGGGCCCCTCCTCGTCGTCTTCCTCCTCCACTCCCTCTCCGTCTTCCCCGTCGTCCTCCTCGTCGCCGGCCGGATCCTCCGGTCCGCAGGACGACAACCCGTTCGCTCCGCCGCCCGAGGGCCGCCCCGACCAGCCGTGGCAACCGCGCCACCCCGCCGACGGCGAGGACAACGGCGACTCCGGGGACGCGCCGGAGGGCGGGTCCTCCGACAGCCGGCCCGTCTGGGGCAGCCAGTGGAGCAGCCACCAGCCGGGGCGCCAGGACGGCAACTTCGGCGGCCGGCCCACCGGACCCGGCGGGCCGAACGGCCAGGGCGGCCCGGAAGGCCCCCGCGGCGGTCTGCGCTGGGACCCGACCGACCCGGTCCAGCGCCGGGCCCGTTACTCACTGCTCTCCGGCATGTGGGCCTTCTTCTTCGCGCTCTTCGACTTCCCGGAGATCGCGCTGCTGCTCGGCGCGCTCGCGACCTACTGGTCGATCAGCGCGCTCCGGGCCAAGCCGACGGCTCCGGGCGAGTCGGCCGGTCCCACCGGGGCTCCCGGCACGGCCGCCGCCGCGCAGGTCCACGACGCCGCGTCGGCACCGGCGCCCGCCACGGGGGCCACGGCCGCGGCGGCTCCGCAGGGCACGAACTACCTCCAGCGCGGCAGCCGGCAGCAGACGACGGCCGCGGTCAGTGGCCTGGTGACGGGACTGATCGCCCTGTTGATCGTCGCGACGTCCTTCACGGTGCAGCTGGTCTACCGCGACTACTACACCTGCGTGAACGACGCCCTCACCAAGTCGGGCCAGCTGACCTGCAACGACCTGCTCCCGAAGCCGCTGGAACCCCTCTTCGGCGTCAAGAACTAGCGTCCTGCGGACCGGCCGGGCCCAGGGGCGCGGCCGGTCCGGACGGTGCGGGGTCCGTTTCCGGCGCGGCTGATGCCGCCGGTGCGGTCGGTGTCGCCGGCGCGGTCGGTGTCGCCGACGCAGTCGGTGTCGCCGGTGCGATCGGCGCCTTCGCGTGCCAGGGGTCGGTCGGCAGGAAGTCGTACGCCTCGAACTCGTCGTCCACGCCGCCCGGACGCGGACCGGCCGGGCGGGGCACGGAGACGCGGGCCGCCTCCGCCGCTCCGGGGTCCTGCGGCCGGGCACTGCGCCTCGGCCACCAGCTCCGCCGGGCCTTCCCGCTCACGCCTTCCGCCGGGTCCCCGGGCTCCGTCGCCCGGCCCGTACCGCGCGACGCCACGTCCTGCGCCTCGGCGGTCTCCGTTCCGGTCGGCGTACGACCGCGCAGCCGCCAGGCCCGCAGCAGCAGCGCCACCGGGACGGCGAGCGCCGCCGTCCATGCGAGGGCCGCCGCGCCGGTGAGCCACCACACCGGGCCGAACCGTGCCAGGGCGTGGGTCCCGAGCGGACCGCCGGCCGCCGCCGCCAGCAGGGCCGTGCCCATGCCGCAGCCGGCCGCCGCCAGCGCGGTGACGAGGCACGTCTCCCGCACGCTCCACGCCTCCTCGCGCTCACCGTGGGCGGGCGCCGCCCTCCGCACGGTGAACCAGGCCACCGTCACCGCCGCCACGACCGGTACCGCCGCGACCGCCCAGTTCAGGGCCGACCCCGACCCCTGCGGCGGCAGCGCGGCGAGCAGCGGGAAGTCGGGCAGCGCCGGGGCTCCCGTGAAGGCGAGCGGGCCGGCCGTCGACGCCGTCCCGAGCGCGAATCCGGGACCGAGCCCGTACGCCGCACCCCACACCGCCGCGTTCGGCACCAGCGCCAGGGCCAGCAGAAGCACCGCGCACCGCCCGGCCCAGTCGCCGGAGAGCCGCAGGAAGGACTCCTGGACCGGCTCCGCGTGGAAGACCAGCGCCGCCGCGGCCACCAGCGCGCCGCCGCCCAGCAGCACCGCGACCCCGGCGACGGCGGACCGGCCCACCGCCTCCGCGCGCCGCGTGAACCGGGAGCGGGCCATCGCCTCGTGCAGCCGCACCGGCGCCCACGAGGGCGGCGGTCCGAGCGGCCGCCCCGAGGCCGTCCACACCCCGGCGGCGGCCGCACCCGCCACCACGAGCGCCGCCGGGAACATGAGGGACAGCGGCCGCGCGGACAGCGAGGACCCCCGGGCATAGAGCGCCACAGCCGTCCCGACCAACAGGTATCCGCCCGTCACCAGGGCGAATGCGCCCTGGGCCGAGGGAGCGCCGCGCCCTTCCTCGGGCTCCATCACGTCCCTGGCCGCCCGGTGCACCAGCCAGACCGGCAGGGCGGTGAGCAGCAGCGGAACGACGCCGACGGGGGCCGGGGCCCCGGTCAGGGTGTCGGTTCTGATGAGTTCGGCGCCGTGCGCGAGCAGCCAGAGACCGGCCGCGGCGTGGAACGCCTCGCCGGGGCTGCTGTCGGGGTCCGGGGAGCTGATCCACAGCACCACGACGAGCACGGCGACGGAGCCCAGGCTCAGCCCTGCCGCGACCGCCCCGCGGAGCAGCGCCCGGGCCTGGACGGCGGACCGTCCGTGCTCTGCCGACAACGACGGGCCGCGTTGGGTCATTTGGGTCACGTCGTCATGCTCCCAACGACACGCGCCTATTTCGTGTAACGGGCGAACGGCCGTTGTGTCGCTCAATATACGTTTATGTACTTTTTCACCCAGTGCAGGCCGGTCAGGGAGCCCTCATGACCCAGAGCACCACCGGCACGTCCGCCTCCCCGCCGCTCCCTTCGCCCAAGGAGCGGCGCAGGCTGCGGGAGGCGAAGTCGCTGAGTGAAGCGCAGGTCGCGGCGGCCGTGGGGGTCACGCCGGCCACGGTCCGGGCCTGGGAGACGGGCCGTACCAGCCCGCGCGGACGCAAGCGCGAGGTGTACGCGCGACTGATCGGGACCGGCGGCGCCCGGTCCACTTCGCGCCCCTCCCCCGTCAAGCCGGCAACCCCGAACAACCCGCCGAGAGCCGCCTCCGCAAGCCGGACCCGGCCGGCCGAAGCCACTCCGGCGGAGTCGGGAGCCGCCGCGCCCGACACCACGAAGGCCGCCGAGCCGCCCTCGCCACCCTCGGCCGAGCCCCTCCCGCCGATCCCCGTCGAAGCCACCGGGAGCGACGCCATGGACCCGACCGAGCCCGCCACCACCGCACAGGCGCCGGAAGTCGTCGAGGCGGACGGAGGCGGCGGGGCCGTCGAGGCGGACGGGGGCGGCGGGGCGGAGGCGGAGGCGGGCGAAGGCTCCGGGCTCTCCCCCGCCGAGGCGTTCGACGCGCTGTACCGGCACACCGCCGCCGCGCTCTACCGGCAGACCTACCTGCTGACGGGACGTCGCGCCCTCTCCCGGGAAGCCGTCGGCAAGGCCTTCGAGCTGGCCTGGCAGCGCTGGCCGGAGGTCGCCGTGGACCGCGATCCGGTGGGCTGGGTACGGGCGGCCGCCCATGAGCACGCGATGTCGCCGTGGCACCGGCTGCGCCGCGAGCACCGCCACCCGGACCCGCCGCCCGAGGCACCCGGCCCGCGTGCCCTGCTCGACGCGCTGCTCGCCCTGCCGCCCTCGTACCGTCGCACCCTGCTGCTGCACGACGGGGTGGGTCTGGGGCTGCCCGAGACCGCGGCGGAGACGGAGGCCAGCACTCCGGCAGCGGCCGGGCGGCTGGTGAACGCCCGGGCCGCCGTCGCCGGGCGACTTCCCGGACTCGCGGAGTCCTCGACCCCCGCCGAGCAGTCCGCGCTGCTGCACGAGCACCTCGGGGCACTGGCCCTCGCCCAGCCGGCGTCCTCGCTCCCGGTGCCCGATCTGATCCGGACGGGCAGCGAGCGCAAGGCGCAGCTCTGGACCCGGGCCGCCATCGCGTTCACGGTGCTGCTGATCGGTCTGACGCTGATCACCCTGGCGACGGCGCCGACCCGGTACGAGACGCCGCAGTCGCCCCCGCAGAGGGTGGAGGGAGTGCCTCCGCTCGGTGGTCCGCAGAAGCTGACGCCGCAGGACAAGAAGCTGCAGAAGAAGCTCGGCGGGGAACTGGTCCGCGGTCCGGGCCGACTGGTCCCGCGGGCCGGCTGAACCCCCGGCCGGCCGGTCCCCCGGGCCGGCTGAACCCTCCGGCCGGCTGATCCGGAACGCTTTCGTCTGACCCGGCACACAACGACGCGGGCCCGTACCCCTTGATCGGGGTACGGGCCCGCGTCCGTGCGGTGGCGCGTTCCTGCGGTGGTGCTCCGACGCGGTGAGGCGTCAGGCGCCGAGGATCTCGCGCGCCAGCTTGGCGGTCTCGGTCGGCGTCTTGCCGACCTTGACGCCGGCGGCCTCGAGGGCCTCCTTCTTCGCCTGCGCGGTGCCGGAGGAGCCGGAGACGATGGCGCCGGCGTGGCCCATGGTCTTGCCCTCGGGGGCGGTGAAGCCCGCGACGTAGCCGACGACCGGCTTGGTGACGTTCTTCGCGATGAAGTCCGCCGCGCGCTCCTCGGCGTCGCCGCCGATCTCGCCGATCATGACGATGAGGTCGGTGTCGGGGTCGGCCTCGAACGCCGCGAGGGCGTCGATGTGCGTCGTACCGATGACCGGGTCGCCACCGATGCCGACGGCGGAGGAGAAGCCGATGTCACGGAGCTCGTACATCATCTGGTAGGTCAGCGTGCCGGACTTCGACACGAGACCGATGCGGCCGGGCTTGGTGATGTCGCCCGGGATGATGCCGGCGTTGGACTGGCCGGGGGTGATGAGACCCGGGCAGTTCGGGCCGATGATCCGGGTCTTGTTGCCCTTCGCGCCGGCGTACGCCCAGAAGGCGGCCGAGTCGTGGACGGCAATGCCCTCGGTGATCACGACGGCGAGCGGGATCTCGGCGTCGATCGCCTCGATGACGGCGGCCTTCGAGAAGGCCGGCGGCACGAAGAGGACGGACACGTTCGCGCCGGTCTTCTCCATCGCCTCGGCGACGGAGCCGAAGACCGGTACCTCGGTGCCGTCGAAGTCGACGGAGGTGCCGGCCTTGCGCGGGTTCACGCCGCCGACGATGTTGGTGCCGTCGGCGAGCATGAGCTTGGTGTGCTTCATGCCCGTCGAGCCGGTCATCCCCTGGACGATGACCTTGCTGTCCTTGGTGAGGAAGATAGCCATGGTGGTCTGAGTCCCTCTTCCTTACTTCGCAGCCGCAGCGAGCTCGGCGGCCTTGTCGGCCGCGCCGTCCATGGTGTCCACGCGCTGAACGAGCGGGTGGTTGGCGTCGGAAAGGATCTTGCGACCCAGCTCCGCGTTGTTGCCGTCAAGGCGCACGACGAGCGGCTTGGTGACCGCTTCGCCCTTGGTCTTGAGCAGCTCCAGCGCCTGGACGATGCCGTTGGCGACCTCGTCGCAGGCGGTGATGCCACCGAAGACGTTGACGAACACGGACTTGACGTCCGGGTCGCCGAGGATGATCTCCAGGCCGTTCGCCATGACCTCTGCGGAGGCGCCGCCACCGATGTCGAGGAAGTTGGCGGGCTTCACGTTGCCGTGGTTCTCACCGGCGTACGCGACGACGTCCAGGGTCGACATGACCAGACCGGCACCGTTACCGATGATGCCGACCTCGCCCTCGAGCTTGACGTAGTTGAGGTTCTTGGCCTTGGCGGCAGCCTCGAGCGGGTTGGCTGCGGCCTTGTCCTCGAGCGCCTCGTGACCCGGCTGACGGAAGTCGGCGTTCTCGTCGAGAGACACCTTTCCGTCCAGCGCCAGGATCCGGCCGTCCTTGGTCTTCACCAGCGGGTTGACCTCGACGAGGAGGGCGTCCTCGGCGACGAAGGTGTCCCACAGGGTCACCAGGGCCTCGGCGACACCCTCGGCCACGTCGGCCGGGAACTTCGCCTGGGCCACGATCTCGCGGGCCTTGACGATGTCCACGCCGTCGACGGCGTTGACCGGGACCTTCGCGAGGGCCTCGGGGGTCTTCTCCGCGACCTCCTCGATGTCCATGCCACCCTGCACCGAGGCCATGGCCAGGAAGGTGCGGTTGGTGCGGTCCAGGAGGTACGAGACGTAGTACTCCGCCTCGATCTCCGGCGACAGCTCGGCGATCATCACCTTGTGGACCGTGTGGCCCTTGATGTCCATGCCGAGGATGTCGGTCGCCCGGGCGACCGCCTCGTCGGGGTCGGCGGCGAGCTTCACGCCACCGGCCTTGCCGCGGCCACCGACCTTCACCTGCGCCTTGACGACGGACTTGCCGCCCAGCCGCTCGGTCGCCTCGCGGGCTGCCTCAGGCGTCTCGATCACTTCACCGGCCAGCACCGGTACACCGTGCTTGGCGAAGAGGTCCCTCGCCTGGTACTCGAACAGGTCCACGCGCGTCCGTCCCTTATCAAATGGTCTCGCGGTTGGTTTTCTGCGTGGGCGTGCCGCGAGGGGCAACGTGACTGCTCTGTCACAAGGAAAGCGCACACGGTGACCGAATACGCGGCATGTCCGTCTCGCAGGTTATCCCCGAGCCCCGCATGACCCTAAATCGCAGATCACACCTGGGCGGTGATTACGGTCACAGATCACGCTGGTGGCCTGGTCGCAGTGGACAGATCGGACCGGGCGACAGGGAGTCGCCCGCGGGCCGGGCGGCCTCCTGCCGCCCGGACCCCGCAGGGCCCGGGCCGTGCGGGCCGACCACGGAACGCGATCCTCCGCGGACCTCGCGCCGACTGCGCGCCCTCCGCCCGGGAGTGACGCGAATCGCCTTCTGCCGAGAGGGCTCCTTCTACCGGGAGGGCTCCTTGTCGGGTATGGGCAGGGGCCGCTTCTCGATGGCGGCCGCCATCACGTCCGGGAAGAGGTCCGGCGTACAGGCGAAGGCGGGAGCGCCCAGGGCGGACAGGGCCGCAGCGTGGTCGCGGTCGTAGGCGGGCGCGCCCTCGTCGGACAGGGCGAGCAGGGTCACGAACTGCACGCCGGACGCCTTCATCGCGGCGACCCGTTTGAGCATCTCGTTGCGGATCCCGCCCTCGTAGAGGTCGCTGATGAGCACGACGACGGTGTCGGCGGGGCGGGTGATCCTGGACTGGCAGTAGGCGAGTGCCCGGTTGATGTCCGTACCGCCGCCGAGCTGGGTGCCGAAGAGCACGTCGACGGGGTCGTCGAGCTGGTCGGTGAGGTCGACGACCGCCGTGTCGAAGACGACGAGTCTGGTCCGCAGCGCGCGCATGGAGGCGAGGACGGCGCCGAAGACCGACGCGTACACGACGGACGCCGCCATCGAACCCGACTGGTCGATGCAGAGGATGACGTCCTTCTTCACGGACTGCGCGGCCCGCCCGTAGCCGATGAGGCGTTCGGGGACGATCGTGCCGGCCCCGTCCTCGCCCGGGAGGGTGAGGTAGTTCTTGAGGTTGGCCCGGATGGTGCGGTCCCAGTCGATGTCGTGGTGCCGTGGGCGGGTGACCTTCGCCGAACGGTCCAGTGCGCCGGTGAGCGTGGCCCGGGTCCGGGTGGAGAGCTGTTTCTCCAGCTTCTCGACGACCTTGCGCACAACGGCCCGTGCCGTCTCCTTCGTCGTCTCGGGCATGGCCTTGTTGAGCGAGAGCAGGGTGCCGACGAGATGCACGTCCGCCTCGACGGCCTCCAGCATCTCCGGTTCCAGCAGGAGCGCGGACAGGCCGAGACGGTCGATGGCGTCACGCTGCATGACCTGGACGACGGACGTGGGGAAGTACGTACGGATGTCGCCGAGCCAGCGGGCCACGGACGGGGCGGAGGCGCCGAGTCCGGCCGACCGGCCACCGCCGCTCCGGCCGCCGGACCTGCCGCCGCCCTCGTAGAGCGCGGTCAGCGCGCCGTCCATCGCGGCGTCGCGGCCGGTGAGGGTGCATCCGGTGCTCTCGGCGCTGTCCGCGCCCAGCACCATGCGCCACCGTCGCAGCCGTTCCTCGTGACCGGTGACGGCCTGCGGCGTTGCCGCGGTCGCCGCCGCCACGTCCACCGCACCGTCCGCCGATCCGGGCGTCGCGCCGTCCACCGATCCTGGCGTCGCGCCGTCCCTTGCGCCGTTCCCCGCACCTGTGCCGTTCGCTGCCGTCATCCCGTCGCCTCCAGCCGTTCCCGTTCCTCGTGCTGTTCGGATGTCTCCGCCGCCCTCGTCCCGGCATCGAGGCCCAGCAACAGGCGCAGCACCGGCACCACCGCGTCCGCACGCGCCGCGTCGAGGGCGGGTCCGAATCCGGGCGCCGTGGACTCGCGGCCCGGAACCGCTCCGGTGCCCGGGCCCGTGCCGGCGTCCGGGCCGCGCCGGACGAGTTCGCCCAGCGTGCGCCGCACGCCCGGCTCGTAGGCCGAGAAGGTGCGGCGCAGCAGGGGCAGTACGTCGGTGAAGGTGCCGGCGGGGACGCCGGTGAGCCAGGAGTCGACCAGGGCGAGCAGCCGTTCGTCGTGGACCAGGAGCATGCCGCCGCCGGCCGCGCCGCCGACGAAGCCCTCGATCCACGCGGCGGCGTCGGCAGGCGGTGTGCCGGGCGACAGGGCGAGGCCCATCAGCCGGGCGGCCTCGTCCTGTGCGAGGTGTCCGTCGTCGAGCAGGAGCCGGGCGGCCCGGCCGCGGATCACGCCGGCGACCGTGTCCCGGGCGGTGAGCCGGTGCAGCACCGACCTCCAGCGGGCGCGCAGCCCGTCCGCGTCGGCCGGTACGGCGCCGGCGAGCAGCCCGATCGCCGTGTGGACGCCGTCCACCTGACGGCACAGGGCGGTGGCCCCGTCCGCGTCGAGCCCGGTGCAGGCGGGCGGCAGTCCGACACAGATCCGCTCCGCGAGTCCGGCCGCGACCTCTCCCAGCGCGGCGGTGTCCGTGGCACGGACGTCTCCGTAGCGCAGGGTGCGGGCCAGGGCCGGCAGGGCGTCCGCGAGGTGGCCGACATCGGCGTCGAGCGCGGCCCGGTCGGCGAGGACCCGCATCACGACGGGGAGCGCCTCCGTCAGTCCCGCGAGCAGGCACCGCTCGGCCAGGGCCGTCACCTCGGCGAGCGCGGTGGACGCCAGGGCGTCCGACTCCGCCCGTGCCGTGGCGGCGGAGAGCACGGTGGTGCCCCAGACGCCCGCCTCCGCGACCCGTACGTACAGCTCGGGCTCCCAGTGCAGCCGCCAGCTCTCCCGGAAGGTGCCGGTGCTCCCCCGGCCCGCGGCGGGTTCGCCCCAGCCGATGCCGAGGAGGCGCAGCCGGTGCAGGAGCCGGCTGCGTGCCGCGTCGGTCTCCTTGCGGAGGTCGAGCTCCAACTCCCTTTCGGAGGCTTCCGGTTTGAGGCGGAGGGTGCGCTGCTGTCGGGTGAGGTCGCGTTGCAGGGGTACGGCGGGGGCGGTGTCCGGCACCTCGCCGAGTGTCTCGCCGACGACCAGGCGGTCCCGGACGAGGGCGAGCGGCACGTCGGAGCCCTCGCACATCACGGCCCGTACGGCGTCGGTGGTCTCGCTCAGTCCGGCGAGCGGCCGGCCCCGCATGGCGGCGAGGGTGTCGGCGAGCCGGACCGCCTCGATGACGTGGGCGGAGGACACGAACCGGTCCTCGTCGCGCAGGAGTCCGGCGACCTTGGTCATCCAGCGTTCGACCGGGCGGTCCGGGGAGGCGAAGAGATGCTCGTACCAGCCCGGCGAGTCGATCCCGGCCCCGTATCCGCTGTGCCGGGCGAGCCGCCGGTGGGTCCACGGCACCCAGGTCAGCTCCGTCTTGACCTTGGGAAGGCCCTTGAGGAGCGCCCGGTCCGCGGTCTGTGTCGTCCTGGCTTCGAGTGCGGGCACGTGCCAGGCGCCGCAGACCACGGCGAAGGCACCGCCGAACTCCTTGCGCGCGGCGCGGAGCTGGACGCGCATGTACGCCTCCCGGACCGCGTCCCGGGGGTGTCCACCGTCCCCGTATGCCTCGCGCAGGGCCGTCATCGCCTCGCCGAGCGCGGCGAAGGCGGCCAGCGGGTCGGCGGCCGCGGCGCCCGGCGGGCCGGGGACGCGGTGCTCCACGACGTCTTCCCACCAGCGCTCGGGGTCGTCGTACCCCGCCGTCTCGGCCAGCACCCGGATCGGGTCGACGGGAACGGACCGGCGCTCCTCGTCCGGGCCGGGGCGGCGCTCCTCGTCCGGGCCGGGGCGGCGCTCCTCGTCCGGGCCGGGGTGGCGCTCCCGCTCGCCCTCCTCCGCGAGGGCCAGGGAGTGGGCCGCGGGCAGGTCGATGAAGCGGACCGGGACGCCGTGTGCCAGGGCCCAGCGGATCGCGACCCATTCGGGCGAGAACGCGGCGAGCGGCCAGAACGCCGCCCGCCCCGGGTCGTCCACCGCATGGGCCAGCAGGGCGACGGGCGGCCGCATCTGCTCGTCGGCGGCGAGCGGCAGCAGCGCGTCGCCCTCGGGCGGGCCCTCGATGAGCACCGCCTGCGGGCGGGCCGCGTCCAGGGCGGCCCGGACGGCGCGGGCGGACCCCGGGCCGTGGTGCCGCACCCCGAGCAGCAGCGGCCCCGCCGGGCGCGCGGTGGTCATACGGAGACCTCACGGCAGGCGCGGTAGAAGTCCTTCCAGCCGTCCCGCTCGCGGACCACGGTCTCCAGATACTCCTGCCAGACCACACGGTCGGCCGCCGGGTCGCGGACGACCGCGCCGAGGATGCCGGCGGCGACGTCCCCGGGGCGCAGTACACCGTCGCCGAAGTGGGCGGCGAGAGCGAGTCCGTTGGTGACGACGGAGATGGCCTCGGCCGTGGACAGGGTCCCCGAGGGGGACTTGAGCTTGGTCCGGCCGTCGGTCGTGACTCCGTCGCGCAGTTCGCGGAAGACCGTGACCACGCGGCGGATCTCCGCGAGGCCGTCGGGCGCGGGCGGCAGGTCGAGCGAGCGCCCGACCTGGTCGACGCGGCGCGAGACGATGTCGACCTCCGCCTCGGGCGTGGCGGGCAGCGGCAGCACCACGGTGTTGAAGCGGCGGCGCAGCGCGCTGGACAGTTCGTTGACCCCGCGGTCGCGGTCGTTGGCCGTGGCGATGACGTTGAAACCGCGGACGGCCTGGACCTCCTGGCCCAGTTCGGGCAGCGGCAGGGTCTTCTCCGACAGGATCGTGATGAGCGAGTCCTGCACATCGGCGGGGATGCGGGTGAGTTCCTCGATGCGGGCGGTCATGCCCTCGGACATGGCCCGCATCAGCGGGCTGGGCACCAGCGCGTCGCGGCTGGGTCCGTGCGCGAGCAGCTGTGCGTAGTTCCATCCGTAGCGGACGGCTTCCTCGGGTGTGCCCGCCGTGCCCTGGACGAGGAGGGTCGAGTCTCCGCTGACGGCGGCCGCGAGGTGCTCGGACACCCAGGTCTTGGCGGTGCCGGGCACGCCGAGGAGCAGCAGTGCGCGGTCGGTGGCGAGCGTGGTGACGGCGACTTCGACGAGGCGGCGCGGGCCCACGTACTTCGGTGTGATCACCGTGCCGTCGGGCAGGGTGCCGCCGAGCAGATACGTGGCGACGGCCCACGGAGACAGGCGCCAACGCTCGGGGCGCGGGCGGTCGTCGGCTGCGGCGAGTGCCTTCAGCTCGTCGGCGAAGGCGTCCTCGGCATGCGGGCGCAGGACTTCGGCGCCGGTGGCTGCGATGGTTTCGGACACGGTCATGGATCCCCCTCCAGATCGGTCGGCCTGGTGTGGTTCCCACGGTGCACCATGGCACTGACAATCGGCCTTCCCGCAGGTCAGGGGCAGTTGTCAGTGGTGCGACCTAACGTCGTTCCCATGCTGCTGACTGACGGGGGAGAACCCTTGGGCGCCGCTGCTCCGGCGGCGCGCTGGACGGTGGAGCAGGTCCTGGCCCTGGCTCCTGACGACGCTTCACACAAGGCGGGCAACAAGCTGAGTTCGGCCGGTCCGTGGTCGGACACCGGAGGCGATGGTGCGGGCGCGGTGTGGGGGCTGTGCCGGGGCAGCGGGAGCAAGCCCTACCGGACGGTGATCGACACCACGGGCCCTGCCTACAAGTGCAGTTGCCCCAGCCGTAAGTTCCCGTGCAAGCACGCGCTGGGACTGCTGCTGCTCATCGCGTCCGGCGGACCGGTGGCGTCGGCCGGCGATCCGCCGGACTGGGCGGACGAATGGCTGACGGGCCGGCGCGCCCGCGCCCGCGCCAGGGAAGAGGCTCCGGGCGGCGGCCCGGCCGATCCCGAGGCCGCCCGGCGCCGCGCCGAGCGCCGGGCGGAGCGGATCGGTGGCGGCGCACAGGAGCTGGAGCGGCGCCTGACCGACCTGTTGCGCGGCGGGCTGGCCGCGGCCGAACAGTCGGGGTACGGGCTGTGGGAGGAGACGGCCGCCCGCATGGTCGACGCACAGGCACCCGGTCTGGCGGGCCGGGTCCGGGAGCTGGGTGCGATCCCGGCCTCCGGCCCCGGCTGGCCGGTGCGGCTGCTGGAGGAGTGCGCCCTGCTCCATCTGCTGGACACTGCGTGGCTGGGCATCGACCGGCTTCCGCAGCCACTGGCGGCGACGGTCCGTACCCGTGTGGGTCTGACGGCCGCCGCGGAGGGGCCGCCGGTCCGTGATCGCTGGCTGGTCCTCGCGCAGTACGACACACCCGAGGGCAAGATCGTCACGCGTCGCGTCTGGCTGTACGGCAGGGACTCGGGCCGCTTCGCGCTGCTGCTGTCCTTCGGGGCCGCCGGCCGCTCCCCCGCCCTGGCCCTGCCGGTGGGCGTCACGCTCGATGCCGGGGTCACCCACTTCCCGGGGTCCGGACAGCTGCGGGCGGAGCTGGGCGAGCAGTTCGGCCCTCCCGTGCCGGCCGGGCCACCGCCCCCGGGCGTCACGGTCGGCGGGGCGATCGCCGCGTACGGCAGGGCACTGGGCGACGACCCGTGGCTGGAGTCCTGGCCGGTGACGCTGCGCGATGTCATACCCGTGCCGTCCGCGGACGGCTGGCAGCTGGTGGACGCGGAGGGCGATGACGCGCTGCCCGTCGCCGCTGCCGCGCTGTCCCGTCCGGCGTTGTGGAAGCTCGTCGCGCTCTCCGGCGGTGGCCCGGTCACCGTCTTCGGGGAGTGCGGCCACCGCGGCTTCGACCCGCTGGCGGCGTGGCCCCCCGGAAGCGAGGGCGGACACGAGGGCGGTGGCGGCGCCGCGTCAGCCGATCCGTCATTGCGCAACCGTGCGGACGCCGCCGCCGAGACCGTGCCGCTCATCTGACCCTGACCGTGCCGCTCATCTGACCCTGGAGGAGGAGCGATGCCTCGCACCACCCCGCCCACGACCGCGTCCACGACTCGGCACCCGGCCGGGCTCGCCACCATGACCGGGCCGGTGTCCCCGGCTGCGTCCCCGAGCGGTTCATCGTCCGACGGACCCGCCGTGGGGCCGGTGTCCACGCCGTGGGAGGAGCTCGTCACCTCGGCGTTGCTCGGCACGGACCGCCGTCCGCCCGGGGCCGCCTCCGGTACCGGTCCGGACGCCGCCGCGGCCGCGCTGCTGGACGTTGCCGCGCTGCATACGGTGCGGCGCCGGGCGGGTCTGCTGCCCGCCCCCGCCGCGCCCCGGCCGAATCCCGCGCCCGCCGACCCGCGGCCGGCGCTGCCGGAGGCGGCCCGGAGCCGGCTGGCACAGCTGCTCGCGGACCGGGCGGCGCCGGGCGGCTCGGGTGGCAGGCGTGGCACGGCGCCCGACCTCACGGAGCTGATCCCGCAGTGGCTCGCCACCGCCAATCTGCACGGCTACCGGGCCCCGGACGCCGCGTTGCCGCCCCTTCTGGACGCGGCCCGCGCGCGCACCGATCTGCGGCCCCAGGCCCTGACGTTCGCCGGGCCGCGCGGGCTGTGGCTGGCCGGGCTGAACCCCGACTGGAAGTTCGCGCTGCGGGGTGCGTCCGGCAGCGCACTGCTGCCCGACGTGACGGACGGGGAGGCGGTGCGCCGCCTGTGGGAGGAGGGCCTGTTCGCCGAACGCGTCGCTCTCCTGTCCGCCGTACGGGCGCATGAGGCGGACGCCGCCCTCGCCCTGCTGGCCACCACCTGGTCCACGGAGCGGGCCGAGGACCGGCTGATGTTCATCGACTCGCTGCGCACCGGGCTGTCCGGGGCCGACGAGGAGTTCCTGGAGCAGGCCCTCGCCGACCGCAGCCGCAACGTGCGCGCCACGGCCGCCGAGTTGCTGTCCGCACTGCCCGGATCGGCACTGGCCCGACGGATGGCCGCCCGGGCCCTGTCGTGCGTGAGCCCGGGTCTCACCGGTACCGGGCCGTCCGTCGCCGTGGAGGCCCCTCACGAATGCGACGCGGCGATGCAACGGGACGGGGTGGTGACGCTGCCGCCCTCAGGGCGCGGCGAACGGTCCTGGTGGCTCGGCCAGTTGGTGGAGTCGTCCCCGCTGTCCGTCTGGCCGGCACGGTTCGGCGGCCGTGGTGCGCGGGAGATCGTGGCCCTGCCCGTGGCCGACGGCTGGGGCGAGGAACTGCACGCGGCCTGGTGCCGGGCTGCCGTGCGGCAGCGCGACGCGGAGTGGGCGCGGGCGCTGCTCGGCGCCCCCTCCACACCACCGTCGAACGGGCCCGGTACGGCGTCGCTCGCCGAGCGGTCGAAGCTGCTCGCCGTTCTTCCCGGCACCGAACGGGCCGACTGGGTGGCCGGGTTCATCGCGGCCCACGGCCTGTCGGAGGCTTTCCAGCTGCTGGGGGTCTGCCCGACGCCGTGGGCGGAGCCGCTGGGGCGCTCCGTGGTGGACGCCCTCGACATCGCCCGGGACGCGGGCAGTTATCCCTGGAGCTTCAGCGGGGTGATGGGCCTCGCAGAGCGCTGCCTGAACCCGGCCGAGGCGGACCGGCTGGAGGTCCTCACCACGACACCCGACGAACCCGCGGACGCCTCGCCGGGTGCGAACGGCTACTGGTCGGAGGCGTTCCAGCGGCTGGTCTCCACGTTGCGGCTGCGCGCGGCGATGGACAGGGAGCTGATACCGGCCACCCGCTGAGGCAGCGGTGAGGAGCGGTCGCCGGACGCGGTCGCCGGACATCGCCCGGCGGCAGGCCGAGCGTGCCCTGCCCGGGGCACCGCGTACCGCCTACCACCGGGAGCACCGCGTACCGCCAGGAGCACCGCCAGCCACCGGGATCTCCCGTACCGCCCGCAGCACCGCCCACCACCGGTGGCACGCGTACCGCCAGGAGCACCGCAACCTGCCCGGGGGGGCAGGCGCACCGCCCGGAGCGCCCCGTACGACCGGGCGCCCGCAGAAAGCGGACGAAGCCGGACCGCACGGCGCCGCAGTCCCGGACCGGTCCGGGCCCGGACCGCAGTCCTCGGTCCGGCCCGGACCCCTCAGGGCCTGGCGCGGAGGCCCGGACCGCCGAGCCCGGGGCGGAGGCACGGACCGCAAGGCCCGGGGCGGAGGCACGGACCGCAAGGCCCGGGGCAGGCCACCGCGGACCGCCGGGCCCGGGGCGGAGGCCCGGACGCAAGACCCGGGGCGGAGGCCCGGACCACAAGGCCCGGGGCAGGCCACCGCGGACCGCCGGGCCTGGGGCGGAGACACGGACGCAAGACCCGGGGCGGAGGCACGGACCGCAGAGCCCGAGGCGAGAGCCCGGGGTGGAGGCACGGACGCAAGGCCCGGGGCGGAGGCCCGGACCGCAAGACCCGGGGCAGGGCCCGGACCGCACGGCCCAGGGTGTCCGGGTCCGTGCAGTCCGGGCCGTGTCCTATGCCTCCGCCGGCTGGCGGACGTTCGCGTTGACCCAGTCGACGATCGCGACCGTCGTCGCGCCCGGCGTGAAGATCTCCGCGACACCCTGCTCCTTCAGCGGGGCGATGTCGGCTTCCGGGATGATGCCGCCGCCGAAGACCTTGATGTCGGCCGCGTCGCGGTCCTTCAGCAGCTCGATCACCTTCGCGAAGAGCGTGTTGTGCGCACCGGAGAGGATCGAGAGGCCGATGGCGTCGGCGTCCTCCTGGATCGCGGTGTCCACGATCTGCTCGGGCGTCTGGTGGAGCCCCGTGTAGATGACCTCCATACCGGCGTCGCGCAGCGCCCGCGCGATCACCTTGGCCCCGCGGTCATGGCCGTCGAGGCCCGGCTTGGCCACCACCACACGGATCGGACCGGTCACACCCATCACTGCCTCCACATGCGTCTCCCGTGCCTGAAGGCCAGGGAATGTGAACGAACGTTATCTCCAGCATCCCGCAAGCCACAGTTTCGCGGTGGGCGGGGAGGGGGAAATCACACGTGGGACATGTTCACCGGGCACCGCTCCCGCAGCACACGGCAGCCCTGCCGTGCGGGACCGGCCGCCGGGGGAGCCGCGACGAGGTCGCCGTACCGCCGCGCCGTCAGCCGCACGGCACGGTGGTACGGCTCACGCCCGCCCGTCCGCCGGTCACCGATGGTGGCCCGGCGGACGGGCGGGCGGCGAGTCCCGGACGGCCACGGCCGGCCCGGACCTCCGAGAGGCGCCCCATGAGGGCAGACGGGACAGGGAGCCGCTCCTCCCCGGGTGCCGAGCAGGAGGTCGACCGTGAAGACCCCGAAGACCACCCACACCCCGAACACGGCGCACACCCCGAACACAGCGCACGCCCCACACACCTCACACGCCTCACACACCCCGACATCCCCACACCCCAACCCGCACGCCCCACACGCCCCGCAGCCCTCGAAGACCCCGCCGACCCTGCCGGTTCTCCCGGCACTGCCCCTTCTTCCCCTGCTGCTGCGCCGGCTGTGTACGGGCACCACCTGGCTGCCGTCCGTCCGGATGCCGTCCACCCGGCTGTCCGCGGCCCTGATGAGGGCGACGGTGCTCGAACTGGTCGTACTCGCGGGTCACACCCTTCTGTATCCCACCGGCATCACCGGCGAGCGGCACCCCGCGGCAGGCACAGAGCCGGGCACGGCGACCGGCACGGCGACCGGAGCGGCGACGGGAACGGCAGCCGGTACGGCAGGGCAGTCCGTACCGGCCCCCGCGTCCGCTCCCGCGGGGACCACCGCGCTGCCCACCGGGCACCCCGACCGGCCGCCCGTCGTACTCCTGCACGGCTTCATCGACAACCGCTCCGTCTTCGTCCTGCTGCGCCGCTCGCTCGCCCGGCACGGCTGGCACCACCTGGAGTCGCTCAACTACTCCCCGCTGACCTGCGACATCAGTACGGCTGCCGAACTGCTCGGCCGGCACATCGAGGAGATCTGCGCCCGCACCGGCCACCGCGAGGTCGACATCGTCGGCCACAGCCTGGGCGGCCTGATCGCGCGCTACTACGTCCAGCGGCTGGGCGGTGACCGGCGGGTCCGCACGCTCGTCACGCTCGGCACGCCGCACGGCGGCACCGCCGTCGCCCCGCTGGCCGGCGCCCACCCCATCGTGCGCCAGATGCGCAGCGGCTCGGCGCCGATCGAGGAGCTGCGGCTTCCCGCGCCCGGCTGTCGTACCCGGTTCGTCAGCTTCTGGAGCGAGCTGGACCAGGTGATCGTCCCCGTCGAGGCGGCCTGCGTCGACCACCCGGATCTGGATGCGGTCAACGTCCGCGTCAGCGGCGTCGGCCACCTCGCCCTCCCCGTGCACCCCGCCGTGGCTGCCGGTATCCGCCAGGCGCTGGACGCCCGCTCGTCGGCCCAGGGGGCCGAGGGCACCGCCTCCGTGGCCTGAGGACGACCGAATCTTCCGGAATCCGGCATTCGCGCCCCTTCCGTCAACACCCCGTCCCGGCCACAAATAGAACGCGTTTCGAACATAGAGCCAAGGCTGTGTGAGCGGTCCGTCGAAAGACGGCCGATTGCCCGTTTCCTGAGCGGCAGGGGGCCGTCGAAGATTGTCGGCGTCGTCTACCGCCGGGTACAGTCGCGGCCACTGCTTTCCCCGGAGTCC
Source organism: Streptomyces sp. NPDC091416 (assembly GCF_044756845.1). Lineage (NCBI taxonomy): Bacteria > Bacillati > Actinomycetota > Actinomycetes > Kitasatosporales > Streptomycetaceae > Streptomyces > Streptomyces sp. NPDC091416. The sequence goes on from NZ_JBIVTU010000001.1 coordinate 820,542, forward strand.
CCCACCGGACCCCGGAGACACTGGTCCTGCTGCCGAGGCGAGAGAGACGTTGGTGAACGACCAGCACCCCCACGCCGGGTACGCCGGATACGACGGCCACTCCACGGGCGGCTTCGACAGCGACCCGCTCTTCGGCTCGCTCCCCGGCGGCTACGACGGCTCGTACGACACCACGACGGGCTACACCGCCCCGTACGGCGGCAACACGGCCGACCACAGCGGTACGCACGACGCCTCCCTGTGGGACACGGGCCCGCATCCGACGGCCGAGTACGGCCATCCCGCCGACTACACGGCCTACACCGCGCAGCCCCAGCAGCCCCAGCAGCCCCAGCAGCAGCACCCGTACGATCCCGGCCCGCAGTACGACACCGGCGCGACCTGGATCCCGGCGGACGTCGGTTACGGCCACACCGTCCCGGCCCAGCACGGCGCCCCGGACACCTCCGGCCAGTGGGACACCACCACCTGGCAGCAGACCGGCCAGTGGACCGGCGCCGGCACGACGGGTTACGACACCGGCGCCTACGACGCCACCGCCTGGAACACCGGCGCCACGCCCGAGTACGCACAGCAGACCGCGCCATCCGCGCCCACCGCGGCCGCGCCGGAAGCAGCCGGACACACGGCCCCGTATCCGTACGCGACGGACGAGGCGTACGAGGCGTACGAGCCGCAGAGCTCCCACGAGACGCCGTACGAGCAGCCGTACGAGACACCGTACGAAACGCCTTACGCAACGCAGACGCAGGCGTCCTTCGATCCGTACGAGCCCTACCGGACTGCCGAGTTCAGCCTCGTGCAGACCGACCTCGCCACCGAGGTCACAGACACCACAGACACCACAGACACCACAGACGCCGCAGAGGCCACAGCGGTCACTCAGGCCGGCGACCACACCGCGTCCGAGCCGGACGACCACGAGGCCGCCGCACAGCACCCCGACCCGGCAACCGTTCACCGCCCCGTCGGCCGCCCCGTCACCCGCAGTGGTGGCGGGAGCCGCAGCCGCAGGCGCTCCCCCGCGAAGCGTTCCGCGCTCCTCACCGTCGCCGTTCCGTCCGCCTGCGTGATGAGCGTGGCGGGCATCGCCGCGGCCTCCGTGGGCGGGATGGGCGGCGGCGAGGAGAAGAAGGACGAGACCACGTCGATGGCGGCCGCCGACCCCGGCACGGTCAAGCCCGTCGCGGCCAACAACAAGCTGGACACCCAGCTGGCCAACCTCAGTGCCGACGCGGAGAACTTCGCCGACCGCGCCAGCCGCACGCAGGAGCGCATCGATCTCAAGGCGCGGCAGGCCGCCGAGAAGAAGAAACGCGCGGACGAAGCCGCCCGCAAGGAGGCGCTCCGCCCCAAGTTCGTCATGCCGGTCAAGGACCACCGGCTCAGCGCGTACTTCGGCCAGGCGGGCGTCAACTGGATGTCCGTGCACACCGGCATCGACTTCCCCGTCGACTACGGCACGCCGGTGATGGCGGCGACCGACGGCACCGTGCGCACGCAGTTCAACACCGCCTACGGGAACATGGCCATCGTCACCGCGGCCGACGGAACCGAGACCTGGTACTGCCATCTCAGCAGCACCCGGATCCGGTCCGGCTCGGTCAAGGCCGGTGATGTCATCGCGCATTCCGGCGACTCCGGCAACTCGACCGGCCCGCACCTGCACTTCGAGGTCCGGCCCGGCGGCGGCGCGGCGATCGATCCGCTGCCCTGGCTCCGCAGCCACAACGTCAACCCGAACTGACCGGGTGGGCGGCCGCGGCCGCCCACCCGCAGAGCCCGGTACCGCTACAGCTTCTCGACCGGGGCGTACCGCAGCAGCAGCTTCTTCGGCCGCTCGTCCCCGAAGTCGACCGTGGCCTTCGCCTGGTCCCCGACGCCCTCGACCGCCGTCACCGTGCCCAGACCGAACTGGTCGTGGGTGACCCGGTCGCCTGCCACCAGCGTGACCGTCGGCTTGTCCGAGGTCCGCCGGGTCGCGAAGCCCGAGGGACCGGAGCGCGCGCGGGACGCGGAGAGCGACGAGGTGATGCCCGACGTCGGTCCGGCCGGCGCCGCCATCGGGCCCTTGCGCTTCCACTCCAGGTGCTGGTCCGGGATCTCCTCCAGGAACCGCGACGGCGGGTTGTACGAGGGCTGGCCCCAGGCGCTGCGCATGGCGGCACGCGTGAGGTAGAGCCGCTCGCGTGCGCGTGTGATGCCGACGTAGGCCAGCCGGCGCTCCTCCTCCAGCTCCTTGACCTGGCCGAGCGCCCGCATGTGCGGGAAGACGCCGTCCTCCATGCCGGTCAGGAAGACCACCGGGAATTCCAGGCCCTTGGCGGTGTGCAGTGTCATCAGCGTGACGACACCGGAGCCGTCCTCGTCCTCGTCGGGGATCTGGTCCGCGTCGGCGACGAGCGCGACCTTCTCCAGGAACTCGGCGAGCGTGCCCGCGCCTTCGTCCTCGGCCCGCTCCTGTTCGAACTCGAGGGCGACGGAGGCGAGTTCCTGAAGGTTCTCGATCCGGGTCTCGTCCTGCGGGTCGGTGGACGCCTGGAGCTCGGCGAGGTAGCCGGTCCGCTCCATGACGGCCTCCACCACGACCGCCGGTCCCGCGCCGGACTCCACGATCGTGCGGAGCTCCTCCATCAGCGTGTTGAACCGCTTCACCGCGTTCGACGAGCGGGCCGCCATGCCGTACGCCTCGTCGACACGGCGCAGTGCCTGCGGGAAGGAGATCTTCTCGCGCATCGCCAGGGCGTCGATCATCGCCTCGGCCCGGTCGCCGATGCCGCGCTTGGGCACGTTCAGGATGCGGCGCAGCGGGACGGTGTCCTCCGGGTTGGAGAGGACGCGGAGGTAGGCCAGAACGTCCCTGACCTCCTTGCGCTCGTAGAAGCGCACGCCGCCGACGACCTTGTAGGGCAGGCCGACGCGGATGAAGATCTCCTCGAAGACACGTGACTGCGCGTTCGTCCGGTAGAAGATCGCCACGTCGCCGGCCTTGGCGTCGCCCGCATCGGTCAGACGGTCGATCTCGTCGGCGACGAACTGCGCCTCGTCGTGCTCGGTGTCCGCGACGTAGCCGGTGATCCGGGTGCCGGCGCCCGCGTTGGTCCAGAGGTTCTTCGGGCGGCGGCTCTCGTTGCGCTCGATGACGGCGTTGGCCGCGGAGAGGATCGTCTGCGTGGAGCGGTAGTTCTGCTCCAGCATGATCGTGGTCGCGTCCGGGTAGTCCTCCTCGAACTGGAGGATGTTGCGGATGGTCGCGCCCCGGAAGGCGTAGATCGACTGGTCCGCGTCACCGACGACGCACAGCTCTGCGGGGGCGTCCTCGGGACCGGTCGGACCGACCAGTTCCCGTACGAGCGTGTACTGGGCGTGGTTGGTGTCCTGGTACTCGTCGACGAGGACGTGGCGGAAGCGGCGGCGGTAGTGCTCGGCGACGTCGGGAAACGCCTGGAGCAGGTGCACCGTCGTCATGATGATGTCGTCGAAGTCCAGCGCGTTCGCCTCGCGCAGCCGGGACTGGTAGAGCGCGTAGGCCTGGGCGAGCGTCTTCTCGAAGCCGTCGGCCGCCTGTCCGGCGAAGGTCTCCTCGTCGATGAGCTCGTTCTTCAGGTTCGAGACCTTCGCCGTGAACGACTTCGGCGGGTAGCGCTTCGGGTCGAGGTCGAGGTCGCGGCAGACCAGGGCCATGAGGCGCTTGGAGTCGGCGGCGTCGTAGATCGAGAACGAGGAGGTGAAGCCGAGCCGCTTCGACTCGCGGCGCAGGATCCGTACGCACGCGCTGTGGAAGGTCATGACCCACATGGCGTTGGCCCGCGGTCCGACGAGCTGCCCGACGCGCTCCTTCATCTCGCCGGCGGCCTTGTTGGTGAAGGTGATCGCCAGGATCTGGCCCGGGTGCACGCCGCGCTCGGCCAGCAGATGGGCGATGCGGTGCGTCAGTACGCGGGTCTTGCCCGAGCCGGCACCGGCGACGATGAGCAGCGGCGACCCGGCGTGCACGACGGCTGCGCGCTGCTCGGTGTTCAGCCCGTCCAGCAGCGCGGCCGCGTCGATCACCGGGCGGTGGGCCCCGTCGCGGTAGTACGCCTCGCGGGGCGGCGGGGGGCCGTCGAATACGCCCGCGAAGAGGCCCTCCGGCACCGCTTCGGGTGCGGAGTCCTCGGGGGGCGGCGGGGGCCCTTCCTCCGTGTGCTGGAGGCCGGCCAGGAAGCTGTCGTCAAAGAGGCTGCTCATCGCCTCCCGAGTCTAGGCGTGCGCACTGACACTCCGGGCCCGAGTGACGAACCACGCACCCGCGACCGCACACACAGAGCGAGCGGCGGACCGCACTGCGTGCAGCGGCCGGGGGTCCCACCTGCTCCGCAGCGCCCCGATCCGTCGAGGTCACGAAAATGTATCGGGCATATCGAACATCAACCTTCACAGCGGCACCATGAGTTGGCTAGCGTGCTCGTTCGGGCGGCCCGTACCCCCAGAGGCGAACCACGCCGAGCGGGCGTCCACGCCGAATCCGGGCCGCCTCTCACGGGCGTCCGGAACCGGGGACCCACACGCATCACCGGGGTGAATCGGTCCGCAACCCCCACCAGGACCGTAGGGCAGCCTTCCGTTCCGCCCGAACCCGACAGCTAACCCGGTAGGCGGTCCACGGAAGGAGATGCCGGTTTTGGCATCGCATCGCAAACCGCGCACCCGCGTGCGCAGTACCGGCCCGGCCGTCGGGATCACGACGGCCGCACTGGCGTCGGTGACCCTGCTGTCCACGCAGAGCGCACTCGCCGCCCCGGCGCCCAAGCCGAGCATCGAGGACGTGCAGAAGAAGGTCGACGACCTCTACCGGCAGGCGGGCACCGCGACCCAGCAGTACAACCAGGCCAAGGAAGCGACGGCCGCGCAGCGCACCAAGGTGGACACGCTTCTCGACGACGTCGCCAAGCGCACCGAGAAGGTGAACGAGGCCCGCAGGACGCTCGGCACGTACGCCGCCGCCCAGTACCGCGGCGGCGCCCTCGCCCCGACCGCCACCTTCTTCCTGGCCGACGACCCGCAGTCGTTCTTCGACCAGACCCACCTCATGGACCGGATGACCGAGCGCCAGACGCGGGCGGTGTCGGACTTCCGTACGCAGCAGGCGAAGGCGTCCAAGCAGCGGGCCGAGGCCGTGGCGAGCCTGGAGACGCTCACCGAGTCCCAGGCGACGCTGCGCACCAGCAAGCAGAGCGTCCAGACGAAGCTGTCCGAGGCCCGCGGGCTGCTGGCGAAGCTGACCGCCGAGGAGAAGGCGCGCCTGGCCGAGCTGGAGCGCAAGAAGGAGGCGGAGGCCAAGCGCAAGGCGGCGGAGCTGGCGAAGAGGCAGGCCGCCGCGAAGGCCGAGGCCGACCGCAAGGCCGAGGAGGCCGCCAAGGAGGCCGGCAGCGGTACGGGGACAGGCACCGGAAGCGGGACCGGCTCCGGCTCGGGTTCGGACGCCGACGCCTCGACCAAGGCCGAGAAGGTCATGGCCTTCGCCCGGGCGCAGATCGGCAAGCCGTACGTCTGGGGAGCGACCGGCCCGGCCTCGTACGACTGCTCGGGGCTCACCCAGGCGGCCTGGAAGGCGGCCGGTGTCGACATTCCGCGGACCACCTGGGACCAGGTGAACGTGGGCACCCGGATAGCCACGGAGGATCTGCGCCCCGGGGACCTGGTGTTCTTCTACGACGACATCAGCCACGTCGGCATCTACAAGGGCGACGGCATGATGATCCACGCGCCGAAGCCGGGGGCGAACGTGCGCGAGGAGTCGATCTACTACATGCCGATCTACGGGAGCGTGCGGCCGGGCTGACGGGCCCGCCGGGGTCGCCGCGGGGGTCGCGTATTGGGTCCACGGGCCCAAGACGCGGCTCCTGTATGCCCGTTAACGTCTCCTCATGCCACGCATGGGGGAATTACGGCGCCGCGTGCGGCGCGGTGTGCCGCGCACACAGGCACGCGTGCTGGGGCTGCGCCGACGGCGTGACCGGGGCCAGGGTGCGCTGGAGTACCTGGGCCTGACGCTGGTGGTCGCGGCGGTCATCGGCGCCCTGGTCGCCACGGGGATCGGCGCGGACCTGACGGAGAAGATCGGGGTCCAGGTCTGCCGGATCGGCGGTGGCGGGAACTGCGGGAACGACGGCGGCGCCGAGGCACAGGGCGATTCGGACACCTCCGGCAACGGTCAGGGCGATCCGGCCTCGGAGAGGAACGGGGACGGCTCCCCGAAGACCCCGGCCCAGATCGAGTACGACAAGGCGCTGAAGGACCTCCAGGACGCGAAAGCGGAGGAGAAGTCCAACTCGGACAAGGCGGTCGACGCCGCGAAGGAACTCGCGAAGATCCTCGCCGACGAGCTGGGCATCACCGACGCGCTGGACTGCGTCACCAAGGGCGACATGGGCGCCTGCACCGAGACCCTGATCAACGTCCTCCTGAGCCTGGTCGGCGGTGCGGTCGCGAAGCTGGGGGCCAAGTACGGGGCGCCCTGGAAGTGGAAGAAGGCCTACAAGCTCATCAAGAGCTTGAAGAAGCACGGCGGTGACCTCTACGACGGCCTGAAGGGCCTCGTCAAGAGCCGGAAGAAGGTCAAGGACGCCGAGAAGGCGTTGGAGAACGCCGGCAAGAAGGTCGACGGGGAGAAGAAGAACCCGCCGAAGAAGGACGAACCCGAGAAGAAGCCGGACTGCCCGGTCAATCACAGCTTCCTCGCGGGCACCCCCGTCCTCCTCGCCGACGGCACCCGCCGCGCCATCGAGGACATACGCGCCGGCGACCGTGTCCTGGCCACCGACCCGGCGGGCGGCCGCAGCGCAGCCCGCACGGTGACGGACACCATCACCACCGAGGGCGACAAGCACTTCACCCGGCTCACGGTGGAGCAGAACGGCCGTACGGCCACCCTGACCGCCACCGACACGCACCCGTTCTGGCTGGCGAACGAGGGACGCTGGGCCGACGCGGGCCGGATCGCCGCCGGCGACGCACTGCGGCTGTCCGACGGCGGCACGCTCGCCGTCACCTCGGTCAGCCGGTACACGCGGCGTCAGCGCACCCACGACCTGACGGTCGACACCACGCACACCTATTACGTGGCCGTCGGCCGGGGCAACGTCCTGGTCCACAACAACGACTGCGGCCCGAAGAAGCGGACCCCCGCCGAACTGAAGAAGCTCGCCGAGGAGAACGCCCAGGCGGCCCGCGACTACCAGGACGTCTTCCTGGACGAGGTGCGGCGCGAGGCGAAGGCCAAGGGCAAGAGCCCGGAGGAGATCGAGAAGGCGGTCGAGTGGGCCGAGAAGACGAACACCACCTCCGTCGTCCGGGCGCGCTTCCCCGTACCCGGCAAGCCGGGGCAGTGGGTGGAGCGCAACGTGGTCTCCAGCAGCGGCCAGGGTCTGTCCCCGGCGCAGCTGAGCGCCATCGCCAAACGCGGTGACGTCCCGGTCCGCGTCAACGTGCAGGGCGCCACGCACGCCGAGCAGAACGCCCTGCTGGAGATCGACAAGCTGGGCGGCAAGCCCATCGCCGGCGGGGCGTCGCGCGAGGTCTGCCAGGACATCTGCGGACCGCTCATCAAGGGTTCCGAGGGTGTGGTCAGTGGCAATGTGACGGGGCGGGGCGGACGCAAGTACAAGACGTTCTGGTGGCCGTGACCGGGCCGGCGCCGGGTACCGTGCGGAACGTGTCCGGCACCGGACCGGCATCGGCGTACACAGGACCAGCACCAGCGGGAGCGAGCGAGCGTGAAGATCTTGGAGAGCGTCCGGGGCATGGCCTTCCTCGGGACCTTTGCCCAGGCGAGGCTGTTCTCGGCGGCCTGCGCCGAGCGCACCGCCGGAGTACTCCTGCGGTATCTCGCCGACGAGGGGCGCCCGGAGGACCAGGACAGCTGCGTGGCCGCCCTGGAGCTTCTGTGGGACACCGCGCCGCCGGACGGGAGCGCGGCGGCCGCCATGCACCGCAGGCTGAGCGTGCTCCCCGAACTCGATCCGGAACTCCGGCCGGACGGGGCCGTCGCGGCGGCGGCGCTCGGGCTCAGGGCCCTGTTCTCCGGGGTGGCGATGCTCATCGACCAGGGCCCGGACGGTGCGGTCGCGCCCTCCGAGGCGGCGCGGGCACTTGCTCGGGCACTGGACGGCGGGGACGGCGCGACGGCTGCCGAGGAGGACGTGATCCAGGACCGGGACGTCGAGCGGATCATGTCGTGGAGCCCCGAGGAGCAGGCGCTGCACGTCCACGGGCTGCGCGCGTCGGCGGCGGAGACGGGTCGCGCGCGGCTGGCCGCGGCGCGGAAGCGCTACGGCCTCGGCGGTGGGGCGCCCGACGGAACCGGTCCGCACCGGATCGCGGTGACGGCCACCGTCGACCGCGGCGATGTGGCGGCGGCCGAGCAGCGTGCGCGGTACGGGGTGGTCGGGCGGATCACGGCGGGCTCCGACGCGGGGCGCTACCTCCGCGTCGACCGGTCGGCCGACCTGGCGGCGTCACCCGAGGAGCGGGCCGGGGCGGCGGGGGTGGACATCCTCGTGGCTGCCGACCCGGCGATGACGCGGGAGTGCGTGGGCGAGTGGGTCGAGGACTGGGCCGGCGTCGAGGAGGCGCTGCGGCGGGAAGGCCGGCAGGTCGAGTGGGGCACCGCGCCGTAGGACCGCCCGCCCGACGCTGCGACACCACCCGGTCTGTGTCGTAGGACCGCCCGCCCGACGCTACGACACCACCCGGTCCGTGTCGTAGGACCGCCCGACCGGCCGGCGCCGCAACGCCGTCCGTCCCGGTCCGCGCCTCAGGGCCACCCGGCCGGTCGGCGACACGAAGCCGCTCGACCGGTCCGCGCCTCAAGGCCATCCGCCCGCCCGGCATCCTGAGCCCGCCCGCTCGGGTCGGGCCGGCGGCTCAGGTCCAGAGCGTGGCGATGAAGATGTTGACGATCGTCAGTCCGCCGACCGCCGCGAAGAGGCCCTTGTCGACCTTCTCCTCGTCACGCTTGACGTAGACGAGGGCGAGGATCACGACCAGGATCAGCAGCTTGATGCCGATCTTGACGTTGTTCACGGGGTGGTCGTCGGCCTGGTCGAGCCCGACCAGCGCGACTCCGGTGACCAGCATGGTCAGCGCTCCGTGCAGCATGGCCGGGACGAAGCGTGCCGTGCCCGCCCCCATCGCCTTCATCTGGGTGAGGAAACCGCCCAGCAGGGAGGCGATGCCGATGATGTGCAGGGCGACGAAGACATCGATGAGTACACGCATGGCTCCGCAGCCTAGCTGCGGCCATATCAGCACTCCGCAACCAGGTGAGCCTTAGCAACCACTTGACCGCGAGATGCACCAATTACCTGGCTCTGTTGCAATTTTTCCGATCATCCGGCGACAACGCAACGCCAAATTCACACAATAAGCGTCATTACAACTCTTTCCCGTGTCCCGGGTTTAGCGTCCCTGCCAGGTGACCGGTACACCGCCGATCCGCACCCGGGCGGCGTTTCCGGTCACCCCGCCGCGGTTCCGGCGGCGGGCCGCTCCCCCTGTTGGCGGCCCGACGCCGGACCGGGCGGGCCCGTCGGTAGACCCCGGCGGGCTGTCGAAAGGAAGGACTCCCGCCCTCGTGGCAGCACACCGGAAACCCAGGCAGCGCCCGTACACCGGTTCTGCCGCCCGTACAGCGGCGACGCTCGCCTTCGCCGGGGCCGCGACCGCCGCAGCGTTGCCGGGATCCGCGCACGCCGATCCGGCGCCCACGCCCGCCCAGGTGAAGGCCCAGGTCGACCGGCTGTACCGGGAGGCGGAGGCCGCCACCGAGCAGTACAACGGCGCCAGGGAGAAGGCCGCCGCCACCGCGAAGTCCGTCGACGCCCTGCGCGACGAGGCCGCCCGCCGGACCCAGCGGCTCAACACGGCGCGCGAGGCGCTGGGTTCGTACGCCGCCGCGCAGTACCGCTCCGGCGGCATCGACCCCGCCGTGCAGCTGGCGCTCTCCTCGGACCCCGACCAGTACCTGGAGCGCGCCTCGTACGTGGAGCGGGCCGGCGAGCGGCGCGCCACCGAGGTACGCGCCGTGCAGCGCCAGGTCGCGGACGTGGCCCAGGTCCGTGCCGAGGCCGCCGGTGAGCTGACCGAACTCGCGAGCCGCCAGGCCGCCCTGAAGAAGCACAAGGCGACGGTCCGTACCAAGCTCGCCGAGGCCCGGCAGCTGCTGGCCCGCCTCTCCCCCGCCGAACGCGCCGACTACGACGCCTCCGAAGGCGGTCGGGGCGACGCCCACGCCGACCGCAGCGCCCCGCGCGGCGCGAACCGGGCACCCAACGCCCGCGCCGCCGAAGCCGTCGCCTTCGCGTACACGGCCCTGGGCAAGCCGTACGTCTGGGGCGCCACCGGCCCCTCCTCGTTCGACTGCTCCGGTCTCACCCAGGCCGCCTACCGCTCCGCGGGTGTCTCCCTCCCCCGGACCACGTACACGCAGATCAACGCGGGCCGGCGCGTCTCCCGCTCCGAACTGGCCCCCGGGGACCTGCTGTTCTTCTACTCGGGCATCACCCACGTCGGCCTGTACATCGGCGACGGCCGGATGATCCACGCCCCGCGCCCGGGAGCGCCGGTCCGCATCGCGCCGATCGACCAAATGCCTTTCGCCGGAGCGACCCGCGTGGCATAGGCTCCCGGCTTCCACACCGGTAACCGCCGAAGGACACCCACCCATGCCCTTGGACGCCGACGTCCAGACCCATGCCCGCACGCTCACGCTCAACTCCCCGGACCATGTCCGGGTGGGCCCTTTCGTGATCCGCTACAACCCGAACTGGGAACTCAAGTACGCCAATTACGCGATCCCCGACCAGGGCGCTGAACCCGCGCCCGGCGACCTCGACGCCCTGATCGCGGCCTTCCGCGAGCTGGACCGGATACCGCGCCTGGAGTTCCTGCCCACCTGGGCGCCCGCGGTCGAACCCGCCCTGCTGGAGGCCGGGTTCACCGTGGAGAACCGCGCCCCGCTCCTGGCCTGCGCCCCCGGCGGTCTGCTGCCGCCGAAGCCGGTCGACGGCCTGGTGATGGCCGAGCCCGCCACGGACGCGGAGTTCGCCGCCGCGGCCCTCGTCCAGCACCTCGGCTACGGCGGGACGGGCGAGCCCGAGGCCGGTACGGCCCAGTGGCTGCGCACCGCCGCGTCGGGCGGCGGGGTCGCCGCCCTCGCCACGGTCGACGGCACCCCGGCGGGTGCGGGCGGCTGCTCGGTGCCCGTCGACGGTCTCAGCGAGCTGGCCGGCCTCGCCGTCGCGGCGGACTTCCGCCGCCGCGGCGTCGGAGCCGCTCTCTCCGCCCACCTCACGGAGACCGCGTTCGCGCGCGGCTGCCGGGTGGTCTGGCTGGAGCCGGGCGACGCCGACGTGGAGCGGATCTACGCGTCCATCGGCTACCTCAGGGTCGGCGAGAAGCTGAACATCTCGCTCGACCCGGCCTGACCGGGCCCGGACCAGGCCCCGGGCCCGGTCCCGGACCAGGCCCGGCCTGCCCCCACGCCCGGTCCGGGACCAGGCCCGCCCGGACCCGGACCCGGCGTCAGACCAGGCGGCGGGCCGTCGCCCAGCGCGTCAGCTCGTGCCGGTTGGAGAGCTGGAGCTTGCGCAGCACCGCCGAGACGTGCGACTCGACCGTCTTCACGGAGATGAACAGCTGCTTGGCGATCTCCTTGTACGCGTACCCGCGGGCGATCAGCCGCAGTACCTCGCGCTCGCGCTGCGTCAGCCGGTCGAGGTCCTCGTCGACCGGCGGGGCGTCCGTGGACGCGAAGGCGTCGAGGACGAAGCCGGCCAGCCGGGGCGAGAACACCGCGTCGCCGTCCTGGACCCGGAAGACCGAGTCGACCAGGTCGGCGCCGGTGATGGTCTTGGTGACGTAGCCGCGGGCGCCGCCCCGGATGACGCCGATGACGTCCTCGGCGGCGTCCGAGACGGACAGCGCCAGGAAGCGCACCGGGTTCTCCACCGCGCCCATGAAGGGCGCGCAGCGGCGCAGCACCTCGACGCCGCCGCCGCCCGGAAGGTGGACGTCGAGGAGGACGACCTCGGGGCGGGTCGCCGTGATGACGGTGACCGCCTGGTCGACGTCGGCGGCCTCGCCGACGACCTCGACCCCCGTCTCCTCGGTGCGGCCGATCTCTGCCTGCACTCCGGTGCGGAACATCCGGTGGTCGTCGACGAGCACGACTCGTACCCGGCGCTCCGGGCCCTCGTGGCCCCCGGTCGCCTCAGTGGTCCCGTTCATCGCTCGTCCTCTCCATCTCCAGCTCGACTTCCGTGCCCCCGCCGGGCACCGAACGCAGCCGTGCGGTACCGCCGTTGCGCTGCATCCGGCCGATGATTGATTCTCGTACGCCCATTCTGTCCCCCGGCACGGAATCCAGGTCGAATCCCGGGCCCCGGTCGCGGACCGAGACGAAGACCGTGCGGCCCTCGACCTCCGCGTAGACCTGGACGGCGCCGCCCTCGCCACCGTACTTCGCGGCGTTGACCATCGCCTCGCGTGCGGCCTGCATCTGTGCGGTCAGCTTCTCGTCGAGCGGGCAGTCGCCGACGACGACGACCTCCAGCGGGACGCCGTGCTTGTCCTCGACCTCGGCCGCGGCGCGTTTGACGGCCTCGGCGAGGGTCTCGGGCTCGTCGTCCTCGTCCTTGCCGGTGCCCCCGGGGTTGTAGAGCCAGTTGCGCAGTTCGCGTTCCTGGGCGCGGGCGAGTCTGCGGACCTCGCCCGCGTCCTCGGCGTTGCGCTGGATCAGGGTGAGGGTGTGCAGGACCGAGTCGTGGACGTGGGCGGCGACCTCGGCGCGTTCCTGGGCCCTGATGCGCATCAGGCGTTCCTCGGAGAGGTCCTGGGTCATGCGGACGAGCCAGGGTCCGGCCAGCAGGGCGATGCCGGTGAGCACGGCGATGGCCGCGGTGAGGACGTTGCCCAGCTGGGCGGCGGAGCCGCGTACGACCATGAACCCGGCGAGGCCGAGGCCCACCAGGGCGACCCCGGCGAGGCCGCGGGCCAGGTGCAGGACCTGGCGGCGGCTGCCGACCTCCATCCAGCGGGCGCGGCGGGCGTTGTCGGCCTGGCGCCACACCAGCACGGAGCCTGCGCCGATCAGCAGGGTGGGCCAGATGTAGCGGTCGGCCTTGCCGCCCATGTCGACGTTGCCGACGAAGACCAGGGCGCCGATGAACAGCGCGATGAGGGCGAAGACCTGGCCCTTGTCGGGTTTGCGGAGTCTGCGGGTGCCGTCGGGGGCGGTCTCGAAGAGGGAGCGCGGGCCGTCCGTGCCGCCGACGCCGAGCGGGACGACGATCCAGAACACGGCGTACAGGAGTGCGCCGAGGCCGTCCGCGAGGAACAGTCCGAGGAAGACGAAGCGCACCCAGGCGACGGGCAGTCCGAGGTGCCCGGCGAGCCCGCGTGCGACGCCGCCGAGCAGCCGTCCGTCGGCGCTGCGGTACAGCTTGCGCTGGGGCGGCTCCTCCGGGTCGGGGGCGAGGGAGCTTGCGGCTCGGGGCGTGGCGGCTGGCATGACCCGATCGTCACACGTCCGTGCGGGTGATGGCATCAGGGTCGGCCCCCACATCGACCCTGAGAACGGGCGGCTTCGACGGACGCCCCTCAGGGTCCGGCCGGACCAATATCAGGGAACGGCCAGGGTCGGGGCGGGTGCCGGAAGGCCGCGGCGCCCGTCACCATGGAGCCATGACCGTTCCCCAGGATGCGCCGCCGGGCGCCGTGCCGTCCCCAGGGCCCGCACCGCAGCTGCACCGGAGCCCGCGGCAGAAGGTGGTGGCCGGGGTGTGCGGCGGGCTCGGCCGGTACTGCAACGTCGATCCGGTGATCTTCCGGATCGTCCTCGGTGTGCTCTCGGTGACCGGCGGTCTCGGGCTGATCTTCTACGGCTTCGCGTGGCTGCTGATCCCGCTGGAGGGCGAGGAGGAGAACGAGGCGCGCCGGCTGCTGTCGGGCCGGGTCGAGGGCTCGTCGCTGATCGCGGTGCTGTGCGCGCTGATCGGCTGCGGGCTGTTCCTGTCCATGCTGGGCAACAGCGGCACGCTGGCGTTCTCCGCGATGCTCTCGGTCGCGGTCATCGGCTTCACCGTCTGGACGCAGCACCGCAGGACGGCCGATCCGCAGGAGCGGACGCATCCGGCGGCCGACCGGGCGGTGTCGGACGCGCCGCCCGAGGTGAAGGCGCCGCCGAAGCCGTCCGGGCCGTCCTGGTGGCGCGACCCGATCGTCAAGGACGGGACCACGGGGCCGGTCGGTGACGGCTATCTGTGGGGGCCGCCGGACGCCGTGCTCGACGGCGGCGCGCAGGGTGCGCGCCGGGCGACGGCCCACGCCCCGTTCCTCCCGCCGCAGCGGTCGCGGCAGGTCCGGGGGCCACGGTCCATCGGCGGCGCCGTCTTCGTCAACGCGATGGTCGCGGGCGGTGTCGGTACGGGCCTGAGCTGGGACGGCAATCCGCTCGGCACGAGTCTGCAGATCGGCCTCGCCGCCGCGCTCGCGGTCTTCGGGGCCGGGATGCTGATCAGTGCCTTCGTCGGCCGGACCGGTTTCGGCACGCTCCTGATGGCGATGATCACGGCCGGTCTGCTGGCGGGAGCGTCCGCGCTGCCCAAGGACATCACCACGCACTGGGTGCGCGAGGAGTGGCGGCCTGCGTCGGTCGCCGCGGTGCAGCCGCGCTATCAACTGGGCTCGGGGCAGGCGAAGCTGGATCTCACCCGGGTCGCCGTGCCCGCCGGGGACACGGTGCGGACCGAGGTGGAGGTCGGCGCGGGCCGGGTCGTCGTGCACGTGCCGAGGACGGCCACCGTGAAGGTGGACGCGCGGGCCGGTCTCGGCGACATCACCCTGCCGGGCGACCGGCGCCAGAACGATGTGGACATCCGCCCCTCGCAGAACGAGCACCGGACGCTGCCGCCGGCCGCGGGCGTCAAGCCGGCCGGCACGGTCGAGCTCGATCTGGAAGTGGGCCTCGGACAGGTGGAGGTCATCCGTGCCAAGTAGTGAGTTCCGGCCCGGGCGGGGTGTCGCGGGTCTGGTGATGCTGACGCTGGCGGGCGGTTACGCGGCCGACGCGGCGGGCATGTGGGACGCCCCGTGGGCCTTCTTCGCCGCGGTCTTCGCGGGCGGCCTGTGGCTGGCCGCCACGGTGACCTGGGTGGCCTACCGGATCCGTCGCCGCCGTGCCGCGAGGAAGGCGTCCACGGAGAACGTCGCCGCCCCGCCGAGCAGCAGCGGCAGCCAGGCCATGAGGTAGATCAGGTCGTTGCCGAGGTAGTACGGCGAGACCTGCCAGCTGACGGTCAGCCACAGACTGAGCGAGATCAGCGCCCCGCCGAGTGCCGCGATCCGTGCCCACAGGCCCAGCAGGGTGCCGATGCCGACGGCGAGCTCACCGAGGGCGATGGCGTATCCGAAGCCGGACGGACTCTTCAGCGCGAGGTCCACGAGGGCCGGAATGGCGGCGGAGTCGCGGACGGCGGTCATCTGCTCGCCGATCGATCCCGGTCCGGTGGCGTGGAAGAAGGCGCTGTCGGTCAGTTTGTCGAGCGCGGCGTAGATGAAGGTGACGCCGAGGAAGATCCGCAGGGGCAGCAGCGCATGCTCCCGCGCCAGTCCCTTCAGGTCCCTGGCCTCGCCCAGACCGCGCCCGTTCGTGCCGTACCCGTGCATGACTCTCCCGCCTTCCGCGGCCCGCCGCCGGACCGCCGGGTCCGCCAACAGGGCCGTTCGACCCTCGCCGGACCGTTCGATCCGTCACCAGACCATACGTACGCCCGGTCCGCACGGCTCACCAGGTGTCCGGCCGGGTCGCCGGGAGTCCTCAGTCCGTGACGTCGATCGCGACGCGGTTGGACTCCGCCCCGGACGCGGTCACCACCTGCACCTCGACCACTCCGGGCTCCACCTCCACCGGTACCGGCACGGTCAGCACGGTGTCGGTCGGGTTGGCGAAGCCGCCGGTGACCGGGACCATCGGTACGTGTACGTGGACGGAGCCGATCCGCACGACCATGCGGGCCAGCCGGTCCGGGGCCCCGGCGCCGGGCGGCACGAATCCCGCGCCCCGGATCTCGATGTCGTCGCCGGTACGGATCGGCGCGTCCAGGTCCCCGGCCTCACGGGCCCGGACCACCGACAGCACCACGGGCCGGCCGCCCTCCGTGTACTTCCCGGCGAAGTAGGCCGCCGCCGCGACGGCCACCAGGAGGGCGAGGCCCCACGGCAGGTCGGGCAGCTGCTCGGGCCGGCGGGCGAGACGGACCGCGGCGAACACCACGGCGACGGTCGACACCAGCACGTAACTCACGTCCGTGAACCCGCCGCGTCCCGCGTCGTCGGTCAGCAGGTCCGCCGCGCGCGGCCGGTCCGCCCGCAGCTTCTGCAGCCGCCCGGACAGCACCCGTACGCTCACCACCCGCCGCACGACCACCGCGATGGCGCACACGAGGGCCAGCACGGTCACCACACCGGCGCCGCGCGCCAGGTCCAGGCCCTCGATCAGGGCGTCGCGCTGTGCGTGGCCGGAGGCACCCGCCAGCTGGAGGGCGAGGACGAGGACGGAGAAGACGGCGAGCAGCACCCAGGAGGCGGCGACCGTTCGGGAGGTGGAGAGCCGGTTGTCCTCGCCGATCAGCGGGGCGAGGAGGCCGCCACGTGCCCGGTGGACGTGGGCGGCCGCGGTGAGCAGCCCGGCGGTGACGAGCCCGGCGATCAGCCCGGCGGTACGGGCGTGGGTCCAGCCGGCCCCGATGGCGGTGGCGGCCTCGGCGAGGGCCAGGACGGCGACGGCGCCCCAGACGATGACCAGGGTGCGCTGCCAGACCCGGTACAGCCAGGCGTCACCGGCTTCCCGGCCGCGTTCGGCGACGGCCTGCGCGGACTGGGTCAGCTCGTCCGAGACCCACTGCCGGGTCGCGGAGGCGGACTGGGCGACCCCGCTGGGCAGCCCCTGGCCTGCGGCGAGTTCGTCGCGCTTGGCCAGGAAGGCGGCCACCGCGCGCCGGTGCCCCTGGCGTGCTCCGTGCGGGCAGTCGCCGCACGTGCAGCCACCGCCGTGCGTGCCCTGTCTCGCCTCGTCCAACGCCACGGAGAACTCCGCCCCTTCCCGCCCCGGTACAGCCGCCGGTCAACCCAACTCGACTGTGATTGCTGCGAATTGTGCCGTACGGAACGGGAGGTTCCCGCATCGGGGCACACCGGGCGGGCGGGATCGTCAGAACGTTCGAGAGATCCGGTTCCACAGCGGCTGGTAGTTGATCCACGCGACCAGGTCGCTGCCGAGCTGTTCGCGGGTGGTGACCGCGTCCCGGTGCTCGATCAGCACGGGCTTCCCGGCCGCCCGCGCGGCCAGCTGGACCTGGCAGGACCGCTCCAGCGACAGGAACCACCAGGCGGCCGCGTCCACCGAGTCGCCCACGGTCAGCAGCCCGTGGTTGCGCAGCACGATGGCCTTGCGGGGCCCGAGCGCGGCCGCGATCCGGCGTCCCTCGTCCTCGTCCACGACGACCCCGGTGTACGCGTCGTAGAGCGCGTGGTCCTCGTAGAAGGCACAGGACTCCTGGGTGATCGGCTCGACGAGCTCACCCAGCGCGGCCAGCGCCCTGCCGTGCACGGAGTGGGTGTGCGCGACGGCGACGACGTCCGGGCGGGCCCGGTGCACCTGCGCGTGGACGGCGAACGCGGCCTGGTTGACGTGCCGGCCGCCCTCGACGACCTGGCCCTCACCGTTGACGAGGATCAGCTCGTCGGGCCGCAGCCCGTCGAAGGGGGCGCCGAAGGGGTTGACCCAGTAGCAGTCACCGAACTCCGGGTCGCGTGCCGTGATGTGTCCGGAGACGCCGTCCTCGTACCCGTACTCGCCGAACAGGCGCAGCGCCCCCGCCAGACGCTCCTTGCGGTGGGCGCGCTCCTCCTCCACGGAGGTGTGGACGGGCGGCATGGCGAAGTGGAGCTGGTCCACCGGTACGGGTGTGGGCTCGGGCATGGCGACTCCTCGGGTGCTCCCTGGCGCACGGGATCAGGCGTACGGGATCGGAAGTTACCGCCGGTCGCCGCAGGTGACCAGAGGCATCGGCCATCGATTGTGCGGCCGCCGGGCCGGGAACGCGGCGATGCCGCCGCCCGCGGGAACGGGACGGCGGCATCGGCACGCGGAGCGAGGAGCGGGAGGACTACTCCCACTCGATGGTGCCCGGGGGCTTGCTCGTGACGTCGAGCACGACGCGGTTCACGTCGGCGACCTCGTTGGTGATGCGGGTGGAGATCTTGGCGAGGGTCTCGTACGGCAGTCGCGACCAGTCCGCCGTCATGGCGTCCTCGGAGGAGACCGGGCGCAGCACGATCGGGTGACCGTAGGTGCGGCCGTCGCCCTGGACGCCGACGCTGCGGACGTCCGCGAGCAGGACCACCGGGCACTGCCAGATGTCACGGTCGAGGCCGGCCCTGGTCAGCTCCTCGCGCGCGATGGCGTCCGCCTCGCGGAGCAGGTCGAGCCGTTCCTTGGTGACCTCGCCGACGATCCGGATGCCGAGGCCGGGGCCGGGGAAGGGCTGGCGCTGGACGATCTCCTCCGGCAGGCCGAGCTCCTGGCCGACCATCCGGACCTCGTCCTTGAACAGCTGGCGCAGCGGCTCGACGAGCTCGAACTCGATGTCGTCGGGGAGGCCGCCCACGTTGTGGTGCGACTTGATGTTGGCGGTACCGGTGCCGCCGCCGGACTCGACGACGTCCGGGTAGAGCGTGCCCTGGACGAGGAAGGCGACCTCGGGGCCGTCCTCCTGGAGGATCTCCAGCTGGGCCTGCTCGAACACGCGGATGAACTCGCGGCCGATGATCTTCCGCTTCTGCTCCGGGTCGGACACCCCGGCCAGAGCGTCGAGGAAGCGCTTCTCCGCGTCGACGACCTTCAGCTTGGCGCCGGTCGCGGCGACGAAGTCCTTCTCGACCTGCTCGGTCTCGCCCTTGCGCATCAGACCGTGGTCGACGTACACGCAGGTCAGCTGGGAGCCGATGGCCTTCTGGACGAGGGCGGCGGCGACCGCCGAGTCCACGCCGCCGGACAGCCCGCAGATGGCGCGCTTGTCGCCGACCTGGGCGCGGATCGCGGCGATCTGCTCCTCGACGACGTTGGTCGTCGTCCAGTTCGGCTCGATGCCCGCGCCGCGGTAGAGGAAGTGCTCCAGGACCTGCTGCCCGTGCGTGGAGTGCAGGACCTCCGGGTGGTACTGCACCCCGTAGAGCTTCTTCTCGTCGTTCTCGAAGGCGGCGACCGGGACGACGTCCGTGGACGCGGTGACGGTGAAGCCCTCGGGAGCGGCGGAGCAGGCGTCGCCGTGCGACATCCACACCGACTGCTCGGTCGGCGTGCCCTCGAAGAGGGTCGAGCCGGCCTTGGAGACGGCGAGCGCGGTACGGCCGTACTCGCGGGCACCGTTGTCGTCGACGGTGCCGCCGAGCGTGGTGGCCATCAGCTGGAAGCCGTAGCACATGCCGAAGACGGGGACCCCGGCCTCGAACAGCGCACGGTCGAGCGAGGGCGCGCCCTCGGCGTACACGGAGGACGGTCCGCCGGACAGGATGATCGCCCGGGGGTTCTTGGCCAGCATCTCGGCCACCGGCATCGTGGACGGCACGATCTCGCTGTAGACCCGGGCCTCACGGACACGTCGGGCGATGAGCTGGGCGTACTGCGCGCCGAAGTCGACAACGAGGACCACGTCGGTGGTGGTGTCGGGGGCGGCGGGGGGTGCTGCTGGCACGGGGCGGCCTTCCGGCGGTGGAGAGGGGGTCGGTTCTTCCGATTCTACCGGCGGCCGGGGGCGTACCTCGTCGCCCGGGGAGAGCCCCGGCCGTCTCACCATCCGGGCCGGGCGTTGGGCGGGGCCCCGGGATGGGTCCATACTGGGCCCATGCGTCAGCACACGATCTTCGTCTTTACCTATGGCACCCGGCCCGCCGGCTGCCATGGTCGTGCTGCTTGAGCAACTGACAAGCAACGTTCCAGGCGCCCCGGGCCGACAGGCCCGGGGCGTTCTGGCGTTCCGGGCCCGGTCGGCCCCGAGGAGCCCCTACGCACCCCTCAGGGAGACCAGCCATGAGCACCACCACCACCGCCAGGACCGCCGCCGACGTCACCGGCGCACACACCGACGAGGCCGCGTCCCTGATCGCGGACGCCCGGACACGCATCGACTCCCTCGACGACCGGATCATCGGCCTCGTCCAGGAACGGATGGCCGTCTCCACCGTCATCCAGGAGGCCCGGATCACATCCGGGGGCCGCCGGGTCAACCTCTCCCGCGAAATGGAGATCCTCGGCCAGTACCGGGACGCGCTGGGCAAGCCGGGCACCTCCCTCGCGATGACGCTGCTGGAGCTGTGCCGCGGCCGCGTGTGACCCGCCGCAGGCCGAGTGCCCGTCGGACACGGCCGAGGGCCGGCAGGGCTGTACGGGCGTATCCCAGTTCGGGCGGACTCTCACCCGTACGGCGCGTGACCGTGCACCGCGCGGCTTCGTTGGTCCCGGTGTCCGTGCCAGCCAGGGGCGGCTTTGGAAAGAAACCACGCGTGGCTCCGCCGGGGCGTGTGGCGTACTGCAGGTACGCCGTGGGACCGCGCACCGGCGTGCGTGACCGGTCGGCAGGGGACAGCAGCCCGGTCACCTCAGAACGGCAGGCTTCGGGGACGCCCGAAGCCTGCCGTGTCCAAGGGTCCGTGAACCGGTCATCCGGTGCACGGACCCTTGTGCGTTCCCGGTCCGTTCTTCCGCGCCGCAGGCGGCGGATGTACGTTCCCCGGCCGGTGTACGTTCCCCGTCCGCTCCTCCGGCCCGCGGGCCGGGGCGCGTTCCCGGTCCGTTCTCACGGAGACCCTTACGGCCCGCGGGCCGGGGCGCGGGTTCCTCGGTCAGGGCCTGAGCCGCCGCCTGGCCGCCAGGCGGAGCACGCCGCCCGCCAGGAGCGCGGCCACCGCCGCGCCCGCGGGCGTCGCGGCGTCGGTTCCGGTGGCGGCGAGGCGGCCTCCGGTGCCGGAGTCCCGGACCGGCGAGCCGGTGGTGCCGGTGGAGCCGGAGCCGCCCGGCGTGGAGGACGCCGGGGCCGAGGTGCCGTCCGTGGGGCCGCCGCTGCCCGACGAGCCCGAGGCGGACCCGCCCGCGGTGGCGCCGGGGTCCCCCGCATCGTCCGCGTTCAGCACGAGGGCGGCGGTGTTGTTGCTCCGGTCGGGGTCGAACGGCAGCAGCGGGTCCCGCGCCCCCGTACCGCGCACCTCGACCGCACCGGAGGCTCCCGTGACGGCCTGGACGATCTTCAGGTCGAAGTGCAGTGCGCGGCCGGCGTCCTCGCGGACGGCCATCGACGTGTCGCACACATAGCGGGGTGCGCCGGCCTGCTGCTCGCGGTACCGCCCGTCGGCCGTCACGCCCCGGCAGGTGGCGGGCCATGCGCTGACGGAGGCGCCCTCGGGAACGGTGAAGTCGACCGTGGCGACCGGCTCGCCGGAGCGGAGGTTGCCGATCCACGCCGGCCCCTCGTTACGGAAGCCGATGTCGGCCCCGACGGTGCTGCCCGGCAGCCCGGACGCCGTGTCCCCGTACGCGGCGAAGTCGGCGCTGTTCGCGGTGCTGAAGTCGGCCTCCTGCTGGTTGTCACCGGGTTCGAGGTCGCCGGAGCGGACGGCGGCGGGGGCCGCGGGGGCCGCCTTGAGCGTGAGCACGTTCCCCGTGCCGCCTTGCCCGGACCGCGCTCCGGGCACCCGCACGGCGCCGCGCGTCCCCGGTCCGGCCTCGTCGATCCGGTAGACCAGGGTGTCCCGGTAGGCGCGCCGCGTGGCCCTGAGCAGCAAGGGCTCAGCCAGTTCGTAGACGGCGCCCGCCTCGTAGCTGCCCCCGACCGAGCAGCGCGCGGTGGTCCGTACGGGGAAGCCCTGGCCCGCGTCGTCCTCGCGGTACACGCAGTTCTCGTACCGCTCGGTGAACTCGATGCCGCGGGTGTACGTGAGGGTGAGCACGACACCGTCGGCGGCGCGGGTCCCGTGGTTGGCGAAGGCGAGCGGGAACGGCTGGGTCCGGCCGGGTTCGAGCTCCTGATCCAGCGGGGCCCGCTCCATCACCAGATCGGGGCCGCCGATCACGATCCGGGTGGTGAACGGGGTGAAGGCCGCGCCGTCCGCCGTACCGGTCACCCGGATCGTGCCGGAGTCCCCGTCCCGGCTGCCCGCCGCGGCGCCGACGCGGAGTCCGGGCAGCGGGTTCGTCCCGGGCGCGAGGCCCGTGCCGTGGCAGACACCGGTCGTGCCGGTGATCTCGCAGTCCGCGCCGCCGCCCGTTCCGGCCGCCGTCCCGCTCTCCGATCCGCTCTCCGTCCCGCTCTTCGCGCCGAACACGGCGTCGGCGACGCCCGCGATCCCGCCGAAGTCGAAGGTGACGGTGTACTCGCCCTCGAAGCGGCCGCGCTCCGCGTCCGGGGACGGGTTGTCGACCGTGATCGCGACGGAGGCCCGCTGCGGGCCGCCGCTCGCCGGGTACGGGTACAGCGCGGTCTCGGCCGGGCCGCCGAAACCCGGGGCCGGACCGGCTGCGCGGGCCGGGGCGCTCAGGGCGAGCGACCCGGCGGCCAGCAGGCCGGCGGCGGCGAGAGCGGCCGCGGCGCGACGCAGGGCGGCTCTCGGAGTCGTGCTTCTCATCGCGGACCTTCTGGGGTCAGTGGGAACCGTCGGCCGCCGTGGCGGCAATACGAGTTCGACCCCGGGCCCGTACGAAGAGTTGCGCGGGTCCAGGTCACGGATTGAGCACGTCGGGAGGCGAGCCCCGAACGAAACGTGAGCGGCGTCACATACGGATTATGTGAGTCCGGGGACAACCATCGGCACGTCTTGCAGGTCATGCATGCGGAACCACCGGTCACATCCGTAACGCGGCTTCACCGGTAGAGCGTGAGGGGCTGCACTCGGAGGGGGGTGCAGCCCCTTCTGCTGCCCCTACTCCGCTGTCGTGGATTCCCCCGTCGCAGCGTTCGCCTTCGTGGATTCCGCCGCCGTGGCCTTCGGCGGCACCGCCGGCATTCCCAGGAACGGCAGCCGCAGCGCGCCGAACGCCTCCTCCGGGACGGCCGGCGCCTGCGGCGCGACCGCCGTCAGCCGTTCGTACCCCAGGTCCTGTGCCGGGCGGGGGTCCTGCTCACCCTTGTTGGGCCAGAAGGACATGGCCCGCTCCGCCTGTGCGGTGATGGTCAGCGACGGGTTGACGCCGAGGTTGGCGGAGACCGCGGAACCGTCGACGACCGAGATGCCCGGGTGGCCGAACAGCCGGTGGTACGGGTCGATGACGCCTTCCTCGGCGCTCGCGCCGATCGGACAGCCGCCGAGGAAGTGCGCCGTGAGCGGGGTGCCCATGAGCTCGCCGATGTTGGAGCCCGGGAAGCCGTTGATCTCCTCGGCGAGCAGCGACGCGCTCTGCGTCGCCTCGGCGATCTGCGTCGGGTTGGGCGCTCCGTGCCCCTGACGGGCGGTGAGCAGGCCCTTTCCGATGCCCCGGGGCTTGCGGTACGCGGTCAGGGAGTTGTCCAGCGACTGCATGACGAGCCCGATGATGGTCCGCTCCGACCAGCGCCGGTTGGAGAGCGAACGCACGGCGAGGGTCGGGTGCTTGGCGACGTTGCCGAACCAGGCCAGTACCCGGTGGGTGCTGTAGGGGACCTGGAGGATGGTCATCCCGCCCATCGCGTTGGATCCCTTGCCGTAGCGGACCGGTTCGATGTGGGTGTTCTCGTCGGGGTGGATCGACGAGGTGATGGCGACGCCCCTGGTGAAGTCGGCCTCGGTCCCGTGCTTCCTGCGGTAGCGGCGTTCGGAGGTCTGCGCGCCCACGAGGCCTTCGGAGTTGGTCCGCGTCAGCTCGCCGAGGCGGGAAGAGATCCGCGGCAGCAGACCCCGGTCCTTCATGGTGTGCAGCAGGGTCTGGGTGCCGTACGTGCCCGCCGCCACGACCACCTTGCGGGCGCGCAGCAGGGTGGGCTTCGCCTTCCTGCGGCGGTCGGTCGGCACGGTGGCGACGCGGTAGCCGCCCTCGGGGTCGTCCGTGACCGCGACGACGGACGTCATCGGGTGGATGACCGCTCCGGCCTTCTCGGCGAGGTGGAGGTAGTTCTCGTTGAGGGTGTTCTTCGCGCCGTGCCGGCAGCCGGTCATGCATTCGCCGCATTCGGTGCAGGCCTTGCGGGCCGGGCCCGCGCCTCCGAAGTACGGGTCGGCGACGGTGCCGCCGGGCTTCGCCCTCGCCGTGCCGTCGGCGTCCTCGCCGTCTCCGAAGAAGACGCCGACCGGCGCGAGATGGAAGGTGTCGCCGACGCCCATGACCTCGGCGGCCGCCTTCAGATGGACGTCGGACGGCGTCATCGTGGGGTTGAGCCTGACCCCGAGCATCCGCTTGGCCTGCTCGTAGTACGGCGCGAGCTCGTCCTGCCAGTCGGTGATGTGCGCCCACTGCCGGTCCTCGAAGAACGGCGCCGGAGGCACGTACAGCGTGTTGGCGTAGTTCAGCGAGCCGCCGCCGACGCCCGCACCGGCCAGCACCATCACCTTGCCGAGCAGATGCACGCGCTGGATGCCGAAGAGGCCCAGCGCGGGGGCCCACAGGTAGTTCTTCAGGTCCCAGGAGTTCTTGGGCAGCGTGCCGGGGGTGAAGCGGCGGCCCGCCTCCAGGACACCGACCCGGTAGCCCTTCTCGGTCAGCCGCAGCGCCGAGACCGCGCCGCCGAAGCCCGAACCGACGATCAGGACGTCGTAGTCGTACGCGGCGTCGTCATCGGCCGAGCCGGCCGGTCCGGCCTGATTCTGGGCAGGGCTGTCCTGGGACATGGCTCTCCTCGGTACGAAAAGGACAGAATTGCTGCGGTGGTGCGGCGGGTCAGCGCAGCCGGAAGGCCTTCATGGCCTTGAGGCTGCGGCTCATGAACGCCGCGTACTTCGCGTCGTCCATCCCGAAGGACGGGGCGAGCGGGATCAGGCGCTGCTGGGCGACGGTCTGGGCCTCGGTGTACTTGAGGATGCCCTCGGAGCCGTGGCGGCGGCCGAGGCCGGAGTCCTTCATGCCGCCCATCGGGGACTGCACACTGCCGTACGCGGGGGCGTACCCCTCGTTGATGTTGACCGTGCCGGTCCGCAGCCGGGCGGCGACCCGGTGGCCGCGCCTGCCGTCCTTGGTCCAGACGCTGGAGTTCAGGCCGTAGGGGGTGGCGTTGGCCAGCGCGATGACCTCGTCCTCGTCGCTGAACCGGTAGATGGAGACGACCGGGCCGAAGGTCTCCTCGTTGCAGACGGCCATCGGGGCCTCGACGCCGTCGAGGATGGTCGGCTCGTAGAACAGCGGGCCGATGTCGGGACGGGCGACGCCGCCCGCGACGAGCGTGGCGCCCTTCTCGACGGCCTCGGTGACATGCCGGGCGACGGTCTCCAGCTGGCGCTCGCCGACGAGCGAGCCCATGTCGGCGCCGTACGCGAGGGAGGTGCCGAGCCGCATCGCCTTCGTACGGGCGGCGAACCGGGCCACGAAGTCGTCGGCGACGGACTCGTGGACGTACAGCCGCTCGATGGAGATGCAGAGCTGGCCGGCGGAGGAGAAGCAGGCGCGGACGGCGCCGGCGGCGGCCTTCTCCACGTCGGCGTCCGCCAGGACCAGCATCGCGTTCTTGCCGCCGAGCTCCAGCGAGACGCCGACGAGCCGGGCCGCGGCGCCCTGGGCGACCTCGCGTCCGGTGCGGGTGGAGCCGGTGAAGGAGACGTAGTCGGCGTGCTTGACGACCTCGGGGCCGACGACGGGTCCGTCGCCGAGGACGACCTGGAACACCTCGGCCGGCAGGCCGGCCTCGATGAGGAGGTCACGGGCCCACAGCGCGGTCAGCGCGGTCTCCGTGTCGGGCTTCATCACCACGGCGTTGCCCGCGACGAAAGCGGGCAGCGCGTCGCCGACGGACAGCTCCAGGGGGTAGTTCCACGGCGCGATCTGGCCGATGACGCCGCGCGGCTGGCGCAGCTCGGTGACCTTGGTGAGCGTCGGTACGACCCCGGTGTGCCGCTTCGGCTTCAGGTAGGCGCCCGCCCTGCGGCCGTAGTGCCGGGCGGCGACGGAGACCGCGAGGACCTCCTCGTGGGCGTGCAGCCGGGCCTTGCCGGTCTCCAGCTGGATGAGGTCGAGGACCTCCGACTGGCGCTCCAGCACGAGGTCGTGGAAGCGCAGCAGCACGGCGGCCCTGGCACGGACGGACAGCGCGGCCCAGGCGGGCTGGGCGGCACGGGCGCGCGCGAAGGCGTCCGCCACGTCCTCGGGGGTGGACTCGGGCAGATCGGCCAGCTTCTCGCCGGTGAAGGGGGTGTGGTTGGCCGTGCGGCCGGAGCCGACGACGCCACGGGTCAGCTGGGCGATCACCTCGGGCGTCACGACGTCGGCGGCCGTGCGCGCGCCCGCGGGCGCGGCGGCCACCGGGTTGGTGCCGGCAACCGCGGCGGTGGTGGGCGTGGAGACCTGCGAGTCCGTCATGAGGGCGAGAGTACGTCGAGCCGGATGCTTTGGGTACCCGTGGGTAACAGCTTTTCACACTCCCCACAACAGCCCTCGACGGCCGCCGCCAACCGAGCCAGTGATCACTGGCTGAATAACCGCTGATCAGGGGGTATCCCCTCGGTTCCGCCGACCGGGAAGGCGCCGCAGGAGTCGAGCGGGGTCAGTTGGACTCGGCCGGCGCGCGCCAGCTGCGCAGCATCGTGTTGAAGCGGTCCCGGGTGACGTCCCAGTCCTCCTCCGGCCCCGTCATGTACAGCGCGTACTCGGGGCCGCCCTCCTTCGCGTAGTACATCTGGTCGATGGCATGGCGCGGCTCGCCGGGCTTCTCGGTCCAGGTGAACTCCCAGATGGACCCGGGCTGGTCCCGGTAGACGTTGGAGTTCATCTCCAGGCTCCGGTACTCCGGCAGCCGTTCGCGCAGTCTCGTCTCGAGGTCCTGCATGTGCGTGTACGGGTGGTCGAAGTCCGGTGCCGGGTCCGCGCTGAAGCGGAAGTAGTGCACACCGTCGTCCGGGGTGTAGTCGATGTTGGTGCCGTTCACCTGGCGCTCCCAGCCCACCGGCATGAGGATGCTGAACCCGGCCGGGTCCTCCACGCGCCGCCAGCCGTCCGGCACGCCCTCCTTCGCCGGGTCCGGCGTGGGCGTGGGGGCGGGCGTGGGGGTGGGGCTGGGACTGGCGGTGGCCGGCCCCGGCGACCGGGTGCCGTGCGACGCCGTGCCGCCGGTCCCGGAATCCGCCTCCGTGCGGTTCGCGTACAGCAACGCGGCGACGCCCGCCCCGCCGCCCACCAGGGCCGCCAGCGCGATGACCAGGACCGTGGTGCGCCAGCGGCTGCGCCGGGCCACGGGTACGGTGCCGGGGGCCGGGGCGGGTCCGGGGTAGGGCAGCCGGGCCGTGCCGCCGCCCGGTATCCCGCCACCGGAGGCGCCGTCGGGGCCCATCGCGTGCAGGACCTCCTCGGGGACCCGCTGGGTGGGGACGTACGCCTGGGCCGCCCGGGGCTCACGCCCCTCCATGGCCTCCAGCAGCATCCGCTCGGCCTCCTCGGCCGTCGGCCGGTCCTCCGGTTCCTTGCGGAGCAGCGCGGTGATGACATGGGCCAGCGCCCCGGCCCGTACGGGTGCCGGCGGCTCCTCGGTGACGACGGCCTGCATCGTGGAGATCGGTGAGGTGCGGCGGAACGGCGAACGGCCCTCGACCGCGGTGTACAGCGTGGCGCCCAGCGACCAGAGGTCGGACGCGGGGCCGGGATCGCCGCCGCGGACCCGCTCGGGTGCCAGGTAGTCGATGGAGCCGACCAGTTCACCGGTCCTGGTGATGGTCGAGTCGCCCTCTATCGCCGCGATCCCGAAGTCGGTGAGGAGCACCCGGCCGTCGCGGGCGAGCAGGACGTTGCCCGGCTTCACGTCGCGGTGCAGCACCCCGGCACCGTGCGCGGCGCGCAGGGCGCCCAGCACATGGAGCCCGATCCTGGCCGCCTCGCGGGGTTCGACCTCGCCGGATTCCTTGGCCTGGTCGGCAAGTGACGGCCCGTCGACGTACTGCATGACGATCCACGGCCGGTTGTCGTACTCGATCACGTCGTGGACGGTGACCACGCCGGGATGCGTGATGCGGGCCGCGGCGCGGGCCTCCTTCTGGGTACGCGCGTGCAGCACGACCCGGTCCGCCTCGGCGACGTACAGCCCGGCGGTCAGCTCCTTGACGGCGACGGTGCGGTGCAGCACCTCGTCATGGGCGCGCCAGACCTTGCCCATGCCACCGCGTCCCAGGACCTCCCCGAGCCGGTACCTCCCGGCCAGCAGCAGTCCCGCTTCCGTGCCCTGCGATCGTTCCACGTGTCCCCGCCCCGTTCCTTCGGATGCCAGGTTACGGAGGGGACGTGCGGCCACGGAACCTCGCACCGCTCACGAGATCGCACTGTGATGCATGTCGCCCTCGGGTCCGTGCCCCGTCGACCCGTCCGCGTTCACTGTGTCACGCGGTAGGAGGCGCTGGCCTGTTGGTAGATCTCGCCGACCTTGTCACGCTGGCTCTCCGGGCCGATGACCTGGAGGATGTGGTACTTGCCCTTGACGACGATCACCAGGTTGCGGACGTAGACCTCGCGGCCGTCGGCGTCCTGCCAGGTGAACTGCCCCTCCGCCATGGCCTGCTGCCCGACGTCGATCCGCCGCAGCCCGCTCGCCGAGGCCCAGCTGGAGTCGCGGAACTGCTTCAGCTCCGGCTCCTTGTTCCGCTGGTAGTCGAGCGGGTCCGCGCCGTTGGTCTTCACGGTGTCGCGTCCCGGGACGACGAGCAGGCTGAACCCGTCGCTCCCGTAACGGATCTGACGGTCCGCGTTGGCGGGGCTGCGCTGCCAGCCCTTGGGCGCCCCGACCTCGAAGCCCTCGGGGTCCTTGCGCAGCGTGTAGCCGGGTGCGAGCGCGACGGCGGAGCGGCTGGTCTGCGGCTGCTGGGCGCCGGAGGAGGCCGCGGCGGACGGGTCCGCGGATTCCTGGCCGCCGGGTTCCGGTGCTCCGGACTCCGTACGCGAGGGGGCGGCGCCGCCCTCGGAATCCGTACCGGACTTGGGCATGAACATCACCGCGTACGCGATCGCCGCGGCCAGGAGGAGCAGGACCAGGAGGAGCAGCAGCCGGCCGAGCCTGCGCGGGGCGCGCTGCCCGTCCTGCTGCGGGCGGGGCGGAGTGCGCAGCGCCTTGGGCCCCTTGGGCTCGCGGGGCGGTCTGGGGTTCCTGGGCTCGCGCGGCTCGGGTACGGCCCGCTCCGCGGGTTCCAGCCGTTCCCTGGTCTGGCGGTGGCGGCCGTGGGTGCTCCCGCCCCGGCGGCCGCGGCGCTTGCGGACGAGTTCGCCGCGGCGGCGTACGACGGGCAGCCGGGTGGCGTCCGGGGAGGGCAGGGGCACGACGTCGAGCCCGGCCTCCGGCTCGGGCGCGGACCGCACGAGGGAGCGCAGCCAGCCGCGCAGTTCCTCGAAGTCCGGACGCTCGGTGGGGTCCTGGCGCAGCAGCGACTCGACGACGGGGCGCAGCGCGCCGCACTCCTCGGCGAAGGCGGGCGGTTCGCCGCAGACCATCTGGACGAGTTCGGCGGCGTTCTCCTCCGGGTACGGGGCATGGCCCTGCACGGCGCGGTAGAGCAGCGCGCCCAGCGCCCAGAGGTCGGTGGAGGGGCCGATGGGCGGCGCCAGCTGCCAGTTCTCGTGGACCGGCCCGGCCTGCTCGGGCGCCCAGCGCTCGGTGACCGCGCCGACGACGGCGATCCGGGCCTGCCGGGCCCGCTCGGCGGCGAGCGTGGTCGCGGGGCCGCGGTACGCGGAGGTGTCACGGCTGCCGGCGACGATCTCGTCCCAGCGGCCCGGGGCGGTCTCGCGGGCGGTCTCCCGGGTGGTGGCCGGAAGCTGCGGGCGGACGGCCGGGGTGGCTCCCTGCCGCCGGGAATCGGCGCGCAGGGCGTCCTCGTTGGAGCCTCCTGCGGGCACCGGGCGGCCGCGACCGGGACCGTCGTCCCAGGAACCGGTCAGATGGAGCCGCCGGGGCGGCGGGCCGTCGTCCTCCTCGTCCTCGTCGTCGTACGGATCCTCGTCGTACTGGTCCTCGTCGTCGTACCGGTCCTCGCCGTACGCGTCCGGTGCGCCGGGCCGGCCGAGCGGCTGCAGCGGGTGGGCGGGCCGCTGGACCGGAAGGGTGCCGGTGTCCTGGGCGCCGTCCCGGCCGGCCCTGCGCTCCTCCTCGCCGATGCGGGCGGCGGCGCGGGCGCCCGCACGGTACGCGGCGATGGCCCCCGCCCGCGCGGCCCGTGCCTGTGCGCTGCCGGCCTCGGCGGCGGGCACGGTGGTCGGCGGTACGGGTGGCGACGGCCGGCGCACGGATTCCAGCTCACCGGCTCCGTAGGGCTGCGCGGGACCGCCCCCGTCCCCCGCCTCGATGGCCGCGGGTCCACGGGAGCCGGGCACGTCCGGGCTGCCGTACGGGCCGGTGCGCCCG
Source organism: Streptomyces sp. NPDC091416 (assembly GCF_044756845.1). Lineage (NCBI taxonomy): Bacteria > Bacillati > Actinomycetota > Actinomycetes > Kitasatosporales > Streptomycetaceae > Streptomyces > Streptomyces sp. NPDC091416. The sequence continues at coordinate 851,126 of NZ_JBIVTU010000001.1, forward strand.
GGCTCGACGGCGGGCGGGCGGAAGAGGTCATGGCTGCCCGTACCGGTCCCCGGCAGGCCGTACGGACCGGCTTCCCCCGGCTCTGCCGCGGGCGGGGCGTACGGACCCGTGGGCCCCGATTCGATTGCCGGGCCGCCGTAGCCGTCCTCGCCCTCGTCGTCCGGGCGCGGCACCGGCACGTAGCCGCAGAGCGCCTCCTCGGCCGCCCCGGCCGCCAGGCCGGTCAGCACGACGCGTCCGTCGTCGCAGACGAGCACCGTGCGCACGGTGATGTTGCGATGGGTCCAGCCGTGCGCGTGCAGGACGCGCAGCGCGGTGAGGACGTCGGAGCCGATCTCGGCGGCCCGGTACGGATTGAGCGGGCGCTCCGCGAGCAGCGCCGCGAGCGGTCTGGCCGCGACCAGTTCGCTCACGATCCAGAGCGAACCCGCCTCGGCGAACACGTCGAAGACCTGGTCCAGACGCGGATGGTCGGGCACCTGGGCCGCTGCCTGGGCGGCCTCGATGGCGCGCCGGACAGCGGGGTCGGTGGACCGTCGCACGGTGCGCCCGCCGGCCCGCCGGGCCGCGGTCGGCAGCCCGTCCGCGTCGAGCACCTCGGCGTCCACGACCTCCGGCAGCGGCACCTGACGGACCAGTACCTCCTGGCCGCTGTAGGTGTCGAACGCCCGGGTCTCGACCAGTTCGTACTCATCGGACGGGGGCAGCGGAAGGCGGTAGCGGTCGGCAAGTACCCGACCCGCATAGTCGTCCACGACGCCTCCCCAGAGCGCGCTGTCCCCCGGTCACGTAGACCGCACGAAACCGTCAATTGCGGTCACTTGCTGTGCAATTGGCTTGTGGTTTCGGCTGCGTACGGTCTTCGAGCTCTCACAATACGTGGCAGGAGGCTGCCGCGCGGCCGGGTCGGCCCAACCCGGCCGAACGGCTTGCGTCAGTCGAGCGGCTTGAAGGTGTCGAACGCCGTCCTGCGCAGCGTCCGGCACTCCGCGTCGTCCCACGCGTCGGCCTTGCAGCTGATCATGATCGCGTACCCGTGGCCGCTGTCGACCTTGAAGCCCCGGTTGATCACCCGGACCCGCTGGCCCTGCTGCGTACGCTCGAACTGCCAGTCGGCGACGGTCGGGTAGCCCTTGTACTGGACCTCGTTTATGCCGAGGTGGTGGTAGCCGTTGCTGGTGGCCGCGACGGCGGCCCTGGCCGCCCGCCAGGCCCCGGCGGCGTCGCCGCCGGGCGAGTCGGTGTAGTCGACCTGGATACGGGGGAAGCCGCCGCTGACGTTGTAAATGCCGCCGGAGTTGGCGCCCGCCGTCTTGTCGAAACGGAAGCCCTCGGGCATCACCATGGAGAAGTGGAACTTCTTGTTCTCCACCGTCTTGTAGCCGGTGGGCACGGTGTCGTCCTGCTTGTCGCCCGGTGAGTCGTCCGACCCCTTGCCCGAGTCGTCGCTCCCGCCCCCGCCGCCGTCCGTACCCTGCTCGTCCTTGCCCTGCTCCTTGCCGCTTCCCTGCTCGGTGTCGGCGGATCCGCCCGAACCGCCGGAGCCGCTGCCCGCGGAGGATCCGGCCGAGGCGGACGTGCCGTCCTTGGCCTTGCCCGTGGTGCCGGAGTCCTCGTCGTCCCCGCCGAGCGTGAGCGCGAGGACCGTGCCGAGCACGGCGAGCGCGATGACGGCCGCGATGATCGCCAGTGTGCGGCGCGGCACCACGTCCGTGAGGGACGCGCGGGGCGGGGTGACCGGCGAGGTGGCCGGACGCGGCGGCGGCACGGCCCCCGAAGGAGAGGCCGTGGCCGTGGTGGGAGCCGTGGCGGGCCGGGCCGGGGCGGAGGCCGCGGCGCCGACGGCCGCGGCGGGTGCCGCCTTCGCGTTCCGCGCGGAGCGCAGCGCGCCGCGCAGCCGGTCCCTGGCCCCGTCGCCCGCCTCGGCACCGGACTTCTGCGCCGCCTTCGGCGGTGCGTCGGCCACGTTCTTGGGGAGCGCCATCACCTGGGTGGCGTCGGCCGGCGGCGGAACCGGAACCTCCGTCTGCTCCGGGGCGTCGATCACGTCGTTGAGCAGGGCGCGCGCGCCGGCGTCGTCGAGCCGCTGCTCGGGGTCCCGGGCCAGCAGCCCGTAGATGACCTCCTCCAGCGGGCCCGCGTTCTTCGGCGGGTCGAGCGGCTCGGTCATCACGGCGGTCAGGGTCGCGATCGCGGACCCCTTGTCGTACGGCGGGCAGCCCTCGACGCTCGCGTACAGCAGACCGCCGAGCGACCACAGGTCGGCGGGCGGGCCGGGCTTGTGGCCGCGGGCCCGCTCCGGCGAGATGTACGAGGGCGCGCCGACGAGCATGCCGGTGGAGGTGACCGACGGGTCGCCCTCGACCTGGGCGATACCGAAGTCGGTCAGCACGACCCGGCCGTCCTCGGCGATCAGCACGTTGGACGGCTTCACGTCGCGGTGCAGAATGCCCTCGCGGTGCGCCGAGCGCAGCACGTCGAGGATGGCGAGGCCGACCTCGGCCGCGCGCCTCGGCGTCAGGACGCCGTCCTCGCGGACCGCCTCGGCCAGCGACTTGCCCTCGATGAGTTCCATGACGATCCACGGCCGGTCGTCCTCGTCGACCACGTCGTAGACGGTGACCGCGCCGTTGTTGCGGATCCGGGCGATCGCCTTCGCCTCGCGCAGGGTCCGCGTGATGAGCCGCCGCTTCTCGTCGTCGTCGATGGCCGAGGGGAACCGCAGTTCCTTGACCGCGACCGTGCGGCCCAGCGTCTCGTCGACAGCACGCCAGACCGTGCCCATTCCACCCCGGCCGAGCACCTCTCCGAGCCGGTACCGCCCCGCGAGAAGACGTCCGTCCTTGTCCCGTTGGGGCTCCCGTGCCTGCTCCGCCTCCGACATGCGTCCCCTCTGCGATCAACCCGCCCTGGCAGAGCGTTCATTGTCCCTCACCCCGGGACCGGTCCTGGTGCCGGGTCCGGGGACCGTCATAAGTGGCCGACGGAAGGGATTTCCGGCCGGGCCCGTACGCGCGGCGCTGCCCCGCCGCGACCGTCGGCCCCCACCCCGCTCCGCCCCTGCTCCGCCCAGCGAACCACATCCCGGCGCGGGCACCCTCCTGCCTACCACGGCACGCCGTCCGGAGCGATGCTCCGAACCGCCGTATTCCCGGGCCGGACCGACGCACCGCCCCCAGGGGCGCGCTCGTTGCCCCGCCGCCCCACACGACCACGCGCGAACCCGCTCTGCGCACGCCGGAGTTCCGGTGTCCCTGCCCGCCTGCCCGCCTGCCCGCCTGCCCGCCTGCCCGCCTGCCCTGCGGAACGAACCGCCGGGCAGGCGGGACTCTCATTTCACCGGATGGGCACGATGTCAGGTGCCCCCAGCCGCGCCGCGTCCGCCGTCAGGTCGTCGGGCTGGCGCTGCGACTCCCGTTCCGCTTCCACCCGCTTCTCGTAGTGCGCGACCTCGCGCTCGATCCTGCCCTTGTCCCAACCGAGCACCCGCGCCATCAGCTCCGCGCACAACCGCGCGGAGCGGGTGCCGCGGTCGAAGGTCTCGATGGAGATCCGGGTGCGCCGGGTCAGTACGTCGTCGAGGTGGCGGGCCCCCTCGTGCGAAGCCGCGTACACGATCTCGGCCTTCAGGTAGTCGTCGGCGGCCGGCAGCGGTTCGCCCATCACCGGGTCGGCGACGATCAGCTCCAGGATCTCCTCGGTCATGGAGCCGTACCGGTTGAGCAGATGCTCCACCCGGGCGACGTGGAGGCCGGTGCGGGCGGCGATCCTGGCCCGGGCGTTCCACAGAGCGCGGTAGCCCTCGGCGCCCAGCAGCGGGATGTCCTCGGTGACGCACTCCGCGACGCGCTGGTCGAGGCCGTGCACCGCCTCGTCGACGGCGTCCTTGGCCATCACCCGGTACGTCGTGTACTTGCCTCCCGCGACGACGACGAGACCCGGCAGCGGGTGCGCCACCGTGTGCTCGCGCGAGAGCTTGCTGGTCGCGTCCGACTCGCCGGCCAGCAACGGCCGCAGCCCCGCGTAGACGCCCTGGACGTCGTCCCTGGTCAGCGGGGTGGCCAGGACCGAGTTGACGTGTTCGAGCAGATAGTCGATGTCCGCGCTGGAGGCGGCCGGATGGGCCTTGTCCAGGTCCCAGTCGGTGTCCGTCGTCCCGACGATCCAGTGCCGTCCCCACGGGATGACGAAGAGCACGGACTTCTCGGTCCGCAGGATCAGGCCCGTGGAGGAGTGGATGCGGTCCTTGGGGACGACCAGATGGATGCCCTTGGAGGCCCGCACGTGGAACTGGCCGCGCTCGCCGATCAGCGCCTGGGTGTCGTCCGTCCAGACGCCGGTGGCGTTGACCACCTGTTTGGCCCTGACCTCGTACTCGTCGCCCGCCTCGACGTCCGCCACCCGGGCGCCGACGACGCGCTCGCCCTCCCGGAGGAAGCCGACCACCCGTGCCTGGTTCGCCACGTGTGCGCCGTACCCGGCGGCGGTGCGCACCAGCGTCGCGACATAGCGGGCGTCGTCCATCTGGGCGTCGTAGTACTGCAAGGCCCCGACCAGGGCGTCCCGCTTGAGCGCCGGCGCGACCCGCAGCGCCTGGCGGCGGGAGAGGTGCCGGTGCACGGGCAGCCCGCGGCCGTGCCCGGAGGACACCGACATCGCGTCGTACAGCGCGACGCCGGAACCGGCGTACAGCCGCTCCCAGCCCTTGTGCTGCAACGGGTAGAGGAACGGCACCGGCTTCACCAGATGCGGGGCGAGCCGCTCCAGCAGCAGCCCGCGCTCCTTCAGCGCCTCGCGGACGAGCGCGAAGTCGAGCATCTCCAGGTAGCGCAGCCCGCCGTGGATCAGCTTGCTCGACCTGCTCGACGTGCCGGACGCCCAGTCGCGCGCCTCGACCAGTCCGGTCGAGAGCCCTCTCGTCACCGCGTCGAGCGCCGTCCCGGCGCCGACCACGCCCGCCCCCACGACCAGCACGTCCAGTTCGCGCTCGGCCATCGCTGCGAGCGCTGCGGCACGCTCCGCGGGTCCCAGTGTCGCTGTCCTCACTGCTGCCTCCCGGTAGATCGGGGTGGTCCGGCACGGGGATGCGGTCCGACCGCGGGGTCGGGTGCCCGTGCCCACCTCTCGATTCTGTCCGCGCTCCACGACTTCAGCCACCGCCTGTGGACAACACCCGGACGACGACGGCCACACAATGCGACATATAGGTCATATTTACGCCTAGTCTGACATTGCACTGTCCCCAGCAGTTGCGCTTTCTCTCCTCACGGTCTTGGACCGAGCGGCTCGTGTGCCGGCCGGTCCGAGGGAAGGACGGCCACCCACGTGCCTGCAGACCTCGCCGTCATCGGACTCGGTCACCTCGGCCTGCCCCTCGCCCAGGCCGCCGTCTCGGCCCGCATCCAGACCATCGGCTACGACACCGACCCCCGGGCCTTCGCCGAGCTCTCCGCGGGCCGCACCCCGGTCGAGGGATCGCTCACCGCGTCGGACATCCGCCGGATGCTGTCCGGCGGATTCCGCCCGACCACCGACCAGGCCGAGCTGGGCCGGGTCCGTACCGCCGTGATCTGCGCCCCCACCCCCCTCGGCCCGGACCGCACCCTCGACCTCACCGCCGTCGGCGACGCGGCCCGGGCCCTGGCCGCCCGGCTGCGCCCGCACACCACCGTGCTCCTGGAATCGGCCGTACCGCCCGGCACCACCGAGAACTTCCTGCTCCCCCTCCTCGAACAGGGCTCCGGGCTGCGCGGCGGACGCGACTTCCACCTCGCCCACTCCCCCAGCCGCCTCGACCCCGGCAACCGCACCCACGTCTACGCCAGCACCCCCAAGGTCATCGGCGGCCTGACCCCCGCCTGCACGGAGTCGGCCGCCGCCTTCTACAGCCGGCTCACCGACAAGGTCGTCCGGGCCCGCGGCCCGCGCGAGGCCGAGATGACGAAGGTCCTGGAGACCAACTTCCGGCACGTCAACATCGCGCTGGTCAACGAGATGGCCGTGCTCTGCCACGACCTCGGCGTCGACCTCTGGGACGTCATCCGGTGCGCCGAGACCAAGCCCTTCGGCTTCCAGCCCTTCCGCCCCGGCCCCGGCGTCGGCGGCCACGGCGCCCCGGTCGACCCGGGCTACCTCCCGTACAACAGCCGCACCCCCGGACACCCGCTGCGGATGGTCTCGCTCGCCCAGGAGATCAACGACCGGATGCCGCAGTACGTGATCCAGCGCTGCGCCACCCTCCTCAACGAACACGGGAAATCCGTCCGCGGCGCCCGGATCCTGCTCCTCGGCGTCACGTACAAGCCCGACCTCGCCGACCAGGAGGCCTCTCCCGCCCGCGAGATCGCCACCCGGCTGATGGACATGGGCGCCCAGATCGGCTACCACGATCCGCACGTCCTGGACTGGCGCGTACGCGAACTCCCGGTCCCCCGCGCCGACTCGCTGTACGAGGCCGCCTCCAGCGCCGATCTGACGGTGCTGCTCCAGCACCACCGCACCTACGACCTCCAGGGCCTGGCCGTGAAGGCGCAGCTCCTCCTCGACACCCGCGGCGCCACCCCGGCAGGGGCCGCGCACCGGCTCTGATCGCAGTTCCCCCAAGGATTCCGGTGGGTCATTGTCGGAACCGACTGCTAGCCTGCGGCGTCACTCTTCGCACAATCGTGCGCCACAGTCCCAGGGGGAATCCGCCATGAGCACGCCCGTACCACCGCCGAACCAGCCGTACGGCGGACAGCCGCAGCCCGGCAACCCCTATGCCGCGCACCCCGGCCAGCCCCAGCCCGGCGCACCGACCGGCAACCCGTTCGCGGACCAGCAGCCCGTCGGCGCCCCGTTCGGCGGCGGCGCACCGTTCGCTCCGGTGGCGCCCGCGCGCAACAACGTGGGGCTGGGCATCCTCGTCGCGTTCGTCGCGGCGCTCGTCGCGGCGGGCATCTACGGTGCGATCATCGGCGCCACGAAGCACGAGATCGGCTACGCGGCCGTGGGTGTCGGCGCCATCGTCGGCTTCGCCGCCGGCAAGCTCGGCGGCCGCAACCCCGCCCTGCCCGTCATCAGTGGCGCCCTCGCCCTGGTCGGCGTCTACCTCGGCCAGCTGCTCGGTGAAGCGATCATCATCAGCAAGCAGCTCCCGCTCTCGGTCACCGAGATCTTCTTCGACCACTTCAGCGACCTGAACACGGTGTGGAAGGAAGACTCCGACGCGCTCAGCTTCGTCTTCTTCGCCGTCGCCGCCGTGGTCGCGTTCTCCACGGCCCGCAAGACGTCCGACTAGTCCTCGGACCGCACGCAGGACACACGGGAGGGCCCTGACCGCGATCGCGGTCAGGGCCCTCCCGTCATGCTGTGGTGTGTCAGCGGCGGTGCTGCGAGTCCGCCACCGTCACCTCGACGCGCTGGAACTCCTTGAGGTCGCTGTACCCCGTCGTCGCCATCGCCCGGCGCAGGGCGCCGAAGATGTTCATCGAACCGTCGGGGGTGTGCGAAGGCCCGGTGAGGACCTCCTCCGTCGTCCCGACGGAGCCGAGGTCGACCAGCTTGCCGCGCGGCACGTCCTCGTGGACGGCCTCCATGCCCCAGTGACGGCCGCGGCCCGGCGCGTCCGTCGCGCGGGCGAGCGGGGAGCCCATCATCACGGCGTCCGCACCGCAGGCGATGGCCTTCGGCAGGTCGCCGGACCAGCCGACGCCGCCGTCGGCGATCACGTGCACGTACCGGCCGCCGGACTCGTCCATGTAGTCACGGCGGGCACCGGCCACATCGGCGACCGCGGTCGCCATCGGGACCTGGATGCCGAAGACGTTGCGCGTGGTGTGCGCGGCGCCGCCGCCGAAGCCGACGAGGACACCGGCCGCGCCCGTGCGCATCAGGTGCAGCGCCGCGGTGTACGTGGCGCAGCCGCCGACGATGACCGGGACGTCCAGCTCGTAGATGAACTGCTTCAGGTTGAGCGGCTCGGCCGCACCCGAGACGTGCTCGGCGGAGACCGTCGTGCCGCGGATGACGAAGATGTCCACACCCGCGTCGACGACGGCCTTGGAGAACTGGGCGGTGCGCTGCGGGGAGAGCGCGGCGGCGGTGACGACGCCGGCGTCGCGCACCTCCTTGATGCGCTGGCCGATCAGCTCCTCCTGGATGGGGGCGGAGTAGATCTCCTGGAGCCGGCGGGTCGCGGACTCGACGGGCATCTCGGCGATCTCGTCGAGGAGCGGCTGCGGGTCGGCGTGCCGGGTCCACAGGCCTTCCAGGTTGAGCACCCCGAGGCCGCCGAGCTCGCCGATGCGGATGGCGTGCTGCGGGGAGACGACGGAGTCCATGGGAGCGGCCAGGAACGGCAGCTCGAAGCGGTAGGCATCGATCTGCCAGGCGATCGAGACCTCCTTCGGGTCGCGGGTCCGGCGGCTCGGGACGACGGCGATGTCGTCGAATGCGTATGCCCGGCGGCCGCGCTTGCCGCGCCCGATCTCGATCTCAGTCACGATGGTGTGGCCTTTCCCTCTACGTCTGCGCTGTCCAGTATCCCCGACACATACAGGAGGGGCGGTTCCGGGAACCCCGGACCGCCCCTCACCTGCGCTGTCGCGTTACTTCCTGCTGTAGTTCGGTGCTTCGACCGTCATCTGGATGTCGTGCGGGTGGCTCTCCTTGAGGCCCGCGGACGTGATCCGTACGAAGCGGCCCTTGCTCTCCATCTCGTCGACGGAGGCCGCGCCCACGTAGCCCATCGTCTGGCGGAGACCGCCGACGAGCTGGTGCAGCACGTTGGCCAGCGGGCCGCGGTAGGGCACCTGGCCCTCGATGCCCTCGGGGACGAGCTTGTCGTCGGAGGACACCTCGGCCTGGAAGTAGCGGTCCTTCGAGTACGAGCGGCCCTGTCCGCGGGACTGCATCGCGCCCAGCGAACCCATGCCGCGGTACGACTTGAACTGCTTGCCGTTGATGAAGAGGAGCTCGCCCGGCGATTCCTCGCAGCCCGCGAGGAGGGAGCCCAGCATCACGCTGTCGGCACCGGCGGCGAGCGCCTTGCCGATGTCGCCGGAGTACTGGAGGCCGCCGTCGCCGATGACCGGGACGCCCGCCGCACGGGCGGCCAGCGCGGCCTCGTAGATCGCGGTGACCTGCGGGACGCCGATGCCGGCGACCACGCGGGTGGTGCAGATCGAGCCGGGTCCGACGCCGACCTTGACGCCGTCCACACCGGCGTCGACCAGGGCCTGGGCGCCGTCGCGGGTCGCGACGTTGCCGCCGATGACGTCCACGTTCACGGCCGACTTGATCTTCGCCATCCAGTTGAGGGCGTTGCTGTTGTGGCCGTGCGAGGTGTCGACGATCAGGAAGTCCACCCCGGCGCCGGCCAGCGCCTGGGCGCGGTCCAGCGCCTCCGGGCTGGCGCCGACGGCCGCGCCGACGAGCAGCCGGCCCTCGGCGTCCTTGGCCGCGTTCGGGTACTGCTCGGCCTTCTTGAAGTCCTTGACCGTGATGAGGCCCTTGAGGATGCCCGCGTCGTCGACCAGCGGAAGCTTCTCGATCTTGTGGCGGCGCAGCAGCTCCATGGCGTCCACGCCGGAGATGCCGACCCGGCCGGTGACCAGCGGCATCGGCGTCATGACCTCGCGCACCTGGCGCGAACGGTCCGACTCGAACGCCATGTCGCGGTTGGTGACGATGCCGAGCAGCTTGCCCGCCGGGTCGGTGACCGGCACGCCGCTGATGCGGAACTTGGCACAGAGCGCGTCGGCGTCACCGAGCGTGGCGTCCGGGCCGACCGTGATCGGGTCGGTGACCATGCCGGACTCGGACCGCTTCACCAGGTCGACCTGGTTGACCTGGTCCTCGACCGAGAGATTGCGGTGGAGCACGCCGACGCCGCCCTGGCGGGCCATGGCGATGGCCATCCGGGCCTCGGTCACCTTGTCCATCGCGGCGGACAGCAGCGGGATGTTCACGCGTACGTTCCGCGAGATGAGCGTCGAGGTGTCGACCGCGTTGGGCAGCACCTCGGATGCGCCCGGCAGCAGCAGCACGTCGTCGTATGTCAGCCCGAGCGTCGCGAATTTCTCGGGCACTCCGTCGACGTTTGCAGTCATGACACCTTCCCCAAATGGCCTTGATCGGTGCGGATGTCCATGCTAACGGCCTCAAGCGGTGTCTCATTCCACGAGCAAGATCACCTGGAGGTTCTGTAGCTTCCTACGGCATCTTTTCGTGGCGCCGGAGGCCCGGCTCACTGTTCCGCGAGCGCCCGCAGCCGGCTGAGTGCGCGGTGCTGGGCGACCCGGACGGCGCCCGGCGACATCCCGAGCATCTGTCCGGTCTCCTCCGCGGTGAGCCCGACGGCGACCCGCAGGACCAGCAGCTCGCGCTGGTTCTCCGGAAGGTTGGCGAGGAGCTTCTTGGCCCAGGCGGCATCGCTGCTGAGGAGCGCCCGCTCCTCGGGCCCGAGCGAGTCGTCCGGCCGCTCCGGCATCTCGTCGGAGGGCACCGCGGTCGATCCCGGGTGCCGCATCGCGGCCCGCTGGAGGTCGGCCACCTTGTGGCCCGCGATGGCGAAGACGAAGGCTTCGAAGGGCCTGCCGGTGTCCTTGTACCGCGGCAGCGCCATCAGCACCGCGACACAGACCTCCTGCGCCAGGTCCTCCACGAAGTGACGGGCATCACCGGGCAGCCGGTTCAGCCGGGACCTGCAGTAGCGCAGGGCGAGGGGGTGGACGTGGGCCAGCAGATCGTGGGTGGCCTGCGCGTCGCCCTCGACGGCACGATGCACCAGGGCACCGATCGCCGTCGTTCCGTCCTCGCGCATCGGACCATGGTGCCCCGGCGCCGCGTCATCCGCGGCACCGCGTCCGTAGTTGTGCACTGAAGCGTTATGAGCGGGTGCGCCGGAAGTCATGTCCTGCGCCCTCCCCTTCCGCTCGACCGAATCGTTCCCGAGGAACTCCACGTCTCAAGGATGCGTCATCGGCCGGGAAGCGTCACATGCCGCCGGGGCGGCGGGTTGCACGGGCGGCGTACGAGCGGGTCGCGTCCATGGACACGACCCGGCTCCGCACCGCTCGCGCGGGGTCGCCCCGTCCGCCCGCGAGCGGACGGGGACGGGGGTGGTGGCCGGTCACGGCCGGCTCTCAGCGGACCAGGCCCCAGCGGAAGCCGAGCGCCACCGCGTGCGCCCGGTCCGAGGCTCCGAGCTTCTTGAACAGGCGCCTGGCGTGCGTCTTCACCGTGTCCTCGGAGAGGAACAGCTCACGGCCGATCTCCGCGTTGGAACGGCCGTGGCTCATGCCTTCGAGCACCTGGATCTCACGCGCCGTGAGCGTGGGCGCCGCGCCCATCTCGGCCGAGCGCAGCCGGCGCGGGGCGAGCCGCCACGTCGGATCCGCCAGGGCCTGGGTGACGGTCGCCCGCAGCTCCGCCCGGGAGGCGTCCTTGTGCAGGTATCCGCGGGCCCCGGCGGCGACCGCCAGCGCGACCCCGTCCAGGTCCTCGGCGACGGTCAGCATGATGATCCGGGCCCCGGGGTCGGCGGAGAGCAGTCGACGGACCGTCTCCACACCGCCCAGACCGGGCATGCGTACGTCCATGAGAATCAGATCCGAACGGTCGGCGCCCCAGCGGCGGAGGACTTCCTCCCCGTTGGCCGCCGTCGTCACACGTTCGACGCCGGGCACGGTCGCGACCGCGCGACGGAGTGCTTCTCGGGCAAGCGGGGAATCGTCGCAGACGAGAACGGATGTCATGACCGCCCTCCGCAGCTGATGCGCGTCACCTTGTGCCTCCAGGCTGTTACAAGTCGTCACCTGTGCGGTTGACACTCTCGGACACCTGCCCGATCGCTTTCTCCGTCAACCGCCTCCGCCCTCTCAACGATGGTCACTCGAAAGAGTTACGGGTCGGACGAACGGGTTCGGCACTCTACGTGAGGGACCGAGCACGGAGGAGAGCGCCACGGGTCGTTCAGCCGTCAACCGAAAACTTTCCATGAACTTATGCCCCATTTAGCGGGTTTTCTTCCCTTTTACTGGTGTCTGTGGCTAGATTCGCAATCAGTCATATTTACATCTACTAACACCGTAGATGTACGGTCATGGGCACGGACGACGCACGACCACGACGTTTCCGACTCAGCACGGTTTCGAGGGGACAAGCAATGGCAGATTTCTCCCGCCTTCCCGGACCCAACGCCGATCTGTGGGACTGGCAGCTGCTGGCGGCCTGCCGAGGCGTCGACAGCTCGCTGTTCTTCCACCCCGAGGGGGAACGCGGAGCCGCCCGGAGCGCCCGCGAGACCTCCGCCAAAGAGGTCTGCATGCGCTGCCCGGTACGCGCCGAGTGCGCCGCCCACGCACTGGCGGTACGCGAGCCCTACGGGGTGTGGGGAGGACTGACCGAGGACGAACGCGAGGAGCTCATGGGCCGGGCCCGCAACAGGCTGATCAGCGCGGCGGCACCCTCGTCCCCGCCCGGGCACGGCTGAGTCCGCCGCGCCCCATCAAGGCAGAAACGTTTCCTCACTCACGGCCGACACTCACGGCCGACACTCACGGCCGACACCCACGGCCGACACCCACGGCCGACACCGTGGGCGCACAGGGGCCGGCGCGGCGGACCGCTCAGCGGGCGGCCGCCAGCGACAACTGGTCCAAAGTGGCCGCCACGGCCGGGACCTGCGCCAGGTCGGGCAGGGTCAGCGCGACGATCTCGCGCTCGATGGCGGGCTCCACCGTCACGGTCCTGGCCCCCCGGGGGCGTACCGACTCGATCGCGAGCGCCGGCAGGACGGCGACCCCGAGTCCGGCGCCGACCAGGCCGATCACCGCCGGGTAGTCGTCGGTGGCGAAGTCGATCCGCGGGGTGAAGCCGGACGCCTCGCAGACCTCGACCAGTTGCCGGCGGCAGCGCGGACAGCCGGCGATCCACGGCTCCCCGGCGAGTTCGCCGATACCCACCTCGTCCCGGCCTGCGAAGGAGTGCCCCTCGGGAACGAGACCGATCAGCCGGTCGGTGAGCAGGGGCCGCACCACCAGGTCGTCCCACTCGGCGCCCTGGGTGCCGTACCTGAAGGCCAGCGCGATGTCGCAGTCGCCGTCGCGCAGCATCTCCACGGAACGCGGCGGCTCGGCCTCGACCAGGGAGACCCGGGTGCCGGGGTGGGCCGCCCGGAGCGCCGCGAGGGCGCCCGGGACCAGGGTGGAGCTGCCACTGGGGAAGGAGACCAGCCGCACCCGGCCGGCCCGCAGACCGGCGATCGCGGCGACCTCCTCCTCGGCGGCGGTGAGCCCGGCGAGGATGCCCGAGGCGTGGCGCACGAGCGCCTCACCGGCCTGCGTCAGCCGCATCTCCCGTCCGGTGCGGATGAGCAGGGTGGTGCCCGCCGAGGCTTCCAGCGCCTTCATCTGCTGACTCACGGCGGGCTGGGTGCAGCCGAGCTCGCGGGCGGCGGCGGAGAAGGAGCCGGTACCGGCCACGGCGCGCAGGACTCGGAGATGACGGGCTTCGATCACCCTTCCAACATAAGGGATGCTTGGATCCACTGCGAAATGTTCGCGTACAGCTTTGAGCCAGAACTCGCTACCGTTCGGGCATGACTGCGAAGACCGTACTGACCGTGAACGCGGGCCGTCCGACGGCGGCGCCCTACACCGACGCCCCGGGCGGCATGACCGGGATCGACAAGCGCCCCGTCGAGGGGCTCGTACGGGTCTGCGACCCGGGTCCCCGGGGTGAGGGCGGCAGCGGTCTGGCCGGGGACACGATCGGCGACCTGCGCCACCACGGCGGCTCGCACCAGGCCGTGTACGCCTTCGCCCGCGAGGACCTCGACGCGTGGGAGCAGGAGCTGGGGCGGCCGCTGGCCAACGGTTCGTTCGGCGAGAACCTGACCACGCACGGGCTGGCGGTCAGTGGTGCGCTGATCGGCGAGCGCTGGCGGATCGGCGCGGAGCTGGTCCTCGAGGTCGCCTCCGGCCGGATTCCGTGCCGTACGTTCGCGGGCCACCTGGACGAGGCGCGCTGGGTCAGGCGGTTCACGCAGGCGGCGGCGCCCGGGGCGTACCTCCGGGTGATCACGCCGGGCAGCATCAGGGCCGGCGACCCGGTCGAGATCGTGCACCGGCCGGACCACGAGGTGACGGTGGAGCTGCAGTTCCGGGCCGTGACCACGCGGCGCGATCTGCTGCCGCTGCTGCTTCCGGCCGGCGAGGCGCTGGCCCCCGAGGCGCTGCGGAAGGCGCGTGCGTACGCGCAGGAGCTCACGGCGTCCTGACGCGGACCCCGCACACGCCCTACGGGGACGGTCAGGGACCTGCCAGGGTTCCTCCCCATGTGCCGGGCCCGCTCCCGGCGCGAGCCTGAGGGGCATGGAGAAGACCGGGGGACGACGGCGGTTGAGGCGGGTGCTCATCACGTCGGCGGTGGTGCTGGGCGTGCTGGTGGCGGCGATCGGCGGCGGGTTCGCCTGGCTGTGGACCGGGGCGGACGTCAGCACCGTGGGGAAGGTCCGTTTCAGCCGGCGGATGGCCGTTCCGCCGCTGGCCTCGTCGACCGTGGAGCCGGACGGCACCCGGGTCTTCGATCTGCGGATGCGGTCGGGCGAGACGGAGTTCCTGGCCGGCCGCCCGACACCGACCTGGGGCTTCAACGGCAGCTATCTGGGACCGACGCTGCGCGCGGAGCGCGGTGAGCAGGTCGAGGTGCGGGTGCGCAACGGCCTCGACGAGGCCTCCACCGTGCACTGGCACGGCATGCACCTGCCCGCCGCGATGGACGGCGGCCCGCATCAGATGGTGGCGGCGGGCGGCACGTGGACCCCGCGGTGGAAGGTCGACCAGCCGGCCGCCACGCTCTGGTACCACCCGCATCCGCACGGGGCGACCGAACAGCACGTGCAGCGCGGCCTCGCCGGGATGTTCCTGGTCGACGACGCGCGCTCACGGCGGTTGGCACTCCCGAAGAAGTACGGCGTGGACGACCTTCCGGTCATCGTGCAGGACGTCACCTTCGACGGGGCGCGCTTCGACCACGGCCACGCCTTCCTGGCCAACACCGGCTTCCTCGGCAGGCGGACGATGGTGAACGGCACGCTCGACCCGTACCGGGAGGTCGGCGACGAACTCGTACGGCTGCGGCTGCTGAACGCGTCCACCGCGCGCATCTACACCTTCGGCTTCGACGACGACCGCGCCTTCGACCTGATCGGGACCGATGGCGGGCTGCTGGAGAAACCGGCGGCGATGGACCGGATCCAGCTCTCCCCCGGCGAGCGTGCCGAGGTCGTCGTCCGGATGCGGCCGGACGAGCGGACCGTGCTGCGCAGCTACCCGTGGCGCGGCGGCGACGGCTGGGAGAAGCGGTTCAACGGGGGCGACGACTCCTTCGACGTGCTGGAACTGCGCGCCGCGCACCGGCTGCGCCCGTCGCCCGCGCTGCCCGGCAGGCTGGGTGAACCGGAGCTGCCCGACGGCGGGGACGCGGTGCACGGGCGCTTCTTCGAGCTGCGCAGGTCGGGCATCAACGGAGAGCCGATGGCCATGGACCGGATCGACGAGACCGTGGTGCGGGGTACGACGGAGACGTGGACGCTGCGCAACGGCGGCGACATGACGCACAACTTCCACGTCCACGACGTGCAGTTCAGGGTGCTGGAGGTGAACGGCCGGGAACCGGAGCCCGCTCTGCGGGGCCGGAAGGACACGGTCGCGATCCCGGTGGGCACCACGGTGAAGATCGCGCTGCGGTTCGACGGACCGGCCGATCCGGATACTCCGTACATGTACCACTGCCATCTGCCGGCCCATGAGGACCACGGGATGATGGGGCAGTTCGTGGTCGTGGTGCCGGGCGGGCAGGCGGGTCGTCCGAAGGCCCACGCGGGGCACTAACGTGCGGCGTATGACGACTGCACTGATTACGGGCGCGACCGCGGGCATCGGGGCCGCCTTCGCGCGGCGCCTCGCGGCCGAGGGGCACAACCTCGTGCTGGTGGCCCGCGACACCGGCCGGCTGCGGGAACAGGCCACCGAACTGCACGACCGGCACGGCATCGAGGCCGAGGTGCTGACGGCGGATCTGTCCGCGGACGACGGGATCGCCGCGGTGGAGAGCAGGCTGACGGACCGTAGGCAGTCGGTCGATCTCCTGGTCAACAACGCCGGGTTCGGCAACAAGGGGCAGTTCCTCGAGGTCCCCATGGCGGACGAACTGACGATGCTGAAGGTGCACTGCGAGGCGGTCCTGCGGCTGACCTCGGCGGCCGCGGCCGGGATGAAGGAGCGGGGCAGGGGCGGCATCGTGAACGTGGCCTCCGTGGCCGCCTTCCTGCCGCGCGGTACGTACGGGGCGTCCAAGGCGTGGGTCGTGCAGTTCACCCAGGGCGCGGCGAAGGACCTGGCCGGTTCGGGGGTACGGATGATGGCGCTCTGCCCGGGCTTCGTAAGGACGGAGTTCCATGAGCGGGCCGGAATGGGCACCGGCAACATCCCCGGCTGGATGTGGCTCGACGCCGACAAGCTCGTGTCGGCGGCGCTGGCGGACCTGGCGCGCGGGAAGTCGCTCTCGATCCCGGACGCGCGGTACAAGGCCCTGATGGGTCTGGTGAAGGTGACGCCGCGCGGCCTGCTCGGAGGAGTCACCTCCAGGACGGGCCGCAAGTACGGACCCCAGTGAGCGGTGGTCAGCGCAGCCCACGGCCGTGATGGAGCCGGGGTCCGGGCCCGTCCGGCCGGCCCGGTCTGCCTGGGCGGTCTGCCCGGGTCTGCCTGAGCGGTCTGCCTGGGCGGTCTGTCTGGGCGGTCTGTCTGGGTGGTCTGTCTGGGCGGCCG
Source organism: Streptomyces sp. NPDC091416 (assembly GCF_044756845.1). Lineage (NCBI taxonomy): Bacteria > Bacillati > Actinomycetota > Actinomycetes > Kitasatosporales > Streptomycetaceae > Streptomyces > Streptomyces sp. NPDC091416. The sequence goes on from NZ_JBIVTU010000001.1 coordinate 867,943, forward strand.
ACTCCGGCCTCGTCGGCCGGGCAGGGGGAGGGCCGGGGCCGGCCGGACCAGCGAAAGGCCCGGTACCCCTCGCGGGGTACCGGGCCTCACCGCTTGCGCGGGACAGCTACACGCTAGTGCGAGTGACCGTGGCCGTGACCGGCCTCGGCCTCTTCCTCGGCCGGCTTCTCGACGACCAGGGTCTCGGTCGTGAGCAGCAGCGACGCGATGGACGCGGCGTTCTCCAGGGCGGAGCGGGTGACCTTGACCGGGTCGATGACGCCGGCCTTCACCAGGTCGCCGTACTCGCCGGTCGCGGCGTTGAAGCCCTGGCCCTTGTCGAGCTCGGAGACCTTCGAGGTGATGACGTAGCCCTCGAGGCCCGCGTTCTCGGCGATCCAGCGGAGCGGCTCGACGGCGGCGCGGCGCACGACCGCGACACCGGTGGCCTCGTCGCCGGTCTTGCCGAGGTTGTCCTCCAGGACCTTGACGGCGTGGACGATGGCGGAGCCACCACCGGAGACGATGCCCTCCTCGACCGCGGCGCGGGTCGCGGAGATGGCGTCCTCCAGACGGTGCTTCTTCTCCTTGAGCTCGACCTCGGTGGCAGCACCGACGCGGATCACGCAGACACCGCCGGCCAGCTTCGCCAGGCGCTCCTGGAGCTTCTCGCGGTCCCAGTCGGAGTCCGTGGACTCGATCTCGGCCTTGATCTGGTTGACGCGGCCGGCGACCTCGTCGGACTTGCCGCCACCGTCGACGATGGTGGTGTCGTCCTTGGAGACGGTCACGCGGCGGGCGGTGCCCAGCACGTCCAGACCGGCCTGGTCGAGCTTGAGGCCGACCTCCTCGGCGATGACGGTCGCACCGGTGAGGGTGGCGATGTCGCCGAGCATGGCCTTGCGGCGGTCACCGAAGCCCGGGGCCTTCACCGCGACGGCGTTGAAGGTGCCACGGATCTTGTTGACGACCAGGGTCGACAGGGCCTCGCCCTCGACGTCCTCGGCGATGATCAGCAGCGGCTTGGAGGCACCGGCCTGGATGACCTTCTCCAGAAGCGGCAGCAGCTCCTGGATCGAGCCGATCTTGCCCTGGTGGATCAGGATGTACGGGTCGTCGAGGACGGCCTCCATACGCTCCTGGTCGGTCACCATGTACGGGGACAGGTAGCCCTTGTCGAAGGCCATGCCCTCGGTGAAGTCGAGGTCCAGACCGAAGGTGTTGGACTCCTCGACGGTGATGACACCGTCCTTGCCGACCTTGTCCATCGCGTCCGCGATGAGCTCGCCGACCTGGGTGTCCTGCGCGGAGAGCGCGGCCACGGCGGCGATGTCGGACTTGTCCTCGATCGGGCGGGCGGTCGCGAGGAGCTCCTCGGACACGGCCTTGACCGCGGCGTCGATGCCCTTCTTCAGGGCGGCCGGGGACGCGCCCGCGGCCACGTTGCGCAGGCCCTCGCGGACGAGCGCCTGGGCCAGGACGGTGGCGGTGGTCGTACCGTCACCGGCTACGTCGTTGGTCTTGGTCGCGACCTCCTTCACCAGCTGGGCACCGAGGTTCTCGTACGGGTCGTCCAGCTCGACCTCGCGCGCGATGGTGACACCGTCGTTGGTGATGGTGGGCGCACCGAACTTCTTGTCGATGACGACGTTGCGGCCCTTGGGACCGATCGTCACCTTCACCGTGTCGGCAAGCTTGTTGACGCCGCGCTCGAGGGCGCGACGGGCGTCCTCGTCGAACTTCAGGATCTTCGCCATGGAGCTGAACTGTCCTCTCAAAACAAGAACTGCGCCCCTGCCGCCCGGCTAGTTATTTCGCAGGGGGCCAGGGGCGCAGAACAGAAGCAAACGTTAAGTGAATTACTTCTCGATGATCGCGAGCACGTCGCGAGCCGAGAGGACGAGGTACTCCTCGCCGTTGTACTTCACCTCGGTGCCGCCGTACTTGCTGTACAGCACGACATCGCCGGTCTTGACGTCGAGCGGAAGGCGCTCGCCGTTCTCGAAGCGGCCCGGGCCCACGGCCAGGACGACGCCCTCCTGGGGCTTCTCCTTCGCCGTGTCCGGAATGACCAGGCCGGAGGCCGTGGTCTGCTCGGCGTCGAGCGGCTGGACCACAATGCGGTCCTCGAGCGGCTTGATCGCAACCTTGGTGCTGGTCGACACGATCCGGTCTCCCCCTTCGGAGATCTCACGGGGTTATCAGTCTTTGGGGTGGCGACCAGGTGGGCCCGTCGTCGCGGGTGCCGGACCTGCCGGTCGCACAGAACTGCTGGCACTCTCCAGTGGGGAGTGCCAGCACTGAGACTATGACCGCGATTAGCACTCGGTCAAGCGGAGTGCCAATTCACGCCCCACGTGGCGTCCGGGGCCGTCCTCCTCCTCGTACGGCCGCGCCCGCACGGCGCTCCGGTCACCACAGGGACAACGCGGGGACCGTCCGTGCCGTTCCGTACGGCGCTGGTCTCATGCCCGCGCGACCCGCCGGACCGGGGAACCCTCGGCCGGGCCCGCTCGCGGCCGGCCGTCCGGACCTGGTGCCCGGCCTGCCGCGGCGGGCGTCGTCCCGCCGCTCGCCGCGGGCGTGCCGTGCGTCCTGACGCTCATGGCGTGGCACAGCGGCTACCGCCTCGCACACCCCGCGCCCGCGGCCTCGCCGCCGTACTCCCCCGGCCGCTCCGGCCACCAGTGGACCGGCGGGCGCGTTCCGGCGCCGCCCGCCGCGGGGCGGCCGCAGGCGACGACGACCATCGCCCCCGGCGCCCCGTGGTCACCGCGCACCGCCGCGGGCCGCGCCCGGTCGCCCGGCGAGGGGCGCACGTGCTGGGCCGCCTTGCGGCCCAGCCGCTCGATCGGGTCCACCGACTGCGCGCAGCCGGCGGAGGCGGTCAGGAGCGCACCGGCGGTCAGCAGTCCGGCCAGCAGCCGGTGCGCCCTTCTCATACGTAGTCCTCCAGGCGGGCCACGGCGTAACCCTTGTCCGTGATGACCTTCATGACATTGCGGATCATGTCGGGCATGCTGCCCTTCCAGTCCTTCTTGCCCCGGAAGTGCGTGAGGATGATGTCGCCGGGATGCAGGTCCTGGTCCTCCTCCCGCCACTCCATGTGGTCGGGGAAGGCCTCCGCCGCCCACAGCGGCACGGCCGTGATGCCGCAGGACTTGGCGATCCGCAGGGTGTCGCCGTTGTAGTTGCCGTACGGCGGCCGGAAGAGCCGGGGGCGCTCGCCGTACTGCTGCTCGATGATGTCCTGCTGGTCGCAGATCTCCCGCTGCTGCTCGTCGTGCGAGAGACCGGGCATGTAGCGGTGGTTCAGCGTGTGGTTGCCGAGGACGACGCCGCGGACCTGGGCCTCCTTGAAGTACGCGTAGTCGTCGCGGACCAGGTAGTCGCTGAGGAAGGCGCTGTACGGGATGTTCAGCTCCGACATCATCTTCAGCAGCTCGGGGTCCTTGTCGTCCCCGTCGTCCATCGTCAGGAAGACGATCTTCTTGTCCGTGGGAACCGTGGTGAAGACCGGCGGCAGCGAGGCGTCGCCGCCCTCGACCTCGAAGCCCTTGCGGGTGGTGAGGTGCGGCTTGACGGCGGGCGGCGCCGGCGGAGCCAGCGGGGTGCTCGCCAGGCCCCACTTCTTGGCCGCCACGGCCCGTGCGGCCTGGGCGCGGCGCGCCTTCTCCGCCTGCGCCGCGACGGAGCCCGCCGCCCCGGCCGCCGGAGGACCGCCCGGCTGTCCGGCCCGCGCGGCGGCCGCGCGTGCGGGGTCGGCCGGTGCACGGCCTGCCGTCTCGGCGGCGCAGCCCGAACCGGCCGCGGCGACCAGCAGCGCGGCGAGGACCGCGTAGCCCGGCCGCCGCCGCAGGTGCCCGCGCCCCGGCCGCCCCTGTCCGCACGACACCGCGTCCGGTCTGCGACTCTTCATGTCAGAATCTTCCTTTTGTCGTACTGGCTGCATGGCGCCGCATCCTGCCAGCCCGGGACGGGGCATCCCGGCCGACACAGCGCCCGCCCCGCACGGTCGCCCGGCTGGCGCGCGCCCGACTGGCCCACAATGGGGCGGGTGAACGCTCTCGCCCCGACCGGCCCGCCCGACGACGCCCCCGACCCCCTTTCCGGCTTCCGCGCCCTGCGCACCCCCGAGGGCGCCGAGCTGCTGGCCGGGCTGCGGTCGTACGACCCCGCCACCGAACTGGCCACCGCCACCCGGCTCCGCCGTACCCACCCGGCCGCTCTCGTCTCGGCGGCCCTGGGCCAGGCCCGGCTGCGGCAGCGGGCGGTGGCGAAGTTCGGCGCCGAGGACGCGCACCGGATGTTCTTCACGCCGAACGGGGTCGAGCAGGCGACCCGCACCTCGGTGGCCGGCTACCGGGCCCGGCGGTTCGCGGACGCGGGGGTGCGCAGCGTCGCCGACCTCTGCTGCGGGATCGGCGGCGACGCGATCGCCCTGGCGCGGGCCGGGATCTCCGTCCTCGCCGTGGACCGCGACCCGCTCACCGCCGAGGTGGCCCGGGCCAACGCCGCGGCGCTCGGCCTGGACGCGCTGATCGAGGTGCGGTGCGCCGACGTCACGGAGATCGACACCGCGCCGTACGACGCGGTGTTCGTCGACCCGGCCCGCCGCGGCGGACGCGGCCGCATCTTCGATCCGGAGGCCTATTCGCCGCCCCTGTCCTGGGCGACCGAGGCGGCGCTCAAGGCGCCCAGGGCCGCGCTGAAGATCGCCCCGGGTGTCCCGCACGAGGCGATCGGGCCGCAGGCGGAGGCCGAGTGGATCTCGGACGGCGGCGAGGTGAAGGAGGCGGTGCTCTGGTTCGGCGAGGGCTTCGAGGCGGGCTCCTACCGCGCGACCCTGCTCCCGTCGGGCGCCACCCTGTCCGCCCCGGCCGTGCTGCCCGCCCCGCCGGTCGGCCCGGTGGGCCGCTATCTGTACGAGCCGGACGGCGCGGTGATCCGGGCGCATCTGGTGGCCGCGGTCGTGGAGCGGTACCGGGGCCGGCTGTTCGACGAGATGATCGCGTACGTCACGAGCGACGAGCTGTACGACTCCCCGTACACCGCCGGCTACGAGATCACCGATCAGCTGCCCTTCAACACGAAGCGGCTGAAGGCCCTGCTGCGGGAGCGGAAGGTCGGCGTCCTCACGGTCAAGAAGCGTGGTTCGGGGGTCGAACCGGAGGAACTGCGGCGGAAGATGAAGCTCCAGGGCCCGAACGCGGCCACGGTCTTCCTGACCCGCGTCGCGAACGTGCCGACGATGCTGATCGGCCGTCCCGTGACCGGCCCCGAGGCCGCCCTGCGCTGACGGCGGCCGGGCCCGCCTCAGCGGTGGGCGCCGCCCCGCACGGAGACCAGGGGCTCGGGGGCGGCTGTGCCGAGCAGGGTTCGCAGGACCCAACGCCGGTGCCAGAAGGCCTTGGTGATGCCGATGAGGCCGATGATCCAGCCGATGAACCCGAGCCCCATCACCAGGGCCATCAGGCCGTAGGTGTCATCGCCCCGGACGGCGCCGGCCGGCACCACGAAGCAGGCGTAAAGACCGCCGGCGCAGAGCACGAAGGAGCCGAGGAGCCACACCAGGCTCACCCCCGGCAGCCGGTACGCGGCGTCACGCGCGGGATCACGGTCCAACGCGCCCCACTGCGCGAGGAGTCGGCGCAGCCGCCGGTCCCTGCGCAGGCCGATCACGACGAGGACGACGGCCGGCACCAGGCAACAGGCGCCCAGGACCAGCATGATGACGCCGAAGAAGGCGCTGAAGACGTCGTAGGACTGCTCGAAGGTGACGAACGCGGTGCCGATCATCGCCCAGCCGAGCGCACCGACCGCTCCCCACATCCACAGCAGTCCGAGCCGGCCGGGGCCCAGGTGCATCTTCACCAGCGCGCCCAGGATGTGGGCCCGGTCGGCGAGCAGCGCTCCCCGGTCGGGCCAGGTGCGTATCTCCACGGGCGGCGGGGGCGGCGGAAGCGCCGGACGGGCGGACATGGGCCAGACCCTATCGAGCGGCGGTGCCGCCCCGCGTCCGGGTGATCACATATCAGGCGTTGCGCAGGGCCTCGATGTCGAGGCGCTTCATGCCGAGCATCGCCTTCATGGCGCGGGCCGCCTTGTCCGGGTCGGGGTCGGTCAGGGCGTCGCCGAGACCGGGCGGGATGATCTGCCAGGAGACGCCGAACCTGTCCTTGAGCCAGCCGCACTGGCTCTCCTGGCCGCCGTCCGCGGTGAGCGCGTCCCAGAGCCGGTCCGCCTCCTCCTGGGACTCGCACTCGACGGAGAGCGAGACCGCCTCGCTGAAGGGGAACTCGGGGCCGCCGTCGAAGGCGATGTACTCGGCGCCGTCCAGCTGGAAGCGGACGGTCATCACCGCACCCTCCTCGCCGGGCGACGCGGCCGTCCAGCGGGTCACGTCCAGGACGCGCGAGTCGCCGCCGATGACGGAGATGTAGTGGTCCGCCGCCTCCTCGGCCTGGTCTTTGTCGAACCACAGGAACGTGGTGACCTTCTGCATGGTCTTCTCCTCACGCGGTGGTACCGGGTGCCGTGCAAGGTAGACCGGTGGCGGGTACGGAACTCATCGGCCGGCCCGGTCCAGGAGCAGGGCCCGTTCCCGCTCGTTGCGGGTGAGCTCCGCCGCCCGTACGAACTCGGCGCGCGCCTCGTCCGTACGCCCCATCCGCTCCAGCAGATCCCCGCGGACGCTCGGCAGCAAGTGGTACGCCTTGAGCGCGGGGTCGGCGGCCAGCGCGTCGACCAGGGCGAGAGCGGCGGCCGGACCCTCGGCCATGGAGACGGCGACGGCACGGTTGAGCTCGACGACCGGGGACGGGGACAGGGCGGCGAGCCGGTCGTACAGCGCGGCGATGGCGGCCCAGTCCGTGTCCTCGTACCGCACCGCCCGGGCATGGCAGGCGGCGATGGCCGCCTGGAGGGCGTACGGGCCCAGCGGCCGCCCCGCCTCCGCGGCCGTTTCGCCCGCCCGGAGCAGGGCCGCGCAGCCGCGGCGGATCAGCAGCCGGTCCCAGCGGGCCCGGTTCTGATCGGCGAGCAGCACCGGCGCACCGTCCGGCCCGGTCCTGGCAGCGGTACGCGAGGCCTGGAGCTCCAGCAGGGCCGCCAGTCCGTGCACCTCGGCCTCGCCCGGCATCAGCCCGGCCAGCACCCGGGCCAGCCGCAGCGCGTCCTCGCAGAGGCCGGGACGCAGCCAGTCGTCGCCGGCGGTCGCGGCGTAGCCCTCGTTGAAGACCAGGTAGATGACTTCGAGCACCGATCCGAGCCGGGCGGCGCGCTCGGGGCCGTACGGCACCTCGAAGGGGACACCGGCCCGGCCGAGTGCCCGTTTGGCGCGGACGATCCGCTGGGCGACGGCCGGTTCGGTGGTGAGGAAGGCGCGGGCGATCTCCGTGGTGGTGAGGCCGCCGAGAAGGCGCAGGGTGAGGGCGATCCGGGCGTCGGTGGAGAGCACCGGATGGCACGAGGTGAAGATCAGCCGCAGCAGGTCGTCGTCGATCCGGTCCGGGTCCGCGGCGCCCGGGTCCGGTTCGCCGGAGACGGTGTCCAGGTCCCGGCCCATCTCGGCCAGCTTGCGGGCGTACGTCTCGCGGCGGCGTACGAGGTCGATGGCGCGGTGCTTGGCCGTGGCCATGAGCCAGGCTCCCGGGTTGTCCGGGACGCCCGACTCCGGCCACTGCTCCAGCGCGGCGACCAGGGCGTCCTGTGCGAGCTCCTCGGCGATGCCCACGTCCCGGACGATCCGGGCGACACCGGCGATGATCCGCGCGGACTCGATCCTGAATACCGCCTCAACCGCGCTCGCTGCCGTCACGGCCACCCATCAGAGCAGCCGTGCGGGACCCGGGCAAGCGCGGCCGGCCGGTCAGCCGGTCGCTTCGTCGATGGCCCGGATCTCGGAGGTGACGCTCCAGCTCTCCGGGTGGCAGAGCAGGAACCGCTTGGTCCACTCCAGCGCCTCGTCCTTGTCCTTGCACTGGAGGATGGCGTAGCCGCCGACGACCTCCTTGGTCTCGGTGAAGGGCCCGTCGGTGCAGCTGAGCTTTCCGCCGGCCCAGTGGACCCGGGTGCCCTGGGCGGTCGGGGTGAGGCCGGCCGTCTCCAGCATCACGCCCGCCTTGTTGATCTCCTCGAACAGGGCGCCCATGCGCTTCTCGAAGTCGGGGTCGGGCTCGAACCCGGCGGCGGCCTGCTCGTCGATGCGGATGAGTGACATGAAGCGCGGCATGGTGGCTCCTCGGTCGGGAGGGCGGGGACCTCTTCCCCGCCTCTCACCCCTGCGTCGAACGGGAGACGTCGGAATCGACAGCTCCCCCCGGAATTCTTCTGAGAAGTCTCCGGACCGGCCACCGCAGCGGCCGCGCTCCTCAGCGGCCGGCCGCTCCGAGGGACTCGAACCGCCAGCGGTGCACCGGACGGGTGACGGCCGCCGCGTCCGGTTCGGGCAGCTCCGGCAGGTCGTCGCCGTAGGCGCCCTCCCACCACGTGATGACCAGGACGCGGTCCTGCGGGGCGCGCAGCAGCTCGCTGCGCAGCGGGGGGCGCGCCAGCTCGCCGGCGCGGGCGCGGGCCCATTCCAGCAGTTCCGCGCCCCGGCCCTCGGTGGCCCGCGCCTCCCACATCAGCGCGACGGTGGTGCCGTTCCCGCTCATGAGTACAGGTTGTCCTTGCTGATCTCGTGCACGTGGTCGTGCGTGTGGCCGTGGCCGGCTCCCGGTACGTGGGTCTCGGTGACCGGCAGCGAGGAGTCCGCCGACAGCTCCAGGTCGGAGGCGGGCCGGTTGCGGGCCACCATCTCCGCGCCCAGCGCGGCGACCATGGCCCCGTTGTCGGTGCACAGTCCGGGGCGGGGCACGCGCAGCCGGATCCCGGCCCGTTCGCACCGCTCCTGGGCGAGCGCCCGCAGCCGTGAGTTGGCCGCGACGCCGCCGCCGATCATGAGGTGGTCGACGCCCTCGTCCTTGCAGGCCCGGACGGCCTTGCGGGTGAGCACGTCCACCACGGCCTCCTGGAAGGACGCCGCCACGTCCCGTACCGGCACTTCCTCGCCCGCGGCGCGCTTCGCCTCGATCCAGCGGGCGACGGAGGTCTTCAGGCCGGAGAAGGAGAAGTCGTACGCGGGGTCGCGCGAGCCGCTCAGCCCGCGCGGGAACGCGATGGCCTTCGGGTCGCCCTCCCGGGCGAGGCGGTCGATGACGGGGCCGCCGGGGAAGCCGAGCTGCAGCACCCGGGCGATCTTGTCGAAGGCCTCGCCCGCCGCGTCGTCGATGGTCGCGCCGAGCGGCCGCACGTCGTTGGTGATGTCGGGGGCGAGCAGCAGCGAGGAGTGCCCGCCGCTGACCAGGAGCGCCATCGTCGGCTCGGGCAGCGGGCCGTGCTCCAGCTGGTCGACGCAGATGTGCGAGGCCAGGTGGTTCACCCCGTAGAGCGGCTTGTTCAGCGCGTACGCGTACGCCTTCGCGGCCGAGACGCCGACGAGCAGGGCGCCGGCGAGTCCGGGCCCGGCGGTGACGGAGATGCCGTCGAGGTCGCGGCCGGTGACGCCGGCCTCCTTCAGGGCGCGCTCGATCGTGGGGACCATCGCCTCCAGATGCGCGCGGGAGGCGATCTCGGGGACGACGCCGCCGAAGCGGGCGTGCGTGTCGACGCTGGACGCGACGGCGTCGGCGAGGAGTGTCGTCCCGCGGACGATGCCGACGCCGGTCTCGTCGCAGGAGGTCTCGATGCCGAGTACGAGCGGTTCGTCAGCCATCAGTCAGTCTCGTTTTCTTGTACGTGGAGGCGCATGACGAGCGCGTCGATGTTGCCCGGCTGGTAGTAGCCGCGGCGGAAGCCGATGGGTTCGAAGCCGAAGCGTTCGTACAGCTTCTGCGCCCGGGTGTTGTCGACCCGGACCTCCAGCAGCACCTCGGCGCACTCGAAGGCCGTGGCGTGCTTCAGCAGGTCGGTCAGAAGCTCGGAGCCGAGCCCGCCGCCCCAGTGTCCGCGGGTGACGCCGATCGTCTGTACGTCGGCGAGGTCGCCGGCCGCCGCGAGGCCCGCGTATCCGACGATCCGGCCGGACACCGGGTCCTCGGCGACCACGTAGCGGCGGGTGGCCCGCGGTCCCCGGGCATGCGCCAGCTCGGACCAGAACATCCCGGCCGACCAGGCGTCGTCCGGGAACAGCTCGTGCTCCAGGTCGAGCACCGGATCGATGTCCCACCAGCGCATCTCGCGCAGCACTGCGGTCGTGGGGGTCACTTGGGGGTGACCACCTTGTAGTTCTTCGGGACCTGCGCGTCGGGCCTGCGCAGGTAGAGCGGCTGCGGCGGCAGCAGCGTGTCCCCCGCGGCGAGGCGTGCGGCGGCGAGGGCCGCCATCGCGCCGGCGGCGACGTGCTCGGGGCCGCGCGCGTCCGGGAACGCGTCGGGGTAGAGCACCGCGCCCGCCCCGGCGACGGGGAGGCCCGCGAGCTGCCCGGCGATGTCGGCGGGCCGGTCGACGGCGGGTTCACCGGTCCGGGTGAAGGCGTCCTCGTACCGCGCCCAGTAGACCTCCTTGCGCCGGGCGTCCGTCGCGACGGCGAACGGGCCCGCCACCCCGGCCTGCCCCGCGGCGTACGCGAGGGCGTCCAGGGTGCAGATCCCGTGCACGGGGACGGACAGCGCCGAGCCGAAGGTCGCGGCCGTCACCAGGCCGACCCTCAGTCCGGTGTACGGGCCGGGGCCGACGCCCACGACCAGCTCCGTCACGGCGTCGAGTTTCACGCCTGCCTCGGCGAGGACCCGGTCGACGGCGGGCAGCAGCAGCTCCCCGTGCCTTCGGGCGTCGACCTGACCGGACTCGGCGACGACGCGGGTCCCGTCGTGCAGGGCGACGGTGACGGCGGGGGTGGCGGTATCCATAGCGAGCAAGAGCACGCAAACAGCCTACGGCTCCGCGCGGGCGGTACGGCGCCCCGTACGGCGTCCCGGTGCGAGGGTGCTCCGGTGCTACCGTCACCGGGTATACGCGGAGTACGTGTAAACGCTTGTACGACATACGACGGTCTACGGCATACGACGGCGAAAGAGGCGCACGGTGGCTAGGGGCAGCTCGGGAATCGTGGCCGCGCTCACCGCGGCGGCCGTCGCCGCGGTCGGCTTCCTGGCCTACCAGGCGTCGGCGAACGTCCCCGACGACCTCGGGGCCAAGCCGAAGGCGTCCAGCAGCTCACCGGCCACGGGCGGCCACGCCAGGCCGAAGCCGAAGAAGGACCCCCTCGCGGTTCCCGCCGCGTCCGGCACGGGCATGCGCGTGGTGTACGCGCTGGGCGACCGGCGGGTGTGGCTGGTGGACGCCGGGAACAAGGCGACCCGGACCTTCAAGGTGATGCCGAGCGCGGTGCAGGCCAGGCCCGGCGTCTACCGGGTGACCTCGCGGTCCGGCCGCGTCACCGGCTCCGACGGGGTGCCGATCGAGCACGTGGTCCGGTTCGCGACGAACAACGACGTGGCCATCGGCTTCAGCGCCGCGCAGGACGGCTCGATGGAGAGCCCGGACCCGACGCTGAAGGCGGGCGGCGTGCGTATGTCCCGTGCGGACGGCAACGCGGTGTGGACGTTCGCGACGGTGGGCGTGAAGGTCAACGTCGTCTCTTAGGGACCCTGGCGCCTCGCGGGGACGCCGGCGTCTCGCGCGGACGCCGGCGCAGGGACGCCCTCGGCTCAGGCCCGCTTCGGCTTCGCTCCCGCGGCTTCTCGCGGCGCGGGCGCCGTGTTGCGCGGGCCGGGCGGGGTGGAGACGGCGGTGGCCGCCGCTCCGGCGGCAAGCAGGTCTCTCATCGACACCGCCTGCGGCGATGGCTGCGCTTCTCGCTCCGATGTCGGCATGAACGCCTCCTGGGGCTCCGGTGGAAGGCACGGTTAGGCAGACCTAACCTGCTCTCGCCCTCCATGTCACCACGCCCGCACCGCCCCGCGCAACAATTTGCCGACACCATGTCGGAAACAGGCGGCGGCAGCCGCTCCTCAGATTCCGGCCGTGTCCCACGGCGCCCAGGACTCCGTCCGCAGCCCCGCCCACCGTGCGCCGAAGCCCACGAGCGTCACCGCGCGCCGCTCGTCGTCCGTGTCGCCGACCGCGCGGTCGATGAGCACGTGGAGCCGGTCCTCGGAGAGCTCCTCGACCTTGCCGTCGCCCCACTCGACGACGACCACCGAGTCCGGCAGCGACACGTCGAGGTCCAGGTCCTCCATCTCGTCGAGCCCGCCGCCCAGGCGGTACGCGTCCACGTGGACCAGCGCCGGGCCTGCGCCGAGCGGGGGGTGGACGCGGGCGATCACGAAGGTGGGGGACGTGACGGCGCCGCGTACGCCCAGGCCCTCGCCGAGCCCCCGGGTCAGGGTCGTCTTCCCCGCACCGAGCTCGCCGGTGAGCATCACCAGGTCGCCGGGGCGCAGCACACCGGAGAGCCGGCGGCCCAGGGCCTGCATCTGTTCGGGGGACTCGACGGCGAGCGTCAGGGTGACGGTGTCGTGCGGGGCGCCTGCGGCGGGCTCGGCCGCCGGGCCGCTGTGCGGTGCTTCCATGCCCGCCAACGTTAGAGGATTTCCGGTACCGCTCCGGCCCTCACCCGCGCGCCTCGGAGGACTCCGGTACGGCCCCGGCCCGCACCAGCAGGTCCGCCAGCCGGTCCGTCACCGTCTCCGGGTGCTCCAGCATCACCAGATGCCCGGCGTCCGGGACGATGACCAGCTCCGCGTCGGGCAGCCGGTCCGCGATCGCCTCGCTGTGCGAGCTGGGTGTCACCAGGTCCTTGTCGCCTGCCAGGATCAGCACCGGGAGGTCCCGGAACAGCGGCAGCGCCTTGCTCTTGTCGTGCGCGATGAAGGCGGGGTAGAACTCCGCGACGACATCGATCGGCGTGGACTCGATGAGCCGCTCGGCGAACCGCTCGACCGCCGGGTCCACGTCCCGCGAGCCGAACGAGTACCGCTTGATCAGCCCGGCGAACAGATCCGCCGTCGCCCGCCTCCCCCGCTCCACCAGCTCCGCCTGCGAGCCGAGCGCCTTCAGCACGCCGGGCAGCACCCGCCGCACCGCGTTCACGCCCGCCACCGGCAGCCCGAAGCTGACCTCGCCGAGCTTCCCGCTCGACGTGCCCATGAAGGCGACGGCGGCGACCCGGTCGCGCATGAGCGCCGGGTACTGGTCGGCGAACTCCATGATCGTCATGCCGCCCATGGAGTGCCCGACCAGTACCAGGGGTCCTTCGGGGGCGGCCGCGTCGATCACGGCCTTGAGGTCGCGGCCGAGCTGGTCGAAGCGCAGGTGCACGCCCTGCGCCTGCGCCCGGCCGCGCTCGGAGCGGCCGTGGCTGCGCTGGTCCCAGTGGACGGTACGCACGAGGCCGCGCAGGGCAGCCCGCTGGAAGTGCCAGGAGTCCTGGCTGAGGCAGTAGCCGTGGCTGAAGACGACCGTCACCGGGGCGGGCGCCTTGTGTCCGAAGAGGCGGCGTCTGCGCGGGCCGGCGGCGGAGCCGGGCGGCGTGCCGCCCGTTCCCTTGCCGCTGCCCGGGTCGACCTCGTCGATCTCGTAGTACAGCTCGGTGCCGTCGTCGGCCGTCGCCCGGCCCGGCAGCCCGCGCAGCGAGCCGTACGGTCCGGTGGCGTCCAGCGCCAGCCTGGCCCGCTTGCGCATGCCGCGGCCGACCGTCAGCCGCTCGACCGCGACCCCGGCCGCCGCGCCCGCGGCGATCACACCTATGGCGGCCCCGGCGATCCCCGCCCGGCGCCAGCCGGCCGCCGAAGCGGCCGTCGCCACCGCGTCCCCCGCGCTGATCTCGCTCACGTGCCGCGCTCCTCGTCGGTCGTGTCGTGTCCGTCGGGTCGGTCAGGGCCGCCCGAGGTCCTGCGTTCTCGTCCGGCCGGCTCGGGACCCTTCTCCGATCGTGCCTGGTCAGGGGCGCGTATCCGGTCAGGACCCGGCCGAGCGGCCCTCCGGCGTTTCGTCGTCCCGGTAGACGCGCGGCACCCGTCCGCCGATCCGGGTGACGATCTCGTACGCGATCGTGTCCGCGGCCCGCGCCCAGTCCTCGGCGCTCGGCTCGCCCCGGTCCCCCGGGCCGAACAGCACGGCGTCGCTGCCCACCGCCGGCTCGTCCCCGTCGAGGTCGACGACGAACTGGTCCATGGCCACCCGGCCCGCGACCGTCCGCCGGACACCGCCGACCAGCACCGGGCCGCGGCCCGACGCGTGGCGCGGGATGCCGTCCGCGTATCCGAGCGGCACCAGGCCGAGCGTGGTCTCCGCGGTCGTCGTGTAGTGGTGCCCGTAGCTGATGCCGTGGCCGGCCGGGACCCGCTTGACCAGGGCGATGGACGCGGCGAGCGTCATCACGGGGCGCAGTCCGAAATCGGCCGGGGTGCCCAGCTCGGGGCTGGGCGAGATGCCGTACATGGCGATCCCGGTCCGCACCAGGTCGAAGTGCGACGCGGGGACCGTCAGCGTCGCCGGGGAGTTCGCGATGTGCCGCACCTCGGGCTCGACGCCGGCCTTCTCCGCGTACGCCACCATGTCGCGGAAGGTGTCCAGCTGGGCGGTGATCGAGGGGTGCCCCGGTTCGTCCGCGCAGGCGAAGTGGGACCAGAGACCGGTGACACGGACGGTGCCCGCCTGTTCGGCGGTCCGGGCGGCGGCGACCAGTTCGGCCCAGTCGGCGGGCTGGCAGCCGTTGCGGCCCAGGCCCGTGTCCGCCTTGAGCTGGACCCGGGCGGGCCGGCCCGCCTCCGCCGCCGCGGCGGTGACCTCGTCCAGCGCCCACATGCCGCTCACCGACACGTCGATGTCGGCCTCGATCGCCTCGCGCCAGGGCCCGCCCGGCGTCCAGAGCCAGCACATCACCCGGCCGCCGAGACCGGCCGCGCGCAGGGCGAGCGCCTCGTGCGGGGTGGCCGTGCCGAGCCAGGTGGCGCCCGCTTCGAGCGCGGCGCGGGCGCAGCGCTCCGCCCCGTGCCCGTAGGCGTCGGACTTGACCACGGCCATGAGTTGCGCACCGGCCGCCCGGGCACGCAGAACGCGCACGTTGGCGCGGAGTGCGGCGAGGTCGATCTCGGCACGGGCTCTCAAGGACGCTGTCTCGTTCATCGCGCCCAGTGTCTCACTGGCGCGCGGCAGGGCCTTCGGGCGTCGGCCGCGGCAGGGCGCGGCACGCGGGTGGACGCGCACGTCAGCGGCGGTGCAACCGGTGTTCCACATGGTCGACGAGGACCGGCACATGGCTGTGCGGGACGTCCTTGACGGCCGTGACCAGCGTCACCGGTCCGCCCGTGCGGACCAGCGCCGTCAGTTCGTCCACGGCCGCCGTGTGCACGGGGTCGGCGAGCTCGGCGCGGTAGCGGTCCACGAAGGCGTCGTACCGGTTCTCGGAACGGTCCTCGTGGTACCAGGAGCGCAGTTCGTCCGACGGGGTGAGGTCCTTGAGCCACTTGTCGATCGCGGCCCGGTCCTTCGAGACGCCGCGCGGCCACAGCCGGTCGACGAGGACGCGGGTGCCGTCGCCGTCCTCCTGGGGGTCGTACACCCTGCGTACGCGCAGGTCGCTGCTGCCGGTCACGGGCATTCCCCTCTCGCCGCTCCCAGCATCACTCAGGCCCGTACGTCGCGCCATGCCGCCGCGATGGCCTCCGCGACGTCCTGCGCGGCGACCGGTGAGCCGTCCGACGCGTGCCGGGCGGCGAGGCCGTGGAGATGCGCGCCGACGGAGGCGGCGTCGCGCGGGGCGAGGCCCGCGGCGAGCAGCGAACCGGTCAGCCCGGAGAGCACGTCGCCGCTGCCCGCCGTGGCCAGCCAGGAGGTGCCGGTCGGGTTCACCCGCACGGGCGTGCGCGGGGCGTCGGTGGCGATGAGGGTGGTCGACCCCTTGAGCAGAACCGTGGCGCGGAACCGGGAGGCGAGTTCGCGTACGGCGGCGAGCCGCCCCGCCTCGACCTCCTCGCGCGGTACGCCCAGCAGCGCCGCGGCCTCCCCGGCGTGCGGGGTCAGGACGGTGGGCGCGGTGCGGGCCCGTACGACGTCGGCGTCCAGCAGCCGCAGCCCGTCCGCGTCGACGAGCACGGGCACGTCCGTGGCCAGCACGTCGGAGACCGCCTCGACGGCGTCCGTGCCGTCGCCGAGCCCCGGACCGACCACCCAGGCCTGGACGCGTCCGGCCCTCGACGGCGGGCCCGCGTGGACCAGGGTCTCCGGATGCCGCGCGATCACCGCGTCGCCGCCCGGCCCGACGTAGCGCACGGCCCCCGCCCCGCCGCGCAGCGCCCCGGAGACGGCGAGCACCGCGGCCCCCGGGTAGCGGGCCGATCCGGCGACGATGCCGACGACGCCGCGCCGGTACTTGTCGCTCTCCGCGGCGGGCACGGGCAGCAGGGCCGCGACGTCCGCGTACTGGAGCGCCTCCAGGTCGGGCACCTCGGGGAGTTCGGCGCCGAGCCCGATGTCGACGAGGCGCAGGGCGCCGGCCCGTTCGGCGGCCGGGTCGACGAGCAGTCCCGGCTTGTACGCGCCGAAGGTGACGGTGGCGTCGGCGCGCACGGCGGCCCCCCGCACCTCACCGCTGTCGGCCTCGACACCGCTCGGCAGATCGACGGCGAGGACGGGCACCCCGTGGGCCGCGTAGTGCTCGACCACGGCGGCGGCGTCCGGCCGCAGTCCGCCGCGCCCGCCGATGCCGGTGATGCCGTCGACGACGAGGTCGATGTGGCCGCCCCAGTCCCGGTGCGGGGCCACCTCCCCCACGTCCATCACCCGTCCGCCGGCCGCGAGCAACGCCGCCGTCCCGCCCTCGTGGGCCCGGCCGGGTGACACCCGCACGGCGACGACGCCCGCGCCGCGCCGGGCCAGCCGGGCGCCCGCGTACAGCGCGTCGCCGCCGTTGTCGCCGCTGCCGACGAGGAGGACGACGCGGGAGCCGTAGACGCGGCCGCCGCGCCGCAGCAGGTCGGCGCAGGCGGCCGCGAGTCCGGCGGCGGCGCGCTGCATCAGCGCGCCTTCCGGGAGCCTTGCCATCAGGGCCTGTTCGGCGGCCCGTACGGTGGAGACGCTGTAGGCGGTACGCATGGGTCCAACGTACGCAAGGTTCCGTCCCTCTACCCCTCCGCGATCACCACCGCCGAGGCGACCCCGGCGTCATGACTGAGCGACACGTGCCACTGCCGCACGCCCAGCTCGGCCGCGCGCGCGGCGACGGTGCCCCGGACCCGCAGCCGGGGCTGCCCGCTCTCCTCCACGTACACCTCGGCGTCCGTCCACAGCAGCCCGGCGGGCGCGCCGAGCGCCTTGGCGAGGGCCTCCTTGGCGGCGAACCGGGCGGCCAGCGAGGCGATTCCGCGCCGCTCACCACCGGGCAGCAGCAACTCGCTCTCGATGAAGAGGCGTTGGGCGAGATTCGGCGTACGTTCCAGCGCCGCGTCGAACCGCTCGATCTCCGCCACATCGATCCCGACCCCGATGATCACGTACGCACCCTCACTGTTGGCTGATGACTCACTCCACGGTGACGGACTTCGCCAGGTTGCGCGGCTGGTCCACCTCGTTGCCGCGGGCCGTCGCCAGCTCGCAGGCGAAGACCTGCAACGGCACGGTGGCGACCAGCGGCTGAAGCAGCGTAGGCGTTGCGGGGATCCGGATGAGGTGGTCGGCGTACGGGACGACCTCCTCGTCGCCCTCCTCGGCGATGACGACGGTGAGTGCGCCGCGGGCCCGGATCTCCTGGATGTTCGACACGATCTTGCCGTGCAGCACGGAGCGCCCGGCCGGTGACGGCACCACGACGACGACGGGGAGACCGTCCTCGATGAGCGCGATCGGCCCGTGCTTGAGCTCGCCCGCGGCGAACCCCTCGGCGTGCATGTACGCGAGTTCCTTGAGCTTCAACGCGCCTTCCAGGGCGACGGGGTAGCCGACGTGCCGGCCGAGGAAGAGCACCGTGTCGTGCGCGGCCAGCGACCGGGCCAGCTCCCGGACCGGCTCCATCGTCTCCAGGACCCGGTCGACGGAGCCGGAGATCTCGGAGAGCTGACGGATGACGGTACGGATCTCGTCGCCCCACTTGGTCCCGCGGACCTGGCCCAGATACAGGGCCACGAGATAGCAGGCCACGAGCTGGGTCAGGAACGCCTTGGTCGAGGCGACGGCGACTTCGGGGCCGGCGTGCGTGTAGAGCACGGCGTCGGACTCGCGCGGGATGGTCGAGCCGTTGGTGTTGCAGATGGCGAGGACCTTCGCGCCCTGCTCACGGGCGTGGCGGAGCGCCATCAGGGTGTCCATCGTCTCGCCGGACTGCGAGATGGCGATGACGAGGGTGTGCGGGTCCAGGATCGGGTCGCGGTAGCGGAACTCGCTGGCGAGCTCGGTCTCGCACGGGATGCGGGTCCAGTGCTCGATGGCGTACTTGGCGATCATCCCCGCGTGGAAGGCCGTGCCGCAGGCGACGATGACCACCTTGTCGACCTCGCGCAGTTCGCCCCGCGTGATCCGCACCTCGTCGAGGTGGAGGGTGCCCTCCGGGTCGATCCGGCCGAGGAGGGTGTCGGTGACGGCCTTGGGCTGCTCGGCGATCTCCTTGAGCATGAAGGAGGCGTACCCGCCCTTCTCGGCGGCGGAGGCGTCCCAGTCCACGTGGTACTCACGCACCTCGGCGGGCTCCCCGTCGAACCCCGTGACCACGACGCCCTCCCGCCGCAGCTCGACCACCTGGTCCTGGCCGAGCTCGACCGCGGAACGGGTGTGGGCGATGAACGCGGCGACGTCGGAGGCGAGGAAGGCCTCGCCGTCGCCCACCCCGACGACGAGCGGCGAGTTCCGCCGGGCCCCGACCACCACGTCGGGCGCGTCCGCGAACACGGCGACGAGCGTGAAGGCTCCTTCGAGGCGCCGGCAGACCTGCCGCATCGCCTCCGCCGGGTCCGCGCTCTGCGAGTACGCCTCGGCGAGGAGGTGGGCGACGACCTCGGTGTCGGTCTCGGAGAGGAGGTCGTGGCCCCGCTTGCCGAGCTCGGCACGGAGTGCGGCGAAGTTCTCGATGATCCCGTTGTGGACGACGGCGACCCGTCCGGCGTTGTCGAGGTGCGGGTGGGCGTTGGTGTCGGTGGGCCCGCCGTGGGTGGCCCACCGGGTGTGCCCGATCCCGGCGCTCCCGGCCGGCAGCGGCTGCTCGACCAGCACCTTCTCCAGGTTGACGAGCTTCCCGGCCTTCTTGGCGGCGGCCAGCCCCCCGTCGGCCAGGATCGCGATCCCCGCGGAGTCGTACCCCCGGTACTCCAGCCGCTTGAGACCGGCGACGACGACGTCCTGCGCCGACTGCCCACCGACGTAACCCACGATTCCGCACATAGTGGTCCTTTCCTGGTCACCTGGCCCTGTTCTTCGCATAGTCGCAGAAGCAACGGTCTTTTCAAGCCCACAGACCGAGCGCCGACCCGGCCCGTCGGGCGATCGCGGACACGGGGCCGCCGAAGGCGGGACGCCGCCATCGCCCCGCGCCTACCCCGCGCGCACCGGCTCCGGCACCGGGACCTCCGCACCGTGCCGGGACCCCCGCTCCTCCTTCACGAGCACGAGCACCGCCACCCCCGCGACAACCCCCACCGCCCCGGCCACCACAGCCGCCGTGTTCAGCCCCGAGGCGAACGCCGCCCGCAGCGCGTGCTCCGGCGCCCCCGCCGCCCGCAGCCCCGACGCGCCGCCGCCCGCGAGCGCGTGGGACCGTTCCTCTCCCAGCGTCTCGCCGATCCGCGAGGTCAGCACCGTCCCGAGCACGGCCACCCCGAGGGCGTACCCGAGCTGGCGGAACGTGTTGACCGCGCCGCCCGCCATGCCCGCCCGCTCCGGCGGTACGGAGGCGAGCGCGGCGCCCGCGAGGGCCGGGGACACCAGACCCGTGCCGATACCGGCGACCACCAGCCCCGGCAGCAGCGCCGGCCATGAGGAGCCCGCGCCGAGGACCGCCTGGCCGAGCGTGCCGGCGCCGATCAGGGCGAGCCCGACGCCGATGGTCAGCCTCGGCCGCACCCCGTGCAGCAGCCGCCCGCCGAGGGCGGCGACGACGAACGCGGTCGCGGCCAGCGGCAGCAGCGCCAGGCCGCCCCGGACGGGGCTGAGCCCGAGCACGGTCTGGAGCCAGATCGAGGTGTACGGGAGAACGGCGAAGGCCGCCAGGTTGTACGCGAACGCCCCGGCCATCACCCCGGTGAACGCGGACTTCCGGAACAACGACAAGTCCAGCAGCGGGTGTTCGGCGCGCCGCTCGACGAGCACGAAGCAGAGCAGCGCGAGCGCGGCAACCCCGAACGCGGCGAGCGTGCGCCCCGACGTCCAGCCCAGGCCCCCCGCCCGTACGACGGCGTACGTCGCCGCCGCCGCGAACACCGCGAAGCTCGCGGTCCCCGCCCAGTCGATCCGCCGGCCCCGCGCGCCGCGCGACTCGGGCACGGTCCGGGCCGTCAGCCAGACCGCCACCACACTGACCGGAAGGTTCACGAAGAAGATCCAGCGCCACCCGGGGCCCTCGGTCAGCAGTCCGCCGGCCACCGGCCCGATCGCGGCGGCGCCCCCGCTCACCGCACCCCACAGCCCGAGCGCGACGGACCGGTCCCTGCCCTGGTAGACGGAGGCCAGCAACGGCAGCGTGGTCGCGAACATCGCGGCCGCGCCCACCCCCTGGACCCCGCGCGCGGCAACCAGCAGCGCGGGCGACGACGCGAGCCCGCATCCCAGTGAGGCGAGGGCGAAGAGCGCGACGCCCACCACATGGACCCGCCGCCGCCCGAGCAGGTCGGCGGCGGCCCCGATGCCGAGCAGCAGCGCGGCGAGCGCCAGCGCATACCCGTCGATGACCCATTGCAGATCGGAGAGCGACGCGTCCAGCGCCCGCGCCATGTCGGGCAGCGCCACGATGACGATCGTGACGTCGAGCAGCAGCATGAACGTCCCCAGACAGACCGCGGTGAGCGGCCCCCACTTGCGCATGTGTTTCTCCCTGTACGGCTGTTCGGCTTCGGCGTGGCCGGCGACCACTCCCGTACGATCGGAGAGGAGCGGCAGAAACCACCGGCTGGAGCCCTGCATTCGCCGGAATCCGACACCGAAGGGGCCATCAGCCATGGAATCCAACGCAGTGGGCGACTCCCTCGATCTGCGGATCCTGCACGCCCTGGAGCTGGACGCGCGCGCCTCGTTCAGCCGGATCGCCGCCGTGCTCGGCGTCTCCGACCAGACCGTGGCGCGGCGCTTCCGCAGGCTGCGGTCCCGGGCGGGGCTCCGGGTCGTCGGGGTCCGCTGCGCCGCCGCGGAGGACTCGCTCGACCACTGGCTGCTGCGCGTGCGCTGTGCGCCCGAAGGCGCGACGGCCATCGCCGAAGCCCTGGCCAAGCGCCCGGACACGGCGTGGATCGGCCTCACTTCGGGCGGTACGGAGGTGACGTGCACGGCCAACGTCCGCTCCCGCGACGACGCCGACGACCTGCTCCTCGGCAAGCTGCCGCGTACCCCGCACATCGTCGACATCCGGGCCCATCAGCTGATTCACCGCTTCTACGGCGGCCCGTCCGGCTGGCTCCACAAGAGCGGCGCGCTCTCCCCCGAGCAGGCGGCCGCCCTCGCCACCGCGCCACTTGCGGACCACCCCGGACCCGCTTTCATCACCGCCGAGGACGAACCGCTGGTCGCCGCGCTGGAGGCGGACGGCCGGGCCACCTACCCCGAACTCCAGAAGGCGACGGGCCGCTCCGAATCAGCGGTCAGGCGCCGCATGGCGCAGCTCGTGGCCTCGGGCGCGCTGTACGTGGACGTCGAGTTCGACTCCGACCCCTTCGGCTTCCGCCACCCGACCATGCTGTGCATCACCGCCGCACCCCGCGCCCTCCACACGGTGGGCGAGGCCCTCGCCACGCACCCGGAGGTCGCCTACGCGGCGGCGACCACCGGGCCGTCGAACCTGGTGGCGGTGGTGATCACCCGCGACTCGGGCCATCTGTACCGCTATCTGAGCGAGCGGCTGGGTGCGCTGGACGGGGTCGAGCACGTGGAATCGATGCCGTTCCTGCGGCGCGTGAAGCAGCTGACGTACCAGCCGTTCCGGGGGTAGCCGGAGGCGACGCCTCCGGGCAGGGCGGGTGCTCCGGGCCATCGGATCCGGCGCGCGGACCTTCTCCGGTATCGCCGCAAGTACCGGGAGCGGAGGGCGCGGCCCCGGTCGCGGTCAGCCGTCGCCCGCCGACGGGTACGGCCGCCGAGGAACTGGCCGCGCCCGGGGGTCCGCAGGACGTCATCGCCGCGTGGCGATGACGCCCTTCGGCACGAGGACGCGACCGGCAGGCCCTCGGCGGCCCGCTCCGGCCCCCTCAGCGGACCGGGCCGGCCCTCACCGGTCCTTGGCCAGGGCGACGAGCTCGGCGAACAGGCCCCCGGCGTGGATCAGGTCCTCGTACGTCCCCTCCTCGGTCACCCGCCCGTGCTCCATGACGATGATCCGGTCGGCCAGCCGCGTGTTCTCCAGCTGATGGGTCACGACGATCGTCATGCAGTCGGCGGCCAGCCGCTTGATCTCCAGGAAGATCTGGTGCTCCCCGCGCGCGTCCATCTGCGAGGTCGGCTCGTCCAGGATGAGCAGCGGGGTCCGCCGGTACAGCGCGCGTCCGCACGCGAGCCGCTGCCACTGCCCGCCGGAGAGTTCCGCCCCGCCGAACAGTTCACGGGCGAGCAGGGTGTCGAGCCGACGCGGCAGCTCCTCGATGGCCTCGCGCATGCCCACGGCGTCGACGGCCTTCCACACCGGTTCGTCGTCCCACGACTTGGGCTGGCCGAGCGTGATGTTCTCGCGGGCCCGCAGTGGCCAGGTGGCGAAGTTCTGCGGCACGAGCGCGGTCCGCTTCCAGACGGCTTCGGCGTCGGCCCGCGCCAGGTCCACGCCGTCCCACAGCACACGGCCCTTGTCGGCGAGGAGGAGGCCGGTGATGAGTTTGGTGAGCGTGGACTTGCCGGAGCCGTTCTCGCCGACCACGGCCAGGATCTCGCCCCGGCGCAGGCTCAGGGAGACGCCGTTCACGGCGGGCTGTTCCTTCCCCGGGTACCGGTAGACCACCTCGTCGAGCCGGATCTCGTCCACCTGCTCCGGAATCGTCAGCTCTCCGCGCTTCGGGGCGCGCGCGTCGGCCATGTCGAGGAACGCGCGCATGTCGGCGAGGTAGAGCGAGGTGTGGAACAGCGCGGCGCCCTGGATCACGAGTTGGGAGAGCGCGACGAGGGTGGTCTGGACGGCGAGGACGGCGGTCGCGGCGACCGGCAGCGGGACGGTGCCCGTGATGGCGAGCCAGGCGAGGAGGGCCCAGGTGCCCGTCAGGAAGACACCGCTGACAGCGCTGGTGGACACGTCGATGCGCAACTGGCGCGGTGCGGCGGCCAGCGTGCGCCGGTCGATGCGCTCGGACAGCGCCCGGTACCAGTACAGGAGATAGCCGGTCATGCCGTTGGCGCGGACCTCGTCGCCGTACCGGGCGGAGGTCGCCCACCAGCGCGTCATGCCGCGCACGTTGCGGTCGCCCACGTTGAGGTAGTGGGTCTCGTAGTCGACGCGGGCCCGGAGGACGGCGCCGATCCCGGCCGGGAGCACGGCGAGCAGCAGGGCGGGGAGCATGACCCAGTGCAGGACGGTGATGACGCCGCCCGCGGCGACCATGCGGACACCGGCGGCCATGAACCGCTGGGCGTCGCTGACCAGGGTGGTGGTGCGGGTGACGCCCACTTCGGCGGCCTCCTGCCGGTCCGCGAAGCCGTCCTCGCCGTACGCCGCCGCCTCGACCCGGCACACGGCGGCGACCAGCGCCACATCGGCCTCGGTCATCAGCAGCGGCGTGATGCGGCGTTCGGCGTACGAGGCGAACGCCATGCCGATGCGCCCCGCCCCCGCCGCGACGGTCACCACGACCAGGGCGGGCAGAGCGCCGTGCAGACGTTCGGAAACGGGATCTGCGGCAAACAGGTACGTCATCGCCCTCGCGGTGAAGGCAAGCGTGAGGGCGGCCGCGGCGCCGGTGAGGAGCTGGCAGAGAAGGAGAACGAGAACGGCGGTCCGGTCCACCGCCCAGGCACGTCGGACGGTGTGCTTCAGGACGGCGGGCAGTCGCCCGCACATGGTGCGGAAACCGGCTTCTGCCAGCGGGTTCTTGCCGTGCTTGCCCTGGAAGTCGAGTTCGGCCGGGGGTGGGGGTGGGGGTGTATCCGAGTGCGCGGTCAAGGCGTCAGTCACAGTCACCTGCGTCCCTCCTGGGACTCGGTGCCGCACCTGGATGGCTCGGCGGTGCACGGCCTAACGACGCCTGCGAGGATTCGAACGCGCTCGATTCCGGACGCGTACGGCCTCAGCAACGACAAGGGTTCGCGGGTCCCGCCCGTGCACCGGGGCAGCCGCGAAGCGTCGGGCTGTGGCCGAATCGCCGACGCTTGAAACGCCTGTGACGGATGGGTTTTCCGGCGCCCGTCACGCGACGAGGACCCGCCGCGCGGGTGTGCGCGGCGGGTCCTCGGGGCGTGCGGGAGCTGCGTACCGGCGGCCAGCCGGCCGATGTGTACGCGACGAAGCCGGCCCAGGCGTCCCCGGCCCGGGGAACCCTGCGGGCGCCTCTGATCATCTACGCCCGTACACGCCAAGCCGCAGGGGGCAGTCATGCGCAGCGAAGACGCGGGTACCGATCGCGGGAGCCGGGCCGGGGGCGGACCATGGGTGGCCGCCGGGGCCAATCTCGCCCTCGGGGTGTGCGCGATCCTCCCCGGCACGTTCATCCACTGGCTGGTGACGCACTACCTGCCGATGGACTGCACGAACGGCACCACCACCGGCGGACCGGGCTGCGACCGGGACACGTACGCCCTCGCCTCCTTCTACAAGGAGGCTGCCGCGGCAAGCGGCCTCGTCGTCCTGGCCCTGACAGTCGTGGTCGACGTCCTCATGCCGCGCCAGGAGCGCTGGTCGATGCGCGTCTGGCTCGGTATGACGGTGCTGATCCCCGTTCCCTTCTTCGCCGGTCTGGCGTTGGGCCGGTTCTGAACGGACGGCCGGACGGAAGCGTCGCCGACGACTTCGCTGCCGCCTCGGGGCACGGCCCGGGGGTGCCGTGTGAGGGTGAGTTTTCGGGGCACAGGAACTCGCTTTGCATGATCATGCGAGATGATGCATAATCTTCCTATGTCTAAGGTCCTCACCTCCCTGCCCACCGGCGAGCGCGTCGGCATCGCCTTCTCGGGCGGCCTCGACACCTCGGTCGCGGTCGCGTGGATGCGCGACAAGGGTGCCGTCCCGTGCACCTACACCGCCGACATCGGCCAGTACGACGAGCCCGACATCGCCTCCGTGCCCGGCCGCGCCAAGGCCTACGGCGCCGAGCTCGCGCGTCTGGTCGACTGCCGTGCGGCGCTCGTCGAGGAAGGGCTGGCCGCGCTCACCTGCGGCGCGTTCCACATCCGTTCGGGCGGGCGGGCGTACTTCAACACCACGCCGCTCGGCCGCGCCGTCACCGGCACGCTCCTGGTCCGGGCGATGCTTGAGGACAACGTACAGATCTGGGGCGACGGCTCCACGTACAAGGGCAACGACATCGAGCGGTTCTACCGCTACGGCCTCCTCGCCAACCCGCACCTGCGGATCTACAAGCCCTGGCTCGACGCGGACTTCGTGACGGAGCTCGGCGGCCGCAAGGAGATGTCGGAGTGGCTGGTCGCCCACGACCTGCCCTACCGCGACAGCACGGAGAAGGCGTACTCCACCGACGCCAACATCTGGGGCGCCACCCACGAGGCGAAGACCCTGGAGCACCTGAACACCGGTGTGGAGACCGTCGACCCGATCATGGGCGTGAAGTTCTGGGACCCGTCGGTCGAGATCGAGACCGAGGACGTCACGATCGGCTTCGACCAGGGCCGCCCGGTCACCATCAACGGCGAGAAGTTCGACACCGCCGTCGACCTGGTGATGAAGGCGAACACCATCGGTGGCCGCCACGGCATGGGCATGTCGGACCAGATCGAGAACCGGATCATCGAGGCCAAGAGCCGCGGCATCTACGAGGCCCCGGGCATGGCCCTGCTGCACGCCGCGTACGAGCGCCTGGTCAACGCGATCCACAACGAGGACACCCTCGCCCAGTACCACAACGAGGGCCGGCGCCTGGGCCGTCTGATGTACGAGGGCCGCTGGCTGGACCCGCAGGCGCTCATGGTCCGCGAGTCGATCCAGCGCTGGGTCGGCACCGCCGTCACCGGCGAGGTCACGCTGCGGCTGCGGCGCGGCGAGGACTACTCGATCCTCGACACCACGGGCCCGGCGTTCAGCTACCACCCGGACAAGCTGTCCATGGAGCGCACCGAGGACTCCGCGTTCGGCCCGGTCGACCGGATCGGCCAGCTCACGATGCGCAACCTCGACATCGCCGACTCCCGCTCCAAGCTGGAGCAGTACGCGGGCCTCGGCCTGATCGGCACCGCCAACCCGGCCATCGGCGCGGCCCAGGCCGCGGCGACCGGCCTGATCGGCTCCCTGCCCGAGGGCGGCGCCCAGGCCATCGCCTCCCGCGGCGAGGTCTCCGAGGCCGACGAGATGCTGGACCGCGCCGCGATGGAGTCCGGCACGGACTAGTACGACGCGAATGACGACATGAGAAGAGGCCGGTCCGGTGCCCTGTGCGCCGGACCGGCCTCTTCGCGTTGTGCCGCCACCCGCTAGCGCACGTCGATGTAGTCGCCGGACGACGTGGCGCTTCCCGTGGTGTCCCACCCGCCGAAGGTCCAGCGCCAGTAACCGTCGACGGACGCCTTGACGGTCGTCTTCAGCGCACCCGTGGAGCTCGACCGTACGGACTTCACGGTCGTGTAGACGGTGCTGCCCTTCTTGCAGAACTGCAGCCGGGCGAGCCCCGAGGCGACGCCGGTGTACTTGTGCTTCACCCAGTCGGCCCGCGTGAGGCTGCCGGTCACGGTGAGCGTCTTCCCCTTGGCCACCGGCTCCGGGGAGGCGTTGACCGTGGCCCTGGCCCAGCGCTTGATCTGGACGCGGCCGGACGTGGCCGTGTACTCCTCGGCCTTGAGCTGCCCGTTGCTCTTGAAGAGCCTTGCCGCGACGCCGATCTTCCAGGTCGTCGCGTCGTTGTTGGAGTCCAGCCGGTAGTACGGATCGATGCGCACGGTGCCCTCGCAGTCCGCGATCCGGGAGCTCTTCTCGTAACAGGTGTAGCCACCCGAGTAGAGACCGCCGCCGTACGCACCCTTTGCGGGGGTGGTGTCGTGGTACAGGAACGGATCCGCCGAGTACGCGAAGGGGTTGGCGGTGCTGTATCCCGACGGAAGGGTGATCCTGAACGAGAGGGACGGTTCCTGCACGTCCGACGTGCCCACGACCACGGACTTCCCGCCGTTCACGACGATCCGCGACACCGTGATCCCGGTATCGGCGGCCTGCGCCGTCGGCGCCGTGATCGGTACGAGGGCGAGGGCCCCCGCCAGCGTGATCACGGCGCCGGTTCTGCCTGCTGCTTTCATGCGCGCCTCATTGCTGCGTAAGGAAAGGTGACTCCGCCGGCCCGGACGTCGACGGCCGGTCGGCGGGGCGGCAGCGTACCAACGGCCCGGACGCGCGCCGCAGGCCGGGTGATCATTCGACTGCCCGCGGTACGGGGCGGGTTCAGGCCCCGGCCTGAAGCCGGAGGCCCGCCAGGGTCAGCTCCAGCGCGGCGAGGAACTGCTCCTTGTCGTCGTGGCCGTCGAACTCGTCGACGATCTCGTGCATGAACGGATACTCCTCGGCGTCGAGCCCACGCCACATCGTGGCGTAGCGGCCGAGGAACTCGTCCCGGTCCACCGCGCCGTCGAGTACCTCCTCGGGCGGCTCCTGCCCCAGGTCGGCGGCGCTGCCGACCACGACGCCCACGACGGCCGACACGGCGTGGAACCGCTGCTTCGGCGTGAGGTCGAGCCGGAGCGTCTGCTCCCCCAGCGCCTCGTAGAGCCGCAACGAGTTGCCCCGGTCCGCGATGTTGCGCATGAACTGCGTACCCAGCCACGGCCGGTCCACGATCGCGTCGAACAGCATGACGGCCATCACGCGCAGGTCATCGATCGCGTCGTCGCTCCTGACCTGGCCCCGGACAGCGGTCAGCACCCCGCCGAGCACATGGTCGATGGCGCGGTCGAGCAGCTCGTCCTTGCCCGAGACGTACCAGTAGATGGAGCCGACGCCGGTGCCGAGCCGGGCCGCGAGGGCGCGAAGCGTCAGCGCCTGCTCGCCCGCCTCGTCGAGCAGCGCCACGGCCGCGGTGAGGACGGCCTCGATCGAGTGCGAGGCACGTTGACGCCCCCGGGAAGGGCGGTCGGCGGGTCGTGGGCGCGGGCCTGTCATGCCATTCATCCAATCACAGCTTGCTTCATTATCGAACCGTGTTCTATGGTCGAACCACGTTCCATTGTCGAACGTTGTTCTATGTTCGGCAACCGTCCCGAGAGGAGGCCCGCCATGACCACGACCACGTCTTCCACCGAGCCCGCCGCATCGCGTACCTATCCGTCCCTGCGCGCCGCATGGATTCCCCTGGCCGCGCTCTGCCTGGCCTTCTTCGTCGAGATGGTGGACAACACCCTGCTCTCGATCGCGCTGCCCACGATCGGCCGGGACCTCGACAGCGGCACGACCTCGCTGCAGTGGGTCACCGGCGCCTACTCACTGACGTTCGGCGGTCTGCTGCTGACGGCAGGATCGATGGCGGACCGGCTCGGGCGCCGCCGTGTGCTGCTGGCCGGTCTGGCGGTGTTCGGCCTGCTGAGTCTGGCCGTCGTCGCGGTCAGCACCTCGGGGGAGCTCATCACCTTGCGGGCCGGCCTCGGCATAGCCGCGGCGGCGATGGCCCCCATCACCAACTCGCTGGTCTTCCGGCTGTTCGACGACAAGGCGCTGCGGATGCGCGCGATGACGCTGATGATCGTCGTCGGCATGTCCGGCTTCGTCCTCGGTCCGCTCCTCGGCGGCACCGCCCTGGCCCATGTCCGGTGGCAGTGGCTCCTGATCGTCAACGCCCCGATCGCCCTGATCGCGGCCATCGGCGTCCGGCTCGGCGTCCCGGCCGACCGGCCGCAGGACCTGACCCGCGACAAGCTCGATCTGCCGGGTGCCGCTCTGAGCGTCACCACCATCGGCCTCGCCTGCTACGCGCTGACCAGTGGCGTCGAGCACGGCTGGATCTCCACGGCCACGCTCGCCTCGGTTCTCGGCGCCCTCGCCGCAGGCATCGCGTTCGTGTGGCACGAGCGCCGCAGCGCCTCGCCCATGCTGGACCTGCGTATCTTCTCCAACGGCACCGTCCGCGGCGCCGCCATCGCGCAGATCGGCACCGCCATCGCGATGGCCGCCGTGATGTTCGGGCTGATCCTCCACTTCCAGTACGCCTACGGGTGGAGCCCCGTACGGGCCGGCCTGGCGAACCTGCCGCTCATCGTGACCATGATCCTCGCGACCCCGCTCTCCGAGTGGCTGGCGAAGAGGTTCGGCCACCGCATCGCCTGCCTGGTCGGCGCGGTCTGTCTGGCCGGCGCGCTGGCCGGCCTGGCCTGGGGCGTCGACCACGGGTACGGCGTCATCGCGGCCTGCATGGTCCTGATGACCGTCGGCCTGCGCACCGTCATGACGATCTGCGCCATCGCGCTCGTCGACGCGATGCCCGGCAACCGCACCTCGATGGGCACCGCGCTCAACGACACCGCCCAGGAGGTCGGAAGCAGCGTCGGCACCGCCGTGGTCGGCACGCTGATCGCCGCGCTGGTCACCACACAGCTGCCCGCGGGCACCTGGAGCGACAGCCTGGTGGCGTCGTTCTTCCACGGCGAGCGGATCACCTACGCCGTGCTGGCGGTCGTCGTCGGCCTGGTCACGGCGGGCGGCGCGCTCACCCTCACCGACTCCCACGCCACCGAGGAGCACGCCTAGGACGTACGGGCACCCGGTGGGCCCGGTCCGCCACGTGACCGAGCCCACCCCTCGCCCCGTTCGAACTCCCGTCGAACTCCCGCAACAATGAACCTGTGATCACCTCGCCGACACGGAGCACGAACCGACGCGCCGAGCCCGCCGCGACGCCGTACGTCGACCTCTCCCGGGCGGAGTGGAGCGCGCTGCGCGACAAGACGCCGCTGCCGCTGACCGCCGACGAGGTGGAGCGGCTGCGCGGGCTCGGAGACGTCATCGACCTCGACGAGGTACGGGACGTCTACCTGCCGCTCTCCCGTCTCCTGAACCTGTACGTCCAGGCCACCTCCGGCCTGCGCGGCGCGCTGAACACCTTCCTCGGGGACGCGGGCAACGGGCACGGGGAACAGCGCGGGACGCCGTTCGTCATAGGGGTCGCGGGCAGCGTCGCGGTGGGCAAGTCCACCAGCGCCCGTATCCTCCAGGCGCTGCTGGCCCGCTGGCCGGAGCACCCGCGGGTGGAGCTGGTGACCACGGACGGGTTCCTGCTGCCGATGAAGGAGCTGCACGCCCGCGGCCTGATGTCGCGCAAGGGCTTCCCGGAGTCGTACGACCGGCGCGCCCTGACCCGTTTCGTCGCCGACATCAAGGCGGGCAAGGACGAGGTGACTGCCCCCGTCTACTCGCACCTGATCTACGACATCGTGCCGGGCGAGCGGCTCACCGTACGGCGCCCGGACATCCTCATCGTCGAGGGACTGAACGTGCTGCAGCCCGCCCTGCCGGGCAAGGACGGCCGGACCAGGGTCGGGCTCGCGGACTACTTCGACTTCAGCGTGTATGTGGACGCGCGGCCCGAGGACATCGAGACCTGGTACCTCAACCGCTTCCGCAAGCTGCGCGCCACGGCGTTCCAGGACCCGTCCTCGTACTTCCGCAAGTACACGCAGGTCTCCGAGGCCGAGGCGATGGAGTACGCGGCGACGATGTGGCGGACCATCAACAAGCCCAATCTGGTGGAGAACGTGGCGCCGACCCGCGGCCGTGCCACGCTGGTGCTGCGCAAGGGCCCCGACCACAAGGTCCAGCGCCTGTCCCTGCGCAAGCTCTGACTCCGGAAAGGGTGCACCGTGCTGCATCTGCGTCTGATCGTCCCGGCCGACCGGACGGGCGAGGTGACGGACCTGCTGGAGGCGACCGTCGGGACCGCCCACCTCGCGGTGCTGCCGGGGGTCGCGCGCGACCCGGTCGGTGACGTGGTGCTGTGCGACGTGGCGCGCGAGGCGGGCGACGAGCTGATCGGGGCCCTGCGGGAGCTCGGGGTCGCCGAGTACGGGGCGATCACCGTCGAGAAGATGGACCTGACGCTCTCCGCCCGCGCCGACCGGGCCGAGGAGGAGGCGCCGGGCGAGGGCGCGGACGCGGTGCTGTGGGAGGAGCTGACGGACGTCACCCACGAGGAGTCGACGTTCAGCATCACCTACGTGGCGTTCCTCGCCGTCGCCACGATGCTCGCCGCCTGCGGTGTGATGCTCGACAACGCGATCCTGATCGTGGGCGCGATGGCGGTGGGCCCGGAGTTCGGGCCGCTCGCCGGGATCTCCACGGCGCTGGTGCAGCGCGCCCCGCGCCTGGTGTGGCGGTCGCTGTGGGCCCTGGTCGGCGGTTTCGCCGCGGCCATGGTGCTGACGGCCGGCTTCGCCTGGCTGCTGGACGCCCTCGGCCTGTTCAACGAGTCGATGATCGAGGCACCCCGGCCGAACACGGCGTTCGTCTGGCAGCCGGACTGGATGTCCTTCGTGGTGGCCCTCCTCGCGGGCGTCGCCGGGACGCTCTCGCTCACCTCGGCGAAGTCCGGCGCCCTCATCGGCGTCGCGATCTCGGTGACGACGGTGCCTGCCGCCGCCAACGCGGCGGTGGCGTTCAGCTACAACGACTTCGACCAGATGACGGGCTCCATCCAGCAGCTGCTGGCGAACCTCGGCGGGATCGTCCTGGCGGGAACCCTGACGCTGCTGGCGCAGAAGGCCCTGTGGATGGCGGCCCTGCGCTGGTATGCGGCCCACCCGAAGCCGCCTGCGGCGGCCGACGCGTAGGACAGGACGGCCCGCGGGCGAGGGCCCGGCAGCGCCGCGCCCTCCGGCACCGTGGCACATCGCCGAGATGGACGACGCGGACGAGCCGGTCCGCCCTCGCGGCCGGCCCGGCCCGCGTCCTCGACGCGCTGGGGTGCGGCCGGCTGCCGCGGAGCGCGGGAAGGACCCGGCCTCACGGCCGGGTCCTTCCGGGAGTCACGGGCGGCTCAGCCCAGCGCGGACTTCACCACGTCGGCCAGCCGTCCGGCCACCGCGCGCGCCTGCTCGATGTCGGCCGCCTCGACCATGACCCGTACCAGCGGTTCCGTACCCGACTGGCGCAGCAGCACGCGGCCGGTGGCGCCCAGCTCGCGTTCGGCCTCGGAGACGGCCGTGGCCAGCTCCGGGGAGGTGGACACGCGGGACTTGTCGACGTCCGGGACGTTGACGAGGACCTGCGGCAGGCGCTCCATCACTCCGGCGAGCTCGGCGAGCGAACGGCCGGTGGCGGCGACGCGGGCCGCCAGCATCAGGCCGGTCAGCGTGCCGTCGCCGGTCGTGGCGTGGTCCAGGACGATGACGTGGCCGGACTGCTCGCCGCCCAGGGCGTAGCCCTCGGCCTTCATCGACTCCAGGACGTAGCGGTCGCCGACGGCGGTCTGGACGAGCTGGATGCCCTCGCGCTCCATGGCGATCTTGAAGCCGAGGTTGGACATCACGGTGCCGACCACGGTGTCCTTGCGCAGCTGACCGGCCTCGCGCATGGCGAGGGCCAGTACGGCCAGGATCTGGTCGCCGTCGATCTCCTCGCCCGCGCCGTCCACCGCCAGGCAGCGGTCGGCGTCACCGTCGTGCGCGATGCCGAGGTCGGCCCCGTGCTCGACGACGGCGGCGCGCAGCAGCGACAGGTGCGTGGAGCCGCAGCCGTCGTTGATGTTCAGCCCGTCCGGCTCGGCGCCGATCGTGACGACCTCGGCACCGGCCCGTGCGAACGCCTCGGGCGAGACGCGGGCGGCGGCGCCGTGCGCCTCGTCCAGGACGACCTTCAGGCCGTCGAGGCGGTTGGGGAGCACCCCGATGAGGTGGGCGACGTACCGGTCGAAGCCCTCCGCGTAGTCGCTGACGCGGCCGACTCCGGCGCCGGTGGGACGGGCCCACGGCTCACCGGTGCGGTGCTGCTCGTAGACCGTCTCGATGCGGTCCTCCAGCTCGTCGGCGAGCTTGTGGCCGCCGCGGGCGAAGAACTTGACACCGTTGTCCGGCATGGCGTTGTGGCTGGCCGAGAGCATCACGCCGATGTCCGCGCCCAGAGCGCCGGTGAGATAGGCCACGGCCGGGGTCGGCAGCACGCCGACGCGCAGGACGTCGACGCCCGCGCTGGCCAGCCCGGCCACCACGGCGGCCTCCAGGAACTCCCCGGAGGCACGTGGGTCGCGGCCGACCACCGCCGTCGGCCGATGGCCCTCGAAGGTGCCTGCCTCGGCCAGTACGTGTGCCGCCGCGACCGAGAGACCGAGCGCGAGCTCGGCCGTCAGGTCCGCATTGGCGACACCGCGCACGCCGTCCGTGCCGAAGAGTCGTCCCACTGGTGTCCTCCGAAGGTGCTCCGAAACGCAAAAAAATCAGACTAAGTAAGCAACCAGCACATCAAGCCTATGAACGCCTTATGCCGTTATATGCCCGAGGCTGTCAATAAACGAACGCCCCGGCAGCACGAAGAGTGCCGCCGGGGCGAACGTGTAACGCGGTTGAGCAGGCGGTTTAGCGCTTGCTGTACTGCGGGGCCTTACGGGCCTTCTTGAGACCGGCCTTCTTGCGCTCGACCGCACGGTCGTCGCGGGAGAGGAAGCCGGCCTTCTTCAGCGTGGCGCGGTTGTTGTCCACGTCCGCCTCGTTCAGCGAGCGGGCCACACCGAGGCGCAGGGCACCGGCCTGACCGGAGACACCGCCACCCGAGATGCGGGCCACGACGTCGTAGCGACCGTCGAGCTCGAGAACCTTGAAGGGCTCGTTGACTTCCTGCTGGTGCACCTTGTTGGGGAAGTAGTCCTCAAGGGTGCGACCGTTGATCTTCCACTTGCCGGTGCCCGGGATGATCCGGACGCGGGCGATGGCGTTCTTGCGACGGCCAAGGCCGGCCGCGGGCTGCGGGTCGCCGAAGCGGCCCGCGAGCGACTCGGAGGTGTACTCACCCTCGACGGGGACCTCGGACTCGAAGGTGGTCACCTCGGCGAAGGTCTCCTCGCCCTCGGTGCCCTCGATGGGGGTCTCAACAGTGGTCTCGGCCACGATGCTCCTCAGATCTTTCTTTACGTCTTTGGGGGGAGGCCGGAACTACTGCGCGACCTGGGTGATCTCGAACGGGACCGGCTGCTGCGCAGCGTGCGGGTGCTGGTCGCCCGCGTAGACCTTCAGCTTCGAGATCATCTGGCGGCCCAGGGTGTTCTTGGGGATCATGCCCTTGATGGCCTTCTCTACGGCCTTCTCGGGGTTCTTCGCGAGCAGCTCGTCGTAACGAACCGAGCGGAGACCACCCGGGAAACCGGAGTGGCGGTACGCCATCTTCTGGGTCTTCTTGTTGCCGGACAGGTGAACCTTGTCGGCGTTGATGATGATGACGAAGTCGCCCATGTCCATGTGGGGGGCGTAGATCGCCTTGTGCTTGCCTCGGAGGAGGTTCGCAGCCGTGGTGGCCAGACGGCCGAGGACGATGTCCTCGGCGTCAATGATGTGCCACTGGCGAGTGACATCGCCGGGCTTGGGGCTGTACGTACGCACTTCGTAGCCTTCGCTTCTTCAGTGGATGGGGTCCAGACACACGGCACCTCTGAAGCGATCATGCAGCTGGGGCTCACAATGCCGGAGACGCTGCCCGTATGCGAACCACTGGTAACTGCTCCAGGGAACCTACGTAAGGCCCTTCGCGTGAGAACGACGAAGCCAATACGTATAACAAACCACGACAGTACCCGCCCGGCCCCGGACGGGTCAAAACGGGGCCCTTGGGCGGGCGGCGACGGGGGTCCGGACCTTGCCCCGGTCCGGGAGTGCGGGTTCCGTCCTCAATCGCCGGACGGGCTTGAATTGCGCCCGGGTACGTGATTGCCCCGGGTCGTACGCCAGCCCCTGCGGGGACTCCCCGGACCCCCACCACAGGCATGGGCGCACCCCCAGCCCCGCGGAGCGACCCGCACCACATCAAGCCCGTCCGGCGCTTGAGGACGGAACCCCGCACCCCGGACCGGGGGCAGGACCGAGGAACCCCGCCGCCCGCCCAAGGGCCCCGCACCTCGGACCGGCCCAAGGTCACCGCGCCCGCTCCACCCGCCGCTCGTCCCACACCGGCTCCGCCGTCTCCCGTACGAACCCGTCCGAACCGAACACCAAGTACCGGTCGAAGGACTTCGCGAACCACCGGTCGTGCGTAACGGCCATCACGGTGCCGTCGTACACCTCCAGGCCGTCCTGAAGGGCCTCCGCCGACTCCAGGTCCAGGTTGTCGGTCGGCTCGTCCAGCAGCAGGGCCGTCGTGCCGGCCAGCTCCAGAAGCAGGATCTGGAAGCGGGCCTGCTGACCGCCGGACAGCTTCTCGAACGGCTGGTCCCCCTGCCGCTCCAGCTCGTAGCGCCGCAGT
Source organism: Streptomyces sp. NPDC091416 (assembly GCF_044756845.1). Classification (NCBI taxonomy): domain Bacteria; kingdom Bacillati; phylum Actinomycetota; class Actinomycetes; order Kitasatosporales; family Streptomycetaceae; genus Streptomyces; species Streptomyces sp. NPDC091416. The sequence goes on from NZ_JBIVTU010000001.1 coordinate 903,593, forward strand.
ACGGACATGGCGCCGCCCCGGTCCTTCGCCTGCTCCGTCCACAGGATCTCGACGAGCGTCTTGCCGAGCAGCTCGGGATGGGCGTGGGTCTGCGCGAAGTGGCCGGGCACCACCCTCGCCCCGAGCTTCCACTCCCCCGTGTGCGCCACCGGCTCGCCCGCCAGCAGGCGCAGGAAGTGCGACTTGCCCGACCCGTTGGAGCCCAGGACGGCGACGCGCTCGCCGTAGTAGATCTCCAGGTCGAACGGCTTCATCAGGCCGGTCAGCTCCAGGTTCGTGCAGGTCACCGCCCGCACCCCGGTCCGGCCGCCGCGCAGCCGCATCCTGATGTCCTGCTCGCGCGGCGGCTCCGGCGGCGGGCCGGCCTCCTCGAACTTCTTGAAGCGGGTCTGCATCGCGTGGTAGCGGTTCGCCATGTCGGGGCTGTTCGCCGCCTGCTGCCGCATCCGCAGGACGAGCGCCTTCAGCCGGGCGTGCTCCTCCTCCCAGCGGCGCAGCAGTTCCTCGAAGCGCGCGAAGCGCTCCTTGCGGGCCTGGTGGTACGTGGCGAAGCCGCCGCCGTGCACCCAGACGTCGCTGCCGGCCGGGCTGGGCTCCACGCTGACGATCTTCTCGGCAGCGCGGGAGAGCAGCTCCCGGTCGTGGGAGACGAAGAGGACCGTCTTACGGGTCTCCTTCAGCTTCTCCTCCAGCCAGCGCTTGCCGGGGACGTCCAGATAGTTGTCCGGCTCGTCGAGCAGCAGCACCTCGTCGGGCCCGCGCAGCAGCGCCTCCAGCACCAGCCGCTTCTGCTCACCGCCGGACAGGGTGCGCACCTCGCGCCACTGCGCCTTCTCGTACGGGACGCCGAGCGCGGCCATGGTGCACATGTCCCAGACCGTCTCGGACTCGTACCCGCGCGCCTCCGCCCAGTCGCTCAGTGCCTGCGCGTACGTCATCTGCGCGGCCTCGTCGTCGGTGGTGAGGATCAGCTCCTCGGCCCGGTCGACCGCCTGCGCGGCCTCGCGGATCCGGGGCTGGGCGACGGACACCAGCAGGTCCCGCACCGTGCGCTCGTCGCGCACCGAGCCGACGAACTGCTGCATCACGCCGAGCCCGCCGCTCACCGAGACCGAGCCGCCGTGCGGCTGGATCTCCCCGGCGAGCAGCCGCAGCAGCGTGGTCTTCCCGGCGCCGTTGGCCCCGACGAGGGCGACGACGGCACCGTCCGCGACGCGGAACGAGGCATCGCCGAGCAGTACCCGCCCGTCCGGTAGGTAGTACTCGAGATGGCCTGCTTCAAGATGTCCCATGCCAAGCATTGTCACGGTCGGCGAAGCCCTGGCCCAACCGGATTACCCGGGGCCCGGGCCCTTGCGTTCGAATCAGGACGGATCAGGGAGCCGGGCCCGGTGCGTGCGGCTGCAAGGCGGAGGAGGCGAGTCGCTGCGGAGCATCGGTGATGGACGACAACGCCGCAGGTGTGCGCGCCGGGCCCCGGGAGCCCGGCATGATTCGAACGAAAGGGCCTAGGATTCGGCCCATGAGCTTTGGGCAAGGGGGGCCCTCCTGGGGGCCCGGGGGCACTGGGACTCCGGACTGGGCGGCACTGGCCGAGGCATCGGCGGCACGCGCCAGGCGCAAGAGGTGGCTGATGATCGGCGGGGGCGCGCTGGCCACCGCCGCCGTCGCCGCGATCGTGGCGACGGCGGTCATCTCGACCAACAAGAACGACTCCGGCGGCTCGTCCGGCAAGAACGCGAGCGAGCTGCCGTCGGCGACCGATCTGCCGAGCCAGTCGGCGGTGCCGGAGCCGTCGTTCTCGTCGGTGGCCCCGGCGCCCCCGCCGGATCCGAAGGACTACATATCCGACGTGCGCAAGGACCGGGCGCCCGTCACCGTGGACGCCTTCTTCCCCGGCAAGAAGCTGACGATGGGTGACCGCGTCTACGCCAAGGGCGCGACGCACCGCACCACGAAGTGCGCCACGACCACCCAGGGCGCGCTCGGCTCGATCCTCACCAACAACGGCTGCGACCAGGTCGTCCGGGCCACGTACAGCCGCAGCGGCGTGGCCGTGACCGTCGGCCTCGCGGTCTTCGAGACCGAGGCCCAGGCCAGGAAGGCCGCCCAGCAGGCCAGCGGGGGCCTGGCGTCGCTGAGCGGGGCGGGGGTGCCGACGTTCTGCCGCGGCGGCGCGGTCTGCCGGCGCACCGCCAACTCCTACGGCCGGTACGCCTACTTCACGGTGGGCGGCTTCACCAGCGGCAAGAACGTCACCAAGAGCGACAGGAACGTGTTCGCCGTCGGCGACGACCTGACGAACTTCACCTTCCGCCAGATCCGCCACCGCGGCGAGGTCCAGGCCTCGGCCGCCGCCACCGCCGTCCCCACCGCCTGACCGCCCGTCCTTCGGTTCAGTCACCCTCCCGGATGCGGAGAACCGCTGCTGTGCGTCTCGTCTTCCTGGTCTCCTTCCTGCGCATCCTGCGCCACCGCGACGCCATCGGTGCCGACCTGGCGCCCGACGAGGCGGTGGTCCTGGACCCGCCGGACGCCCCGCTGCGCGCCGCCCTCACCGCGGCGACGGCCGGCGACCACGCCCCGGCCAAGGAGCTCCTCGCCTCGACCCGGGCGCACGCGCAGTGGGAGCGCAGGGACGCGTACGTGAGCCGGCTGGCCCGGACCGCGCTGCACCACGACGGCTGGCTGGACGCCTGGCTGGCGGAGTCCCCCGAGGACCCCGACGCCCTCCTCGTCGTCGCCGACTTCCACCTCCACCAGGCGTGGCAGGTACGGACGGGCGCCCGTGCCAAGGACGTCGAACAGGACCAGTTCCAGGCCTTCTTCGCGCTGCTGGAGGACGCCGTGCCGGTGATCGGCGCCGCGGCCGAGCTCAACCCCGCGGACCCGGTCCCCTGGCGCATCGCGCTCACCCACGCCCGCGGCATGCAGGCCCCGCGCGAGGTCTTCGACGCGTATCTCGCCGAGGCCGAGGCCCGCGACCCGCACCACTTCGGCTGCCACGCGCAGGCGCTCCAGTACCTGTGCGCCAAGTGGTACGGCTCGCACGAGGAGATGTTCCGGTACGCGGAGCGGGTGGCCGCCTCCGCCCCGCCCGGCTCCCGGCTGCACTCCCTGCCGCTCCAGGCCGCGCTGGAGTACCGGCTGTCCGAGGCGGACGAGCCCGAGGGCCCCGACCCGTACGGCCCCAAGGTCGACGCGGCCCTCACCCGCGCCCTGGCCCTCTCCGACACCTACGACGGGGCGGGCGACCGCGAGGCCGCCGGATTCCGCAACGAACTGGCCCTGCTGCTGATCATGTCGGGCCGGTCGGCCGAGGCCCTCGACGTGTTCCGGGCCATCGGCGTCCACGCCACCGAGTACCCGTGGAACCGGCTCGGCGACCCCCGGGCCGAGTTCCTCGAAGCCCGGTCCGACGTCCGGCTGGACCTGGCCGCGGAGATCCCGTTCTTCGGCCGCCCGCCCGAGCCGCCCGCCGTCGCCCCCGACTGGGCGGCCCTCACCCCGCGCGCGGTCGCGATCGTCCCCGCGCCCCCGGCCGCCGTCGCCCAGGCGGCCCTGATCTGCGGCTTCTCACTGCGTACGGCCCCGGCGGGCGAGGGCTACAGCTATGTCGAACTGGTCCCCGAGGCCGCGCGCGGACGACGGGCGGCGCTGCTCCCGGAGGAGCCGCTGACCGCGGCGGCGGAGACCTTCACGACGGGTGAGACCTGGCCCGCCCTGATCCTGCACCGCACCCCCGAGCGCTGCACCGTCACGGCCCTCCACCAGGGCAGGCGGACCGCCACGCACACCTGGGACGCCGAGTCCCCCGCCCCCGACCACGCCGACGTGCAGGACACCGCCGCGGACCTCGCCCGTCTGTACCGGGTGGCGGACCCGCGCCCGCTGGCCCACATCCTGCGCGCCACCGGCGACCCGGTCCGCCACCAGGCCGACCTGGTGACCGCCCTCGGTCTGCCGCCCGTCCCGCCCGGCTTCGGCGGCGACACCGAGATCCTCGGCGGGATCCCGGGGGCCCGGGTGCAGGTCCGCCGCTCGATCCTGGCGGGGATGCGCGACACGATGACGACGAGCACGGGCAGCCACCCGTCCGCGCCGGACGACGGCAGCCCGCGGACGGCCCGCTGGTGGCTGACGCGTACCGCCGCGCTGGCGGTCGTGGGCACGGCCGCGGTCCTCGCCTGGTGGAGCCCGCGGGTCGGCTGGTTCCGCGCCTCGCTGCTGAGCGGCGCGGCGCTGTACCTGGCGGGCTCCCTCACCTCCGCGCTGCGCAAGCGCGCACGCCGGGCATCCTGACCGGCCGTCAGCAGCAGCCGGCCCCCGGCAGCGTCCGCACGTTGCGCGCCTCCACCGCCCTGGCCGCGAGCAACTCGTCGGCGGGATAGGCGACTTCCTCCAGCGTCAGCCCGTGCGGCCGCACCACGTGCACCCCGGGATCGCGCACCCGTGCGGCGAGGACCTCGGCCGGCCACGGAGACGGGCGGCGGCCGTCCCCCACGAACAGCATCGACCCGACCAGTGCCCGCACCATGTTGTGGCAGAAGGCGTCGGCCTGCACGGTCCCGGTGATGATCCCGGACGCCTCGTCACGTACCCAACTCAGCTTCTGCAGCGTCCGGATGGTCGTCGCGCCCTCGCGCTTCTTGCAGTACGCGGCGAAGTCGTGCTCCCCCGTCATGCGCGCCGCCGCCGCGTTCATCGCAACGAGGTCCAACTCCCGGTCGTGCCACAGCACATGACCCCGTACCAGCGGATCGACGCCGCCGGGCCCGTCCGAGATCCGGTACGCGTACCGGCGCCACAGGGCCGAGAAGCGGGCGTTGAACCCGGCCGGCGCCTCCTCGATCCGCCGGATCCGCACATCGGGCGCCATCCGCCCGGCCATCCGCCGCAGCAGCTTCGGAGCGTGCTCGGCCCACACCTCGTCCGGCAGGTCCACATGTGCGACCTGGCCCCGGGAGTGCACCCCGGCATCGGTACGCCCGGCCACGGTCAGGTCGTAGGTGCGCGAGGAGCGGGTCACGGTCCGCAGCGCATCCTCGATCTCCCCCTGAACGGTCCGCCGGCCGGTCTGCTTCGCCCAGCCCGAGAAGTCCTTGCCGTCATAGGCCAGGTCCAGCCGCACCCGTACGAAGCCGGGCTCCACCACGTCACTCACACCAGCGATCCTCTCAAGATCCGTACACAGCGAAACGGGCCCGCACCGCCCCGAAGGGTGATGCGGGCCCGTCCCAGAGGTCTCAGAACGCTCAGGCGTCCTTGGACTCCTCGTCGGCCTCGGCCGGCTTGGCGTCCTCGACGGACTCGACCGGGGTCTCGTCCTTCTTGAGGGCGTCTTCCTTGACCGCGCGCTTCGTGGCGGCCTCGGCCTCACCGGTGGCGGCCTGCGCCACGGTCAGGGCCTCGACCAGCTCGATGACGGCCATCGGGGCGTTGTCGCCACGACGGTTACCGATCTTGGTGATGCGGGTGTAACCACCGGGGCGGTTCTCGTACCGCGGCGCGATCTCGGTGAAGAGCGTGTGCACGATGCCCTTGTCCGTGATCGACTGCAGCACCAGGCGACGGTTGTGGATGTCGCCCTTCTTCGCCTTGGTGATGAAACGCTCGGCGACCGGACGCAGGCGGCGGGCCTTGGCCTCGGTCGTGGTGATGCGGCCGTGCTCGAACAGCGACTTCGCGAGGTTGTTGAGAAGAAGCTTCTCGTGCGCAGCGCTGCCGCCCAGACGGGCACCCTTGGCGGGCTGAGGCATGGTTTTCTCCTTGTGTGCTGCACCGGCCGTATCAGGTACCGGTGTCAGTTCCCGCGCGGCGGTCGCCACGCGGAAGTTCGGTAGGACGGGGCCCTCGCGTACGAGCCGCGATCAAGCCCGTCCGGCGATTGAGGGCGAAGCCCTCGCCCGGTCCGGGGTGCCCGTCAAGGACAGGCACCCCGTCCGGAGGCGACTCAGTACTGCTCGGTCTCCACGAAACCGGCGTCCGCGTCGTCGTCCGCGCCGAACGCGTCGGCGGCGGCGGTCGGGTCGAAGCCGGGAGGCGAGTCCTTCAGCGCCAGGCCCATACCGGCCAGCTTCGCCTTGACCTCGTCGATCGACTTCGCACCGAAGTTGCGGATGTCGAGCAGGTCCGCCTCGGAGCGGGCCACGAGCTCGCCCACCGAGTGGATGCCCTCGCGCTTGAGGCAGTTGTACGAGCGGACCGTGAGCTCCAGCTCCTCGATCGGCAGCGCCAGATCGGCGGCGAGAGCGGCGTCCGTGGGCGAGGGGCCCATGTCGATGCCCTCGGCGTCGATGTTGAGCTCGCGCGCCAGACCGAACAGCTCGACCAGGGTCTTGCCGGCCGACGCCATGGCGTCACGGGGACGCATGGCCTGCTTGGTCTCGACGTCGACGATCAGCTTGTCGAAGTCGGTGCGCTGCTCGACACGGGTCGCCTCGACCTTGTACGTGACCTTGAGCACCGGCGAGTAGATGGAGTCGACCGGGATCCGGCCGATCTCCTGGCCCGCCTGCTTGTTCTGGACGGCGGAGACGTAGCCGCGACCGCGCTCGACGGTCAGCTCCATCTCCAGCTTGCCCTTGCCGTTCAGCGTGGCCAGGACGAGGTCCGGGTTGTGGACCTCGACACCGGCCGGCGGGGCGATGTCGGCAGCGGTGACCAGGCCGGGACCCTGCTTGCGCAGGTACATCACGACCGGCTCGTCGTGCTCCGAGGAGACGACCAGCTGCTTGATGTTGAGGATGAGGTCGGTCACGTCCTCCTTGACGCCCGGCACGGTGGTGAACTCGTGCAGGACACCGTCGATACGGATGCTGGTGACAGCGGCACCCGGGATCGAGGAGAGGAGCGTGCGGCGCAGGGAGTTGCCGAGCGTGTAACCGAAGCCCGGCTCCAGCGGCTCGATGACGAACCGCGAGCGGAACTCGTCAACGACCTCTTCGGTCAGCGACGGACGCTGAGCGATAAGCATGTGTGAATCCTTCAGTCGTGGGCGCCCACTATTTGACACCCGACAGATGAAACAAGGATACGGGCGGCATGCCTCCGAAGAGGCATACCGCCCGAATCCACGCTATTGACCGGACACGGCCGTCACCGGCCGTGGCGGATCAGACGCGGCGACGCTTCGGCGGACGGCAGCCGTTGTGCGGCGTCGGGGTGACGTCCTGGATCGAACCGACCTCCAGGCCCGTGGCCTGCAGGGAGCGGATCGCGGTCTCGCGGCCGGAGCCCGGACCCTTGACGAAGACGTCAACCTTGCGCATGCCGTGCTCCTGCGCGCGGCGGGCGGCCGACTCGGCGGCCATCTGCGCGGCGAAGGGGGTGGACTTGCGCGAGCCCTTGAAGCCGACGTGGCCGGCGGAGGCCCAGGAGATCACGTTGCCCGAGGGGTCCGTGATCGAGACGATGGTGTTGTTGAACGTGCTCTTGATGTGCGCGTGGCCGTGAGCGACGTTCTTCTTTTCCTTGCGACGCACCTTCTTGGCTGCGCCCTGACGACCCTTGGGGGGCATGTCTTGACTCCAGATGGAGAGGGGAGGTGATCGGTCCTACAGCGAAGACCGCTGGATGCTGCGGATGTCCGGGGATCCGGACGCTCGCAGTGCGTCCGCTGAGGACTACTTCTTGCCCGGCTTCTTCTTACCGGCGATCGCGCGACGCGGACCCTTGCGGGTACGGGCGTTCGTGCTGGTGCGCTGGCCGTGGACCGGCAGACCGCGACGGTGGCGGATGCCCTGGTAGCAGCCGATCTCGATCTTGCGGCGGATGTCGCCCTGGATCTCGCGGCGAAGGTCACCCTCGGTGCGGAGGTTGGCGTCCACGTACTCGCGGATCTTGACCAGGTCCTCTTCGGCCAGGTCACGAACGCGGGTGTTCGGGTTCACGCCTGCGGCGGCGAGGATCTCCTTGGACCGGGTGCGCCCGATACCGAAGACGTAGGTGAGGGCAACCTCCACGCGCTTTTCGCGCGGGATGTCAACACCTGAAACGCGTGCCATTCAATGGCTCCAGTTGTTATTTCGGGGGTCTTCCGCAGTGCCACTCCCGACCGCCGACCTCTCGGTGAGAGGTGGTACGTCCGGGTCCCCGGCCCCCGCCGGAGGTGTCGTCAGCCGTGGCTTGGACGGGCACTGCGTATGTACGTTTACGTGCGTCGCGCGAAGTACTGCGAGATGCGAGGGGGTCGTGCGTCAGCCCTGGCGCTGCTTGTGGCGCAGGTTGTCGCAGATGACCATGACCCGACCGTGACGGCGGATCACCTTGCACTTGTCGCAGATCTTCTTGACGCTCGGCTTGACCTTCATGGGATGTCAGGTTCTCCGGGTCAGTGCCACCACCCCGCCGAAGCGGGATGCGGGCAAGATCTACTTGTAGCGGTAGACGATCCGGCCACGCGTCAGGTCGTACGGGGAGAGCTCCACCACGACCCGGTCGTCCGGGAGGATACGGATGTAGTGCATCCGCATCTTGCCGGAGATGTGCGCGAGGACCTTGTGACCGTTCTGGAGTTCCACCTTGAACATGGCGTTCGGGAGGGACTCGATCACGGTGCCCTCAATTTCGATGGCACCTTGCTTCTTGGCCACGCTTCGCCTTTCGAATCGGCTACCTTGATCGACTTCGGTCACTCGTATGCGGACACACGGATGCACGAGAGCCGACGAGTCAGTCTACGTCAGCGGACTCCAAAAGACGAATCCGTCAAGTTTGCCCACCGCGGCTGATCCTTAGACCTCCGGGTGGCCGTCAATCAGCCCAGCGGGTCGGGTGCCACCTCCACCCCGGCCCCTCCCCCACGCAGACCTCGCGAGCTCGGCGCCGGGGCGCCTCACAGGCTTCGGCCCGCCGCGCCGGGGCTCCGCCCGCCGGACGGAGCTCAGCCCAGCGGGTCGGGTGCCACCTCCACCCCGTACGGAGCCAGCCGCTCGCGGCCGCAGTCCGGGGCGGTCAGGACCAGCGGGCCCTGCTCGGTGAGGGCGATGGAGTGCTCCCAGTGGGAGGACCAGGTGCCGTCGGTGGTGATGACGGTCCACTCGTCCTCCAGCACCTCGGTACGGGCCGTGCCGAGCGACACCATCGGCTCGATGGCCAGGCAGAGACCCGGGACCAGCTTGATGCCCTTGCCGCGCTTGCGGGCGACGTAGTTCAGCAGGTGCGGGTCCATGTGCATCTCGGTGCCGATGCCGTGCCCGCCGTAGTCCTCGATGATCCCGTACTTGCCCGTCGCCGGACGGGGCTGGCGGCGGATGTAGGACTCGATCGCCTTCGAGATGTCGACCAGGCGGTTGTTCACCTTCATCGCGGCGATGCCGGCCCACATCGACTCCTCGGTCACCCGGGACAGCTCGATGAGCTCCGGAGCGTGACCGGTGCCGACGAAGGCCGTGTAGGCCGCGTCGCCGTGCCAGCCGTCGACGATCGCGCCGGCGTCGATGGAGATGATGTCGCCGTCCTTGAGGACGGTCTTGTCGTCCGGGATGCCGTGGACGACGACCTCGTTCACCGAGGTGCAGATCGTCGCGGGGAACCCGCCGTATCCGAGGAAGTTCGACTTCGCGCCGTGGTCGGCGATCACCTTGCGGGCGACCTGGTCCAGGTCCTGCGTGGTGGAGCCGGGCACCGCCGCCTCACGGGTGGCCGCGTGGATGGCAGCGACCACCAGCCCCGCCTCACGCATCTTCGCGATCTGCTCGGGGGTCTTGATCTGCACCATGCTGCGGCGCCTTTCCGGGAGGGAGGTGAAGGGGCGGGTAATCCACGATACGGCGGCAAACAGTCGGCCGCGGCGCCCAAGGACGCCGCGGCCGACTGCACTGCATGTACTACGGGTGTGCTCTCAGCCCTTGTCGGACTTCAGAGCCTCCATGGCCCGCTCGGTCACATCGGTGACCTTGCCGAGCGCGGAGATGGTGACCACCAGGTTCTGCGCCCTGTAGTAGTCGATGATCGGCTCGGTCTGCGTGTGGTAGACCTCGAGCCGGGTGCGGACCGTCTCTTCGCTGTCGTCGTCGCGCTGGTACAGCTCGCCGCCACAGGTGTCGCAGACACCCTCGGTCTTCGGCGGGTTGTACGTCACGTGGAACACGTGCGCGCTCTCGTTGCGGCAGACCCGGCGGCCCGCGATGCGCTTCACGACCTCGTCCTCGGGGACTTCGAGGTCGAGTACCGCGTCCAGCTTTACGCCCTCGTCCTTGAGCATCACATCGAGGGCCTCGGCCTGACCCACGTTGCGCGGGAAGCCGTCGAGCAGGAAGCCGTTGACCGCGTCCGGCTGGGACATGCGGTCCTTGGCCATCCCGATCGTGACCTCGTCCGGCACCAGCTGTCCCGCGTCCATGTAGGCGCGGGCCTGCTTGCCAAGGTCGGTGCCCTGGCTGATGTTGGCGCGGAAGAGGTCGCCCGTGGAGATGTGCGGAATCGACAGGTTCTTGGCAAGGTACGCAGCCTGCGTTCCCTTGCCGGCACCCGGCGGGCCGACGAGGACGATTCGCATCAGCGGAGGAACCCTTCGTAATTGCGCTGCTGGAGCTGACTCTCGATCTGCTTCACGGTTTCCAGACCCACACCCACGATGATGAGGATGCTCGTCCCGCCGAACGGGAAGTTCTGGTTGGCCCCACCGAAGCCTGCCAACGCCATCGTCGGCACAAGAGCGATCAGACCCAGATACAGCGAGCCCGGCCAAGTGATCCTGTTGAGCACGTAGCTCAGGTACTCGGCAGTAGGTCGACCTGCCCGGATACCCGGGATGAAGCCACCATACTTCTTCATGTTGTCGGCGACTTCCTCGGGGTTGAACGAGATCGCCACATAGAAGAAGGCGAAGAACACGATCAACAGGAAGTACGCGGTGATGTAGTACGGGTGGTCGCCCTTGACGAAGTGGTCCTGGATCCAGGTCGCCCAGCCCGCGGTGGAGTTGGAGAACTGGACGATCAGGGCCGGGATGTAGAGCAGCGAAGAAGCGAAGATGACGGGGATCACACCCGCCTGGTTCACCTTCAGCGGGATGTACGTGGACGTACCACCGTACGACCTGCGGCCGATCATGCGCTTCGCGTACTGGACCGGGATCCTGCGCTGGGCCTGCTCGACGAAGACGACGAGCGCCACCATCACGAAGCCGATCAGGATGACGGTCGCGAACTCGATCCAGCCGTCCGCGAGCTTGCCGCTCGTCTTGATGGCCCAGATGGCGCCGGGGAAGCTGGCGGCGATCGAGATGAACATCAGGATCGACATGCCGTTGCCGATGCCGCGGTCGGTGATGAGCTCACCGAGCCACATGACGGCGGCCGTGCCGGCGGTCATCGTGATGACCATGACGACCGTCGTGAACATCGACTGGTTCGGGACGATCTGGTCGGCGACCGGGCAGCCGCTGAAGAGCGCACCGCTGCGTGCGGTGGCCACCAGACCGGTGCCCTGGAGGATGGCGAGCGCGACCGTCAGATAACGCGTGTACTGCGTGATCTTGGCCTGGCCGGACTGCCCCTCCTTCTTGAGCGCCTCGAGTCGGGGAATCACCACGGTCAGCAGCTGAAGAATGATGCTGGCCGTGATGTACGGCATGATGCCGAGCGCGAAGATCGTGATCTGCAGCAGTGCACCACCGCTGAACATGTTCACCAGGCCGAAGAGGCTGTTGTTGCCCTTACTGGCCTGGTCAACACAGGTCTGGACGTTCTCGTAGCTCACTCCCGGCACAGGGATGTGCGCCCCGAGCCGGTAGAGCACGATGATGCCGAGCGTGAAGAACAGCTTCTTGCGCAGGTCGGGCGTCTTGAACGCCCGGGCGAACGCGGTGAGCACGGTGCCTCCTGCGACCCCCGCGCAATGCGTAGAGGTGACGGTCTTGAGGTTCGATGAATAAGTGATAGCCAAAGGGCCCAAGGCGCTTGCGCCCAGGGCTTACCACAGCAACGGAGGCCACCTTACCGGCGTACATGCCCCCCTAGGAACGACCAACCGGGGATGCCCCATATGAGAGGCATCCCCGGTTGGATGTTCAGGTCACCGAATGGTCCGAGTTGTCTCAGACCAGCTCGGTGACGGTGCCGCCCGCAGCGGCAATCTTCTCCTTGGCGGAGCCGGAGACGGCGTCAACCGAAACCTGCAGTGCCACGGAGATCTCGCCCTGTCCGAGGACCTTGACGAGGTGGTTGTTGCGCACAGCGCCCTTGGCGACCAGGTCGGCCACCGTGACCTCTCCACCCTCGGGGTAGAGCGTCGCGAGCTTGTCCAGGTTCACGACCTGGTACTCGGTGCGGAACGGGTTCTTGAAGCCCTTGAGCTTCGGGAGACGCATGTGGAGGGGCATCTGCCCACCCTCGAAGCGCTCCGGAACCTGGTAACGGGCCTTGGTGCCCTTGGTACCACGACCAGCGGTCTTACCCTTGGATGCCTCACCACGACCCACACGGGTCTTGGCGGTCTTGGCACCCGGGGCAGGCCGGAGGTCATGCGCCTTCAGCGGCTTGTTCTCCGCCATGTCAGTCGACCTCCTCAACCGTCACGAGGTGGCGGACGGTGTGAACCATTCCGCGGAACTCGGGGCGGTCCTCCTTGACAACCGAGTCGTTCAGGCGCTTGAGCCCGAGCGAACGCAGGGTGTCGCGGTGGTTCTGCTTGCTGCCGATGTACGACTTCGTCTGCGTGATCTTGAGACGGGCCATTACGCACCCGCTCCCGCACGCGCACGAAGCAGAGCCGCGGGGGCGACGTCCTCGAGGGGCAGACCACGGCGAGCCGCGATCTCCTCGGGACGCTGCAGGCCCTGGAGGGCCGCCACGGTCGCGTGCACGATGTTGATCGGGTTCGAAGAACCGAGCGACTTCGACAGGATGTCGTGAACGCCGGCGCACTCCAGAACGGCGCGCACCGGGCCACCGGCGATAACACCGGTACCGGGGGAAGCAGGCTTGAGCAGAACGACGCCCGCAGCCTTCTCGCCCTGGATCGGGTGAGGGATGGTGCCCTGGATACGCGGAACCTTGAAGAAGTTCTTCTTGGCTTCTTCCACGCCCTTGGCAATGGCCGCGGGAACTTCCTTGGCCTTGCCGTAACCGACACCGACGGTGCCGTCACCATCGCCCACCACGACCAGCGCGGTGAAGCTGAAGCGACGACCACCCTTCACAACCTTGGCGACACGGTTGATCGCGACGACGCGCTCGACGTACGCGGTCTTCTCGGCGGCAGCAGCGCCGCCGTCACGGCCCTTCCGGTCCCGCCGCTCGCCGCCACCGGCACCGCTTCCGCGGCGCTGGGGTCCAGCCATTGGATTTACCTCTCTCTGTTACGTCCGCTGTGCGTAGGAACCGGGGCTTAGAACTTCAGCCCGGCTTCACGGGCGGCGTCAGCCAGAGCGGCAATCCGCCCGGCGTACTGGTTACCACCGCGGTCAAACACGACGGCCTCGACGCCTGCGGCCTTGGCACGCTCGGCGACCAGGGCGCCGACCTGCTTGGCCTGGCTGCTCTTGTCGCCCTCGCCACCACGGATGGAGACGTCCAGGGTCGACGCCGACGCGAGCGTGTGGCCCGCGATGTCGTCGATGACCTGAGCCACCATGTGGCGGTTGGAACGCGTCACAACCAAGCGCGGACGCTCCGGCGAACCGGAGATGTGCTTGCGGACGCGGATGTGGCGACGCTTGAGAGCGGCACGCTTGTACGCGTCGCCCTTGGCGATCTTTACGCCGTATGCCATCGCTACTTACCAGCCTTTCCGACCTTGCGGCGGATGACCTCGCCGGCGTACTTGACGCCCTTGGCCTTGTACGGGTCAGGCTTCCGCAGCTTGCGGATCTTGGCCGCGGTCTCGCCGACCTTCTGCTTGTCGATGCCCTCGACGGTGAACTTCGTGGGGGACTCCACCTTGAAGGTGATGCCCTCCGGGGCCTCGATCAGGATCGGGTGGCTGTAGCCCAGGGCGAACTCCAGGTTGGAGCCCTTCGCCTGGACGCGGTAACCGACACCACTGATCTCGAGCGCCTTGATGTATCCCGTGGTCACGCCGGTGATCATGTTCGCCACCAGCGTGCGGGACAGGCCGTGAAGGGCCTTGTTCTGACGCTCGTCGTTCGGGCGGGCGACGTTCAGGACGCCGTCCTCACCCTTGGTGACCTCGATCGGCGACGCGACGGTGTGCGAGAGGGTGCCCTTGGGCCCCTTCACCGCGACCGTGCGGCCATCGATGGTGACGTCCACACCGGCGGGAACCTGGATGGGGAGCTTGCCGATTCGCGACATGAGCTATTCCTCCGTTCCCGACTACCAGACGTAGGCGAGGACTTCCCCACCTACGCCCTTCTTGCTGGCCTGCTGGCCGGTCAGGAGACCGTGGGACGTGGAGATGATCGCCACGCCCAGGCCGCCGAGAACCTTCGGCAGATTGGTGGACTTTGCGTATACACGCAGACCCGGCTTCGAGATTCGCTTGATGCCGGCGATCGAGCGCTCGCGGTTCGGGCCGAACTTCAGCTCGAGGACGAGGTTCTTGCCAACCTCGGCGTCCTCGACCTTCCAGCCCGTGATGAAGCCCTCCTGCTGGAGGATCTCCGCGATGTGCGACTTGATCTTGCTGTGCGGCATCGTGACGTCGTCGTGATACGCCGAGTTCGCGTTACGCAGACGCGTGAGCATGTCTGCGATGGGATCAGTCATGGTCATGAGTTGGCCTTCGGCCTCTCTCGCCGGGGTTTCCTGTATGCGCCATCCCTCTCCCCACTCAGAGGCAGGACGGGTGCGGTGCGGGGACCTACGGCGTAGTAAGTCGGTCTTGGGCGGCAGGCGCCCAACCCCACAAGCCTACGGCATGTGAGGCCGGGCTCCTGCCGACCAGATGCTTACCGAGAGTCTCCGGTGATTCCCAACGCCCAAGGGGCGAAGGAGAATTACCAGGAGCTCTTGGTCACGCCCGGCAGCTCGCCACGGTGAGCCATCTCACGAAGGCACACGCGGCACAGGCCGAACTTGCGGTAGACGGAGTGGGGCCGGCCGCAGCGCTGGCACCGGGTGTAACCCCGGACGCCGAACTTCGGCTTACGGGCGGCCTTAGCGATCAGAGCCTTCTTCGCCACGGTCAGTTCTCCTTGAACGGGAAGCCGAGGTGACGAAGGAGGGCACGACCCTCGTCGTCATTGGTCGCCGTGGTGACCACGGTGATGTCCATGCCCCGGACCCGGTCGATCTTGTCCTGGTCGATCTCGTGGAACATGACCTGCTCCGTGAGACCGAAGGTGTAGTTGCCACGGCCGTCGAACTGCTTCGGCGACAGGCCACGGAAGTCACGGATACGCGGAAGCGCGAGCGACAGCGTACGGTCCAGGAACTCCCACATGCGGTCACCACGGAGGGTGACGTGGCAGCCGATCGGCTGCCCCTCGCGCAGCTTGAACTGCGCGATCGACTTGCGGGCCTTGGTGACGGCCGGCTTCTGACCGGTGATCGTGGTGAGGTCGCGCACGGCGCCATCGATCAGCTTGGAGTCGCGGGCGGCGTCGCCCACACCCATGTTGACCACGATCTTGACCAGACCGGGAACCTGCATGACGTTCTCGTAGGAGAACTCCTCACGCAGCTTGCCGACGATTTCCTCGCGGTAGCGCGTCTTGAGACGCGGCGCAGTGGTGGTAGTCATCAGATGTCCTCACCGGTGCGCTTGGCAACGCGGATCTTGTTGCCCTCGTCGTCAAAGCGGTAGCCGACGCGAGTAACGACCTTGTTGCCGTCCTTCTCAACAACCAGCTGCACGTTGCTGACGTGGACGGGGGCCTCGGTCGTCACAATGCCACCGGTCTGGGAACCGCGAGCGGTCTGACCGGCCTTGGTGTGCTTCTTGACCCGGTTGACACCCTCGACGAGGACGCGGTCCTGAGCAGGGTAGGCAACGATGACCTTGCCCTGCTTGCCCTTGTCCTTACCGGTGATGACCTGAACCAGGTCGCCCTTCTTGATCTTCATGCTTACAGCACCTCCGGCGCGAGCGAGATGATCTTCATGAACTTCTTCTCGCGCAGCTCACGGCCCACCGGGCCGAAGATACGGGTGCCGCGGGGGTCGCCGTCGTTCTTCAGAATGACGGCGGCGTTCTCGTCGAAGCGGATGTACGAGCCATCCTGACGACGACGCTCCTTGACGGTGCGAACGATGACGGCCTTGACGACGTCACCCTTCTTCACGTTGCCACCGGGGATCGCGTCCTTGACGGTGGCGACGATGACGTCACCGATGCCCGCGTAGCGGCGACCCGAGCCACCGAGAACACGGATGGTGAGAATTTCCTTCGCACCCGTGTTGTCGGCGACGCGCAGTCGCGACTCCTGCTGGATCACGTCTATCTCCTGATCGTCTGCCGGTTCCCGGCGGGGGCCGCTCCGTTACCGGAACGGGCCCCCGCCGAGCCTGGCGGAACCTGCCTGAAGGGGAAGCCCCTCAGGAATTACTTGGCCTTCTCGAGGATCTCGACGATGCGCCACCGCTTCGTGGCGGACAGCGGCCGGGTCTCCATGAGGAGGACACGGTCGCCGACGCCGGCGGCGTTCTGCTCGTCGTGAGCCTTGAGCTTGTTCGTACGGCGGATGACCTTGCCGTACAGCGCGTGCTTGACGCGGTCCTCGACAGCGACGACGACGGTCTTGTCCATCTTGTCGCTGACGACGAGACCCTCACGGGTCTTGCGGAAACCGCGGTCGGTGTTCGTCTCAGTCACAGTCTTCTCGCTCATCAGACGCTCTCCACCGTCTCGATGCCGAGCTCGCGCTCACGCATCAGGGTGTAGATCCGGGCGATGTCCTTACGGACGGACTTGAGCCGGCCGTGGTTCTCGAGCTGTCCGGTCGCCGCCTGGAAGCGGAGGTTGAACAGCTCTTCCTTGGCCTCGCGGAGCTTGTTGAGGAGCTCCTCGTTGCCCAGCTCGCGCAGCTCGGACGTCTTGGTACCGGCCGACATCACGACTCACCTGCCTCGCGCCGAACAATCCGGCACTTCATCGGAAGCTTGTGAGCAGCGCGGGTGAGCGCCTCACGAGCAATCTTCTCGTTCGGGTAGGACAGCTCGAACATCACCCGGCCCGGCTTGACGTTCGCGATCCACCACTCGGGAGAACCCTTACCGGAACCCATGCGGGTCTCGGCAGGCTTCTTCGTCAGGGGACGGTCCGGGTAGATGTTGATCCAGACCTTGCCGCCACGCTTGATGTGACGGGTCATCGCGATACGAGCGGACTCGATCTGACGGTTCGTCACGTACGCCGGGGTCAGCGCCTGGATGCCGTACTCGCCGAACGCAACCTGCGTGCCACCCTTGGACATACCGCTGCGCTTCGGGTGGTGCTGCTTGCGGTGCTTGACCCTACGGGGGATCAGCATTTCGGTCAGGCCTCCGTTCCGGTGCTCTCAGCAGCCGGAGCAGCGGCGGACGCCTCGGCCTTGGGGGCCTCGGCGGCCGGAGCCGACTGCTGCGGCTTACGGCCGCGACCGCCACGCTCGCCACCACGGCCACCGCGGCCGGCCGGACGGTCAGCGCCGCCACGGGCCGGGCGGTTGCCCGCACGGGCAGCAGCGTTCTCGGCGCGGACCTCGGCGATGTTCTTGACGTCGCCCTTGTAGATCCAGACCTTCACGCCGATGCGGCCGAAGGTCGTCTTGGCCTCGAAGAAGCCGTAGTCAACGTTCGCACGGAGGGTGTGCAGGGGCACGCGGCCCTCGCGGTAGAACTCCGAGCGGGACATCTCGGCGCCGCCGAGGCGACCGCCGCACTGGATCTTGATGCCCTTGGCGCCGGCCTTCATCGAGCTCTGCATGCTCTTACGCATGGCGCGACGGAAGGAGACGCGGGAGGAGAGCTGCTCGGCGACGGCCTGGGCCACCAGCTGAGCGTCAACCTCGGGGTTCTTGACCTCGAGGATGTTCAGCTGGACCTGCTTGCCGGTCAGCTTCTCCAGCTCGCCACGGATGCGGTCGGCCTCGGCGCCGCGGCGGCCGATGACGATGCCCGGGCGGGCGGTGTGGATGTCAACGCGGACGCGGTCGCGGGTGCGCTCGATCTCAACCTTCGAGATGCCGGCTCGCTCCATGCCCTTCGTCATCATGCGACGAATGGCGACGTCTTCCTTGACGTAGTCCTTGTACAGCTTGTCGGCGTACCAACGGGACTTGAAGTCCGTGGTAATGCCGAGCCGGAACCCGTGCGGGTTTACCTTCTGGCCCATTACCGGGTTCCTTCCTTGCTGCTGACGACCACGGTGATGTGGCTGGTCCGCTTACGGATCCGGTAGGCACGGCCCTGAGCACGCGGACGGAACCGCTTCAGGGTCGGGCCCTCGTCCACGTACGCCTCGCTGATGACCAGCGAAGAGGCGTCAGGGTGGTCGTAGTTGTGTGCAGCGTTGGCGATGGCGCTGTCAAGCACCTTGCCAACCGGCACGCTCGCGGCCTGCGGGGCGAAACGCAGGACCGCCTGAGCCTCCGTGGCATCCATGCCACGGATGAGGTCCACCACTCGGCGGGCCTTCATGGGCGTGACGCGGATGTACCGCGCCTGGGCCCTGGCTTCCATGGTTGTCCCTTCGGTGTGAGTCATAGTCGTTTCCACCCCGCGCTAGCGGCGCTTCGACTTCCGGTCGTCCTTGACGTGGCCGCGGAAGGTGCGAGTCGGCGAGAACTCGCCGAGCTTGTGGCCGACCATCGACTCGGTGACGAACACCGGGACGTGAATCTTGCCGTTGTGCACCGCGATGGTGTGACCCAGCATGGCCGGGATGATCATCGAGCGACGGGACCAGGTCTTGATGACGTTCTTGGTGCCAGCTTCGTTCTGGACATCCACCTTCTTGACGAGGTGGCCGTCGACGAAGGGCCCCTTCTTGAGACTGCGCGGCATCTAAACCCGCTCCTAGCGCTTCTTGTTCGTCTTGCGGCGGCGGACGATGTACTTGCTCGATGCCTTCTTCGGCGAGCGAGTACGACCCTCCTTCTGACCCCACGGCGAGACCGGGTGACGTCCACCGGAGGTCTTGCCTTCACCACCACCGTGCGGGTGGTCAACCGGGTTCATCGCGACACCGCGGACGGACGGGCGAACGCCCTTCCAGCGCATACGGCCGGCCTTGCCCCAGTTGATGTTCGACTGCTCGGCGTTGCCGACCTCACCGATCGTGGCGCGGCAGCGGGCGTCGACCAGGCGGATCTCACCCGACGGCATACGAAGGTGGGCCATGGTGCCCTCCTTCGCCAGCAGCTGCACGGAGGCACCCGCGGAACGGGCGAACTTCGCGCCGCCGCCGGGCCGCAGCTCGATGGCGTGGATGGTCGTACCGACCGGGATGTTGCGCAGCGCCAGGTTGTTGCCGGGCTTGATGTCGGCGGCCGGGCCGTTCTCGACACGGTCGCCCTGACCCAGGCCACGCGGCGCGATGATGTAGCGCTTCTCGCCGTCCGCGTAGTGCAGGAGCGCGATGCGCGCGGTGCGGTTCGGGTCGTACTCGATGTGCGCGACCTTGGCCGGCACGCCGTCCTTGTCGTGACGACGGAAGTCGATCACGCGGTAGGCGCGCTTGTGGCCACCACCCTGGTGGCGAACGGTCACACGACCGGTGTTGTTACGGCCGCCCTTGCTGTGCAGGGGGCGGACCAGCGACTTCTCCGGCGTGGACCGCGTGATCTCGACAAAGTCGGCGACGCTGGAGCCACGACGGCCCGGGGTCGTCGGCTTGTACTTGCGGATACCCATTTCTCAGTCCTCGTCCGATTCCGGACGACTCGACCTCCGTTAGGAGGTCGGGCCGCCGAAGATGTCGATACGGTCGCCCTCAGCGAGGGTCACGATGGCGCGCTTGGTGTCAGCGCGCTTGCCGAAACCGGTCTTGGTGCGCTTGCGCTTACCCTGACGGTTGATCGTGTTGACCCCGGTGACCTTGACCGAGAAGACCGCTTCCACGGCCTGCTTGATCTGGGTCTTGTTGGAGCCGGGCGCGACGATGAACGTGTACTTGTTCTCGTCGAGCAGCGCGTAGCTCTTCTCCGAAACAACCGGCTTGACGAGAACGTCACGCGGGTCGGAGTAGGTCTTGCTGGTAACGGTCGCCTCGCTCATCAGGCGTCGCTCCCTTCGGTCTCAGCGGTCTGGGGGCCAGACACGAAGGACTCGAAGGCGGCCTGGGTGAAGACCACGTCGTCAGAGACGATCACGTCGTACGTGTTCAGCTGGCCCGGCTCCAGGATGTGCACCTGGGGCAGGTTGCGTGCGGAGAGCCACGCGGCCTCGTCGTTGCGGTCGACGACCAGGAGCACGTTCTTGCGCTCCGAGATCTTGCCGAACAGCGACTTGGCGGCCTTCGTGGAGACTCCACCCTCGACCACGCCGGTGACGACGTGGATGCGGGAGTGACGCGCCCGGTCGGAGAGGGCACCGCGCAGGGCGGCGGCCTTCATCTTCTTGGGGGTGCGCTGCGAGTAGTCACGCGGCTGCGGGCCGTGGACGACGCCACCGCCGACGAACTGCGGCGCGCGGGTCGAGCCCTGACGGGCGCGGCCGGTGCCCTTCTGGCGGTACGGCTTGCGCCCACCACCACGGACTTCGCCGCGGGTCTTGGTCTTGTGCGTGCCCTGACGGGCAGCAGCCAGCTGTGCGACGACGACCTGGTGGATCAGCGGAACGCTGGTCTTCGCGTCGAAGATCTCCGAGGGGAGCTCGACGGTACCGGCCTTGTCGCCTGCCGGCGAAAGGATGTCAATGGTGCTCATTACCTCAAGCCCCCTTGGCCGCGGTACGGACCAGGACGAGGCCGCCGTTCGGACCGGGGACCGCGCCCTTGATGAGGAGCAGACCCTTCTCCGCGTCAACCGCGTGGATGGTCAGGTTCTGGGTGGTGACGCGCTCGTTACCCATACGACCGGCCATGCGCATGCCCTTGAAGACACGCCCAGGGGTGGCGCAGCCACCGATCGAACCCGGGGAACGGTGCTTGCGCTGGACGCCGTGGCCGGCGCCGAGGCCCTTGAAGTTGTGACGCTTCATGACACCGGCGAAGCCCTTGCCCTTGCTCTTGCCCGTGACGTCAACCTTGACGCCGGACTCGAACACCTGGGCGGTGATCTCCTGGCCCAGCGTGTACTCGCTGGCGTCAGGGGTGCGGAGCTCCACCAGGTGGCGGCGCGGAGTCACGTCGGCCTTGGCGAAGTGACCCTTGAGGGGCTTGTTCACCTTGCGCGGGTCGATCTCGCCGAAGGCGATCTGGACCGACTCGTAGCCGTCGCTGTCGTTCGTACGAACCTGCGTCACGACGCACGGACCGGCCTTGACGACGGTCACCGGGACAACCCGGTTGTTCTCGTCCCAGACCTGGGTCATACCGAGCTTCTCGCCCAGGACGCCCTTGATGTTCTTGCTCATCTCGGCCCGTCCCCTCAGAGCTTGATCTCGATGTCGACGCCAGCCGGAAGGTCGAGGCGCATCAGCGAGTCAACCGTCTTCGGCGTGGGGTCGAGAATGTCGATGAGGCGCTTGTGCGTGCGCATCTCGAAGTGCTCGCGAGAGTCCTTGTACTTGTGCGGCGACTTGATGACGCAGTACACGTTCTTCTCAGTGGGCAGCGGCACCGGGCCCGCGACCGACGCACCAGTGCGGGTCACCGTCTCGACGATCTTCTTCGCCGAGGAGTCGATGACCTCGTGGTCGTAGGCCTTGAGCCGGATGCGGATCTTCTGTCCCGCCATGGCTACTAGTAGTCCTGTCTCTCGTAACGCTCTGGAACCCGGGGTTCTAGTAACTCCGCCTCCGACCCACGCGGTCGGGCGTGTCGCATCCCCTCTACGAAAATCTCCCGAAGGAGATCCCAACCAAGGGGGTGCGGGCCTGAGACCGCGCTGCCGGGGGTGAAACCCCACCGGGCGCCTGGCCGGTGCCACACATACGCTTCCCGAAAGATTCCCGTACGTCCGGCCCTTACAGGGCCGACGAGTACTGTGGGACTCGCTTCCGGTCCTCCCGGCGGGAGGCGCGCAGCATTGACACTCAACCGAGCAACCTGGTCAGTGTGCCATACGGGGCACGAGCCTGGCCAATCGGGCGGAGGATCTTACCCCCCGCGCCACCGTGGTCAAACGCGGGCACGAATCGTGAGGACCGGCCCGTCCTCCCTGCCGCGATATTGGGTCGAGCGCCACAGGCCCCCGCCCCTAGTGTGACCGGCCGGGACGGCGACTCACGGGGGCACAGAACATGCGTACGCACTATCCACGGACCCCGCATCTGCCCTGGTCACCCGGGGCCACCTCGGACGACGTGCGTCTGACCGACCTCGCCGGGCTGACCGGCTCCGAGGTCGTGGTCACCGAGAAGCTGGACGGCGAGAACACCACGCTGTACGCGGACGGGCTGCACGCCCGCTCCCTCGACTCTGCGCACCATCCCTCCCGCGGCCGCGTCAAGGCTCTCCAGGGCCGCATCGGCCCGCGCATCCCGGCGGGGTGGCGGATCTGCGGCGAGAACATGTTCGCCCGCCATTCGATCCCGTACGAGGACCTGGCGAGCCACTTCTACGGCTTCTCCGTCTGGGACGGCGAGGTCTGCCTGGACTGGGACCTGACCGTGGACTTCCTGCGTGACCTGGGCGTCCCGACGCCGCCCGTGCTGTGGCGCGGCGTGTTCGACGCCCGGGCCGAGAAGGCGCTGCGCGCGCTGAGACCGGACACGGAGCGGCAGGAGGGGTACGTCGTCCGGCCCGCCGAGACCTTCCCGGCCGCGGCGTTCAAGCGGCGGGTGGCGAAGTGGGTGCGGCCGGGCCATGTGACGACGGACACCCACTGGATGCACGCGGCGGTGGTGGAGAACGGGCTCGGCCCGGCCGCCGCCCTGTGGGCCGTGCGCTCGGGCGCCCCGGTGGACCCGGCGGCGCTCGCCGCGGCGGTCGCCGCCGGGACGGGTGGCGCGCCGGAGAGCGCCCCGGCGCACCCCGCGGCGCTCTCCGGCGCCGCGGGCGGCACCGGACCCGGCGACGCACCGGCCGCCCTCGCGACGGCCGACGCCCTGGACGCACGGGGCAGCACCGGCGACGACCGGCTGGCCGGGGTGCTCGCCGCCCTGCTGCACCGCACCCGCCGGGCCGCACTCGCCCCGGCGCTCGCCGGACCGCTCGGGATGCCGCTCGCCCGGCGCGTCGCGGACCTGGTCGGCCTGTACCCCTCCCTGCACCGCCCCTACCCGGACGACGAGCGCCACGGCGGCCTGGCCCGGATGGCGCTCGCCGCCGGCCTGCCGGTCCTGCACGCGCTGGCCGGGGCCCTGGCCGAGACGCCCGAGGCCCGTGAGCAGGTGGAGTGGTCGGCGCTGCACGCGGCGGACGTGGCGGAACCGTCCGGCCTGTCCGAGGCCTTCGCCGGCCTGGAGCCGGAGACCGCCGCCCGCTGCCTGGCGCAGGCCCGCGAGGCGTACGCGCTGGGCCGCGTCAGCACCGCGGAGGAGGCGCTCGCCGCGACCTGGCGGTGGCGGTCCGGCGACTTCCCGCGCCTGATCCACCTGGCCGGCCCCTCCGGCAGCGGCAAGAGCACGTTCGGCCGCGGTCTGCCGGGCATCGCCACGTATCTCTCGCTCGACGACCTGCGCGAGTCCCGCGGATCGCGCGCCGACCAGAGCGGCAACGCGGACGTCCTGCGCGAGGGGCTGGAGCGCCTCGACGCCGCCCTCGTCCCCGGCGCGACCGTGGTCTGGGACGCCACCTCGCTCAACCCGCGCCAGCGCTCCCTGATCCACACGGTCGCCCGGCGCAGGGACGCCCTGGTCACCCACGCCGTGGCCTGGATCGGCGCGGACGAACTCACCGCGCGCAACGCCCGGCGCAGCCACCCCGTGCCCCCGGATGTCCTGGCCGCCCAGCTGCGCCGCTTCGTACCCCCGTACCCCGGCCAGGCCCACCGCACCTGGTACATCGGCACGAGCGGAACCGTGGAGGACCGGACCTGATGCGTACGAGCGAGGAGATCTACCACCGGGTCCGCTGGGACGCCCGCTTCGACCCGGCACGCTTCGTCCTGGGCGTCGCCCAGCGCGGCCGGGACCCCAAGCGGGTGCCGCTGGAGCGGTTCACGCCCGGCGGCGACATCCCCTGGCACCGGGTGCTGTTCTTCGAGGCGGACGGCGAAGTGGTGTGGGACCGGTCCTCGGGCACGGACCGGATCGACGCGACGGACGCGGGCCGGGTGCGCAGCCCGCGCCGCCTCCCGTCCCCCTGCTTCACCTCCCGCGTCCCGCACGCATTCTCCCCTTCCACGGGCACCTGGGAGCCGTCGCCCGGCCGGCCCCCGGGCGGCCCGGCCGGTTCGCTGACGGTGCTCACCTGGAACACGCTCTGGGACCGCTACGACAGCGACCGCATCGACACCGCCCGCCGCCGCCCGCTCCTGCTCGACGCCCTGCGCGCGGCGGACGCGGACGTCATCGCGCTCCAGGAGACGGAGCCCGCGCTGCTGGAACTGCTGCTGTCCTGCGACTGGATACGGGACGGATACGTCCTCGCCACCGACCCGGCGAACCACGACGTACCCGACTGCGGCCTCCTGCTGCTCAGCCGGCTGCCGGTGAGCGAGGCGGCCCTGCACGTGCTCGGCCCGCACAAGGCGGTGGCCGCCGCCGTCGTCGAGACGGCCGAGGGCCCCGTCACGGTGGCCGTGACCCACCTCAGCAGCGACCACTCCCCCGAAGGAGCCTCCCGCCGCGACACCGAGCTGGCCGATCTGGCGACGGGGTTGGCGGCGATCGACGGCGAGCTCCTGCTCGTCGGCGACTTCAACGACGGCGGCGACCATCCGCAGAACCGCCTGGCGATGACGGATGCCTGGACCGAGGTGCACGGCCCCGCCGACCGCACCCCGACCTTCGACCCGTCCGTGAACCCCCTGGCCGCCGTCTCCTCCCTCTCCGGCCGCGTCTCCCGGCTGGACAGGATCCTGCTGCGCACGGAACGGCTGCGCGCCCGGTCGGCGGCCCTGACCGGCGAGGTCCCCGGCCCGGAGGGTCTGTACGTCTCCGATCACTACGGGGTACGGGTGGAGCTGGGCCCGCCTCCGCCCATGGCGACCGAAGGAGTGGCGGACCGGGTCGCCGCCGCCCTCCCCGGCGCCCGCGTCCACGTCGTCGGCTCCCGGCGCATGGGCTGCGCGCTGCCCGGCGCGGACCTCGACCTGGTCGCGGCCCTGCCCGGCGCCTCGGAACCGTCGGGGGTGCACTCACGGCTGACGGCCGCCTTCCCGGAGGCCCGCGACCTGCGCGAGGTGTCCGGCGCCCGGGTGCCGGGCCTGCGCTGGCGGCTCGACGGCCTCCGGGTCGACCTGGTCACCGTGGCGACCGGGCCCCTCTCCCCCGCCGAGGCGGTCGCCCGCCGCTCCGAGCTGGGCGACGCGGCGGCCGTCGCGCTGAGCGCGGTGACCGACGCCGATGCGGTACTCGTGGCGGCGGATCCCTGCCGGGAGGCCTTCGCCGCTCTCGCCCGGGACGTCAAGGCGTGGGCGGCGGCGAGGGGCCTCGACTCCGCGCCCTGCGGCGGACTGCCGGGCCTCGCCTGGGCCGTACTCGCCGCGCGTACCGCCCATGAGGCCGGCGGCCTGCCGCCGCTCGCGCTGCTCCGGCACTTCTTCGCGACCTGGGCGGCGTGGGACTGGGACGAGACGGTGGGCGGGGCGGCGGCCACGGGTGACCCTGTCACGGTGCTGACGCCGACGGCTCCGGTGCGTTCCTGCACCACGCAGGTCTCCGTCGCGGGCCGCGATCTCCTGACCGCCGAGTTGTACCGGGCCTGGGAGGTCCTGGAGGCGGCGGAGGACGGCACCGACCCGCGTCCGCTGCTGTGCGCGCCGCCGCGCATGGCCGACCTGCACTCCTCCTGGGCACTGGCCTCCGTACCCCCGGGCGGCGCCGACGAGGGCCGGCTGCGCGGCAGGCTCCTGGCACTGGCCGCCGCCCTCGCCGAGGCGGGCGCCGCCGACTGCCGCGTCTGGCCGCGCCCGGTGACGGCCGACGGCCGCACGGGGTACGCGATCGGACTCGGCGCGACACCGCCGGACGGGGCGCGGCTGGCGGAGATCGGGGCGGAGGTGCTGCGGGGAATCCGGGACGCGTCGTTGGCGCCCGTACGTATATAGGGAGTCAGCGTCCGGCGGCGTACGGGACGAAGCGTGTCCATGCGTCGTCGCCGAAGGCGAGCTGTGGCCCGGAGAGGTTCTTGGAGTCGCGCACGTGCGTCGCGCAGAGGGCTGTCGCGACCTCGACGCAGGAGTCCCCTTCACTGCTGCTGCTGTAACTGCTCTTGAACCACTCCAGCTCGGAAGCGTCCCCGGCAGAGGTCTCGCGCATCATGTCTCTCCCAGCAGTTGCTCGATGAAGGCCAGTGACTCCCGTGGCGCGAGAGCCTGGGCCCGGATGTCTGGACGACTGCGTGTTCAGTCAGCGAAGGTGCGGGCCACAAAGCCCGCCCATACGTCCTCACTGAAGGTGAGCTGCTGCCCGGACAGATTCTTGGAGTCGCGCACGTGGACCACGTCGGGTGCCGTCGCGACCTCGACGCAATCGCCTTCATTGCCGTTGCTGCTGTAGCTGCTCTTGAACCAGGCAAGCTCGAAATCGCCCGGCGCGGAGGTCCTGCGGATCATGTCTCTCCCAGCACTTGCTCGATGAGGGCCAGAGTCTCCCGGGTCGTGAGAGCCTCGGCCCGGATCACGCCATACCGCAGTTCGAGGATACGGAGTTGCTTCGCCTCGGTCACCCGGCGCCCGTTGAATGCCCCGTGCGAACGCCCCACCGCCGAACCGTCCTTGAACTTCAGCACGTCGATGTCACCGTCCATCCCGGGATGCGCCTCCCTGTACGTAGGCATCACCTGGAGGGTGACATTGCGCAACCTACCGATCTCCAGTAGCCGTTCGAGCTGTCGTCGCCACTCCAGCGTTCCTCCGATGGGCCGCCTGAGCGCCGACTCCTCCTGGACGAAGCTGAGAGCCGGTGAAGGCGTCCGCTCGAAGATCGCTTGCCGGGCCACGCGCCCAGCCACCATCCGTTCCACCTCGTCCTGCGAGTACGGAGGCTGCCGGGCCTCGAACAGGGCCCGCGCATGGCCGGGTGTCTGCAACAGCCCGTGCAGGCCGTGCGCCACATAGGCCGCAAGCTCAACCGCCTTGGCCTCCACGCCCGCCATGTCCCGCACCTTCTTCGGGTACCGAACCGACGCCACGTCCCGCTTCATCGCGGCGATCTTGCCGCCCGCGCCCAGAACCTCGTCCGACCGGTCCAGGAACTCCGGCCGGGGAATCCTCCGCCCGCCTTCCACCTTGCGGACCAGGTCCTCCCCGTACCCGATCGCGGCCCCGAACTCACAGGCCCGCATCCCCGCCGCCTCGCGCCACGCCCTGATCTGGCGCCCCACGGCGGCGACCACCGCGACGCCCGACTCGTCATCCGGATCGACGTCCCAGCCGGGCTCGTCCGCTCCTCCGGCGCCCTGCTCCGTACCGGCCTCGTCCACACTCATCCGTGCCCCACTTCCGACGCGCGTGCCGTTCTTCCTCAACCGCCCCTGTTCCCCGCACGTCACTCCGGACAGCCGGGACAGCGTGGGACAAGCCCGGGACAATGACCGTACGCAAGGGCTTGGTCACTGGGCACGGTACGCAGACTCGGCCACGCTGAGTGATGTGAACCAACAAACCGCCACCCCCCAACTTCACTCCACCGAACGCACTTTCACCGTTCTGCTCTCGCCGACCCGCCGAGGCGCCCGACTGGCCCGCCTCCTCGCCGTGGCCCATCTCGATCTCTGGGGACTGCCCTCCGAGTCGGCCGCGCACATCGTCGCGGAGCTCGCCGCCAACGCCACGGTCCACGGCCGGGTGCAGGGCCGGGACTTCCAACTGCGCCTCAGCGTCCGCGCGGAGAGCCGGCTGCGGATCGAGGTCACCGACACCCGGGACGACCGCCTGCCCGTGGTCGCGGCCCCCGACCCGCTCGCGGAGAGCGGGCGCGGCCTGCTCATCGTCGAGGCGCTCGCCACCCGCTGGGGCATCGCTCCGGGCCCGGTCCCGCGCAAGACGGTGTGGGCGGAACTCGACCTCGTACCGTGACCGATGCCACCGGGTCGCGGATGCCCACGACTTACGCGGCCACGACCCGGTTGCCCACGACGCGGCCGCCCACGACGTCTAAAGGCTTTTAAAGAACTCAGGGAAACAACCCCACCAAACCCGACCCCACCCCCGTCCTGACCTGCGTCACTCTCGCGAGTGAACCTGGGCAACTGGGCTGGATTCGAGGCCGGTTGGTCGGCATATGCTCGCCGCGACAACCACAGACACGCGACGGCCCCCGCCGAGACTGACAATCTCAACCGGGGGCCTGACCACGAGGAAGAGAACGACTTCCTGATGGCTACCCCGCAGGTTATCGCGCCCCCGTGCGCCCAGCCCGGCTCCCCGGGCACCCTTCCCGACGTCACGCCGACATCCGGCGTCCTCCACGTCAACACCCGCCACGCATCCGGCTTCGTGATCATCGGCAACCACCTCGCCCAGCACGACGGCCTCTCCCTCATCGCGATCGGACTCGCCGTCCACATCCAGTCCCTGCCCACCGGGGCGAAAGTCGGCATCAAGGTCCTGACGGAGCGCTTCCCCGAAAGCGAAGCCCGCATCACCGCCGCCCTGCACGAACTGGAAGCCAAGGGCTACCTCCACCGCAGCCGCGTACGCCTCCCCAGCGGCCGCGTCGTCACCCGCACGATCTCGTACAACCGGCCAGGAGCCACCACGCCCCCGGTCGTCGTCGCGCCACCACGGCAGCCCCGGCAACAGGCGGCGCCCGTCGCGCCTGAGCCCGAGCCCGCTCCGCCTCCTCCCCCGGCCACCGAACCCGCACCGGCGCTCCCCGCCCCCCTTCACGTACCGCCGCCCACCGCCCCCAGGAAGCAGCCCCCGCCGCTCCCCCAGCCCCACACACCCACCCCGGAACTCCTCCGAACCGCCGAAGCCGTCCTCACCGACCTCCGCCGCCACGCACCCCAACTCACCCTCAAGGAAGAGGACATCCCCACCCTCGCCCCCGGCGTAGCCGCCTGGCTGGAGCGCGACACCCACCCCGACACCATCCGCCACGTCCTCACCACCGACCTCCCCACCCCCGTCAAACACCCCGCGAAGTTCGTCCGCCACCGCATCACCACCCTCCTGCCACCCCCACTCCCCGGCACCACCGACCTCACGCCCCCACCCCGCCCCAAAGCCCTCGTCATCCCCCTCCAGAACTGCGACACCTGCGACCGCGCCTTCCGCGCCACCGAGCCCGGCCACTGCCGCGACTGCCGCACCGACACACACGCAACCGCCCACGCCGCCCTCTGAACGGACCCGCATGGTCAGCTCACCCCACGAAGCGATGCACCGCATCTTCCAGGAGTACCCGGGCCTCTTCTCCCGCGTCTCCGAAGTCCTCGGCATCGACATCCCGCCACCTACGTCCGCGACCGTCCTGCCGAACGACCTCACCGAGAACAGCCCCGTCGAACGCCGCGTCGACACCCTTCTGCGCATCGACACCCAGCATGACGGCCCCTTCCTCCTCGCCATCGAGGCCCAAGGCAAGAAGGACCCCCGCAAAACCACCAGCTGGCCCTACTACGTCAGCTACCTCCACAACCGATACGGCGCCCTGCCCGTCCTCCTCCTCATCGTCTGCCAGGACCGCACCACCGCCCAATGGGCCGCCACCCCCATCACCATCGGCCTCCCCCAATGGCCCACCCTCACCCTCAGCCCACTCGTCGCCGGACCTCACAACATGCCCGTCATCACCAACGTCGCCGAAGCCCGCAAGGACCTCGCACTCGCCACCCTCGCCGCCATCACACACGCCGACAATCCGGACGTCGGTGCCATACTGAAAACGCTCTCCGCCGCGCTGCGCGACGTACCCGAAACCATTGCCGAACCCATCGCCGAGCTCACCGCACAGGGCCTGGGCAACCGCCCGGCCGCTCAACAATGGAGGAACCTGGTGGCCGTGGATACCTCTTTCTACAAGTCCTTCATGTCCGAAGAGATCCGGGACGAAGGCCGGGCCCAAGGCCGGGCCGAAGGCCTCCTGCTGGTCCTCGAAGTACGCGGCATCGCTCTCACCGACGAGACCCGCGAGCAGATCACCACCTGCACGGACCCCGATCTCCTCCACCAGTGGCTCCAGCGCGCCGCCACCGCCACCACCGTCGAAGAGGTCTTCACCAACGCTCCCGAAGGCCACTGAGCGGCGGAGCCCTCAGAAGCCGAACGAGTTGTGCGGTTCCGGGTCGGCCCGGAACATCCGGGCGAGCTGTCCGGTCGCGCCGTCGGTGTGCTGGGTGATGTGGCCCGCGTACGCGAGGTCGTGCGCCGACATGCCGCCGAAGTAGAGCGAGCTAAGCGCTGCGAGCGTGAGGGTCAGGTCCGCCGTCTCGTCCGTCGGCACGCACGTCACCACGGCACCGTCCACCCGGAGATGCCAGGTCCGGTTGTTCCCCGGACACATCTCGTCGTCGTCGATGGTGAACTTCAGCCTGCCGGGCGTGAGGTACGAGCGTCGGGTCAGGGCGCGCGGGACGTCGAGAAGGCGCGCCCAGAGGTTGTCCGTCTGGCGGGTGACGCGCATCGCCCGCGGGTTCGCCAGCATCCACCGCAGGGGTTCGTCGCGCGGACGGGCGGGCGCCACGACGGTCTTGGTGAGGTCGAAGTCGGTGAGCAGGCCCCACAGCGCCCGGTAGGCCTGCGGGTTCATCGCCTCCAGGGCCTCCACCACGAGCGTCCCCGCCCGGTCGGCGGTCGGGGACCACGGCAGCCGGAAGTGGGCGATGCCGTCGACGGCGCCGTGCCGGTCGCGGTGGACGAGGAAGCGCAGCGGTCCGTTCGTGCCGTCCGCCCGGTCGGACAGCCCGTCCCATTGCCCGGGGAGCGGACCGAGTTCCCCGACGCGGTGTGCACGTACGGACGCGTGCACCCGGGGCCAGGCCTCCTTCGCGTCCGCGGCGGCGACCAGTTCCAGCGACCCGGGATCGGGCTCGGCCGGGAGGAGGGCCGCTTCGTGACGCGCCAGCTCCCACCGGGTGCGGTAGGTCGCGGGCGAGAACCCGAACCGTCCGTAGATGCCGCCCTCGCTCGCGCTGAGCATCGCCAGCGGCTCGCCACGTTCCAGGGCCGCGTCGAACATGGCCTGCATCATCCGCCGCAGGCAACCCCGCCGGCGATGCGTCGCGATCACCCCGGTGGAGGTGACGCCGGCCATCCTGACCGTGCCGCCGCCGGGGACCGTCACCTCGAAGGAGATGGTCCCCGACGCGCCGACACACCTGCCGTCGGCGAACGCCGCGACCGGGTGGAAGGACTCGTCCGCGGCGTCGGCGGCGGCCATGTCTTCGAGCTGACCGGCGTCGGCGGGGGCGCGCTGGGGAGGCCAGGGCTCGGGGCCGCCGTGCCACGCGGCGTCCGCGGGCTCCCAGCTCGGCATCCCGTTGGCGAACGGCAAGGTCCGGTAGTACGCGGCCATCTCGTCGCGTCGCGGCGGACGGACTTCAGTCACCATGGCGGACATTGCACCTCCCGTCCACGCAGGCGGGCAACCAGATATCCGTGGGCCGCGCGGATGTGGGTGTCGGAGCAACGTGTCATGATCGGCCGACTGTCAGCCGCGTGAGGGTAAGGGGGCGGGGGCGGACGGCGAGGATGCCGCGCCTCCGGGAACGTATGACGCAATGGCGTGCGTTGAGCGATACCGAGGTTGTCGAACGTGCGGCCCGGCTGCGGTCGTTGGAATGTACGTGGGAGCTGGGGGCCACGCCGAGCTCCAGACGGTCCGCGCAGTTCACGCGTCAGGCGCTGATGATCCGGCCGCGCTGGGACCTCCTCGACACCGGGTTCGAGCGGGCCGGCCGTGCCAGGTCCCGCCGCAGGAGCGGGCAGGGCGAGGAGATGGTCGAGCGTGTGCGACTGCGCCTGACCGACTACGCGGCTGAATGGGCCCCGTCCCAGGACGCGTTCGCGAGGATGGCCACCGCGCTGCACACGTCGTTGGGCGCGCCGACGGACCGCAGGCCGGGCAGCCCCGCCGCAGTTCACTGGGCCGCCCCCGACACCACCCTGGTCCTCGAACACACGGGAGACGCGGTGTACTTGGAACTGGTGACCAACAAGCGGCTCTCCCTGGACGAGGAACTCCTGCGGATGGACGAGGAGGGGCTGCTGTGACGGGGTGGGACGGGTTCGGGGAAAGGCTCGCCGAGCAGCTGACCCTGCTGGGCGCCGGATCGGTGCTGATCATCCGCGAGGGCGGGGGGACGGGCCGGTACGCGCAGTTCCTGCAGAGCGAGGAAGCGGTGGAGGCCGAACTGGTCGGTGATCACGGTCTCGACGCTGCGCTGCGCGCGGGAGAGGCGGGCTCCCGGCTGATCGTGGAGGCGGGCTGGAAGCCGCCCCGGGACACCGTCCACGGCCACAACTGGTGGACCGGTCTGCCCTGGCCGTCGCCTTCGGACGCCTATCGCAGGCTGGCGGGGATGACGGTGACCGGCCTGCGCGACGGCCTGCGGATCACGGGCCCGGAAGCCCTGGTGTACGAGGCGTGGGACGGACGCAGAGGCAATCGCGACCTCGTCCTGCCCCTGCTGGGCCTCGACCCGACAAGCTGACGAGCGGCGGCGAGCGGCGGATGTCCGCACGGGAGACACGAGCACAGCGGCTGGCCCGGCTCGCCGCGCAGGTCGACTGGTCGAAGGTGACCGATCTCTCTACCGGCGAGCGGTACGGCCCCGAGGTGATGGCGGCGCTCTGGGCGGCCGACCGCGTCACGGCCGACAGGACCTGTGCGGATCTGCGCTTCGCGGCCATCGGCGACGGCAGCTCGGTGAGCGGGGCGGCGGCCGGGATACTGCCGTTCCTCGTCGAGGCGGCCCTTGATCCGGACGTGACGGTGCGCTTCGAGATCCTGCGGACGATCGCCGACATCGCCGGCACGGGCAACGCCGCCCGGTCCGCGAAGGCCGACGGAATCCTCGAAGGCAGGTGGCGGCCCACCGTCGATGAGGCGTGGCCGGCCGCCTGGCAGCGGGCTGCCGGGGAACTGCTGCCGCTGCTCGACGACGGCGACCACGTCATCCGGGCCGGCGCGGTCCGCGCGCTCGCGCAGTCCGCCGCCCACGCTGACCTTCTGATCCCCCGCTTCCGCGCGCGCTTCGACGAGGAGCCGGACCTCTGGTCGGCCGGGTGCCTCGTGCTGGGTGTCGGCGAGCTCGCCCGACACGCCACCCGGCGACGCGACGAGGCCATCGCGTGGCTGCGGCACCGGATGGCCGTCGAGGGCAAGGGACCGGAACCCGACATCGTCGAGGACGTCGACGCCTGGCTCGCGTGGGACGAGGAGATCCGCCACGACGTACGGCTCCAGGCGGTGGAGGCCCTGTGCCGCGCCCTGCCCGGGCACGCCGATCCCCGCTACGCCCCCGTCACCACCGCCGCGCTGCTCGCTTCCTCGGCCGGGGCGGCGAACCCGCCCGCAGAGTGTTTCGTCTCGCAGGCCGACGTCATCGCCGAGGCCGACCGGCGGCTCGGCGCCGACCTGCCCGGACGGCTCGCCCTCGCCCTCGCCCTGCTGCGCCACGACGGCACCGAAGAGCGCGCCGGCGGCCTCAGGGTCGCGGCGAGCCTGATGTCCCGCCGGCGCTCCGCCGTGCCCGCGCTCCTGCCGGCCGTGGCGGAGCGCGCAGGCGACGCGCGCCCGGAGAACCGTGTCCTCGCTCTGCGGATTCTCGCCATGTGCGGAGCCGCCGCGCGACCGTGGGCCGACCTCGTCGCCACCCATCTCGCTCCGGCAGCCCGCGAGCCTCACGAGCCCACGCGGGAACACGCCCTCTGGGCGCTGAGCCGGATGGGTGACGACCGCTGTGTGCCGCCCCTCGCCGAGCTGCTCGCCACCCGCGGCGATTTCATCCACCGCTCCAACGGTTCGGCCGCCCGCGGCTGGGACCGCGGCGAGCTCGACCTCGCCGAGGCGCTCGCCCCCTTCGCCGCGCACACCGACGTCCTCCTCGCCCCGCTGCTGACCCGCATCAGCACGTCGGCGAACCGCCGGCATCCGTACTTCTCGCTCCTGCGGCAGTGGCACCGGGACGGAGCCGATGTCGTTCCGCGCCTGATCGAACTCCTCGATGACGAGGCGACGTTGATGGTCTCCGCCCACGCCCTGCTCCAGCTGGACAGCGGCGCCGTCGCCGCCGCCCACCGAGAGCGGCTGCGGCAACGGGTCGGCTCCCAGGACGCCGGGCGTGCCGGCGGCCTCGACCGCCTCAGCCCGTTCGAGTACCGCGCCCTCACCGGAGACGGCGAGCCCGCACGCGCACTGCCGCACACCTGCGACACGCTCGGGGCACCGGAGGCGGACCGCCTGCGCGGGATGTTCCACGCGGCGCTGAGCCGGAAGCCGAAGCGCTGGTCCGATGCCCCGAAGGGCGCCGTGGAAGGGGCCCGGGCGCTGTGGCGGCTCACCGGAGACGTGGACGACGTCCTTCCCGCGCTCCTGCACCTGACGGCCCGCAGCGCCCTCGCGGTCCATCAGACCCCGGGAAGCGTCGAGGCCCTCGAACTGCTCGCCGAGGTCGCCGCCACGCACCCTCCCGTCGCCGAACGCGTCGCGGCGCAGCTGCGTACCACTGCCGAGGCACGGATCGCGCACGACAACCGCTTCGACGCGATGGCCACCGTCCGGAGCCTGTGGCAGCTGACCTCGGACCCCCGGCAGGTCGTCCCGCTCCTGCTCGGCCTCGTCCGGATCTGCCCGCCGCCCGGCAGTACCGACCCCACGGTCCTGGACCCCCTGCGGCTGCTGGCCGAGGTCGCCGCCGCCGATCCGGCGTCCATCGCCCCTGCCGCTGAGGTCCTGCGTGCCCTCCTGGCCGCCGACGAACGCCCCGTACGCCACGACGACTGGCGTTCCGTACGTGACGACGAGGCCCTGTGCACGGCGGCCCGTGCGGTCCTGGACGCCGGCTGACCCGCCGCGATCGGCCTCTGCTTCTCCTTCTGCCGACGGGCCGCATATCCCGCGTCCGAAGCGCTGGTGACGCCGGGTCCGCGCTTCCCTACAGTTGTGCCGACACCGGCCGCGGGGGGCAGCGATGGCGGAGCCAGGTACGAGACGTCCGGTTGTGCCGCCACCGGGGCCACCGCCCCTCCCGACCCCCGCGCCCGTCTTCCGCCTCGTGCCCCGGGCGCGGCGCGGCGTCCTGTGGTGGCTGGGCTGGCTGCTGCCGGTGGTCACCGCGCACCGCCTGTGCTCACCGACCCGTCCCGACCGGGTCAGGGACCGCGCGATCAACCGGGCGCAGCTCTGGCGCGGCGCGCTCGGCCTCGCCCTGTCCGTCGCCGCCTGGCTGGTCCTCGGACTCATGCCCGCGAGCGAGATACCCGGGCAGTTGTGGCAGAGCTTCGCGTACACGGCCGGCGCCATGCTGATCATCTTCAACGTCTGCGGTTTCGCGGTCGCGTGGGCGCCCAAGGGCCGGAAGTGGGCCGCGACCAAGCTGTGGCGCGGCCCGCTCCTCGCCTACGTCCTCACGTGCGCGTCCTGGATGGTCTTCGTGCAGACCGGCCTCTCCGACTGGCCGCCCCACTCCCCCGTGACCGCCGTGTGCGGCCTGTGGCTGGGTTCCTTCGGCATGTACGGCATGCTGCTGCTCATCCTCAACGGAGGGCGCAGTGCCGACGTCAACGACTGCCTGCCGGCCCTGCTGCCGACGTTCTTCATGCTCTGCCTGACCCTGCCCACGATCGGAGCCCCGATGTACGACCGGGTCTCCATGCCGGTGCGCCTGGTCGTCTGCCTCACCGGCCCGGTGACGCTGGTCCTCCTGGCCTACTGGCAGCTGCGGCGCCTGCGCGTGCTGCACGGCGTACGCCTGTCCGACCTGTCGCGCTGGCCCTGACCGGCCGGATGTCCACCCGGGGATGCGTCTCCGGTCCGCACGCCGGCTACCGGCCGAGGTCCCCGGGCGCGTCGGGATGGGCCGTGCGCCATGCCGTCATCGAGCGGTCCCACTCGTCCCCGGACAGCGCGGTGAGCGAGGCCGGGAACAGGCCGTCCTCCTCTTTCGCGATGTGGTGGTGCAGCTCGTCGACCGCCTCGCGCAGCCGCGCGACGTCCTCGGCGCGCCCCAGATCGACCCGGTCGAGGAACGCGGCGAGCTCGCGGTGTTCGGCCACCAGCGCGTCGATGTATCCGGCGTACTCCTCATCGCCGCCCATCACCGCGAAGAGCCCCTGCTCCTCCCCCTGCCAATGGGCCCGCAGCTCCCGCCCCATCCGGTCCACCAGCTCCACGGCCAGGCCCTGGTCGCCGGAGTCCAGGGCGCGCAGGGCGCCGCCCGCCGCGTCGGTGACGGACTCGTGCTCCGCGATGAACTCCTTGATGAGCGGGATCTCACGGCAGCCGCAGTAGTGACACATGCGCCCACTTTGTCAGATATACCCCTTATGACAGGCGCTGCGGACGAGACGCCGACCTGCCCTCGCGCCCCGGGGAACGGGCGGCACCGACCGGGGACTGCCCGACAACTCGCCCGAATCGGAGCCTTGTTGACCTGTTCCGTCGCTTCAAATCTGGTTGACACCCAGGGGTGGGATGTCGCACGTTCGGCCGTGACCCACCGATGCGCCGCAGGGCCGGAGAGATGGCACGCAGATGACTGTGAGAGACAGGAACCCGGGACAGCCGGGTCGCGGGGATCACCAGGCGGCTCCCCGCACAGTGACGGAGCAGGTGCACACCACCGGGCGGGTCAGGGACCTGGGGAGCGCGCTCCGGTTCAGCTGGCCCGGGGTGTACTTCGAGGGCCGCTTCCGCGGGACCGGCCTCGGGGTCGTGCTCGACTGCGCGGCCGCCGACTACGACGTCCAGGTCGACGGGGCCACCGTCGCCACCCTGGTCACCCCCGGCGACACCACGCACTGGATCAACGGCCTGCGGGACGGCGAGCACACGGTCCGGGTCGTCAAACGCAACGAGACCCCGGGGGACATCAGCACGTTCGGAGGCTTCGTCGCCGCGCCGGGGGGCGCCGTGCTGAGCAAGCCGGCGCCCCGGGACCGCCAGATCGAGTTCGTCGGGGACTCCATCACGGTGGGCTACGGCAATTGTTCGGGCACCCGCGACTGCGATCCGGAGCAGCTCAAGCGGACCACCAACACCGACGTGAGCCACGGCGCCCTCACCGCCCGGAAGCTGGACGCCGACTACCAGATCAACGGCTTCTCCGGCCTCGGCCTGGTGCGCAACGTCGCCGGCATCACCCCGGACGTCACGTACCGGACCTACTACGACCGCGCCCTGCTGAACATGGACGGCGACGTCTGGCAGAACCCGGGGACCTGGAACCCCCAGATCGTGGTCGTCAACCTCGGCTCCAACGACTTCACCGACCTCGCCCCCGGTGAACCGTGGACGCCCGCCGGCCTCGCGGACGCCTACCGCACCGCCTACGACGAGTTCCTCCGCGAACTCCGGACGCGCTACGGCGCCGGCACCGCCCTCGTGGCCGTCGGCTTCGACCGGAACGACGAGCACGTGCGACAGGTGGTCGAGGCGCGCAACGCCGCCGGCGACAGCGGGGTCCACTACTGGTCCCTCGATCTGTCGGACCTGGACTTCCTGGGATGCGACGGGCACACCTCGGCTCGCGACGACCGGCTGATCGCCGACCGGCTCGCCCCGTTCCTCAGCAGTCTTCCGACGGGATGGTGAGGAGCACGGGCACCCGTGGACCCGGCCGGGGACCGCTGCCCCGCCGCCACCGCCCGGAGAGCCGGCCGCCACCCCTGACAGACTCCCACCATGCGTGTACGTACCACTCAGGCCTGGGCCCTGCGCCCCGCCACCCCCGATGACCTCGAAGCCATAGTCGAACTCCGGGCCGTCGTGATGCGCCCGGACCTGGTCCGCCTCGGCCGCTACGACGAGGACCGGGTACGCCGGCGGATGCGGGACTCCTACGCGCCCGAGCACACCTCGGTGATCGTCGCCGACGGCCGCTTCGCCGGCAGCGTCACGCTCCGCCCCTTCGAGGACGGGCACTGCCTGGAGAGCTTCTTCCTCGACGAGCGGCTCCAGGGGCGGGGCATCGGCTCGGCCGTTCTGAGCGTCCTGCTGGACCGTACGGACGCCGAAGGGGTCCCGGTCCGCCTCAACGTGCTCCAGGGCAGCGCGGCCCGGCGGCTGTACGAGCGGCACGGGTTCGTCCCGGAGCGCGAGGACCCCGTCGACGTGTTCATGGTGCGTCCGCCCGTACTCCCGTCGTGAGGAAAGACCCGTACGCCCGGCGCGGGAAAGAAGAAGGGCCCCGTCCCACCGCTTGCGCGGCGGGACGGGGCCCTTCTCGGTGCTCTTGTGCGGAGCTACCAGGTCAGACTCTCAAGTACTTACTTGAGGATCTTGGTGACCTGGCCGGCGCCCACGGTCCGGCCACCCTCACGGATGGCGAACTTCAGGCCCTCTTCCATGGCGACCGGCTGGATCAGCGCGACGTCCATGAGGGTGTTGTCACCCGGCATGACCATCTCGGTGCCCTCGGGAAGGGTCACAACGCCCGTCACGTCCGTGGTACGGAAGTAGAACTGCGGGCGGTAGTTGTTGAAGAAGGGGGTGTGACGGCCACCCTCGTCCTTCGACAGGATGTAGGCCTGGGCCTGGAAGTCGGTGTGCGGCGTAACCGAACCCGGCTTGATGATGACCTGGCCGCGCTCGACGTCCTCGCGCTTGATGCCACGGAGGAGCAGACCGACGTTCTCACCGGCCTGGCCCTCGTCGAGCAGCTTGCGGAACATCTCGATGCCGGTGACCGTGGTGGTGGTCTTCTCGGTCTTGATACCGACGATGTCGACGGTCTCGTTGACCTTGAGGACACCACGCTCGATACGACCGGTGACGACGGTGCCACGACCGGTGATCGTGAAGACGTCCTCGATCGGCATCAGGAACGGCTTCTCGACGTCACGCTCGGGCTGCGGGATGGACTCGTCGACGGCCTTCATCAGGTCGAGAACGGTCTGACCCCACTCGGCGTCGCCCTCAAGAGCCTTGAGCGCCGAGACCTTGACGACCGGAAGGTCGTCGCCCGGGAACTCGTACTCGGAGAGGAGCTCACGAACCTCGAGCTCGACGAGCTCCAGGATCTCCTCGTCGTCCACCATGTCGGCCTTGTTCAGGGCGACGACGATGTACGGAACGCCGACCTGGCGGGCCAGGAGCACGTGCTCCTTGGTCTGCGGCATCGGGCCGTCGGTGGCGGCGACGACGAGAATGGCGCCGTCCATCTGCGCCGCACCCGTGATCATGTTCTTGATGTAGTCGGCGTGCCCGGGGCAGTCGACGTGCGCGTAGTGACGCGACTCCGTCTGGTACTCGACGTGCGCGATCGAGATAGTGATACCGCGCTGGCGCTCCTCAGGAGCCTTGTCGATCTGGTCGAAGGCCGAGGCCTCGTTCAGGTCCGGGTACGCGTCGTGCAGCACCTTGGTAATGGCGGCCGTGAGGGTCGTCTTACCGTGGTCGATGTGACCGATGGTGCCGATGTTGACGTGCGGCTTAGTCCGCTCGAACTTTGCCTTCGCCACTGGGTCCTCCTGCGGAGTGGTTCTGTACGCCTTGCTTCATCGGCGCCAGGTGATCTTTGCTGGGATGCCGGGGCCGGGGGCATTCGACACATTGCTTGCGCGCTGTGTCAAATGCCCCACCAGGCTCCGGTGATAAGCCTAAAGCGTCAACTCGGGGAGTTACTCGCCCTTGGCCTTCGCGATGATCTCCTCGGCGACGTTCCGCGGAACCTCGGCGTAGGAGTCGAACTGCATCGAGTAGCTTGCGCGACCCGAGGTCTTGCTGCGGAGGTCTCCGACGTAGCCGAACATCTCCGAGAGGGGCACGAGGCCCTTCACGACGCGAGCGCCGCTGCGCTCCTCCATGGCCTGGATCTGGCCACGGCGGGAGTTGAGGTCGCCGATGACATCGCCCATGTAGTCCTCGGGCGTGGTGACCTCGACGGCCATCATCGGCTCGAGGAGCACGGGGGACGCCTTGCGGGCACCCTCCTTGAACGCCTGCGAACCGGCGATCTTGAAGGCGAGCTCCGAGGAGTCGACCTCGTGGTAACCACCGTCGAGAAGGGTGACGCGGACGCCGACCATCTCGTAACCGGCCAGGATGCCGAACTGCATGGCTTCCTGAGCACCCGCGTCCACCGAGGGAATGTACTCACGGGGGATGCGGCCACCGGTGACCTTGTTGACGAACTCGTAGGACGCGTCGCCACCCTCGATGGGCTCGATGGCGATCTGCACCTTCGCGAACTGGCCGGTACCACCAGTCTGCTTCTTGTGCGTGTAGTCGATGCGCTCGACGGCCTTGCGGATCGTCTCGCGGTACGCGACCTGCGGCTTGCCGACGTTCGCCTCGACGCGGAACTCGCGCTTCATGCGGTCGACGAGCACCTCGAGGTGAAGCTCGCCCATACCACCGATGATGGTCTGGCCGGTCTCCTCGTCGGAGTGCACCTGGAAGGACGGGTCCTCCTCGGAGAGGCGCTGGATGGCGACACCCAGCTTCTCCTGGTCACCCTTGGACTTGGGCTCGATGGCGACCTGGATGACCGGCGCCGGGAAGTCCATGGACTCCAGGATGACCGGGTTCTTGTCGTCACACAGCGTCTCACCGGTGGTGGTCTGCTTCAGGCCCATGACGGCGATGATGTCACCGGCGCCCACCGACGCGATCTCCTCACGCTTGTTCGCGTGCATGCGGTAGATCTTGCCGATGCGCTCCTTCTTGCCCTTGACCGAGTTCAGCACCGCGGTGCCGGCCTCGAGGCGACCGGAGTAGATCCGGACGAAGGTGAGCTTGCCCAGGTGCGGGTCGCTCGCGATCTTGAACGCCAGGCCGGAGAACGGCTCGTCGTCCGAAGGCTTGCGCGAGATGACCTTCTCCGGGTCCTTGACGTCGTGGCCCTCGATGGCCTCGACGTCCAGGGGCGAAGGCAGGTAGCGGACGACCGCGTCGAGCAGGGGCTGGACGCCCTTGTTCTTGAACGCGGTGCCACAGAACACCGGGGTGACCGTGACGGAGTCCGCGGAGCCCTTGGACGCCAGCGTGATCCGGCGGATCGCGTCGTGCAGCTGCTCCTGGGTGGGCTCCTCGCCCTCCAGGTACAGCTCCATCATGGCGTCGTCGTTCTCCGAGACGGCCTCAAGGAGCTTGCCGCGCCATTCCTCGGCGGCCTCCTTCAGGTTGTCCGGGATCTCGACGACGTTGTACATCTCGCCCTTGGCGGCCTCTTCGGGGTACACGAAGGCCTTCATCGACACGAGGTCGACGACGCCCGTGAAGTCCGCCTCGGCGCCGATGGGGAGCTGCATGACGATCGGGACGGCGCCGAGGCGCTCGACGATCATGTCGACACAACGGAAGAAGTCGGCACCGGTGCGGTCGAGCTTGTTGACGAAGCAGATACGCGGCACGCCGTAGCGGTCCGCCTGACGCCACACGGTCTCGGACTGCGGCTCGACGCCGGCCACACCGTCGAACACGGTGACGGCGCCGTCGAGGACGCGGAGCGAACGCTCCACCTCGACGGTGAAGTCGACGTGACCCGGGGTGTCGATGATGTTGATGGTGTGGTCAACATCGTTGAGCGGCCAGTGGCAGGTCGTCGCGGCGGACGTGATCGTGATGCCGCGCTCCTGCTCCTGCTCCATCCAGTCCA
The DNA here is from genome assembly GCF_044756845.1 of Streptomyces sp. NPDC091416. Lineage (NCBI taxonomy): Bacteria > Bacillati > Actinomycetota > Actinomycetes > Kitasatosporales > Streptomycetaceae > Streptomyces > Streptomyces sp. NPDC091416. The sequence goes on from NZ_JBIVTU010000001.1 coordinate 945,398, forward strand.
TCGTGGCAGCGCCGTCGTGGACTTCACCGATCTTGTACGAGACGCCGGTGTAGAAGAGGATCCGCTCAGTGGTGGTCGTCTTGCCCGCGTCGATGTGGGCCATGATCCCGATGTTGCGGACCTTGGCCAGGTCAAGCGAAGTGGTGGCCATAAGGCTCAATCTTCTCTCGGTCTCGATGGGGTGAGCGACTACCAGCGGTAGTGCGCGAAGGCCTTGTTGGACTCGGCCATCTTGTGGGTGTCCTCGCGCTTCTTGACGGCAGCGCCAAGACCGTTGGAGGCGTCGAGCAGCTCGTTCATGAGGCGCTCGGTCATGGTCTTCTCACGACGGGCGCGGGAGTAACCCACGATCCAGCGCAGCGAGAGGGTGGCGGCACGACCGGGCTTGACCTCGATCGGCACCTGGTAGGTGGCGCCACCGACACGGCGGGACTTGACCTCGAGCGAGGGCTTGACGTTCTCAAGCGCGCGCTTCAGCGTGATGACCGGGTCAGCGCCGGTCTTCTCGCGGAGGCCTTCCATGGCGCCGTACACGATCCGCTCGGCGGTGGAACGCTTGCCGTCGAGCAGGATCTTGTTGATCAGCGACGTGACAAGAGGAGAGCTGTAGACCGGGTCGATGATGACCGGGCGCTTCGGGGCGGGGCCCTTACGAGGCATTCTTACTTCTCCTTCTTGGCGCCGTAGCGGCTGCGGGCCTGCTTGCGGTTCTTGACACCCTGGGTGTCGAGCGAGCCGCGGATGATCTTGTAACGAACACCCGGCAGGTCCTTCACACGGCCACCACGCACGAGCACGATCGAGTGCTCCTGCAGGTTGTGTCCCTCACCCGGGATGTAGGCCGTGACCTCGATGCCGGAGGTCAGACGCACACGTGCGACCTTCCGGAGCGCGGAGTTCGGCTTCTTCGGGGTGGTCGTGAACACACGCGTGCAGACGCCGCGGCGCTGGGGCGAACCCTCGAGCGCGGGCGTCTTGTTCTTCTCGACCTTGTCCTGCCGGCCCTTCCGGACCAGCTGCTGAATCGTAGGCACTACTTCTCCGGTTTCTGTGTGCCGTCGTTGTAACTAACCTGGAACGCCTCCGACCCACGCGGTCGGGTGTGTCGGATACTGCGGGCCACTCCCCTGGAGCAGTGGAAGCACAGATCGCGGTGTCCAAAGACGGGCTCGCCGTGCGGTTGAGGACACGCACACGAGCCCAGGCACACCCCAGGCACAAGGTCTGAGCGTACCTACCTCGTCGACCTGGGTCAAAACAAATGCCGTCCAGGCCACAGGCCCCGCCGCGATTGTCCTGCCGTAACCGTCCGGATACGGTGCGCGGCCGAACCCCCGTCCCTCACCTGCGGCCCATCAGCGATCCAGCACGAACGCCCGGCCGCAGCACGGGCCGCCCCCTCTATTCCTGCCCGCCGGACCGGCCCTGGCGGCGGGGCCGGGGCAGGCGCGGGATGGTGGGCACCTTCGAGCGGCGGCTCTTCGGGGCGAACGCCGGCGGGGGCGGCGGGATCGCGGGGCGGGTGGGCGGCGGAGGGCCCGGCGGCGCTCCGTCCGGGCCTGCCCGGTCCCCGTCCACCGGCGCGGGGTCGCCGCGTCCACGGTTCGCCGCACCGGGGCCGGTGGGCGTGTGGTCCGTGGGCCCGGCGTCGGCGGGGACGGGAACGATCGGCGGGAGGCCGGGGGCTTCGCGGGCCGCGGGATCCGCGGCGTCGGGGACGGGACGCGCGGGACCCGCGAGCGCCTTGGGCGGGGCGGCACCGGCAAGATCCGTTCCCTCGCGCCGCGTCGTGTCGCGTCGCGCTTCGTCGCGCGCCCCGCGCGTGATCCTGCGGCGGAACGGAATGACCGCGGCCTGCCCGGGCGTACGGTCGTCGGCCTCCCCTGCCGGGAGGCCGTCGGCCCACTCGGCGTGCTGGTGGAAGTGGGCCACCGCGTCGCGCCAGCCCTGTCCGTACGCGGCGAACTCGCGCCGCTCCAGCTCCTCACGCGGCACGACCACCAGATCGCCCGCCGAGTGGCTGCTCAGCAGGACGCCGACAGCGGCGAGCAGCTGAGCGAGATCGCCGGGAGGCATCTCCCCGCCCTCCCTCACGCCTCGTACCACCGGCCGTCGCTGACGCGATGCGGCCTCGGACGAACCGTTCGCCTGCCGGGAGCCCTTTTCGCCCTCGCCCATGCGCGGCTCTTCCTGACGTCTCCTTCACCTCTGTTCCCGACACAGTGGTGCGGCACCCACATTCCCGGTCGACGTCGGTTTCCCCACCCCTGGACATCAGAGCCGGCGACGACCGGCCCCCTCCCCCGAACGGACCGGGAACAGCTTAGCGATCACGCCTGTGCGGCGGCTCGCGGCAGTGGACGGCGGCGGGACACAGGTGGGGGCGGGATGGAGACGGGGAGGCGCGAGGGCGTCCGCCGCTGGTGCACGGGCGGGGCAACGACGTACGGGACGGGCCGCCGGTGCGCGGGGAGCACGATGCCGGCCCGGGCAGAGTGCCGCCGCGTCGGAGAGTGCCGACGCGGCGAGGAGAGGACGGGCGATGCGCCGCCGGGCCTCAGCCCCGTCGGGTCCGCCGGGCCGGGAGCTCCTGTTCCACCGGGCCCACGGGCAGGAACTGCCCGGCGACCCGCATGAACATCTCCCGCTGGTCGGCCGGGACGCCGAGCGCCGTGGCGGCCTCCTCCAGCGTGATCCGCTCGTTGCCGGTGCTCTGCGGGCCGGGGCCGGCCGGGGTCCGGGGCATGGGCAGCTCGTCCTCGGTGAGCCGGCCCGAGCGGATGAGCATCTCCCGCACCGGAAGGCCCAGGACGTGCGCGAGCCTGCGCATCGTCTCCAGGTCCGGCATGCTCTGCCGCTGCAACAGCCGCGTGATGGCTGCCCGGTGGACGCCCGCCTCGTCGGCGAGACGGGACTTGCCGCCGCCGCGCGGGCTGTCGATGTCGTATCCACGCCGCCGGATCACGTCTTCGATCCAGGCCGCGAACTGCTCCAGTTCACTGACGGTCACAGGCCTTCGCCTCCCTCCGAAGCGAATCCCAGGCTACCGCGCTTGCGCGCACATAATTATGCGCTTTTGCGCGCGCAATGTGGAGATCCTCTGTAGACGCGCCCCCACCTGCGCATATGGCGACCCGCCCGCGACGCTGTGTAGTCGATCGCGCGAGGGCGGCCTCTCCGTAATACGTTGCGCGCTCGCACGCAATCTGTCACTGTGCATCTCCGGCTGAATCCCTCTCCTGTCCGCTGCGCCACTTCCCGCCACCGGCCCACTCCCACCCGTTGCCCCATCCCTGTCCGTCACACCGCTCGCGCACCAGGAGCCTCCATGGACCCGTCATTCCTCTCACTCCCCTCCGACACCTGGACCGCGTCGGCCGCCTGTCTGGGGTTGCCCCCGGAGACGGTCTTCGCCCGGAATCCGGCCGATGCCGCGCCCGCCCTCGGCGCCTGCGCCCGCTGCCCGGTCGCCGGGCGGTGCGAGGAGACAGTGGCGCCGGCCGACAGCTGGTTCGACGGTGTGTGCGCGGGACGCCTCTGGCGCAACGGCCGGCCCGTCGCCCTGGACCGCGGCACGCGGCGCGGCCGGCATCGCCGGGCGGCAGCCTGACGGGCCGGCCGGCACCCAACCCGCAGCACATGCAGAAGCACACCGAAGAAGCGCAGAAGGAGGGCCCGCCATGGGTGAGTTGAAGGATCTCGGAGCCGCCGGCCCGCACGCCGGGCAGCCCGGGACGGACCGCTTCCGGCCGGCCGAGGAGGCGGACGGCATCGGCATCGCCCGGGACGCGGCGCTCTGGGCCGCCAGCCTGTCCCGTCATTTCCCGGACCTGCTGGGCGAGTTGGCGCCCTCGGCCGGTAGTCGCCCGCCCAGCGTCCGGCATGCGCCGGGCCCCGCCGAGCGGGCGGCGCGTGCCGCGCTGAGCCGTACGGAACGCGAGGAGGCGCTGCGCAACGAGCAGCGCGGGCTGGCGGTGCCCGGCCCCTCGGCCGCCCCCGTACGGCTGCACATCTCGGACGCGCTGCGCGACATCAGCGACGGCGTCGTGGAACTGGAGGAGGCGCTGCTGGGCCGGCTCGGATCCGACCGTCCGCGCCGCGCCCCCGTACCCGAAAGGCTCGCCCGGATCGCCGGACTCCTGACGCACACCGCCTCCGACCCGACGCTCGCCCGGCACGCCCGCGACGAGCTGCGCCGGATGGCCCGGCGGTGCGCCCGGGCCCTGGGCGAGACGGAGACGATGGTCCGGCTGCCGGGACGCTGCCCCTGGTGCGACTCGGTCTCCCTGCGCGCCTTCCCCGACCGCGGAGCCGTGCTCTGCGTGAATCCGGCGTGCCGCTGCGGGGACGAGGCGTGCGACTGCGCGACCGATCCGGCCTTCCGCCACCTCTGGGAGGGAGACGTCCGGCCGGCCTCGGGGGCCGTGGCGTCCGCCGGGGCCGGGAACACGGGTGAGGCCCGATGACCTCCCACCGGCACCCGTACGACACGCTCACCGGCGCCACTCTGGTGACCGGCGCCCTGGCCGCCCAGGAGGCGGGGGTGGTGCCCGCGACGATCAGGAAGTGGGTGCAGCTCGGTCATCTGCGGCCCTCCGGGCAGCAGGGAAGGAGCCATCTCTACCGGCTGGAGGACGTGTTCGCCGCCGAGCGTGCCGCCCGCCGCGCGCCTCGCCGCCGGACCTCCGCCACCGCCGGCCCCGCCGCGTCCCGGCCGGCCTCGGCGCCGCTCGGCTGAACACTCCCCCACCCGGCACGCGCCCCCGGTTCCCGCACAGGGAGCCGGGGGCGTTCGCATGTCCGCGGCCGGGTGGCCGGGCGCGGACGGCTGCGGACACGACCCGCGGGGCGCGCTCGGGAGCGCGGCGCACGGGTTCGGTTCGGCTTCAGGGGCTGCCGATCGGGCCGGCGGCGGACCGGTCGTCCATGGGGGCGGGCGCGGGCCCGCGGCGCCGTTCCGGCGTGGTGTACGAGTGGCCCGCGGCCGTGCGCCGCGCATTCGGCCCGCGCCGGGCCGGGCCGTCAGGCGGGCGCGGGGTCGGTGCGGAGGGGCCGCGCTCCGGCGGGTCTCGCGGCCATCGCCTCCTGCCAGCCGGTGGAGAAGCCGCGCAGTTCGGCCTCTCCGACGATCCGGGCTCCGAACTCGCCCACGACCGCGGCCAGGGTTCTTCCCATCTCTCCGGTGTAACAGCCGGCTTCCGCCGATTCCGCGGCCACCGTGACGGCGGCGGCCACCACATCGGCAAGCCGTTGCGCCGGCTCCCCCGTCACCACGACTGCTCGCTGCCGGGGACCGGCGTCCATTCGCTGTTCGTCGTCACGACCCCACACCGTCCTTAAGCTGCGTCGGTCCATGCTCTGTTCAGTCTCGATCGAATAGATGTTCGAGTAATTGTTCAGGGTAGCGCAGAACCACACGCGACCACGTGGCATATGAACTCGACAGCCCCGCATCGGCGCGAAGTTGGTTGCGCGCACGCAATCTATGGATCACTATGAGTGCAGCGGCGGAGCTGTGCCCACCTCCCTCCGAGAGGCACGGTTCCGCCGTCGTCGTGTCCGGCGTGTGTACGGGCCGTACGCACGGACGTCCGTACCCGGCCCGTACAAAGGAGTGACCCCACATGCCCTCATCCGCGCCAGGGACGTTCCCGGACGTCCAGGCGATCGTGCGTGACCTGCTCAAGACCCGCGCGGAACTGGCGGACGCGTACGTCGACGACGCCCCGCCCGCCGGCTTCGACGGGACACAGAAGGCCGTACTGATCTCCCGGATGGGCGGTGCCTGGGTCGACGACCTGCATGTGGACCGCCCGTTGATCCAACTGGAGGTTTACGGGCCGCAGAAGTCGGTGGCCCACACCCTCGCCAACGCGGCTCGCGCCGCCCTGCTGGCCGCGACCGGCACCGTCTTCGGCACCTCGTTCGTCAGCGAGGTGATCGAGGAGGACGGCCCCCGGTGGCTGCCCGACTACATCTACGCGGGCGCCAACCGGTACCTCTGCATCCTCCGCTTCACCGTCCGCACGGACTGACCCGGCTCCGGCCGGCGGGCCGACAGGCGGACCGGCTGACCCGCACTCCCTGCGGGCCGGTCCCCACCGCCCGTACGAACCGCACCAGGCGTCCGGCCCGCTCACCCGGGCACGCACGTGACGCCCCAACGACCAGGCCCCGCCGGACATCCGGCGGGGCCTTCGCCGTACCCGCCCCGGATACGGCGGCCCCCGCACGGGGGCGACCACCCCTGGAAAGGAAGCCACCTTCATGGCTGGTAACAACTCGTCCGAGATCCGCATCGCCGGAACGGGCCGCATCCTCGTGGCGAAGGCCGGCACCCCGGCGCCGACGGCCTTCTCCAACGACCCGTCGGCCGACTGGGACAGCTCGGTGTGGCGGGACCTCGGCTACACGTCCACCGACGGCGTGACCTTCTCCAAGAAGGACAAGCTCGACCCGGTCGAGACGTGGCAGGCGGTCAGCCCGGCCCGCTTCATCTACGCGGACCGGGACCTGACGCTGAAGTTCGCCATGCTCCAGTTCAACGAGGACACCCTGCCGTTCTTCATGGGCGGCGACGCGGTCTCGGCGGTGAACGCCACCGAGAACCCGGGCGTCTACTCCTACGACGTGCCGGACGGCCCGCAGTTCGACGAGCGCGCCCTCGGCCTGGAGTTCCACGACGGGGCGGACGTCACCTACCGCTTCGTGATCCCGCGCGGCCAGGTCACCGCGTCGGACGACATCAAGCTGGCCCGCAAGGCCGCGGCCTCGCTCGGGGTCACCTTCACGGCGCTGTCCTCCGGCGAGACCCAGCCGCTGGCGACCTTCGTCATGAAGGACCCGGCCTACGCCACGGTGTGACCCGGCGCCCCCGGCATCAGGGGGCTCCGCTCCGCGGGGCGCCGGCGCCACCGCCCCGGCGCCCCGCGGCACGTCATCGCGTACCGGACACCGCACCACCCGGCATCCGCCGAACCGCACCGCCGCACCACGGCACCCCGACCGGGGCCGCCGGGGTGCGGCCCCCTTCCCGAAACGGAGACCCCATGGCCACCTTCGACGTGTCAGCGGCCCGCGCCCAGCGCATGGAGGCCCTCGGCCGTTCCTGGTCGTTCACCATCGACGGCGACACCTTCGAACTGCCGACCGAACTGACCCGCGTCACCGCCAGGGCACTGCGCGGCCTGGACGACAACGACGTCGACGGGCTGCTCGAACTCCTGCTGGGCAAGAAGCAGTTCAGCCGCTTCGCGCAGCTCGACGTGACCATGCAGGACATCGCCGCCATCCTGGAGGCATACGGCAAGGAGACCGGGCTCGGCCTGGGGGAAGACTGAGCCTCGTCGCGTTCGCCGAAGAACACGCCGAGGCTCTGGAAGCCGACCTGCTCCGGCACTACGGGGTGGACCTGCTCGACTGGCACCGGGGCGGGCTCTCCTCCCGGCGGCTGGCGCTCCTGATCAAGCATCTGCCGCGGGACAGCGCCACCATCCGTGAGACCGACGGCGAGGCGGCCGACTGGACGGTCACCGACTATCTGCTGGCGGCCGTCGTGGACCATCTCGCCGCGGCCAACTGGATGTTCTCCGTCGTCAACGGCGACGGAGAGTCCGACCCGCCGGACCAGCCGGTTCCGGTACCGCGCCCGGGCGACCCGGCCGAGACGGAGGACGGCGGCGGCGAGACCTCGTCCGCCGACGGGCCGCAAGCCGTTCCGAGCCCTTCGGAACTGGCCCGCTTCTTCGGCTGACACGCCTCCGCCGGCCGTCCCCGTGCTCCCGGGGCGGCCGGCGGGCGCAGTTCGCGCAGACCTCTCAGCTCATGACGCCGACGACCATCAGCGCCACCATGACGATCTCCACCGCGACCAGGCTCAGGAGATAGTTGCGCCGCCCCGCCACGTTCTCCGGCATACCGGCGGTGAAATCGGCACGCTTGGGATTCTCGGGGTCGTAGACAATTCCCGTCAGCGCGGGCGGTTCGATCGACATTCCGCGCCGCCAGAGAGTGTGCTGCTCCCCGCCGGCCACGAGATATCCGTACTGAACGTCGATCTTCCCCTCGCGGGGAATCCTGCGTGCGACCTCGGAGCCCATCACCTGAAGACCCCGCTTGCGTAGCGGAGCCTGTGTCAGGAACGGCACACCCGAGACGAGAAGAGCCAAGAAAGCAATAGCGAAAACAAAAAACGAGACAGCAGTCATCAGTACCAACCCCCCAGCCGGTTCTGCTTCACGGCGCTCGAAAATCAGGCCGCCGCGCTGATACACCCCAGAACGAACGAGACCACTGCCACCACCCACAGGGCAACGAGGACGTTGCGTCGTCCACTCGCATCCTCCGGCATACGGGAAACGAATTCTGCACGTTTCGGATTCTGCGGGTCGTACACGATCTCCTGCGAACCCGAAGGCAGCGTGGTGAGGCCGGTCATTCCAATACTGTGCAACCCGCCGTCGCGACCGTCATAGCCATATCGCACAGTCACCTTCCCGTCCTGAGGAACCGACCTCGACGCCTCCCACGCCCAGGTGCGCACACCCCTTTTCCGCAGCGGAGCCTGCCGGATATAGGGAATTCCGAATCCAATGAGACCCAGAATCGCGACGGCAAAGACAAAACCGAGAACACTGAACACTGCAGACCCTCCGGACTTTCTTTTTCCAAGATGATGACACGACGCCACCACCGTGGCAACAAGCTGAACTGCCACAGGAAGAGGGCCTGGGAAACAAAAGGACCATCCTGTGTAAATGTCCTGGAAGGGAACATTTAGACCCGCACCCGGGACCGGGCTCGGCACCAACACCTACGGAAGGCGGCCCCATGACAACGAACGAAGATCTTCTCGCCAAGGATGCTGAAATCCTGCAAGCGGTAAAGGGCATCCAGGACTCGATCCCGGGAAAGGGCCCGACCCGTCTGGCCACCGAGGAGTACATCGCCAGGCAGATCTCCGAACTGAAGAAGTCCTCCACGGGTACGGCAGCGGCCGCTCCAGCTGCAGAGAAGAAGGCCGAACCCGGCGCGATCGAGACCTTCCTGCAGGGCATTGTGGGAAAGGAAATCGTGGAAAGCGTCAAGAGTCTCGCCACCTCGTCGTTCTCGATGACGACAGCCGTGACGCTGGGGCTCGCGCTCGTCGGCGCCCTCGGCCTGAAGCTCATCCAATTCGATGTCGCTCTGAAGAACCTCCTTGATTCGAAAGGAAAGAAGCTCGGCACGACCAAGCACGGACTACCCAAACTCGAAAGCACCGAAGTCACGCAGATGACAGCCCCCGACACGGAGTGGACGAACCGCTCGGTCGCAAGGATCGAGGCAGCGACGAAGAAACTCGACACCGCCATCGGCGGCCTGCACACGAAGGTCGACGGGCTTCTCGCCGAGTTCGCCTGACGCTCGGCATCCGATTGTCGACAACCGGCCGCCGGCTTTCCGCCGACGGGCCGAACGGGCCCATGAACGATTGGACATGGAATGGCGTTCACAGCCACGCTCAAACGGGCTTCGGACAGTCTCCGCAGCTTCAAGACCAATCTCGACCAGGCCGGCCGGGCGGCGAACGGCCTGAAGCAGAGCACCCAGAGCAGCAACAGCGGGATCACCAGTATCAAGGCCTCCTCCCAGCAGTCCGCCAAGGAGCTGAAGTCGCTCCAGCAGGCGGCGGACAAGGCCGAGAAGTCCGTCACCAGGGCCGGGAAGTCCGGGCAGACCGGCGGGAAGCAGATCGGCACCTTCCAGACCGGCGCCGCGAAGGCGGACAAGGGCATGAAGGGGCTCAACAAGTCGATGAAGGGCAACCTCATCGGCGTACTGATGGCGCTCCTGGCCCCGCTGATCGCCAAGGTCGTCGACATGGCGATGCAGTCGAAGACCATGCAGAAGGTCCTCAAGACGGCGTTCGGCGTCATCAAGAGCGTGATCACCGCGGTGATGAAGGCCGTCGGCCCGATCATGCAGGCGGCCGGCAAGCTCATGAAGAGCGTGTGGAACGGGATCAAGACCGCGGTCTCGGTCGTCGTCAAGGCCGTCGCGACCGTCATCAAGACCTACTTCACCCTCTGGAAGACGATCATCACCACGGCCATGACCGCCGTGAAGAAGGTCATCAGCACCGTCTGGAACGGCATCAAGTCCGTCATCTCCCCGGTGGTCAACTGGATCAGGAGTGTCGTCCCGGCCGCGTTCAGCGCCGTCAGGAGCAAGCTCTCCAGTGCCTGGAACGGCCTGAAGTCCATCGCGAGCAACGCGTTCGGCGCGATCAAGGGCGCCGTCAGCGGCCCGATCAACGCCGTGATCGGGCTGATCAACTCCGCGATCGGCAAACTCAACGGCATCAAGGTCTCGGTGCCCGGCTGGGTGCCCGTCGTCGGCGGCAAGTCCTTCGGCATCCACCTGCCGACCATCCCCCGCCTCGCCGAGGGCGGCATCGTCCAGCCGCGCAACGGCGGCGTGCACACCATCGTCGCCGAGGCCGGCGAGGCCGAGGCCGTGCTGCCGCTCTCCAAGCTCAGCCGGCTGCTCGGCCACACCACCCGGGCCGGCCAGGTCGGCAACGGCGCCGCCGCCACCGACGGCGGCTTCTACATCGAGCAGTACTACGAGGCGTCCAGCAGCAGCCTCCAGGACACCGCCAGCGCCCTGCTCTTCCTCTCCAAGGCCCGCGGATGAAACGCGCCCGCCGGGACCCGACGTCCGGCGGCGCCAAGCCCGCTGCCGCCCTGGACAACTTCCGTACCGCGGCCCTCGGGACGGGCACCTCCGTCCAGAGCCTGCGGCGCGGCCTTGCCGGGGCCCGTACGCCGCTCGGCAGGGTGGCCACGCTGACGGCCGGCACCGCTCCCGCCCTCCGGGGGCTGCGCACGGCGGCGACCCGGGCGGGGAGCTCCGTCCGCAGGGCCGGCGCGTCCGCCGCCACCGCCGCGACGCGCATCCGCGCCGGTGCCGCCAGGATCCGGGGACCCGTCGGGGTCCTGGGCACACTCGCCGCGGGAGCCGGGGCCTTCGGATCCCTGAGCGATCTGTTCGGCAAGTACACCCCGACGGTCACCAAGGCCATGACCCTCTTCGGTGCCGCCATGACGGTCGGATCCGTCGTCATGACCGGCATCAACACGGCCATGAAGGCGAACCCGCTCGGTTTCGTCCTCGGCATCGTCACCCCGCTGGTCGCCCTGCTCATCGACTACGCGGTGAACTCGGCCACCGGCCAGAAGGTGATCCAGCAGGTCTTCCGGTCCGCCCTGGACATGTTCCGGGCCGTCTGGGCGTTCATGGCGCCTGTCGTCCAGGGCTGGGCCGCGACCGTCTCCGAGGTGTTCGAGGGGGTGCGGAGCACCGTCGGCTCCGTGCTGAAGACGATCGGTTCCGGACTCAAGGCGGGCTTCGAGGGCGCGAGGAGCACCGTCTCCACGGCGACCCACGCGGTCACCTCGGTCGTCAAGGGGGCCTGGAACGGCTTCAAGGGCGTCATCCAGCCGATCCTGAACTGGCTGACGAAGACGCTGCCTTCGGCCTTCACCCGGGTCCGCGACGCCATGTCGAAGTCGCTGCGCGGCATGGGCACATTCATGTCCACCGGCATCCAGACCGTCGCCGGGGTCATCACCGGGCCCGTCAAGGGGCTGATCGCCTTCGCCAACTGGATCATCGACGGTCTCAACCACCTGAGCTTCAGCTTCTTCGGCAAGAAGTTCGGCGTGCACCTGTCGAAGATCCCACAGCTCGCCGAGGGCGGTGTCGTGCTGCCGGCAGCCGTTCCGGGAGCCTCCTCGGTGCAGCCGCTCTCCCGGCTCGACCGGCTCCTCCCCGCACCCTCCGGCGCCTCCGCCACCACCGGGCCCGCCTTCTTCGCAGGCCGCCCCGGAGTCCGGGTCTACGAGGAACGGGAGGGCAGCAGCCCGATGACCGTCGCCGACGACCTGCTCTTCCTGTACCGCACGGCGGCCTGAGCCCCGGGACCGCGCACTCCCGGCGGCCCGAGCCCAGGGACCGCAGAGCCCCGGCCGCACGCCCTTCCCCGACCCGCCCCGCCGCGCTCCCGCATGTCCGGAGACCGCCCGGGCTCCGCACTCCGCGGCAACCCCGCCCGTACGCCAAGCCCCGAAGCGAGGTGACGGCCCGACATGGCCGATTCCGTCTCCACCCTCCCCACGCCCCTCTCCGACGACACCACCCCCGGCTCACTGATCACCCGCGACGGCCAGATCCAGTGGGGCGGGCTCCTGATGGGCGCCGGAACGCCCTACCCGGTCGACCGCACCGGCGTGACCGGCTGGGAAGACCTGCCCGAGCTGGACCTCGGAGACGTGCTCCGGCCCGACCAGCACGGATCCTGGCCCGGCGACCGCTGGGCGCAGCCCCGTCTGATCGGGGCGACCGTCTGGCTCGCGCCGCCCGCCGGGACCGATCCGCTCGCCACCGCCACCCGCTTCCGCGCCGCGACCGGTCCCGACGGCCAGGAGCGCTGGCTCGCCGTCCGGCTGCTGGGCGAGACCCTCGCGGTCCGTGCCCGGGTCAGCCGCCGCGTCGTACCGCAGGACCGTTCCTACGCCGTGCAGGGCTTCGCCAAGGTCAGCATCCAGTGGACGGCGACCGACCCCCGCCGCTACGGGGCCGTCCGGCACGAGGCCGTCACGGGTCTGCCGGTCAGCGAGTCCGGGATGGTCTGGGACGACGACGCCGGGTCCGGTCTGGTGTGGCCACTGACCTGGGGTGCGAACGGCACCGCCGGTTCGATCACGGCGGTCAACGACGGGGGCGCCTCGGTGCGTCCCGTCGTGGAGTTCCGCGGACCCGTGCAGCGCCCCTCTCTGACCCGGCTCTCCGACGGGCGCCAGCTCCAGTACGACCTGGCGCTGGGCGCCGGGGACATCCTCACCGTCGACACCGAGAGCGGCACGGTGCTGCTCAACGACACCGCGTCCCGCATCTACACCGCCACCCCGGACTCATCGCCCGAGCAGTCGTTCCAGCTGGAGCCGGGGACCACGAACCTCGCCTTCAGGTCGGACGACGTCACCGCGTCCCCGGACGCCTCCGTCACCGTCCGCTGGCGCGACGGGCACTGGTGAGCGGCCACCGCCGGCTCCCCTTCCCCGTTCCACGGCCCCGCAGCAGCCCGCAGCCCCGCCGAGAAAACAGTCCCGCAGATCCCTCCAGGAGGACCTCATGCCCGTGCGCAGCGCATGGCTCGTCAACCGCACCGACGCCGAGTCCGGCCAGTCCCGCGCCGACACCCGGCTCGCCCCGACCGGCACCATGACCCCGACGAGCGGACTCGCCAGCCGCGGCGGCATCATCCCGGGCTCGCCCGACGGCAAGTCCCTGATGTCCGCGTTCTACGTGTTCAGCTCCACCGCCGGCATGACCGCGACGATCGCTCCCGGCCGGGCGGTGGTGCAGGGCGGCGAGGCTGCCGGGGCCTACCCGGTCGTCCTCACCGACTACACCACCATGGTCTTCGCGGACGGCGACGCCAACAACCCCCGCATCGACCTGCTCGTCCTGCGGATCTACGACGCCCAGGTCGACAAGACCGGCCGTACCGAGGCCGTCCTGGAGATCGTCCAGGGCGCGGCCGAGGGCAATCCGCAGGTCCCGCTGACCCCGCCCGCCTCCCTGCCGCTGGCGACCGTGCAGGTCCCGGCGGGCGCCTCGGTCGGCACCGGGGGCATCGCCTGGGCCTCCGCCGTCGCCAACCTGCGTACCAGCACGGTCGCCGCCGGCGGCATCCTGCCGCTGTACGGGAACACCAACGAGATCGGCGCCTACCCGGGCCAGTACCGCGACATCGGCACCCAGCTGCAGCGCTGGGACGGCGGCAACTGGGTCGGCTACCCCGGCCAGATCGGCGGAATCGTCCCGACCGGCCAGCTCGCCACCGGCGGGTACGTGGGCCAGTACCGGGACAACAACGGCCGCCTGGAGCGGTGGAGCGGCACCGCCTGGGTGCTCGCGTTCCCGAGCCCGGCGTTCGCGTACAACAACGACGGCGGCTACTGCAAGACCACCACCTGGTCGGAGGCGCTGACGGGCACCACCGGGGCGACGATCACCGCCACGTTCACCGCCCCGGTCTCCGGGAAGGTCCTCGTGCACCTCGGGTTCCAGGGGCAGCCGTCGGTGGAGGGCGGCTGGGGCCGGATGTCCGCCAACATCCGCAAGGACGGCGTCCTGGTCACCGGCCTCGGCGCGGAGGAGACGCGCTCGGCAGTCGACACCAACCGGGGCAACCAGTCCGTGAGCACCGTGTTCCCGGTCACCGGCCTCCAGGCCGGCGCCCAGTACACCGCCGTCTCCGCGTACTCCTCCAGCGTCACGACCAACAACCACTGGTTCGACAACCGGTTCATCCGCGTCGACCCGATGCTCTGAGGAGGGCCGCGTGACGAGTTCGCCCCGTACGGCGTACACCCCGCTCACCCCCGTCTACCGGGCGGTCTTCTGCGATCTGCGCACCGACCAGGTGGTGGACGTGCTGCCGCTGACGGAGACCAAGTTCGACGACTACATCGGCAAGTCGGGATCGCTGTCGGCGACGGTCCCGCTGCCGGACGCCGCCCTGGCCCGCCGGGCCCGGGCGGCGCTGGTGCCCGGCCGCACCGCGGTGTGGCTGGAGCGCGACGGCGACATCTGGTGGGGCGGGGTGCTCTGGACCTGCACCCCGTCCAGCGACGAACGCGGCCGGCTCCAGGTGCAGTTCCAGGCCGGCACCTTCGACTCCTACCTGGACCACCGCATCCTGGCGCAGGACATCTCCTACACGGCGCTCGACCAGTTCGAGATCGCGCGGCTGCTCGTCGCGCACGCCCAGGAGCAGCCGGGCGGCGACATCGGTATCCAGCTGGGGAACGAGATGTCCGGCATCGCGCGGGACTGCTTCTTCGCCTACTCCTCCCTGACCCGGGTCAGGGAGGTGCTGGACCAGTTGTCCCGGCTGGCCGACGGCTTCGAGTGGCGGGTGCACTGCTACCGGGACGCCGCAGGCCGCCGGGCCAAACGACTCCAGCTCGGACACCCCCTGATCACCGCCGGTGCCTCCGACATCGTGATGGACCACCCCGGCCAGGTCATCACCTACAGCCTGCCGGCCGACTCGACCGTGCAGGCCGACGTGTGGGTGGCGCGCGGGGACTCGCCCAACACCGACCAGGCGGAGGAGTCCCAGCCGCTCACCGTCTCCGTCGAGTCGCCCGCCGACCTGGCGGCCGGCTGGCCCCGGCTGGAGCTCACCTCGGACCACAGCGGGGTCACGGACGAGGCGACGCTGCGGTCCCTCGCCGGGGCCGAGCTGGCCCGCCAGCGGATGCCGGAGATGATCCCGGAGATCACCGTGCGGCTGGACGGCCGGATCACCCCGGCGCTGATCGGCGCCCGCATCCGGCTGCGGCTGCGTGACCTGTGGCACCAGCAGCCTCAGGACGAGCAGTACCGGATCGTCGGCCTCGCGGTGGAACCGCCGCAGCGCGCCAAGGCCGAGACCGCGACCCTCTACCTGGAAGGGGTGTAGGACATGGCCACCATTCCCACCGACCTCCTGGACCGCATCCGGGAGATCGAACGCCGCATCCGGGGGCTGATGGCCAGTGCCAACAGCAGCCCGGCGATGAACCAGGTCGGAAGCGGCGACGTCGTCGTCGGCGACCGGGGCCGGATCCGCGCCAGGACCTCACTGGGCGAGGACCTGCTGCTGGTCGGCCGGGTGCAGCCGGACCGCGACAGCGCGGCCGAGTCGTACCAGCAGGGCCTGGAACTGCGGCGCGACGACGGTTCGATGGCGTTGTCCCTGATCACGACCGACCCGGTGAACTCCCCGGTGCAGGTGTTGCGCGTCCTCGACCACCGGGGCGACACCGTGCTGGCGACCGACTCCGGCCGCGGTGGTCTGGCCCGCCCCTATCTGCCCTTCCCGACCCCGGTTCCGGTGGGCACGACGGGCTGGGAGTCCACCGGCTCCACCGACTGGACCACGCTCTACGCGGGCCCCGGCTTCGCCCAGCACCCCAAGGTGTACTGCGTCCTGGCCGCGTCCGGGACCGTGGGCGCGGCCGTCCGGCTGCTGGTCAACGGCACCGTGGTGGGCGCGGAACAGACGCTCACCGGCACCGCGGGGCAGACCGTGCAGCTCACCGCCACCCTGGTCGAGGACCTGCCCGCCTCCTTCGGCGACCCGGTGTCGTTCGAGATCCAGGCAAAGGTGGCGGCCGCCGGCGACACCGTGTCCTGCGGGCCGCGCGGGCTGTACGGGGTGCAGTCCTAGCCCTCGCAGCAGTCATGGCCGGGCGCCCCGTACGGATCGGCCGAATCGGCCGGATCGGCCGGATCGGCCCCTACGGGCCCTGACCTGCGATGACCGGCCCTGACCTGCGGTGCCGCGGTCCGGCTGCGGCCGGGCGCACCGACCGGCCCGCCCGGCGCCACCCGGCTCCGCCCCGCCCGCCCCCGGCCCACCCGTCATCCGGCGCTCCCCACCCCGGGCCGGTCCTCCCGCCCCTCGGCGCGGGAGGGCCGGCCCGCCCCCCTGCCCGTACTTCCCCGACCACACCGGAGTTCTCGTGCTGCCCGAATCCATCCCGACCGTCCATCTCACCGCCCAGTACCTCTCCCTCGACGGCCGCCCGCTGAGCGGGAACGTCGAGTTCCAGCCGCCGGTGCTGCTCACCCATGCCGAGGCCGACCTCTTCGTCGGCGGCCCCACGCTCGCCGCCCTCGACGCCGAGGGCCGCATCGACGTCACGCTCCCGGCCACCGACGCCGAGGGCTGGAACCCGTTCGGCTGGACCTACACCGTCACCGAGCGGATCGCCGGGGCCGGCCGCAACCGCTCCTACCGCATCGCCCTGTCCGCCACGGTGCCGGAGATCGACCTCGCCGACATCGCTCCCGCCGACCCGGCGGGAGCCCAGTACGTGACCGTGCCGGGTCCGGCCGGGCCGCAGGGCGAGCCGGGGCCGCAGGGTCCGGCGGGCCCGGTCCGCTCGGTCAACGGCCACACCGAGGGCGACATCATCCTGCTGGCCTCCGAGGTCGGCGCCGTCGCCTCCTCCGCGGCCGGTCAGGCGGGCGGGGTCGCCCAGCTCGACGCCGAGGGCAAGGTGCCGAAGGCCCAACTGCCGGACGGCACCGGCGAAGGCGTCACCTCCGTCAACGGACAGACCGGCACCGTCACCCTCGCCGCGGCCGACCTCGGGGCGCTCACCCCGGCCTCGGCCGACACCCGGTACCTGGCAATCGGCGCCGCGCCCGTCACCTCGGTCAACGGGCAGACGGGCGCCATCACCCTGACGTCGGGCGACCTCGGGGCCGTCTCCGCCGACCAGGCCGTCCTGCTGAGCGGCGCGCAGACCATCGACGGAGCCAAGACCTTCTCCACCGCCCCCACCGTCCCGGCCGACCCGGTCGACGCCAACCAGCTGGTCCGCCGCTCGTACGTGGACACCGTGGCCTCCTCCGGCACCTGGACGCCGGCCTCCCTCGGCTTCAAGGCCTGGGCGTTCGACCCGGCGGCGTCCTCCGTGGTCAATCCGCAGTACTGCATCAGCGGCACCGTCTACCTGATCGGTGTCCCGCTGACCACCGAGGCGACCGTCACCAACGTCGTCTTCTACGTCCCCGGCTTCGTCGGTACCGGCCTCGCCGCCACCTCGTACGCCGGTCTCTACACCAGCGCCGGAGCGCGGGTCGGGCTCACCGGCACCCTCGACAAGCTGATCACCAAGACCGAAGGCGCCACCTTCGTGCTGAAGCTGACCACGGCCTACGCGGCGGCCGCGGGCAACTACTGGGTGGCGCTGCTCATCAACGGCCCGGACCCGAAGACCAACGGTCCTGCCTTCATGGTGGGCGCCAGCGTCGGCAACAACCCGGGCGGCAGCGCCCGGATGCCGAACCGCTTCGTGCGGCACGCACGGCTCGCCGCCACCGGCCAGACCTCGCTGCCCACCTCCTTCACCCCGTCCACCGTCGTCGCGGACACCAACGCCATCTGGGCCGCCGTCTCCTGACCGGACACCACCGGCGCACCCACGGGGGCCGGCCGTCCGCCGCACCCGCGCGTCCGTCCCGGACCCGCGCGCACCGGCCGGCCCCCACGTCCCACGGATCCCCGCGATCTCGAACCTCCGGAAGGAGCCATCACCATGGCAACCCCCCTCACCGCCGACGCCCTCGTCAACGCCCTGACCGCCGAGGGGCTGAACGTCGTCGAGTACGGCGACTGGCGCAACCACAACCGCAACACCAAGGGCGCCTGGGGCCCGGTCAACGGCGTGATCGTCCACCACACCGTCACCTCTGCCACCGTGGACTCCGTGGCGCTCTGCTACGACGGCTACACCGATCTGCCCGGTCCGATCTGCCACGGCGTCATCACCAAGGACGGCACCGTCCACCTCGTCGGCAACGGCCGCGCCAACCACGCCGGTTCCGGCGACGCCGACGTGCTCGCAGCCGTCATCGCCGAAACCGCGCTCCCGGCGCCGGACCAGAACAACACCGACGGCAACACCCGCTTCTACGGCTTCGAGTGCGTGAACCTCGGCGACGGCTCCGACCCGTGGCCCGAAGCGCAGCTGGAGGCCGTCGCCCGGGTGTCGGCCGCGATCTGCCGGGCGCACGGCTGGCACGCCGCCTCGGTCATCGGCCACCTGGAGTGGACCGACCAGAAGATCGACCCCAAGGGCTTCAGCATGGCGTCGATGCGTTCCCGGGTGACCGCGCTGCTGGCGGCCGCCCCGGGCGGGAGCGCCACCCGCTACCAGCCGTTCCCGGGCGCCGCCTTCTTCACCGCCGCGCCCCGCTCCACGATCGTGGCCGCGATGGGCGGCCGTCTGATCGCCGAGGGCTGCTCCGCCTACGCCGACGGCCCGGGCCCGCAGTGGAGCGAGGCCGACCGCGCCTCGTACGCGCTGTGGCAGCAGAAGCTCGGCTACACGGGGGCGGACGCCGACGGCTGGCCGGGCGCCGGCTCGTGGACCGCGCTGCAGGTCCCGTACACCGCCTGACCCTCCCCGCTCCCGCGGCGCGCCCGCGGCTCACCGCCGTGTGGCGCGCCCGGGGGCCGCACGACCGCACGGAAAGGCATTCCATGTCCCATGCCACCACCCGCTCCCTGCGCACGGTCCTGCAGACCGCCGTCGGGATCGCCGTCGCCCTGCCCGCCCTGGTGGAGAGCGGGGCCCTGCCGCGCTCGCTGCCCTGGGTGGGCGTGGCCCTCGCCGTCTCGGGCCTGCTGTCCCGGACGATGGCCCTCCCGGCCGTCCAGGCCCTGCTGCCCGACTGGCTGACGACCCCGACGGACCCGGCCACCGCACCGGCCGGCGGGACCGCGGCCGACGCCGGCGCAACCACCGGAGCTGCCGGGCCGGCCACCGGACCGGACCCGGCCACCAGCACCGCGACCCGGGTTGCCCATGACGCCGGCTGACGCCCACGCGCACGACCCGGTCGCCGACGCCCGCGAGCTGGAACGGCTCCGCGGCACCCTCGAAGCGGGCTTCGCCCGGGTCGACGGCTCCCTGGCGCTGCTCGTCCAGCGCAGCGACCGGACCGACCGGCAGCTCACCGACCACGAGGCCCGGCTCGACGCGCTGGAACGCGGGCGCTGGCCGCTGGCCAGCGTCGGCGCCCTCACCGCTCTCGCCGTCGCCCTCCTCGCCCTGTGGGACGTCCTGGCGCGCTGACGGTCCCCACCCCGCCCACCACCCAAGGACCCTCATGGCCACACCCCTGACCGCCGCCGCCCTGCTCGCCGCCCTCAGGTCACAGGGCCTGACCGTCGTCGAGCACAGCGGCTGGCGCACCCACAACCGCAACACCAAGGGCGCCTGGGGCCCGGTGAACGGCGTGATGATCCATCACACGGTCACCTCCGGCACCGCCGCCACGGTCGCCCTCTGTTACAACGGGCACTCCGGCCTGCCCGGCCCGCTCTGCCACGGCGTCATCGCCAAGGACGGCACCGTCCACCTCGTCGGCAACGGCCGCGCCAACCATGCCGGTTCCGGCGACGCCGGCGTGCTCGCGGCCGTCGTCGCCGAGCGGAGCGTCCTGCCCGCGCCGCACGGGCGTACCGCCGACGGCAACACCCACTTCTACGGCTTCGAGTGCGAGAACCTCGGCAACGGCAAGGACCCCTGGCCCGAGGCCCAGCTCACCGCCATCACCAGGGTGTCCGCCGCCCTGTGCCGCGCGCACGGCTGGAGCGCCGCCTCGGTGATCGGGCACAAGGAGTGGACCGACGCCAAGATCGACCCGGCCGGCTTCACGATGGCGTCCCTGCGCGGCCGGATCGCGGCCCGGCTGGCGTCGGACCCCGGCCCGGGCGGCGCCGCGGGCCCCGCACTCCAGCCATTCCCCGGCACCGCGTGGTTCAAGGCGTCGCCGACATCGGCGATCGTCACCGCCATGGGACGACGGCTGGTCGCCGTGGGCTGCTCCGCCTACAGGTCCGGCCCCGGCCCGCGGTGGACCGAGGCCGACCGGGCCGGCTACGCGAAGTGGCAGCGCAGGCTCGGATACAGCGGCGCCGACGCCGACGGCTGGCCCGGCAGCGCCTCCTGGGCGGCTCTGAAGGTCCCGCACTCCTCCTGAAAGGGCGTGATCACACCATGGAGACGCCTCGAACCCCTCGTTCGGATCAGGCGGTGCCCGGCACGCGCCTCCGCGACGCCGGCCCGGCCGCCGCGTACGACGAGGGGGCCGTGCGGTGAGCGGACCGGCCCGTCAGGAGACCTCCTCGGTCCTCGCCGTCGAACTGGAACGCCTGCGGGGCACGGCCGAGGCCGGCTTCGCCCGGGTGGACGGCGCGTTCGCCCTCCTGGTCCAGCGGAGCGACCAGAGCGACAGACAGCTCACCGACCACGAGATCCGGCTGGGCGAACTGGAACGCCGCCGCTGGCCGCTGGCCGGCATCGGCGCCCTCACCGCGCTCGTCACCGTGGTCCTGGCCCTGTGGAGCCTGGGCCCACGCTGAGAGCCGCCGGGCCGGGACGCCACCCGGACACACCTGAGGGCGGCCACCCCGCATGCACGGGGTGACCGCCCTCAGGTCGAATCAAGCGACTCGCTTACTGGTTGTACGGACCGTAGTCGTAGTCCTCCAGCGGAACGGCCTGGCCGGAGCCCGTGCCGAACGGCGAGTAGTCGATGTCGTCGTAGCCGACGGCCGAGTACATCGCGGCCTTGGCCTCCTCGGTCGGCTCGACCCGGATGTTGCGGTAGCGGGACAGACCCGTACCGGCCGGGATGAGCTTACCGATGATGACGTTCTCCTTGAGGCCGATCAGGGAGTCGGACTTGGCGTTGATCGCCGCGTCCGTCAGGACCCTGGTCGTCTCCTGGAAGGAAGCCGCGGACAGCCACGACTCCGTCGCCAGCGAGGCCTTGGTGATACCCATCAGCTGCGGTCGGCCGGAGGCGGGGTGACCGCTCTCCTGGACCACACGACGGTTCTCGGTCTCGAACTTCGAGCGCTCGACGAGCTCGCCCGGCAGCAGTTCCGCGTCGCCGGACTCGATGATCGTCACGCGGCGGAGCATCTGCCGGATGATGATCTCGATGTGCTTGTCGTGGATCGACACGCCCTGCGAGTTGTAGACCTTCTGGACTTCGCCGACCAGGTGGACCTGGACCGCGCGCTGACCGAGGATCCGCAGCACGTCGTGCGGGTTGGTGGCACCCACGGTGAGCTTCTGGCCCACCTCGACGTGGTCGCCCTCGCCCACCAGCAGGCGGGCGCGCTTGGAGATCGGGAAGGGAATCTCGTCGCTGCCGTCGTCCGGCGTGACCACGAGCTTCTTGGTCTTCTCGGTCTCCTCGATCCGGACCCGGCCCGCGGACTCCGAGATCGGGGCGACACCCTTCGGCGTACGGGCTTCGAAGAGCTCGACGACTCGGGGCAGACCCTGGGTGATGTCGTCACCGGCCACACCACCGGTGTGGAAGGTACGCATCGTCAGCTGGGTACCGGGCTCACCGATGGACTGGGCGGCGATGATGCCGACCGCCTCACCGATGTCGACCAGCTTGCCGGTGGCGAGCGAGCGTCCGTAGCAGAAGGCACAGGTGCCGACCGCGGACTCACAGGTCAGGACCGAGCGGGTCTTGACCTCCTCGACGCCGGCGCCCACCAGGGCGTCGATCAGGACGTCACCGAGGTCGACGTTGGCAGGCGCGATGACCTTGCCGTCGACGACGACGTCCTCGGCGAGCATGCGGGCGTACACCGAGGTCTCGACGTCGTCCGTCTTGCGGAGCACGCCGTCGGCACCCTTGACCGCGATCTTCAGCTTGAGGCCGCGGTCGGTGCCGCAGTCCTCCTCGCGAATGATCACGTCCTGCGAGACGTCCACCAGACGACGGGTCAGGTAACCCGAGTCGGCGGTACGCAGGGCGGTGTCCGCCAGACCCTTACGGGCACCGTGCGTGGAGATGAAGTACTCCAGAACGGTGAGGCCCTCACGGAAGGACGCCTTGATGGGACGGGGAATCGTCTCGTTCTTGGCGTTGGACACCAGACCACGCATACCGGCGATCTGACGCATCTGCATCATGTTTCCTCGGGCACCCGAGTCAACCATCATGAAGATGGGGTTCGTCTTGGGGAAGTTCGCGTTCATCGCCTCGGCAACCTCGTTGGTCGCCTTGGTCCAGATCGCGATGAGCTCCTGCGTGCGCTCGTCCTTGGTGATCAGACCGCGCTCGTACTGCTTCTGGACCTTCTCGTCCTGCTCCTCGTAGCCCTTGACGATGGCCTTCTTGGCCTCGGGCACGACGATGTCGGCAACGGAGACGGTCACGCCGGAGCGCGTCGCCCAGTGGAAGCCCGCCGCCTTCAGGTTGTCGAGCGTCGCCGCCACGATGACCTTGGGGTAGCGCTCGGCGAGGTCGTTGACGATCTCGGAGAGCTGCTTCTTGCCGACCGAGTAGTCGACGAACGGGTAGTCCTCGGGCAGCAGCTCGTTGAAGAGCGCGCGGCCCAGGCTCGTCCGCAGCCGGAAGGTGTCACCCGGCTGGTACTCGGGCTCGCCCTCCTCCGCGACCGGCGGCACCCAGCCACGCGGCGGCATGGTGCCCACCGGGAAGCGGATGTCGACGGACGACTGGAGCGCCAGCTCGCCGGCGTCGAACGCCATGATCGCCTCGGCCGTGGAGCCGAACGCGCGGCCCTCGCCCTTGGTGTCACGGAGTTCACCGTCGGTGGTCAGGAAGAACAGACCCAGCACCATGTCCTGCGTAGGCATGGTGACGGGACGGCCGTCGGCCGGCTTCAGGATGTTGTTCGAGGACAGCATCAGGATGCGGGCCTCGGCCTGCGCCTCCGCGGAGAGCGGCAGGTGCACGGCCATCTGGTCACCGTCGAAGTCCGCGTTGAACGCGGTGCAGACGAGCGGGTGGATCTGGATGGCCTTGCCCTCGACCAGCTGCGGCTCGAAGGCCTGGATGCCGAGACGGTGCAGCGTCGGCGCACGGTTCAGGAGAACCGGGTGCTCGGCGATGACCTCTTCCAGGACGTCGTACACGACCGTGCGGCCGCGCTCGACCATGCGCTTGGCCGACTTGATGTTCTGCGCGTGGTTCAGGTCCACCAGGCGCTTCATCACGAACGGCTTGAAGAGCTCCAGCGCCATGGCCTTGGGCAGACCGCACTGGTGCAGCTTCAGCTGCGGGCCGACGACGATCACGGAACGCGCGGAGTAGTCCACACGCTTACCGAGAAGGTTCTGACGGAATCGACCCTGCTTGCCCTTCAGCATGTCGCTGAGGGACTTGAGCGGGCGGTTACCGGGACCGGTGACCGGGCGACCGCGGCGGCCGTTGTCGAACAGCGCGTCGACGGCCTCCTGCAGCATCCGCTTCTCGTTGTTCACGATGATCTCGGGGGCACCGAGGTCAAGGAGACGCTTGAGGCGGTTGTTGCGGTTGATCACACGGCGGTACAGGTCGTTCAGGTCGGAGGTCGCGAAGCGGCCACCGTCCAGCTGCACCATCGGACGCAGGTCCGGCGGGATGACCGGCACGCAGTCGAGCACCATGCCCTTGGGCTTGTTGCTGGTCTGCAGGAACGCGGAGACGACCTTGAGGCGCTTGAGCGCACGGGTCTTCTTCTGGCCCTTGCCGGTACGGATGATCTCGCGGAGGCGCTCGGCCTCCTCGTCGAGGTCGAACGACTCGAGGCGCTTCTGCAGGGCGGCGGCGCCCATGCAGCCGTCGAAGTACGTGCCGAAGCGGTCACGCAGCTCGCGGTAGAGCAGCTCGTCGCCCTCCAGGTCCTGGACCTTGAGGTTCTTGAAGCGGCTCCACACCTCGTCGAGACGGTCGATCTCGCGCTGCGCACGGTCGCGCAGCTGCTTCATCTCGCGCTCGGCACCTTCGCGCACCTTGCGGCGCACGTCGGCCTTGGCGCCCTCGGCCTCCAGCTCGCCGAGGTCGGTCTCGAGCTTCTTGGCACGGTTCTCGAGGTCCGAGTCGCGACGGTTCTCGACCTGCTGACGCTCGACGGAGACGTGGGCCTCCAGCGACGGGAGGTCGCGGGTGCGGCGCTCCTCGTCGACGAACGTGATCATGTACGCGGCGAAGTAGATGACCTTCTCGAGGTCCTTCGGCGCGAGGTCCAGCAGGTAGCCCAGGCGCGACGGGACGCCCTTGAAGTACCAGATGTGGGTGACGGGAGCGGCAAGCTCGATGTGGCCCATGCGCTCACGGCGCACCTTGGCGCGCGTGACCTCGACGCCACAGCGCTCACAGATGATGCCCTTGAAGCGGACACGCTTGTACTTGCCGCAGTAGCACTCCCAGTCCCGGGTCGGACCGAAGATCTTCTCGCAGAAGAGTCCGTCCTTTTCGGGCTTGAGCGTGCGGTAGTTGATGGTCTCCGGCTTCTTCACTTCGCCGTGGGACCAGGTCCGGATGTCGTCCGCGGTGGCAAGGCCGATCCGCAGCTCGTCGAAGAAGTTGACGTCGAGCACTTGTCGTCAATCCCTCTTTCGGGGGTTCGAGCCCCCTCGCTTCACGCGAGAAATCGGGGCACTTCAGCAATGGTCTGAACGGGTCCGGGGAGAGCCGGCCGGATCACGGGGATCCGGCCGGCCAACCCGTCAGACCTCTTCGACGCTGCTCGGCTCGCGCCGGGACAGGTCGATACCGAGCTCCTCCGCCGCGCGGAAGACGTCCTCGTCCGTGTCGCGCATCTCGATGGACATGCCGTCCGAGGACAGCACCTCCACGTTGAGGCAGAGCGACTGCATTTCCTTGATGAGCACCTTGAAGGACTCGGGAATGCCGGGCTCGGGAATGTTCTCGCCCTTGACGATGGCCTCGTAGACCTTCACGCGGCCGGTCACGTCGTCGGACTTGATCGTCAGCAGCTCCTGGAGGGCGTAAGCGGCGCCATAAGCTTCAAGGGCCCACACCTCCATTTCACCGAAGCGCTGTCCACCGAACTGAGCCTTACCACCCAGCGGCTGCTGGGTGATCATGGAGTACGGACCCGTCGAACGAGCGTGCAGCTTGTCGTCGACGAGGTGGTGGAGCTTGAGGATGTACATGAAGCCGACCGAGACCGGCTCCGGGAACGGCTCGCCGGAGCGGCCGTCGAACAGCTGGGCCTTGCCGGAGGGCTGCACCAGGCGGTCGCCGTCGCGGTTCGGGATCGTGGCCTGGAAGAGGCCGGTGATCTCGTCCTCGCGCGCACCGTCGAAGACGGGCGTGGCGACGTTGGTGCCGGGGGCGACCTGGTCGGCGCCGATGGACTGCAGGCGCTTGGCCCACTCGTCACCGAGGCCGGAGACGTCCCAGCCGCGGCTGGCGAGCCAGCCGAGGTGGATCTCCAGGACCTGTCCCGGGTTCATTCGGGACGGGACACCCAGCGGGTTGAGGATGATGTCGACCGGGGTGCCGTCCTCCAGGAACGGCATGTCCTCGATCGGGAGGATCTTCGAGATGACGCCCTTGTTGCCGTGACGGCCGGCGAGCTTGTCACCATCGGTGATCTTGCGCTTCTGCGCGACGTAGACGCGGACCAGCTGGTTCACGCCCGGCGGCAGCTCGTCGCCCTCTTCGCGGTCGAAGACGCGGACGCCGATGATCTTGCCGATCTCGCCGTGCGGCACCTTCAGCGAGGTGTCGCGCACTTCGCGCGCCTTCTCACCGAAGATCGCGCGGAGCAGGCGCTCCTCGGGGGTCAGCTCGGTCTCGCCCTTGGGCGTGACCTTGCCGACGAGGATGTCACCGGCCGTGACCTCGGCACCGATCCGGATGATGCCGCGCTCGTCGAGGTCCGCGAGGACCTCTTCGGAGACGTTCGGGATGTCCCGGGTGATCTCCTCCGGACCGAGCTTGGTGTCACGGGCGTCGACCTCGTGCTCCTCGATGTGGATCGAGGAGAGGACGTCGTCCTGCACGAGGCGCTGCGACAGGATGATCGCGTCCTCGTAGTTGTGGCCTTCCCACGGCATGAACGCCACGAGCAGGTTCTTGCCGAGGGCCATCTCACCGTTCTCGGTGGCCGGTCCGTCGGCGAGTACCTGGTCCGCGATGATCCGGTCGCCTTCGGAGACGACGACCTTCTGGTTGACCGAGGTGCCCTGGTTGGAGCGCATGAACTTCGCGATCCGGTACGTGGTGTACGTGCCGTCGTCGTTGGTCACGGTGATGTAGTCCGCGGAGACCTCCTGGACCACACCGTCCTTCTCGGCCTTCAGCACGTCACCGGCGTCGGTGGCGCAGCGGTACTCCATGCCGGTGCCCACGAGCGGGGCCTCCGACTTGATGAGCGGCACCGCCTGGCGCATCATGTTCGCGCCCATGAGGGCACGGTTGGCGTCGTCGTGCTCCAGGAACGGGATCATCGCGGTGGCGACGGACACCATCTGGCGCGGCGAGACGTCCATGTAGTCGACTTCGGTGCCGGGCACGTAGTCGACCTCTCCGCCACGACGGCGGACCAGGACGCGGGGCTCGGTGAAGCGCAGCTCGTCGGAGAGCGTCGCGTTCGCCTGGGCGATGACGTAACGGTCTTCCTCGTCGGCCGTGACGTAGTCGACCTCGTCGGTGACCTGGCCGTCGACGACCTTGCGGTACGGCGTCTCGATGAAGCCGAACGCGTTGACGCGGCCGTACGAGGCGAGCGAACCGATCAGACCGATGTTCGGGCCTTCAGGGGTCTCGATCGGGCACATGCGTCCGTAGTGGGACGGGTGCACGTCACGGACCTCGAAGCCGGCCCGCTCACGGGACAGACCACCCGGGCCAAGAGCCGACAGGCGGCGCTTGTGGGTGAGACCCGACAGCGGGTTGTTCTGGTCCATGAACTGCGACAGCTGGCTGGTGCCGAAGAACTCCTTGATGGAGGCGACGACCGGCCGGATGTTGATCAGGGTCTGCGGCGTGATGGCCTCGACGTCCTGAGTCGTCATGCGCTCGCGCACGACGCGCTCCATCCGGGCCAGACCCGTACGGACCTGGTTCTGGATGAGCTCGCCGACGTTACGCAGACGACGGTTGCCGAAGTGGTCGATGTCGTCGGTCTCGACGACGATCTCCCGGCCCGACTCGCCGGTCGTCTCGGTCTCACCGGCGTGCAGCTTGACCAGGTACTTGATGGTCGCGATGACGTCGTCGGTGGTGAGCACGCCGGCGTCCAGCGGCTCATCGGCGCCGAGCTTCTTGTTCACCTTGTAGCGGCCGACCTTCGCGAGGTCGTAGCGCTTCGGGTTGAAGTAGAGGTTCTCGAGCAGCGTCTGAGCGGCTTCGCGGGTGGGCGGCTCGCCCGGGCGGAGCTTGCGGTAGATGTCGAGCAGCGCGTCGTCCTGGCCCTGGGTGTGGTCCTTCTCCAGGGTGGCGCGCATGGACTCGTACTCGCCGAACTCCTCGAGAATCTGCTCGGTGCTCCAGCCGAGAGCCTTCAGGAGGACGGTGACGGACTGCTTGCGCTTGCGGTCGATGCGGACACCGACCATGTCGCGCTTGTCGATCTCCATCTCCAGCCAGGCACCCCGGGACGGGATGATCTTGGCGGAGAAGATGTCCTTGTCGGACGTCTTGTCGATCGACGAGTCGAAGTAGACACCCGGCGAGCGGACCAGCTGCGACACCACGACACGCTCGGTGCCGTTGATGACGAAGGTGCCCTTGTTGGTCATGAGCGGGAAGTCGCCCATGAAGACCGTCTGGGACTTGATCTCGCCGGTCTCGTTGTTGGTGAACTCGGCCGTGACGAAGAGCGGGGCGGCGAACGTGAAGTCGCGCTCCTTGCACTCGTCGATCGAGTTCTTGGGGGGCTCGAAGCGGTGGTCGCGGAACGTAAGCGACATCGACCCGGAGAAGTCCTCGATCGGTGAGATCTCCTCGAAGATCTCCTCCAGGCCGGACTTGGTGGGGACGTCTTGTCCACTGTCCAGAGCAGCCTCGACGCGAGCCTTCCAGGCGGCGTTGCCGAGGAGCCAGTCAAAGCTCTCGGTCTGCAGCGCGAGGAGGTTCGGAACCTCGAGGGGCTCCTTGATCTTTGCAAAAGAGATGCGCAGCGGGGCGGTGCTGGCACCGTTGTTCGTATTCGCGGTCGAGGCGTTGCGCGAGGCGGCCAAGAGGGGGTCCTTCCGAGGGCTCGGACTCACTACGCGCGTACCGGTCCCAAACTGGACAGGTGGACAGATATCCCAGGTCAGGGATGAACGGTCCACGGTGCACAAGATGGGTATGCCCCTGGTGACGGGCAGGAGGCAGCTAACAGGCAGCGCAAAGGGTCAGTGTAGCCAAGCGGCACACTGATGTCCAGTCGGGGTTCTCAGAGACCCACGTTGCTCTCAACAGCTGTTCTCAACACCTATGTCTAGCCCTGCGCGAGCTGCGCTCTTCTTTACTGCCCTCTTCGCCATCGATCCATGCCTCGGATTCGGATCGATGTGACGACGCGCCTTGAGAATTGCGCGCCTCGTGCGGTTCGTCAAGGCCCCCCAGCCGGTACGGGCCCCGAGACCCGCGTCCCGCCGCCTCTCGGCGCCACCCGCGCACCCCACGAGAGGCGCACGGCGAAGATCACCATACTCGCCACCGCGCGAAGAGCAAGGCACCCACGGCAGGTACGCCGAAAGGCGACCACCCGTACGGGTGATCGCCTTTCGCGAAGTGACGCCCACGCCTCGCGGCACGGGGGTCCCAGAGGAGTCAGAAGACTCGCTGGGTCACTTGACCTCGACGGAGGCGCCGGCGGCCTTGAGGGACTCGGCAGCCTTCTCGGCGGCCTCCTTGGCGACCTTCTCGACGACGGGCTTCGGGGCGCCGTCGACGAGGTCCTTGGCCTCCTTCAGGCCGAGGGAGGTCAGCTCACGCACGACCTTGATGACCTGGATCTTCTTGTCACCGGCGGCGGTGAGGATGACGTCGAACTCGTCCTGCTCGGCCTCGGCCTCGACAGCGGCACCCGGGCCGGCGGGGCCGGCAACGGCGACGGCCGCGGCGGCGGTGACGTCGAACTTCTCCTCGAAGGCCTTAACGAACTCGGAGAGCTCGATGAGGGTGAGCTCCTCGAACTGAGCGAGCAGGTCTTCCTGGCTGAGCTTCGCCATGATGGCGTCCTTCCACTATTCGGCAGGTGCCGGATGTATATGTCGGCGGGCGTACGTGGAGCCCGCTGGACCGCTGAGCGAAATTACTCGGCGGCCTCGGCGGGAGCCGGAGTACCGGCACCGCCCTGCTCTTCCCGCTTGGCACGAAGAGCTTCCGCGGTGCGGACGAACTTCGACGGCAGAGCCTGGAAGAGCTGCGCAGCCTGAGTCTGCTTGCCCTTCATGGCGCCGGCCAGCTTGGCGAGCAGAACCTCGCGGGACTCGAGGTCCGCGAGCTTCTTGATCTCATCGGCGGACAGCGCCTTACCGTCAAGGACACCGCCCTTGATGATGAGGTTGGGGTTGTCCTTGGCGAAGTCACGAAGACCCTTCGCCGACTCCACCGGGTCACCGGTGACGAAGGCAACCGCCGTCGGACCTGCGAACAGGTCGTCCAGCGTGTCGATCCCGGCCTCGTTGGCCGCAATCTTGGTCAGCGTGTTCTTCACCACGGCGTACTGGGCGTTCTCACCGAGCGAACGACGCAGCGTCTTGAGCTGCGCGACGGTGAGACCCCGGTACTCGGTCAGCACGGCGGCGTTCGAGCTGCGGAACTGGTCCGCGAGCTCGGCTACCGCTGCAGCCTTGTCGGGCCTTGCCATGAGCGTCGGCCTCCTTCCGGGTGATGAGGACCGCTCAAAAGGCCCCGGAAAAGACGAAACGCCCCGGCGCAGGCGCCAGGGCGAAGCTCGACCGAAAAGAATTCGGGAGCTTTTCCACAGTCACCTGCGCAGGTCGTCCGCATTCAACGGATCCTTCGGTTGCCGTCACCCTTGCGGGCTTCAGCAACGACCAGCGGTCTTTGGCTTCTGCAGAAGAGTACGCGACCGGGGTCGCGCCGGGCAAATCCGTCCCGGTTCGGGTGGTCCGGAAGGTTTAGGACGCTCCCGAGGTCGCACCCTGCTGCTGGAACAGTTCCTTGAACCCGATCGTCTCGCCGGCCGGCGGCCGCTGGACCGATACCTCGGTCCCGTAGTCGCTGTAGAACATGGTCGTGTTGAGCTCACCGGTCTTCATCTGCCCGCGCTCGCTCTTCTTCACCAGCAGATCGTTCCCGTCGACCCAGACGTCGACCGTCTCCGTGGTGATCCCGCTGTCGTTGAGCTGCTTCTTGAGGGCGGCCAGCTGATCGGCGTCCAGATTCGACGTCCTGGCGGTCAGCTCGGCGACGTCGACCGTGCCGGAGTAGTGCGTGGTGGCGACCCCGCGGACCTGCTCCTTGCCGACCTCCTTCACGTCCCCGGAGGCCAGCAGAGCCTTCACTCCCTGGTCGGGAGTGGTGTTCTGCATCTGGTCCTTCATCGCCGCCCCGGAGGCGCCCCCGAGCTCGGCGAGGTCGTCGTAGGAGTAGCTGATCCAGCGCTTGCCACCGGTCTGCCGGGCCAGCGCCTCGCCCATGTCCGCCGCGTAGCCGTCCTTGAAGTAGCGGGCCTGCATCGAGCCGTTGCCGCCGGCCTGCTTCATGGTGTCGGCCATGGCGCCGCCGGTGTACGTGATCTCCATGGTGCCGCTGACGCCGTCGCTCCAGTCGAGCGCCCCGGACTGCTTCGCGGACATGGCACTGCCCACGACCATGGTGCCCTCGATCTTCGCCGAGCTGGCGGCGCCGGTCTTCTTCTGGACGTCGAGCAGCGCGGCGATCGCGTCGGTCTTCACCACGCCGCTGCCGCTGTCCTTGCGCTCGGCCTTGCCCGTGGAGCCGTTGTCCGCTCCGCCGCAGGCCCCGACCGACGTCAGCGCCGCGGCCACAGCCACGGCCAGCCCGACGCGCCGTACGGTACTGGTCCTCATGTCCGCTTCCACCCCTCGTCCGGCTCTCCGTGCCCCGCACGCCAGCGCACAGCACCGACAGCCACTGGTCCGTACATACGAGGACGGGCCCCGCACCTCGAAAGGTTGCGGGGCCCGTCAATGTCACACGTGACACGGCGGTCGTACGAGCACGGTGGCTCAGACGGCGGCCGGGTCCTCCTCGACGAGGAGGTTACGGGTGCGGTTGGCGTCCAGCGGGATGCCGGGGCCCATCGTGGTGGCCAGCGTGGCCTTCTTGATGTAGCGGCCCTTGGCGGCGGACGGCTTCAGACGGAGGATCTCGTCCAGCGCCGCTGCGTAGTTCTCCACCAGCTTGGTCTCGTCGAACGAGGACTTGCCGATGATGAAGTGCAGGTTCGAGTGCTTGTCGACGCGGAACTCGATCTTGCCGCCCTTGATGTCGTTGACAGCCTTCACGACGTCGGGGGTGACGGTGCCGGTCTTCGGGTTCGGCATCAGACCACGCGGACCGAGCACGCGGCCGAGACGGCCGACCTTGCCCATGAGGTCCGGGGTCGCGACGACGGCGTCGAAGTCCAGACGGCCCTTCGCCACCTCGTCGATGAGCTCGTCGGCGCCGACGATGTCGGCGCCCGCGGCTTCCGCGGCCGCAGCACGGTCACCGGTCGCGAAGACCAGGACCCGGGCGGTCTTGCCGGTGCCGTGCGGGAGGTTCACGGTGCCACGGACCATCTGGTCGGCCTTGCGAGGGTCTACACCCAGGGCGAAGGCGACCTCGACGGTGCTGTCGAACTTCGTGGAGGCGGTCTCCTTGGCGAGACGGACGGCCTCGAGCGGGGCGTAGTTGCGCGCCCGGTCGACCTTGGCGTCCGCAGCGCGGAGGTTCTTGCTGCGCTTCACTTCTACTCCTGTGGTTTCAGAGTGTGGAGTCGTGGTGCGGACCAGCGCTTGGTCCTACCACTGAGGGGGTGGGGCTGAATCAGCCTTCGACCGTGATGCCCATGGAACGGGCGGTGCCGGCGATGATCTTCGACGCGGCGTCGAGGTCATTGGCGTTCAGGTCGGGGAGCTTCGTCGTGGCGATCTCGCGGACCTGGGCGGCCGTCAGCTTGGCAACCTTGGTCTTGTGCGGCTCGCCGGAGCCCTTGTCCACACCCGCGGCCTTGAGGATCAGCTTGGCGGCCGGCGGAGTCTTGGTGATGAAGGTGAAGGAGCGGTCCTCGTAGACCGTGATCTCCACCGGCACGACCATGCCACGCTGCGACTCGGTCGCGGCGTTGTAGGCCTTGCAGAACTCCATGATGTTGACGCCGTGCTGGCCCAGTGCGGGGCCGACCGGCGGGGCCGGGTTGGCCGCACCGGCGTTGATCTGGAGCTTGATAAGCCCCGTGACCTTCTTCTTCTTGGGAGGCATGTGCTCTCTCCGGGTCCTAGTGAGAGTTTTCGCCGTCATCCGGTCATCCGGATGCAGGCATACCGCACAACGATAACGGGTATAGCTGCGCGACCAAAAACCGAGCAGGTCAGACCTGCTGTGACAGCCGGTCTGACCTGCTCGGTAGGCATGTGTCCAGAAGCTGGCGAATAACCGCTAGTTCTTCTGGATCTGGTCGAAGCTGAGCTCGACCGGAGTCTCGCGGCCGAAGATCTCCACGAGACCCTTGACCTTCTTCGAGTCGGCGTTGATCTCGTTGATCGTCGCCTGCAACGTCGCGAAGGGGCCGTCGGTGACGGTGACCGAGTCGCCCACCTCGAAGTCCAGCACCTGGACCTCGACCTTGCGGGACGGAGCCGGCTTGCCCTCGGCCTCGGCCGCCTCGCGGGCCGCCTTCTCCTCGGCCTCGGGAGCGAGCATCTTGACGATCTCGTCCAGGGTCAGCGGGTACGGGTCGTAGGCGTTGCCCACGAAGCCGGTGACGCCGGGCGTGTTACGGACGACGCCCCAGGACTCGTTGGTCAGGTCCATGCGCACCAGGACGTATCCCGGGAGCTTGTTCTGCCGGACGTTCTTGCGCTCGCCGTTCTTGATCTGGACGATTTCCTCCTCAGGCACCTCGGCCTGATAGACGAACTCCTCCACGTTCAGCGAGACGGCGCGCTGCTCCAGGTTGGCCTTCACACGCTTCTCGTAACCGGCGTACGTGTGAATGACGTACCACTCGCCCGGGAGGGTGCGGAGCTCCTCGCGCAGGGCGGTGACGGCGTCGACGGGCTCGGCCGGCTCGGCCTCTTCCTCGTCGGCCTCCTCGTCAGCGACGTCCTCGGCCTCGGTGCTCTCGTCCTCGTCGTCACCGGCTTCGGCCTCGGGGGCCTCGTCGTCGGCGTCCTCGGTGTGCACGGCGGCCTGCTCGGCGGGCTCACCCGCGGCGGCGTCGGCAGCTTCAGCCTGGTCCGGCTCCACAGCGTCCGCCGCCTCGACGATGTCGAGCTCGTCCTCGGCGGACTCGAAGGCGCCCGCCGTCGGCTCGACGGCGTCGTTCAGGTTCGGGTCAGACACGGTGGCTGCTTCTTCCTGGATACAAATGGGTGGAACATGCGAAAGGGGCGCCCCCATGAGGCGCCCTCCGCGGGATCAGCCGAAGACGTACTTGATGACCCGCTGGAATCCGAAGTCAATCACGGTAACAAGACCAATCATGACGACTACGAACACAATCACCACTGAGGTGTATGTCGTCAGCTGGTTGCGCGTCGGCCAGACGACCTTGCGCAACTCCGCCACGATCTGGCGGTAGAAGAGCGCGAGACGGCCCAGAGGGCCCTTCTTGCCGCGCTTACCGCCCTTCCGGGTCTTCTTCTTCGACTCGGGGACTTCATCCTCGGCATCAGGCATGTCGATGGAGCCCACGGCGTCCGTCACGCTACTCACCTGATTCCGGGTCATGGCCGTGCCGCGCCCGGTGGAGCCGCACGGCGGTGCATTGAAGTACGTACATGCGCACACATCCTGGCGGAGGAGTGTGTAGCAGGGCCGGAGGGACTTGAACCCCCAACCGCTGGTTTTGGAGACCAGTGCTCTACCAATTGAGCTACGACCCTTTGTGGTTTCCACCAACCTACCGCATGTTCTCGGATGACCCGAGTGCAGGAACGGTGCGGCTGGTGAAGGCCAACGACAGGTGAGTGTACGTGCTCGGAGGCCCGGCGTCGAACAGATAGGTCCCGACCGTTCCTGTTCGATGCTGTCCGGTCGTCTGTCCGCATGGTGTCCGACTGCTGTCCGGTCCCTGAAACCCCTGTGCCGACGGGGAATACGGTCTGCGAGCATGGGGGCATGAGCGCTGCTACTTCTCCCTCCGAGCGCCGGGTCTCCGCCCGCATCGGTGCCATCTCCGAGTCCGCCACCCTCGCCGTCGACGCCAAGGCCAAGGCCCTCAAGGCCGCCGGCCGTCCGGTGATCGGCTTCGGCGCGGGCGAGCCCGACTTCCCGACCCCCGGCTACATCGTCGACGCCGCGGTCGAGGCCTGCCGCAACCCGAAGTACCACCGCTACACCCCGGCGGGCGGGCTCCCCGAGCTCAAGGCCGCCATCGCCGAGAAGACGCTGCGCGACTCCGGCTACGAGGTCGACGCCTCCCAGGTCCTGGTGACCAACGGCGGCAAGCAGGCCATCTACGAGGCCTTCGCCGCGATCCTCGACCCGGGCGACGAGGTCATCGTCCCGGCCCCGTACTGGACCACCTACCCCGAGTCGATCCGCCTCGCCGGCGGCGTACCGGTGGATGTCGTCGCCGACGAGACCACCGGATACCGGGTCTCGGTGGAGCAGCTGGAGGCGGCGCGGACGGAGCGCACGAAGGTCGTCCTGTTCGTCTCCCCCTCCAACCCGACCGGCG
This sequence comes from Streptomyces sp. NPDC091416, assembly GCF_044756845.1. Lineage (NCBI taxonomy): Bacteria > Bacillati > Actinomycetota > Actinomycetes > Kitasatosporales > Streptomycetaceae > Streptomyces > Streptomyces sp. NPDC091416. Next base: position 980,616 of record NZ_JBIVTU010000001.1, read on the forward strand.
CGGTCTACAGCGAGGCGGAGGCCGAGGCGATCGGCAAGTGGGCCGTCGAGCACGGTCTGTGGGTGCTGACCGACGAGATCTACGAGCACCTCGTCTACGGCGACGCGAAGTTCACCTCGCTGCCCGCGATCGTGCCCGAGCTGCGCGAGAAGTGCATCGTGGTCAACGGTGTCGCCAAGACGTACGCGATGACCGGCTGGCGCGTGGGCTGGATCGTCGGGCCCAAGGACGTGGTGAAGGCGGCGACGAACCTTCAGTCGCACGCCACCTCCAACGTCTCCAACGTCGCGCAGATCGCCGCGCTCGCCGCCGTCTCCGGGAACCTGGACGCGGTCGCCGAGATGCGCACCGCCTTCGACCGGCGCCGGCAGACCATCGTGCGGATGCTGAACGAGATCGACGGCGTCCTGTGCCCGGAGCCCGAGGGCGCGTTCTATGCGTACCCGTCGGTGAAGGAGCTGCTCGGCAAGGAGATCCGCGGCAAGCGCCCGGCCACGTCGGTCGAGCTCGCCGCGCTGATCCTGGACGAGGCCGAGGTCGCCGTCGTTCCGGGCGAGGCCTTCGGCACCCCGGGCTACCTGCGGCTTTCCTACGCGCTGGGTGACGACGACCTGGTCGAGGGCGTCTCGCGGCTCCAGAAGCTGCTGGGCGAGGCCAAGGCCTAGTACCTCCCGGGTTCACTGATGGCGACCCTCGGCTCCGGCCGGGGGTCGCTTTCTTGTTCGCGCATCCGTTCGATGGGCAACTCGATGGGGAAACCGGCTACCGCGGCACCCGGTCCGTGCGGCAAGATCCATGGATGGAGCGTGATGTACGGCTGTTGCCCAAGGCCCACCTGCACCTGCATTTCACCGGGTCGATGCGGCCCACGACGCTGCTCGAACTCGCCGGCAAGTACGGCGTGCGGCTGCCCGAGGCGCTGACCGGCGGCGAGCCCCCCAGACTGCGGGCGACGGACGAGCGCGGCTGGTTCCGCTTCCAGCGGCTCTACGACATCGCCCGGTCCTGTCTGCGGGCTCCCGAGGACATCCAGCGGCTGGTGCGCGAGGCCGCCCAGGAGGACGTGGCGGACGGCTCCGGCTGGCTGGAGATCCAGGTCGACCCCACCTCGTACGCACCCCTGCTCGGCGGGCTCATCCCGGCGATCGAGATCATCCTGGACGCGGTGGACAGCGCCTCGCGCGATACCGGGCTGCCGATCCGGGTGGTGATCGCGGCGAACCGGATGAAGCATCCGCTGGACGCCAGGACGCTGGCCCGGCTCGCGGTGCGGTACACGGACCGGGGCGTCGTCGGGTTCGGGCTCTCCAACGACGAGCGGCGCGGCATGGCCCGCGACTTCGACCGGGCCTTCGCCATCGCCAGGGAGGGCGGCCTGCTGGCGGCCCCGCACGGCGGTGAGCTCTCGGGGCCCTCCAGCGTCCGCGACTGCCTGGACGACCTCGACGCGGCACGGGTCGGGCACGGGGTCCGGGCGGCCGAGGATCCACGGCTGCTGCGCAGGCTGGCGGAGCGCGGGGTGACCTGCGAGGTGTGCCCGGCGTCGAACGTGGCGCTCGGCGTCTACGAGAAGCCGTCCGACGTCCCCCTGCGCACTCTGTTCGAGGCCGGGGTGCCGATGGCGCTCGGCGCGGACGACCCGCTGCTCTTCGGGTCCCGCCTGGCGGCGCAGTACGACCTCGTACGCCGCCATCACGCGTTCACCGACGAGGAGCTGGCCGAGCTGGCACGCCAGTCGGTACGGGGTTCGGCGGCGCCCGAAGCGGTCCGTTCGGAGCTTCTTGCGGGCGTCGACGCCTGGCTGGCCGAGCCGGCGGGCTGACGATCCGGGTACCGCCCGGGGCCGCCTGTCCGGACCGGGCCGGGCTCACGGGTCCGGCGCCCCGGCCCTGGTGCCGGGCAGAAGGCCCTACGCCGTGAGCCCGCTCAGCAGCATCCGCGCCACCGAGGCCGCGAAGGCGTCGAGCGGCTGCGGCGGCTCCCCCGTCTCCGTCGCGTCGTAGGCGAAGGCCCGCTGGGCGCAGGCCCCCATCAGCAGGGAGGCGGCCGCGTACGTGTCGGCGTCGGCCCGCACCCGGCCCGCCGCCTGTTCGGCGCGCAGATACGCGTCCAGCCCGCGGATGGGGATGTGGGGACCGGTTCCCAGTTCGCGCATGGCCGTGTTGTGGCGCGCCTTGAGCCTCGGCTCGGCGTACAGGGACGCGGCGATCGGGAAGCTCTGCTCGTAGAAGAGGGCGGCCTCGCGGGCGATCTCGGTGAGGTTCCGCTCCACCGTCCGCTCCCCCGCCCCCGGATCGGCGATGAGCCGCTTCAGGACCCCGTCGACCTTGGGCAGCCGCTCCTTCAGCACCACCACGAACAGCTCTTCCTTGCTCGGGAAGTGCTTGTACAGCGCGGCCTCGGAGCAGCCTGCGGCGCGGGCGATCTCCTTGGTGGTGGCACGGGCCAGGCCGATGGTGAGCATCAGCCGGTGGGCGGCGTCGATGATGCGGGCGCGGGCCGGCTTCTGCTCCATGTTCACTCCGACGAAGCTTGACGAGTGGGTGAGTACACGCTCACTCTAGAGGTGAGTGAATACTTACCCACCTGAGGAGGGTACGCCATGAGACTCACCGTGTTCGGCGCGACAGGCGGCATCGGACAGGAGATCGTCCGCCAGGCGGTGGCGGCAGGGCACGAGGTGACGGCGGTGGTCCGCGATCCGGCGAGGCTGCCGGTGCCGCTCTCCGGCATCACGGTCCACACCGCGGCCCGTATCGACGACTCTGAGGCGCTCCGTGAGGCGGTCGCGGGCCGCGACGCGGTGCTCTCCGGTCTCGGCGCCCAGGGCCGGAAGGCCGACGGGATCGCGGAGCGGCTGACCCGCGGCGTCCTGACGGCCATGGAGGCGGAGGGGACCCGGCGGCTGCTCGTGGTGAGCGCGGCCCCCGTCGCCCCGAAGCCCGCGGACGACCCGCTGATCGACCGGATGATGCTCGCGATGATCGGCGCGGTCCTGAAGGAGGTCTACGCGGACCTCACCGCCATGGAGGCCGCGCTGGCCGCCTCCGCCGCGGACTGGACGTCGGTACGTCCCCCGAAGCTCACCAACGGCCCGCTGACGGGCCGCTACCGGACGGTCGTCGGCGCCAATCCGCGCAGCGGCCGGTCCATCTCCCGGGCCGACGTGGCGCACGCGATGCTGGCGCTGACCGACGACCCGTCGTCGGTCAGGCAGGGGGTGGGCGTGGCGTACTGACGCCCGCGCCTACAGGCTCACGCCGACGGTCACCGGTTCGTTGACGAGCGTGACACCGAAGACGTCGTGGACGCCGGAGACGACCTCGCGCGCCAGGGCCAGCAGGTCCTCGGTGCTCGCCGCGCCGCGGTTCGTGAGGGCCAGGGTGTGCTTGGTGGAGATGCGGGCCGGCCCGGAGCCGTATCCCTTGGTGAAACCGGCCCGGTCGATGAGCCAGGCCGCCGAGGTCTTCGTGCGCCCCTCGCCCGCCGGGAAGGCGGGGGGCGTGACATCCGGCCCGAGGTGCTGCGCCGCCCGGGCGAGGAAGGCCTCGAACTGTGCCGGGTCCAGGATCGGGTTGGTGAAGAAGGAGCCGGCCGACCAGGTGTCGTGGTCCTCGGGGTCGAGCACCATGCCCTTGCCGGCGCGGAGCCGGAGCACGGTTTCCCGGGCGGCCGCGGCGGGAACGCGTTCACCCTCCTCCACACCCATGGCGCGTGCCGTCTCGGGGTACTTCAGGGGCGCGGACAGGCCGCCCGCCTCTTCCAGCCCGAAGCGGACACGCAGCACCACGAACCGGTCGGGTTCGGCCTTGAAGCGGCTGTGCCGGTACGCGAAGGCGCACTCGGAGTTCGGGATCGTGACCGTTTCCCGGGTGCGCCGGTCGTAGGCGACGACCTCCGTGATGGTGGACGACACCTCCTGCCCGTACGCCCCGACGTTCTGGATCGGGGTGGCCCCCGCCGAACCCGGGATGCCGGCCAGGCATTCGAGGCCCGCCAGTCCGGCCTCCACGCTGCGGGCGACGGCGTCCGTCCAGACCTCTCCGGCGGCCAGTTCGAGCGTGGGCCCGTCCAGTACGAAGCCCTTGGTCGCGATGCGCAGGGCGGTGCCGTCGAAGCCCTTGTCGCCGATGACCAGGTTGCTGCCGCCGCCGATGATCAGGAGCGGGGTGCCGCTGTCGTCGGCCTCGCGCACGGCCTCGACCACTTCGGCGTCGGTCGTCGCGGTGAGGAGCCGGGTGGCGGGGCCGCCGAGCCGGAAGGTGGTCAGGGGGGCGAGGGGCGTGTCGTGGAGTTCCTGCACGGACGCAAGCCTACGGTCCGCGCCCGCGCCTCCCGGGCGCGGGCGGGGGCCGTGTCCGCGCGGCCCGCTCGGGCACCTGCGGGGAGCGCCCGCCCCGGTCCGCCTCTGCGCCGTCAATCCGGGCCGCCGGGCCGCGCAGGAGACGTCAGGGGCGAGGGCTGCGGGCGAACAGGGCGAGACCCGGGGCCTGGAGTGTGAGGCCCGCCACGACGGCAAGCAGGCCCGCACCGTGCCATGCGTAAGGGGCACGGCCCCAAGGACCGTGCCCCTTACGTCAGCACGTCGCGACGGTGTCAGCCGAGCTGCACCACGGCGCGGGACATGCCCAGCACCTTCTTGTCGCCGCTCGTCGCCGTCAGGTCGACACGTACCCGCTTGTCGTCCAGCAGTGCGCCCACCTTGGCGCTGACCTCGATCAGCGCGCCCTTGTCGTCATTGGGGACGACGACCTGCCGGGTGAACCGCACCCCGTACTCGACGACCGCACCCGGGTCGCCGGCCCAGTCCGTGACCACGCGGATCGCCTCGGCCATGGTGAACATGCCGTGCGCGATCACGTCCTCCAGCCCGACCTCGCGCGCGAACTTCTCGTTCCAGTGGATCGGGTTGAAGTCGCCCGACGCGCCCGCGTACTGCACCAGCGTCGCGCGGGTGACCGGGAAGGACTGCGGCGGCAGCTCCGTACCGACCTCGACCGAGTCGTAACTCACCTTCGCCGTCATCACGCCTCCTCGGCGGCGCGCGCCACCAGCTTCGTCCACGCCGTCACGACATGCTCACCGGACTCGTCGTGGACCTCGCCGCGGATGTCCACGATGTCGTTGCCCGCCAGGGACTTGATCGCCTCGATCGTCGAGGTGACCGTCAGCCGGTCCCCGGCCCGCACCGGACGTGCGTAGACGAACTTCTGGTCACCGTGCACGACCCGGCTGTAGTCCAGGCCCAGCAGCGGGTCCTGAACGACCTGGCCGGCGGCCTTGAAGGTGATGGAGAACACGAACGTCGGCGGCGCGATGACATCGCCGTGGCCGAGCGCCCTGGCCGCTTCGGGGTCGACGTACGCCGGATTGGTGTCGCCCACCGCCTCGGCGAACTCTCGGATCTTCTCCCGGCCGACCTCGTACGCCGGGGTGGGCGGATAGGTCCGCCCCACGAAGGACTGGTCGAGCGCCATGAGCTCGCAACCTCCTGGTGAAAGATGAAGGGGCCGCAGCACAGCTACAGCAACGGCTACAGCCCAGTACAAACGACACGAGGCCGCCCCCAGTGGGGACGGCCTCGTGTACGAGCCTGATTCAGCGCGTTTCGCGGTGCGCAGTGTGCGAGTTGCAGCGCGGGCAATGCTTCTTCATCTCAAGACGGTCCGGGTTGTTACGCCGGTTCTTCTTGGTGATGTAGTTCCGCTCCTTGCACTCCACGCAGGCCAGCGTGATCTTCGGGCGGACGTCGGTGGCAGCCACGTGAGTGCTCCTTGGACGGACGGTGGACGGATGAACGCAAAAAAAAGAGTAGCCGATCGGAGGACCGACCCCACAATCGGCTACTGTTAGTAGCGGTGACCGGACTTGAACCGGTGACACAGCGATTATGAGCCGCTTGCTCTACCGACTGAGCTACACCGCTTTGATGACTGAGTCCCCCCGCCGAAGCGGGGTTTCCCGATCACCAGAGCCCCAATGCGGAATCGAACCGCAGACCTTCTCCTTACCATGGAGACGCTCTACCGACTGAGCTATTGGGGCGAGCGATGAAGACATTACACGTCGGTCGCCGTTCGCCCAAATCCGTTTCGAAGCCCCGTCCCGCGCCCTTGACCGGTACCGCTCCACGCCCTTGGCAGACCCCCCTCCGGGCCCTTGATCAGCCACTCGTCCACCCCTGCCCCTCACGTGGACCCCGGCCCCCCGCGTCACACAGGACCGCGCCGGTACGACTATTTCGCTCCTCCTCGAACCGGGCCCGGCACACCCCTAGGCTCGTCTCACTCTGAGTGATCCTGACCCCCTCCCAGGAGCCGCGATGCCCGACAGTCAGCCGCGGCGGCCGGACGACCACCCGGCCGACGCCACCGGCAGCCCGGCGAGCTCCGCGCTGACGCTCTGCGGCGCCCGTCTCGCCGACGGCCGCATCGTGGACGTACGGCTCGGCGGGGGCCGCATCGAGGCCGTCGGTACCGCCGGGAGCCTCGTGGCGCCCGGCCCCCGCCTGGATCTGCGCGGCCACCTGCTGCTCCCCGCGCCCGCCGAACCGCACGCCCACAGCGACACCGCGCTCACCGCGGACGGCGCCGGAACCGGCACCCCGGGGCCCGCCTCACAGCTCCCCGACGATGTCCAGCGACGCGCCACCGAGGCCGCGTTGCTGCAGCTCGGCCACGGTGCGACCGCCCTGCGCTCACACGTACGCATCGGCGACGTACAGGGCCTGGGCCCCCTCGAAGCCGTCCTGCAGGCCCGTCGCTCGCTGCGCGGGCTCGCCGATCTGACCGCGGTCGCCGTCCCGCGGCTGCTCACCGGCGTCGCGGGCGCCGGCAACCTGGCGATGCTGCGCGACGCGCTGAAGATGGGCGCCGCCGCGGTCGGCGGCTGTCCCGACCTGGACCCGGACCCGGCGGGGTACACGGAGGCCGTCCTGGAGGTCGCCGCCGAGCACGGCTGCCCCGTCGACCTGCACACGGACAGTGACGATCCGGCCCGGCTGGCCCGGTTCGCCGCGATGGCGGGCGGAATGCGGCAGGAGGTCTCCATCGGCCCCTGCGCGGGCCTCTCCCGGCTTCCCGAGGAGGCGGCAGGCCGCGCCGCCGACCAGCTCGCCGCAGCCGCTGTGACGGTCGTCTGCCTCCCCCAGGGCGGCTGCGGCGGGGCCGGGCGCCGGGGCACCGCTCCCGTTCGGCTGCTGCGCGCGGCGGGCGTGCGGGTCGCGGCGGGCAGCGGGGCGTTGCGCGACCTCGCCAACCCGGTGGGGCGCGGCGACCCGCTGGAGGCCGCCTTCCTGCTGGCGTCGCAGGGCGGGCTACGGGCCGAGCACGCCTACGAGGCCGTCTCCACGGAGGCCAGGCGCGCCATGGGGCTGCCCGAGGTCCGGGTCGAGGCGGGCTTCCCCGCGGAGCTGCTCGCCGTGCGCGGGGAACAGCTGGCCGGAGTGCTCTCGCTGGCGTACAGCCGCATCGTGGTGCACCGCGGCCGGGTGGTCGCCCGGACCAGCGCGGTACGCGAGTACTGCGACTCCGAGACGGGCGGTTCGTCCGGGCTGCCCCGCCAGGGGAGGCCGGATTCCGGCACGGGCGGCGGGCCTTGAGCGCCGCGGCGCTCCGCGGCGTACCGTCGACTGCATGCGCATTGTCATCGCAGGTGGACATGGTCAGATCGCGCTGCGGCTGGAGCGGCTGCTCGCTGCGCGCGGGGACGAGGCCGCGGGCATCATCCGCAACCCGCAGCAGAGCGAGGACCTCCGTGCCGCGGGAGCCGAACCCGTGGTCCTGGACCTCGAGTCGGCCACGGTGGAGGAGGCCGCCGAGGTACTGAGAGGCGCCGACGCGGCGGTCTTCGCGGCCGGAGCGGGCCCCGACAGCGGCACGGAACGCAAGGACACGGTGGACCGGGGAGCCGCGGTGCTCTTCGCGGACGCGGCGCAGCGGGCGGGGGTGCGGCGTTACCTCGTGGTGTCGTCCATGGGCGCCGACCCGGACCACCCGGGCGACGAGGTGTTCGACGTCTACCTGCGGGCCAAGGGCGCTGCGGACGCGTACGTGCGCGCGCAGACGGCCCTCGACTGGACGATCCTGCGCCCCGGGATGCTGACCAACGACGCGGGCACCGGCCAGGTCCTGCTCGCCGCGTCGACCGGGCGCGGCCCGGTGCCGCGCGACGATGTGGCGGCCGCGCTCGCGGAGCTGCTGGACACCCCGGCGGCGGCGGGGCTGACGCTGGAACTGATCTCGGGCAACGTCCCGGTGTCGGTCGCGGTGAAGGACATCGCGGGGAACTGACCCGCGGGCCGCGAGGAGCCCGCGGCCCGGTCAGCCGCCGGTCGCGGGGCGGACGGCGATGCCGTGGCGCTCCAGCAGGGCGGCGGTCACCCCGTCGCCCTCGCGCAGCCCGCCGGCGAACGTACCGTCATAGACCGTGCCGCGCCCGCAGGAAGGGCTGCGGGCCATGAGCAGCGCCTCGGTGCAGCCCGCCCCGCGCGCGGCCTCCAGCGCCCGCCCGGCGCCGTCCACGAAGGCGTCGGTCACATCGTGTCCGGTGTCGTCCACGACACGGGCCCGGCCGTCCAGCACATCGTGCCCGTCGCCGCCGACGATCTCGGCGGGGCTGCGGGGCGTGGGCAGTCCCGCGGCGACCTCGGGGCAGAAGGGGACGGGGACCCGTCCGCCGAGGGCGGCGGTCGTCTCCGCCGAAGCCCTGCCCCGCCCGTCGAACCGACAGGGAACGCCCCGCAGGCACGCGCTGACCAGTACGGATTCCATGTTCAGGCCCCTCGTCACGGCACAGGGTCACACAACAGAGAAGGCCCCCGTCCGAAGGACGGGGGCCTTGCTTTGTGGCGGCGCCAGGGTTCGAACCTGGGTAGGCTGAGCCGGCAGATTTACAGTCTGCTCCCTTTGGCCACTCGGGCACACCGCCAAGGGATGCTGCCGTGAGTCCCGCTTTGCGGCGGCGCTCTGTGGCAACGACGTAAACGATACCTGATGCCCGGGGGTGCTCCGCCACTGGATTGATCAGCGGCCGGGACGGGCGCGGGTGGCTAGGCTTTGTGGGCGGCGTGGTGCCCGAGGGTGCCGTGACCGCCGCTGCAAGCACTTCCTTTCCAGCACCCCGATACAAGGAGCCACACGTCATGGCCGACTCCAGTTTCGACATCGTCTCGAAGGTCGAGCGGCAGGAGGTCGACAACGCCCTCAACCAGGCCGCCAAGGAGATCTCCCAGCGCTACGACTTCAAGGGCACCGGGGCGTCGATCTCCTGGTCCGGCGAGAAGATCCTGATGGAGGCGAGCGGCGAGGAGCGCGTCAAGGCGATCCTCGACATCTTCCAGTCCAAGCTGATCAAGCGCGGCATCTCGCTCAAGTCGCTGGACGCGGGCGAGCCGCAGCTGTCCGGCAAGGAGTACAAGCTGTTCTGCACGATCGAGGAAGGCATCTCCCAGGAGAACGCCAAGAAGGTCGCGAAGATCATTCGCGACGAGGGTCCCAAGGGCGTCAAGGCCCAGGTCCAGGGCGACGAGCTGCGGGTCAGCTCGAAGAGCCGGGACGACCTGCAGGCCGTGCAGGCGCTGCTGAAGGGGCAGGACTTCGACTTCGACGTCCAGTTCACGAACTACCGGTAGGACGCGGCGGTCCGGGCGCGGGGCGGAACGCGCTGCTCCGCACCCGGACTGCATGTCCGAATTCCGCCGGTCGCGGGGGTTCGGGCGACGCAGACTGGTCCGTGCCGGCCGCTGATCGGGCGGCCGACGGACGAGGAGAGGGACGAGTCATGACCATGTACGCGACGGTCGACAGCCCGCTGGGTGAGCTGCTGCTGGTCGGCGAGGAGGCCGCGGGCCCTGCCGGTACCGCGGCGGGGGTCGCGCTCGTCTCGCTCTCCCTGCCCGGGCAGAAGGGCGCGGCGGTCGTCCAGGACGGCTGGCGCCACGACCCGGCGGCGTTCGAGGGGATCGCCGCCCAGTTGCGGGAGTACTTCGAGGGGCGGCGGACCCGGTTCGAGATCCGGTACGCCGACGGCCGGGGCACGGACTTCCAGCGCCGGGTCTGGGCCGCGCTGGACGCTGTCCCGTACGGGGAGACGGTGTCGTACGGGCAGATCGCCGAGCGCGTCGGTTCCGCCGGGGCGGGGGTCCGGGCCGTGGGGACCGCCATCGGGCGCAATCCGCTGCTGGTCGTGCGGCCGTGCCACCGGGTGATCGGCGCGGACGGGGCGCTGCGCGGCTACGCGGGCGGCCTGGAGAGCAAGGAGCGGCTTCTGGGGCTCGAGGGCGCCCTGGCGGTGGGCTGATGACGGGGCTCTTCCCGAGGCCGCGTGCGGTGGTCGCGCCGGGCGCCGTACACGTACCGGAGTGGCTGTCGGCCGGGCAGCAGCGGGAGTTGGTGGAGGCGTGCCGGGAATGGGCGCGCGGGCCCGTTCCGTTGCGGCACACGGCGCTGCCGGGTGGTGGGGTGATGTCGGTGCGGACCGTGTGCCTGGGATGGCACTGGCAGCCCTACCGGTACACCCGTACGGCGGACGACGTGAACGGCGCGCCGGTCGCGCCGTTCCCGCAGTGGCTGGCGGAGCTGGGGCGGGCGGCCGTGGCGGAGGCGTACGGGACGGAGGGTCCGGCACGGACGTACGCGCCCGACGCCGCGCTGATCAACTTCTATGACGACGCCGCGCGGATGGGCATGCACCAGGACAAGGAGGAACGGTCCGGTGCCCCCGTCGTCTCGCTCAGCATCGGCGACACGTGCGTCTTCCGGTTCGGCAACACGGAGAACCGGGGGCGGCCCTACACGGACGTGGAGCTGGCCTCCGGGGACCTGTTCGTCTTCGGCGGGCCGTCGCGTCACGCGTTCCACGGAGTGCCGAGGGTCCGTCCCGGCACGGCGGGTCCCGGGACGGGAATGAGCCGTGGCCGGCTCAACCTGACGCTGCGCCAGACGGGTCTCGGCGCCCCGGGGCCCGACGAGGCACGTCAGCGGCGTTCGCGGGAGTTCCCGAACAGCAGCCGGTAGGCGATCAGCAGGACGAGCGAGCCGCCTATGGCCGACACCCAGGTCGCCGGGTCGAAGATGTCCTCGTTGTCGATCGTGCGGTCCAGGAAGCGTGTCGCTATCCAGCCGCCCAGGAAGGCGCCGACGATCCCGATGAGGGTGGTCCCCACGAGGCCGCCGGGGTCGCGGCCCGGCAGCAGGATCTTGGCGATGACGCCCGCGACGAGTCCGAGAATGATCCAGACGATGATGGTCATGCACGCCAACCTACCCGCCACTCGGTCCTGGAATCCAAGACGTTCGTACCAGGTCGGGTGGTTGCGGAAGACGGCTGTGAACTGCTGTGAACCGCCTGTGCGCCGCTCGGCGCGCGGTCGGGCTACCAGCCGGCGAACTCGTCGTCGGTGCTGACGATCTCCTTGCCGAAGGGCATCAGGGAGACCGGGATCAGCTTGAAGTTCGCGATGCCCAGCGGGATGCCGATGATCGTGATGCACAGCGCGATGCCGGTGGTGATGTGGCCGAGCGCCAGCCACCAGCCGGCGAGGACCAGCCAGAGCACGTTGCCGACGCAGGAGGGCGCGCCCGCGTCCCGGCGGTCGACGACGCGGTGGCCGAAGGGCCACAGGGCGTAGAGGCCGATGCGGAAGGCCGCCAGGCCGAACGGGATGCCGATGATCGTGATGCACAGCAGGAGTCCGGCGAGGATGTATCCGAGGAACATCCAGAAGCCGCACAGGACCAGCCAAATGACGTTCAGAATTGTCTTCATGGGCGATGACCTGCCATCTGCTCGAGCCGGGCGATGCGCTCGGCCATGGGCGGGTGGGTCGAGAACATCTTGGACATGCCCTGCCCGGGGCGGAACGGGTTCGCGATCATCATGTGGCTCGCGGTCTCGATCCGGGGCTCGGGGGGCAGTGGGAGCTGCTTGGTGCCGGCGTCCAGCTTCCGCAGGGCACTGGCCAGGGCGAGCGGGTCGCCGGTCAGCTGGGCGCCCGAGGCGTCCGCCTCGTACTCCCGGGAGCGGCTGACGGCCAGTTGGATCACGGACGCGGCGAGCGGGCCCAGGATCATGATCAGGAGCATGCCGAGGATGCCGGGACCGTCGTCGTCGTTGGAGCGGCCGACCGGGATCAGCCAGGCGAAGTTGACCAGGAACATGACGACGGAGGCGAGCGCCCCGGCGACGGACGAGATCAGGATGTCGCGGTTGTAGACATGGCTGAGCTCGTGGCCGAGGACGCCGCGCAGTTCCCGTTCGTCCAGGATCTGGAGGATGCCGTCGGTGCAGCAGACCGCGGCGTTGCGCGGGTTGCGGCCGGTCGCGAAGGCGTTGGGGGCCTGGGTCGGGGAGATGTAGAGCCGCGGCATGGGCTGACGGGCCGCGGTGGAGAGCTCACGGACCATGCGGTAGAGCTGCGGCGCCTCGAACTCGCTCACCGGGCGCGCCCGCATCGCCCGCAGCGCCAGCTTGTCGCTGTTCCAGTAGGCGTAGGCGTTGGTGCCGACGGCTACGAGGAGCGCGACGATCAGGCCCGTACGTCCGAAGAAGCTGCCGATGACGATGATGAGTGCGGACAGGCCCCCGAGGAGTACGGCGGTTCTCAGCCCGTTGTGCCGGCGGTGCACGGTACGCCCTCCAAATGGTGCAGCAGGGGAACCCTTGCTTGGTGGTGCTCCACTCCCCAGTGGAGCCTCCCGTACTGGTCAACGCCAGGCGAGGAAAGCTAGTTCCCTTGTGCTCACGGCCGCGGGGCCCGGCCGCTCCGGGCGTTCGTGCCGGAGCGGACCGTAGGCCGTACGGGTGGAGGGTGGCGCCGGTCAGCGCTGGACGGGCAGTTTCGCGAGCGCCAGGGCCTCGGGGTCGGGCTCGACCTCACTGGTGCAGTGGGCGCAGCGGGAGGCGACGGCGGGGATCGACGTGTAGCAGCGGGGGCAGTCGCGCAGCGCGGCCTTGATGTCGACCTGCTCCTGGTCCTTCTTGGCGGTGAAGCGGTCCTGGACCTTCGCCATGGGTACGACGACGCAGAAGTAGAGGACCGCGGCGGTGATGAGGAAGGCGATCGCGGCGCTGACGAAGAGGCCGTAGGGGAACGTCACGCCGTCGAACTTGAAGTGCGCCTTGCTGAAGTCGCCCGTTCCGCGGGTGATGATGCCGATCAGCGGCACGATGAACGCGTTGCTGAATCCGGTGACGACCGCGGTGAACGCCGCTCCGACGGCGAGGCCGATCGCCATGGAGACGACGTTGCCGCGAAGGATGAAGTCCTTGAACCCGTTCAGCACTGCTTCCGGCTCCTCTGTGGTGATGTGAAGGCTGTCTGCGCCATGCGCGGGCATGACCCTGCCCTGTGCGGACTGCCGGGGGCAAACCGATCTTGCGGTCGCGGCGGGAGCAGCCGTCAGAACAGGTTGACGTCGGCGAATCTGAGGACGGTCTGCGGGGCGCCCGACAGTGCGATGCCGGCGACGGCCGTGAGGACGATCGCGACGGTGAGCGGTGCCGGGGTGCGGGGGCCGGCGGCCGGCTGCTGCTCCGTGCCGTCCTCGGCGGGGCTGCGGAACAGGGCCGCGGTCCACTGGAGGTAGTAGTAGAGCGCGATCACGACGTTCACCGCCATGACGACGGCGAGCCAGCCCAGCCCGGCGTCGACGGCCGAGGAGAAGACCGTGACCTTGGCGAAGAGCCCGATGATGCCCGGCGGCAGTCCGGCCAGGCAGAGCAGGAAGAAGCCCATCGCGAGTGCGGCGAGCGGGCGCGTGGCGTACAGGCCCCGGTAGTCGGCGACGCGGTTGCCCGGGTGGGTGCGGGCGACGAGTGCGGCGACCGCGAAGGCTCCGAGGTTCACGACGGCGTACATCAGCGCGTACGCGACGGTGGAGCCGATCTGCCGGTCTCCGGCGTACGCGGCGGCCGCGATCGGGACCAGGAGGTAGCCGGCCTGGGCGACGGACGACCAGGCGAGCAGCCGTACGGCGCTGCGGGCGCGGGTGGCGCTCTGGCGCAGCGCGGCGACGTTGCCGACGGTCATCGTGAGCGCGGCGAGGACGGCGAGGGCGGGGCCCCAGACGTCCGCGTACGACGGGAAGGCGACCACGGTGACGAGGATGAGGCCGGAGAAGCCGACCGCCTTGCCGACGACCGAGAGGTAGGCGGCGATCGGCAGCGGGGCGCCGACGTAGGTGTCGGGGACCCAGAAGTGGAAGGGCGCCGCGGCCGTCTTGAAGGCGAAGCCGACGAGCGTCAGGGCGACGCCCGCCCGGGCCAGGGTGGAGAGCCGGCCGGGGACGTCGTCGAGCTGGGCGGCGATCTCCGTGAGGTGGAGGGTGCCGGTCGCCGCGTACACGAAGCTGACGCCGAGGAGCATCACGGCGGTCGCGACGACGGAGGAGAGGAAGAACTTCAGGGCGGCCTCGGAGGAGCGCCGGTCGCCGCGCTTGATGCCGACGAGGGCGAAGGCGGGCAGCGAGGCGACTTCGAGGGCGACGACGAGGGTGGCGAGGTCGCGGGCGGCGGGCAGGAGCGCGGCACCGGCGGCGGAGGACAGCAGCAGGAACCAGAACTCGCCGGCGGGCAGCTTGCGGGTGTCGCCGATGGAGAGCAGCGCGGTGAGCAGGGCGCCGCCGAGGACGAGTGCCTGGATGACCAGGGTGAAGTGGTCGGCGGTGTAGCTGCAGGCGCGGGTGCCGGTGGTGACGCAGAACGTGGAGCGGTCGCCGTCGTGCAGCGGAATGAGGAGCGCGAGCGCGGCGACGAGTCCGCCGACGGCACCGTAACCGAGCAGCGGCTTGCGGGCCGCGGGAACGAAGAGGTCGGCGACCAGGACGGCGAGTGCGACGGCCGCGACGACGACCGGGGGCGCGATCGCGAGCCAGTCGACGGACTGGACGAGGCTCGTGGCGCTGCTCTCCGCCGCTGACCGGACCAGGTTCGCCGTGCTGCTCCCGGCCGCCGACTGGACCAGGTTCACTGCGCCGGGTGTGCTTTCGGCTGCCACGATCACGACTTGCCTCCTGCGAGGAGCTTCTGCACGGCCGGGTCGGTCAGGCCGAGGAGGACGGCGGGCCACAGGCCGGCGAGGACGGTGAGGGCCGCGAGGGGTGTCCAGGCGGCGAACTCGTAGCTCTGGACGTCGGCGATCGGGTGCGGCTCCTCGCGGATGGCGCCCATGCAGACGCGGCGGACCACGACGAGCAGGTACGCGGCGGTGAGCAGGGTGCCGAACGCGGCGATGGACATGAAGGTCAGGAAGGCGGCGCGGTTCAGGCCCTCGGCGGGGTCGAAGGCGCCGAACAGGGCGAGCATCTCGCCCCAGAAGCCGGCCAGGCCGGGCAGGCCCAGCGAGGCGACCGCGGCGAACGCGAGGAGGCCGCCGAGGCGGGGCGCGCGACCGTAGAGGGCGGCGCCCGTTGCTCCGGCGAGGGTATCGAGATCGGCGGTGCCGTACCGGTCCTTGACCGCGCCGACCAGGAAGAACAGCAGGCCGGTGATGAGGCCGTGGGCGATGTTGGCGAAGAGCGCGCCGTTGACGCCGGTGGGGGTCATGCTCGCGATACCGAGGAGGACGAAGCCCATGTGGCCGACGGAGGAGTACGCGATCAGCCGCTTCAGGTCGCCCTTGGCGCCGGGCCGGGCGAGCGCCAGGCAGGCGAGCGATCCGTAGATGATCCCGGCGACCGCGAAGGCCGCGAGCCAGGGCGCGAAGGTGTGCATGCCGTCGGGGGCGATCGGGAGCAGGATGCGGACGAACCCGTACGTGCCCATCTTCAGCATGACGCCGGCGAGGAGGACCGAGCCGACCGTCGGGGCGGCGGTGTGGGCGTCGGGGAGCCAGCTGTGCAGCGGCCACATCGGGGTCTTCACCGCGAGCCCGATTCCGATGGCGAGAACGGCGATGACCTGCACGGACGAGGTGAGGCCGCGGCCGTTGTCAGTGGCGAGTGCCACCATGTCGAAGGTGCCGCTCTTCAGTCCGATGAGGAGCAGGCCCAGCAGCATGACGACCGAGCCGAGCAGTGTGTAGAGGATGAACTTCCAGGCGGCAGCCTGCTTCCGCGCACCACCCCAGCGGGCGATGAGGAAGTACATCGGGATGAGCACCATCTCGAACGCCAGGAAGAACAGCAGCAGATCGAGGACGGCGAAGGTCGCGAGGGTGCCGGACTCCAGGACGAGGATCAGGGCGACGAAGGCCTTCGGGGAGGGGCCTTGGGGCAGCTTGAAGTAGCTGTACAGCGCGCAGAGGAAGGTCAGCAGCGCGGTCAGTACGAGGAGGGGGAGCGAGATGCCGTCGATGCCGAGATGGATGCGGACGTCGAGCGCCGGGATCCAGCTGATGTCGGTGGTGGCCTGCATCTTCGACGGGTGGTCGTGGTCGAAGCCCAGGGCCAGTACGAGGACGGCGACGAGGATCACGCCGGTGACCGTCACGCCGTGGCGGAGCACGGCCTGGTCCGGGTTCCTGCCCTTCAGCCCGGGCGGGGCCGGAAGCAGAGCGGCCACGGCTCCGAGGAGCGGGACGACGACGACGAACGCCAGAAGGAACTGCATCACGGATGCGCTGATATCGAACACGGCTCACGACCCGGCGTTGACGTTGGCGAAGACGACGGCGGCGACCGCCAGGACCAGCGAACCGGCGAGCAGTGCGCTGAGGTAGGTCTGCACGTTGCCGGTCTGCGCGCGGCGGACCGCGGTGCCGAGCCAGCGTGCGCCGGTGGCGGAGCCGCGTACGTAGGTCTCGACGACCTCGCGGTCCAGGAAGCGGACGAGGCTCGCCGCGGCCCGGACGGGGCGGACGAACAGGACCGCGTACAGGGCGTCCAGGTGGAAGCCGGTGGCCGCGTGGCGGTGGAGGGGGCCGAGCAGCAGACGGCCGGGGTCGGCCGGGTCGGGGGCGTCACCGGCGGTGCCGTAGGCGGCGGTGTGGCTCTCCAGGGCCTCGATCTCCACGAGGGCCGGTTCCGCGTCGGGGTGGGCGACGACCGAACCCATGGGGGTGCGGGCGGCGAGCGCCGTGGTGTGGCGCCAGGCTCCGTAGGTGACGAGGCCGCCGACGAGTCCGACGCCGGTGGACAGCACGGCGGTGGTCAGCGACGGGGTGAGGCTGTGGCCGTCGAACCAGTCGGTGATCACGCCGACGGTGAGTCCGAAGGCCATGGTGGGCACGGCCAGTACCCACAGGACCGAGGTCATGGCCACGGGCTGGCTGCCGTGGTCGGGAGCTTCGGCGCCGCGGCCGCGGAAGGCGAGGAGCCAGAGCCGGGTGGCGTACGCGGCGGTGAGGACGGCCGCCAGGAGGCCGGCCACGAGGACGGTCCAGCCGGCCGCGGCCGGGGCGACGTGCCGGTCGCCGAGGGCGGTGTGTTCGGCGGCGACGAGGACGGCTTCCTTGGAGAAGAAGCCGGCGAACGGCGGGATGGCGGCCAGCGCGAGGAGGGCGACCGTCATCGTCCAGTAGGCGTCGGGGATGCGCTTGGCCAGGCCTCCCATGCGGGACATGGCGGCCAGTGAGTTGGTGCCGGCTGCGTGGATGACGACGCCCGCGGCCAGGAAGAGGACGGCTTTGAACGCACCGTGCGAGATGAGGTGGAAGACGGCGGCGCCGCGGTCCCCGACGGCCAGGGCGCCGGACATGTATCCGAGCTGGCCGATGGTCGAGTACGCGAGGACGCGCTTGATGTCGTCCTGCGCGAGGGCGGCGAGTCCGGAGCCGATCATCGTGACGGCGGCCATCACCGCGAGGACGACGAGGGCGGCGCCGGATTCGGCGAAGACGGGAAGGAGCCGGGCCACGAAGTAGATGCCGGCGGCGACCATCGTCGCCGCGTGGATCAGCGCGGAGACGGGCGTGGGGCCGGCCATCGCGTCGGGCAGCCAGGTGTGCAGCGGGAACTGTGCGGACTTGCCCGCGACACCGGCGAGAAGAAGCAGGGCGATCAGGGTGGGGTGGTCGAGACCGCCGTGGGCGACGGAGCCGAGGATGCCGGTGATGCGGAACGTGCCGGTGTCGGCGGCGAGGGCGAACAGGCCGATGAGGAAGGGGACGTCGCCGAGCTTGGTGACCAGGAAGGCCTTGAGGGAGGCGGCGCGGGCCTCGGGCGTCTCCCAGTAGTGGCCGACCAGGAAGTACGAGCAGATGCCCATGATCTCCCAGCCGACCAGGAGCACCATCAGGTCGCCGGTGTAGACGACGAGCAGCATCGCGGAGGTGAAGAGGGAGACCAGGGCCGCGTACGAGGGATAGCGGGGGTCGTCGCGCAGGTAGGCGGTCGAGTAGATCTGCACGCAGCTCGCGACGAGGCCGACCAGGACGGCGACGAGGACGGCGAAGCCGTCGAGGTGCAGCGCGAGGTCGATCGGGACCGAGCCGGTGGGCGTCAGCCGGGTCGCGGCGTCGATGGCCGGCCCGCCGCCCTGGCGTGCGGCGACGACGGCCGCGATGACGAGGGAGGCGAGGGACGGCAGGACGGCGAGCGGCCGGACGAAGCCCGGTGCGCTGCGGCCGAGGAGAAGCCCGGCCGCCGCCCCCAGGAACGGCAGGAGAGGGACGAGTACGGCGAGGGTCGTGGTGGTCACGCGGTGGCCTCAGCCTTCTTAGCCTTCCCTGCCGGAGCAGTGGCCTGGTCTTCGGTGGCTTCGGCGTCGTCCGGGTCGTCGGGGCCGTCCGGGAGTTCTTCGGCTTCGTCGGTCTCGGCGGTGTCGCGGAGGCGGTCGACGTCGGAGCTGCCGCGGTTGCGATAGACGGCGAGGACGATCGCCAGGCCGATGCCGATCTCCGCGGCCGCGATGGCGATGGTGAACAGGGTGAGGGCCTGGCCGGAGTGCACGGCGTCGCGGAGCCAGACGTCGAAGGCGACGAGGTTGAGGTTGACGGCGTTGAGCATCAGCTCGACGGACATCAGGACGAGGATCGCGTTGCGGCGGGCGAGCACTCCGTACAGCCCGGTGCAGAAGAGGAGGGCGGCGAGCACGGCGGGATAGGCGAGGTGCATCAGCGCTTGTCCTCTCGGGGTGCGTTCGCTCGGGGGGCGCTCGTGCGGGATGCGGTCGTCGGGGCTGCGCTCGTCTTGGGTGCGGCTGTTCCGGGTGCGGCCGCTCCGGGTGCGGTCTTCCGGCCCTTGCGGGACAGGACGATCGCGCCGACGAGGGCGGCGAGCAGGAGGACCGAGAGCGCTTCGAAAGGCAGCACCCAGTGCCGGAAGAGGAAGGAGCCGGTGGCCTCGGTGGAGCCCTGGGCCGGCCCGTCCAGTTCGATCCAGGTGGTGCGGAAGGCGTCGACGACGACCCAGACGAGGGTTCCGGCCGCGGCGACGGCCACCGCGAGGGCGGCCCAGCGGTTCTCCGAATCGGCGTCGGGGGAGCGGCCGATGGGAGCCCTGGTGAGCATCAGCCCGAAGAGGAGGAGTACGACCACGGAACCGACGTAGATCAGTACCTGCACCCAGGCGATGAACTCCGCCGTGAGCAGGAGGTACTCGACGGCGAGACCGCCGAGCGCCACGATCAGCCAGAGGGCCGCGTGCACCAGTTGTCTGGTCGTGACGGTGACGAGGGCCGCGCCGAGGGTGGCGATGCCGACGAGGACGAAGGCGATCTCGATCCCGGTCGGGGAGAGGAAGCCGGGGTGGCTCGCGGCTGCCGCGAGGGCGGGGGCACGGGCGAGGTCCAGGGCAGGGGCGATTCCGGTGGTGATCATCACTCCTGTCCCTCCTGAGTTGCTTCGCCCTGCGTGGCTTCGCCCTCGGCGGCCTGCTGCGCCGCGGCCTGCTGCGCCGCTTCTTCCTGCGCCGCCGCTTCCTGCTGCGCCGCCGCTTCCTGTTCGCGCTGGGCGCGGAGCTTGTCCGCCGTCTTGCGGGCGGCGGCGACCTCCTTCGGTTCCTCGGCGGCCGGGTCGAGGGCCGGCGGCTCGGGAACCGTCCACATCCAGTCGCGCAGCTTGTCGCGCTCATGGGTGAGTTCGAGGATGTCCGTCTCCGCGTACTCGAACTCCGGCGACCAGAACAGGGCGTCGAACGGGCACACCTCGATGCAGATGCCGCAGTACATGCAGAGCGAGAAGTCGATCGCGAAGCGGTCCAGCACGTTGCGGCTGCGCTCGCGGCCGCCCGGGACCGCCGCGGGCACGGTCTCCTTGTGGGAGTCGATGTAGATGCACCAGTCCGGGCACTCGCGTGCGCAGAGCATGCAGACCGTGCAGTTCTCCTCGAACAGCGCGATGACGCCGCGGGAGCGCGGCGCGAGATCGGGCTGCACGTCCGGGTACTGCGCGGTGACGGTCTTCTTCGTCATCGTCCGCAGGGTGACGGCGAGGCCCTTGGCCAGACCTGAGCCGGGGATCGGGGGCACTAGTTGATCGCCACCTTCACGATGCCGGTGAGCGCGATCTGCGCGAGGGCGAGCGGGATGAGTGTGGTCCAGGCGAGCTTCTGGAGCTGGTCCTCACGCAGCCGCGGATAGCTCACGCGCAGCCAGATGACGAGGAACGCGAGGATGCCGGTCTTCAGGAGCGTCCAGACCCAGCCCAGTCCGTCGGCGCCCAGCGGACCGTGCCAGCCGCCGAGGAAGAGGACGGTGGTGAGCCCGCACAGCACGACGATGCCCGCGTACTCGGCGAGCAGGAAGAGCGCGAAGCGGAGGCCGGTGTACTCGGTGTACGCGCCGAAGATGATCTCGGAGTCGGCGACCGGCATGTCGAACGGCGGGCGCTGGAGCTCGGCGAGGCCGGCCACGAAGAAGACCAGGGCACCGACGATCTGCCAGGGCAGCCACCACCACTCGAAGGCGTCGAGGATGCCGGGGAGCGACACGGTGCCGGCCGCCATCGCCACGGAGGCGGCGGCAAGCAGCATCGGCAGCTCGTACGCGAGCAGTTGCGCGGCGGTACGGAGGCCGCCGAGCAGGGAGAACTTGTTGGCGGACGCCCAGCCCGCCATGAGGGAGCCGAGCACGCCGACGCCCATCACCGCGAGCACGAAGAAGATGCCCGCGTCGACGACCTGGCCGACCGCGCCCTCACCGGGGCCGATCGGGATCGCGACGAGAACGAGGAGGTACGGCAGCAGGGCGACGGCGGGCGCGAGCTGGAAGACCCTGCGGTCGGCCTCGGCCGGGACGATGTCTTCCTTCTGCGCGAACTTCACGCCGTCCGCGACGAGCTGGGCCCAGCCGTGGAAGCCGCCTGCGTACATGGGTCCGAGGCGGCCCTGCATATGGGCCATCACCTTGTGCTCGGCCTGACCCACGATGAGGGGGACGACCATGAACACGGCGAAGACGATGACGAGGCGGAGGGCGACGTCCAGTACGTCGTTCACTCGGGGTCGCCTCCGGCGGGGGTGTCGGGGGGCCCTTGGTCCTTGGGGGCCTCCGGGGGTTCGGCGGCCTTGGGGGCCTCCGGGGGTTCGGCGGCCTTGGGGGCCTCCGGGGGTTCGGGGACCTTGGGGGCCTCCGGGGGTTCGGCGGCCTTGGGGGCCTCCGGGGGGTCGGGGGTCTGCTCGGTGGGGGGTTGGTCGG
The DNA here is from genome assembly GCF_044756845.1 of Streptomyces sp. NPDC091416. NCBI lineage: Bacteria > Bacillati > Actinomycetota > Actinomycetes > Kitasatosporales > Streptomycetaceae > Streptomyces > Streptomyces sp. NPDC091416. Next base: position 1,002,129 of record NZ_JBIVTU010000001.1, read on the forward strand.
AGGATTCGGTGGTCGGTGCGGTGGGGGTGCCGGGGGTGGTCGGAGTGCCGCTGCGCGGGGCTTCTCCTCCACCCGCCCCTTCCCGAACCGGGGGCTCCGACCCCAGGCCCCCGCTCCTCAATCGCCGGAGGGGCTGGGATTCACCGGGGTCGCCGGACCCACGGGATTCACCGGAGCCACCGGGCTCACCCGGCCCTCCGGATTCGCCGGCGTCACCCGACGGCTCGTCGAACGCCGGGCGGGCGTCGTGCCACGGCGCGGCCAGGGTCGCACGCGGAACCGCGGGCGTCGTCGCCTCCGGAACCGCGGGCGTCGTCGCCTCCGGAACCGCGGGCGTCGTCGCCTCCGGAACCGCGGACGTCGTCGTCGCCGGGGGTGCCTCCGGGGCCCCGGCCGGGGGTGCCTCGGAGCCCGGGGCCGTCGTCGCCTCCGGGGTCGCCGGGGGCTGCTGGCTGGCCGATCCCTGCGATGCGCTGCGCGTACGGCGCGGGCGGGCCGGAGCCGGCTCCGTGGCCGCGGGTGCGGCCGGGGCCGCAGGTGTGGCGTCGCTCGCGCTGCGGGTGCGGCGGGGCGGGCGGTCGCCCGTGGCGCGGGCCGGCCGGGCGGGGGCCGGTGGGAGCTGGCCCTTCAGGGGGCCCCATTCGTTCGGGTCGGGGACGCCGGGCGGCAGCATCGTGCGGCGCTTGGGGCCGCCGTGCTCCGACTCGCCCGGCTCCTTGGCTCCCGGCCACGCCTTCGCGACCCGGGCTGCCAGGACGAAGTCCTTGCGCAGCGGGTGGCCCTCGAAGCCCTCGGGCAGCAGCAGGGGAACCAGGTGCGGGTGACCGTCGAAGCCGATCCCGAACATCTCGTGCGTCTCGCGCTCGTGCCAGGCGGCGCCCGCGTACACGCCGGTCGCGGTGGGCAGCACGGCTGCCTCGTGCGGAACCGTCGTACGGACCAGCAGCCTGCGGACGCTGCCGCCGCCCGCGTCCGGCAGCGCGGCGACATGGGCGCAGACCCGGAAGCCGGTGCCCGGTTCGTCCACCGCGCTCAGCCAGTCGAAGTAGGTACAGCCGAGCCGGTCGCGCGCCGTTTCGAGGGCTGTGGTCCAGGACGCCGGCGGCACGTCGACGGTCAGCAGTTCGTACGCCTGCTCCGCCGTGGCGCCCTCACCGAAGATCTCGGTGACGGCATCCGGGAGCCGGTCGTAGTTCTCGGTGCTCTCGGAGGCGGTCACTCTGCCCCCTCCCCCGGCGTGCCCGGCGTCGGCGGTGCGGCGACCAGGCCGCTGCGCAGGGCCGCGGTGGAAGGGCGGCTGCCGGCGTCCGTCGCGTAGCGCTCACCGAGCGACTCGCGCGCGATCTTCTCCTGGAGCTTGAGAATGCCCTGGAGCAGGGCCTCCGGCCGGGGCGGGCAGCCCGGTACGTAGACGTCGACCGGGATGATCTGGTCGACGCCCTTCGTCACGGAGTACGAGTCCCAGTACGGGCCGCCGCAGTTGGAGCAGGCGCCGAAGGAGATGACGTACTTCGGCTCGGGCATCTGCTCGTACAGCCGCTTCACCGCGGGCGCCATCTTGTCCGTCACCGTGCCGGAGACGATCATGAGGTCGGCCTGGCGGGGTCCGGGGGCGAAGGGGATCACGCCGAGCCGGATGAAGTCGTGGCGGGCCATGGAGGCGGCGATGAACTCGATGGCGCAGCAGGCGAGTCCGAAGTTGAAGACCCAGAGGCTGTAGCGGCGGCCCCAGTTGAGGACCACCTTCATCGGCTCCGGCGCCAGTCTGGAGAGCACCCCCAGGCGCTTCGGTTCCGGGAGGAACGTGGGTACGGGGGCGGGTTCGGCACCCGACTCGGAGGACGACGGGCTCGTCACGTCCATTCGAGGACGCCCTTCTTCCATGCGTAGAGCAGTCCCACGGCCAGGAAACCGAGGAAGATGAACATTTCCACCAGCGTCGTCGCGCCGTATCCGGGCGCGGCGAAGACGGTTGCCCACGGGAACAGGAAGATCGAGTCGACGGCGAAGATCACGTACAGGAATGCGTACACGTAGTAGCGGACCTGGGTGTGCGCCCAGCCCTCCCCCACGGGGTCCACGCCGCATTCGTACGTGAGGAGCTTCTCCGGCGTCGGCACCACGGGACGCAGCAGCCGCCCGGCCCCGAAGGCGACGGCGACGAACAGCACGCCGATCACCGCGATCAGTCCGACCACCGAGTAGCTGTGGAAGTAGTCCGACGCGAGAACGACCGGTCCCGGCGCACCGTCCGTCACGTGCCGCAGGGACGTCAGGTCCGGCGTCGCCGTCATGCCCGGGAGAGACGACATGTCCGGGAGAGACGACATGTCCGGCAGGCCCGTCACGTCCGGCAGAGCTGTCACGTCCGGCAGTTCCGCCACGTCCGTCACGTCCGCCCCCTCGCTCCCTCAGAACCTGTTCGCCGATCTGTACGCACGGGAGTCTAGGCCCTGTAAAGGGACGGTAAGCAGTTGCGTCGGGCAACTGGTGGGGATATCCCTACTTCGCCCCCACCCACGAGCCCCATGGCGTCCGGGGGTCGGGCCCGGCAGGCTGGTCGTATGACCATGAGCCCCCAGCTGCCCGACCACGACGGGCCGCCTCCGGTCCGCTTCGCCTTCGAACGGTGGACGTGGAAGGAGGTCGCGCATCTCCTCACCAACCTCCCGATGGCGGTCGCCGGATTCGTCTACACCGTGCTGATGGTTTCCATCGGCGTGGGGCTGGCGGTCACGGTGATCGGCCTGCCGCTGCTGGCGCTGGGGCTCCAGGGCGCCCGGCTGCTGGGGCGGGCCGAGCGGGGACGGGCGCGGGGCCTGCTCGGCGTGCGGATCGAGGAGCCGAGCCCGATGGCCCGGGTCCGCCGGGAGGACGGGTTCTTCGCCTGGCTGTGGTCGAGCCTGAAGGATCCGGTCGGCTGGCGGGCGGTGCTGTACTCCTTCATACGGCTGCCGTGGGGCGTGGTCACCTTCGCGGTGACGCTCGTGGGTCTCTTCGTCCTGTGGCCGGTGCTCCCCTATGTCGCGCGGTTCCTGACCAACGCCGACCGCGGAATGGTCCGCGGGCTGCTCTCCCCCTCCGACGAGCTGGAACGCCGGATCGCCGAGCTGGAGTCGGACCGCGGTGTGGTCGTGGACACGGCCGCCGCCGACCTCCGCCGCATCGAACGCGACCTCCACGACGGCGCCCAGGCCCGGCTCGTCGCCCTCGCCATGGGTCTCGGGCTGGCGAAGGAGAAGCTCACCGACGACCCGGAAGCCGCGGCAAGGATGGTCGACGAGGCCCACGGCGAAGTGAAGGTCGCCCTCCAGGAACTCCGCGACCTGGCCCGCGGCATCCACCCCGCCGTCCTCACCGACCGCGGCCTCGACGCCGCACTCTCCGCCATCGCCTCCCGCTGCACCGTCCCCGTCACGGTGGGCGTGGATCTGCCGGGACGCCCGGCGCAGGCCATCGAGGGCATCGCGTACTTCACCGTGTCCGAGCTGCTGCAGAACGTCAGCAAGCACAGCGGGGCGCATGCGGCGTCCGTCGATGTGTGGCGTTCGGCGGACCGGCTGCTGATCCGGGTCAGCGACGACGGACGGGGCGGGGCCTCGATGGACGGCGGTACGGGGATGTCCGGCCTCGCCGAGCGGCTGGGCGCCGTCGACGGGCTGTTCGTCCTCGACTCCCCGGCCGGCGGCCCGACGACCGTCACCGCCGAACTGCCCTGGCGCGACCGCGAGAGCGAGAAGAGCGCGGCCGGAGCCGGCAAGGCCTGACTCCTGCCGGGCCGGATGGCGGCCGGGGTGGGGAAAACCCCCGGCCGAACACGGATACCGGCCTCATGGTGCGCAGGCGTTCGACCCAGCACTCTTCAATCAGACGCACGAAGTACGTGCACGGCACGCACGGCACGCACAGCACTCACGGCACGCAGTCGCAGCCCCGCAGAAGCAGCAACCGCCGCACGCGCGGCGGACACAGAAGAAACGGACGGAAACCCATGGCCACGGCATACGGACCGGACACACGGGACCCCGAGCGGGCGGGTGGCGGTACGGAGAGCCGCCTCGCGGCGAAGCGCTTCCTGCCGGCCGCTCTGCGGGCCCCCGTCGAGGCCAGGACCTGGCGCGAGTTCGTCTATCTCATGCTGAGCTTCCCGATCAGCACCGTGCTGTTCTGCTTCGCGGTCACCATGACCTCGCTGAGCGCCGGGCTGCTCATCACCTTCCTGGGAATCCCGCTCCTTGCCGCCGGACTGGCCACGTGCCGCGGCCTCGGCGTGCTGGAGCGGGCCCGGGCGCGTGCCCTGCTCAAGCTGGACGTGGCCGAGCCCGCCCGGGTGCGGGGCCGGACCGGCGGTCTGATGTCCTGGGTCGGGGCGGTCCTGAAGAGCGGCGTGTCCTGGCGGCACCTGCTCTACGCGCTCCTGCACTTCCCGTGGGCGGTCTTCGCCTTCTGCGTCTCGCTGAGCCTGTGGACGTGGGGCTGGGCGGCCCTGACGTATCCGGTGTACGCCTGGGTCTTCCCCGCCTACGCGGGCATCGACGGGGTGCAGCTCTACGGCGACGGCACGCACGACGTCTACCTCGACTCGCCCTTCGAACTCGCGCTGACCAGTGCCGTCGGGCTGGTGGTCGTCATGGCCACGGCGTGGGTCATCCGCGGTCTGGCCGCGGTGGACCGGCTGATGGTGTCCGGGCTGCTGGGCCCGTCGCAGCTCGCGACGCGGGTCACCGAGCTGGAGTCGGACCGCGGTGTGGTCGTGGACACGGCCGCCGCCGACCTCCGCCGCATCGAACGCGACCTCCACGACGGCGCCCAGGCCCGGCTCGTCGCCCTCGCCATGGACCTGGGGCTGGCGAAGGAGAAGCTGACCGACGACCCGGAAGCCGCGGCAAGGATGGTCGACGAGGCCCACGGCGAAGTGAAGGTCGCCCTCCAGGAACTCCGCGACCTGGCCCGCGGCATCCACCCCGCCGTCCTCACCGACCGCGGCCTCGACGCCGCACTCTCCGCCATCGCCTCCCGCTGCACCGTCCCCGTGACCGTCGAGGTCGACCTGGCGTCCCGCCCCGCGCAGGCCATCGAGGGCATCGCCTACTTCACCGTGTCCGAACTGCTGCAGAACGTCAGCAAGCACGCCCGGGCCACCCGCGCCTCGGTCGACGTGTGGCGGTCGGCCGACCGGCTGATGCTCCAGGTCACCGACGACGGGCGCGGCGGCGCCGACCTCACGTCGGGCAGCGGCCTGGCCGGCCTGACCGAGCGGCTGGACGCGGTGGACGGGATCCTCGTCGTCGAGTCCCCGGTGGGCGGCCCGACGAAGGTCACGGCCGAGCTGCCCTGGCGCGGCTGAGCCCCGCCCGCCCATCCCGTACCCGGTCGCCGGGCGGACCCGCACACCGGGCCGCCCGGCGACCGGCCGTTTCGAACGGCCCTCGAAGGAAGCGCCGCGGGCACACCGCGGGCCCACCACGACGCAACTTCGCGAAGGCTCGCGGCGTCACTGCCGGTACTGGGATGCTGGACGGCGTACGGGCGGGACAGCAGGGCCGAGCGGACCCGCGGATCAGCTCGTGGGCGAACAGGCGAACGATCGAAACGTGGGGGATTCAGCGTCGTGGTGGAGGACAGGGTGCGTGTGGTCATCGCCGAGGATTCGGTACTGCTCCGGGAAGGACTCACCCGGTTGCTGACCGATCTCGGGCATGACGTCGTGGCCGGGGTCGGCGACGCGGAGGCGCTGATCAAGACGGTGGGCGACCTCGCCGGGCAGGACGCGCTGCCCGATGTGGTGGTCGCCGATGTGCGGATGCCGCCGACGCACACCGACGAGGGCGTGCGGGCCGCGGTGCGGCTGCGCAAGGAGTATCCGGGGATCGGGGTGCTGGTGCTTTCGCAGTACGTCGAGGAGCAGTACGCGACCGAGTTGCTGGCCGGGTCCAGCCGGGGTGTGGGCTATCTGCTGAAGGACCGGGTCGCCGAGGTACGCGAGTTCGTCGACGCGGTGGTCCGGGTGGCCCAGGGCGGCACGGCGCTGGACCCCGAGGTGGTGGCGCAGCTGCTGGGCCGGAGCCGTAAGCAGGACGTGCTGGCCGGGCTGACGCCACGTGAGCGCGAGGTGCTCGGCCTGATGGCGGAGGGGCGGACGAACTCTGCGGTGGCCCGGCAGCTCGTGGTGAGCGACGGAGCCGTGGAGAAGCACGTCAGCAACATCTTCCTGAAGCTGGGGCTGTCCCCCAGCGACGGTGACCACCGGCGCGTCCTGGCCGTACTGACCTATCTGAACTCCTGATGCGGCACAGCGATATCTGACATCCTGTCAGATATCTTTGGAGACAGCTCCGCACCGCTCCGACCAGGCAATCCGCGACTCGCTCCACGCTGACTCCACCAAAGGTCCGACGAGGAACCGCGCGGCTGATGAATCATGACGGGACAGCACCGAAAAGCGTCTCAAAACGCCGTCCACTATGTGATCGGCCAGAGGAAGGCGACCCTTACAGACGTAGGGTGGGGCTCGGGACCGCCGGCGGGCCGGATGGTTCCGAGCCGCCGCGCCGAGGGAGGTCCAGTAAGTGACCAGCCAGGTCAGTAGCCCAGCCGAACAGGCCGACGAGGCCAGTGAGGCACTCGTAGGGGGACAGCGTGCCCCCAAGTCCGCACCAGCAGGCAACGGCGAGAAAGAGATCCGCCGCCTGGACCGGGTGATCATCCGCTTCGCGGGTGACTCCGGAGACGGTATGCAGCTGACGGGTGACCGGTTCACCTCGGAGACGGCTTCCTTCGGGAACGACCTCTCCACGCTGCCGAACTTCCCCGCCGAGATCCGCGCACCCGCAGGCACCCTGCCGGGCGTGTCCTCGTTCCAGCTCCACTTCGCCGACCACGACATCCTGACCCCCGGCGACGCCCCGAACGTGCTGGTCGCGATGAACCCGGCGGCGCTCAAGGCGAACATCGCCGACGTGCCGCGCGGTGCCGACATCATCGTCAACACCGATGAGTTCACCAAGCGGCCGATGGCGAAGGTGGGTTACGCGACCAGTCCGCTGGAGGACGGCTCGCTGGAGGCGTACCACGTCCATCCGGTGCCGCTGACGACGCTCACCATCGAGGCGCTGAAGGAGTTCGGCCTCTCCCGCAAGGAGGCCGAGCGCTCCAAGAACATGTTCGCGCTGGGCCTGCTGTCATGGATGTACCACCGGCCCACCGAGAACACGGAGAAGTTCCTGCGGGCCAAGTTCGCCAAGAAGCCGCAGATCGCGGAGGCGAACGTGGCGGCGTTCCGGGCCGGGTGGAACTTCGGGGAGACCACGGAGGACTTCGCGGTCAGCTACGAGGTGGCGCCCGCCTCCCAGGCCTTCCCCACCGGCACGTACCGCAACATCTCGGGGAACCTGGCCCTGTCCTACGGCCTGATCGCCGCGGGCCGGCAGGCGGACCTGCCGCTGTACCTGGGCTCGTACCCGATCACCCCGGCCTCGGACATCCTGCACGAGCTCAGCAAGCACAAGAACTTCGGCGTGCGCACCTTCCAGGCCGAGGACGAGATCGCCGGCATCGGCGCCGCACTCGGCGCGGCCTTCGGCGGCAGCCTCGCGGTCACGACCACCTCGGGCCCGGGCGTGGCCCTCAAGTCCGAGACGATCGGCCTGGCCGTGTCCCTCGAACTCCCCCTGCTCATCATCGACATCCAGCGCGGCGGCCCGTCCACCGGCCTGCCCACCAAGACCGAGCAGGCCGACCTCCTCCAGGCGATGTACGGGCGCAACGGCGAGGCCCCGGTGCCGATCGTGGCCCCGAAGACACCGGCCGACTGCTTCGACGCGGCACTCGACGCCGCCCGGATCGCCCTGACCTACCGCACCCCGGTCTTCCTGCTCTCCGACGGCTACCTGGCCAACGGTTCCGAGCCGTGGCGCATCCCCGAGGTCGACGAACTCCCCGACCTGCGCGTCCAGTTCACCCAGGGTCCGAACCACGAGCTGGCCGACGGCACCGAGGTGTTCTGGCCCTACAAGCGCGACCCGCAGACCCTGGCCCGCCCCTGGGCCGTCCCGGGCACACCCGGTCTCGAACACCGCATCGGCGGCATCGAGAAGCAGGACGGCACCGGGAACATCTCGTACGACCCCGCCAACCACGACTTCATGGTCCGTACCCGCCAGGCGAAGGTGGACGGCATCGAGGTCCCGGACCTGGAGGTCGACGACCCGGCGGGGGCGAAGACCCTGGTGCTCGGCTGGGGATCGACGTACGGCCCCATCACCGCCGCCGTCCGCCGGCTGCGCGCCGCCGGGCAGCCGATCGCGCAGGCCCATCTGCGCCACCTCAATCCGTTCCCGCGGAATCTCGGCGAGGTGCTGAAGCGTTACGACAAGGTGGTCGTCCCCGAGATGAACCTCGGGCAGCTGGCCATGCTCATCCGGGCCAAGTACCTGGTGGACGCGCACAGTTACAACCAGGTCAACGGCATGCCGTTCAAGGCCGAGCAGCTTGCGACGGCCCTTCAGGAGGCCATCGATGGCTGAGACCAACGAACTGCTCCAGCTGGTGCCCAAGGCCGAAGCCAAGCAGTCCATGAAGGACTTCAAGTCCGACCAGGAAGTGCGCTGGTGCCCCGGCTGCGGTGACTACGCGGTCCTCGCCGCCGTGCAGGGCTTCATGCCCGATCTCGGGCTGGCGAAGGAGAACATCGTCTTCGTCTCCGGCATCGGCTGCTCCTCCCGATTCCCGTACTACATGAACACGTACGGGATGCACTCGATCCACGGCCGCGCCCCGTCGATCGCCACCGGACTGGCCTCGTCCAGGCGGGATCTGAGCGTCTGGGTGGTCACGGGGGACGGCGACGCGCTGTCCATCGGCGGCAACCACCTCATCCACGCCCTGCGCCGCAACGTGAACCTGAAGATCCTGCTGTTCAACAACCGGATCTACGGGCTCACCAAGGGGCAGTACTCCCCCACCTCCGAGGTCGGCAAGATCACCAAGTCGACGCCGATGGGTTCGCTCGACGCCCCCTTCAACCCGGTGTCCCTGGCCATCGGCGCGGAGGCCTCGTTCGTCGCCCGTACCGTCGACTCGGACCGCAAGCACCTCACGAGCGTGCTGCGCGCGGCGGCCGATCATCCCGGTACGGCGCTGGTGGAGATCTACCAGAACTGCAACATCTTCAACGACGGCGCGTTCGAGGTCATGAAGGACAAGGACCGGGCCCAGGAGGCGGTGATCCGGCTGGAGCACGGCCGGCCGATCCTCTTCGGCACGGACGACTCCAAGGGTGTCGTGCGGGACTCGCTGACGGGCGATCTGCAGGTGGTCGCCGTCACCGAGGAGAACCGTTCGCAGATCCTCGTCCACGACGCGCACGCCCCCAGCCCGACGACGGCGTTCGCGCTGTCCCGGCTGGCCGATCCGGACACCCTGCACCACACCCCGATCGGCGTGCTGCGCGACGTCGAACGGCCGGTCTACGACACCCTCATGGCCGACCAGCTCGACACGGCCGTCGAACAGCAGGGCAAGGGCGACCTCGGCGCCCTGCTCGCGGGCAACGACAACTGGACGGTCGCGGGCTGAAGCCCGCACGGTCCCGGAGCGCCTGTTCTTCCCGTACGCACGGGAAGGACAGGCGCTCCGCCGTTCACGCCACCGACGCGCGCCCCTGCTTGCGCGCGTCGTACGCCGTGCGCGCCTCGTCCACCGCGTCCAGGCTCCGTTCCGACCAGCGCGCCAGGGCCCACACCTGCTCGGCGGCCTCCCGGCCCAGGTCCGTGAGCGTGTAGTCCACCCGGGGCGGGATCACCGGTTTGGCGTCCCGGTCGACGAAGCCGTCACGTTCCAGGGTCTGGAGGGTCTGCGCCAGCATCTTCTCGCTGACGCCACCGACCTCGCGGCGCAGCTCACTGAAGCGGTACGAGCGCTCCAGCAGAGCGGCGAGCACCAGGACGCCCCAGCGGCTGGTGACGTGTTCGAGGACCAGCCGGGAGGGACACATCGGCTGCCGCACATCGGGTCCCGCAGCAAGCCATTCACCGAGTCGCGTACCGGTCCGTGGCGCCTTCTCACTTACACCCATGCCAGTACCTTACTTCAAAGTGGGTACTTTCCTCTGGTTAGTGCACTCCTTATGGTGAGTATCAGAACGCGCAGACAGGAACATGAGCACCTGAAGAGGAGCAACACCCCATGAGCATCGTCGTCACCGGAGCCACCGGAGAGCTCGGCCGCCTCGTCGTCGAGCAGCTGCTGACCACCGTCCCCGCGGGCGGCATCGCCGCCGTCGTCCGTGACAAGGAGAAGGCCGCCGGCCTCGCCGCCCGCGGCGTCGAGCTCCGGATCGCCGACTACAACCGCCCCGAGACACTGGCCGACGCCTTCCGGGCCGGCGACCGGGTGCTGCTCATCTCCGGCAGCGAGGTCGGCAGCCGCGTCGCCCAGCACACCGCGGTCATCGACGCGGCCAAGGCGGCGGGCGTGGCGCAGCTCGCGTACACCGGCATCCTCGGCGGCCCCGACGCGGACATCCAGCTGGCGGCCGAACACAAGGCGACCGAGCAGCTGATCCTCGGCTCCGGCCTGCCGTACACGTTCCTGCGCAACGGCTGGTACACGGAGAACTACACCGCGAACCTGGCGCCCGTCCTGGCTCACGGAGCCGTCGTCGCCAACGCGGGCGGGGGCCGGATCGCCTCCGCCACCCGTGCCGACTACGCGGCCGCGGCCGCGGCCGTCCTGACCGGCGAGGGCCACCTCGGCCAGGCCTACGAGCTGAGCGGGGACGTCGCCTGGTCGCTCGCGGAGTACGCCGCCGAGATCGCCAAGGCCTCCGGCAAGGAGGTCATCTACAAGAACGTCCCGGCCGCCGTCCACCAGGAGATCCTGGTCGGCGCCGGTGTGCCCGAGTCCTTCGCGGCGATCCTCACCGACGTGGACGAGGGCATCCGGCGCGGCCTGCTGGCCGGCACCAGCGGCGAGCTGGCCCGGCTCATCGGCCGCCCGACGACGCCGCTCGCGGAGACCGTCGCCGCGGCGGTCGCCGCCCAGTAGGCACACGGGCGCACAGCCCCACGGACCCCCGGGCCCGGTGTCATGACCGTCTGGCGATACGGCAATGACACCGGGCCGCGTCGGCGCTACCTTCGTCAGGTTGACGAAGCCGTCGACGGACACCTGCCAGGAGGGGCCCGTGAAGGGAAAGAACGAACAGCGGGCCGGACTCCTGTCCGGTGTGACGGCCTACGGACTGTGGGGCATCGTCCCGCTGTTCTGGCCGCTGATGAAGCCGTCCGGCGCGGTCGAGATCCTGGCCCACCGCATGGTCTGGTCCCTCGGCGTCGTCGGCATCGCCCTGCTCGCCCTGCGCCGCTGGGCCTGGATCGGCGAGCTGCTCCGGCAGCCGAGGAAGCTGGGGCTGATCACCGTCGCCGCGGCCGTGATCACCGTCAACTGGGGCCTGTACATCTGGTCCGTCAACCACGGGCACGTCGTCGAGGCCTCGCTCGGCTACTTCATCAATCCGCTGGTGACCATCGCCATGGGCGTCCTGCTCCTCGGCGAGCGGCTGCGTCCCGCACAGTGGGTGGCGGTCGGCACCGGCGTCGCGGCAGTACTCGTCCTGGCGATCGGTTACGGGCAGCCGCCGTGGATCTCGCTGGCCCTGGCGTTCTCCTTCGCGACGTACGGCCTGGTGAAGAAGAAGGTCAACATGGGCGGCCTGGAGTCACTGGCGGCCGAGACGGCGGTGCTGTTCGTGCCCGCGCTCGGCTACCTGGTGTGGCTGGGCACGCAGGGCGACTCGACCTTCGCCACCGAGGGTGCCGGCCACGCGGCCCTGCTGGCCGCGACGGGCCTGGTGACCGCCATCCCGCTGATCCTGTTCGGGGCGGCCGCGATCCGCGTACCGCTGTCCACCCTGGGCCTGCTGCAGTACCTGGCACCGGTCTTCCAGTTCATTCTCGGAATCCTGTACTTCCACGAGGCCATGCCCCTGGAGCGGTGGGTGGGCTTCGGGCTGGTCTGGCTGGCTCTCGCGCTGCTGACCTGGGACGCGCTGCGGGCATCACGGCGTACGCGGGTGCAGGCACAGGCCGCACGGCTGGCCGCGGCGGCGCAGGGCGCCCCGACGGCGCCGGAGACACCCACCGCCACTCAATCCATTACCTAGTTGCTTTTTTAACTCGGTTGCGTTTCTCTTGAGGTCAACGGAGACGCAACCGAGGAGTACGCATGCCCTCATCCCTGACCACCGTGCTGATCGTCGGCTCCGGGCCGACCGGGCTGACCCTGGCCATCGACCTCGCCCGGCGGGCCGTCGACGTGACGATCATCGACAAGGCCCCGCAATTCCCGCGCAGCTCCCGCGCCAAGGGCCCCAACGCGCGCTCGCTGGAGGTCCTGGAGGACCTCGGAGTCGTCGAGGAGGTGCTGGCCGCCGGGGCCGCGCCGCTGCCGATGCGCAAGTACCGGGGCGGGGTGGCGATCGCCGAGGCCGACCCCTTCGCCGGCGTGCGCCCGACACCGGACTCCCCGTACACCCGGCCGCAGATGGTCGCCCAGTGGCGGCTGGAGGAGGTCCTGCGGGACCGGCTCGCGACGTACGGCGTACGGGTCGCGCTCGGCGCCGAACTGGTGGGCCTGACCCAGGACGGCACCTCCGTGACGGCCACCCTGGCCGACGGACGGGAGATCGGGGCGCGGTACGTCGTCGGCTGCGACGGCGGCCACAGCGCGGTGCGCAAACTGCTCGGCCTCCCGTTCGAGGGAAAGACGGACGAGACGCAGATGATGGTCTGCGGAGACGTCGAGGCCGAGGGCCTCGACCGCGGAGTCTGGCACCAGTGGTTCGACGAGGACGGCGCCGTGATGCTCTGCCCGATCCCCGGCACCCGTTCGGGCTGGTGGTTCCAGGCCGGTCCCGAGACCGACGCCTCCGGCTCGCCCGTACCTCCGTCACTGGACAGCTTCCAGCGGCTGTTCGCCAAGCACACGGGCCTGCCCGGCACGCTGCTGTCGCAGGCCGCGCTGCTCTCCACCTACCGGGTCAACGAGCGCATGGTGGACCGCTACCGGGTGGGGCGGGTGTTCCTGGCGGGCGACGCCGCACACGTGCACTCGATCGCGGGCGGGCTGGGCATGAACACCGGCATCCAGGACGCGTACAACCTCGGCTGGAAGCTCGCCCGGGTCGTCTCCGGCCGGGCGGGCCCGGCCCTGCTCGACACGTACGAGGAGGAGCGGCTGCCCGTCGCGGCCGATGTCCTCGACCTCAGCGCGGAGCGGCTGCGGGCCACCCTGGAGGCGATCAGGAAGCCGGGCGGCGGCCTGGACGCGGCGAACGCGCCGATGCCCCACGGACCGGGGTCCGGCTACCCCTGGAGCTCACTGGCCCGCCTCGGCGCGACACCCCGGCTGCGCGCGGGCGACCGCGCCCCGGACGCACCCTGCCGCGACCTGGCCACCGGAACCCCGCTCCGGCTGTTCGAGGCCTTCGGCGGACCGCACTTCACCCTGCTCGGCTTCGGCGCGGGCACGGCGCGCGCGCTGCGGGAGGCGTCGACGGCGCACGAGGACGAGCTGCGGGCGTACGGAGTGGACGCGGGCGACATGGGCGACGGCGCGCACGGGGCGGCCGCGGGCGTGGCGCACGGCCTGGCCGACGACGGCGGCCACGCCCGCTCGGCGTACGGCATCGCGCCGGGCGAGGACGTCCTGGTCCTGATCCGCCCGGACAACCACGTCGGACTGATCGTCCCGGCCGGAGAGCCGCGGGCGGTCGGGGAGTACCTGGGTGCTGCGGCATTGGAGCGAGCTTGAGCGCGTCACGGTGAGTGATTCCCTCCTGACGCGCAGTTTATATTTTCCTCATACTTATGACCCGATCTCTGCGCACCTCCGGGACGTCACGCACGCTCCTGCGCACCGCGACCACCACCGCCGCCTTGTCCGCCCTGACGCTCCTCGCCTGCGCAATCGCTCCCACCGCGGGCGCGGAGGACACGGTGCGGCCCGTCGACCCGTCGGGCCTCGGCCCGACGGGCCCGTGGTTCCGGCTCCAGGAAACGACGCCCGACCGGGACCCCGGCATCCAGGAGGTCTCCCCGAAGCCGGACCCGGTGCATCTGAACGGCAGCCTGCGCCTGGCCATCGGCGCGGGCGAACAGGCCCAGGCCGCGACCTACTTCAACGCGTCCGGGGCAACCGAGCCCCTGAAGTCGCTGCTGGACGCGGGCATCTCCTACTGGGCGTACACCGCGACCGAGGGATCCAGCAACACCAGCATCGGCGCCAACCTCCAGCTCCCGTCCTCGTGCGGCGGATTCACCACCCTGTCGTTCGAGCCCGGCAGCAACACCGATGTCGAGGGCGAGGCGCTGAAGCCGGACACCTGGCAGAAGTACCGCTTCACCGCGGACTCGGTGGTGCGGACCTCGCGTGCCGTGGCGGGCATCCCGGCGGGCGGGGACGCTCCGCTGTCGACCTTCGTCGCCGCGTGCGAGGGCGCGTTCGGGGTGATCGCCAACATCGGCCGGCTCGGCGACCCGGACGGCACGCTCAACACCTACGTCGACAACATCACGGCGGACGGCACCGTCTGGGACTTCGCCGTCACGGGCAGGGCGACGGCCGCGCTCACCGTGCCCGAGGAGATCGAGGCGGGTGACGGTCCCCGCCCGGCCGACGCCTCCTACAGCGACCCGGAGGACGGCCCGCAGTATCCCGGCATCGGCACCCGCCTCACCCTCAAGGGACCGGCCGGCCTCCGGGCCGACCAGCTGACCGTCATGTCCGAAGGCGCCGAAGTCCCCCTGGCCCGGGGGACGGACGGGACGCTCACCGGCGAACTGCGGACCAACCTCCGGGCGGGCGGCACGCTGGAGCCCGGCGGGAAGGCGGGCGCCGCGTTCACGCTCGCCGCCGCCGAGGGCGCGCCCACCGGCCCGCTCGACGTGACGACCGAACTGACCGTCACCCTCTCCGGAGCCGACGGCCCGCAGCGCACCGGCGTCAGCGCCACGGACCGCACCCTGATCACCGCCCAGGACGTCGAGCCCAGCCCGTCCCCCAGCCCCACCCGTACCCACCACCCCAAGCCGAAGCCGTCCGACGGCGGGCACGGGGGCGGCGGCCACTGGGGCGGCGGGAACGGCGGCGGCCACGGCAACGGAGGCGGCAACCACAACGGCGGAGGCCACGGGAACGGACCCATGCCCAACGGCCCGGTCGACGCGGGCGACGGCTCCACCGCCCTGACCGGCAGCAGCGACTCCACGGGAGGCCTGAGCGGCACGGCCCTGGCAGCCGGCGCGGCCGGACTGCTGGCAGCGGCGGGCGCCGCTCTCGGCGGTCTCCGCACCGTCCGGCGCCGGCGCGGTTGAGCGCGCGCACCCGGCGGGAACGGCCCCCACGGCGGCCGTTCCCGCGCCTGATCGCGGCGGCCGGGCTGGTCCCGGCCGCCGCGGCGGCACTCGTCCTGCTCCTGGGTTCGCCCCTGACGGAACCCGGCGTCCCTGCCGCCCCCCGGTCCGGCGCCGCGTCCACGAGGACGGCCTCGCCGCCCCCGGCCCGCCCTCTCCGCGTCGACATCCCCGCCCTGCACGTCAGCGCACCCCTGGTGGACCTGACCCTGGACGACCGGGGCAGGCTCGGCGTGCCCGACCCGGCCGAGCGCAATCTGGCCGGCTGGTACCGGGACGGGGTGCCACCGGGCTCCCCCGGCACCGCGATCGTGGTCGCCCACGTGGACACCCCGACCGGCCCGGCCGCCTTCGCCGGGCTCGACACGCTGCGCCCGGGCGCGACGGTCGACGTGCGCCGCGCGGACGGGACGGTCGCGTCCTTCCGTGTCTACGCCATCGAGGAGTTCGAGAAGAGCGACTTCCCCAGCGCCCGTGTCTACGGTCCGGCGAAGGATGCCCAACTCCGCCTGCTCACCTGCGGTGGCGCCTACGACCCGGCTGCGGGCGGCTACCAGTCCAACGTGGTCGCCTTCGCCCGCCTGATGGCGGTTCACCCACCGGAATCAACCCCTCCGGGCAAGAATGTCCCGCATGACTCTTGAGTGGAAAGTCGTCATCGACGCCGCCGACCCGCACGCCCAGGCCGGCTTCTGGTCCGCGGCCCTCGGCTACGAGATCGAGGACAACAGCCCCCTGGTCGAACGCCTCCTGGGCCTCGGAGCCGTATCGGAGGCGATCACGACGACCGCACACGGACGGCGTGCCTGGCTCGACCTGGCTGCGGTGCGGCACCCGGACGACCCGTTCGAGCCGGAGAGCGGGACGGGGCTCGGGCGGCGGCTGCTGTTCCAGCGCGTACCGGAGCCCAAGACGGTGAAGAACCGCCTCCACCTCGACCTGCACGCCGGACCCGAGCGCCGGGACGCGGAGGTGGCCCGGCTGGAGAAGCTGGGCGCGAAGGTGCTCCGCGAAGTGGCGGAACAGGGCGGGACGTGGACGGTGCTCAGCGACCCGGAGGACAACGAGTTCTGCGTCCAGTGAGCTACTCGCGGACCTGACGAGCGTGCGGTCCGCGTCCAGTGAGCTACTCGCGGACCTGTCGCGCGTGCGCCGAGGGCCGCGTGCCACCGCCGTCCTCAGCCTGCCGTGCGCCACCGCCGTCCGCGCCGAGCCCCGCGAGCAGGCGCAGCCCGTCCTCGGCGGGGCTGCCCGGGGCCGCCGACAGCACCAGCAGCTCCATGCCGGAGTCGTCCGGCAGTGCGAAGTTCTCCTGGTGCAGCTCCAGCAGCCCGACCATCGGATGCCGGTAGGCCTTGCGGCCGTGGGTCCGGGCGCGCACGTCCGCACGGGCCCAGAGCCGGCGGAATCGCTCGCTGCCCATGGCCAGCTCGCCGATGAGCGAGGCGAGGCGGGGATCATCGGGATATCTGCCGGCGGCCAGGCGCAGGTGTCCGACGGCGTCGAGCGTGCAGGTCTCCCAGTCCGCGTAGAGGCCGCGCTCGGTCTCCTCCAGGAAGAGGTGCCGGGCGGTGTTCAGCCCCGGCACCGGCCGGCCGTACAGCAGCCCCGCGAGACGGTTCCCCGCGAGCACGTCCAGGCGGTGGTCCATGATCAGCGCGGGTGCGTCGACGACCAGATCCAGTACCCGAAGCACCTCCGGCCGTACGCGCCCGCCCGGCGCCTTCGCACGTCGCCGCCGCTGCCGGGCGAGGCGGTGGAGGTGCTCGCGTTCGGTCTCGTCGAGGCCGAGGACCTGGGCGAGCGCGTCGAGGACCTGCTCGGACGGCTGGGTGGCCCGGCCCTGCTCCAGGCGTACGTAGTAGTCGACGCTGACCCCGGACAGGTGGGCGACCTCTTCCCGGCGCAGCCCCTCGACCCGGCGGCGGCTGTCGGTCGGGATGCCCACGTCCACCGGGTCGACCCGGGAGCGCCGGGTCCGCAGGAAGCCCGCGAGATCGAGATCGTCCATGCGCCCAGTATCGCCTCGGTACGCCGTGCGAGGGTGGCCCTGCCAGTCCCAGGAAGTCCGGTCCGACGGAAGAGGCGCCCCTGAACACCGGGCGCGCGGGCGCCTTCAATCAAAGGCATCCGCCTCTCCCGAAGGAGTCCTGATGAAGACGCTCATCGTCCACGCTCACCCCGAGCCGAAGTCGCTCAACAGCTCGCTGAAGAACCTCGCGGTGTCCACCCTGGAGGCCGCCGGCCACGAGGTACGGGTGAGCGACCTGTACGCGATGGACTGGAAGCCGGTCGTGGACGCCGCGGACTACGGCCCCGACGCCTCCAGTCCGCTGAAGGTCGCCCGGGACTCGGGCCGGGCCTTCGACGCCGGCACGCTGACCGCGGACGTCCGCGCCGAGCAGGAGAAGCTGCTGTGGGCCGACACCATCATCTTCCAGTTCCCGCTGTGGTGGTACTCGATGCCCGCGATCCTGAAGGGCTGGGTGGACCGCGTGTTCACCTTCCACTTCGCGTACGGCGTCGGCGAGCACAGCGACGCCAAGTACGGCGACCGCTACGGCGAAGGCACCCTCGCCGGCCGCCGGGCCCTGCTGTCCGTGACGGTCGGCGGCCAGGAGTCGCACTACACCGCACGCGGGATCAACGGCCCCATCGACGACCTGTTGTTCCCGGTCCAGCACGGCATCCTGTACTACCCGGGCATCGAGGTACTGCCGCCGTTCGTCCTCTACGGCACCGACCGGATGACGGCCGAGGACTTCCCGGATGCCGCCAAGGCCTGGGAACAGCGCCTGCTCACCCTGGAGTCGACGGAGCCGATCGCGTTCCGCCGCCAGAACTTCGGCGACTACGAGATCCCGTCGCTGCACCTGAAGGAAGGGCTGGAGCCGACGGGCCGCACGGGCTTCGGACTCCACGTACGCGACTGACCACCGGCGATTCGAGCGGGTCCGGGACGAGCCGGAGGTCCGCGATCCGGGTGTCCGCCGTCGTGCGGAAAGTTGCCCGGTACGGGGTCCGCACAAGCCGGGCGTGGGCAGCGGGTGGCCCTACGGCGGTGCGGAAGCGGCGGGCCGGCCTGTTGGCCGGGAATCGGATCGCCATCAGCGGGGTTGGTGGGGGACGAGCCGATAGTGGAGGGCACATGCGAGCGATTCAGGTGTACGAAGTGGGCGGTCCCGAGGTGCTGCAGGAGGCCACGGTGGACCCGCCGCGGCCGGGTCCGGGCGAGGCGGTC
Source organism: Streptomyces sp. NPDC091416 (assembly GCF_044756845.1). Taxonomy (NCBI): domain Bacteria; kingdom Bacillati; phylum Actinomycetota; class Actinomycetes; order Kitasatosporales; family Streptomycetaceae; genus Streptomyces; species Streptomyces sp. NPDC091416. The sequence continues at coordinate 1,020,783 of NZ_JBIVTU010000001.1, forward strand.
GTCGAGGTCGCCGCATCCGGGGTCAACTTCCTCGACGTGTACCACCGCGAAGGCCGGTACAGCCTCCCGCTGCCCTTCACTCCGGGCGCCGAGGGCGCCGGCACGGTCGTCGAGATCGGCCCCGGCGTCGCTGACGTCGCAGTCGGGGACCGGGTCGGCTGGGTGGAGATTCCCGGCACGTATGCCGAGCGGGCCGTCGTGGACTCCTCCCGGCTGGTGCCGCTGCCCGACGACATCGGCTTCGAGACAGCCGCCGCCGTGCTCCTCCAAGGCATGACCGCGCACTATCTCGTCAAGGACGCCTACCCGGTTCAGGGGGGCGACACGGTGCTCGTGCATGCGGCTGCCGGTGGCATGGGGCTGCTTCTGACCCAGCTCATCACCCATCTCGGCGGCAGGGTGATCGGCACGACGTCGACCACGGCGAAGGCCGAGCTGGCGAAGCGTGCCGGAGCCGCCGAGGCGATCCTTTCCTCCGCGGTAGACGATCTCGCAGCCGAGGTGAGGCGGCTCAACGGCGGCCAGGGACTGCCGGTCGTCTTCGACGGCGTCGGCGCGCACACCTTCGATGCGAGCCTCGCCAGCCTGCGAACCCGCGGCCATCTCGTGCTCTTCGGCGCGGCAAGTGGTGCCGTGCCGCCGTTCGATCCGATCCGGCTCGCCCACGGAGGTTCGCTGACGCTGATCCGGCCCAGCCTCGGGGACTTCATCGTCGATCGGTCCGAACTGCTCCGACGGGCCGCCGATGTGTTCGAGTGGGTGCGCTCCAAGGCACTTGAGGTCACCGTAACGGGCCGCTACGCCTTGTCCGACGCCGCCCGGGCCCACAGCGATCTGGAGGCTCGGCGTACCACCGGCAAGCTGCTCCTCGTACCCGACGCGGCCGCTGGGGGACGCCGTGAGGAGACGCAGAGCTAATCGCGGGTGAGGCTGCCGGCCCACCGCGCCCTCCACCGGGCCGAGTTGTGGGCCGCCCCGGCCCGGAGCGCGAAGCCGCCCGGGACACCGTTGGCGGCGTCGAGGAGCAGGCAGCAGCAGCGGGACCGCCCGCTCCCAAAGGCTGTCAGGAACAAGATCAGCCCGTACCCCGGACACTCCGCCCACCAGGAGCGGCAAGTGCAGTCCCAGCAGCTCAACTCGCTCTGGAACGATCAGCAGGTTCTTGAAGGGAAGCTCGCTGAAGGGGATTTCATGCCGGTCGAAGACGAAACCCATGTGCCGGTCGACCGTTTTGGGCAGTGGAGGGAGGCTTTCGGCCGGTTGCGGGCTGCGGAGATGACCAGTGATCATGCCTCCACGTTCACAGCGACGATGCGGCACGTACCGATGGGGCCGGCGATCGCCCTCGGTGCATCCTTTCCGTCCTTGCACGTCAGACGGACGGACAAGATGATCCGGGCCCGTGACGAAGAGGTCTACCACCTGACGATGCTGACTGTGGGTCAGGGCATGGGGTCCGGATCGAGCTCGGGCCCGGCGCAGCGGATCTTCCCCCGCCAGGTGCACCTGGTGGTCAGTTCCGAACCGTACGAGACAAGGTTCGTCAGCACCCCCGACAGCGGGTCCGTCGAGGGCATTGGTTTCGATCTGCCCATATCGATGCTTCCGGTTCCCGCACACAGAGTCCGACGGCTCGTCGGTCGCGCGCTACCGACAGAGCTGGGAATGGGCGCCGTACTATCAGCGTTCCTCCTCGCTCTGGACCGCCAGATGCCGGCACTGAGCGCCCTTGATGCAGCTCGCCTCGGCACTACAGCGGTCGATCTGCTGGCAGGCTTCATCACCAGAGAGCTTGAGGACGAAGACGTCCTGCCTCCCGAAACCCGGCTGCGAACCATGCTGTACGAGGTGCGCACCTTCGTGCGCCAGCACCTCCACGACCCGGAATTGACGCCCTCCACGATCGCCGCGGCACACAACGTCTCGCTGAGCTATTTGCACCGCAGCTTCACCGGCGAATCCCAGGGCACCACTCTTGCGGCGTTCATCCGTCGCCAGCGGCTCCAGAAGGCCTATCAGGACCTCATGGATCCCACTCTGCGCGCTCTGCCCATTCACGCCATCGCCACACGTTGCGGAATCGTTCAAGCTCCGACTTTCGCCAGGGCTTTCAGATCCGCTTATGGAATCTCACCCTCCGAGCACCGCCATGAATCCGGCAGACAGCGGCCGTAGCCGGGCAATGCTGCGCATCCCACGAGGTCCGGCAGGCGGCCGGTACAGAGGGACGGACGCCCTCGCCGTCCTGTCGTGGATGGATCGTCAAGAGCTGTGCACGAATAGGCAAGACTGCTGCGCTCAGGCGCACCTAGTGTCCCGACTGACCACACGGCGTTCAGGAGGCGGCCACGAGGCCGCCGTCGCCGGGGTATGAGGGGCAACACAAATGAAGCGAGTGGTAAAGGCAGTCCTGGCTGCGCTGGCGATCCCGGCCACGGTGCTGGCACTGGCAAATCCTGCATCCGCCGTCGACGGGGGCAAGGTTCAGTGGAAGCACGCGAAGAGCGGGTACTGCCTCTCGTCCATCGAGGACTACGGTCCGGTCAGCGTGTTCTGGAACTGCAAGTCCGCGAACGGTGTGTGGTGGACCGAGATCCAGAACAGCGATGGCAGCTGGAACATGGTCAACCAGTGGGGCTGGTGCCTGACCAATTACAACGACACGGTCTACGTGGAGCCGTGCAGCTCGGGTCGCGACCAGACCAACTGGTACCAGCGGTGGTACGAGACGAATACCGCCACCGGGTGGAAGCTTACGAATCGTCAGACCGGTCGCGTTCTGGACAGCAACGGCAGCAAGGTCTACACCGGACCCGACTACGGTGACAGTGACACTTACCAGCGCTGGCACTGACATACAGCGGCGGGTCGTCCCCGGTATGTCGCGCCCCGGACATCGGCCGCCGCGGCATACCTCCGTCGGGCGAGGGTTGCGGCACCGTCTGTGAACCGGGCCGGGCCGGCCGTCGAAACCGCGGCCGGCCCGGCCCGCGCCGGCGAGCTCCGTCAGGTGGTTTCGCAGGACTGCCCGGTCCTGCGTCACCGGGACCGTGCAGCGGGCCGGCCCCGCTCCCGGAAGCAGACGGGCAGGCAGCCAGCCGGTACGTTTCCTCCCGGTACGCCCCCGCACTCTCCGGGCCGCCTCTCCGTACCGGACCGTCGCCGCAGGTCAGCGCGGCACAGTGGAACGCGGATCTCCTTAGGCTTGCCCCATGCCCCTCCCGCCCGCATATGCCCTCGTCGCCACGGACCTGGACGGCACCCTGTTGCGTCGCGACGACACCGTGAGCCCCCGCACCCGCGCCGCGCTCAACCTCGCCGCTGCCGCCGGAGCCCGGCACCTGGTGGTGACCGGGCGGCCGGTGCCGGGCGTGCGGGACCTGCTCGCGGGGCTGGGCTACCAGGGGCTCGCGGTCTGCGGGCAGGGAACGCAGTTGTACGACGCCGGGGCGGCGCACATCGTCCGGACCACCCCTCTGGACCGGGAGCTGGCCGATGCCGCCCTCGGCAAGATCGAGGCACAGGTGGGCCGGGTCTTCGCAGCGGTGGATCAGGACGGGGCCGACGGCCGCACCCTGATCGAGCCGGGCTATCTGATGCCGCACCCCGCACTGCCGGCCCAGCGAGCCCGTCACCGTGACGAGTTGTGGTCCGAGCCGGTCATCAAGGTACTGATCCGCCACCCGGACCTGGACGACGACGCTCTGGCGGCCGCCGCCCACGCGGCCGTCGGCGACCTGGCCACCGTGACGCTGTCCGGTCCGGGGACGGTCGAGCTCCAGCCGTACGGCGTCGACAAGGGCGCCGGAATCGCGGCGGCCGCCGAGCACCTGGGCCTGGACCCGGCCACCGCGATCGCGTTCGGGGACATGCCCAACGACGTGCCGATGTTTCGCAGTTGCGGTCACGGGGTGGCGATGGCCAACGCCCATCCACTCCTGCGGGCGGCGGCGGACGAGGTGACGCTGTCCCATGAGGAGGACGGAGTCGCGGTGGTCCTGGAGCGGGTGTTCGGCCACTGACCCAGACCGCCTCGGTCGGCCCGCCCCGGCGGCGAAGTCCGCCAGGAACCAAGAGCGACGGGGGCGCATCGGGGACTCCGGGAACGGCCTGGGCTTATGGGTGATCGCCCACATCGTCGACGAGATCCAGGTGGGCAGCGGGTTCCGCCGAGGCGCTCAGGGGCGTACGTCCCGGGCCCCGGCAGCAAGGTGTCCCGGGCATGGGCGTGCTCACTCACCCGGATGCACAGGACCACGGGCCCGCCCCTCAACTCCCCCGGCCCCCAGCGACCGCAGCACATGCCCGACCAGGGCCGCCACCGTCTGCGCGTCCTGCATCGGCTTGCGCAGGACGTGGCGGTAGTAGACGGGGCCGTAGAGCATCTCCACCGCCAGGCGCAGGTCGGCTCCCGGCGGGATCTGGCCCTGGTCCTGGGCGGCGCGCAGGCGGTCGACGGCTGCTTCGAAGCGGGGGTTGATCAGTTGGGTGCGTACCGTTTCGGCCAGGGCGTCGTCGTGGTGGAGCTCGGAGAGTATGCCGGCGTACGCGGGACCGAAGGGCGGATCGGCGAGGAATCTCACCGCGCCCGTCACATGGGTGCGCAGGTCCGTGGCGATGTCGCCGGTGTCGGCGAACGGGGTGGCGGTCACCAAAGCCTCCGTGAACGCCTCCAGCAGCACCGCACTCTTTGACGGCCACCAGCGGTAGATCGTCTTCTTGCTGACGCCCGCCCGGGCCGCGATGGCCTCGACCGTGACGCGGCCGTACCCCTTCTCCGTACAGAGTTCGAGGGCAGCCTCCAGCGTTGCCCTGCGTGAGCTCTCGCTCCGGCGCAGCGAACTCGGCGATGTGATCATTCGGTGAGCATAGGTCTGTTCGAGCCAATCCTTGTTGACAGTCCGTCGCCAGAAGTCGAACAATGCCCATGCGGGAAACGGAACGTACCGTGTCGGCTCGTTCCTGGACTTTCGCACCGTTCGTGCCGTTCGTGCCGCGACGAGCCGATCGGGGGACGGCTCGCCGGCCGGCGGTACGGCTGCCGGAGCCGGTCCTGTCCTCTCAGGCGGTGATGTCCTTCGCCGTGAACCTGGCCCAGGCCGCCGAGCCGAACACCGCCGCGTACAGCGCCTGCAGCTCCAGGTTCTTCACCACCTCGTCCCAGTAGAACGGCTCGCGCAGCAGGTCCGAGAAGGACAGCCAGTAGTGCGAGAAGAGGTACGGGGCGATCCCGCTCAGCTGGGGGATCGCGTCCAGGATCTGCACGGTGATCAGCACCCCGACCGTCGCCGCCATGGCCGCGATTCCGCTGTTGGTGAGGGTCGACACGAAGAGCCCGAGTGCCGCGAAGCCGATCAGTGACGCGGCGACCGCCACCGCGACGAGGCCCGCCCGGAGCAGCCCCTCACCGAAACCGATCCGGGTCCCGGAGATCGTCGTGAGCTCGTCGACGGGAAAGAGCAGCGCGCCCACGGCGAGTGCGGAGGCGGCGACGACGAGGGTGGCGACGAGGCAGAAGGCCAGGATGGAGGCGTACTTGGCGAGCAGCAGCCGGGTCCGGCCGGCCGGTGCGACCAGCAGGTAGCGCAGCGTTCCCGCGCCGGCCTCGCCCGCCACGGAGTCGCCCGCGATGACGCCCACCGTCATCGGGAGGAAGACCGGGAGGACCGCGGCGAGGGAGGCGAAGACCAGGAACAGGCCGTTGTTGGTGACCTGGGAGAGGAACGCGGGGCCCGCGCCGCTTCCGCCGGGCCCGGCCTGCGAACCGTCGGCCGTCTCGATGCGGACCGCGATTCCGATCAGTACGGGGACGGCGGCGAGCACGCCGAGCAGGGCGAGGGTACGCCAGCGGCGCAGGGTGGTGGTCAGCTCGGAGCTCAGGATGCCGAGCGTCCACAGCGGGTTGCGCCGGGCCGTGGTGGTCCCGGCCGGCGCGAGTTCAGCCTGCGACATCGAATCCCTCTCCGGTGAGTGCGACGAACGCGTCCTCCAGCGAGGCCCGTTCGACGCCGAAGGAACGGACCCGGACGCCGCCGTGGACCAGGGCCGCGTTCAGGTCCGCGAGTTCGACGGGGCCGGCCGGAACGTCGGCCCGGACCCGGTCGCCGTCGAGGCTGATGCCGGTGATGCCGTGCTCCTTCAGGACGCGGGCGGCGTCGGCCGGGTCCGGTGTGGTGACGGCGAGCCGGCCGAGGGTGCCGGCGGCGAGGTCGGCGACGGGTCCCTGGGTGATCAGGCGGCCCCGGGCCATGACCGCGGCATGCGTGCAGACCTGCTCGATCTCGTCGAGGAGGTGGGAGGAGAGGAAGACCGTGGTGCCCTCGGCGGCCAGCTCCCGGACCAGGGCGCGGATCTCCCGCATGCCCTGCGGGTCCAGGCCGTTCGTCGGCTCGTCCAGGACCAGGAGCCGGCGGGGCCGGAGCAGGGCGGCGGCGAGGCCGAGCCGCTGCTTCATGCCCAGCGAGTAGGCCCTGGCCTTCTTGCCGGCCGCGGCGGCCAGCCCGACCCGCTCCAGGGCGTCGCCGACGCGGGCGCTGCGGGTGCGCGGATCGGCGGTGGGGTCGGCGCGGTCGAAGCGTACGAGGTTGTCCCGGCCGCTCAGGAACCCGTACAGCGCGGGGCCTTCGATCAGCGCCCCGACCTCGGGCAGCACGGTGCGGGCCGCGTCGGGCATGGGACGGCCCAGGACGCTCGCGGAGCCGGACGTCGGGTCGATCAGGCCCATCAGCATCCGGATGGTCGTGGTCTTGCCCGAGCCGTTGGGCCCGAGGAAGCCGAAGACGCTGCCGCCCGGGACGGCGAGGTCGAGCCCGTCGACGGCGAGCTGGCCGCCCCGGTAGCGCTTGGTGAGCCCGCGGGTCTCGATCACGGGCACGGTGTCGGTATCGGTCATGTGTGCTCCCCCAGATCGCGTCCGCCCCGTCCCACCGTACGGAGGCTACGGCGGGACGGGGCGGTGCCGGCGCGCGACGGCTCACACGGTGGTGTCAGCCGGCCCGGTTCGCCGCGTCCACCAGCGCGTCCTTGGTGACCGCGCCGACGTAGACACGGCCGTCGTCCGTCATCAGGGCGTTGACCAGGCGGGTCTTGAAGACCGTGCCGGAGCCGAACGTGCCGGTGACCTTGTCGCCGAGGGCGTCCAGGAACTGCTGCGCCCCGGCCGGTACCTCGCCCGATTCCGCCGACGGGAGGACTGCCCCGCCGGGGGTCTTGATCTCGGCGACGGTGTTCCAGCCCTTGCCGATCACGTTCATGCCCTCGAACGCGCCCGGGCCGCCCATCGCCTTCCCGGCCCCGGCCTTCCCGTGGGCGTCCGCCTCGTCCGCCTCGGTCACCTCGGCGCCCTTGGGCGGGGTGAAGGAGAACGAGGAGGCGTCCGGCTTGCCGAAGTCGACCGTGGTGAACCCGGCGTCGACCGCCGCCTTGCCGCCGCTGCTGGGCCGCAGGGTGAACTTGAGCGGTACGCCGTTCTCCGCGTCGACGGCGACGGTGATCGAGCCGATCGTGGAGCCGCCCTGCTCGGGCTTGATGACCAGCCGGTACGCGTCGCGACCGGCGACCTGCGCGGTGCCGTCGACCGTGACGGACGTCGTGCCGTCGGCGGCCTTCAGGGCCTGCTCGGCCAGGGCCTTCGGGGTGGCGGGAACGCCTTCGGGGGCGGCCTGCCGCTCCTTGCTCCGGCCGGCCTCGTTCTCGGCGTGGTAGACCGCGTTGGACTTGCTGTCGTACGCCCAGACCTGGTCCCCGTTGCGGATCAGGCTGTACTCGGACGCGTCGTCCAGGATGGACAGGCGCTGCTTGTCGGGGCCGTCGGCGGCCACCCGGAGGGTGTGGGTGCCCGAGGCCAGTTCCGTGAGCTTCTTCTGCGGGTCGGCGCTCGCCGAGCCCTTGTCGCCCGCGCCGTCGGGGACGAAGGAGCCGGCCAGGCCGCCCATCGACGGGATCCCGAGGTCGGTGCTGATCTTCACCGTGCCGGAGAGCTGCTGCGTGTCCGAGGCGGCGATCTTCTCGATGAGTTCCTGCGCGGTGATCCGCGGCAGCTCGGGGTCCCCCGAGCTCGCGAGCGCCGGGACCAGCCCGATCGTCGCGGCCGCCACCCCCGCCACCGCGACGGGGACGATGTAGCGCACCGCCTTCCGGCGGCCCGCGCCGGCGGCCTTGGTGCCGTGCGCTGCCGAGCCGTTGGTGTCTGCGCTGTCGTTCGGTGCCATGTGTGCCCTACCTCCGTGGTCGGCGGCTTCCGTCCGGATGCACTCGTCCACTCCGTGCCGCCATTCTCGCCCGATTTGGTCAGGAGTGGTTGTTCTCCATCTGACCAAATCGGACGGCTTCAGGCGTCAGCCCGCGGGTGCAACTCCGCCTACCTCTCCGGGATGACACCGGCGGGCGGTTCCTCCGCCGCCCCGTAGGGGTCCGGCGGATGGCGGCTCAGCCCGCGCGGTGCACCACGGCGTCGCACATCTCTTCCAGCGCGTCCTTCGCGTAGCACGAGGGCAGCGGCGTCAGGGTGGCCCGCGCCTCCTGCGCGTACCGGACGGTGTCGCGTCGTGCCTGGTCGAGCGCCGGGTGGGCGCGCAGCCGGCGCAGTGCCTCGTCGAGCCTGCCGGGCTCGTTCAGGTCGCCGTCCAGCAGCTCGACGAGCTCCAGGTCGTCCGGCTTGCCGTCGGCCGCGGCCTGCGCCCTGAGGTGGAGGACGGGCAGCGTCGGGATGCCTTCGAGGAGGTCCGTGCCGGGGGTCTTGCCGGACTCGTGGGAGTCGGACGCGATGTCGAGGACGTCGTCGGCGAGCTGGAAGGCGACGCCGAGGCGCTCGCCGTACTGGGTGAGGATGTCGGTCGTCGACTCGTCGGCGCCGGACATCATCGCGCCGAAGCGGCAGGCCACGGCGATCAGCGAGCCGGTCTTGCCGCGCATCACGTCGAGGTAGTGCTCGACCGGGTCGCGCCCGTCGCGCGGGCCGGCGGTCTCCAGGATCTGGCCGGTGACCAGGCGCTCGAACGCCTCGGCCTGGATACGGACGGCCTCGGGGCCGAGGTCGGCCAGGATGTGCGAGGCGCGCGCGAAGAGGAAGTCGCCGGTCAGCACGGCCACCGAGTTGCCCCAGCGGGTATTGGCGCTGTCGACCCCGCGGCGCACGTCGGCCTCGTCCATGACGTCGTCGTGGTACAGCGTCGCAAGGTGCGTCAGCTCGACGACCACGGCGGCGGGCACCACGCCCGGGGCGTCGGCGTCACCGAACTGGGCGGCGAGCATCGCCAGCAGGGGACGGAACCGTTTGCCTCCCGCGCGCACCAGGTGCTGCGCGGCCTCCGTGATGAAGGGGACCTCGCTCTTGGTGGCATCGAGCAGCCCCGACTCGACAGCAGCCAAACCGGCCTGGACACCGGCCTCAAGAGCCTGGTCCCGCACGCTCAGTCCGAACGGCCCGACGACGGTCACGAGGGGATCTCCTGTCTGCTGACGATCACACGGAATGTCGATGTGTCGCTGCCATCACTCAAGTCAGCGTATCCGGTCCCCTTTGGATCACCGTGGGCGCCTTCCCGCCACCGCCGGTATGTTCGGGATCAGCTCATACGATCAGGAGTCACCCCTTTGTCCCACACAGCCGCAGACACCGAAGCCGCCCAGCCTCCGCCGGGCGATGACCACGCCTTTTTCGGCCAGCCCCGGGGTCTGATGACCCTGTCCGGCCTGGAGGTCTGGGAGCGGTTCTCGTTCCTCGGCATGCAGGCGATCCTGGTGCTCTACTTCGCCGACGCCGTCAGCAACGGCGGCATGGGGATGGAGGCGGGCACCGCCGCGTCCGTCTCCGCCGCCTACGGCACCCTCGTCTACCTGGTCTCCGTGGCCGGCGGCTGGCTGGCCGACCGGATCCTCGGCTCGTACCGCGCCGTCCTGTACGGCGGCATCCTCATCGCCTGCGGGCACTACGCCATGGCAGTGCCGACCAACGCCATGACCTGGGTCGGCCTGGGTCTGATCAGTGCCGGAACGGGCCTGCTCAAGCCCAATGTCGCCACCATGGTCGGCAAGCTCTACCGCACCGAGGACGAGCGCCGTGACGCCGGCTTCGCCCTCTACTACATGGCCATCAACATCGGCGCGTTCCTCGGCCCGCTGGTCACCGGCTGGCTGGGTGACCACGCGAGCTGGCACTGGGGTTTCTCGGCCGCAGCGTTCGGTATGACGCTCGGCCTGATCCAGTACGTGCTGGGCCGACGTCACCTGGCCGGGCGAAAGAGGACCGCCGAATTCGCACTGGCCCCCGGGCCCATGCGGCGGGCGGTCCGGCTCATGATCATCGGCTTCGTCGTGGTCGCCGCGCTCGCGACGGCGCTGGCGCTGGCGGGCTGGCTGACGATGGACCGCTTCGTCGACCTGCTCACACTCGTCTCCGTGATCGCACCGGTCGTGTACTTCGCGGTGATGTTCAGGAGCCCCCGGGTCACCGCGGAGGAGCGCGGCAGGCTGCGCCCGTACGTGGTGCTGTTCCTGGCCTCCGTCGTGTTCAACTTCATCCTCTTCCAGGCGTACTCGACGATGATGCTGCTCGCGTCGACCAACGCCCGCACCGAGATCTTCGGCTTCCACTTCCCGGCCAGCTGGTACGCCTCCGCGCTCGGCGCCTTCGAGGTGGCGCTCGCTCCGGTGGTCGCGGCCGTCTGGGCGAAGATGGGGCCGCGCCAGCCGCACGCGTCCAACAAGATCGCGATCGGGGTGATCCTCGGCGGGCTCTCGTTCCTGCTGATGGTCCTGCCCACCTCCGGGCACGCCGACGACACGTACAAGATGGCCGCCTGGTGGATCGTCGGCTCGTACCTGCTGCTCGGGCTCGGCGACATCCTGCTGGAGACCTCCGGCATGTCCGCGACCACGAAGCTCGCCCCGAAGGCGTTCGCCAGCCAGACGATGGCCCTCTGGTTCCTCTCCCTGGCTCTCGCCAACGGCATCCAGGCACAGATCGTGAAGCTGTACGGCGAGGTCTCCAACCCTGCCTACTTCGGCGTCAACGGCGCCATCGCGGTGGTGGCCGGTGTGGCCGTCATCGCCGCCGCACCCTGGCTCAAGCGCACCATGCACCCCGTCCACTGAGGAACGAGGTATCCCCCCATGCACATCCAGACCGCGTTCCCGTACGAGACGACGCGCGAGGACCTCTACATCCCGCTGCCGGACGGCACTCAGCTGTACGCCCGGATCTGGCGGCCGGTCACCGACGAACCGGTGCCCGCGCTGCTGGAGTACCTGCCCTACCGGCTGAGCGACTGGACCGCGCCGCGGGACTGGCAGCGCCATCCCTGGTACGCCGGCCACGGCTACGCCTCGGTCCGGGTCGACGTGCGCGGGCACGGCAACAGCGAGGGCATGCCGGGCGACGAGTACGACGCGACGGAGCTCGCGGACGGGGTCGCCGTCATCCACTGGCTGGCCCAGCAGGAGTGGTGCTCGGGCCGGGTCGGCATGTTCGGCATCTCGTGGGGCGGATTCAACTCGCTCCAGATCGCCGCGCTCGCCCCCGAGCCGCTGAAGGCCATCGTCACGGTGTGCTCGGCCGACGACCGCTACGACAACGACGTCCACTACATGGGCGGCTCGGTCCTCGCCGTGGACATGCACGCCTGGGCGGCCACCATGCTGGCCTTCGTCTGCCGGCCGCCCGACCCGGCGGACGTCGGGGACGACTGGCGGCAGATGTGGCTGGACCGGCTCGAAGCCGTGGACCCCTTCATCCACACCTGGCTGGCCCATCAGGCACGCGACGACTACTGGAAGCACGGCAGCGTCTGCGAGGACTACTCCGCCGTCAAGGCGAACGTCCTCGCGGTCGGCGGCTGGCACGACCCGTACCGCGACACCGTGCTCCGGCTCGTCGAGCACCTGGACCCGGCGAAGGTCCGCGGGCTGATCGGGCCCTGGTCGCACCAGTACCCCGACCGCGGACTGCCGCCCGGTCCCGGCATCGGCTTCCTCCAGGAGACGCTGCGCTGGTGGGACCAGCACCTGAAGGACAAGGACACCGGGATCATGGCGGAGCCCCTGCTGCGGTCCTGGATCAGCGAGTCGCACCGGCCGGCCACGGTCTACGAGACGCTGCCCGGCCGCTGGGTCGGTGAGACCAGCTGGCCGTCGGAGAACGTCGCACCGGTCGCGTACGCGCTCCAGGGCGGGCCGCAGATCGTCGACTCGCCGCAGCAGACCGGGCTGGACGCGGGGCGGTTCTTCCCGTTCGGCAACGACGCCGACCTGCCGCCCGACCAGCGTGACGAGGACGCCAAGTCGGTGTGCTTCGAGTTCCCCGTGGAAGCCGCCCCGATCGAGATCCTCGGCCGCCCGCGGGTGAGGCTGCGGATCCGGATGGACGTCCCGCGCGGCCAGGCGATCGCCCGGCTCTGCGACGTCGCCCCCGACGGCTCCTCCACCCTCGTCACCCGCGGCGTCCTCAACCTCGCCGCCCGCGACGGCAGGGACCGCACCGAGGACTGGCCCGTCGGCGAGACCGAGGACGTCACCTTCGACCTGAACGGCATCGGGCACACCTTCCCGCCCGGCCACCGGATCAGGCTCGCGGTCTCGTCCTCGTACTGGCCGTGGATCTGGCCGCAGGCCGGTTCGAAGGGCTTCACGCTGGACGCCGACGGCAGCTTCGTCGAACTCCCGGTGCGCCGGCACACCGAGGACCCCTCGATCCACTTCGAGGAACCCGAGCAGTCCGAGCCGCTCGGCGTCGTCTTCCCCGCCACGCTCGACGAACAGCGCCCCGAGCGACTGGTGATCCGTGACGTCGCCAAGGGTGAGTGGCGGATGGAGGTCGACCCCCGGTACGGCGGCACGCGCGTCTACCCGGACGGTCTGGAGTTCACCGAGGACGCGGTGGAGACGTACACGATCCAGGAGAGCGATCCGCTCTCCGCGCACACCCGCTCCGACTGGACGATCCGGCTGCACCGGCCGGAGATGTCCTGGGACGTGCAGGTCGAGACGCGCTCCGAGATCTCCGCGGACGCGGGCGACTTCATCACGTCCAACGAGGTGGTGTGCAAGGAGGGCGGCGAGGTCGTCTTCCACCGGACCTGGGAGAAGCGCATCCCGCGCACGGCCGGATAGCACGACCGGACAGCTCGGCCACAGCAGCGCTTTCCAGGGCATTGAGGGCGGTTGGGACAGTGCCGCGCGGGGATGTCCCCCACGTAACGTGTCCCCCACAGTGACCTGGAAAGCGAGGCAGCAACAGATGCCCGAGCAGAGCAGCCCGCTCGAACTGACCGAGGGCGACCCCTTCGGTCCGCACCACCTTCCGTACGGTGTCTTCTCCACCGCAGACCGGCCCGACGAGCGGCGGGTCGGCGTCCGCATCGGCGGCCACGTACTGGACGCCGGGGCGGCGGCGCACGCGCTGGGTTCGCCCTATGCGCAACTGCTGGCCCAGCCCGACCTGATGGCCCTGTTCGCGGCCGGCCGCACCGCCTGGAGCGATGTGCGCCGGGCGCTGACCGCCTGGGTGACGGTGCCGGCCCACCGCGCGGACATCGAGCCGCTGCTGTACCCCGTCGACTCCGTGACGCTCCATCTGCCCTACCGGGTGGCGGACTACGTCGACTTCTACGCCAGCGAGCACCACGCCGGCAACGTCGGCCGGATCTTCCGCCCGGACGGCGACCCGCTCACGCCCAACTGGAAGCATCTGCCGATCGGTTACCACGGCAGGGCGGGCACGGTCGTGGTCTCCGGTACGGACGTGGTGCGTCCGTCGGGGCAGCGCAAGGCCCCCACCGACCCCGCTCCCGTCTTCGGCCCGTCCGTCAAGCTGGACATCGAGGCCGAGGTCGGCTTCGTCGTCGGCGTCGGCTCGGAGCAGGGCCGGCCGGTGCCGCTGGCCGACTTCCGCGACCACGTCTTCGGCCTGTCGCTGCTCAACGACTGGTCGGCGCGGGACATCCAGGCCTGGGAGTACGTCCCGCTGGGCCCGTTCCTCGGCAAGTCCTTCGCCACTTCGGTGGCCGCCTGGGTGACACCGCTGGAGGCCCTGGATGCCGCCCGGACCGCGCCGCCCGCCCGCGACTTCCCGCTGCTGCCCTACCTCGACGACGCGGACGAGGAGGAGCTCGGCGGCTTCGACCTGCGGCTCTCCGTCGCGATCAACGGCCAGGTCGTCTCCGAGCCGCCGTTCTCCACGATGTACTGGACGGCTGCCCAGCAGCTGGCGCAGATGACGGTCAACGGCGCCTCGCTGCGCAGCGGTGACCTGTACGGCTCCGGCACCATCAGCGGCGCCGAGCCGGCCCAGCGGGGCTCCCTGCTCGAACTCACCTGGAACGGCCGCGACCCGCTGGAACTCCCGGAGGGCAAGCGGACGTTCCTGGAGGACGGCGACACCGTGACGCTGACGGCCTGGGCCCCGGGCCCGGACGGCACCCGCGTCGGCCTGGGCGAAGTGACCGGCCGCATCGTGCCCGCGGCATGAACCGGCCCCCCGGCCCCACGCTGCCCGAGGAACTGCTGCTGCTCGCGCTCGACCCGCAGCGCGGCACACCGTACTGCCGCAACCGGACCCTCGAGTACGCGCTGGCCGGGGCGGCCCTGGCGGAGCTGGAACTGCAGGGGCGGGTCACCGGGCAGCGGGGCGAGATCCAGGTGGTCAACCCGCTGGAGCCGGCGGACCCGCTCCTGGCCGCGCTGATGCGGAGCCTGCCCGCGCCGGGCAAGGGCCGCTCGGGCGTCACGGCCCAGGGCTGGGTCCGGCGCGCCGGGCAGCCGGCCGGGGGCATGTATCTGGAGGACGCGGTGCGGCGCGGTGTCCTGCTCCGGGAGACCCGCCGCTTCCTCGGCCTGGTGCCCTACCACCGCCACCCGGCGGGGCCGCAGAGCTACGCGGTCCACGTCCGGGAGCGGTACGCGGCCGCCGAGCGGGCCGGACTCCCGGACCACCGCAGCCGTGCGCTGGCCTCGCTCGTGGCGGCGGCCGGTCTCGACCGGCAGGTGCCCGGCGTCGGATCGACGTCCCGTTCGGCGATGCGGTCACTGATCCACGAGCGGTGGCCCGCCTACGCGGTGTACCGCAACGTCCGCCGGGACGCGTCGGATCGTTCCGGGAGGCGGGCGGGATCGGCGGGGACGAACCCCGGCAGCGACTCCTGACCCGGCACCGGTGGCAGATCTTTCTGCATCGGGCCACGTCTGCGCAGGTCACAGCCGTTCCGTAACGGTCCTCAAGTGGCGCAACACTGCGGCAACACCATCTCCGGCGCGGCGTCGGTATGGTCCACCGCATGCCAGCCGAACGCATCCGCGAGCACACCGTGCCCGTCGCCGCCGCCCGCCGGCGCCGGCTGCGTGCGGACGGCGCCCGGCTCCTCGCCGACCTGCTGCGCCACCAGGTGCGCACGGGTGCGTTCCCGGGTGGTGTCCTGCCGTACGAGGACACCATCGGCACCGACTACCGCGTGTCCCGCAACACCGTTCGCCAGGCCCTCGATCTGCTGCGCGGCGAGGGCCTCGTCGAACGGCAGCCGGGCGTCGGCACCGTCGTCGTCGGCGAGCGGTACCCGCACGCCCTGGACCGGCTCCAGGGGCTGGCCGAGACCCTGCACGAACACGGCAGGGTCACCAACGAGGTCCGTACCGTCGGACCGGTCCCCGCACCCGCCCCCGTCGCCCGGCGGCTCGGCGTGGCCGAGCACACCGACGTGCTCTACATCGAGCGGCGCCGGCTGCTGAACGGGCTGCCGCTCTCCCTCGACCTCACCTACGTCCCGATGGACCTCGGGGCCGGGCTCCTCGGCGCCGACCTGGAGAACACCGACGTGTTCCGGCTGCTGGAGTCCCTGGCCGGGCAGCCGCTGGGCAGTGCCGACATCACCCTGGAGGCCGTCAACGCCGACGCGCACTCCGCCGCCGTCCTGGAGATCCCGCGCGGCTCCGCCGTCCTGATGCTGGAGCGCCTCACCCATCTCGCCGACGGGCGCCCCGTCGACCTGGAGTTCATCCGGTTCCGCGGCGACCGCATCAGCATGAACGCCCTGCTGCACCGGTCCTGCTGACCCGTCTCCCTCTCCCACACCCTTCCCTGGAGCCCCGCCATGCCTCTGGCGCCCCAGCGGGCCGACGTGCCCGTGACCATCGACGAGTCGAAGTGCATCGACGGATGCACGCTCTGCGTCGACATGTGCCCGCTCGACTCCCTCGCCATCCACCCGGACAGCGGCAAGGCGTACATGCACGTCGACGAGTGCTGGTACTGCGGCCCGTGCGCGGCCCGGTGCCCGACCGACGCGGTGACCGTCAACATGCCCTACCTCCTGCGCTGAAAGGCCCCGACTCCCATGCGAAGCAAGGCATTCGGCGCGCTCGCGGGCGCCGCGCTCCTCGTCACCCTCACCACGGGCTGCGGTGGCGGGGCGAGCGCCGACGACGGGGGCACGGTCACCGTGACCGTCGGCTACCAGTCACGGACGATCAACACGGTCACGGCCGGCACCCTGCTGCGCTCCCTCGGCTACTTCGAGGACGAACTGCGCAGCCGCGGGCAGCGGGACGGCGTCACGTACAAGGTGAAGTGGCAGGACTACGCCACCGGCGCTCCCATCACCGCGCAGATGACCGCGGGAAAGATCGACATCGGCTCGATGGGTGACTTCCCGCTGCTGATCAACGCGGCCCGGGGCACGCAGCTGAACCGCCCCACCCGCCTCGTCTCCGTCACCGGCTACAACCTCGCGGGCGGCCTCAACACCGTGGTCACCGCCCCGGATTCGACGCTGGACTCGCTCACCGACCTGCGCGGAAAGAAGGTCTCCACGAGCGTCGGCTCGGCGGCCGACGGCACCCTCGTCCGCGCGCTCCAGCAGGCCGGACTCGACCCGGAGAAGGACATCCGCAAGCTCAACCAGCAGCCCGCGGTGGGTGCTTCGGCGCTCCAGGCGGGCAGTGCGGACGCCCTCTCCCAGTTCGTGGCCTGGCCCGGGCTGCTCGCGTTCCAGGGCCGGGCGAAGGCGCTGTACGACGGTGCCGAGCTGAAGCTGCCGACCTTCCACGGGGTCACGGTCCGCCAGGACTTCGCGAAGAAGCGGCCTGCGGTCGTGGAGGACTTCCTCCGGGCCCAGGGCCGGGCGACCGGATATCTGCACCAGCACCCGGTGGCGGCGTCCGAATCCGTCGCGAAGGCCACCGGCCTGCCCGCCGAGGTCGTCCACCTCTACAACGGCTCGCAGGGCATCGCCACCTTCGACACCACGCTGAAGCCCGCCCTGATCGCGGCGCTGAAGAAGGACGTCCCGGTGCTGCGGTCGGCGAAGCTCGTCGGCGACGTCGACGTGGACGCGTTCGTCGACGACAGCTACCTCAGGCGGGTGTACGGAACCGGCTACGCCAAGGCCCTCGCCGCCGGCCCGCCCGCCCGGCGCGGCGGCGAGGTGTGGCTGAAGGGGAAGGACACCACGACGGCGTTCGCCACCTCCGCCGAACTGCTGCGGTACGTGTCCGCGCACCGGGACGCGGTCCGGACGGCGTACGTCCCCGACGCGTCCACCGGCACCCTGTGGTTCGCGGACCGGGCGGTATGGGTCCTCGACGGGGACGAACTGCGGCCCTACGTCACCGGGTCCGCCGCCCGCGCCTACGCGGCAGCCCGTCCCGGCGCCCGTACGGTCTCCTACGCCACGGCGCTGGACCTGGCCCGGGCCGCCTCATGAGCGGTCCGTGGTCCTTCGTGCGCCGGGCGCTCTCGCTCGTCGCGGCGCTCGCTCTGTGGCAGGCGCTGACCTCCTACGACATCAACCTGTGGCTGCGCTTCGAGCAGTTCCCGACGGTCACGGAGGTGGCGCGCGCCTACGCGGACCGGGTCGCGGGCGACGCGTACTGGCAGGACCTCACCGACAGCCTGACGAGGATCGTCACCGGGTTCACGCTGGCCGCCGTCCTCGGCGTCACCGTCGGCACGACCGTCGCCCGGTCCCGGCTCGCCGCCGACCTGCTGGGCCCGGTCCTGGAGGTCCTGCGCCCGGTCCCGGCGATCGCGCTGGTGCCGGTCGCGATCCTGCTGTTCCCCAGCAACGAGCAGGGCATCGTCTTCATCACCTGCACCGCGGCGTTCTTCCCCGTCATGGTCTCCACCCGGCACGCGGTACGGGCGCTGACGCCGGTGTGGGAGGAGGCCGTCCTGACGATGGGCGGCGGGCGGTGGCGGATCCTGTGGTCCGTCGTGCTGCCCGGGGCGCTGCCCGGCATCCTCGGCGGGCTGTCCGTCGGCATCGGGGTGTCGTGGATCTGTGTGATCTCGGCCGAGATGATCTCCGGCGAGTACGGAGTCGGCTACCGGACCTGGCAGGACTACACGGTCGTCGACTATCCGGGCGTCTTCGTCGGCATGGCCACCATCGGACTGCTCGGCTGGCTGACCTCGACGGCCGTGGAACTGCTGGGCCGCAGGCTGACCCGGTGGCTGCCGCGCACGGAGAACCGTCCGGCCGCCCCCGCACGACGCGGTCACGCACCGGCGGCGGCCGCCGTCCCCCCGGTCCGTACGACAGCACAGGAACGGGTGCGCTCATGACCACCGACGCCCACGGCGTTCGCCTCACCCTGCGCGGCGCCGTGCTCGGCCGGGCCGGTGCGCCAGTACTGGACGGGGTCGACCTCGACGTCGTCCCCGGCGAGATCCTCACCGTCGTCGGCCCGTCCGGCTGCGGCAAGTCGACGCTGCTGCGCACCCTGGCCGGGCTGCTCCCGGCGCTCGGCGGTGAGGTGAGCCAGGACGGCGAACCCGTCACCGCGCCCCGCGCCGAACGGGCCCTCGTCTTCCAGGACGATGCGCTGCTGCCCTGGCGCACGGTCCGCGCCAACGTCGAACTGCCCCTGGCCATCCAGAAGGTGGCCCGCGCCGATCGGCGGGAGCGCGCCGAGGACTGGCTGGCCCGGGTCGGCCTGGCCGAGCACACCGCCAAGCTCCCGCACCGGCTCTCCGGCGGCCAGCGCCAGCGCGTCCAGCTGGCCCGCGCCCTGGCGGCCGGCCCCCGGGCGGTCCTGATGGACGAACCGTTCGGCGCGCTCGACGCCCAGACCAGGGCCGGGATGCAGCAGCTGCTCGTCGACGTGCTCCGGGGCACCGGCGCCACGGTCGTCTTCGTCACCCACGACGTGGACGAGGCGCTGTTCCTCGGCGACCGCGTCGCGCTGCTGTCGACCGGCCGGGTACTGCCCGTGCCGCGTCCGCGCGAACGCGCCGCCCACGCCGATCCGGCGACGGTCGCGCTGCGCCGCGAGGTCCTGGAATCCCTCACGCCGTCACCTTCCTTCTCCTGAAAGGCCCTCCCGTGCAGATCCCCGCCCTGGCCGACGCCGAGGAACTCTCCTGCGACGTGCTGGTCGTCGGCGGCGGTACGGCCGGCACGATGGCGGCCCTCACCGCCGCCGAGCGCGGTGCTTCCGTCCTGCTGCTGGAGAAGGCGCACGTCCGCCACTCCGGCGCGCTCGCCATGGGCATGGACGGCGTGAACAACGCCGTGATCCCGGGCCGCGCCGAGCCCGACGACTACGTCGCCGAGATCACCCGCGCCAACGACGGCATCGTCGACCAGTCCACCGTCCGCCGGACCGCGACGCGCGGCTTCGCGATGGTGCGGCGGCTGGAGTCGTACGGGGTGAAGTTCGAGAAGGACGAGCACGGCGAGTACGCGGTGCGCCAGGTCCACCGCTCCGGCTCGTACGTCCTGCCGATGCCCGAGGGCAAGGACGTGAAGAAGGTCCTCTACCGGCAGCTGCGCCGCCGCGAGATGCGCGAACGCATCCGGATCGAGAACCGCGTCATGCCGGTGCGCGTCCTCACCGGCGACGACGGGCGGGCGATCGGCGCGGCCGCCTTCCACACCCGCACGGGCCGGTTCGTCACGGTGCGGGCGGGTGCCGTCATCCTCGCCACCGGGCCGTGCGGACGGCTCGGGCTTCCGGCCTCCGGCTACCTCTACGGAACGTACGAGAACCCGACCAACGCCGGTGACGGCTACGCCATGGCGTACCACGCGGGCGCCGAGCTGACCGGCATCGAGTGCTTCCAGATCAACCCGCTGATCAAGGACTACAACGGCCCGGCCTGCGCCTACGTCGCCAACCCCTTCGGCGGGTACCAGGTCAACCGGCACGGCGAACGCTTCGTGGACTCCGACTACTGGTCGGGCCGGATGATGGCGGAGTTCGCGGCCGAGGTCGCCTCCGACCGCGGTCCGGTCTACCTGAAGCTGAGCCATCTGCCGGAGGAGTCCGTCAGCGCGCTGGAGACGATCCTGCACTCCACCGAGCGGCCCACCCGCGGCACGTTCCACGCCGGACGCGGTCACGACTACCGCACCCACGACATCGAGATGCACATCTCCGAGATCGGCCTGTGCGGCGGCCACTCGGCCTCCGGCGTCCGCGTCGACGACCACGCCCGCACCACGGTGGACCGGCTCTACGCCGCCGGGGACCTCGCCTGCGTCCCGCACAACTACATGATCGGCGCGTTCGTCTTCGGCGACCTGGCCGGGGCGGACGCGGCACGGTTCACGGCGTACGAGGGCGAGCTGCCGGCCGACCAGCTGCGGGCGGCGCACGAACTGGTCTACCGGCCGCTGCGCAACCCGGACGGGCCGCCGCAGCCCCAGGTCGAGTACAAGCTGCGCCGCTTCGTGAACGACTACGTGGCGCCGCCGAAGTCCGGCGCCCGGCTGTCGATCGCCCTGGAGTCGTTCGAGCGGATGCGTACCGACCTCGCGGAGATGGGCGCGAAGACACCGCACGAGCTGATGCGGTGCGCGGAGGTGTCGTTCATCCGGGACTGCGCGGAGATGGCGGCCCGTTCCTCGCTGGCCCGCACGGAGTCCCGCTGGGGCCTCTACCACGAGCGCACGGACCATCCGGAGCGGGACGACACGGACTGGTTCCACCACCTGGACCTGTACAAGTCGGCGTCCGGGGCGATGGAGTTCACGGCCCGGCCGGTGGCTCCGTATCTGGTCCCGGTGGAGGGGTTCGCCCCGGCCGGGGGCCCGGTACGGCATATCGGCGAGGTGGAGCCGGAGGGTGTGGGGACGGCGGGGCCGCGGGACGCGGCGCCGGTGTCCGGGTCCGCGCGCACGGCCGCGGTCACCGTGACCGGGACCGGCCCGTCCACATCGCCGCGCATCCTTGAGCTGCTGGCGCTGAGCGAGGGCGAACCCGGGCTGGCCGCCCTCGCCCCGTACCTGGACGATCCCGACCCGGCGGTCCGCCGCGCCGCCGTCGCCGCGCTCACCGAGTCCACCCCGCAGGGTGCCGGTCCCGCCCTGGCGGCCGCGCTCGCCGATCCGGCGCCTGCCGTGCGCGCGGCCGTCGCGGCGTCCCTGCGCGAACTGGTCGAGGTGCTGGAGCCCTCGCCCGCCCTGCGCGCGCCCCTGGTCACCGCGCTGACCTCGGCCGACCCGCTGGTCCGCGCCGCCTCCCTCGACACGCTGCGGGCGCTGCGGCTCGGGGACCCGGAGTTGTTCGCCGGCACGCTGAGCGACCCGGATCTCGATGTGCGGGTCGAGACCGTGCGGGCCCTGGTGTCCGTGGACGCGGTGGACGGGCTGGTCCGGGCGGCCTCCGACTCGGCACGCGAGGTGCGGGTGGCGGTGGCGAAGGGACTGGCCGCTGTCCGCTCCCCCGCGCCCGGCCCGCTCGCCCCGCTGCTGGACGACCCGGACGCGCTGGTCCGCGCGGCGGCCCTGGCCGCGCTCGCGGGGACGGGGTGCCCGCCCGCGTACGCCGAACGGGCGGTGGCGGCGCTCGCGGACCCGGCCTGGCAGGTGCGCGCGGGCGCGGCGACGGCACTGTCCTCGGCGGACCCGGAGCGGGCGGTCCCGCCGCTGGCCGGTGCGCTCGACGACCCGAATGCCGATGTGCGCAAGGCGGCGGTGCTGGCGCTGCTCCGTCATCCGGGGCACGCGGCGGCGCGGGAGGCGCTGGCGGGGGCGGTGGCGGACCGGGACGCGGATGTGCGGGCGTATGCGGGGCGGGGGGTGGGTGTGGTCAACGGCGCGTGAGTCGTTCACACGTTCAGGCAGGCCCGTGCCGGTTCGGTGCGGATACGCTGGTCGGACCGCCAGACTCCGGCGCATGGGAGCACTGATGAGCGTCGAACCCGAGGCCCCCGAGCCGCGGTGGGCGGTCCCGCCCGTGGGCGGCTGGACCGCCGATGACCTGGACACGCTTCCGAATCTGCCTCCGCACACGGAGCTGATCGACGGGAGCTTGGTATTCGTGGGTCCGCAGACCGTTTTTCACGAGCGTGCGATCGACTACCTCAAATGGCAGTTGCAGTCGCTGGCACCGCTCGATCTGGAGGTCTTCCGGGAATTCACCATCGACGTCGACTTCCAGAACCGGCCCGAACCCGATGTGGTCGTCGTCCGCGCGGACGCGGTCGAGAGCCTGCGGCAGACGCGCTTCCCCGCGAGCAGTGTGCTGCTCGCGATCGAGGTCGTGTCCGACGAGTCCGTCACCCGTGACCGGGAGACCAAACCCGTGAAGTACGCGCGGGCGAGGATCCCGCACTACTGGCGGGTGGAGAACCAGGACGGCCGCGCGGTCGTCTACGTCTTCGAGCTGGAGCCCGCGACCGGTGCCTACACCTCCACCGGGATCTTCCACGACCGGATGAAGGTCTCCGCTCCCTTCCCGGCCGATCTCGACCTCACCGCGATCGTCTCGCGGCGCCGGGCGGCGGACCCGCAGTAGATCCACCACACCCCGCTCCTCGCCTCACTCGTACTCCGGCGGCTCCTCGTCCCAGCCGAACTCCGGGTCGGCGACCGGGGCCGCGGACGGGGCCGTCGCCGGGGCCGGGGCGGCGGACGGGCCCGTAGACCGGGCCGGCGCGATGGGAGCCGGTACCTCAGCCGGGGGCGGGCCCGCAGCGGCAGTGGATTCCGCGTCGCCCGGGAGCCCCGCCAGCACCTCCAGCACGCCCTCCCCGTACGTCGCCAGCTTCTTCTCGCCCAGGCCGCTGATCCCGCCCAGCTCGCCGAGCGACGACGGACGCAGGGTCGCGATCTCGCGCAGCGTGGCGTCGTGGAAGATCACATACGCCGGGAGGCCCAGCTCCTTGGCCTGGGCGCCGCGCCAGGCGCGCAGCGCCTCGAAGACCGGGAGCGCCTGTGCCGGGAGCTCAGCGGCGGCTGCCGAGGACTTCGCCTTCCGCTCGCCCTTCGACGAGGAGGAACGGGAGGCGGGCTTCGGGGCCTCCTTGCGCAGCAGCACCTCGCGCTCCCGGCCGAGCACCGTGCCGCTCTCCTCCGTGAGGACCAGCGTGCCGTACTCGCCCTCGACGGCGATCAGGCCCTGGGCCAGCAGCTGGCGGACCACACCGCGCCATTCCGCCTCGGCCAGTTCCTCGCCGATGCCGAACACCGAGAGCTGGTCGTGGTCGAACTGGATGACCTTGGCGGTCTTGCGGCCCAGCAGGATGTCGATGATCTGGCCGGCGCCGAACTTCTGCCCGCGTTCCCGCTTCAGCCGGACCACCGTGGACAGCAGCTTCTGGGAGACCACCGTGCCGTCCCAGGTCTCGGGCGGGTTCAGGCAGGTGTCGCAGTTGCCGCAGGAGGACGCCGTGGGGTCCTGGCCGAAGTAGGTGAGCAGCTGGGCCCGGCGGCACTGGACGGTCTCGCAGAGCGCCAGCATGGAGTCCAGGTGTGCGGCGGCCCGGCGGCGGAAGGCCTCATCGCCCTCTCCGCCCTGGATGAGCTTGCGCTGCTGGACGACGTCCTGGAGTCCGTACGCCATCCACGCCGTCGACGGGGCTCCGTCACGGCCGGCCCGGCCGGTCTCCTGGTAGTAGCCCTCGACGGACTTCGGCAGGTCGAGGTGGGCGACGAAGCGGACGTCCGGCTTGTCGATGCCCATGCCGAAGGCGATCGTCGCGACGACGACGAGGCCCTCCTCGCGCAGGAAGCGGGACTGGTGCCTCGCGCGGGTCCCGGCGTCCAGGCCCGCGTGGTACGGAACGGCCTCGATGCCGTTGCGGCAGAGGTACTCGGCGGTCTTCTCGGTGGAGTTGCGCGAGAGGCAGTAGACGATGCCCGCGTCGCCCGCGTGCTCCTCCTTCAGGAAGGAGAGCAGCTGCTTCTTCGGGTCCGACTTCCCCACGATGCGGTACTGGATGTTGGGGCGGTCGAAGCTGGCCACGAAGTGCTTGGCGTCGGGCATGCCGAGGCGCTGGGTGATCTCGCGGTGCGTGGCGCCCGTCGCCGTGGCCGTCAGGGCGATGCGCGGGACGTCGGGCCAGCGCTCGCCCAGGACGGACAGGGCCAGGTAGTCGGGCCGGAAGTCGTGGCCCCACTGGGCGACGCAGTGTGCCTCGTCGATCGCGAAGACGGAGATCTCGCCGCGGGAGAGCAGGCCGAGGGTGGAGTCCAGGCGGAGCCGCTCGGGGGCGAGGTACAGCAGGTCGAGCTCACCGGCGATGAACTGGGCCTCCATCGAGCGGCGCTCGTCGAAGTCCTGCGTGGAGTTGATGAACCCGGCCCGCACACCGAGCGCCCGCAGCGCGTCGACCTGGTCCTGCATCAGGGCGATCAGCGGGGAAACGACGACGCCCGTACCCCGTCTGACCAGGGACGGGATCTGGTAGCAGAGGGACTTGCCGCCGCCGGTCGGCATGAGCACGACGGCGTCCCCGCCGGCCACCACATGGTCGACGACGGCTTCCTGCTCGCCGCGGAACGCCTCGTACCCGAAGACCCGGTGGAGCGTCTGCCGCGCGTCGCTCTCGGTCGTCTCTGTGGCCATCTCTGTCACGCCTGTCATGCCGTCCCGCCCATTGCCCTGTCCCCCGACATCTGTTCCGTTCTGTCCCTGTGCTCTCCCCTGCCACGATAGGCGCCGCCTACGACAGAGCCGGACGGGCTTGACTTTCCAAGCCCGTCCGGCGCCGTCGAAGCGGTGGTGCGTCCCGCTACCTCACGAACACTCCCGCCTGGCTCGCCAGGTCCAGGAAGTACTGCGGGGCCAGGCCCAGCACCAGGGTGACCGCGACACCGACGGCGATCGTCGTCATCGTCAGCGGGGACGGGACGGCGACCGTGGGGCCGTCCGCCTTCGGCTCGCTGAAGAACATCAGCACGATGACCCGGATGTAGAAGAACGCGGCGATCGCCGAGGAGATCACACCGACGACGACCAGTCCGCTCGCACCGCCCTCGGCCGCGGCCTTGAACACCGCGAACTTTCCGGAGAAGCCCGAGGTGAGCGGGATACCGGCGAAGGCCAGCAGGAACACCGCGAAGACGGCGGCGACCAGCGGGGAGCGCCGGCCGAGGCCGGCCCACTTCGACAGGTGCGTCGCCTCGCCGCCCGCGTCGCGCACCAGGGTGACGACGGCGAAGGCGCCGACCGTCACGAAGGAGTACGTGGCCAGGTAGAAGAGCACCGAGGAGATGCCCTGCGGGGTGGCCGCGATGACACCGGCGAGGATGAATCCGGCGTGCGCGATCGAGGAGTAGGCCAGCAGCCGCTTGATGTCGGTCTGGGTGATGGCGACGACCGCGCCACCCACCATCGTGACGATCGCGATGCCCCACATGACCGGGCGCAGGTCCCAGGTGAGGCCGGGCAGCACCACGTACAGCAGGCGCAGCAGCGCACCGAACGCGGCGACCTTCGTGGCCGCGGCCATGAAGCCGGTGACCGGGGTCGGGGCGCCCTGGTAGACGTCCGGGGTCCACATGTGGAACGGGACGGCGCCGACCTTGAAGAGCAGACCGGTCAGGATCATCGCGCCGCCGATCAGCAGCAGCACGTCGTTGCCCATGGTGTCGGCGAGTGCCGGGTCGATCTGCTGGATCGAGCCTTCGACGACGGTGGCGATCTGCGCGTACGAGACGGAGCCCGCGTACCCGTAGAGCAGGGCGATCCCGAAGAGCAGGAACGCCGAGGAGAAGGCGCCGAGCAGGAAGTACTTCACCGCGGCCTCCTGCGACATCAGCCGCTTGCGGCGGGCGACGGCGCACAGGAGGTAGAGCGGGAGCGAGAAGACTTCCAGGGCCACGAAGAGCGTCAGCAGATCGTTGGCCGCCGGGAAGACCAGCATGCCCGCCACCGCGAAGAGGAGCAGCGGGAAGACCTCGGTGGTGGTGAACCCGGCCTTGACCGCGGCCTTCTCGCTGTCGCTGCCGGGGACCGAGGCGGCCTGTGCGGCGAACGAGTCGACGCGGCTGCCGTGCGACGCGGGGTCGAGGCGCCGCTCGGCGAACGTGAATACGGCGACCAGCGACGTCAGCAGGATGGTGCCCTGGAGGAACAGGGCGGGTCCGTCGACGGCGACGGCGCCCATCGCGGCGATGTGTGCCTTGGTCGTGCCGTATCCGGCGGCGGCCAGGCCGATCACCGCGGCGAACGCGGCGACCAGGGCGGCGACGGTCAGGAACACCTGGGTGTAGTAACGGGCCCGGCGCGGCACGAAGGCCTCGGCGAGCACGCCCAGAACGGCGACTCCGATGACGATCAGGACGGGCGTCAGCTGGGTGTACTCGATGACGGGGGCCTTGAACTTCTCCTCCGGGGCGGCCGATGTCACCCCGCCCGCCATGGTCCACAGGCTGTGGACAGCTGTTGCGCTCACTTGGCGGCCTCCACCTCGGGCTGGGGGTCCTTCTTCTGTACGTCCGACATGGTGTGCTGCACCGCCGGGTTGACGATCTCCGTCAGCGGCTTCGGGTAGACGCCCAGGAAGATCAGCAGCGCGATCAGCGGGACGACGACCACCAGCTCACGGACCTTGAGGTCCGCCATGCCCTGGACCTCGGCCTTCACCGGACCGGTCATCGTCCGCTGGTAGAGGACGAGGACGTAGATCGCGGCGAGCACGATCCCGGTGGTGGCGATGATGCCGACCGCCGGGTACGCGGCGAACGCGCCGACCAGGACGAGGAACTCGCTGACGAACGGGGCGAGCCCCGGGAGCGACAGCGTGGCCAGGCCACCGATCAGGAACGTGCCGGCCAGGACCGGCGCCACCTTCTGCACCCCGCCGTAGTCGGCGATGAGCCGCGAGCCGCGCCGGGTGATCAGGAAGCCCGCCACCAGCATCAGCGCGGCCGTCGAGATGCCGTGGTTGACCATGTAGAGCGTCGCGCCCGACTGGCCCTGGCTGGTCATCGCGAAGATGCCCAGGATGATGAAGCCGAAGTGCGAGATCGACGCGTAGGCGATCAGCCGCTTGATGTCGCGCTGGCCGACGGCGAGCAGCGCCCCGTAGACGATGCTGATCAGCGCCAGCACCAGGACCACCGGAGTGGCCCACTTGCTGGCCTCCGGGAAGAGCTGGAGACAGAAGCGCAGCATCGCGAAGGTGCCGACCTTGTCGACGACCGCGGTGATCAGCACGGCGACGGGGGTGGTCGCCTCGCCCATGGCGTTGGGCAGCCAGGTGTGCAGCGGCCACAGCGGGGCCTTCACCGCGAAGGCGAAGAAGAACCCGAGGAAGAGCCAGCGTTCGGTGCTGGTCGCCATGGAGAGCGAGCCGTCGGCGCGGGCGGCGGCGATCTCGGAGAGCGAGAACGTCCCCGTCACCACGTAGAGCCCGATCACGGCGGCCAGCATGATGAGGCCGCCGACCAGGTTGTAGAGGAGGAACTTGACGGCCGCGTACGAGCGCTGGGCCGCCGCGTTCTCGTCGCTCCCGGAGTGGGCCCGGTCCCCGAAGCCGCCGATGAGGAAGTACATCGGGATGAGCATGGCTTCGAACAGGATGTAGAAGAGGAAGACGTCGGTGGCCACGAAGGAGAGGACCACCATCGCTTCCACCATCAGGATCAGGGCGAAGAAGCCCTGGGTGGGGCGCCAGCGGGAGGAGTTCGTCTCCAGCGGGTCGGCGTCGTGCCAGCCGGCCAGGATGACGAAGGGGATCAGCAGGGCGGTGAGCGCCATGAGCGCCAGCCCGATGCCGTCCACCCCCAGCTCGTACCGCACGCCGAAGTCCTTGATCCAGGCGTGCGATTCGGTGAGCTGGTAGCGGCTGCCGCCGGGCTCGAAGCGGGCGAGCGCGATGCCCGCCAGCACCAGGGTGCCGAGCGAGAAGGCGAGCGCCAGCCATTTGGCGGCGGTGCGCCGGGCTGCCGGGACGGCGGCGGTGGCGACCGCGCCGATCGCCGGGAGCGCCGCCGTCGCTGTCAGGAGGGGAAAGGACATGTGATCAGACCGCCCTCATCAGCAGGGTCGCGGCGATGAGAACCGCCGTACCGCCGAACATCGAGACCGCGTAGGTGCGGGCGTAGCCGTTCTGCAGTTTGCGCAGCCGGCCGGAGAGCCCGCCCATGGAGGCGGCCGTGCCGTTGACGACGCCGTCGACCAGTGAGTGGTCGACGTAGACCAGGGAGCGGGTGAGGTGCTCGCCGCCGCGGACCAGGACCACGTGGTTGAAGTCGTCCTGGAGGAGATCGCGGCGGGCTGCCCGGGTGAGCAGCGAGCCGCGCGGGGCGACCGCGGGCACGGCCCTGCGTCCGTACATCGCCCAGGCGATGGCGACACCGATGACGAGCACCACCATGGTGGCGGCCGTGACGGTGGTCGCGCTGACCGGGGCATCCCCGTGGCTGTGGCCCGTGACGGGCTCCAGCCAGTGCAGGAATCGGTCACCGATGGAGAAGAAGCCTCCGGCGAAGACCGAGCCGAACGCCAGGACGATCATGGGGATGGTCATGGACTTCGGGGACTCGTGCGGATGCGGGTCGTGGCCCTCCGCGTCCGGCTGCCAGCGCTTCTCGCCGAAGAACGTCATCAGCATCACGCGCGTCATGTAGAACGCGGTGATCGCGGCGCCCAGCAGGGTGACCGCGCCGAGGATCCAGCCCTCGGTGCCGCCCTTGGCGAAGGCCGCTTCGATGATCTTGTCCTTGGAGAAGAAGCCGGACAGACCGGGGAAGCCGATGATCGCGAGGTAACCGAGGCCGAAGGTGACGAAGGTGACCGGCATGTACTTCCGCAGGCCGCCGTACCTCCGCATGTCCACCTCGTCGTTCATGCCGTGCATGACCGAACCGGCGCCGAGGAAGAGCCCGGCCTTGAAGAAGCCGTGCGTCACCAGGTGCATGATCGCGAAGACGTAGCCGATGGGGCCGAGGCCGGCGGCCAGGATCATGTAGCCGATCTGCGACATCGTCGACCCGGCGAGGGCCTTCTTGATGTCGTCCTTCGCGCAACCGACGATCGCACCGAAGAGCAGCGTGACCGCTCCGACGACCACGACGACCAGCTGGGCGTCCGGGGCTCCGTTGAAGATCGCGCCGGACCGGACGATCAGGTAGACGCCCGCGGTCACCATGGTGGCGGCGTGGATCAGGGCCGAGACCGGGGTCGGGCCCTCCATCGCGTCACCGAGCCAGGACTGCAGCGGCACCTGGGCGGACTTGCCGCAGGCGGCGAGGAGCAGCATCAGGCCGATCGCCGTCAGCTTGCCCTCGCTCGTCTCCCCGGTCGCTTCGAGGACGGGGCCGAAGGCGAAGGTGCCGAAGGTGGTGAACATCAGCATGATCGCGATCGACAGGCCCATGTCGCCGACCCGGTTGACCAGGAACGCCTTCTTGGCGGCGGTGGCCGCGCTGGGCTTGTGCTGCCAGAAGCCGATGAGCAGGTACGACGCCAGACCGACGCCTTCCCACCCGACGTACAGCAGCAGGTAGTTGTCGGCGATGACCAGGATCAGCATCGCCGCGACGAACAGGTTCAGATAGCCGAAGAAGCGGCGCCGGCGCTCGTCGTGCTCCATGTAGCCGATCGAGTAGATGTGGATCAGGGTGCCCACACTCGTGATCAGCAGCACGAAGGTCATCGACAGCTGGTCGAGCTGGAAGGCCACATCGGCCTGGAATCCCTCGACCGGGATCCAGCTGAACAGCTTCTGGTGCAGCGCGCGGTCCTCGGCGCCCTTCCCGAGCATGTCGGTGAAGAGCACCACGGCGACGACGAAGGAGGCGCCGGCGAGCGCGGTGCCCAGCCAGTGGCCCACGCGGTCGAGGCGTCGGCCGCCGCAGAGCAGCACCACCGCTCCGAGCAGGGGCGCCGCGACGAGCAGCGCAATGAGATTCTCCACGATCAAGCGCCCCTTACAGCTTCATCAGGCTGGCGTCGTCGACCGAGGCCGAGTGGCGGGAACGGAACAGCGACACGATGATCGCGAGCCCGACCACGACCTCCGCGGCGGCGACGACCATCGTGAAGAAGGCGATGATCTGGCCGTCGAGATTGCCGTGCATGCGGGAGAAGGTGACGAACGCGAGGTTGCAGGCGTTGAGCATCAGCTCCACGCACATGAACACCACGATCGCGTTCCGCCTGATCAGCACCCCGGCCGCGCCGATGGTGAACAGCAGAGCGGCGAGATAGAGGTAGTTGACCGGATTCACTTGGCGACCTCCTCTTCTTCTGCGGTGTCCCGGCCGAGCCGCTCACCGGAGCGCTGCTCCAGTGCCTTGAGGCCGGCCAGCGACTCGTGGGACACATCGCGCATCTGGCCGCGCTTGCGCAGCGTCTGCATGACGGTGAGTTCGGACGGTGTGCCGTCCGGGAGGAGTCCGGCGATGTCCACGGCGTTGTGCCGGGCGTAGACGCCGGGTGCGGGCAGCGGCGGCAGGTGGTTGCTGCGCACGCGGTCCTCGGACATCTCCCGCTGGTTCTTGGCCCGTTCGGTGCGCTCGCGGTGCGTGAGCACCATCGCGCCGACCGTGGCCGTGATCAGCAGGGCGCCGGTGATCTCGAAGGCGAAGACGTACTTGGTGAAGATGAGGCTGGCGAGCCCCTCCACGTTTCCGCCGTGCGCGGCGTTGGCCGTACCCAGCCCGTTGAAGCTGTTCAGCGACGCGTTGCCGATTCCGGCGACCAAGAGGACGCCGAAGCCGAGCCCGCATCCGGCGGCCAGCCAGCGCTGGCCCTTGAGGGTCTCCTTCAGCGAGTCCGCCGCCGTGACACCGACGAGCATGACCACGAAGAGGAACAGC
The DNA here is from genome assembly GCF_044756845.1 of Streptomyces sp. NPDC091416. Classification (NCBI taxonomy): domain Bacteria; kingdom Bacillati; phylum Actinomycetota; class Actinomycetes; order Kitasatosporales; family Streptomycetaceae; genus Streptomyces; species Streptomyces sp. NPDC091416. Next base: position 1,051,766 of record NZ_JBIVTU010000001.1, read on the forward strand.
ATCATGATCGCGCCGGTGTAGACGACCACCTGGACGATGCCCAGGAAGTAGGCGCCGTTGGCGAGGTAGAACACCGCCAGGATGATCATGGTCCCGGCGAGGCTCAGCGCGCTGTGCACCGCCCGCCTCATGAGCACGGTCGACAGGGCGCCGATCACGGCGACCGTGCCGAGCACCCAGAACTGGAAGGCCTCGCCGGTCGAGGTCTGGGAGGCCGCTGCGGCCAGGCCGGTCATGCGTCCACCTCCTGGGCGGCGCCGTTGCTCTCGCTGTGCCCGTCGTCCTCGGGCTTCTCGCCCTTGGAGACGGCGAGCTGGCGCTCCGTGCCGGGGGCGGCCTCGGTCACCAGACCCCGGTAGTAGTCCTGTTCGTCCGTGCCGGGGAAGATCGCGTGCGGGCTGTCGACCATGCCTTCCTCCAGGCCCGCGAGCAGCTCGTCCTTGGTGTAGATGAGGCTCTCGCGGGTGGTGTTGGCGAGCTCGAACTCATTGGTCATCGTCAGCGCCCGGGTCGGGCAGGCCTCGATGCACAGTCCGCACAGAATGCAGCGCGCGTAGTTGATCTGGTAGACGCGGCCGTAGCGCTCCCCCGGGGAGTAGCGCTCCTCGTCGGTGTTGTCCGCGCCCTCGACGTAGATCGCGTCCGCCGGACAGGCCCAGGCGCACAGCTCGCAGCCGACGCACTTCTCCAGCCCGTCCGGGTGCCGGTTGAGCTGGTGGCGCCCGTGGAAGCGCGGCGCCGTGACCTTCGGCGTCTCCGGATACTGCTCGGTCAGCCGCTTCTTGAACATGGCCTTGAAGGTCACGCCGAAGCCGGCCACCGGATTCTGGAACTTGTCCTGCGAGGAATCCGAAGAATCCGAGGACTGCGAGGACCCCGGGGATCCCGGGGACCCGGAAGCCTGCGTGGACTTCGCCGGCCTCTTGGACCCCGGCGACTCAGACAGTTCAGACACCGCCGGCCTCCTTTCCGTCACTCGGATTTTCGTCACTCTGTGTATCCATGCCGCCACTGGCAACGAGCTCCCGCTCGCGGCGCGGCCTGCGCCGGGGCACGGGCGGCAGGGTCTGTCCGGGCAGCGGCGGCACCGGGAATCCGCCCGCCATCGGGTCGAAGGCCGGCTCCGGTTCCGCGTGGGCCGCGGCTTCCCGGCCCTTCTTGTCGCGGAAGATGTCGACCACGAAGGAGATCAGCAGGACCGCGATCACGGCTCCGGCCACGTAGAGCAGGATCCTCGAGAAGTCGTAGCCCTCGTTGCGCAGCGCCCGTACGGTCGCGACCATCATCAGCCAGACGACGGAGACCGGGATCAGGACCTTCCAGCCGAGCTTCATCAGCTGGTCGTAACGGACGCGGGGCAGTGTGCCGCGCAGCCAGATGAAGAAGAACAGCAGCAGCTGGACCTTGAGGACGAACCAGAGCATCGGCCACCAGCCGTGGTTCGCGCCCTCCCAGAAGGTGCTGACCGGCCACGGGGCCCGCCAGCCGCCCAGGAACAGGGTCACGGAGACCGCCGAGACGGTGACCATGTTGACGTACTCGGCGAGCATGAACATCGCGAACTTGATCGACGAGTACTCGGTGTTGAAGCCGCCGACGAGGTCGCCCTCGGACTCCGGCATGTCGAACGGGGCGCGGTTGGTCTCGCCGACCATCGTGATGATGTAGATGATGAAGGAGACCGGCAGCAGGATGATGAACCAGCGGTCCTCCTGCGCCTCCACGATCTTCGAGGTCGACATCGACCCGGAGTAGAGGAAGACCGAGGCGAACGCGGCGCCCATCGCGATCTCGTAACTGATCATCTGCGCGCAGGAACGGAGTCCGCCGAGCAGCGGGTAGGTCGATCCGGAGGACCAGCCCGCCAGCACGATGCCGTAGATCCCGACCGAGGCGACCGCGAGGATGTAGAGCATCGCGATCGGGAGGTCGGTGAGCTGCATCGCCGTACGGTGCCCGAAGATCGAGACCTCGTTGCCGGACGGGCCGAACGGGATGACCGCGATCGCCATGAACGCCGGGATCGCCGCGATGATCGGGGCGAGGACGTAGACGACCTTGTCCGCCCGCTTGACGATGACGTCTTCCTTCAGCATCAGCTTGATGCCGTCGGCGAGCGACTGGAGCATGCCCCAGGGGCCGTGCCGGTTGGGGCCGATGCGCAGCTGCATCCAGGCGACGACCTTGCGCTCCCACACGATGGAGAAGAGCACGGTCACCATCAGGAACGCGAAGCAGAAGACCGCCTTGATGACGACGAGCCACCAGGGGTCGGTGCCGAACATCGACAGGTCCTCGGCGGCGAGCACGGCGCCGTGCGGGGCGGCCGTGGCCAGTTGAGCGAAGGCACTCACGCCCCCACCTCCGGTGTGACGTCGGAAATGCCGGGTGCGGCGGGACCGATCCGGACCGGGCCGCCGGGCCGGGCCCCCGTGTCGGCCGGGACACCGCGCCCGACGGAGTTCAGCGGCACCCAGACCACCCGGTCCGGCATCTCGGTGACCTGGAGCGGCAGTTGTACGCTGCCCGCCGGGCCGGAGACGGCCAGCAGATCGCCGTCCTTGACGCCGGTCTCGGCGGCGGTGGCGGCGGAGAGCCGGGCGACCGCGGCGTGCCGCGTCCCGGCCAGCGCCGTGTCGCCCTCCTGGAGCCGGCCCAGGTCGAGCAGCATCCGGTGACCCGCGAGGATCGCCTCGCCGTCGCCGGGCCGGGGCAGCGGCTGAGCGGAGGCGCGCGGGTCGTCCGCGTGCGTGCCCTGCCAGCCGCCGAGCCGGTCCAGCTCACGGCGTACGGACTTCAGGTCCGGCAGCGCGAAGTGGACGTCCAGCGCGTCGGCCAGCATGTGCAGCACCCGGGCATCGCCCGGCGCGAGGTTCCGCGTCATCTGCTCGGGCTTCAGCGCTGCCTCGAACATCCGCGCCCTGCCCTCCCAGTTGAGGAAGGTGCCGGACTTCTCGGCGACCGCGGCCACCGGGAACACCACGTCGGCGCGGTCGGTGACCTCGCTGGGCCGGAGCTCCAGGGAGACCAGGAAGCCCACCTGGTCCAGGGCCTCCAGAGCCCGTGCCGGATCCGGCAGGTCGCGGGTCTCGACCCCGGCGACGAGCAGCGCGCCCAGTTCGCCGGTGGCCGCGGCCTCGACGATCTGGCCGGTGTCCCGGCCGAAGCGGGACGGGAGTTCGGCGACGCCCCAGACGGACGCCACCTCGTCCCGGGCCCGCGGGTCGGTGGCCGGGCGGCCGCCGGGCAGCAGCGACGGGAGCGCGCCCGCCTCCACCGCACCGCGCTCGCCGGACCGGCGGGGGATCCACACCAGGCCGGCCCCGGTCGCGGTCGCCGCCCGCACCGCGGCGGTCAGCCCGCCGGGCACACCGGCCAGCCGCTCACCCACCACGATCAGGGCGCCCGCACCGCGCAGCGCCTCGGCCGCCACGGCACCGTCGCCGTCCAGGCCGACCCCGCCCGCGATCGCGTCCAGCCACTCCGTCTCGGTACCGGGAGCGGCCGGCAGCAGCGTGCCGCCCGCCTTCGTGAGACCGCGGGTGGCGTGCGAGGCGACGGAGAACGTCCGCTGTCCGTGCTTGCGGTGCGCCTTGCGCAGCCGCAGGAAGACGCCGGGCGCCTCCTCCTCGGACTCGAACCCGACCAGCAGCACGGTCGGGGCCTGCTCCAGCGAGGTGTACGTGACACCCGAGCCGTCCAGGTCACGGCCGCGTCCCGCGACGCGGGCGGCCAGGAAGGTGGCCTCCTCGTCGCTGTGCACCCGGGCCCGGAAGTCGATGTCGTTGGTGTCCAGGGCGACCCGGGCGAACTTGCTGTACGCGTACGCGTCCTCGACGGTCAGCCGGCCGCCCGTGAGGACACCGGTCCTGCCGCGTGCGGCGGACAGTCCGGCGGCCGCGGCGGCCAGCGCCTCGGGCCAGCTCGCCGGTTCCAGCTCGCCGGCCTCGTTACGGACCAGCGGGGTGGTGAGCCGGTCGCGCTGCTGGGCGTAGCGGAAGCCGAAGCGGCCCTTGTCGCAGAGCCATTCCTCGTTGACCTCGGGGTCGTTGGAGGCGAGGCGCCGCATGACCTTGCCGCGCCGGTGGTCGGTGCGGGTGGCGCAGCCGCCGGCGCAGTGCTCGCACACGGAGGGCGTCGACACGAGGTCGAAGGGACGGGAGCGGAACCGGTACGCGGCCGAGGTCAGCGCCCCGACCGGGCAGATCTGGATGGTGTTGCCGGAGAAGTACGACTCGAACGGGTCGCCTTCGCCGGTGCCGACCTGCTGGAGCGCGCCGCGCTCGATCAGCTCGATCATCGGGTCGCCCGCCACCTGGTTGGAGAACCGGGTGCAGCGCGCGCAGAGCACGCACCGCTCACGGTCCAGCAGCACCTGGGTGGAGATCGGGACGGGCTTCTCGTACGTCCGCTTCTTCCCGTCGAAGCGGGAGGTCGCGTCGCCGTGCGACATCGCCTGGTTCTGCAGCGGGCACTCGCCGCCCTTGTCGCAGACCGGGCAGTCCAGCGGGTGGTTGATGAGCAGCAGCTCCATCACGCCGCGCTGCGCCTTGTCGGCGACCGGCGAGGTGATCTGCGACTTGACGACCATGCCGTCGGTGCAGGTGATGGTGCAGGACGCCATCGGCTTGCGCTGGCCCTCGACCTCGACGATGCACTGGCGGCAGGCGCCGGCCGGGTCGAGGAGCGGGTGGTCGCAGAAGCGCGGGATCTCGATGCCGAGGAGTTCGGCGGCCCGGATGACCAGGGTGCCCTTGGGCACGCTGATCTCGATGCCGTCGATGGTCAGCGTGACCAGGTCCTCGGGCGGGAGCGCCGCCTCGCCGCCCCCGGAGGGCGCACTCGTGGTGACTGTCATGCGTTCACCCCCTGGGATGCGTTCTTGTCGTCGGCCCAGACGGTCGACCGTGCGGGATCGAAGGGGCAGCCCTTGCCCGTGATGTGCTGCTCGTACTCGTCGCGGAAGTACTTCAGCGAGGAGAAGATCGGCGAGGCGGCACCGTCACCGAGGGCGCAGAACGACTTGCCGTTGATGTTGTCGGCGATGTCGTTCAGCTTGTCGAGGTCGGCCATCTGGCCCTTGCCGGCCTCGATGTCGCGGAGCAACTGCACGAGCCAGTAGGTGCCTTCCCGGCATGGCGTGCACTTGCCGCAGGACTCGTGGGCGTAGAACTCGGTCCAGCGGGTGACGGCGCGCACGACGCAGGTGGTCTCGTCGAAGCACTGGAGCGCCTTGGTGCCGAGCATGGATCCGGCGGCGCCGACGCCCTCGTAGTCGAGGGGCACGTCGAGGTGCTCCTCGGTGAACATGGGGGTGGAGGAGCCGCCCGGGGTCCAGAACTTCAGCCGGTGGCCGGGGCGCATGCCGCCGCTCATGTCGAGGAGCTGGCGCAGCGTGATGCCGAGCGGGGCCTCGTACTGGCCGGGTCCGGCGACATGGCCGCTGAGCGAGTACAGCGTGAAGCCCGGGGACTTCTCGCTGCCCATGGACTTGAACCAGTCCTTGCCCTTGTTCAGGATCGCGGGAACCGAGGCGATGGACTCGACGTTGTTCACCACGGTGGGGCAGGCGTACAGACCGGCGACCGCGGGGAAGGGCGGGCGCAGCCGGGGCTGGCCGCGGCGTCCTTCGAGCGAGTCGAGCAGCGCCGTCTCCTCACCGCAGATGTACGCACCGGCGCCCGCGTGCACGGTCAGTTCCAGATCGAGTCCGGAGCCCATGATGTTCGTACCGAGATAGCCCGCCTCGTACGCCTCGCGCACGGCCTCGTGCAACCGCCGCAGTACGGGGACGACTTCGCCGCGCAGGTAGATGAAGGCGTGCGAGGAGCGGATCGCGTAGCAGGCGATCACGATGCCTTCGATCAGGCTGTGCGGGTTGGCGAAGAGGAGCGGGATGTCCTTGCAGGTCCCGGGCTCCGACTCGTCGGCGTTGACGACCAGGTAGTGCGGCTTGCCGTCGCCCTGCGGGATGAACTGCCACTTCATCCCGGTGGGGAAGCCTGCGCCACCGCGGCCGCGCAGACCGGAGTCCTTGACGTACGCGATGAGGTCGTCCGGAGACATCGCGAGGGCCTTGCGCAGTCCCTCGTAGCCCTCGTGACGGCGGTAGGTGTCCAGGGTCCAGGATTCCGGCTGGTCCCAGAAGGCGGACAGGACAGGCGCGAGAAGCTTCTCGGGACTGGTCCCGTTCTTGTCGATTTCGGCGGCCAACGTCATCACTCCCCCTCCTCGGCGGCGGGACCGGCCGGGTGGTCCGGGTCGGAGGCCGAGGTCTGCTGTGGCGCGTCGTGGGAGCTGAGGTGTTCGGCGCCCTTCTGCGGTTCGTCGCTCGGGGCCTCGCCTCGCGGGCCCACCACGCGGGGCTGCGGTGCGGCCTCGCCCTTGGCCAGCTTCAGGCCGATGAGCGAGGCGGGACCGGCGCCGCCGGACGCCGCGACGGCGCCGGGGCGCTCGTCGGGGAAGCCGGCCAGGATCCGGGCGGTCTCCTTGTACGAGCAGAGCGGGGCGCCGCGGGTCGGCTCGACGGTGCGGCCGGCGATCAGGTCGTCGACGAGCCGGGTCGCGCTCTCGGGCGTCTGGTTGTCGAAGAACTCCCAGTTGACCATCACGACGGGCGCGAAGTCGCAGGCCGCGTTGCACTCGATGTGTTCGAGGGTGACCTTGCCGTCCTCGGTCGTCTCGTCGTTGCCGACGCCGAGGTGGTCCTTGAGCCGGTCGAAGATCGCGTCTCCGCCCATCACCGCGCAGAGCGTGTTGGTGCAGACGCCGACCTGGTAGTCGCCGCCTGCCCTGCGCCGGTACATCGTGTAGAAGGTGGCGACCGCGGTGACCTCTGCGGTGGTGAGGCCGAGCGCCTCGGCGCAGAACGCCATGCCCGTACGCGAGACGTACCCCTCCTCGGACTGCACGAGGTGCAGCAGCGGCAGCAGCGCGGAGCGGCTGCCGGGATAGCGGGCGATCACCTCCTTCGCATCCGCTTCGAGCCTGGCGCGCACCTCGGCCGGGTAGGCGGGGGCGGGGAGCTGCGGCATCCCCAGACTGACTTCGCTGCGTGCTTCGGTCACCGGTCGACGCCTCCCATCACGGGGTCGATGGATGCGACGGCGACGATGACGTCGGCGACCTGGCCGCCCTCGCACATCGCTGCCATGGCCTGGAGGTTGGTGAAGGACGGGTCGCGGAAGTGGACCCGGTAGGGGCGGGTGCCGCCGTCCGAGACGACGTGCACGCCGAGTTCGCCCTTGGGCGACTCGACCGCCGTGTACGCCTGCCCGGCCGGGACCCGGAAGCCCTCGGTCACCAGCTTGAAGTGGTGGATCAGGGCCTCCATGGAGGTGCCCATGATCTTCTTGATGTGGTCGAGCGAGTTGCCGAGTCCGTCCGGTCCGAGCGCGAGCTGCGCGGGCCAGGCGATCTTCTTGTCGGCGACCATGACCGGCCCCGGCGCGAGCCGGTCGATGCACTGCTCGACGATGCGCAGCGACTGGCGCATCTCCTCCAGCCGGATGAGGAAGCGTCCGTAGGAGTCGCAGCTGTCCGCCGTGGGGACGTCGAACTCGTAGTTCTCGTACCCGCAGTAGGGATCGGTCTTGCGCAGGTCGTGCGGGAGTCCGGCGGAGCGCAGGACCGGGCCGGTGGCGCCGAGCGCCATGCAGCCGGTGAGGTCGAGGTAGCCGACGTCCTGCATGCGGGCCTTGAAGATGGGGTTGCCGGTGGCGAGCTTGTCGTACTCCGGCAGGTTCTTCTTCATGGTCTTCACGAACTCGCGCAGCTGGTCGACCGCGCCCGGGGGCAGGTCCTGGGCGAGTCCGCCGGGGCGGACGAACGCGTGGTTCATCCGCAGGCCGGTGATCAGCTCGAAGAGATCGAGAACGAGTTCACGATCGCGGAAGCCATAGATCATGATCGTCGTGGCGCCGAGCTCCATGCCGCCGGTGGCGATGCACACCAGGTGCGAGGAGATCCGGTTGAGCTCCATCAGGAGCACGCGCAGGACGGTGGCCCGGTCGGGGATCTGGTCCTCGATGCCGAGGAGCTTCTCGACCCCCAGGCAGTACGCCGTCTCGTTGAAGAACGGCGTCAGGTAGTCCATGCGCGTGACGAAGGTGGTGCCCTGCGTCCAGTTCCGGAATTCGAGGTTCTTCTCGATGCCGGTGTGGAGGTAGCCGATGCCGCAGCGGGCCTCGGTGACGGTCTCGCCGTCGATCTCCAGGATCAGCCGGAGCACGCCGTGGGTGGACGGGTGCTGGGGACCCATGTTGACGATGATGCGCTCGTCGTCGGACTTGACGGCCGATTCGACGACCTCGTCCCAGTCGCCGCCGGTGACTGTATATACAGTCCCCTCGGTCGTGGCCCTGGGCGTTGCGTGGGGAGTGGTCATCAGGAGTACGACCTCCGCTGGTCCGGAGCCGGGATCTGGGCGCCCTTGTACTCGATGGCGATGCCGCCGAGCGGGTAGTCCTTGCGCTGCGGGAAGCCCTGCCAGTCGTCCGGCATCATGATCCGGGTGAGGGCGGGGTGCCCGTCGAAGACGAGCCCGAAGAAGTCGTAGGTCTCGCGCTCGTGCCAGTCGTTGGTCGGGTAGACCGCGACGAGGGACGGGATGTGCCGGTCGTCGTCCGGCGCGGACACCTCCAGCCGGATGAGCCGGCCGTGGGTGATCGAGCGCAGGTGGTAGACGGCGTGCAGCTCACGTCCCTTGTCACCGGGGAAGTGGACGCCGCTCACCCCCGTACAGAGCTCGAAGCGCAGTGCCGGGTCGTCGCGCAGGGTCCGGGCGACGGTGGGCAGGTGCTCGCGGGCGATGTGGAAGGTGAGCTCGTCGCGGTCGACGACCGTCTTCTCGATGGCGTCGGCGGGAAGCAGACCCTGTTCCTCCAGGGCGCCTTCGAGCTCGTCGGCCACCTCGTCGAACCAGCCGCCGTACGGGCGCGAGGTGGCTCCCGGCAGGGCGACGGTACGGACGAGGCCGCCGTAGCCGGAGGTGTCGCCGCCGTTGTTGGCGCCGAACATGCCCTTGCGTACGCCGATGACCTCGCCGTGCTCGTCGCGCGGGGCGGGAACGCCGCCCGCGCTCTGCTCCTGCTCACTCATCGCAGCAGCCCCTTCATCTCGATCAGGGGCAGTGCCTTGAGGGCCGCGTCCTCCGCCTCACGGGCGGCCTCCTCGGCGTTGACCCCGAGCTTGGAGCCCTGGATCTTCTGGTGGAGCTTGAGAATCGCGTCCATCAGCATCTCGGGCCGCGGCGGGCAGCCCGGCAAATAAATATCAACCGGGACAATATGATCAACACCCTGAACAATGGCGTAATTGTTGAACATTCCGCCCGATGACGCGCAAACCCCCATGGAGATGACCCACTTGGGGTTCGGCATCTGGTCGTAGACCTGCCGCAGGACGGGCGCCATCTTCTGGCTCACCCGCCCCGCCACGATCATCAGGTCCGCCTGCCGCGGCGATCCGCGGAAGACCTCCATGCCGAACCGAGCCAGGTCGTAGCGCCCGGCTCCGGTCGTCATCATCTCGATGGCGCAGCAGGCGAGGCCGAAGGTGGCCGGGAAGACGGAGGACTTCCGTACCCAGCCGGCGGCCTGCTCGACAGTGGTCAGCACGAAGCCGCTGGGCAGCTTCTCTTCGAGTCCCATGTGTGCCCCTCAGCCCCTCAGTCCCATTCCAGGCCGCCGCGACGCCACACATACGCGTAGGCGACGAAGACGGTGAGCACGAAGATCAGCATCTCGACGAGCCCGAAGATCCCGAGGGCGTCGAAGGTGACGGCCCAGGGATAGAGGAAGACGATCTCGATGTCGAAGACGATGAAGAGCATCGCCGTCAGGTAGTACTTGATGGGAAAACGGCCGCCTCCGGCTGGAGTCGGGGTGGGTTCAATACCGCACTCGTACGCTTCGAGCTTCGCCCGGTTGTACCGCTTGGGGCCGATAAGCGTGGCACTGACCACGGAGAAGATCGCAAAGCCTGCCCCGAGGGCACCGAGCACGAGGATGGGCGCGTAGGCATTCACGCTCCTCGCTCCTTCCAGTCGTCCTTGACCGTTGGACCGCATCGGGCGACCTGGCTCGCCACCTCACCAAGATCGTGCACATGTGAGGCAGTTCACAAGCCCGACTGCCCCGCATCCTATGCCCGCCATCCTGTGATCTGCGACACGGGGTACGACAACGCCTTTGTGATCTCCACCACCTGACGAACGATCATGAAGTCGGATGAGCGGTGATCTTCGTACACGAAGCGGCCGAGTGATCACGAGACGTGACATCTCCTGCCGTTACCGCTGGTCAAAGGGGTGTCGCCCTATCAAGCGACAGCGCCGGGTGCCAAATTGGCTATGGACGCGATCGGGTGATAAAGGGATCTGCCCCACTCTGGGCCGAGGAGCCCGTCACCCGCGCGGGGGGCCCGGGGGAACGAAGTGGACGCATCCCGGCATCCACCCCCAATCGGGCGAATCACTCGCGACGCGGGGCCAGTTCCATGCCCCCGGAAATCCGCCGGCGGGGCGCCCCTCGCGCGAGCCCCTCGCATGCCCGTCACATGGAGACCATGCTGTGACCTGCGTCACTCGCGCGAAGCCGCCGGAGAAGCGGGCTTGGCCAACGGTGTGAACGGATGGTAAGTGACGGGCAATTCGGGCGTATTGCTGAAAACCCGTGATCACAGCGCTGATCAAGGTTGCCCGAATTGCCCGTTACGGCGTCAATAAGAGCCCTCAGAAAGCGGATTCACAGATTCCGGACGTAACTGTGTCGCAACACACGTTTCTTGATGGGACCCCTGAGGCCCTGATAGCGCTAGTACCCATGTCCCACACCGCTCTCATACCCAGCCACCGGAAGCCCCGCCGAAACGCCTCGAAGACGGCGCTGCGGGCCGGAGTTGCCGGTGGCGTCCTCAGCACCATCGCGGTCGCAGGCGCTGCCGGTCCGGCCCAGGCCGAGCCGGTGACCCAGACGATCGAGATGCCGACCATCACGGCCGGGGTCTCCACCACCGTCGCGGCGTCCGCCGAGGCCACGCAGCAGGTCGCCCTGGACCTGGAGACGCAGGCCCACGAGGAGGCCGCGGCCACCGCCGCTGCCAAGGACGCCAAGAAGGCCAAGGCCGAGGCGGTCCGCAAGGCCGAGGCCAAGAAGAAGGCCGAAGCCAAGGCGAAGGCCGAGGCCGAGGCCAAGGCGGAGGCCGCCGAGCGCGCCTCCCGCTCCGCCGAGCGCACGACGCTGAGCACGTCCTCCGGCTCGTCCTCGTCCGGCTCCTCGTCGACCGCGACGACGTCGTACTCCTCCACCGCCACGGGCACCGCCGCCTCTGTCGTCGCGTTCGCGCAGGCGCAGGTCGGCGACGCGTACGTGTCCGGCGGCACCGGCCCCAACTCCTGGGACTGCTCCGGCCTCGTCCAGGCCGCGTTCCGCACGGTGGGCGTCGACCTGCCGCGCGTCTCGCAGAGCCAGTCGACCGCGGGCACCCAGGTCTCGCTGAGCAACCTCCAGCCGGGCGACATCCTGTACTGGGGCGGCGCGGGCAGCGCGTACCACGTGGGCATCTACGTGGGCGGCGGCCAGTTCGTCGGGGCGCAGAACTCCTCCACCGGTGTGGTGCAGAAGTCCCTGGACTACGACCCGCCGTCGGGCGCGGTCCGCGTCCTCTGAGTTCACGGATTCACAAGCGCCTCGGCGCACGCCGAAGGGCCGCCGCTCCCCCGCTCGGGAGCCGCGGCCCTTCGGCGTTCCCGGCAGGTTCCCGACCTCACCCCCATCGGCCACGGGTGAGGTCGGGAACCTGCCGGACTCCGTTCGCCGGAGCTTGTGAACTGGAGCGAACAGCTCCCGCGTCACCGAACACAGGACGGCCCCGCCATGTCCCTCACGACCGTCTCCCGCACCGACGCCGCGTCCCCCGCGCGCTTACGCGGCCGGCCGGCCGTCCTCTCCGTGATGCTGGGCATCTTCGCCGTCGTCACCACCGAGATCCTGCCGATCGGCCTGCTGACACCGATCGGCGCCGAGTTCGCCGTCGCGGACGGCACCGCGGGCCTGATGATGACGATGCCGGGCCTCCTCGCCGCCGTCGCCGCCCCGGTGGTGACCCTCGCGACGGCCCGCGCCGACCGGCGGCTGATGCTCGCCGCCTTCGTCCTGCTCCTCGCGGTGGCCAACTTCCTCACCGCCGCCGCGACCGCCTACTGGGTCGTGCTCGCCGCCCGGGTCCTGGTCGGCATCACCATCGGTGGCTTCTGGTCGCTCGGCGCCGGTCTGGCCGGCCGGCTGGTCCCCGCCCCGGCCGCCGCCCGGGCGACCGCGGTCGTCTTCGCCGCCGTCCCCCTCGGATCCGTGCTCGGCGTCCCCGCCGGAACCCTCATCGGCGATCTGGCGGGCTGGCGCACCGCGTTCGTCACGATGGGGCTGCTGTCCACGGGCGTTCTGGCCCTGCTGCTCCTGACCCTGCCCGCGCTGCCGCCGGAGCGGGTCACCCGCCCGGCCGTCCTCCGCGCTCTGCTGCGCCGTCCGGACACCCGGTTCGCGCTGCTGATGACATTCCTCGTCGTACTGGCACATTTCGGCACGTACACGTACGTGACGCCTTTGTTGCGCGAGATCGCCCATGCCGGGCCGGGCGCGATCACCGGCCTCCTGCTCGTCCACGGCGCGGCGGGCGTGGCCGGCAACTTCCTCGGCGGCACCCTGGTGACGCGCAGGCCGCACACCGCCTTCGCGGCCGCCGCCGCCACGATCGCCGCGGCGACGGCGCTCCTGCCCGTCCTCGGCCGGTCCGAGGCGGGCGCGCTCGCGCTCCTCGTCCTGTGGGGGCTCGGCTACGGCGCGGTCCCGGTCTGCTCACAGACCTGGTTCACCCGCGCGGCGCCGCGCACCCCGGAGGCGGCCTCGGTCCTGTTCACCGCGTCGTTCCAGGCGACGATCGCCGCCGGCGCACTGGCGGGCGGCTACGTCGTCGACCGCGCCTCGCTCCACGCGGTCATGTGGCTCGGAGCCGCGACGGCACTCCTCGTGCTGCTCGCGGCCCCGGTGCACTCCGTACGGACGAGGCAGGGACCCGCTGGGCCGTCCGGCGGATCATCCGCCCCGCCGGACAGCGCCTAGGCGCGGGGCGCCACCTTCGTCAGGCCGTTGATGATGCGGTCCATCGCGTCGCCGCCCGTCGGGTCGGTGAGGTTGGCGAGCATCTTCAGGGTGAACTTCATCAGCAGCGGGTGGGTGAGGCCGCGCTGGGTGGCGACCTTCATGACCTTCGGGTTGCCGATCAGCTTCACGAAGGCGCGGCCCATCGTGTAGTAGCCGCCGTAGGTCTCCTTGAGCACCTTCGGGTAGTTGTTCAGGGCCAGTTCGCGCTGGGCCGGGGTCGCGCGGGCGTGCGCCTGGACGATGACGTCCGCGGCGATCTGCCCCGACTCCATGGCGTACGCGATGCCCTCGCCGTTGAACGGGTTGACCATGCCGCCCGCGTCACCGACGAGCAGCAGGCCCTTGGTGTAGTGCGGCTGGCGGTTGAAGGCCATCGGGAGGGCCGCGCCACGGATGGGCATCGTCATGTTCTCGGGGGTGTAGCCCCAGTCCTCGGGCATGGAGGCGCACCACGCCTTCAGGACCTCGCGCCAGTCCAGCTCCTTGAACGCGGCGGAGGAGTTGAGGATGCCGAGGCCGACGTTGGAGGTGCCGTCCCCCATGCCGAAGATCCAGCCGTAGCCGGGCAGCAGCCGGTCCTCGGCCCCGCGCCGGTCCCAGAGCTCCAGCCAGGACTCCAGGTAGTCGTCGTCGTGGCGCGGCGAGGTGAAGTACGTACGGACCGCGACACCCATCGGGCGGTCCTCGCGGCGGTGCAGCCCCATCGCGACGGAGAGCCGGGTCGAGTTGCCGTCGGCGGCGACGACGAGGGGGGCGTGGAAGGTGACCGGGGTCTTCTCCTCGCCGAGCTTCGCCTCCACGCCGGTGATCCGGCCGGTGCGCTCGTCCTTGATGGGGGCGCCGACGTTGCAGCGCTCGTACAGCCGCGCGCCGGCCTTCTGCGCCTGGCGGGCCAGCTGCTCGTCGAAGTCGTCGCGCTTGCGGACGAGTCCGTAGTCCGGGTACGAGGCGAGATCCGGCCAGTCCAGCTGGAGCCGGACGCCGCCGCCGATGATGCGCAGGCCCTTGTTGCGCAGCCAGCCGGCCTCTTCGGAGATGTCGATGCCCATGGAGACGAGCTGCTTGGTGGCGCGCGGCGTGAGGCCGTCGCCGCAGACCTTCTCGCGCGGGAAGGCGGTCTTCTCCAGGAGGAGGACGTCGAGTCCGGCCTTGGCGAGGTAGTACGCGGTGGTGGAGCCGGCGGGGCCCGCCCCGACGACGATCACGTCCGCGCTGTGTTCGGACAGGGGCTCGGTCACGGTCGGATCTCCCGAAGACTCGAAATCGCGTGCCGCGCGGCACATGTCCCGTGCAGTCTATGGGGGCCTGTTGTCCCACCCTCCGAAGGGCTCCCCGATGTCGCTCGCGCCTCCCGTGCTCCCCGTCGTACAGCTGCGTGTCCCGACCGACGAGGACGCGGTGGCCTGGCACCGCGTCTTCGACGACCCGGAGGTCATGGCGTTCTTCGGCGGCCGGGCGTCCGAACTGTCCATGTACGAGGAGTGGACGGCCCGCCAGCGCAGACACGACGCGGAGCTGGGCTTCTGCCTGTGGACCGTGCTCGACGGGAACGGCGAGGTGCTCGGCTTCACGGGTGCGCAGCCGTGGCCGCACAGCGCGTACGGACCCGTGGGCGAGATCGAGATCGGCTGGCGGCTGGCCCGCCCGGCCTGGGGCCGCGGCTATGCGACCGCGGCCGCGCGCATCACTCTGGAGCGGCTGCGCGCGGCCGGGGTGGAGCGGGTGGTGGCGACGATCGACGCGCTCAACGAGCGGTCGATCGCGGTGGCCCGGCGGCTGGGCATGGCGGAGGCGGAGAGCTTCACGACGCCGCGCGAGGGCCAGGAGGCGCGGTGCTTCCGGCTGGAGCTGCGACGGTGACGTGAACGGCCGGCCGTTGACGTGGGGCGTCCGGGGCGGCGGGGACGGTGACCTGGCCGGTGGACGAGTCGGTGCCGGACTGTTCCGTGGCGGGCTCACTGCTGCGGACCGGGGCGGGCTTGTCGTCGCCGCCGCTGTCACGGTCCATCAGGGCCAGGACACCGGCGGTCGCCCCGCCGCCGACGAGCAGCGCGGCGGCGAGCGTCGCACACCAGACGGCGACGGTCCGCCCTCGGCCGGGCGGCTCGGAGGCGGGCGCGGTCGCGGGCTGCGGCGCGTACGGGGCGTGGGGACCGTACGGCCCCGGAGCCGGCGGGTACGCCGCGGGCGCCGCCCCCGCGAGCCCCGTCAGCCGCAGCAGGTACGGGGCGACGAGCACCGCGCCGCCCACCCACAACAGGCCGAACAGCAGCACTTCCGACACGCTCAGGGCGAACTCCACGGTGCCCCGGCCGTCCATGTCGTCGACGCTGCCGGAGAACTCCGCCGACACTCCGCCCAGCGCGGCCAGTACCAGGACGAGCAGGAGGAACAGGCCGCCCGCGGTGGCTTGTTCGCCCCGTCCCGCCGAGCGGCGCGCGGCGAGCAGCCCGATCGTGAGCGCGCAGACCACGCCGGTGGCCAGTGCTCCGGCCACCGCCCAGCCGCCGAGCGCGTCCTCCAGGCCGGACAGCCCGAAGCCGCCGTGCTCCATACCCGAGCCGAACAGGTCGGCCTGCCCCCGCAGGTCGTACTCGAAGTGCGCGCCCCAGCTCACGCCGAGCACGTGCAGTCCGATGTTGGGCAGCAACGGCAGGGCGACCAGCAGGGCTTCGCCGTCGACGTCGTCCGCGGTGGCGTACGTGACGATGCCGATCAGCGAGCACAGCAGCAGCACGATGCCGAGCGCGCGGACCGCCGTGCCGGCCGCCCGGACCAGGGTCAGCGTCCCCGGGCGCTGCGCCAGCCACTGGGCCGCCGCGTCGCGTTGCAGGACGCCACCGGTGACCAGCAGCGCCATCACGAGCGCGCCGAGCGCGGCGAGGACCGGGGACGACGAGACCGAGACGTCCTCGATCACGGGCTGCGCGAAGAGCCCGAGGACCAGGACGGCGGCAGTGGCCACGAGGCTGATCCGTACCGCCGCTTCGAGACCGCCGCCCTGTCTGCGGGCCGCCCTGGCGCCGAGGAGGAGTGCGCCGATCCACAGCACGGTGACGGTGAGCGGGACGACGGCGAGCGTGTAGCTGCCCTGGGCGCCCGGGTCCAGGCTGCCGAAGTCCGAACCGAAGTCCGACCCGCCGGATCCGTAGTCGGAGCCGTAACCGGTGTCGTAGTCGGAGCCGTTCGGACGGCCGGGCACGGCCGCACTCAGCTCGAAGCCGCCGCCGAACGCCTGGAGCAGCATCGCGAGCGCGATCCGCAGCCGGTCGCTCCAGCCGACGACGACGTCGTCGCCCTGGCCGTACGTGGGAATGGAGAGTGCCACCGCGAGGGCCACGATCAGCCCGGTGGGCCAGGCGGCGGCCTTCACCGAGCCCGCCCAGTCGCCCCGGAACACCCGTCCGAAGAAGGCGCCGAGCGGTGAAGGAACCGCCGGGACCGCCGGCATCGGGGCGTACCCGGGCGGGGGCGGTCCCGCCGCCGGAGCGAACGGGACGGCGCCGGTGGGCGGCGCACCGGGCGGCGGGGGCGCGGCCGGTGCCGCCGGGAGGGCTGCGGGGGCCTGCGGAGGCGACGCGGGCGCCTGTGGGCGTTCCCGCCCGCACTTCATGCAGAAGCGCGCCTCGTCAGGTGCCGGGGATCCGCAGAAGGGACAGTACGACGGCATGAGGACTCCGCAACGGGGAGACGGGGACGGCCGGAACGGTGACACAGGGGAACGGGAAGGACGCGTGCCGTATCAACGGACACATCTTCCACGTCACCCGGTTCCCGTCAACTGCGTTCCGGTCAACACGGGCCCTCGGCACCGGACTTCGCGCCGCACCCGCCCCCGCCGGACGCGCCCCGGACGCCGGTCAGGCGCGTACGCCCCGGTGCAGCGCGACGATGCCGCCGGTGAGGTTGCGCCAGGCGACCTTCGACCAGCCGGCCTGCTGGAGCCTGGACGCCAGCCCGGCCTGGTCGGGCCAGGCGCGGATCGACTCGGCGAGGTAGACGTACGCGTCGGGGTTGGACGACACGGCACGCGCGACCGGGGGCAGTGCCCGCATCAGGTACTCGGTGTAGACGGTCCGGAACGGCGTCCAGACCGGCTGGGAGAACTCGCAGATGACCACCCGGCCGCCCGGCTTGGTCACCCGGTAAAGCTCGCGGAGCGCCGCGTCGGTGTCCTGGACGTTGCGCAGCCCGAAGGAGATCGTCACCGCGTCGAACGTCTCGTCGCGGAACGGCAGCTTCGTGGCGTCGCCCGCGGTGAACGGCAGCCAGGAGTGCCGCTTCTTGCCCTCGCGCAGCATGCCGATGGAGAAGTCGCACGGCACGACGTACGCGCCGGTCGCGGCGAACGGCAGCGAGGACGTCGCCGTCCCGGCGGCCAGGTCGAGGACCTTCTCCGCGGGCCGGGCGTGCACCGCGGCAGCGACCTCCTTGCGCCACAGCCTGGCCTGGCCGAGCGAGAGCACGTCGTTGGTGAGGTCGTAGTTCGCCGCCACGTCATCGAACATCGAGGCGACTTCGTGCGGCTGCTTGTCCAGGGAGGCTCGGGTCACCCACCCATTCAAGCAGCCCGGCCGCACGGCGACGGGCCGGGCCCGCTGCCCGGGAACTGCGCGGCCCCGGGCAGCGGCGCGGCGCCCGGGCCGGCTCGGTCCGGGACGCCTGCCGCTCCACCCTCTCCCCGCGTTCGGCATCGATTCCGATCGGGCTTCAACCTTTCCGGCCCGTCGGCACTCAGTAAGAGGCGTAGTGACCACCGACAGACCGCAGAGGAGGCCGGATGCCAGCCGGACACAGACCGGACGCCACTGGCTTCGAGGAATTCGCCCGCGCGAGTCAGCGCCGGCTCTACCGCACCGCGTACCTGCTGTGCGGCGACGCGGACGCCGCCCGTGATCTGACCCAGACGACGCTGGCGAAGCTGTTCCAGCACTGGCGCCGTGCGAGCGCGGCCGACCATCCGGACGCGTACGCCCGCACCGTGCTGACCCGTACCTACATCGCCGAGCGCCGGCGCCGGCTGCGGGACTTCCTTGCCCATACGCCGATCGCCGCGCCCGCGCCCGAGGTCGGCCCCGAGCTGACCCTCACGCTGCTGGCCGCGCTCGCCGAACTGCCGGCCCGCGCCCGGGCCATGGTCGTCCTGCGGTACTGGGAGGACCTGAGCGTGGAGACGGTCGCCGAGCTGCTGCGCTGCAGCCCGTCCACCGTGAAGAGCCAGTGCTCGCGCTCGCTCGCCACCCTGCGCTCCCGTCTGGGCGACGCGCACATCTACACCACTCGAAGCTGAGGAGACCGTCATGGACATGTTCACCGACCGCTCCCCCGGCCGGGGACCCCGCCCCGAGGCCGATGACCTGCTGATCAGAGCGGCCATGGAGCAGGCCGCCGAGGGCGCCCCGGCCCTGCCCGATCTGGTGCCCGTCGCCCTGGTCCGGGGCCGCAGGCGCCGCAACCGCGCGCGTGCCGCCGTCGGGGCGGGGGTGACCGGCGTGGTGGCCCTGGGCGTGTTCGGCGCGGTGCTCCCGATGTGGGGGTCCGGAGGCGGTACGGAGGCGGCGCAGACCTGGTCGGCGGCCTCGCGGACCACGACGGTCACGCCGTCGCCCACCACGACCGGCACCCCCCGGCCCTCCGCCACACCCGTGCACGTCGAACCGACCCCCGGCGAGTCGAGCATGGCCGACCTGCCCCCGGCCGAACGGGCCCGGCGGGAGGAGTTCCAGCAACAGGCCGCGGTGCTGCTCGACGAGTTGTTTCCCCAGAAGCTCGGCCCGGTCCGGCCGGTCGATCTGGCCGTCCACCGGTACCAGGGCGGGCAGGACGGCAACACGTTCCCCATCGTCTTCTCCGTACGTCCCAAGGCCGGGCCCGGCGAGGGCCCTGCCGACGCGCCGTGCCGGGACATCCCGTCGAAGGGGCTCCGGTGCCGGTCCGTGACGCTGCCCAACGGCATCGTGGTCCGCGTCGTCACGGCGGCGGGAGACGCGAAGGAGTCGAAGACCGTCAACAGCGTCGACCTCCACTTCGGTTACGGCGGCAGCAACGTCCGTCTCTCGGTCGGCGGTGACGACTCCTCGATGGTGTCGGCGCCGGTCTCCGCGACGCAACTGATCGCCGTCGCCGAGGACCCCGGGTTCCTGGAGCTGGTGAAGTACGCGGACGCGCATCCGATGGAGGACAAGGAGCGCACGGTTCGTGGCGGTTGAGACACCCAGGCGGCCGGCACAGCCCCGGGGCCGGGGAGACCGGCGGGGCACCCGGCGGGAGCGCCGGCGCCGCCGCCGGATACGGGTCCTGGCCGCGGTCCTCGTCCCGGCGGCGCTGATCGGCGCCGCCGTGATCGCCGCTCCCCGGTGGGCGGGCGCGGACGGCCCGTCGGCCGGGGCGGCCGCTCCGGAGTCCCCGGACGCCCCGGCCCCGGAACCCGCCCGCACGTCCTCCTCCCCCGCCGCGAGCCCGGAGGAGAAGCCGAAGCCGAGGGCGGCCGCCACGTCTCCTTCGCCCTCCGCCACCGCCGCGCCTCCCCGTATCCCGGCGTCCGGCCCGGGCACGTTCACGGTCGCCCGCGCGGGCGCCGGGTCCGGCGGCGGGAACGCCTACCGGGTCGAGGTCGAGGACGGTTCCGGCGTGGACCCGGACACGGCGGCCCGGCAGATCGCCGACGTCCTGGCGGCGCCGCGCGGCTGGGCACACGGCGGGGCGCACTCGTTCCACCAGGTGGCGGGCGGGCCTGCCGGGCTGGTCATCCGGATCGCCACCGCGGCGACCACCGACCGCATCTGCGCGACGGGCGACATGAACACGCACGGCGAGGTCAACTGCCGGCTGAACGAGGTGGTGATGGTGAACCTCAAGCGCTGGCAGACCGGTTCGCCCGAGTTCCACGGTCCGCTCGCCGAGTACCGGGCCCTGATCGTCAACCACGAGGTCGGCCACTGGCTCGGCCGCGGCCACGAGACCTGCCCCGGCGAAGGACGGCCCGCGCCCGCGATGATGCAGCAGATCTACGGCCTCAAGGGGTGCGTCTCCAACGCCTGGCCCTACGACGCCCAGGGGCAGTACCTCGGCGGTCCTTCGGTACGGTGACGCCCGTCCGGGCCCGCGCCCGGAGCGAACGATATGTGTGTGGACTGAACCAATCGGCTCCGGCGCCGGTCCTTATAGCGGGGAAGGCAAACCGCAGAGGACTGGGGAGGGGCGCGGATGTCCGCAGGGGATGTGAGCCGGAGAGGGCGGCGGGAACGCGGCCGGAACCGGCTGTTCACCAAGGCCGCCGTGCCGGTGGTGCTGGTGGCGGTGGCCGTCGTGGGCATCCGGTGGGGCGGCGGTCACGATCCGAGCACCTCCTCCGCGTCCGCCACGTTCACGGTCGCCCGCGCAGGCGTCAAGGAGACCGCCACGGGCGACGCCTACCGGGTCGAGGTGGAGAAGGGCTCCGGCCTGGACGCGGACGTGGCCGCCGCCGAGGTCGCCCGCGTCCTGGCCGCGCCGCGCGGCTGGTCGCACCACGGCGAGCGTTCCTTCCGGCAGGTCGCCGAGGGACCGGCGGGCCTGGTCATCCGGATCGCCACCCCGGAGACCACCGACCGCATCTGCGGGAAGGGCGGCCTCGACACCCACGGCGAGGTCAACTGCCGGGTCGGGACCGACGTCATGGTGAACCTCAAGCGCTGGGAGACGGGTTCGCCCGAGTTCGACGGTCCGCTCGCCGACTACCGTGCCCTGATCGTCAACCACGAGGTCGGCCACTGGCTCGGCCACGGCCACGAGACCTGCCCGGGCAAGGGCCGTCCCGCGCCCGCGATGATGCAGCAGATCGACGGCCTCAAGGGCTGTGTCGCCAACGCCTGGCCGTACAGCGCCGAAGGAAAGTACCTGGGCGGTCCCTCGGTGCCGTGAGCCGCACCGGGAAGCGCCCGTCCGGCCCTACCGGCCCCGGTACACCAGCCGCCCCGCCGCCACCGTCGCCACGCAGCTCGCCGCGCCCGCCGCCAGCAGCGCGGCCTCGTCCGGCACGTCGAAGGCCGCGAGATCGGCCCGTTCCCCGACGGCGAGCGGCGCCGCCGTCGCGTCGGCCACCGCCGCGGCCCCGGCCAGCGGATCGAGCCGCGGCACGGCGCCGGGGTGCTCCGGAGCGCCGGTGACCAGCAGCCCGGACCGGCGCATGGCCGTGATCAGGGCGGGCGGTGCGGTGGGGGCGGCCGTCGCCGCGGTCGTGCCGTGGCGGAGCATCCGGTGCAGCCCGCGCCGCACGCTGCCGGCCCGCCGGCTGTCGTCGGGGCCGAGCGCGTCCAGTGCCCCGCCGGTCAGCGGCTCCGTGCCCAGGGTGTCCGCCTCACGCGGATCGGGGAAGTACGACTCCTCCAGCAGCCGGACCGCGCCCGGTTGCAGGAGACCCGGGGTCAGGACGCCGGGCCAGCGCCGGACCCGGGCGGCGGGGTGGACGGCGGCCAGTTCCCCGTACGGTCCGAAGGCCGCGATCACCCCGTCCCGCACGGCGACCGCGCCGCCGGGCACGGGTGCACGGCCGCCGCCCGGCAGGAGCAGGGCGGCGGCGTGGATCGTCAGCAAGGCGGAAGGCCCTAGTTGGCGTTGAGGAGCTTGAGCTCGGGGTGGGCCGTGCCGCCCTCGATCGCGGTGGACGAGATGTGCGAGACGACGCGCTCGTCGACCGGGTCGTTCGCCGGGTCGTCGTGGACGACGAGGTGCTCGTACGTGGTGGCGCGCTGGGCCGGAACCCGGTCCGCCTTGCGGATCAGGTCGATGATCTCCAGGCGGTTGGAGCGGTGCTTGGCACCGGCGGAGGAGACGACGTTCTCCTCCAGCATGATCGAGCCGAGGTCGTCCGCGCCGTAGTGCAGCGACAGCTGGCCGACCTCCTTGCCGGTGGTGAGCCAGGAGCCCTGGATGTGGGCGACGTTGTCCAGGAAGATCCGGGCGATGGCGATCATCCGCAGGTACTCGAAGAGGGTGGCCTGCGTCTGCCCCTTCAGCTTGTTGTTCTCCGGCTGGTACGTGTACGGGATGAACGCCCGGAAACCACCGGTGCGGTCCTGCACGTCGCGGATCATGCTCAGGTGCTCGATGCGCTCGGCGTTCGTCTCGCCGGTGCCCATCAGCATGGTGGAGGTCGACTCGACGCCGAGGCCGTGGGCGATCTCCATGATCTCCAGCCAGCGCTCGCCGGACTCCTTGAGCGGGGCGATCGCGGTACGCGGCCGGGCCGGCAGCAGTTCGGCACCGGCCCCGGCGAAGGAGTCGAGGCCGGCGGCGTGGATGCGGCTGATGGCCTCCTCGGCGGAGACCTTGGAGATCCGGGCCATGTGCTCGATCTCGGAGGCACCCAGCGAGTGGATGACCAGCTGCGGGAACGCCTTCTTGATCGCGGAGAAGTGCTCCTCGTAGTACTCCACGCCGTAGTCCGGGTGGTGTCCGCCCTGGAACATGATCTGCGTGCCGCCGAGCTCGACCGTCTCCGCGCAGCGGCGCAGGATGTCGTCGAGGTCGCGGGACCAGCCCTTGGCGGTGTCCTTCGGCGCGGCGTAGAAGGCGCAGAACTTGCACGCCGTGACGCACACGTTCGTGTAGTTGATGTTGCGCTCGATGATGTACGTCGCGATGTGCTCCGTACCGGCGTACCGCCGCCGGCGCACGGCGTCCGCGGCCGCGCCCAGCGCGTGCAGGGGCGCCGACCGGTAGAGGTCGAGGGCCTCCGCCGGAGTGATCCGGCCGCCTTCGGCGGCTCGGTCGAGGATGGGCTGGAGGTCGGCCTTCTCGGTCACCGGGCTGTCACCTTTCGGCGGTTTTTCAACGGATCTACGGACCGGTTCAGCGTACGCCAGCCCTGCTCCGGGTCATTGGCCGGACCTGGTCAGCGTGCCGTACGGAAGTCCGGCGCCCCGCTCGTCCGACCGGAACCTCAGGGTGCCGTCGGCCGCGAGGGTGAAGTGGACGTCGGCGACGGTGCTCGTGCACAGGCCCGCGGTGCTGGGACGTTCCGGGTCGGCGCGTTCCCGCAGCGTCAGTTCCTTTTCGGTGCCGGAGGTGAGGGAGGCGCGGCTGTTGCAGCTGACCTCGATGCCGAGCGTGGCGAGCGTCGTGTTCATCGTGACGACGTCGGCCCCCTTCTTCCCTTCCACGAACACCGCGGTGAGCGTGCCGTGCGGCTGGCCGCTCGTCTTCTCGGTGATCGGCCCCTTCCAGGTGCCGATGAACCCGTGGGGGACCTCGGTGACCTGCCGGGCGCCGCCGGTGGCGGACGCCGAGGGTGCGGGCGTGGGTTCCTCGCCGGTGGGCGTGGCGGCCGGGGCCGAGCCGGTGTCCCCGTGCTCGGCGGTGTTGGAGCCGCTGCCGCCCGGCATCAGGTCGAAGAGGAAGGCGCTGCCCACGGTCACCGCGGCGAGCGCTCCGGCCACCGCGAGGGCGACGGTGCAGCTCAGCCTCCGTCCGCCGCGCTCCCCCGGCCCGGACTCGGTGCTCACGCCCACGCTGAACCGGGGATCGGGGGTGCGCGGCCCGGGCACCCCGCCCGTCCCGGCCGCGGGCGCGTACGGCGACGCGTTCGGACCGGGCGCGGGGTACGGGCCGGCCGTGGAGGACGGGCCTGCTGTGGCGGGTGGTTCGACCGGGGGGCCGAACACACCGGGGGCGGCGCCCCCGCTGAACCCGAACGACGCGTGGGTGAACGGCACCGGCCCCGACTGCAACGGCGCCTCCTGCGGTTCCAGGTCGAGCAGCGCGACCGCCGACCGGCTGACCTCGCGCACCAGCGGTCCGGGCAGCCAGCCCGCCGCCACCGCGGCCGCCGCGCCACCGGGCACCAACTGCCGGGCGAGCTCCGCCGGGGTGGGCCGGCCGGCCGCGTCCTTCGCCAGGCAGGAGGCGATGACATCCCGCAGCCCGCCCTCCAGCTCACCCAGTTCGGGCTCCTCGTGCACCACCTTGTAGAGGAGTACGGCGGAGGAGTCGCCGAGGAACGGGGCGGACCCGGTCGCCGCGTACGCCAGCACGGCGCCCAGCGAGAAGACGTCGGCCGCGCCCGAGATGTCCAGCCCGCGGATCTGCTCCGGCGACATGTAGCCGGGCGAGCCGACCGAGACGCCGGTGGAGGTGAGCGAGGCGGTGGCATCGATGGCCCGGGCGATACCGAAGTCGATCAGCCGGGGACCGTCGAGGGCGAGCAGCACGTTGGACGGCTTCACGTCCCGGTGGATCAGGCCCTGCCCGTGGACGGCGGCCAGCGCCTCGGCG
Organism: Streptomyces sp. NPDC091416; assembly: GCF_044756845.1. Taxonomy (NCBI): domain Bacteria; kingdom Bacillati; phylum Actinomycetota; class Actinomycetes; order Kitasatosporales; family Streptomycetaceae; genus Streptomyces; species Streptomyces sp. NPDC091416. The sequence goes on from NZ_JBIVTU010000001.1 coordinate 1,076,179, forward strand.
AGCCCGGCGCCCAGGGTGCGTACGGCCTGCTCGGGCAGCGGCCCGTGCTCGGTGACGGCCTCCGAGAGCGGGGGCCCGGCCACGTAGCCGTGGGCCACCCATGGAACGGGGGCGTCCGGGTCGGCGTCCAGGACGGGGGCGGTCCACTGCCCGCCGATCCGCCGCGCCGCGTCCACCTCCAGTCGGAACCGGGCGCGGAACTGTTCGTCGAGCGCGAAGTGCGGGTGGACGACCTTGACCGCGACGGTCCGGCCACCCGCGCTGCGCCCCAGATACACCCGGCCCATGCCGCCGGCCCCGAGTCGGCCGAGCAGCCGGTAGGCACCGATGCTCAGCGGTTCGCCGGCTTCGAGCGGCTGCATATGAGGACTCCCCTTGTGGACCGGCCGGACCTCCGACCGAAGCCTAGGGGCGAAGGTCATCGGGTCACAGGGCAAACCATCCGCCGATTTCGCCCCCAAGGGAACGAACGACGCCATTCACCACAACAAAAGGCGTGAATGTGCCGTTCCCCGGTTCGATTACGGAAGGGCTCGGGGACGCACTCCTGCCATACTCCCGAGACCTCCCGACAATCGGCCATTCAACGCGAATTCACCCGAATCGATATCCGTATCCGCACATCCGCACGGCAGCCGTCAGCGGTCAGCCGTCGAGCAGTTCCACGTGCACGTCCGCGGGGAAGCCCGTGGTCGGTCCGGTCCGGCGGGCGAACTCGGTGACCCCGGCCAGCTGGGCGGGTCCGAAGCGGAAGTCGAGGGTCGTGAAGTAGCGCTCCAGGACCTCCGCGTCGAAGGCCTCCCAGCGCGCCGCCTGTTCGGCGACCTTGGCGACCTCCTCCAGGGACACGTCCCGCGAGGCCAGGAACGCCTCGTGCACCTTCTTCACCGCAAGCGGTTCGGCCGCCAGGTAGTCCTTGCGCGCGGCCCAGACGGCGAAGACGAACGGCAGCCCCGTCCATTCCTTCCACATCGCGCCCAGGTCGTGGACCTGGAGCCCGAGCCGGGGAGCGTCGTGCAGATTGGCGCGCAGCGCGGCGTCACCGATCAGGACGGCGGCGTCCGCCTCCTGCATCATCACGCCGAGGTCGGGCGGACAGGTGTAGTAGTCGGGCGTGACGCCGAACCGTTCGGCGAGCAGCAGCTGCGCCAGCCTCACGGAGGTGCGGGAGGTCGAGCCGAGGGCCACCCGGGCGCGGTCGAGGTCCTCCAGGGGGCGCTGCGACACGATCACGCACGACATGACGGGCCCGTCGCACCCGACCGCGATGTCGGGGAAGGCGACCAGGTCATCGGCGTTGCGCAGGAACTCCACGAGGGTGACGGGACCGATGTCCAGGTCGCCTCTGATCAGCTGCTCGCTGAGCTTCTCCGGGGTGTCCTTCGAGAGCTCCAGATCGAGCAGGGTTCCGGTGCGTGCGAGTCCCCAGTAGAGGGGAAGGCAGTTGAGGAACTGGATGTGGCCGACGCGCGGCCTGCTGCGACGGTCGTCGCCTGCGACGGTTGAGACGGTTGAATTGTCCACATCGCGAGGCTAGACCCGCGTCCCGCGGACGGCCTCACCGGGGGCGCGCCGCGTCGTGGCGGCCGCTCTTCCGGCGGTCCGGGAATGGTCGCCGAAGGGACGCCGAAGGCTCCTCGGGAAGGGTCACCAAAGCGGCACCGAAGGCCCCTCGGGAAGGGTCACCGAAGCGGCACCGAAGGCCCCCTCGGGAAGCGTCCGGGAGTCACCCGGAAGGACCATCCCGAGCGCTCATCCGCACGGCTGCCAAACATCCGGGTGAAGTGATCTTTCCCTCTACCGTTCCCCACAGGCTGCGTGCTAGGCTCAACGCCAAGTTGCAGTTTGGTTTCCCTTGCAGTACAGAGCCTGCGGAGCATGTAACCCGCAGGCTTTTGTAGTTTTCAGACTTCTTTGCAGGTTCTGGAGCAGGGCAACCCTTTGGCCCAAGGAGGGCTTATGGCTACCGGAACCGTCAAGTGGTTCAACGCTGAAAAGGGCTTCGGCTTCATCGCCCAGGACGGCGGCGGCCCGGATGTCTTCGTCCACTACTCCGCGATCAACGCGTCCGGGTTCCGCTCCCTCGAGGAGAACCAGGTCGTGAACTTCGACGTCACTCAGGGACCCAAGGGTCCGCAGGCTGAGAACGTCACCCCGGCCTAGTTGCCCGGGTCGGCCGATCGCGGCCGGTAACGCAGTACCCAAGGAGCCCCGCTCCTCCGCCTCGGCGGAGGAGCGGGGCTCCTGCCCGTATGCCGCTCCGTTTCCTCCCGGGCCGCTTCCTCTTTCCCCGGCCGCCTCTTCTTCCCCGGGCTGCGCCCTCTTCCTTCCGGGCTACTTCTTCGGCGTCTCGTCGCGGCTGTTCACGACACCGCGGTCGAGCACGGCCTGCATTTCGGTGACGGTGCCCTTCCTGCCCAGTTCGGTGTTCTTGACGAGATAGGCGCGCAGCCCGAGATAGTCGTAGCTGTTGGCGTCGAACACCAGCTCCTTGCGCTCTTGCGTCCGCTCGTCCGTCCGGGCCAGCGCGACCCCGGGCCGGCCGTCGCCGTCCTGCGCCTTCTCGACCACGACGACGCCGGGGATCTTCGCCGCGGCACGGTAGATCGCCGCACCCGTCTCCGGCGGCAGGATCGACTCACCGATGAGGCCGCCCACGTAGTCGAAGAGGTTCTGGTCGGAGGAGCCGGAGTACGCGGCGTCCGCCCGCAGCTTCTTCAGCAGTGCGTCCGTCCCGGTGGGCAGGTCCCGCAGCGCCGCGTAGGTGTGGTTGCGGTTGTACCGGCGCAGCCCCTCGTCGTCCGAGTCCGACCAGATGATGTCGTCGCCCGGCTGCTTGAGCCGGCTCTGTACCTTGTCGGGGTTCTGGGACGTCCAGGACTCCCGGTAGTACGTCTTCAGCTGGAAGGGCTCGCCGGCCTTCGCCTGCATGTTGGAGTAGTGCGAGCGCACGTACACGAACTGGTTCAGGCCCACGCGAGCGTCCGGGCCCTGCGCGGCGTGCTGGGCGACGTTCTCCATCAGGGCTCCGACCCCGTCGGCCGAGGCGACCTCGACCTTCACCACCGGCGCGGCACTGAGGTGGTACCCGGTGTCGCCGCCGTCCTGCCCGGGACCGGCCAGGAAGGTGAAGGCCAGCGCCCCGGCGGCGACCATGCCGACGGGCACCGCGTACCAGCCGCGCAGACGGCGCCCGCGCGCGCCCGTCGGCGCCTTCGCCTCCTGTGCCGCCCCGTCCTGGACCCGGGCCTGGTGGATCTCGTTCATCACGTACTCCTTGAGCAGCCGTTGGCGGTCGCCCGGCAGGACCGGTCCGTGCGGTTCGGGCAGTCGTGCCCGGAGCTCCCGTGCAACCTTCCCGGCGTCGGCACTCATCGGTTCCCCTCCCATTCGTTCGACCGGACCGCGGTGGTGCGGTCACTCCGGTACTGTCCGGCTGATCCGGGTAGTTCCATGTTTCCTACGGTTTTCTCGAACTTCTTGATCTCGTCATCGGTGAGGTCCCTCAGCCGCTTCCGGGCCCGGGAGAGCCGCGAGCGGACGGTGCCGACGGGGACCCCCAGGGCCCGCGCGGCGTCCCGGTAGTCCAGGCCGTCCCAGACGCAGAGCAGGAAGACCTCCCGCTCCTTGGGCCGCAGCCGCCGGAGCGCGGCCTGCGCGGCCGCGAGCTGTTCCGCGTCATGTATGCGGCCGACCAGTTCGTCGGCGAAGTCCGGCACGGCGGGCCGGGCCGGCATCCGGGTCAGTGCGGCCTCGTGTCTCCGGGCGGCGCGGCGGGTGTTGCGCAGGACGTTGGTCGCGATGCCGAGCAGCCAGGGCTTCAGCTCCTCGTCCGACTCCCGCAGCGTCCCGCGCAGCCGCCACGCCTCCAGGAAGGTCAGCGACACCACGTCCTCGGCGCCGGCCCAGTCGCCGGTCGAGCGGACCGCGTACCGGAACACCGTCTGCGCGCAGTCGTCGAAGAGGCCGCCGAACGCGTCCGGGTCTCCTGCCCGTATCCGGGCTCTCAGGGAATGCTCCACATCAGGTCCTGTCCGCAGCGGGCCCGCGGTTCCCGTGACCTGGACCACATCCGCCGGTGGCAACTGCGACGCTTGACCCTGACACCGTGTGAGGCCGTGCACTGGGAGACATCATGTTCACCATCGGAGATTTCGCCAGGTACGGACGGGTGTCGGTCCGCATGCTGCGTCACTACGACGCGGTGGGACTGCTGCACCCCGACCGTACCGACCCGGCCAACGGCTACCGCTACTACGGTGCCGCCCAGCTCGCCCGGCTCAACCGGATCATCGCCCTCAAGGATCTCGGCTTCACGCTCCAGCAGGTGCGGGCCGTCCTCGACGAGGAGGTGGGCCCGGAGGAGCTGCGCGGAATGCTGCGGCTGCGACGCGTGGAGCTGGAGGCCGCGATGGCCGCGGCGGCGGCCCGGCTGGCACAGGTCGAGGCGAGGCTCCGGTCGATCGAGAGCGAGGGACACATGTCCGTTGACGATGTCGTGATCAAGAACGTGCCGGCGGTACGGGTCGCGGAGCTGACCGCCGTGGCCGCGGGGTACGGGCCGGAGGACATCACGCCGGTGATCAGCCCGCTGTACGAGCGGCTGTTCCCGCTGCTGGACGAGGCCGGGGTACGTCCCACGGGCCCGGGTATCGCCCGGTACGAGGACGCTCCGGAGGGCGGCGGCGCGATCGTCGTCCATGCCGGGGTGACGGTCTCGGCCCCGGTCGGGCCACTGGGTGACACCGGGGTCGCGGTGGTCGAGCTGCCGCCGTTCGAGGCGGCGACCATCGTGCACCGGGGCTCGATGGACGCGATCCTGCCGACGTCGCAGGCGCTGGCCCGGGGGATCGACGCGAGCGGCTACCGCTCGACGGGGTACGCGCGGGAGATCAGCCTGGAGTGCCCCGATGACCGGGAGAAGTGGGTGACGGAGCTCCAGGAGCCGGTGGCGCGGGCCTGACGGCCGGGGAGGGGCCGGGGCAGGACCGCGCACGGTCCGGCCCCGGCCCCTCCCCCGTTCACGCCCTCACGCCTGCGCCCGTCTCACGCCCCGGTGCCGGGCCCCGCCCACAGGCCGTCGTCGGTCAGCCCGAGCAGGTCGATCGCGTTGCGGCGCACGATGCGGTCCACGACGTCGGCGTCCAGGTGCCCCATCTGCGCCTCGCCGACCTCACGGGACTTGGGCCAGGTCGAGTCGGAGTGCGGGTAGTCCGTCTCGTAGAGGACGTTCCCCACCCCGATCGCGTCCAGGTTCCTCAGCCCGAACGCGTCGTCGAAGAAGCAGCCGTAGACATGGTCGGCGAACAGCTCCGACGGCGGCCGGTGGACCTTGTCGGCCACTCCGCCCCAGGCGCGGTTCTCCTCCCAGACGACGTCGGCGCGTTCCAGGATGTAGGGGATCCAGCCGATCTGGCCCTCCGCGTACATGATCCGCAGGTTCGGGAAGCGTTCGAACTTGCCGCTCATCAGCCAGTCGACCATCGAGAAGCAGCAGTTGGCGAAGGTGATGGTGGAGCCGACGGCCGGCGGGGCGTCGGCGGAGGTGGACGGCATCTTCGAGGACGAGCCGATGTGCATGGCGATCACCGTCCCCGTCTCGTCGCAGGCACGGAGGAACGGGTCCCAGTCGTCCGTGTGGATGGACGGCAGCCCGAGATGCGGCGGTATCTCGGAGAACGCCACGGCACGCACCCCGCGCGCGGCGTTGCGGCGGACCTCGTCGGCGGCCAGCCGGGCGTCCCAGAGCGGGACCAGGGTGAGCGGGATGAGCCGGCCGTGCGCGTCGGGCCCGCACCACTCCTCGACCATCCAGTCGTTGTACGCCCGCACCCCGAGCAGTCCGAGTTCGCGGTCCTTGGCCTCGGTGAAGGTCTGGCCGCAGAAGCGGGGGAAGGTCGGGAAGCAGAGGGCGGACTGGACGTGGTTGACGTCCATGTCGGCGAGCCGCTCGGGCACCGAGAACGACCCGGGGCGCATCTGTTCGTACGTGATGACTTCGAGTTTGATCTCGTCCCGGTCGTAGCCGACGGCGGTGTCGAGCCGGGTGAGCGGGCGGTGCAGGTCCTCGTACACCCACCAGTCGCCGATCGGCCCGTCGTCCCCCTTCGCACCCATCACGGGCGCGAACTTGCCGCCCATGAACGTCATTTCCTTGAGCGGCGCCCGGACGATGCGCGGCCCGGAGTCCGCGTACTTGGACGGGAGCCGGTCCCGCCAGACATGAGCGGGCTCCACCGTGTGGTCGTCCACCGAGATGATCTTCGGGAAGGTCTCCATGCGTACCAAGGTAGCGCTGATCTGACGAACCGTCAGCTAGTCGGGACCGTCCGAAACTCCGCACGGGCGCCGGGACGGGGCCCCGTTCCACAATCGTTGTCGAGGGCTTGTGCAGAGAGTCATCCACTGCTGACGCGCGCCCCGTTCACAAGGCAGACTGTTGACGGCGATACCAACGGTATGGAGCAATCCGGATGGTCCAGGTGAATCCGGATATATGCCAGGTGCCGGGCAGCGCACAGAGCGGGACAAGGAGACAGCAATGGGCCGTGACGACGGGCCACGGGTACGCGTTCCGGAGCAACGCGGCTCGGAACGGGCGGCAGTGGAGGAGGCCGGGCTGCGCTTTTGCCTGCTCGGCCCCGTACGGGCCCGGCGGGGCGAGGAGACGCTGCCCTCCGGCTCACCGCAGCAGCGTGCCCTGCTGACGGCTCTGCTGCTCAGGGGCGGCCGCACCGCGACGGCCGCGGAGCTGATCGACGGCATCTGGGGCGAGGACCCGCCCTCCCAGGCCCTGGCCGCGGTACGCACGTACGCCTCGCGCCTGCGCAAGACCCTGGGCCCGTCGACGCTGGCCAGCGATTCCGGCGGGTACGCGATGCGGATCGGGCCCGAGGCGCTCGACCTGACCGTGGCCCAGGACCGGGCGGCCGAGGCGGAGAAGGCCCGGGCATCGGGCGACCGCTGCCGGGCCCGCACCCTGCTGAACGAGGCGCTCGGCCTGTGGGACGGCGAGGCGCTGGCCTCCGTGCCCGGCCCGTACGCGGAGTACCAGCGCTCCCGGCTGGAGGAGTGGCGGCTCCAGCTCACCGAGACCCGTCTCGACCTGGACCTGGAGGTCGGCTGCCACGCCGAGGCGGTCTCCGAACTGACCGCGCTCACCGCCGCGCACCCGCTGCGCGAACGGCTGCGCGAACTCCTGATGGTGGCCCTGTACCGCAGCGGCCGCCAGGCGGAGGCCCTCGCCGTCTACGCCGACACCCGCCGGCTGCTCGCCGAGGAACTGGGCGTCGACCCGCGCCCCGAACTCGCCGCGCTCCAGCAGCGGATCCTGCGGGCCGACGAGGAACTGGCCCGCCCGGCCGACGAACCCGCCCCGGCCGCCGCACCGCTCCGCCCCGCGCAGCTCCCGGCCACGGTCCCGGACTTCACCGGCCGCTCCTCCTTCGTCCGGGAACTGGGCGACCGCCTGGCCACCGCGGAGGGCTCGGTCATGGCCGTCTCCGCCCTCGCGGGCATCGGCGGCGTCGGGAAGACGACCCTCGCCGTACACGTCGCCCACCAGGCCCGCCGGCACTTCCCCGACGGCCAGCTCTACGTCGACCTCCAGGGCGCGGGCGCCCGCACCGCCGAGCCGGAGACGGTGCTCGGCGCGTTCCTGCGGGCGCTCGGCACGGCGGACTCGGCGATCCCCGACTCCCTGGACGAGCGCGCCGCGCTCTACCGCTCCACGCTCGACGGCCGCCGCATCCTCGTCCTCCTGGACAACGCCCACGACGCGGCCCAGATCCGCCCCCTGCTCCCGGGCACGGCGGGCTGCGCGGCCCTGGTCACCAGCCGGGTCCGGATGGTCGACCTGGCGGGCGCGCACCTGGTGGACCTGGACGTGATGTCGCCCGAGGAGGCGCTCCAGCTCTTCACCCGGATCGTGGGCGAGGAGCGCATCAACTCCGAGCGCGACGCGGCCCTCGACGTGGTGGCCGCCTGCGGCTTCCTCCCCCTCGCCATCCGCATCGCGGCCTCCCGCCTGGCGGCCCGCCGCACCTGGACGGTCTCCGTCCTCGCGGCGAAGCTCGCGGACGAACGCCGCCGGCTGGACGAGCTCCAGGCGGGCGACCTCGCGGTGAAGGCCACCTTCGAACTCGGCTACGGCCAGCTGGAACCGCCCCAGGCCCGCGCCTTCCGCCTCCTGGGCCTCGCGGACGGCCCGGACATCTCCCTGGCGGCAGCGGCGGCCCTGCTGAACCTGGAGGTGCACACGGCGGAGGACCTCCTGGAGGCCCTGGTCGACACGTCCCTCGTGGAGTCGGCGGCCCCGGGCCGCTACCGGTACCACGACCTGGTGCGCCTCTACGCGCGTGCGTGCGCGGAGCGGGACGAGGAGGCGCCGGAGGAGCGGGAGTCGGCGCTGTCACGGCTGCTGGACTTCTATCTGGCCACGGCGGCGGGGGTGTACGCGCTGGAGCGGCCGGGGGATCGCACAGTCGATCACCTCGAACCCAGCCGGCACCCGGGTCTCACGTTCGAAGATCGTCCACGCGCACTCGACTGGCTCTATGCAGAGGCGGACTGCCTGCTTGCTTGCGTGTTGCAGAGCCTGGGACCACAGACCCTGCGCCGAGCAGTGGACCTGCTCATGGCCGTCAAGGACCTCGCAGAGTCAGGGGCGAACGCTCGCCGGTACGAGACCGCGGCTCTCGCGCTGCGTGATGCGGCCATGTCCACCGGGGACGCCCGCGCAGAGGGACGGGCCCGCACGACGCTCACCCAGGTGTACAGCACGGCCGGCCGGTTCGAGCAGGCCGACAGCGAGGCGCATCGGGCCATGGTGCTCGGCATTTCCGCGGACGACCCCTGGACAAGCGGCAACGCTCCCAACGAACGGGGCATTCTCGCGATCTACCGCAACCAGCACGCGGAGGGTGAGGCCTACCTTCAGAAGGCCATCGAGGCATTCCGTGCCGATGGCAACAGGCCTGGAGAAGCAAGCGCTCTGTGCAACCTCTCCAGGATCCACCTGGCGCTCTTCAGAACGGACAGCGCAGTTGCCCTCGCCGAGCAGGGCATCGAAATCTACGACCGCCTGGGCCTTGCTCTGCGGCTGGCAAACGGCCGCTACGCCCTTGGGCTCGCACTCGCCAAGGCCAATCGGCTGGCCGAGGCGCTGGAGCAGTTGACGCAAGCGCTCGGGATCTTTCACGAGAATCGTCAGCCCCTGTGGGAGGGCGTCACCCACTTCCGGCTGGCGGAGGTCCACCTCACGGCCGGGCGCTACACCATGTCGGCAGCTCACGCGGAACAGGCAATCGCCTTGCGCGGCATCGGAGGCGAATGGCGCCGCGGCACCGTCCTCACGGTGCTCGGCAAGGCTCTGGTCCAGTTGGAACAGTCGGACCGGGCCAGGGCGTGCTGGGCCGAGGCCCTGGCCATCTACGAGCAACTGGGATCGGTCGAGGCCGGCGAGGTCCGGGGACTCCTGTCACCGGCCACCGCTGCGTGAGAGCTGCGCCTTCACGGCGTTCATCGTTCGTTTATCGGCGGGCTGCACTCTTACGTCCATCGAACCGTCGCGTCGGGGGGCAGACGGATCGACGAAGAGGCCGCCCCATTATGGTGAACGGCCCAGCAATGCCCGTCCGGCGATCCACGGGGGAACCTCCGGACGGGCATTGCCTACCTGTAACACCACATGATTCACGGGAGTTGACCACCATGAGCGACGCCAAGAAGCCTGTCGTCAAGCCGCTGGACAGTCACGCCTCCGGCGAAGAGCTCACCGTCCAGGACAGCCACGCCTCGGGCGGCGCCATCAAGCCGCTGGACAGTCACGCCTCCGGCGAAGAGCTCACCGTCCAGGACAGCCACGCCTCGGGCGAGGAGATCACCACCCTCGACAGCCACGCCTCGGTGCCGAGGCCCAACTAGTCCAACCTGCACGGGGAACGGCCGCGGCGGCGCGGAGGGGGAGCCGTCGCGGCCGCTGCATGTCCGAGTCCGTTCGACGCGATCACGTCAACGTTCGATTACTTCCCGCCAGAGGGGTGCCCCCATCCCCCTCTGTCACTAGCGTCATGTCACGTCCGAAGGCTTGCTCCCATCACAGGAGTTGGAATGACCCGTACGAAGAAGACGCTCATCGCCGCCGCGTTCGCCGTGGCCCTCGGCCTCGGTTCGGCGGGCACCGCCATGGCGGACACACACGCCACCGGAGACACCACCGACAACACCCATGCGACCGTGATCACCCCGCAGGACGCGCACGCCAGCTGAATCGCCGCGCGCCGGAGGCGGGGCCGAGCCGGACGGCTCGGCCCCGCCTCCGTGCTCACCCCCCGCACCGCACTGCTTCCCCCTGCCGTCCCGTTACGGCCCTCAGGCGTGCCCGCCCCGCCCCCGCAGCTCCCCCTTCACCACCTTGCCGCTCGCATTGCGCGGGAGCTCGCTGACGAACTCCACCGCCCTCGGCACCTTGTAGTTCGCCATCTCCCGCCGCGACCAGGCGATCAGGTCGTCCGCCGTCACCGTCGCGCCCGGCCGGCGCACCGCGTACGCCTTGCCGACCTCGCCCAGGCGGGGGTCGGGGACGCCGATCACCGCCACGTCCGCCACGTCCGGGTGCAGGCCCAGGAGCTGTTCGATCTCCGCGGGGTAGGCGTTGAAGCCGCCGACGATGAACATGTCCTTGATCCGGTCCGTGATCCGGAGGTTGCCCTCCTCGTCGAGGATCCCCACGTCACCGGTGTGCAGCCAGCCGTCCGAGGTGATCGTGGCGGCCGTCGTCCCGGGGTCCTCGAAGTAGCCGCTCATGACGTTGAAGCCGCGGACCAGGATCTCGCCGGGGGTGCCGGGGGCGGCCAGGACGCGGAGTTCCGTGCCGGGGATCGCCCGGCCCGAGGTGGAGGCGATGACCTCCGCCGGGTCGCCGCGGCGGCACATCGTGACGATGCCGCTCGCCTCGGAGAGGCCGTACGCGGTCAGGACCGTGCCGATGTTCAGTTCCGTGCGGAGCCGTTCGACCAGCTGGAGAGGGACCACCGCCGCCCCCGTCACGACCAGGCGCAGGGCCGAGAGGTCGTGGGAGGAACGGGCCGGGTGGTCCAGCAGGGACTGGTGGAGCGTGGGCGGGCCGGGCAGCACCGAGATGCGCTCGGCCGCGATGTTCGCGAGGACCGTGTCCACGTTGAAGACCGGCTGCGGGACCATCGTCGCGCCCCGCATCAGGCACGCGATGATGCCCGCCTTGTAGCCGAAGGTGTGGAAGAACGGGTTCACGATCAGATAGCGGTCGCCCTCGCGCAGACCCGCCAGATCGCTCCAGATCGCATAGCAGCGCAGCGTCTGGGCGTGGCTGATGACCGCGCCCTTGGGACTGCCCGTCGTGCCCGAGGTGTAGATGATGTCGGAGGGGGCCGAGGCGGGGACGGCGTCGGCCCGTGAACGTACCTGCTCGGCGGAGATCTCCTCGCCCGCCGCCAGGAAGTCCTTCCAGGTCACGTAGTCCTCGGCCTCGGGCGCGGTGTCGGCCAGCACCACTATTCGTTCCAGGTGCGGGAGTTCGGCCTCGGACCGGCGCAGGGACGCCACGTACGACGTACCGAGGAAGGTGCCCGTGACGAAGAGCAGCTTCGCGCGGCTGCGCTCCAGGACGTACGCCGCCTCCGTGCCCTTGAAGCGGGTGTTGAGCGGGACCAGGACCGCGCCCGCCGTCACCGCGCCCAGCGCGGAGACGATCCAGTCGAGCGTGTTGGGCGCCCAGACCGCGACCCGGTCCCCCGGCTCCACGCCCGAGGCCATGCACGCGGCGGCGGCCCGCTCCACGCGTTCGCCGAGTTCCGTGTACGTGATCCGGGTACGGCCCTCGACGACCGCCTCCCGGTCGCCGTACCGTTTCGCCGCCGCCCGTACCAGGTTCGGGACGGTGGACCATTCCTCGTCGCCGCGCATCTCGTGCCCTCCCGTCGTCGAACCGGAACGCCGTAGCCGCCCCGTAGCTGACTATCCGTCAGATTAGCTGTAGCCTCCTCCGCTGTCAGCAGTCATGACGGCCTCGGAGGTGGCGGGTGGCGACGCTCAAGGACAAGGCGGCGATAGCCGGAATCGGGCAGACGGAGTTCGCGAAACATCTGCCCGAGTCCGAGAAGACCCTGGCGTGCCGGGCGATCGTCGCGGCGCTGGACGACGCGGGCATCGCCGCGTCGGAGGTGGACGCGTTCGCCTCGTACACGATGGAGGAGACCGACGAGGTCGAGGTCGCCAAGGCGATCGGGGCCGGTGACGTCACCTTCTTCAGCAAGGTGGGGTACGGCGGCGGCGGCTCCTGCGCGACCCTCGCGCACCTGGCGTCCGCCATCGCGACCGGGCAGGCGAGCGTGGGCGTCGCCTGGCGGTCGCGGAAGCGCGGGTCGGGGCCGCGGCCCTGGAAGAACACCGCCGTACAGCTGCCCACCCCCGCCCAGTGGACCCGGCCCTACGGGCTGCTGCGGCCCGCCGACGAGATCGGGATGCTGGCCCGGCGGTACATGCACGAGTACGGGGCGACCCGCGACCACCTCTTCAACGTCGCGCTCGCCTGCCGCAACCGCGCCAACCAGAACCCGGCCGCCGTGATGTACGAACGCCCGCTGACCCGCGAGATGTACATGACCTCCCGCTGGATCAGCGAGCCGCTCTGCCTCTTCGACAACTGCCTGGAGACGGACGGGGCCCTGGCCTGCGTCATCGTCTCCGCCGAACGGGCCCGCGACTGCCGGCAGAAGCCCGTCTACCTCCACTCCGTCGCCCAGGGACTGCCCGCCCAGCACCACGGGATGGTCAACTACTGGAACGACGACCCGCTGACCGGACCCGCCTGGACGGCGGCCCGACAGCTGTGGAAGCAGGCCGACTTCGGGCCGCAGGACGTCGATGTGGCGCAGATCTACGACGCGTTCACGCCGCTCATCCCGCTCTCCTTGGAGGGGTACGGATTCTGCGGGCGCGGCGAGGGCGCCGCGTTCACCGAGGGCGGGGCTCTGGAGAGCGGCGGACGGCTGCCGGTCAACACGGGCGGCGGCGGGCTCAGCGAGGGGTACGTGCACGGCTTCAACCTCATCAACGAGGGCGTGAAGCAGCTGCGCGGCATCTCCACCGCCCAGGTCCCGGACGCCTCGACCTGCCTGGTCACCGCCGGGGAAGGTGTCCCCACATCCGCCGTACTGCTGAGGAATTGAGGAGCTGACCGAGATGGACGGACTGCTGCTGCCCGTCGTCGACGAGGACGGCGCGCCCTTCTGGGAGTACGCGGCCCGCGGCGAACTGCGCGTCCAGGCGTGCGCCGCCGAGGACTGCGGCCGGCTCCGCTTCCCGCCCCGGCCGTGCTGCCCGCACTGCCAGTCCTTCGCGAGCGAGTGGCGGGTGATGAGCGGACGCGGCCGCATCTGGTCGTACGTGCTGCCGCATCCGCCACTGCTGCCCGCGTACACCGCCCAGGCCCCGTACAACGCCGTGATCGTCGAGCTGGCGGACGCCCCGGAGATCCGGCTGGCCGGCAACGTGGTCACGGGGCCGGACGCCCCGCTGAACTCCGTCGACCCGGCGCGGCTGAGGATCGGGGCGGCGGTGAAGGCGGTCTTCTGCCCCGTCTCCCCCGACGCGCCGCCCCTGGTCCGCTGGACGCTGGAGCGGTGACCCGGGATGGCGCTGCGCACGGAGACGGACAAGGCAACCGGGGTCGCGCTGCTCACCCTGGACCGGCCGGACAGACTCAACGCGATCGACCTCGCGACGGCCGCCGAACTCAGCTCCGCCTGGCGGACGTTCCGGTTCGACGACGAGGTACGGGCCGTCGTGGTCACGGGTGCGGGAGGGCGGGCGTTCTGCACCGGGATCGACCGGGGCGTGGACGTCCCGCAGCCCTCGTCCCCGTACACGATCGACGATCCGCTGCTCACGATCGGGCCGAAGGCCAACGACCTGTGGAAGCCGGTGATCGCGGCCGTGGAGGGAATGGCATGCGGCGGGGCGTTCTATCTGCTGGGCGAGGCGGAGTTCGTCATCGCGTCGCAGGAGGCGACGTTCTTCGACCCGCACACCACGTACGGCATGGTCAGCGCGTACGAGGCGATCGCCATGGCGCAGCGGATGCCGTTCGGCGAGGCGGCCCGGATGTCCCTGATGGGAACGGCGGAACGGGTCACGGCCCGGCGTGCGTACGAGACCGGGCTGGTCAGTGAGGTGACCCCGCCCGGCGGCGCGGTGGAGGCGGCGCTGCGGGCGGCGGCCGTCATCGCCTCGTACCCGACCGCCGGGGTGCAGGGGACGGTACGCGCGCTCTGGTCCGCGAAGGAAGCGGCCCGGGCCCAGGCCTTCGCCCACGCCCCGCACCTGATCGCGCTCGGGAACCTGGCGCCGGAGCGGCAGGAGGAGCTGTTCAGGGGGCGGGGCGGGGGTGGCGGATTCCGGTTGCGGTGAGAGGCCGGGGCCTCAGTAGTCGAGCTCGGCGGTGACCGAGCACTTCTTCACCCGGGAGACCTTGCCCGGGTGGTCCATCCGGACGGAGACGGTCTTCGTCTCGCCGCCGTCCGCGGACAGGGTGGCCTCGCCGGTGTCCACGGTGTTCCCCACCGCGTCGAGGAAGGTCACGTCGACCTCGTACGAGTGGCTGCCGGCCGCGTTCGCGGTGAGCCGCACGGTGGAGGTGGTGACGGCCTTGCGCTTGCCCTTGCGGGGGGCCGCGCAGCGGAAGACGTACGCCTGCGGGGCGTCCGTGGCGGTGGCGGTGGGGGTCACGTTCGTGGAGACCGAGGAGCCGCTCGACGAGCCGTAGTCGTCATCGTCGTAGTCGGAGTCCGTGTCGTGGTACGTGCCGTTGCTCTTCTTGGAGCTGGAGCACCCGCCGCCACTGCTGCTCGACTTGCTCTTCCCGCTCCTGCTCTTGCTCCCGCCCTTGCCGCCGCTGCTGGAGCTGGAGAAGCCGGTGAGCGCGAGCACCACCGCTACCAGGACCACGGTGAGCTTCACGTGTTGCCGCACCATCGGTACGTCCCCCTTGTGTTGTCCTTCGTCTGCGCTGCGTGCCGGCCCCGTTGCCGGACGACCGCGCGACACCGTAGCGCACAGCATGACGGGCCTCGAACGGTAGTCCGGTCATGGCCCTGTCACGGTCTCGTCATCGTCCGTCTGGTGGCGTGGGTCATGCCTCCGGCGTAGCGTCGAGTCGAGAGCGGTGAAGATCGGCGTCGCCGGCCGGCGCGCGTTTCCCGCCCGCGGGAGGTGCCGGACATGATCCGTAACGTCCTCGGCTCGATCGTCGCTCTCCTAGGAGCGGCGGCCGCCGTGCTGAGCCCCTTCCGTGACTGGTACGACGGCCGCCTCGGGCGCTACTACGGGGTCGACGACCTGTTCACCGGCGTCACCGCGGCCCATCCCGGCGTGCTCGGCTCGATCCTGCTGCCGTTCCTCTTCGCCGCGGTCCTGGCGGTCGTGGGCGTGGTGCTCCGCTTCCGGCCGCTGGTCGCGCTCGCGGGTGTGCTGGTGCTCGGGTTCACGGTGCTGTGGATGGTGCGTCAGGGGCAGGCGACGGGCAGCCTGACGGTCGCGGGGGACGGTTCCGGACTGCAGCAGGGCGTGGCGGGCGCGGCCGGTGGCGGCGTGCTGCTTCTGCTGGGTGCGGCGCTGATGTCCGGGCGGGGGCGGGCGCGCGACCGCGGCCTTGCGGGCCGGCCGGATCGCCGCGATCAGCCCTACGCGGCGCCGGGGTCGGCGGACCCTGACACGTGGCCGCCCACGCGGGAGCCGGGGCCGTCGGTGCAGACGAGTCCGTGGCCGGAGCCGGAGGCGGACCCGTACGTGGGCCCGGCGCCCGGCCCTTCCGCCGGCCCGCCGCGCGACCCGGACACGGAGCCGACCGCGACGTACCCGGTCCAGGACCGCCCGGACGGCCCGGACGGCCCGGACCGCTCAGGCCCGTCCGGCACTTGAGGACGGAGCGGCTGCGCTCGCGTCCCACTCCAGCCCGTCCGACGATTGAGGACGAAGCGGCCACCCACTCCAGCCCGTCCGGCGATTGAGGACGAAGCGGCCACCGGGCGCCCCCGGAGTCCTTGTGTACCGCCCACCCCATCCCCGGTTCCGTCCTCAAACGCCGGACGGGCTGGGAAGGTCGGCCGAACCCCGCACCGGCAGAAGCGACCGCGGAGGGGTGGTCGGGACCAGGGGCGGGGCGGTCTACGTGCGGGCCCTGTTGCCCGTGCCCGTGCCCTTCAGCGCGTCCAGCGCGTACACGCAGCGGTCCTTGCTGCACGCGTAGACCACCCCGCCCTGCGCCACGGGCGAACCCGTGATCTCACCGCCCGTGGCCAGCTTCCAGCGGAGCTGGCCGCCCGCCGCGTCCAGGGTGTAGAGCACGTGGTCCGCCGAGCCGAAGTGGACGCGGCCGTCGGCGACGACCGGCGCGCCCACGACCTCGCCGCCCGCGGCGAACCGCCACTTCGGGGTGCCCGTGACCGCGTCCAGCGTGTACAGCGCGCTGCCGCTGCCCACGTGGACGTTGCCCGCCACCACCAGCACCGGCTCGATCGACTGGCGGGACTCCGTGGCGATGCGCCAGCGGTCCTTGCCGGTCGAGGCGTCGAGCGCGTACACCGTGCCGAGGTAGTCCGCGAGGTACACCCCGCCGCCGGTCACCGCCGGGCCGGGGGCGAAGGCGGGCGGGGAGAGGAAGACCGCCGGTGACTCGAAGTGCCAGCGCACATGGCCGGAGGCGATGTCCACGGCGAGGACCCGGGTCCCGGCGGAGACGTACACGTAGCCGTCCGGAGCCGGGGTCACCCGGACCGGCACTCCGCCGCAGGAGGCCGCGTCGCCGACCGGGTAGGACCAGCGCTCGGTGCCGGTGCGGGCGTCGACGGCCCGCAGCCGGGCGTCCTGCCAGAGGTAGACCGTGCCGTCGTGCAGCGCCGGGCCGGCCTCCGCCGTCTCGAAGTCCGTCTGCGCGCCGTGGATCTCCCAGAGCCGCTCGCCCGTGGACGCCTCCCACGCCTGGACGCCGCCGCCCCGCGTACCGGTGACGACCGTGCCGCGCTCGGCCTTGAGGGAGTAGACCCACGCGTCGGACTGGAGCCGCCACCGCTCGGTGCCGGTCGCCGCGTCCAGGGCGTAGAGGGACGGGCCGTCGGAGGCGAGGATGCTGCCGCCGTCCACGGCCATCGCCCAGGCCACGTCACGGGTCTTGAACTGGCGCCGCCCGTTGCCGGTGTCCAGCGCGTGGACCTCGAAGGAGGTGACGTACAGCAGGTCGCCGACGACGACCGGTGTGCCCCACACGTCGTTCGACATCCGGAACCGCCAGGGCCGCCAGCGCCCCGGGTCCGCGGGCGCGCTGTCGGGCGCCGGCGCGGGAGCGGGTACGGGGGCGGTCGGCGCGGTGACGGCCCCGCCCACCCCGGCGGGCGGGCGCACCCAGCCGGTCGCCGGACCGGCCTCGGCGGCGGCCGCCGAGGCCCGTACGTCCTGGGCGCGCGGGCCCGGACCGATCGGCACCTGCACGCCGGACAGCCGTACCGGGCCGCCGTCTGACACGTGGGCCGGCTGCTGCGCGGGCGGCGCCACGGGTGCGGGCGGGGCGGGTGCCGGAGGAACCGGCGGCGCGGCGGCGACCGCGCGTCCGCCGCCGCGGCGCTGTTCGATCATCGCGGTCGCGGAGGCCGGCAGCCAGGCCGAGGCCGTGCCGCTGTCGTCGCTCCCGGAGGCGAAGAGGTGCGGGGAGAGCTGGGCCTGCAGTTCGGCCGGCGTGGGCCGCATCGAGGCGTCCATCTGCATGCACGACTCGATCAGCGACCGCAGATCGTCGGGCAGACCGCTCACGTCCGGGCCCTCGCGCAGCAGCATGAAGACCGTCTCGACCGGGTTGGCCCCGTGGAACGGGGCATGGCCGGTCGCGGCGAAGACGAGGGTCGAGCCGAGCGAGAAGATGTCGCTCGCGCCGGTGACGCTGCGCGAGTCACGCGCCTGCTCGGGCGACATGTACGCCGGCGTGCCCACGGCGACGTTCGTCATGGTGAGCCGGGTGTTGGAGACACCGGACGCGATCCCGAAGTCGATCACCCGGGGGCCGTCCTCGACGACGAGCACGTTGGACGGCTTCATGTCGCGGTGGACGAGCTTCGCCCCGTGGATGGACTGCAGGGCCTCCGCGATGCCCGCCGCCAGCCAGCGCACGGCCTGGGTCGGCATGGGACCGCACTCATTCACTATCTCTTCGAGCGAGGGCGCGGGCACATAGGCGGTGGCGAGCCAGGGCACGGCGGCGCGCGGGTCCGCGTCGACGACGGCGGCCGTGTAGAAACCGCTGACGGCTCGGGCGGCCTCCACCTCGCGCGTGAAGCGGACCCGGAACAGCTGGTCCTCGGCCAGTTCCGTACGGACCGTCTTGATCGCCACCCGCCGGCCGGACGCCGAACGGGCGAGATAGACCAGCCCCATGCCGCCGGCCCCGAGCCGTCCCAGCACCTCGAACGGGCCGATCCGCCTCGGGTCGTGCTGCGTCAGCTGCTCCACCACTTGCCTGCCACCTCCCCGTACGGACCTCGGTTGAGGAGAGGTCCGCGAAAAACCCGCCGTGTGCAGCGTCTCATCAGTGGGCACCACCCGGCGGTGCGCACCCCGATTCTTCCTGGCCGGGGCGCCGGTTGCGAACCCGGGGGCGGATCGGGGTGTCCCATACCGTTCCGTCTGTTTCAGGACACGGGTTCCTGAAGTACGGCGAACACGGCGCCCTGGTCGTCCTGGACGACCGCCATCCGTCCGTAGGGGATGTCGAAGGGCGGCTCGGTGACCCGGCCGCCGAGCCGCCGCACGGCCTCGGCCGACGCGTCGCAGTCCGCCACGGCGAAGTACGTCAGGAAGTAGCTGGGCATCTCGGCGGGGAACGCGTCCGTGATGACGCTGCGCCCGCCGACCGCCGTGTCGGGCCCCGGCTCGGTGCCCGCCGGGGACCACATGCGGAATTCGAGGCCCGCCTCATGGGTCCCCGGGTCGCCCGACCCGTCCAGCTCCGTCGACCGGAAGCCGAAGACCTCCTCGTAGAAGGCGTCGACCTTGTCCTTCTGCCGGGTGTGGACCTCGGTCCAGCAGAAGGAGCCGGGCTCGTTCTGCTTCTGGAAGCCCTTGCGCTCAGCGGCCTGCCAGAGGCCGAAGACCGCACCGCCGGGGTCGGCGGCCTGGGCGAGCACCCCGGACAGGCCGGCCCGGACGGGGTCGGTGATCACCTGGCCGCCGTGCTCGCGGATCCGGGCGACGGAGGCGGTGATGTCGTCGGTGGCGAAGTAGACGCCCCAGGCCGTCGGCATCCGGCCGTCCTGCTTGGCGGCGAGGGCGGCCACGAGAGCGCCGCCGTTGAGGGCGTCGGCGTACGGCCCGTCGCCCGCCCGGAAGGTCCAGCCGAAGAGCTCACCGTAGAAGCGCTTGCCCGCTTCGAGGTCGGGGAGCTGCACATCCACCCAGCACGGGGCGGACTGCGCGAATGCGGCCATGAGCCCGGATCCTTCCGTCGCGACGCCACTCATCCGTGGTGACGCTCGTCACACCCAACGTAGCGGCGCATCGGCCCGCCCGCGCTCCAGCCCCTCCGATGCGAACACATTTTCGATACGCACGCCATGCGCACCCTCGTCACGGAAAGTTATCCACCGAAGTTGTCCACAGGCTGTTGATAACACTAATCAGCCTGTGGGGAACCGGCGGCGCACCCCTGGGGCGCATCCCCCGAAATCCACCCACTCCCCCCACCGCACCTGCCGCGCTCCCCATTTGCAGTCGGCCGAATCGCGCTCCGATCACCCGTCGGTAAGCTGACGGCATGACAGGACAAGTACGCACCGTCGACGGCCGCGTGGCCGGTCGGCGAGGACAGGCGACGCGGCAGAAGCTGCTCGACTGCCTCAGCGAGATGCTCAGCTCCTCGCCGTACCGGGACGTCAAAGTCATCGACGTCGCCCGGAAGGCGGGGACTTCACCCGCAACCTTCTACCAGTACTTCCCCGACGTCGAGGGCGCCGTCCTCGAAATCGCCGAAGAGATGGCCAAGGAGGGTGCCGGACTGACCGAACTGGTCGCCGGACGCTCCTGGGTCGGAAAATCCGGATGGCACGCGGCCGAAGAACTCGTCGAGGGATTCCTCGACTTCTGGCGGCGCAACGATGCCATTCTGCGCGTGGTCGACCTCGGCGCCGCCGAGGGCGACAAGCGGTTCTACAAGATCCGCATGAAGATCCTGAACTCCGTCACCAACTCCCTTACGGACTCGGTGAAGGAGCTCCAGGCCAAGGGCAAGGTCGACAAGGACGTCAGCGCCGCGGCGATGGCGGGCTCCCTGGTCGCGATGCTGGCCGCCGTCGCCTCGCACCAGAAGGGCTTCACCACCTGGGGCGTCAAGCAGGCCGAACTCAAGCCGAACCTCGCACTGTTGGTGCATCTGGGCATCACCGGCAAGAAGCCGACGAAGTAACGCCCGCGCCGGAACCCGTACTGGGTGACGCGCGGTGATCCCGGGCGCCCCAGGTCCTGTCTCACCGACGGCGGACCACGCATGTGGTCCGCCGTCGGCGTTCCCGGACCCTCCGGCCATCACACCGGACCGTCAGACCCCTCCAGCGGATCCAGCCGGAACAGCCGGATCTCCCGGTCGATCCGTGCCTGGTACGCGGCATAGGGCGGCCAGAACCTCAGCGCCGCCTCCCACACCCCGGCCCGTTCCTCCCCGGCCAGCAGCCGTGCCCGTACGGGAATGTCGCGGCCCTTCCAGTTGATGACGGCCGCCTCCGGATGCGCCAGCAGATTCGCCGTCCAGGCGGGATGCCCCGGGCGGCCGAAGTTGCTGCCGACCAGAATCCAGCCGCCCTTGCCGCGTTCGCCCGGCTGCGGCATGCAGGCCAGCGGGGTCGTCCTGGGCTGCCCGCTGCGCGCCCCCGGCACCGTCAGTACCACCCCCGGCAGCATCTGCGCGCTGAGCAGTACCCGGCCGCGGGTGAGCCGGTGCACGGTGCGGTCCATGGCGGGCACCACGTGCGGGGCGATCCGCGCGAAGACGCGGGTCGAGGACACCTTCTGGACGAGCCGGACCCCGGGCGCCATCAGACCGCCACCCGCCCGGCCGGCCCGTTCCCCGCCGGGCCGCCGGCCCGCTCCTGCCCGAAGAGTCCGGCCCGCTGCGCCGCATGGTCGCGGAGCCGGTGCACGGGACCGAGGAGCAGTTCGTCGGATGCGGCCCGGTTGAAGTACAGCCGCGCCTCGTCCTCCCCGGTGAAGCCGGCGCCGCCGTGCAGTTGCACGGCCTCGGTGGTGGTGATCCTCAGCGTTTCCAGCGCCTGGGCGAGCGCGAGTCCGCCGGATTCCGGGTCCCAGGCCGCGTAGTACGCGGCGGAGCGGGCCGAGCGCACGCGTACGTACAGGTCCGCCAGGCGGAGCTTCACGGCCTGGAAGGAGCCGCCCGCCCGGCCGGACCTCTCGCGCTCCCCGACGTAGTCGGCGGTCCGCTCCAGCGCAGCCGCCGCCGCCCCGGCCGCCTCGGCGGCGAGTGCGACGGCAGCCGCGCGGCCGGTGGCCGCGAGAGCGGAGATCGCGTCCACGGTGTCGTCGGCGCCGAGGAGTTCGGCCGCGGTGTCGCGCAGCTCGATCCGGGCGAGCGGCCGGGTGACGTCGAGCGAGGCCTGCGGGGTGCGGACGAGACCGGCGGGCGGCTGCGGGCCGTCGGTCCTGACCAGGAACAGCAGGGTGCGGCTGCGCGGGAAGCCGCCGGTGTGCGCGGCGACCAGGAGCAGTCCGGCGCTGTGCCCGTCCAGCACCTGGGCGGCCTCCCCGTACAGCCGCCAGCCGCCGCCGTCGCCGCCGGCCGGCCGGGCCTGCACGCCGCCCGCCCGGCCGCCGCCCGCCCAGACGCCGCCGGTGAGATCGCCGGTGAGGCCGAGCGCGGTGGAGAGCGAGCCGCCGGGAACGGCCAGGGCCGCGGTGAGCCCGCCCGCCGCGAGGGAGGGCAGCAGGGCGGTGCGCTGCTCGTCGGTGCCGAGGGCGAGGATCAGGGGGGCGGCGAGCACGGCGGTGGCGAGCAGCGGGGACGGCAGCAGGGCCCGGCCGGTCTCCTCCAGGGCGACGGCGAGCTCGGCGGGCCCGCGGCCCCCGCCTCCGTACTTCTCGGGGAGGGCGAGTCCGGGCAGCCCGAGGTCCCGGGAGAGCCGGTGCCACAGTGCGGTGTCGTACCCGTCCGGGGCCGGTGCGGTTCTCCCTGTGTCGCGTTCGGCCAGCAGGTCGCGCAGGGTGCGGCGGATCTCGTCCTGTTCCGCGGTGAAGGCGGCATCCATCGGCGGGCTCCTTCTCCTCGGAGGCCGACGGCCTCCGATCTGACGGGCCGTCATGCTAGAGGCGAAGCAGCGAGATTCCCAGAGTCTCGCAGGGCGACAGGCGCCACAGGATCGGCGCACGGCGCGACGGTTCGCCCGCCATGAATCTGATGTACCGTCAGATTCATGGCTGCCACGTCCTCATCCCGCCGCAAGGTCGCCGTCGTCGGCATATCCCTCGCCGACTGCGGACGCGTCGACACGGCCACTCCGTACGCCCTGCACGCCCAGGCCGCCCGCCGGGCACTCGCCGACTCGGGACTGGAGCGGTCGGTCGTCGACGGCTTCGCCTCCGCGGGCCTGGGCACGCTCGCCCCGGTCGAGGTCGCCGAGTACCTGGGGCTGAAACCCACCTGGGTGGACTCCACCTCGGTCGGCGGCTCGACCTGGGAGGTCATGGCCTCGCATGCGGCCGACGCCATCGCGGCGGGCCGCGCCAACGCCGTCCTGCTGGTGTACGGGTCGACGGCCCGGGCCGACATCAAGGCGGGCCGCCGCACGTCGAACCTCTCCTTCGGCGCCCGGGGTCCGCTCCAGTTCGAGGTGCCGTACGGGCACTCGCTGATCGCCAAGTACGCGATGGCCGCCCGCCGCCACATGCACGAGTACGGCACCACACTGGAGCAGCTGGCCGAGGTGGCGGTGCAGGCCCGGGCGAACGCGGCGGCCAACCCGGACGCGATGTTCCGTACCCCGGTCACGGTCGACGAGGTGCTGTCGGGCCCGATGATCGCCGACCCGTTCACCAAGCTGCACTGCTGCATCCGCAGCGACGGCGGCTGCGCGGTACTGCTGGCGGCCGAGGAGTACGTACCGGACACGGCGAAGGCCCCCGTCTGGATCCTCGGCACCGGCGAGCACGTCTCGCACTCCACCATGTCGGAGTGGGACGACTTCACGGTCTCCCCCGCCGCCGTCTCGGGCCGCATCGCCTTCGAGCGGGCGGGCGTTCGTCCGGCGGACATCGACCTCGCGGAGATCTACGACGCGTTCACCTATATGACGCTGGTGACGCTGGAGGACCTGGGTTTCTGCGCGAAGGGCGAGGGCGGCTCATTCGTCGAGAAGGGCCGCACGGGCCTCACGGGCGAGCTCCCGGTGAACACGGACGGCGGCGGCCTGTCCGCCTGCCACCCCGGGATGCGCGGACTGTTCCTCCTGGTGGAGGCGGTACGCCAGCTGCGCGGCGAGGCGGGGGCCCGCCAGGTGCGCAAGGCCGGGGGCCGGCTGCCGGAACTGGCGGTGGCGTCGGGGACGGGCGGCTGGTTCTGCTCGTCGGGAACGGTGGTGCTGGGGCGGGGGTGAGGCCGCACCCGGCGCGGGAGGCCCCCGGCGGGCTCACACGGCGACGACGGTGAGCACGCTCTCCAGCCCTGTGAAGTCGTCCGCGTTGCGCGTGAAGAGCGGCAGTCCCCTGACCGAGGCGATGGAAGCGATCATCAGGCCCATGCGCCGGGGCCGGGGGTTTCGGCCCGCCGCGACGACGAGGGACACCATGCTTCCGTAACGGGCAGCCGCGTCTCCGTCGAAGGGAAGCGGTTCGAAGTCGGCCACGGCCGCTCCCAGCTTCTCCATCCGCGCCGCCCTCCCGGCCGGATCCCGGGCCACCGCCACACCTTGTTGCAGTTCAGCCATGGTCACGGCGGTGAGCGCCGGAAATGCGGGCAGGTCCTCGGCGCGCAACAGGTCGAGGTCGATGTACGTGCAGGTGTCCAGGACTCCCGCACGGTAGCGCTCAGCCACGCGTACGCTCCCACGGGTCGTCGTCCCCGGCCCGGTCCTCGTCACCGAACAACTCGTCCGCCTCGCGACGCATCAACGCGCCGTCCACACGGGGGAGCCGCCGATGCCGGGCCACCAGCTCCTCCGCGCTCAGGCTCCGCTTGCGCGTGAGCGGGCGAAGTTCCGCGACCTCTATGCCGTTGCGCGTGATGTGGAAGATCTCGCCGGCCTCCACGGCGTCCATGACGTCTGCGGACCGATTCCGGAATTCCCGCTGCGTAATGGTCTTCATGGACCCAGCGTAGCCCCTTGTGTCCCGGTGTGCTACATCGTCCCGCCGGATGCGATCGTTTCCGTCGGAGTGGAAGGCGATGCAGGCGCCCACTCACGCGTCCGAGCCTGTCCGCCGCGCCCACTTCGCTCTCCACTCACCCGCCGACTTCGCCGCACCGGGTGGAATGGGGGCATGACCGATGCATCCGACTCCACCGCACACCGCGCCTTCCTCGGCCTGCTCCACGCCCAGCGCGTCTGGGACATCGAGCTCCCCGCCTTCGACCCGGCCACGGCACCCCCCGCCCCGCTCCCCCTCTTCCACGCCTGGTTCGCGGAGGCGGTCGCCGCCGGGCAGGCCGAGCCGCACACGATGACGCTGGCCACCGTGGACGAGGAGGGCCTGCCCGACGTACGCACGCTGATGCTGCACGACGCCGACGCGCGCGGCTGGCACTTCGCCACGCACGCCACCAGCGCGAAGGGCCGCGAGCTCGCCGCCCGTCCGTACGCCGCGCTCGGCTTCTACTGGCCCGCGCAGGGCCGGCAGCTACGCGTCCGGGGACCGGTCACCGCCTGCTCCCCCGCCGAAAGCAGCGCCGACCTGCACGCCCGCTCGGCCGGGGCGCTCGCCTCCGCACTGGTGGGGCGGCAGAGCGAGGTGCTGGGCTCGACGACGGAGCTCGACCGGGCCTCGGACGCGGCGTGGCAGCGGGCGCGGGAGGAGCCGGACGCGGAGGTGGCGAGCTGGACGCGGTACGTGGTCGAGCCGCACGAGGTCGAGTTCTTCCAGGGCGACGCCCGGCGGCGGCACGTACGGCTGCGCTACCGCCGGGAGGACGGAGCCGGTGGCTGGGAGCGGGAGCTGCTCTGGCCCTGACCGGCCGCGCCGCCCCGGCGGACCGCGTCAGCCGATCGTGATGGCCTGTACGGGGCAGGCGCGGGCCGCCTCGCCGACCATGGGCCCGGGCTCGGCATCCGCCAGAAGTTCGCTGAGCCCGTCGTCGTCCTGCGTGAACACCTTCGGCGCGGCGAGAGCGCACTGCCCGGCGCCGATGCACACGTCCCGGTCGATATCGATCCGCATCTCCGCCATGTCCGTCCGTCCTTCCGCCCGGGCCCCGGTCACCAGGTCACCGGCAGCTCGATGAGCCCCTGAACCGTGTCCCCCGGTTTGAACGGGATCTCCTCGGCCGGCACCGCCAGCCGCAGGCCGGGCAGCCGGGCGAAGAGCGCGGGCAGCGCGATCTCCAGCTCGGCCCGCGCGAGGTTCTGGCCCAGGCACTGGTGGATGCCGAACCCGAAGGCGACGTGGTTGCGCGCCCCGCGCCCGAGATCGAGCGCGTCCGGCGACGGATAGGCGGCCTCGTCCCGGTTGATCACCGCCGTGGACAGCAGGACACCGTCCCCGGCCCGCAGGGTCACCCCGCCCACCTCGATGTCCTCGACGGCCACCCGGGAGAGCCCGTCGGCGATGGACAGGAAGCGCAGCAGTTCCTCGACGGCGGCCGGAACCCCGTCGCCCCCGTCACGCATCCGGGCCAGCTGGTCCGGGTGCTGGAGCAGGGTGAGGGTGCCGAGCGAGATCATGTTCGCCGTCGTCTCGTGACCGGCCACGAGCAGGATCTGGGCCAGCCGCACCAGCTCCTCCAGGTCCACGGCCCCGGTGTCCAGCTGCTTGGCGATGAGCTCGTCGAGCAGTCCCTCGCCCGGGTCCCGCCGCTTCCGCTCGATCAGTGCGCGGAAGTACGCGCTCAGCGCGTCCCGCGCCGCCTCGACGTCGGAGCCGGCGGGGCCGCGCAGCAGCTTGCGGGACTGCGCCTCGAAGAACTCGTGGTCCGTGTAGGGCACGCCCAGCAGCGCGCAGATGACCATGGAGGGCACGGGCAGCGCGAAGGCTTCGACCAGCTCGGCCGGCGGGCCCTGCGCGACCATCGCGTCGAGCAGCCGGTCGACGATCTCCTGGATGCCCGGCCGCAGCGCCGCCGCCCGCCTGACCGTGAAGCTCGGAATCAGCATCCGGCGCTGCACATTGTGCTCCGGATCATCGAGGCCGAGCAGTTCGATGCGCCGCTGGCTGGTGGATGCCAGCCGCCGGGCGAAGAACGGGAACGCGGGATTCTCCCGGTCGGACGACAGCCTCGGGTCCACCAGGAGGGCCCGGGCCTCGGCGTGGCCGGTCACCAGCCACACCGTACGGCCGTCGAAGAGCCGTACGCGGGACACGGACCGCTGGCCGCGGCTCGCGCTCGGATAGCCGGCCGGCGGCTGGTAGGGACAGGTGCGGTCCTGCGGGAAGGAAACGGTCTCGGTTTCTGTCTCGGTTTCTGTCTCGGTCACGGTCTCTGTCACGGCGGGCCTCGCAAGGAGAGGGGGGTGTCGTACCGATCACCCACCACTAGATGCCTCAGGCACCTAAACAGCTAGGTCCTGTTCGGCCAAATGCCGCGAGCGGAGCGGACGCATCCACTTTCGGCCACCGAGGAGCACCATGGAGGCAGGCGAGGACTGGAGGTCACCCATGACCAGAACCCGTAGCCGGTACGCCGCCGACCGCGGTCTGACCACACGCATGGTCACCACCATGTTCCTGATCGGCCTGCTGTACGTGGTCCTGGTCGGCGTCCTGCTGGCCGTGATGCGCGGCGCCTGGCCGATCATCCTGATCATCACCGGGGGCATGTTCGTCGCCCAGTTCTGGTTCAGCGACCGCATCGCCGCCTTCAGCATGGGCGCCCGCGAGGTCACCCCCGAGCAGGCGCCGGAGCTGCACGGCGCGATCGACCGGATCTGCGCGCTCGCCGACATGTCCAAGCCCCGCGTCGCGATCGCCGAGAGCGACGTCCCCAACGCCTTCGCCACCGGCCGCAGCGAGAAGTCGGCCCTCGTCTGCGCCACCACGGGCCTGCTGCGAAGGCTCGAACCGGAGGAGCTGGAGGGCGTCCTCGCCCACGAGATGTCGCACGTCGCGCACCGCGATGTCGCCGTCATGACGATCGCCTCGTTCCTGGGCGTCCTCGCGGGCATGATCACCCGCGTCGCGCTCTGGGGCGGCTTCGCCCGCAGCAACCGCAGCAACGACCCCTCGGGCATCATCATCATGCTGATCCCCCTGATCAGCGCGGTCGTCTACGCCCTGAGCTTCCTGCTGACCCGGCTGCTGTCGCGCTACCGCGAACTCTCCGCCGACCGCACGGCCGCGCTGCTCACCGGCAGACCCTCGGCCCTCGCCTCCGCCCTCACCAAGGTCAGCGGCCAGATGGCCCGGATCCCGACGGAGGACCTGCGGAAGGCGGAGCCGTACAACGCCTTCTACTTCGTCCCCGCCTTCTCCTCCAAGGAGAGCCTGAGCCGCCTGCTCTCCTCCCACCCCACGCTGGAACAGCGCCTGGACCAGCTGGCCCGCATCTCCGCCGACCTGTCCCGCCCGTAAGGAGCCACTGTGGGTCTGCTCGACACCATCCTGGGCCGCAGCAAGCCGGTCCGCCCCGACCTCGACCAGCTCTTCGCCGTCCCGTCCGCCGCGCTGACCCTCCAGGCGGCCACGGGCTTCGTCCCGACCGGCCTCGGATCGGTGTGCTTCGCCGGTGTGGAGGGCGCCGGCTTCGCCCGTATCCAGCAGGACGTACGGGAGCTGCTCGACGCGGACACCGGGCGCGGCGGCATCCCGGTGGAGTTCAGCCGGGACTCGTACGGCTACACCTGGCTGCTCGCCCGGCAGCCGCGCGATGACCTCGCCGCGCTGGTCAACGACCTGCACGCGGTCAACACCCTCCTCCAGGACGGCGGCTTCGGCCCGCAGCTGCTCTGCTCGCTGATCGCGTTCCGGGACCCGGAGGGCCGGTCGCTGGCGCTGGTCTACCTCTACAAGCGGGGCACGTTCTACCCGTTCGCCCCGGTGCCGGGCGGCGGCGAGAAGCGGGACAACCAGCTGGAGCTCCAGGTCCGGGCCGCCCTCGGGGACGACCTGCGGGTGGAGAAGGACCTGGGCCGGTGGTTTCCGGTGTGGGGGGCGCCGGGGTTGTGAGGGCCGGCTCCGCGCACCGGCCGGGGCGCGTTGGTTAGCCTCACGCCATGGCCACCTCCGATGCCCTCGACGCCCTGGTCCGCCTGTGCCCACCGCCCGCCGTTCCGCCGCCGGTGCGCGACTGGGCCGAGGCCGAGCATGCGGTCGGTACACCGCTGCCCACCGACTACAAGCAGCTCGTCGAGACATACGGCGACGGCGTCTTCGACGAGACGGTCTGGCTGCTCGTTCCTGATTCCGTCCACGCCGACTTCGACCTGTGCGCGCAGACGACGGAACGGCTCGACATCCTGGAGAGCCTGTGGGAGGACGGCGAGGAGAAGCCCGACGGCCTGCTGGAGTCCGGTGCGCGCATCGTGCCGTGGGCGTTCGAGGCGGGCTCGGGAGCGTTCCTGTACTGGCTGGTGCGCCCCGGTCAGCACCCTGACCGGTGGACCGTGCTCTACAACGAGGGCCGGGGCCCGCTCTGGGAAGCCCACGACATGGGATGCCTCGCCTTCCTGCTGGCCGTGCTCACGGGAACGGCGGAGACGGAGTACTTCGGCTACCTCTACGAAGTACTGAAGCCGGCCGAGCACCACTTCGCCACGGCCGGCCAGGTCCTCGCAGAACCCGCGCGGTGACCCCGGGCGGGCCTCAGCCCTTCAGCGTCGGCCTCCAGTCCCGGGCGAGCAGCCCGAGCAGGACCTCGTCGAGGAACTCGCCCATCACCCACGCCGCGGAGCGCAGCACGCCCTCGCGGACGAAGCCGTTGCGTTCGGCGGAGCCCAGCATCCCGGCGTTGTCCGGCAGCGTCTCGATCTGCAGCCGGTTCAGGCCGCGCACGACGAATCCGTACTGGCACAGGACCGCCACCGCGTCGGTTCCGTAGCCCTTGCCGCGGGCGGACGGCCGCAGTCCGAGGCCGATGTGCGCGGACCGGTTGTGGTTGTCGATGCCCCACAGCGACGCGACGCCGACCAGGGTGCCCTCGCCCAACTCCACGACGGAGAACGGGACGCACGCCTGATCCTTCTCGTCGCCCACGAGCCGCGGGTCCTTCGAGTCGGGCGCCATCGGCCGCCACGGCCCGCCCTCGGACCGTGAGGCGTTGACCACGTCGTTGTAGAGCTCGGCCCGCAGAATGGGGATGTCGTCCTCGTGCCGGGCCCTGAGCCCGACCTTGTTGCCGCTGAGCATGCAAGCTTCCTAACCGACCCGGCTCCCCGTCTGCAAGCGGATAGTCGTCGAATGGTCCGCTTCCGGAGGTCGGCGATCGCAGAGCCGGCCAAGGGCTGTCCCGCAATTCCTGGCGGGACAGCCCTTAGCTCATCGTGATGACGACCTTTCCGAACGGGCCGGCCGATTCGTAGTACCGGTATGCGGCCGGGGCTTCCTCGAACGGGAACACCCGGTCGAGGACAGGCCGGAGTCGATGCGCGGTGATGACGCTGTTCATCGAGGTGAACTGAGCACGACTGCCGACGGCCGGCGCCCGGACCGTAGCGGCGACGCCGAACAGCAGACGGGAGTCGATCGGCGGCCAGTTCCCGGAGACGGACCCCACGAGGGCGATGTGCCCGTCGACGGCGACCGACTTCAGCGACTGCTCCGGCGTCCCGGCGGTGTCGATGACGCGGTCGACACCTTGTCCGGCGGTGACCTCGCGGGCTGCAGTGTGCCAGTCCGGGACGTCCCGGTAGTTGATGACCTCGTCCGCTCCGAGATCGCGAAGGCGCTGTTCCTTGTCCGCGCGGCTCGTCGTGGCGATGACCCTCGCGCCCAGGACTTTGGCCAACTGCAACGCGAACAGCGAGACGCCGCCGGATCCGGTGACCAGCACGGTCTGCCCGCGCCGGATGCCGCGGCCGTCGCCCGTCAGGGCGTTCCACGCAGTGACGGCGGCACAGGGAAGGGTCGCCGCCTCCTCGTAGGAGAGGTGGTCGGGGACGGGCACGAGGGCATCCTCGGGCAGGATGGCCAGCTCGGTCAGCATTCCGTCCAGCGAGCCGCCCAGTTGCGGCAGGTACGCCGGCTTCAGCGGTCCGTCCAGCCACCGCGGGAACAGTGCGGCGGTGACGCGGTCGCCCGGGCGCACTCGCCGGACACCCGGCCCGACGGCGGCGACCTCACCGGCGCCGTCCGAGACCGGTATGACGCCCGGTTTGACGGGCAGCACGTACTGTCCTCGTACCACCAGCAGTTCGCGGAAGCTGAGCGAGGCGGCGTGGACCGCGACCGCTACCTCCCCCTCCCCGGGCTCGCGTGGCTCGTGCGCGCTCAGCGACAGGCCGTCGATTCCGCTCCCCGCGGTGACGTGGTAACTGCGCACCTTCGACGGGAGCGTTGCCGTCATCGCCGTCAGCCTTCGATGAACTGGTAGTCGCTGACGATGCGACCGTCGGGGCCGAGCATGAGAACCTCCAGCCCGACGCCGGCGACCGCATCCCCGTCCCGGCTCGCCATTTCCCAGGTGAACCTGACGAGATCGTGAAGCCTTACGGGGTGGGAACGGGACCGGAAGACGAAGGTGCCCGGCGCGACGAACTCCTCGTAGGCCCGCGTCACCCGGAAGTCCAACGCGTCGTGCCCGCGCGCCTCCAGAACGAAGCGATCGAAGCCCAGCCCTGCGGCGGTCTCCCGGAGCTCCTGAGGAGGCTGCAGGACATGGACCGCGTCGGCGGACCACAGCTCGCGAACCGCGACGCGGCGTCGCTCCGCATCGGGTTCGTTCCACACGGCGACGTAACGGTCGGTGAGGTGGTGGATGTCGATGTCAGCCATGCCTGTTCCCCTGGGTTGCGAATGGTCGGCGTGCGGCAACGACCGTGCAGCCGTCGGCCGTCCCGCGACAATTCCCCGCAGGGAATGGCAGATCAGCCGCCGGACGCGTACACAGAGGGAATGATCAGCGAACTGACCGGAGGCGGGCTCGCCGAAGCGTTGCGTGAGTGGCACACCCGGCGGCGCGTCAGCCGGCTGGAGACCGGCCGGCGCGCGTTCCTCCCGGCGGACCAGACAGCCAGGCAACCAGCGCCATGCCGGCGGAACTCCTCAAGCGGTAGCCGATGGGCCACCTGAATTGATCGTCTAGGCGTTCGAGGCGTGCCGCAGGAAGGCCGTCCAGGCGGCGGGGGCGACGGCGAAGGTGGGGCCGTCGGTGACCTTGGAGTCGCGGACGTGGACGGTGTGGGGGCAGGTGGCGACCTCTACGCAGGCTGCATCCCAGGTACCGCTGTAGGTGGACTTGCGCCAGTCGTAGGCGACTTCGATGCAGGCTTCGCCCTCGTTGTTGCTGTAACTGGACTTGAACCAGGTCAGTCCGGGGCCGTAGCTCACAGTTGCCTCACCTTCGTCTCGATGATCTCTGCGGACTTCCAGGGGTTGAGCGCCTGCGCCCGCAGAATGCCGAA
Organism: Streptomyces sp. NPDC091416; assembly: GCF_044756845.1. NCBI lineage: Bacteria > Bacillati > Actinomycetota > Actinomycetes > Kitasatosporales > Streptomycetaceae > Streptomyces > Streptomyces sp. NPDC091416. The sequence continues at coordinate 1,107,963 of NZ_JBIVTU010000001.1, forward strand.
GAGATCGAACAAATCACTCACCTGCTCCGGCTTCGAGATCAACCTACCGCCGCCCTGACCCTCCGCGAACTGCAGATTGCGGCCCTCCGCCGTGGACATCAACTGCATAGGCCCGTTCAACCCCGCATGCGTGTGCTGAGCCGACGGCATCACCTGCACCGTCAGGTGGTTGAACCGCTCCACGCAGTCGAGCACGTGCCGCAGCTGCTCCTTCAGCACCTCGGGGCCGCCCAGCGTCCGGTCCAGGACCGACTCCTCGATGACGTACCCGATACGCGGCGGCGGTGTACGTGACAACACCGTCTGCCGTTCCAGCCTTGCTCCGACGTGCCGGGCGATCTCGTCCTCCGTGTACGCCGGTACGCGGGACCGGTACAGGGCGTGCACGTACGCCTCCGTCTGGAGCAGGCCCGGGATCAGCATCGTCTCGTACGCGCTGATGACCCGCGCGTTCCGCTCCAGCTTCGCCCAGTCCAGGAACTTCGGCGGGTACTTCTCCTCGTCCACCAGCTCGCAGCACGCCTTCAGCGCCCCGCCCGCCCCGAACACCCGGTCCGCGTCGATCAGCAGTTCACGCGACGGGATGCGCTCCGCCCGCTCGACCGCGCCCATCAGCGACTCCGAGATCAGCAGCTGCTCCGCCGCCTCCTTCTGTGTGAGCCCGGCCCGCACTCGGTGGATGCGGATCAGCTCCCCCACCAGCCGCCGCCCGCGCGTCGTCTCGCCACTCGTCCCCACAGCCGCCACCACCCTCCCCACATCGGCCCGATGTGGATCGTGTCCTCCTGGTCACGCTACGCAACCAGCGGAATGCTCGTAGCCATGACGCAGAAGAAGCACCCCGAATGGGTACCCGCCTCGGGGCTCCAACTCCACCTGACCGGCATCCACTTCGACGCGATCCGGTTGCGCGGCGTGCGGGGCGAGGCGGTGCTGCACCACCTCGCCACGCTCACGGACGGCGATCCGGGGCCCGTCGTGCGGGAGGTCGCGGGAGGGCGGTGGACGTACTTCCTGCTCGAACCCGGGGCGAGCCAGGACTTCGACTGGCCGCCGGGCGCGACCTGCTTCGGGCCGACGGCCCGCGACCAGTACGTGGGCATCCCGGCCGCCCACGGCAACACGTACCCGCTCAGCTGGCGGTGCGGGCCGCCCGAGGCCGGGGACTTCGTGGACGCGGAGTTGCTGCACGGGGTGGTGACGGCTCAACTCGCGCCCGAGGACGTCCGGTTCCTCTCCTGATCGCCCCGGCCGACTACGCTGCCCACCGGAGGCGACCGAAGGCAGGACAATGGCGGAGGACCAGCTGATCGCGGCGGTTCGCGCCGGGCGCGCGCCTGTCGTGCGGGACCTGCTGGGAGCGGGGGCCGGCCCGGAGACGACGGACGCCGACGGCGTGTCCGTGCTGCGCCTCGCCGTCGCCGCGTTCGACGGGTACGTGGCCGATGCCCTGCTGGACGCCGGCGCCGATCCACTCCGGTCGCTGCCCGACGGGAGCACACCGCTGCTGCGGGCCGTGGCCTCCGGCCATGCCGGCGTGACCGTCGCCCTGCTCAGGCATACCGCGGACCGAATCACGGAAGAGGACCGGACGGCCCTGCTGGCCTGCGCCCGGCACTGGTACGAGACCGGCGCCGAGGCCGGGATCCGCCTCGCGACCGGCGCGACGGGCCCGGTCGCCTGCCGCCGGTTCGTCGATGACTCCGGTGTCCACGAGTACCACGTGGTCTCCCTCGGCGGGGTGCGTGTCTGCGACGGGCACTCCGCCGTCCTCACCCGCCTGGAGGCGGAGTTCGGGGTGCGCCGGTCATACGACGAGCTGATCGGCCGGGGGCTCGCCCGGGCCGACTCGGACCACGCCGACTGGTGGGAAGCGGCAGCCGTGCTCGCCGAAAGGTCCGACGCGGAGGCCTGGGACGCGGACCTGGTGTGGCACTTCCTCGTCGTCGACCGTCCCGCCCCCTCGGGGGAACGCCCTTGGGAGCTTCGAGCCCTGGACGTCCTCCTGCCGTGGGCAACCGAGGAGACTGACCCGACGGTGCTCGCGTCGGTCCTGAGAGGGCTGAACCTCGTGGACGATCCGAGGGTCGAGGAAGTGGGGCTGAGCCTCCGGACGCACCCGGACCCAAGGATCCGCGTCCAGGTGCCTTCGGCGCTGAACAGGACGCGATACGCGTACACCCACCCCGAGGCCCTCGACGTGCTCGCCGCGCTGGGCCGCGACGCCGACTCCCGCGTCCGCGCAAGCGTGTGCGAGGTCCTCTACGAGTTCGAGGGCCGCGGCCCGGCGGTCGCCGACATCCTGGCCGGATTCCTGGGCGAGAACGATCAGTTGGTCCGCATCAAGGCCGTCAGCGGCCTCGCCGAGGCCGACGACCCCCGCTGCGTGGAGGGTGCCCGACTGATCGGCCCGGTCGACCGGGCCGAAGCGGACGGCTGGCTGCTGGATGCGGCAGAGCGCTACGCGCAGCGCCATCGCGGCTGACCGGGCGCCCACCGCTCCCGGGTGGTTCAGTCGATCCGGGCGCTCATGCCCGGGGCCAACCGGTGGTAGCGGGCGGGAACCCCGGGGCCACGCTCGCCGAGAAATCCTCCGACCATCGCGGTGCCGATGTCGTTGAGGGCCCCGTCGTGCACGGCGTAGGTGTCACGGGGAGCGACCTCGCGCACGTAGTCGATCAGATCGCCGACGGTGGACCAGGGCGCGTGCACGGGCAGCAGGAGCGTGCCGACCGGGCCGTCGGGGACGGTCAGGGCGTCGCCGGGGTGGAAGAGGGTCTCGTCCACCAGGAATCCGATGTTGGGGATACGAGGGATGTCCGGGTGGATGACCGCGTGCCAGGCACCGTGCACCCGGATCTCGAAGCCCGCCGCTTCGAAGGCGTCGCCGTCCCCGGTGACGGCGAGCTGCCCACCGAGGCCGTCCAGTTGCTTCGCGACGGAGGAGTTGGTCCAGATCCGCAGATCCGGCTGCGCCGCGGCGGCCCGGCGCAGCACCTCCTCCGAGAAGTGGTCGAAGTGCTCGTGCGTGACGAGCACGGCGTCGGCGCCTTCCAGCGCCCCGGGGTCGGTCAGACCGCCCGGGTCGATGACCAGTCGGCGCCCGTCCTTTTCCAGCCGCACACACGCATGACCGAACTTGGTGAGCTCCATGACCGGTATCCCGCTCCTTCAACGCCGACTTATTTATACAACTCAACTGTACAACCTGATCACATAATTCCGGCTAGGATGAGTCCATGGACGAAGACGTACTGGCCGAGGAACTGCGACGGTCACTCGGCGAGCTGGTCCGGGCGGTGCGAGCCGTGGACACCATGCCTCCGGGCGAGTCCGCCATCCTCGGGTTCCTCGATCGCCGCGGCCCGTTGACCACGGCCGACCTGGCCCGCCTGCGCGGCGTCACGCACCAGTCGGCGGCCAAGTCGGTCAAGGACCTCCTCGCCGACGGCCTGCTCCACGGGGAACCGCACCCCCACGACGCCCGCAAGCTCCTTCTCCACCTCACCAACCCGGGCCGCACCCGCCTCGAACGGGAACGCGCCCTCCGCGCGGGCGCCCTCGGCGCCGCCATCCGCGACACCTTCGACGCCGGCGAACGACAGCAGCTGAGCGAATCCGTCGCCCTGCTGTCCCGCCTGACGGAACGCCTCGCCGGGCACTGACCGCACCACCCGGCGCCCCGTAAGGGCGAATGCCGAGCCCGCCGATGATCAAGAACAAGACAGCCGCCGCCGGAACGCATACCCGGCCGGCGGCCCACAAATGATCAAGAGCGGTGCCCATGTCGCACAAGGAGCGCACCGACCCGGTCATCCACAGGGGCAAATGCCTTGGGCATGGAACTCCGGGCTACCCACAGAGGATGCCCCAGGCGTCCAAATACTACCGTCCGTGGCGAACGGCGCAGATACGGTCACTCTCCGTTCGTACTCGAAGTGGTGGCAACACCATCTGCCTGGAGAACCCGTGACACGCATTCCTACGCGTATGGCCCTGCTCGGCTCGGCCACAGCCCTCACCGCCGCCGCCATCCTCCCCGCCCAGTTCGTCGGGGCACAGCCCGCCGCGGCCGCGGACCGTCAGTGGGTCACCCTGGGGGACTCGTACACCGCCGGGGTCATTCCGGCCGCGGGCGATGTCTTCGAGATCCCGCGCGACGGCTGCGAGCGAGGCCCAGGAGCCGATCGGCCGCCACCTGCCGCCGCCCTTCCCCGAGGACCCGGACTACCCGTTCCCCGCGGTGCCTCCCCAGTCCGTCGCGGTGGGACCCGGCACTGACGTGATCACCGTCGGCGCGGGCGGCAACACCCTCGGCTTCGCCGACATCCTCAGCCAGTGCCCGAAGCTGGGCGAGGAGAACGGCGGCTCGGGCACCCCGTGCAAGGACGCCCTGGCCGCCGGCATCCCGGCCCGGCTGAACAAGGTGAGCCGGGAGTACGACCGGATGCTGACCGTGCTCCACGAGCGCGCCCCGCACGCCAAGATCCTGGCCGTCGGCTACCCCACCATCGTTCCCGCGGACACCTCCAAGTGCCGCTACAACGACCCGACGCAGTTCGCCGCCATCACCGCGGGCGATCTGGACTGGCTGCGCACCGACGTTCTCGAACCGCTCAACAGGACCATCGAGAAGTCGGCCGGAACCCAGGAAGCCGCGTCGTTCGTCGACCTGTACGACTCCTCGAAGAACCACAGCGTCTGCGACGCCGGCAAGTGGGTCGAGGGCTTCCTCACCGCCCCCGACCAGCTGTCCTTCGTGCACCCCAACGCTCTCGGCCACCGCAACGCCGCCAACCACCTCGAAGCGGCGATGCTGAACTCCCTGGACTGAACCGACCACACCCGGAATCCGCCCGCCTGAGGCCTCCGGCATCTGCCGGAGGCCTCAGGCGGGCTGCGGAACGGGCCTTGCCGCGGCGGCCGCGACGCTGCGGGTCTCGCGCATGATCAGCAGGCCGTTGACCACCATCAGTGTCGCCGTCAGGCAGTGGACGCCGAGCGCGGTGGCCAGGGAGCCGTGGTGGGCCAGCACGTTGCCCATGTCGCCGTACGCGGCGAGGGCCTCCACCAGCAGCGCCCAGCCCAGCGCCCGGCGGTGACCCGTCACCAGCAGGACGCCCAGGACCAGGGCCAGGACGACGTCGCGGATTCCCTTGACGACGAGGAAGCCGCCGCCGTCGCCGGACGGCCGGCTCGGCAGGCCGAAGCCCGGCGCCACAGTCTCCGGGCGCAGGATGTACTCCGTCCCGAACCAGAGGATGAAGAGGATGAAGGCGGCGGCCAGGACGGTGTTGATCTTCCTCAGTGACATGGTTCTTCTCCCTGTGGGTCCTCGTCGGCTTGGCGTGCTTCGTGGAGCCGGACCCTGCCGGGGCGCGTACGTCCGGCAGGGATCCGGCGCGTGCCGGGGCACGGGCGGTATCAGGCGAGGGCGGCGACCAGCAGGGTGAACGCGGCGACGATGACGGCGACACGGGCGTAGTGGTAGCGGTTCCAGCGGTGCAGCTGCTCCTTCCAGTCGGCGGGCCGGTTCTCGGGGGTCCAGGTCTTGTTCAGGTTGTTGATCGGGACGAGCAGCAGGATCGACATGACCACGCTGACGATCAGCAGTCCGGCGGCGATGACGACGAGTCCGGCGCCGGGGCGGTGCCATCCGGCGACGGCCCAGATCGCGGCGAGGACGAGCGAGCCTATGTACCAGAACGGCATCAGGGCGCCGAGCATCCGGCCGCCGTGGGCGTGGCCGAGCTGGCGGCTGTCCTCGGGAAGCGCGTCCAGGATCCGGCCCAGGATGAAGGCGACCGAGAACTCCACCCCCACCATCAGGCCGACGATGACGGTGGTGACGACCTCGAGTGTGCTGAGCATGACGATCCCTCCGAGAACTAGCGTTGCTAGGCGATGAGGCGACGCTAGCGCTATTAGCGCTCGGTTGTCTAGCGGTGCTAGGGTCAAGTCATGTCGGTAAAGGAACGCAAGGAGCGCGAACGGGCGGAGCGCGAGCGCCTCATCGTGGCGACGGCCCGCGAACTCGCCGAGCAGCAGGGCTGGGACGCAGTCACCACCCGCCGGCTCGCCGAGCGCATCGAATACAGCCAGCCCGTCCTCTACAGCCACTTCCGCGGCAAGCGCGAGATCATCGGCGCCGTCGCCCTGGAAGGCGCCGCCGAACTGGCCGCGGCGGTACGTGCCGCGGCCTCCCGAGCGAGCGGCACTCGCGAGCGGGTCGCCGCCCTCGCCCGCGCCTACCTCGACTTCGCCGAGCACAACCCGGCGGTCTACGACGCCCTGTTCCAGCTCGACGGCGGCCTGGCGTACGCGCAGGAGGACACCCCCGAGCCGCTGAAGGACGCCTTCGCCGCCCTGCTCGAATGCCTCGCCGAGGCTGCCGGCGACGGCGTCCACCCGGGGCTGTTCACCGAGGTGTTCTGGGCGGCCCTGCACGGCCTGGCGACCCTGACCCGAGCGGGCCGGCTGCTGCCCGAGGAAGCCGGAACGAGGGTGGAGCTGCTGGTGGACCGGCTCGCCATGACCTGACACATCGTTCCGGCGGGCGTGCAGCCGGGGCCCGAGGGCCCGGCCGCACGCCCGCCGGAGTGTCAGGAATCAATACACCTAGGTGCGCTTGAAGTACTCGATCTCCCCGAGTGCGATCGGCCGCCCGCTCTCCTGCCCCGCCGCCTCCCGCACGATGAACTCGATGGAGACGACGTCGCTGATGCCCGTCCGTACCGTCTGTTCGCCGGGCTTGTCCGTGAGCGTCCAGGCCTTCTCGTGGATCTTCCCGTCCTTGGTCCTGATGCGGAGGTCCGCCTGTGTCGGCCTGGCCGCCTTCCGGAACGCCTCCGGCTTCGTGGACACCCCGGTGTGGACGGTGACGCCGACCAGCCGGAACGGCTTCTCGAACTCGGCCGTCAGCGAGGCGCCCGTCCTCGGGGCGCCCCAGTAGGTGTTCGTCACCCCGTCCTCGGCCAGCTTCGCCGGGTGTCCGGCGGTCGCGGCGCTCGCCGTGACGTCGGTCGGGCTGATCTCCCCGGTGCCGCCGAGCTTGTCCCGTACGTCCTCGACGACGTAACGCCCGGCCGGTACGAGCAGGAAGCCCGCGACCAGGAGGCCGACGATGACCAGCGCTATCAGGCTGCCCCGCAGCAGGCGTCCCGACCCCGCCCGTACCTTGCGGTCGAAGGGCCACCTGGTGCGCCACCACGGCAGCGGTTCGGCCCGCTCACCCGGGGTCAGCGGCGCCGCGCAGCGGCGGCAGAACTTCCGCCCCGGGCGGTTGGAGGCCCCGCACGACGGGCACGGCGTGCCTTCCGGCTCGTCGTCCGCCACGACCGGTCTGATGACGGGGCGCTGGGCGATCGGGACGCCGGGCTGTACGGCCACCACCGGCTCGTCCGCCACGGGTTCGACCGGCCGTCCCGGCCGTACCGGAGCCGGAGCCGGAGCCGGAGGTGCCGGTCGGACGGGGGCGGGGGCGGGTTCGGGTACGGGTACGGGAGCAGCTGCGGGTGCCGGGGGCTCCGGCGGCGGGTCCTCCGCGACCGGCGCGGACGGGGACGGGGACGGGGATGGGGGCAGGGACGGGGGCGGGGCGACGGCCGGGGTCGGCGCGGGACGTGGTGCCTGGACCGGGACCGGTGCCGGTGCCGACGGCGCGTCGTCGCCGTCGAGCTCCGGCTCGGGCTCGGGCGCCGGCGCCGCCGTCCGGGCGCGCCGCGCGGACGAGCCGCCCAGGTACGTACCGCAGCTTCCGCAGAAGTCCTCGTCCTCGTTGTTGGCGGCCCCGCACGCCGGGCACGAGCGCGTCACGTCAGTCTCCTGTCTCGTGCGGTGTGCCCGGCAGGATCTCCACCCGGCAGGTGAGGTGGGCGGGGCACGAGGCCCGGACCACGGCCAGTACGCGGGCCGCGTCGACCGGCCGGCCGTGCGGTGCCCGGACCCGTACCAGCAGTTCCCCGGTCGGGGCGGGAGGCAGTTGACCCCCGGGTTCCGGCGACCACGTCGCGCCGCCCCCGTCGTGGATGTCGGCCTCCACGCCGAAGCAGAGGCGGAGGTGTTCGGCGAGGCCGCGGCGGGTTCCGCGCCAGCGGTGGAGCTCGACGGCGCGGGTGATGACGGCCCGGCGCAGGTCCGCGGGCCAGGCGGGGTCGAGGTCGGCGCCGACCCAGGACGACAGCCAGGGCAGGAAGTCGTCCGGGGTCAGCGCGGGGTCGAAGTAGGCCGGGAGGTTGTCGAGGGTGGAGAGGACGGGTGCCAGGACCGTGTCGAGGCCGGCCGTGAAGCGCTGGGCGAGGTCGTCGTCCGCGTACAGGGCGGGCAGCAGTCCGCCGATCGGGTAGCGGCTGGGGAGTCCGGGGACCGAGGCCCTGGTCATGGGCGTCCGCCGGGCTCGGCGGCCGTGACGACGACCTGGTGCTGGTGGGAGAAGACCAGGGCGTTCGCGGCGACGTCGATGCGGTCCGCCGCCGCTCCCCGGCGTCCGGTGAGCGGGTCGGCGGGGAACAGCCTTACCTCGTCGACGAGTCGGACTCCGGGCACGGCTTGCAGGACGGCGAAGATCTCGCCGTACTGCACGGGCCGGCCGAACGGCCAGCCCGCCCCGTCCGTACCGCCCCGCAGCGGGTCGATGTACCGGAACAGCGCGTCGAGTGCCTCCGTCCGGACGCGGTCCGCATCGGCCGCGTCCGCGACCAGTTCGGCGACCACGGTGACGCCCACGTAGGCGGGCGGTTCCACGATCAGCCGGGTGCCGACCAGGCGGCGTTCGTCGAGCCGCCCGGAGACCGCCGCCAGGACCGAGTCCGGCGGGATCAGCTGCTCGAACCGCAGCCGGCCGCCTTCGTCGGGGACCGCGTCGGGCACCACCAGGACCCGCACCGCGCCGCCCTCGCCCGCGACGGCGGGCAGGCAGCGGACCCTGCGCAGCGAGCGCGCGGCCTCGCGGGCGATGACCTCGTGGTCCTCGGCCGTGACCGCCCGTTCCTGGACCCGGAGGATGTGGGGCGCGCGCGCCTTGGCGTTCTCGACGCTCTCGCCGTCGACCCCGCCGCGGGCCGCCTCGCGGTTGGTGACGCCGGCGACGTACGGCACCGAGCTGCGCAGGACGCGGATGGCGCCGCGGGCCACGTTTCCGGCGGCCCCGCCGCCCGTCCGGTAGCGCGCGACACGGAGTTGGGCGCCCTTGGGGGGCACCGCCCCGTACCCGCGCATCGTGCCGTCCGCCTCGCGGACCTCCGGCGGGAAGGCGAACCGGCCGGTGACGGCGTCGATCCGCACATGCCGGTCGTCCGGCGACGAGGCGCCGAAGTGCTCCACCGGTGTCCAGACCTGCCAGCCCTCGGCGGAGGACACCTGGACGACGGGCGGCTCCCCGTCGAGCAGGAGCGGCACCCTGCGTACGGAGAACGTCTGGCCGGCGACGCCTTCGGATTCGCCGAGCGGGACGTCGAGGACGGTCTCCGCGTGCTCGACGCCCGTGGTGCCGCCCACGGTGAAGACCTCGGCCTCCCGGATCGTCGGGGACTCCGAGTAGAAGGGCTGCCCCGGTTCGGGCGCGGTGACCCGGCAGCGCAGCCAGCCGGCCCTGATCCCGGCCGTCACCGAGGCGGTGTGCCCGGCGGGGACGAACACTGTGATCTCGCCGGGCCTGTTGAGCCCGCCGGTGCTGTCGGTCCCGGTCTCGCAGAGCACCCAGCGGGCGCCGTCCCAGGCCTCCCACACGAGCGGCGGCTGCCGGGGGTCGACGCCGACGCCCTCCACCCGGCTGTCCAGGCGTACGGCGACGATGCACCGGGGCACGGCGGTGGGCAGCCCGAACAGCAGGGCGTCGCCCGGTTCCGGCCGGGACTGGAAGCAGGGGATGTCCTTGCCCGCGCCGAGCGGGGCGGTGCGGTCGGTCTGGTCCCCGGACACGGGGGCGGTGACCAGCCTGATCAGCGAACTCGGGACGATCGCCAGGTCCTCGGTGGTCGAGAAGACGACCGCCTCCTCCGTCTCGCCGCGGGCGGTGGCGACCTCCGTACCGGCCGGGAGCCGTACGGTGTCCGGCTGCGGGGCGGACAGCCAGAAGTCGACGTCGGCACGGGCGACCGTCGGCGGGAACAGCTGGACGCCCAGCAGGTCGAGGAAGGCGGAGTAGTTCCGGTCGGGCACCCGGTTCAGCCGGTACAGCAGCTGGTCGACCATGTACGCGAACGTCTCGATGAGCGTGACCCCGGGGTCCGACACGTTGTGGTCGGTCCATTCGGGCGAGCGCTGCTGGACGTACCGCTTGGCCTCGTCGACGAGTTGCTGGAAGCGGCGGTCGTCCAGGTTGGGAGAGGGCAGGGACATCAGCGCGCCTCCGGTTCTTCCGGACTCCCGGAGGACGGGATCGTGTAGAAGGGGAAGACGAGGTTGCGCAGGTCGTTGGTGGAGCGCACGGTGTAGTGCACGTCGATGTAGAGGGTTCCCTCGTCGACGGTGTCGAAGGCGACCACCACGTCCGTCACCTCGATGCGTGGTTCCCAGCGCTCCAGCGACGTACGCACCTCGTGCGCGATGCGGCCCGCGGTGGCGCCGTCGCCGGGCGCGAAGACGTAGTCGTGGATGCCGCAGCCGAACTCGGGGCGCATCGGCCGCTCCCCGGGTGCGGTGCCGAGGACGAGGCCGATGGCCTCCTCGATCTCCTGGTCCCGTTCGACCATGCCGATGCCGCCCGTGGCGCCGACCCGCAGCGGGAAGCCCCAGCCGCGGCCGACGAATCCGGCCCCGCTCATACCGGGCCTCCGATCAGGACGTTCGGCGCACCCATGAGGATCTTGGCGCCGCAGCTGGTGGTGTCGCCCATGCGGGCGGCGGGCAGTCCGCCGATCAGGACCGCGCCGGCGGCCACGGCGGCCGGGTTCGGCATGACGACGTTCCCGGGTCCGAGCAGGGCGTGCGGAGGAATGACGCACACGTGGAGGCTGCCGGTGACGGCGGCCGGCCTGCCGCCGATCAGCACGGTGGCGACGGCGACCGCACCCGGTGGCGGGGTGCCGATGACGCCGCCGTGGACGGTGGGATCGCCCGAGCGGGCTGCGGGGGGCATGGCTGCTGTTCTCCTTGCTGGGCCGGGGAGTCGGTCCCGGTGGCGGGTTCGGGTGTCAGTTGATCCGGATGAGCCTGGCCTTGAGGACGGCGAGCAGTCCGCCGTCCACGGTGACCCCGGTCTTGCCGTTGATGGTCACCGAGGCCCCCTTCACCTCCACGTTCCCCGTACCGGCGTCGAGCGTGATCCCGGACCTGCCGAGGGACAGGGAGCTCAGCACCCGGGAGGTGCCGCGGGCGAACACCTTCAGCGCGATCTCGCCCTTCCGCTCGTCCAGGGTGACCTCCAGCTGCTTGTCGCCGGTGGCCAGCCGCACTCCGGACGGGCCGCGCGGGGCGTCGAGCAGTTCGATCCGGTTGCCCGAACGGGAGACCAGAGAGCGTCGGTTGACCTTGCCGCTGGTCGGGTCGACCAGCGGCACGTCGTGCGGCGACGGCTTGTCGACGCCGTTGTAGAGGCCGCCCAGCACGTAGGGGCTGTCCAGCAGGCCCTGCTCGAAGCCGACCAGCACCTCGTCGTTGACCTCGGGGCTGAACACCCCGCCGCCGCCCTGGCCGCCCCACTGCACCGTACGGACCCAGTCGGACACGTAGGTGTCGTCGAGCCAGGGGAACTTCAGCTTGACCGAGCCGCGTTCGCCCTTGCCCCTGCCCTCACGGATGTCGGTGACGACGCCGATCGCGAGGCCCGGGATGCGGGGGCCGCGCGGGGGTGCCTCGCCGCCGCCGGTGAGTCCGGTCAGGGAGCGGTCGGGGGATGCGCTGACCAGGACGGTCGTGCGGTAGCCGCCGTGCGGGTCGAGGACGTGGTGGGACGCGGTCGCCGTGTAGCGGCCGGCGAAGGCGGGTCCGACGTTGCCGAGGGTGACCGGTTCGCCGGCCCGCAGCCGGGGGTTTCCTTCGGCGACCGCCTCGATCTCCCCGAACCCGGAGCTGACCCGTGCGGCCACCGCGCCGGCGACCGCACCGGCCTCGGCCTGGGTCCGGTACGGGGTGTCGGCGACCGTCATCCGGGCCTTCGGGCCGAACGCGCCGGCCGCGGTGGACGGGCTCAGCCCGGGGACGACCGTGGTGGAGCGGACGGACGGCTGGCGTGCCACGAGGCGGGTCTTCGTCTCCACGTCCCAGCCGCGCACCTCGACGCTGTCGGCCCCGTCCGCGCCGGTCAGCACGGCTCGCAGAGCCAGCAGGTTGCGCCCGTACTCCAGCACCATCGGATGCTTGGCCGCGGACGTGGCGGGCGAAGGAGCCGAGGCCGCCGGCTTCGGCTTCACGAACTGCAGCAGGCCCTTCTCGTCCACCCGTACGTGCGCGCCGCTCTCGCCCGCCAGGTACTGGAGGAAGTCCCAGTCCGAGATGTTGGGCTGGGTGAGCTGCTTGTACATCACGGGTGCCGCCTCGACCTTCCCGCAGGAGAGCCCGGCACCGGCGGCGACCTTGCGGACGATGTCGGCGGCCTTCATGTTGCGGAAGGCCACCACCTTCCGCCCGCGCTGGAGCCTGTGGGCCTTGGAGAAGGCCCGGACGACGGTGAAGGAGCCGGTGGTGTCGCTGTCGAGTTCGAGCGCGGTCACCTCACCGGTGAACAGCCGCTCGCGGGCCCGCTCCTGGACCGTGACCACGGAGATCTTCAGCGGGGTGCCGATGGTGATCCCGGTGGCGGTGAGCAGGGTGTGGTACGGATCCCGGTAGGTCAGTACGGCGGTGTCGGGCAGGCCGATGTTCTCGTCGACCGCGCAGCTCACCAGCTGGGCGGCCCAGGCAGCGGGAAGCTCGGCGGGCGCCTCGACGATCGGGTCGGCGGCGAAGGAACGGGCGGGTGCGGGGCTCACCGGGCGTCCTCCGGGACGTGGTCTTCCAGCCCCGGCACGAGGAGTTCCGTGCCCGGGGGCAACTGCATGGGGTCGTCGATGTCGTTGGCCTCGGCGATCGTGCGCCACGCGGTGGCGTCGCCGTACTCGCGCCAGGCGAGCAGCGGCAGGCTGTCCCCGGCGACGACCCGGTGGGTGCGCCGCGCCTCCTTCGACCCGGACGTGGGGTTCTGCCCGGCCGGGTCGACGCTCGCCTCCTCGATCGTCAGGGAGCAGGTGGCGCGCAGCGGCTTCCCGTCGACGTCGAACAGCGTGTACGAGACGGAGAGGCTGGAGAGCACCCCGTCGAACGACGTCGTCTTCGACGTCCCCCAGTCGAACCGCACCCAGGGGCTCGACGGCTTCTTGCGGCCCAGGCTGCTCGGGGTCGGCACACAGGCGGTCATCAGCTGCTCCACGGCCTTCTCCACCGAGTTGTCGTGGGTGGCGGTGGCGTCCAGGAAGACGTCCAGGGACAGCGACCGGGGCCCGCTGCCCACGAATTCGGGCAGCGCGGACTCGCCGGCGGTCCGGGAGGGGGTACGCCGCCACTCGGTGCTCTTGGACAGGGAGAGCGTCGCCGGGTTGAACTGCAACGTGAGCCGGGCGAGGGTGCCGGACGGTTTGGCGCCCACGTCCGTCGGCGGTTCCATGATGGTCAGCTGGGCACGGGCACGGCTCGTGCGGGCGGCTGCGGCCACGGGGTCCCTCCTTCCTGCTCGTCTCTGTCGTCAACTCGGGTGAGGGGGCGGGCCATCAGGACGGCACCAGGCCCTCGTGCGCGATCTCCAGGGTCTCGATCGCCGCCTCGGAACTGGACGGGTCGAAGGACGGACCCTGCCAGCGCACGGGCACGATGCCCTGGATCTGCCAGCTGATGATCCGGCTGAGGTCCGGCCGGAGCGCGACGATCTCGCCGTCCTTGCGCTCCACCCGCTGGGTCGTCTCGTTCAGCCAGCGCGCGATCTTCAGGGTGTCGGCGGTGACGGGCCGGGTCAGCGTGATGTTGGTCCAGGTGATCCGCCCCGGCAGCTGCCACGTGAAGCCGTTGTTGCCGCCCTCGGCGTACTGCTCCAGCTCCACCTCGGCGCCCAGCCCCGAGCAGGTGTGGAAGGCGCCCAGGTCGCTTCCCCCGATGGCGAGTTTGAAGAACACGCTCGTCGCGAAGATGTTGTCCGTCATGTGCGCTTCTCTTCTTCTCTGCGGTCCGTGGGGTGGTGGCGGGGCGGGCGGGGAGTCGCGGGGCCGCGGTGTCAGCGGCGGCCGTCGTACGGCCGTCCGGTGCGCTCCCGTCCTCTGCGCAGGTCGGCCCGGAGCAGCCTGCTGACCGGGTCGAGCAGCCGGCGGGCGAGCTCCTCGATGTCCACGCCGGTGGTCTCGTCCGGCTGCGGCGTGCCGGACGCGTGCGGCCCGGCTGCGGAGGGGTCCGCGGAGGCGGCGGTACGGGCGGGCTTCGTCTGGACCACCCGCACGGGCACTCCGGAGAGCCCCGCCTCGGCCACCGCCCGCTGGACCGCCTGCGCCCGGGAGCCCGTGGCTCGGCCGCCGGGGGCAGGGCTCCGGGGCGCGGGACTCGCCGGGACACCGGCGCCCTGGGCCGCGCCGGGCCGCTCGGCTACCGGGCGTGTGGCGCGCACGGTGAGCGCCGGCGGTCCTGCGGACGGGGCGTCGCCGGGCGGAACCGGTCCGGTGGCGGGTGCGCCGGTCTCGGGTACCACCGGCAGCTGGAGCCGCTGCACCGGCACGGCGACGCCCCCGGACCGGGCCGACCCGGGCGGATGCGGACGCACGACCGGGACGGGGGACGGGGCGGACGGGGTGCGTGGAGTGGATGGGGTGGATGGGGTATGTGGAGTGGACTGCCCGGCGGGGGGCGGGGGTTGGGGCGTGCGGGTGGATCGGCGCACCGCCGGGGCGGTGCCTCGCGGGGTCCCGGTCTGCGGGGCGCCTGCGGCGGATCGCTGGACGGTGGCGCGGCCGGGCGCGGTGGCCGGGGTGGGCGCCGGGGTGGTGGCCCGGCGCGCCTCCGGGCGCGCGCCGGGACCGTCCGAAGCCGACGACGACGGCGGCCCGGCCGGGTCCGGGCGCTGGGCATCCCGCCGCCAGGTCGCCGCCACGACGGGCCGGGTGGCGGTGGCCGGCACGGGGGCCGAGAAGCCCTCGGCCGCTCCCGTGCTCACGGTCAGGGTCCGCCGGGCGAGCAGGGCGCGCGACCGCTGGACCGCGACGGGTGCACGGCCTCCTCCCGTCGCGGGCCCCTGCGTCTGTCCCTGTCGGCCCCGCGGGCCGATCCGGCGGACGCGGACCGGGGCGAGCACGGGTGCGGGGGCGGTGGCGCTGCTCGCGGACGCAGGAGGAGCGGTGCTCGTGCCCGTGTGGGGGGTGGTGCTCACGGACGTACGGACAGGGCCCGCGGCCGTGTGGGTGGCGTCGGCGGTGCGTGGGACCGCTGCCGGCTGCGCGGACGGCGTGGCCGGTGCCGTACCGGGGTCGGCCGGGGCTCGCAGGGGCATTGCGGCGGGCGCCTGCGGCGTGGGCGCGGGGGTCGGCGGCAGCCCTCTGGGTGCTCCGTCCGGCAGCGGGCCCGTGGTTCCGGGCCGCGTCCGGCGGGCGTCGCCCAGCAGCGGGGCGTCGGGCGCGGAACCGGCGGTCGGCGGCAGCGAGGAGAGGGGCGCGCCGAGCCCGCCCCGGGTACGGGCCTGCGAACCCGGGCCCCGGGGCGCGGGCGCCGCCGTCCGGTGCGCGGGGCGCACGAGTGGTGCGGGCTGGACGGTGGGCGCGGGGCCGGGAGGCGCGGGGGCCTCGGCCCGGGTGGCGGCGGGACCGGGCGCCGGGGCCGTTCCGGGAGCCGGGCGCAGGCGTTCGGCACCCGGGCGTTCCGCCGCCTGACGATCAGCCGATCGGCGTTCGGCCGACGGCCGGGGCCGCTCCGCCGAGGGCGCCGGGTGAGCGGGGGAAGCAGTGGTGGGCGAGGCGGTCGCACGGGAAGCGGTCGCGGGCGTGGCCGTGTCCTCCGCCTGCCGCTGGACCACGGGCAGGGCAGGGCCCTGTGGTGTCGCGGGTCCCGAGGCCTCGCTCCGGCCGGGCAGGTCGAAAGGGGCCGCATGCGTGGGCAGTTCCCGCAGGGGCTTGCCCAGGGCGGGCCGTACGGGAGGCGCGGGCGGCAGGTCCGCGGCGCGCTCCGGCGGGGCGGCGGGCAGGCGCTCCCCGGGCTCCGCACGGCGGGTTCCCGTCGCACCGGGCCCGGCGGATCGCTGGACAGGGCTGCTGCCGGGCCCGCCGGGGCCGGCGGTTCGCCCGGCAGCGCTGTCCGGCCCACCGCTTCCGGCGGCCCCGTCAACGGGCGTGCCCGGCACGGTGGTTCCGGGCGTCACGAAGGCCGCGAGACGGCGCGGAGCCGCCACCGGCCTGCGGGCGACGATCAGCGCCGGCGCGGTGCGGCGCGGGCGGACCGGGGCGGGCCGCGTGACGGGTGCGGGGGCGGTGACCGGTGCCGTTCCGCCCGGGGCGGCCCGGGTCGCCGGAGCGGTGGACCGCTGGACATCGGCCACGGGAGCCGCCGCGGCCGGGACCACGGGAGCGGGGTTCGGCTCGGCCCGGACGGTCGCGGCACGCGGACCGGGCCCGGATCCGGGCTGTCCGCTGCGCCGCCGCCCGGCGCCGGGCGCCCGGCCGGGGGCGGCGGACGACGTGGGCCGCCCGGGCTCCGGCGTCGGCTCGGGATCCGGCTGGACGGCGGCGGCGCGAAGGAGGAGGGGTGCTCCGCCGGTGGTCGGGCGGGCGGTGCCCGGCCGCGTGACACCGTGGATGAGGCCCACCGGTGCGGACGGCAGGACGGCGTGGCCGAGCTCGCCCCCGTACGCGATGTTCTGCCACGAGGCGAGCCGGGACCTGAAGCGCAGTCCGTCGCTCACCCCGATCGAGGACCGGGCGACGGTCACGGCGGGAGGCGCGACCCGCCGCCAGCCGCCGTCCCAGTCCGCCTCCCGGCTCACCGGCCGGCCGTCGGCCTCCGACGGGCCCGGCCCTTCGGCCGGGGTGCCGTCGCCGGGCTCCGCGGGGACAGGGGCGCCGGCCTGCCGCCGGTCTCCCCTGCGGAACCAGTCCCTGAACTCCACGCCCTCACCCGCTCTCGTTGACGCGGGTGTTGATCCGCGCTATCTCCCTCACCCACTCCTGCCGCTCACCATGGGTGAGGTCGAGGATGTCCTCACGCTGCCAGTGGAAGTGGTAGGCGATGTACGCGAGCTCCTCCCGCAGCCGGGCAGGCGCGTACGTCACGATTCCCCCAGGCGTTCACCCGAGAGGTCCACCTCGAACGACCCGTGGCACAGCGGGCACGTCACCGCGGCGTGGGTGTGGCCCTCGCTGTTGATGCGGCGGTAGAAGTCCTGGAGGAACGCCACGTCGGTGGCGTACATCCGCTCGACCACCCCGGCGTGCACGTCGGTGACCGTGCCGAGCCGGGTGATGACCTGGCTGAGCAGCACCACGCTCAGGTACGCGGGGTTCTCCTTGACCCGCAGGTCGATCTGCGGGCGCAGCTCGTCCCGTGCCGTCGCGAGCCGCATCGAGCCGCTCCGGTGGACCTGGCCCTCGTCGTCGACGTATCCGCGCGGGAGCTCGAACTCGAACTCCGTACGCAGGTCCTGACGGTCCCGCTCCCGGGCGGGAGGAGGCGTCGCGGCCTCCTCGCGCGGGGCGGGTGCGGCGGCGAGGCTGTCGAGGACCTCGTCGAGGCCGCCGCCTGAAACGGTCCTGCGCCTCATTCGACCACGATCTCCTCGAAGGTGATGGTGACCGTCTCCGTCGCCGCGCTGGACTCGCCGGCCTTCAGCGAGGGGCCCTCCCACTTGCTGGCCCAGCCCTGCATCAGCTGGATGCGGCGGACGGTCTCACCCTTCGAGTCCTTGATCTCGATGGTGAGGTTCTGGCGTGCGGTGTCGACGGCTCCGTTGTTGAGCGTCTCCTTGATCCACTTGGTGAACTCGCTGCTCTTGTCGAGCCCGCGGGTGATCGTCACCTCGCCGGCCTGGCGCGCGCCGGGCTGCTTGCGGATGATCTGCTTGCCCTCGGCGGTCACCTGGCGGACCTCGACGACTTCTTCCTCGACGGTCAGCCCGCTGATCTCCTGGATCGACTCCACGAGATAGCCGCCGAGCTGCACGCCGAAGACGTGGGTGGAAAGAGCATCGCCCTCTGCCATGACTGTGTGTCACCTGTTCTGTTCGTTGCCTGCGGGGGTCGCTCCACGCCGGGGACGGCGGGTGCGGGTCACTCGTCGACGAGGCTGGTGCTGTCGGAGAACTGCGCCAGGCGGAAGATCACGAACTCCGCGGGCTTCACCGGGGCGACGCCGATCTCGCACACGACCTGGCCGAGGTCGATGGACTCCTGCGGGTTGTTGTCCCGGTCGCACTTGACGTAGAACGCCTCCTCCGCCGTCCGGCCGAAGAGCGCGCCCCGGCGCCATTCCTCGGTGAGGAAGGCGGTGACGTTGCGCCGGATGCTCGACCAGAGGCGGTCGTCGTTCGGCTCGAAGACGACCCACTGGGTGCCCAGGAGGATGGACTCCTCCAGGTAGTTGAAGAGGCGGCGCACGTTGAGGTAGCGCCAGGCGGGGTCGGACGAGAGCGTGCGCGCGCCCCAGATGCGGATGCCGCGGCCGGGGAAGGCGCGGACACAGTTGACGCCGATCGGGTTGAGCAGGTCCTGCTCGCCCTTGCTCAGGCGCAGTTCCAGGTCCAGCGCCCCGCGGATGACCTCGTTGGCGGGCGCCTTGTGCACCCCGCGCTCGCCGTCGCTGCGCGCCCAGACACCGGCGACGTGGCCGCTGGGCGGGATCAGGGTCTGCTGGCCGGTGGCCGGGTCGAGGACCTTGAGCCAGGGGTAGTACACGGTCGCGTAGCGCGAGTCGTATCCGGCGTCGTCGTTGCGCCAGGTGCGCACGCGCTGGGCGTTCATCCCGGGCGGGGTGTCCAGGACGGCGACCCGGTCGCCCATCTGCTCGCAGTGCGCGATGAGGGCCAACTGCACGGCCCTGACGCCCTCGTCGTCAATGTCGCCGCGACGGTGGGCACTCATCAGGTCCGGGACCGCGACCATGGTGATCTCGTCGATCGCCTCCAGGGCCGCGATGCCCGTACGGGCCGACGCGTCGCCCACGTACTCGCTCGGACCGGGCCGGACGGTGCCCCCGGCGGCCGGGGCGGCGGGCGAGAGGGAGAGGCTCTGGTTCTCGGGGCGCGACTGCGCCGTACCGGGCTGTTCGGTGACCTCGACGAGCTTGGACTGACGGGCCTGGGTGACCAGGTAGCCCTTGACGTTCTTGCGTACGGAGGTGTCGTACGTCTCCACCGTCTTGCCGCCCTGCCGTACCAGCAGCCGGAAGCGGTCCTCCGGAGGGTTCTCGCCCTCGGGGTCGGCGACCTCGATGGAGAGGCCGTCGCCGGCGCCCGGCCGGGCGGAGAACAGGAAGCCGCCGAGGGCGACGGGCGGGACCGCCGCGGGCGCGGAGCCCTGCGGCGCGTCCTCGGCCGGGCCGCCGATGCGCACGATGTACGCCGCGCCGCCGCCGTTGCTGAAGTAGCCGTGGACGGCGAGCGTCAGGTAGGTGTCGGGCGTGAAGGTGCCGAAGGCCGATACGTACTGGTCCCAGCTCGTCACCAGCGTGGGCCGGTGGAAGGGGCCCGTCTCCGCGAACCCGACGAAGGCGGCGACCGCGGTGCCGACTCCCTCGATGGGCCGTGCTCCGGACTGCACCTCCTCCACGTATACACCTGGGGTGAGGTACGACGGCATGCTCGCTCCTTCGGCTGGTCAGTCGTTCGCGTGTTCAGTCTTGCCCGGGGGTGTCTGCGGGATGTAGGCCTCAAAGTCCTGGCCCCGGGGCAGGGCGGCTGCCTTCCCGGGCACCCCGGACGCCCGCGGAGGCCGCGGAGGACCCGGGAGGCAAGCGGAAGCCCCGGGAGGAGATCCCGGAAGGCGACGCTTCTCACATTCCGCGACCGAAATATTTCGCCCGGAATCCTGTGTCCGCACCTGCGTCGCGAGGGTTGGTTTCAGCCAGAAACTAGCGGCCTCCGGGGCCCGAACCGGGCATATTCCCCCGGCCGTTCAGGGCCTCGGAGATCCCGGTCCGCTCCGGTGAGCAGGGGATCCGCGGTCCGAGCGGATGCCGGCACCGGCAAAGGCCCGGGAATCGACGGCCGAAGGACCGTCAACCTCCGGCCGGGGAACGCCCATTCCCTTCGGTTCCCGATCCGGAAGGATGTGTTCAGGGCCACACCCCGGCGCGCCGCCATGGCGAGGTTTTCGCTGGCAGGGACCCTGTTTGTTCACGCTCCCGGAACGGAAGGGCAGGAATCCGGCGCTATCGTTCCTACGGCGTGAAATCGCTCAGCACACCACTGACATTGAGTACTTGGTGGCACTTGGAGGCCTGCTTACCGGTCGCCGGAGTCCCGGGTTTGGAACAGGTCACCGAAACGGTGACCTTGTCATTCTGTTGGATCCGGATGGGGGTGACCCAGTGATAGTCCTGGTTGCGGAACGTCTCCAGAGCAATGGTGGTGATCTTCCGCTCACCGAAGGAGATGGTCAGCACCCCTTCGTCTCCCTGGAAGTTCGCCACCACGATGTCGGTGACGCCGAAGACCTTTCCTACCGGAACCGGATAGGTGCCGTCCTTCTCGGTTCCGGCGTCCGTCTGCACGTCGATGGTCTGGGAGCTCTGCTGGGCGTTGGCCCCGCCGCCGCCCGTCGAACCCGAGCCGCCCGTACCGCCGCCCGTGCCGTCCGTCCCCGTTCCGGCGCTCTCCCCCTGCTTCTGGCCCTGCCCGCCGGCCGGGTCGCCGCCGCCCGTGGCGCCACCGGTCGCCGCACCGCCCTGCGGCCGCTCCTTGTTCTCCTCCTGGGCCGCCGCGGCCCCCGCCTCCTTCGCGGTGGAGCGGACGGCGGGACGCACCAGCGCGAACCACGCCACCAGCAGGGCGAGCAGAGCCGCGAGCACGATCAGCAACCACTTGGGCAGCAGCGGGAGTTGCGCGAACTCACCGGGCAGGGGCTCCGGCCGGCCGGGCCGGTCGTCCTCCTGCTCGGCCCCCGCCTGCGCGCCCTGGCCCTCCGCGACCCGGACCTCGAACGGCCAGGTGGCCGGGGCGCCGAACCAGATCAGCTTCCGGGCCCGCACCCGCAGGCCCGACTCGGCGGACTCGCCCGGCTTCAGGCTCAGACGCTCCGGTGTGAAGGCGAGGCGGAGTTCCTCGCCCTCCTGCTTACCGGTCAGTACGACGTCGACGGGAGCGTTCCCACGGTTCTGCACCGAGGCCCGGAACCGGGCGCCCAGCCAGCCGCGGCGCCGGCCCGGCTCCAGCCTCGCCCGCAGTTCGCGGAACGGCTCGACCACCACCGTCGCCTCGGGAACGGCCACCGATTCGGGATGCTCCGCCGGCAGGACGCGTACACCCAGCGGGACTTCGCCCGCCGCGACCTCATGGGACCGGGGCGGCGCGAGCCGCACCGTCACGGTCTCGGAGGTGCCCGGGTAGAGGGAGACCCGCGCCGGTTCGACCGTCGTCCACGCCGCACAGTCGCCGACCACGTCGAGGGTGTACGCCTCGACGATGTCGCCGTCGTTGCGCACGGTCAGCGTGGTCGTCGCCTCGGCGCCGGGCGACACCGTCACCGTGGATATGTCGAATTCGGCAGATGTGGTCACCCTGCGACGTTAGGCCGCGCCCCGCTCCCCGCAGCAGAGGCGGGAGGGCAACGTGCGGGCAGGGCCGGTGCCCCGGCGGAACACCCGCGCCGTCTCCTCGCACCCTGCCCGCGTGCCAGGTCTCCCGGTCCGTGCCCGGGAGGAACGTGCACGACAACCGACTTACCGGAAACCGGCACCACCACCTATCGGGGAACTCGCGGAAGTAGCTGAGGAAGACGAGCACATGACCATGATCACGAAAGAAGTGACGCCGACCGTGCCGGGGGCCGGCCGCAGCCGCGGCCCCTCCGTGCCGGAGCAGCGCACGGAGGGCACGCAGGCGTCGCCCCGGGGGGGCAGGGTCTCCGTGGCCGTGTACGCGGAGGACCTGATCCTGCAGACCGGCATGGTGCACCAGTTGCGCATGCGGCCGGAGATAGAGCTGATATCCGAAGAGGAGGCCGACCGGGCCCAGGTCTCCTTAGTAGTGGTGGACATGGTGAACGAGCCCACCGTCCAGCTCCTGCACCGCCTCCAGCGCAACACCGCCACCCGCACCGGGCTCGTCGTCGGCTTCTTCGAGACGGGGGCGCTGCAGACCCTGATCGAGTACGGGGTCGCCGCCGTGCTGCGGCGCGGCGAGGCCGACCAGGACCGGCTCGTCCATCTGGTCACGGCGATCGCGAAGGGCGAAGGAGTCCTGCCGGGCGACCTGCTCGGGAAGCTCCTCGACCACGTCAGCAGCCTTCACCGCACGGTCCTGGACCCCCGGGGGCTCTCGCTCTCCACCCTCACGGCACGGGAGGCGGAGATGATCAGGCTGGTGTCGGAGGGCTACGGCACCGCGGAGATCGCCCAGAAGACCTCGTACTCCGAACGGACCGTCAAGAACGTGCTCCACGAGGTGGCGGCCCGGCTCGAACTGCGCAACCGGGCCCACGCGGTGGGCTACGCCATGCGGCACGGCCTCATCTGAGGGCCGCTCGCCGGGGGAGCTCCCCGGGGGAGGAGTCCCCGGGAGTCCCCGGCAACGGGCCCCGGGGGCAACGGGCGTTGCCCCCGCGGGGCCCCGTGCTCCGCGGGGCGGGCCGCACCGGGTTCCACGACCGCGGGCGGCCGTCCCGCGGGGACCCGAAGGGCAGCGTTCTGTGCACCCGTCGCCCTTCACCGCCCCGCCCCCGCCGGGGTATCCAGGAACAGGTGTCCGATCGGCCCGCAGAGAGCAGAGAGGCGTGCTCCCCATGCGTACGCACAACCCCGGCAAGTCGCCCGAGGCCGGCGAGGCGCGCGGTCCGGTACGCCCGGCCGTGACGGCTCCGGCGACGAGCGCCGCGAGCCCGCCCTCCCCCGTACGGCTCGCCCTGCTGCGCGGCGCCGGCAACGCCGACGTCGTCCAGATGCTGCGGCAGTCGGGACACCCCGGTACGCACGCGGCCGAGCCCCCGCTGCACGGTGCCGGCGAAGCCCACGTGCGGCCCGGGCAGGCTCCGGTGCAGCGTTCCGCCGTGCCCGAGGTGCTGCGCTCCGGCGGCCGGCCCCTGGACGAGGCCACCCGCGCCGACATGGAGTCCCGCCTGGGCGCGGACTTCTCCGCGGTCCGCGTCCACGACGACGCCGCCGCCCGGCGCTCGGCCGCCGAGATCGGGGCCCGCGCCTACACCTCCGGCGACCACGTGGTGATCGGCGACGGCGGAGGCGACCGGCACACGCTCGCCCATGAGCTCACCCACGTCATCCAGCAGCGCCGGGGACCGGTCGCCGGGACGGACGACGGCAGCGGGCTGCGGGTCTCCGACCCCGCCGACCGCTTCGAGCGCGAGGCCGAGGCGAACGCGCGCCGGGCCCTGTCCGGCCGGGCCGCCGTCCCGCAGGCGCCCGGGCCGGACACGGCACAGCGCTCCGTGCGGGCCGGGGCCGTACAGCGCGTGGTCCAGGATCCGGAGAACATCCAGGACGTCTGGACCCACAGGTACTGGCAGGAGCAGGCCGGGGACCGCCCCGCCGTGGCTCCCAAGGCGTCGGGGTCGAGACGGGAACTCCCCGCGGTCCTCAAGGGCGTGGCGAAGAAGCTCCTGAAGGACCTGCGCAACACGGGCCCGCAGGAGAAGGAGCTGCGGCTCTTCCGCACGATGACCGTCGAGGAGGCCGACGCGATCATGGAGTGGAAGGGCGCCGGCAAGCACCGGGGCACCGAGGCGTGGCTGGAAAGCCATCAGGACCGCAGCGAATCGGAGATCACCCAGGACTTCCACCGGGACAAGAACCTTCCCGGATCCACCGTCGGGGCCATGCCGGTCAAGAAGCACCTCGGCGACATGGACCAGGCCTACGAGTACTACCGGCGCAACCACGACCAGCACGTCGAGACGGGACCCAAGGCCGCGAACGGCAGGGTCCTCGGCGGTCCGGCGACCCGCGTCATCGAGTTCACGCTCAAGCCCGGCGCCCACCGGAAGCTGTTCACTCCGGAGTACATGGCCCTGTCCGGGAACACCGGCACCCCCGACTCCCTGCGCAGGATCCACGGCGAGAACAGCCCGTTCGAGTCGGGTTCGGGCGGCGAGGGCAACCTCACCGGGCGCATCGGCGTGAAGCTGGAGAGCCACGGCGACTTCAGTCTCAGCCTCGGATCGGAGACCGAGGCGACCCAGGTGCTGTTCCAGCTGTTCGTCAAGGACGTCCAGGATGTGACGTCGAGGGCCAGTCACCGGTGGAACAACGAGACGGATGCGTATTAGGCCGTGTCCGCGTGGTCGCGTCAGGGACCACGGCCGGAAAGGGCACCGGGTCTTCCCCCACGCCGGGTACTCCGGCCCCTGTCCGCCGTCCCCCGCACGCGCGATGCTCGAGCTGGAGAACCATCGACCAGACTGTGAGGTGGACCGTGGGCGGTCCTGCTGGCCCGGCACGCCGTTCCCGGTTGCGCCGGCTGAGCGGTGTCGTGGTGTTGCTGGCCCCGCTGCTGGTGGCGGGTTCCGTGTCCGTCCCGCAGGGCGCCACACCGGCGGCCGCAGCCTCGGACGCGGCGCCTGCGGACACCGGAAGGATCGCCTTCGCCGGTACCGGACACCGAAGTCTCGGGACTCGTTCCTCCGAGACGGCCAGCGCGGACCTGTTCGGCTCCGGTCCCGCCCACTACGACCAGGACGCGTTCGGACGCGGCGGCGCGCTGGTCTTCACGAGCCTGCGCGACGAGGCGAAGCCCCAGGTGTACCTGCGCGGGGCGGACGGCTCCGTACGCCGGCTCACCACCGGCTACGACGCCGCACATCCCGAACTCTCCGCCGACGGGCTGACCGTGGTGTTCGACTCGGCCGGACCGGGGGCCGGGGAGGCGTCGCAGCGTGACCTCTGGTCGATCGGCGTCGACGGCATTGGGGAACCGCAGCGGCTGACGGACACACCCGCGAACGAGACCCACCCGACGCTCTCGCCGGACGGCACCCGCATCGCGTACGCGAGCGACGGCGGCCCGGAGCGGGGCACGCAGATCTACGAACGGGACGTGTCCGGCGGGACGGTGACCTGCCTCAGCGATCCGGCGGAGGGCGACGCGAGCGAGCCGGAGTGGAACCCGGTGAAGGACGCCGCCCACCGGAACCTCCTCGTGTACACCCTGCACCAGGAACCCGAGTCGGGCACCGACACCGGCAACCGGCTGCGGGTCACCAACGGCCCGGGCACCCGACGCCCGCTGCTGACCGGCGACTTCGCCGGCTGGGGCACCCGCTCGGCCGCCTGGCTTCCGGACGGGAACGGCCTGGTCTTCCTCAGCCCCAACACGGACTGCGGATGCTCCGTCTACGACCACGTGTACCGGGCCGGCTCGCTCGACGACCCCGTTCCCGCGATGGAGCTCTCCGAGGACCGGAAGGTGGAGTCGCCGGCCGTGCTCGTGCAGGCGGGGACCTGGACGGTGGTCGTCACCCGCAGGACCACCGTCGAACCGGACCTCGTCACGCTCCAGGACATGCGGCAGGACGGCTCCGACCCCCGGGACCTCCGGCTCGACGTGTTGCGCGAGGACCCGAAGGCCCTGACCAACACCAGCAACGACCCCGCCGTCGATCCGCTGTTCCACCCTTCCGAGGGCTTCGATCCCTGGACCGAGCGGCAGACCTACACACCGGACGGCCGGCACATCGCCGTGACCCGTTTCGAGGACGTCGGCGGCGTGCGGGTCCAGCGGATCTGGCTGGCCGACACCGACGGGACGCACGCGGCGGCGATGGACCTGGACGAGCGGGGGCCCGGCGACTGGGACACCGACCCCTCCTTCTCGCCGGACGGTACGAAGATGGCGTTCACCCGGACCTCTCCGGGAGGCGTCGGTGACGCGGCGGGCCCCAGCCAGGTACTGATCGCCGACGTCGCCACGCAGAAGATCATCGACAGGGTGGTGCCGCCGGCGGGAGAGGTGGACGGCGCCGACGCCCAGCCCGCCTGGTCCTCGGACGGCAAGACCCTCGCCTTCACGCGCAACCAGGTGATCCGGGGCCTCGGCGGGATCAAGCACGTCTGGACCGCACCGGTGGGCGATCTCGACCAGCAGCAGGACCTCAGCGGCTTCGGCTGCCCCGGCGAGTGCAAGGTGATCGACGACAGCCCCGCGTTCTCCCCCGACGGCAGGTCCGTCGCCTTCAACCGCAAGGACCGCGCCGATCAGATCAACCACCGGGCGAGCGTCGTCGTCATCGCGCCCGACGGCTCCGGCTGCCGGGTCGTGCTGCCGTCCGATCGGCGCGAGGACCCCGCGGCGTGCGGCGAGCAGATCCCGGACGTCATGGCGACCGGGCCCTACCAGCCGCGTGACGTGGCCTGGTCACCGGACGCCCGGCGGCTGGTGCTGAGCCACCGCCGGGACATCGCGCCGAACTCGCCCGAGCAGCTGTCCGAACTCGACCTCGCCACCGGCACGCTGACCGCGCTGACCGCGAAGCTTCCGGGCCGCCAGAAGGAGCCCGCCTTCCAGCAGTCGGTCGACCTGACCCTGACCGCACCGCCCGTCGCGCCTTCCGTGGAGGAGGGTTCCCCGGTGACGTTGACGGTCACCGTCACCAACCGCGGCCCGGCCCCGTCCCCCGGCACCACGTTCGTCGCCGACGTCCCGCCGGGCGTACGCCTGGAGCAGCTCACCACTCCGGCCGGTCCCTGCGCCGCCGGTTCGCCGAGCTGTGATCTCGGTGTGCTCGCGCCCGGCGACAAGGTGGAGGTCACCGCGGAGCTGACGGGCGTGACGACGGGTCCCTGGCAGATCGGCTGGTCCGTCGGCGGAGCCGTCGTCGATCAGAACCCCACGGACAACGCCACCGGGACCGACGTCCGGGTCCGCGACGTCCCCCAGCTGCCCGACCCGACGCCCTCGGCGCCCACGCCGGCCCCGCCGCACACCTCTCCGCCCGCCCAGCAGCCCCCCGCGCAGCCGCCCGTCCCGCTGCCGCCCGAGCCCGAGGCGGGCCCCGGCGTCGTCGTGCGGGCCCAGCCCAGCCCCGGGTACGTGGGCGGCCGGGTCGTGGTGACGTACACCGTGCGCAACGGGAAGAACGCGCTCGCCACCGGCCTGCGGCTCCGTCTCGGGCTGCCCGCGGGCATTCCGGTGGCCACCCTCCCGGCCGGCTGCGCCAACGGGGTCTGCGCGCTTCCCGACCTGGCGCCGGGCGCGTCGTCCGTCCTGCGGGTGGTGCTCGCGCCGGACCGGGCGCTGCGGGCCCGCGTCACCGGGACGCTGACCACGACCGGCACCGACGCCGACCGCGGCGACAACGTCTCCCGGATCCCGCTGCGCATCCTCCAGCCGCGCATCGTCTCGGTGCCCGAGGTCGGCAAGCCGGGGTTCGTCACGTCCGTGCGCGGCAAGGACTTCCCGCCCGGCGTTCCGGTGAAGCTCACCTGGAAGCCGGGGATCACGGCGACCGCGCCGCCGGCCCGCCCGGGCGGTGACGGCACGTTCATCGCGCAGTTGCTGATCCTGGTGAAGGACCGCACGGGGCCACGCACCATCACCGCGTCCGGTCCGGGTTTCAGCCCGGTCACCACCGAGTTCCTGGTGGTCAGCGGCACCATCGTCCCGCCGGACGAGGTGGGACGCAGGTGATCCACGAAGTCGACGAGGGACTGCGGCTGTTGCTGGTCGACGCCGGTCTCCAGGAGAGCGGCGTCGACCTGGTCTTCGACGCCCCGACCAAGGACTGGTCCGCGCGGCGCAACGCCCCCACGGTCAGCGTCTTCCTCTACGGCATCCGTGAGGACGCCACCCGCCGCCGTACCGGTACGAGCGAGGAGTACGACGACGAGGGCGTGGTCACGGGGCGGCGCACCCCGCCGCGCTGGTTCGAGCTGACCTATCTGCTGACGGCGTGGACCAACCGCCCGCAGGACGAACACCGCTTGCTCTCCGAGGTGTTGCGCTGCCTGATCCGTACGGACGTCCTGCCCGCCCGGATGCTCACGGGCAGCCTGGCGGAGCTCGGGATGACGGTGGAGATGGAGGCGGCGTCGGCGGGTTCCGGCGACCGGCCCTCCACCGTTGACGTGTGGTCCGCGCTCGGCGGAGAACTCAAGGCCGCGATCGACCTGCGGGTGTGGGCGCCGCTCGGCGGAGAAGTGGTGGCCGCGGGTCCGCCGGTCACCGAGGGCCTGCTGGTCCGCACGGTGCCCGGGGCCGACGGCGGGGCGACGGAACCGGGGCGGCGGCTGCGCTACGACGGGGCGGCCGAGCCCCGCGGGCAGGGCTTCGCCGCGGAACGTGAACGGCAGCTCCCGCCGGGCCGGCGCAGGCGAGGAGGTCCGGTCCGTTGACCACGGCGTACCGGGCCCCGGCCGTCCCGGAGCAGGGCGGCACCCCGCAGACGGACATCGAGGAACTCTGGGCCCGGCTGGGTGACATCGAGCGGCGGGTACGGCAGGCGGTCGCGCTGCGCCAGGAGACCGACCCGGAACCGAACGACCCGTACCGGGGGCAGTATCTGACCCCCGCGGCGGCCGAGCGCATCCTGGACTCCCGCGACGCGTTCCTGCCGGTCCCTGCCTACGGCCCCGACGCCGGGACGGCCTCCGTGGCCTCCGCCGCCTCCTCGTCCTCGCCTGCTTCCTCCGACTCCCCGGCCGGGGGCCGGATCGCCGCTCTCGCGCGGCGTTTCGGACTGGTCGCGCCGGACCTCGATCTGCTGCTGGTGGCGATGGCCCCGGACATCGACGCGCGGTTCGAGCGGCTGTACGGCTACCTCAACGACGACCTCACCCGGCGGCGCGCGACGACCGGCCTGGCCCTCGAACTCTGCGGACTGCCCGCCGCGGGTCCCGGCCGCTTCCGCTTCGCCCCGTCCGCCCCGCTGGTCGCGTCCGGCCTGGTGGAGGTACTGGAGGCCGAACGCCCGCTGCTCTCGCGGGTACTGCGCGTACCGGACCGGGTCACCGCCCATCTGCTCGGCGACGACACGGTGGACGGCAGGCTGCACGGCCTCGTCCGCCTCGCCGGACCGCAGGAGGAACCGGACCCGTGTCCGACGACGCTGCGGGTCGCGGCGGCGCTGGGCACCGGCAGCGGCCTGGTGCATCTGCTGGACCGGGGCGGCGACCCCGGCCGGCTCGCGGCGGACGCCCTCCTCACGGCCGGGCTCCGCCCGCTGGTGGTGGACGCCGCCGCGCTGGCCGCCGCCCCGGAGCCGGTACGGACCGCGCGGATCCTGGCGACCGAGGCACGGCTGGCCGGTGGCGGTCTCGTCCTCGGGCCGCTGGAGACGCTCGTCCCCGAACAGCCCAAGGGCGCCGCCCTGATCGACGGGCTCTGCGAGGCGGTCGGCGGCGGCTCCCCGCTGGTCATGTACGGGAAGAAGCACTGGGACCCGCTGTGGGCCGCCGAGAGCCCCGTGGCGGTCCCGGTCCCGCCTCCGGACCCGGCGGACGCGGCACGGCGGTGGCGCCGGGCGCTCACCGGCGCCGGAGCCCGGGCGGGCCTCGCCGCCGGCACGGCGGCGGCCGACGCGCGCCTCGTCGACGCCACCCGCGCCTACCGCCTCGACTCCGGCCAGATCCGCAGGGCCGCCGCCGTCGCCACCCGGCTGGCCGGGCTGGAGGGACGCCCCGTGGAGGCCCGGGACCTGCGCACCGCCGTCCGGGCCCAGAACGGGGCGGGGCTGGCACGGCTCGCCCGCCGCATCGAGCCGACGGTCGGCTGGGACGACCTCGTGCTGCCCGCGTCGACCCGCCGCCAGCTGTCCGACCTGGCGCTGCGCGCACGCCATCGCGAGCAGGTGCTCGGCCGGTGGCGCATGCGGCCGGGAGGCGGCCGGGGCCGCGGCATCGTCGCGCTGTTCGCCGGCGAGTCCGGGACGGGCAAGACCATGTCGGCGGAGGTGGTCGCGGCGGATCTGGGCATGGAGCTCTACGTCGTGGACCTGTCCTCCGTGGTGGACAAGTACATCGGCGAGACCGAGAAGAACCTGGAGCGGATCTTCGTCGAGGCGTCGGACGTCAACGCGGTGCTGCTGTTCGACGAGGCCGACGCCGTCTTCGGGAAGCGCTCGCAGGTCAAGGACGCCCAGGACCGGCACGCCAACGTGGAGTCGGCCTACCTCCTCCAGCGGATCGAGTCCTTCGACGGCATCGCCGTACTCACCACCAATCTGCGGGCCAACCTCGACGAGGCGTTCACCCGCCGCCTCGACGTGGTCGCCGACTTCCCCGTACCGGACGCGGAGCAGCGCCTCGCCCTGTGGGAACGCTGTCTGGGCACGGAGATACCCCGCGCCCCGGACCTCGACCTGCGGACCTGCGCGGAGCGCTTCGAGCTGGCGGGCGGCTCCATCCGTGCCTGCGCGGTCACCGCCGCCTACCAGGCCGCGGAGTCGGGCCGTCCCCTGGACACGGACCAGCTCGTCTCGGCCGTACTCGCCGAGTACCGCAAGCTCGGACGGCTGGTCCTGGACAGTGAGTTCGGCCCGTGGCTGGAGCGCACCCGGCGCTGAGCGGTGCCGGACCGCGAGCTCTGGACTCGTCCCACGGCGTCCGTATCATCGCCTGCATGACTGCTGAACCCTCCCGGTCCGCCGGCCGTATGCGCGCCTCCGACGCCGATCGCGAAGCGGTCGTGGAACAGCTGCGGGAGGCGGCGGCCGAGGGGCGCATCGATCTCGAGGAGCTGGACTCCCGGCTCGGGCTGGCCCTCTCGGCCAAGACCCGTGGCGAACTCGTACCGCTCACCGACGACCTGGGACCGGCCGAGCCCGAACCGGGCGAGCCGATGACCGTGAAGGGCGGCGTCCAAGGGGCCGAGAGGACCGGCCGCTGGAAGGTGCCACCGCGGATTCTCGCTCACGGCGGCCTGGGCGGCGTACGCCTCGACTTCAGCCGGGCCGAGTGCCGGCTGCGCGAAGTAGAGGTGGACGTGAACGCGGGCATGGCCAAGGTGGTGCTCGTGGTCCCGGTGGGCTGGACGGCGGACACGGACGCGGTGGATCTCTCGTTCGGCCGCCTGAAGAACAAGACCTCGGGCGAGCGCGTGCCCGGCACCCCGATACTGCGGATCACAGGCACCTGCGGCATGGGAAGGGTCCAGATCCGGCACCCCAACTTCCGGGAACGCCGCAAGCAGCGACAGGAGTTGTCGCGCTGAGTCCGGTGGTACGCAGCGCTGCACCGGCCGGACGGTGAGGATCCGCCCGGCCGCGCCGAGTCCGGTCGTGCGTCGCGCTACACCGGCCGGACGGTGAGGATCTGCTCGGCCCGGCCGACGGGGCCGTGGATGTCGTGCAGGACGGTGCTGGTGATGCCCTGGCCCGTGGGGCCGAAGACGACCGTGGTGTCCAGCCCCGTCCAGTCGCCCTCGGGCCGGCGGTGCAGATGGATGGTCAGGTCGACGTTCGGGAACATCCAGGCGGTCGGCTGCTCGCGTACGGCGATGCCGTTGGCGGTGTCGACGAGCGCGACGTACGACGCGATCGGGCCGACGGGTTCGCCCGCGACGAGGTCGAGTGGCGTGGAGATCCAGGCGGTCGCGCGGCCCGGCAGGGGCTTCCCGAGCGGACGGACGTCGATCGAGGCGATGTAGCCGCCCGGCCAGAGCTCGCCCATGGGCCAGGGCGCGAGTCCGTCGGGAGAGGTGAGCCGGTCGTCCCCGCCACCGGCGACGGCTCCGGTGTCTCCCGCGGCGAGGCACCAGGCCCGGGCGCGGACGACGGGGCGGTCCCCGATGAGGGCGACGGCTTCGACCAGTTCGATGGTGCGGCCGGGCCGGACGGTCTCGACCCGGATCTCGCAGGTGTCGAGCGCGAGCCGGCCGAGGATGTCGAAGCTGATCCGGGACAGCAGGAGCGGCTCGCCCGGCCGGTCGGCCAGGTGCCGGTCGATGGCGTGGGTGATGAGGCCGCCGAGCGGGCTGAAGTGCACCTCGTCCGTGCTCCACGCACCGCTCGCGTGGGCGGTCGGCTTGAAGCTGTGTTCGTCGATGCGCTCGTAATAGCTGCCGGTGCTCATGCGGTGGTTCCCTCGCGGCTGTGCGGATCAAGGAACACCAGCCTGACACCGCACGGATGGCGCCCGGCGCCCGGGTCCCTCCCGCGAAGGCCGGTCACGGCAGGTCCGGGGCCCAGGCGACCCCGTTGATGTGCGACCCGCCGTCGACGAAGAGCGTGTTGCCGGTGACGTAGCGCGCGCCCTCGCCGGCGAGGAACGCGGCGACCGGGGCGATGTCCCGGTCGGGGTCACCGATCCGCCCCATGGGATTCGTGGCGTCGGCCTGCCCCTCCAGTTCGGGATGCTCGCTCATCATCCGCCGGAAGGCAGCGCTCTTGGCGCCCGGGCAGATCGCGTTGACCACGACCCCGGTGGGGGCCCACTCACGGGCGGCGGTCCGGGTCAGGGTGCGCAGGGCCTCCTTGGCGGCGTTGTACTCCAGGGTCCCCATGTGGGCGTTCACGCCGTTGAGGCTGCACATGTTGATGACCCGGCCCCATCCCCGCGCCTTCATGTGCGTGAACGCCGCCTGCATCGCCCAGAACGGCCCGTAGAAGCCGACGCCCAGTCCACGGGCCAGCATCGCGTCGGTCTTGTTCTCGACCCGGCCGACATCGCCCGCTCCCCAGGCGTTGTTGACCAGGATGTCGACGCCGCCCCATTCCCGTACGGCCGTGTCGACCATCGCCAGCACCTGCGCCCGATCACTGACGTCCGTGCGCACGAAGCGGCCGCCGATCTCCTCGGCCGTGGCGCGTCCCGTCTCCTCGTTCAGCTCCGCGACCAGGACCCTGGCTCCCTCGGCGGCGAACCGCCGGGCCACGGCGGCGCCGATTCCGTCCCCGGCGCCGGTGACGATCGCGACGCGTCCTTCGAGTGACATGCGTGTACTCCCAGCAGTCGGGGCAACCGGACCAGCGGTACGCATCCCACCCGGTCCGGGCCGGCCGGGCGGCGCTCCGTCCCGGTGGGCGGGACGGAGTCCCCCCGCGCCGCGCCCCGTTCAGGGCGTTCAGGGCGTTCAGGGACGGAAGACCGCCACGGCTTCCCGGCCCTCCTCCCGCCGGAACGTCACCCGCAGCTCCATCCCGATGGCGAGCGCGCTCTCCTCGCACTCCACGACCTCCGTCATCATCCGCGGCCCCTCCGCGAGATCGACGACCGCGGCGACGTACGGGACACGGGTGCCGAACGGCGGCAGGTCGTTGCGGTGGACGACGGACCAGGTGTAGAGCGTGGCCCGGCCGCTCGCCCGCACCCAGTCGACGTCCTCGCTCCAGCAGTGCGGGCAGAACTCGCGCGGGTAGTGGTGCGTCCGGTCGCAGGCGCGGCAGCACCGCAGCAGCAGGTGCCCCTCGGCGGCGGCGTCCCAGTAGGGGCGGGTGAACGCGTCGGGCTCCGGGAGGTCGGAGCGGGGGGACGCCGTCGGGCCGCTCACAGGAACAGTCCGAGAGCGTTGTCGAGGGACCAGGTCTGCCAGGACATGGCGAACAGGGCGACCAGCGAGACGAGGGCCATCATCGCGTTCTGTCCCTGCTCGGCCCAGTCGTGGATCATCAGCACCAGGTAGAGCAGGTTGAGCAGCAGTCCGGCGACGAGCGCGACCGGGGTCAGGAATCCGGTCACCAGGCCTAGTCCCAGGGCCAGTTCCGCGTAGACGACGAGGTAGGCCATGGCCTTCGGCCGGGGCGCGACGACCTTCTCGAAGCCGGTCCTGACCACCGGCCAGCGGTGCTTGCCGGCGACGTCGGATGCCCAGGCGATGCCGGTGCCGCGTTCGAACCAGCCCTTCTTGTCCTTGTGGCGCCAGCTCTCCAGCCACCACAGGCCGAGGCCTGTCCGGAGCACGGCGAGCCACTGGGCTCCGTCGAGCCAGATCGTCCGCATGGGGCCTCCCGTTCGCTAGATCTGACGGTACGTCAGTTCACCTGATGGCGGCGTCCCGCGCAAGAGGCGCGCACCCGTGATCAATTCGCAATCGATTCCGGTCTTGACCGAGACCCATCAATGAGGCGCGCGGTTACGCTCCGAACCATGTCCGACAGCACAGTTACCAGCGGTGACGGCAGCACCCCGGCCCCCACCGACATCACCGAGGACCGCCCCGTCTACGTCATCGGCGGCGGCCCGGGCGGCCTGGCCGCCGCCGCGGCCCTGCGCGAGCAGGGCGTCCGGGCGGTGGTCCTGGAGAAGTCCGCGGACGTCGGCGCGTCCTGGCGGCGCCACTACGACCGGCTGCACCTGCACACCACCCGGCGCTGGTCCGCCCTGCCGGGACTGCCCATGCCGCGCAGATTCGGCCGCTGGGTCTCCCGGGACGACGTGGTGCGCTACCTGGAGAAGTACGTCGAACACCACGCGCTGGAAGTGGTGACGGGCGTCGAGGTCTCCCGCATCGACCCGGCCGCCGACGGCACCGGATGGCGGCTGACCGCGACCGGCGGGCGTGAACTGACCGGCCGTGCCGTGGTCGTGGCCACCGGCTACAACCACACCCCGCGGATCCCCGACTGGTCCGGGCGCGACACCTTCACGGGCGAGCTGCTGCACGCCTCCGCCTACCGCAACCCGGCCCCGTACGCCGGCCGGGACGTCCTCGTCGTGGGCGTCGGCAACACGGGGGCGGAGATAGCCGTCGACCTGGTGGAGGGCGGCGCGTCCCGCGTACGGCTCGCGGTACGCACCGTTCCGCACATCGTGCGCCGCTCCACGGCGGGCTGGCCCGCACAGGCGACGGGCATCCTGGTGCGCCGGCTGCCCGTCGCGCTCGTCGACCGGGCGGGCGGCCTGATGGCGCGCGTCGCGGTGCCCGACCTCGCGGCGCAGGGACTGCCCCGCCCGGACACGGGCCTGTACTCCCGCGTCAGGGACGGGGCGATCCCGGTCCAGGACGTGGGCCTGATCGACGCGGTGAAGGGTGGCCGGGTGGTGCCGGTGGCCGCCGTCGAGTCGTTCGACGAGGACGCGGTGGTCCTGGCGGACGGCACCCGGATCACCCCGGACGCGGTGATCGCCGCGACCGGCTACCTGCGCGCCCTGGAGCCGCTGGTCGGCCATCTCGGGGTGCTGGACGGACGGGGCCGCCCCGTGGCGCACGGCGGCCGCACACCGAAGCAGGCCCCCGGCCTGTACTTCACGGGGTTCACCAACCCGATCAGCGGCATGTTCCGCGAAATGGCCCTGGACGCACAGAAGATCGCCAAGCGGGTCGCGCGTACGGGGTGACCTGCGGGGCGGGCGGGGGCAGGGGACCCCGTGGCGCGGACAGCCCCGGGGCGCGGGCGGCCCCCGGGGTGCGGGCGCACGGGCGGGCGAGCAGCTCCGAAGCGCGGGCGGGGCGGTGCCCGGGCAGCCCCCGGGGCTCGGGCGGGCGAGCGCCCCGGAGCGCGGCGCGGGCCCGGGCGCTGGCGCGGGCAACCCCGGGGCGCCGCCGCCCTGCCCTCATCCGCCGGGCGGGCCCGAAAGGACGCCCCGGCCCGCCGACCCGGGCACCGGGGCAGCGGGCACCGGGCACCGGGGCGGCGGGCACCGGGCACCGAGCACCGAGCACCGAGCACCGAGCACCGAGCACCGAGCACCGAGCACCGAGCCCAGTGTCGCGACACGGCCGAACGGCGGCGGCCCGGCGCGGCAGGCGCGGGCCGCCGGTCGAGGCCGCGGCCCTCGGCGGGGCGCATCCGGCCGGGCCCGCGCCCCCGCACCCGTACGGGCCCGCGGATCCGGAGGCCGGGCGGAGTCGGGCGCACACCCGTCGGCTTCGTACCGTCATCAACCTTTGCGTGCACACCCATTCCTGACGGGCCGTCAGTTCAGTAACCTGACAGAGCGTCAGCTTATCGGGCTGGGTGATCGGGGCGGGTGGAGCAAGTCGCGGGCCTTCCCCGCGAAGCCGCCCCCGAGCCGCCGGGCCCTCCCGGGCACCCCGCGTGCCGACGGACTTTCGAGCAGGAGTGGGCGGAACGATGCTTGGATCGACTCACGGCACCCTCACCACCGACTTCCGCGCCAGGGTGGTGGCCTGCGGCGAGGAACCGCACGCCGCCGTCCACAGCATGGCGGCCGCCGCCGCGGAGGGCGACCTCGACGTCAGCGGCCGGCCCCTGCACGCACCCGTACCGGATCTGGACCGGTTCTTCCGGCCGGAGTCCGTCGCCGTCATCGGCGCCTCCGATGCCGAGGGGCGGCCCAACACCGGGATCACCCGTCAGCTGATCGCCTGGGCCGAGCGGGTCGGGGCACGGCTGTATCCGGTGCACCCCACACGCGAGTCCGTCTTCGGCCGGGCCTGCGCTCCTTCCGTCGCCGGTCTTCCGGAGCAGGTGGACCTGGCGGTGCTGCTGGTCGGCGACCCGCTCCCCGTGATCGAGGAGCTCGCGCAGGCCAAGGTGAAGTTCGCCGTGGCCTTCGCCTCCGGCTTCGCCGAGACCGGTGCGGAAGGCGCCGCCGCGCAGGCCCGGCTGGCCGCCGCCGTCGAGCGGTCGGGGCTGCGCCTGCTCGGCCCGAACACCAACCTCAACGCCTTCGAGGAGTTCCGCGACGACCTGGACGGACCGGCGATCGCCCTGATCACCCAGTCCGGCCACCAGGGACGCCCCGTCTACACGCTCCAGGAGCTGGGCGTACGGCTCTCGCACTGGGCCCCCACGGGCAACGAGGCGGATCTGGAGACCTCCGACTTCATCGCGTACTTCTCACAGCGCCCCGAGGTCGGTGCCATCGCCTGCTACGTGGAAGGCCTCAAGGACGGGCGCTCCTTCCTGCTCGCCGCGGACCGGGCCGCGCGGGCCGGGGTCCCGGTGGTGGCGGTCAAGGTGGGGCGGACGGAGACGGGGGCCAGGATGGCCGCGTCACACACCG
This sequence comes from Streptomyces sp. NPDC091416, assembly GCF_044756845.1. Taxonomy (NCBI): domain Bacteria; kingdom Bacillati; phylum Actinomycetota; class Actinomycetes; order Kitasatosporales; family Streptomycetaceae; genus Streptomyces; species Streptomyces sp. NPDC091416. Next base: position 1,144,899 of record NZ_JBIVTU010000001.1, read on the forward strand.
GCAAGCTGACCGGCGCCGACCAGGTCGTCGACGCGGCGATGCGGCAGTTCGGCGTGATCCGGGTGGACGGCCTCGACGAACTCCAGGACACCGCAGCCCTGCTGGCCCGTGCCCGCAAGCCGCTGGCCGACGGCGTCGTGGTGTATTCGATCTCGGGCGGCACGGGCGCGCACTTCTCGGACCTGGCGACCGGGGCGGGCCTGTCCCTCCCCGTGCTGTCCGAGGCGAAGCAGTCCGAACTGCACACCTGGATCCCCTCCTACCTGAACGTGGCGAACCCGGTCGACAACGGCGGCCACCCGGTCGGCGACTGGCGCGGCCGGAAGATCATCGACGCGATCCTCGCCGACCCCGGGGTGGGGGTGCTGATCTGTCCGATCACCGGCCCCTTCCCGCCGATGAGCGACAGGCTCGCGCAGGACCTGGTGGACGCGGCGGAGGCCACGGACAAGCTGGTGTGCGTGATCTGGGGGTCGCCGGTCGGCACCGAGGACGCCTACCGCACGACGCTGCTCGGGTCCTCCCGCGTCGCCACCTTCCGTACGTTCGGCAACTGCATCACCGCGGTGAAGGCCTATCTGGACCACCACCGGTTCACCACCTCCTACCGCTCCCCGTTCGACGAGGCGCCGCGCACCCCGTCGCCCTCCTTCCGCAAGGCGCAGGCACTGATGCGCCCGGGCCACCAGCTGAGCGAGCACGCGGCGAAGCAGCTGCTGCGCGCGTACGGAATCCGGGTGCCCCGGGAGCAGTTGGTGACCAGCGCCGCGGCGGCCGTCCGGGCGGCGGGGCTCGTCGGCTACCCCGTCGTCATGAAGGCGTCCGGCGCACGGCTGGCGCACAAGACGGAGCTGGGCCTGGTCAAGGTCGGCCTCACCTCCGCCAGCCAGGTCCGGGACGCCTATCGCGAACTCACCGACATCGCGCGGTACGAGGGCATCGAGCTGGACGGCATCCTGGTCTGCCAGATGGTCGAGCGGGGCGTCGAGATGATGGTCGGCGTCACGCACGACGCCCTGTTCGGACCGACGGTGACGGTCGGACTCGGCGGCGTGCTCGTCGAGGTGCTGCACGACGCGGCGGTGCGGGTGCCGCCCTTCGGTGAGGACCAGGCGCGGGCGATGCTCGGCGAACTGCGCGGCCGGGCGCTGCTGGAAGGCGTGCGGGGCGGCCCGCCGGTGGATGTCGACGCCCTCGTCGAAGTCGTCCTGCGGGTGCAGCGGATGGCGCTGGAACTCGGCGACGACCTCTGCGAACTCGACATCAACCCGCTGATGGTGCTGGGCCGCGGACAGGGCGCGGTCGCCCTGGACGCGCTGGCGGTCTGCCGCTGACCGGCCCCGCCACCACGCCGGCGGACGGGGCCGCCCGCCCGCTCCGGTCCGGGGCCCGGGCCCCTCTGCCTGCCGGCCCGGACCCGGACGCCGGGTCCCGTCCCCCATCGCCGGACGGGCTGGATTCCCGTTCGCCCTCCACCTGCTCAGGAGCTGCCTCATGCCGTCCTCCCCCGAAGGCACCCACGACCGCACCGGCCCCACCGACCCGTCCGGATCGCCTGAATCATTGATACTCCACGCCACTGACAACGGCGTCTCGTGGATCACACTCAACCGTCCCGAGGCGATGAACGCCGTCACCTGGGACCAGCGCGAACGCATCATCGCCCTGCTCGCCGAGGCCTCCGCCGACCCCGGCATCCGGGCCGTGGTCCTCACCGCCACCGGCCGCGGCTTCTGCGCGGGCGCCGACCTGCGCGGCGCTCCCGCCACCGGCGACCGGGTGCCGGGCGACGTGGCCCGCACGATCCGGCTCGGCGCACAGCGACTGATCGCCGCGGTCCTGGACTGCGAGAAGCCGGTCCTCGCGGCGGTCAACGGGACGGCGGCGGGCATCGGCGCGCATCTGGCCCTCGCCTGCGATCTGGTGCTGGCGGCGGAGTCGGCGAAGTTCATCGAGGTGTTCGTGCGCCGCGGGCTCGTCCCGGACGGCGGCGGGGCGTACCTGCTGCCGCGCCTGATCGGCCCGCAACGCGCCAAGGAGCTGATGTTCTTCGGCGACTCGCTGCCCGCGGCGGAGGCGGAGCGCCTGGGCCTGGTCAACCGGACGGTCCCGGACGAGGAGCTGGCGGCGACGGCACGGGCCTGGGCCCAGCGCCTGGCCGACGGGCCGACCCGCGCGATCGCCCTCACGAAACAGCTCGTCAACGCGTCCCTGGACGCGGACCGGGCCACGGCGTTCGCCGCCGAGGCGATGGCTCAGGAGATCAACATGACGACGCAGGACGCCAACGAGGGCGTGGCGAGCTTCGTGGAGCGGCGGGTGCCGAAGTACCGGGGGGTGTGAGCGGCGCCCGCGTCGCGCGGGGGACGGCGCGCCGGTGTCCAGGTCCGGGCCGGACGGGTCCGGGCCGGACGGGTCCGGCAGCCGCTGCGCCGTACCGAACGGGTGCGGGCCGTCCGCACGCGTGCAGCCGGGACCGCCAGGCTCGGAGAACAGGGTCACGCCGTCCTCGGCCCGGTCGACCGGGAGATACAGGAGAGCCCGGCACCGGCATACCGGCGCCGCTTCACGGCCCGGCGGGTCTCCGCCTTCGACTCGGACACGACTTCCACGGCGAGGAGCGTCTGTTCGGGAAGCGGCACCCCGCCCCCTTGGCGAGCGCCTCGGGTACGACGGCGGTGTCGGGCACGTACCCGTTCGGCGAGCAGGGCAGGTCCAGGTTCCCCGCACCCTCGACGCACCCGAGTGCGGGCGTCGGCCACCCCCGACTTTCGGCAGTGCCGCCCCGGCCTCCGGTTGCGTACGGTCGACCGGGTGGAGAGAGCGATGATCAGCGACGCGGTCCGGCGGGCCGCCGCCCCGGGGAGCCTGCTGACCGTGGCCGCCGGGGTGTGCATCGCGCTGAGCACGGTCAGCCTGTGGTGGGCGCTGCCCGCCGCCGTGACGGCGTTCCTCGCCGGGCGCGAGCCGGGCAGGACCGGGCCGACCCTTCTGGCGCTCGTCGCGGTGGTGGCCGGTGGAGTGGTGGCGGTGGCCCTGGTTCCTTCCTGGCTGCTGATGGCGGGGCGGTTCGTCGCGGTGGTCGTGGTCGCCGCGATGCTGCCGTGGTTCGCGGGACGGTTCTGGCGTCTGTACCAGGAGCTCGTCCGGGCCGGCTGGGAGCGGGCGGGGCGGCTGGAGCGCGAGCAGCGGCTCGTCGCGGAGCAGGCCCGGTCCCGTGAACGGGCCCGTATCGCGCAGGACATGCACGACGTCCTCGGACACGAACTGAGCCTCATCGCCCTGTCGGCGGGGGCCCTCAAACTCGCTCCCGGGCTGGACGATTCCCACCGGGCGGCGGCCGGGGAGATCCGGGCCCGGGCAGCCGCCTCGGTGGAGCGGCTCGGCGAGGTGATCGGCCTCCTGCGCGAGGAGGCGGACGACGGGCCGCCCGGACCGCCCGGTACCGGCATTCCCCGGCTCGTCGCGGAGGCCGCCGCCGCAGGTCTCCCGGTCGCCCTCCACACCGAGGGCGACGCCGCGGCCGTGCCCCCGCCGGCCGCACGGGCCGCCCATCGCGTCGTCCAGGAGTCCCTGACGAACGCGGCCAAGCACGCGCCGCGGGCCCGGGTGGACGTACGGCTGGCCCATGGGGGCGGGGTGACGACGGTGCGGGTCGAGAACGGCCCGGCACCCGAACCCATCGGCCGAACGGACGCCCCCGGCAGCGGACTGGGACTGATCGGGCTGGACGAACGGGTACGGCTGGCGGGCGGCACCTTCACCCACGGCCCCCACGGCGACGGCTTCGCGGTCGTCGCGCGCCTTCCGCACACCCCGCCCGTCCGCCTCCCCGCCGTACCCGGAACCGTCCACCAGGACCTGCACCCGGAGCACCGGCACGCCCGCAGCCGCGTCCGCCGGGCCCTGGCCCTCGCCGTCGTGCTGCCGTTGGCGGCGTGGGCGGTACTGAGCGCCGCGCTCATGGGGTGGGACATCCACTCGGCCCGGCAGTCCGTCCTGGACCCGGGCGACTACGCACGGCTCCGGGTGGGTCAGGAACGGGCATCGGTCGCCCGCCTGCTGCCCGAACGCGAGACCAGGCAGCGGCCGGTGGCCGGGGAGCCGGAGGGACCGGGCGTCACGTGTGAGTACTACGCGATGACCGCCGACCGCTTCGACGACCGGTCCGGCGACGCGTACCGGCTCTGCTTCCGGGACGGCGCCCTGCTGTCCAAGGAGGCGCTCGCCCCATGAGCGCCGAACGCCCCGTCCCGCACCACGAAGGAAGATAGATGATCCGCGTCCTCATCGCCGACGACGAGCCGATGATCCGCGCCGGGGTGCGTGCCGTGCTCTCCACGGATCCGGGTATCGAGATCGTCGCCGAGGCGGCGGACGGCCACGAGGCCGTGGAACAGGTACACCGTCACCACCCCCACGTGGCCGTGCTCGACATCCGGATGCCGGGCACCAACGGCATCGAGGCGGCCGCCGAGATCCGGCGCACCGTCCCGGCGACCGGCGTCGTGATGCTGACGACGTTCGGCGAGGACGACTACATCCTCCAGGCCCTCGGAGGAGGCGCCGCCGGGTTCCTGATCAAGTCGGGTGAGCCCGAGGAACTGATCGCGGGAGTCCGCGCGGTTGCCGACGGCGCCGCCTATCTGTCACCGAAGGTCGCGGCCCGGGTCGTCGCCCATCTCTCGGCGACGGGCGCGGGTGCCCTGGCCGGCCGCCGTACCGCCGCCCGGGAACGGGTCCGCACGCTCACCGCCCGGGAACGCGACGTACTGGCCTTCCTGGGCGGCGGGCTGTCCAACGGGCAGATCGCGCGCCGGCTCCATCTGGTCGAGGGGACGGTCAAGGCCCATGTGAGCTCCATCCTGGCCCGGTTGGGCGTGGACAACCGGGCCGCTGCCGCGGTCGTCGCCCACGAGGCCGGGGTCGTCGCCCCTGCGCAGCCGCCCGCCGAGCGCTGACGCCGCCGCCCGGGCGAGCGGCAGGAACGCGAGCAGCGCGGCCGCGGTCACCGAACCGCCGAGCACCGCGCCGGCCAGCACATCGTGCGGATAGTGCGCCCCCACCAGGACCCGCAGCAGCGCCGCCGTCGCTGCCAACGGCAGGGTGACGGCGGCCAGTCGCGGCCGCAGCAGGGCCAGGCCGACGCCGAGTCCGGCCGCGAGCGTGGCGTGGTTGCTCGGGAAGGACCAGTCACCGGGCGGCGGGCACTCGGCGACCGCCGCCGCGCCACGGAGCAGGACCCGGCACGGGCGCTCCTCGTCGACGACGAGCTTCACGGCCTCACTGATCGCGTAGGCGAGCACGGTGCCGGTCCCGGTGAGCACCGCACCGGCCAGGACCCGGGTGTCGCCCCGCCGCACGGCACGCCACCAGACCCACCCCAGCAGGAGTCCGAGGACCACCAGCGTCCCGTCGCAGGCCGCCTCCAGCAGCGTTCCCGCCCAGGCGGGTACGTCGTCCACCGCCCCGGTGAGCGAGCGGTACACCGATGCCGAGGCGCCGTCCGTCACCTCCACGGCCCGTTCGCTCCCCAGGCCTCCCGGGGCGAGGCCCACGACGGTGGCCGTTCCCGCACCGAGGACAGCGCAGGCGAGCAGGGGCCGTACGCCTCGGGTTCCGCTTCCGGATTCTCTTGTCATGAGGCCCGAACCTAGGCGCGACGGCGGCGGGACTCCCGGGCCGAACGGCAGGGGTCGCCCCTGACGAAGGTCGGGGGTCCGTTCTCCTCCGCCCTTCCCATCTGACGCATCGTCAGTTCTAATCGAAGGGTGATGGGACACGCAGGCATGGCCGCAACCGCCGTCCGCTACCTCCGGTCCGTCGGTGCTCCGACGGCCACAGGTCCCGAGCGGGTCGATCCACTGCCGCGCCCCGCGCTGCGGGCCGTCGGCGACGACGAGCGGCTGCCGCTCGACCGGAGCGAGTTCCGCCGTGTGCTGGGGCACTTCGCCAGCGGCGTCACCGTCGTCACCGCGCACGACCCGGCCGACCCGGCCGGCCCGGCGGGCTTCGCCTGCCAGTCGTTCGCCTCGCTCTCCCTCGACCCGCCGCTGGTCACGTTCATGGTCGCCCGCACATCGACGACCTGGCCGCGCATCGCCCGCGCGGGGGCCTTCTGCGTCAACATCCTGGGCGCCGGCCAGGGCGCGCTGTGCCGCGGGTTCGCGGTCAGCGGGGCCGACAAGTTCGCCGGGGTGGCGCACTCCCCCGCTCCCGGTACCGGATCGCCGCTGCTGGAGGGCGTGCCCGCCTGGATCGACTGCCGCATCCAGGCCGTCCACACCGGCGGCGACCATCTGATCGTGGTCGGCCGGGTCGAGGCGCTGGGGGCGACGGCGGACGAGGACGGGGCGGGGCCGCTGCTGTTCCACCGCGGGGCGTTCGGGAGCTTCGGCGGCTGAGCGCTCACCCGCCGACGGCGGCCGGCAGCCCCTTCACCCGGCGGATCATCAGCGCCATCAGCGCCGCCATCGCGCACAGCGCCCCGGCCGAGTACCAGACCACGTCGTACGAGCCGAAGTGGTCGCGCGCCACCCCGCCGAGGAACGCCACCAGCGCCGCGCCCACCTGGTGGGAGGCGAGGACCCAGCCGAAGACGATCGCGCTGTCGTCACCGTACTGCTCCCGGCACAGGGCCAGGGTCGGCGGCACGGTCGCGACCCAGTCGAGTCCGTAGAAGACGATGAAGAAGACCATCGGCGGCTCCACCGTGGCCTGCATCAGGATCGGCAGGAAGAGGAGCGAGATCCCGCGCAGGGCGTAGTAGACGGCCAGCAGCCGGCGGGCGTCGAAGCGGTCGGTGAGCCAGCCGGAGAAGACCGTGCCGATGATGTCGAAGATCCCGATGACGGCGAGCAGGGAGGCCGCGGCGGTGATGGGCATGTGGTGGTCGTGCGCCGAGGGTACGAAGTGGGTGCGGATCAGCCCGTTGGTGGAGGCGCCGCAGATCGCGAAGGACCCGGCCAGCAGCCAGAACGGTCCGGTGCGGGCCGCGTCGAGCAGGACGCGTACGGTCCGGCGCGCCGCCCCGCGCGCGGGCTCCGGCTTGGCGACGTACTCGCCGCCGTACGGGGCGAGGCCCACGTCGGCCGGGTGGTCGCGCATCAGGAGCATGACGAACGGGACGACGGCCAGGGCCGCCAGGGCCACGGTCACCGAGGCGGGCTGCCAGCCGTGCCGGTCGACGATCCAGGCGCAGAGAGGCAGGAAGACCAGCTGTCCCGAGGCGCCGGCCGCGGTGAGGATGCCGGTGACCAGGCCGCGGCGGGCGACGAACCAGCGGTTGGTGACCGTTGCCGAGAAGGACATCGCCATCGCGCCGGTGCCGAGCCCGACGAGCAGCCCCCAGTAGATCATCAGCTGCCACGCCGCGGTCATCCAGACGCTGGCCAGCGCGCCGGCCGCGACGGCACTGAGGGCGACGACCACGACCCGGCGGATGCCGAACCGGTCCATCAGCGCCGCGGCGAACGGCGCGGTGAGCCCGTACAGCGCCATGTCGATCGAGACGGCCAGCCCGATCTCGCCGCGCGACCAGCCGAACCCCTCGTGGAGCGGGTCGATGAGCAGCCCGGGCAGAGCGTTGAAGGCGGCGCCGCCGATGATCGTCACGAACGCGACGGCGGCGACGATCCAGGCACGGTGGATGCGGCGGGGCCGGGGCGCCTCGCGGCCGGTCAGCGGGGCGCGGTCGCGGGCGGCGGGTTCGGTTGTCTGGGTCACGCCGCTCAGCATCCGGCCTCCGCGGCCCTTCCACGAGTGGCCCGAAGGACATGGTTCGCAAGGATCGGGCCACTCCCTCCGCTGTACGGCCCGGACCCGCCGAACCGTATGCGCGTACGATCTGCGTCGATCGGCGGCCGGGCCCACCACGCACGGCGTGCGTACGCGTCCGCGCCGCTTCGTCCACGTCCCGGGGGTCGCTCATGCAGTGGGTCGAACGTCAGCACTTCCACCACAGGTCCGCGCTGATGCAGGGCTGGGGTGCCTTTCTGCTGCTCGTCGCCTGTGTGTTGTGGGTGTGGCTGGGCTTCCTGCTGTGGGACCAGGACGACTCGTTGTACTGCTTCCGCGCGTCGTCGATCTGCGAGCTGGACAGCACCATGCCCAAGCAGCTGATCCTGCTGGCCGTCTCCGCGCCCCTCTCGGTGGCCGGCTCCGCGCTGCTCGTCGCGGGCAGTGTGCGCCGGCAGACCAGCGCACACGTCCTGCGCGTCATCGAGATGCAGCAGTCCGAGGAGCGCGCCCGCCGGAAGTAGCCGCCGCGCACACGGCCCAGGCCGCGGCCGCCCCCACCGCGTACCAGAGCAGGTCGGGCGCGTTGAACGTCGAGCCGAGGACCAGCCGCGCCACCACGCTGCGTTCGGACAGTTCGGCGGGTACGCCGGTGAGCTGGAGGAACTCCACCGCCCAGCTGATCCCCAGCCCCGCACCCGCCACGGCGAGCGGCCGGGCGCGGGGCGCGCACAGGGCGACGAGGGCGCAGACCAGGACGGTGTAGAGCGCGTCACCCGCGTACTTGGCGACCGCGCCGTCCGTCACCGCACGCACCCCGAGGCCGGCGGCGACGGTCAGCACGGCCGCCCCCGCGGCAACGCCACGGGCCCGGAGGGCGCTTCGCCCGCTCACCCGATCCGCTCCAGTCGCCGGATCGGCCGGGCCGCCAGCAGGACGCCGACCGCCAGCATGTTGATCACCGCACCGGCGAGCAGCACCTCGGGAGCGCCCAGCCGGTCCGCGACCGGTCCCGCCAGCGCGCGGCCCGCCGCCAGCATCAGCAGCGAGCCGGCCACGTCGTACGCGTGCAGCCGGTTCAGCGCCTCCGGCGGCACATGCGTCTGCACGGTCGTCGACCACATCACCAGCCAGAACGCGAACGCCGCACCGGCCGTGAACTGCCCGGCCCCCAGCGCGAACACCGGCAGCCCGAGTCCCAGCGCCACCAGGTTCACGCACACCCCGGTCAGCGCGAGGGCCCCCGCGGCCAGCGGGCGGCGCGGGCGCAGCCGCAGGGCCAGCAGGCCGCCGAGGACGCTGCCGGCGCCGTTCACCGCCATCATCGCGCCGTACGTCCCCGAGCCGTGCGCCTCGGTGACCTCGACGGCGGTCAGCGGGAGCATCGGACCGAGCACGGCGAAGCCGTACACCGTCCAGATCGCTATCACGCCCCACAGCCAGCTGCGCGCCCGGAACTCGCGCCAGCCGTCGACCAGTTCCGCGACGAACGTCCCGCGCGGCGCCTCGTCCGACGGGGCGGGCGCGAGCCTCAGCAGGAACAGGCAGACGCCGGAGACGAGGAACGTCGACGCGTTGGCCGCGTAGACCGCCCCGGCGCTCGCCAGCCCGACGAGCGCACCCGCGAACGCCGGTCCCGCCATGGTCATCAGCGCCTCGGAGACCCGCAGCACCGCGTTGGCACGCTGCACGTCCGTCGCCACCCGCGGAGTCGTCGAAGCGACGCCCGGCTGGAAGAGCGCCGCCCCCACACCGGCCACCGCACTCAGCGCGTACACCGCCCACAGCGGCGGGTTGCCGGTGGCGAAGGAGACCGCGAGCACGGAGGCGCCGATCAGCCGCAACGCGTCGGCGATGATCATCATCCGGCGCGGGGTGAAACGATCCGCCAGGACGCCGCCGAAGAGGACGAACAGGGCCAGCGGACCCATCCACGCCGCCAGTGCGAACCCCACCGAGGAGTGCGGCCGCCCGGCCCCCAGCAGCCCCGCGGTGAGCGCCACCGGGATCATTCCGTCGCCGAAGAGGGCGGCGGTCCGGGCCACGAAGAAGAGCCGGAAGTTGCGGTTCCAGAGCCGGTCCTGCCCGAGTGGCGTACACGGCAGCGGCGGCAGGGGCGGCACATCGCGCGGAGCGCACGGGTGATCCGCGGCGGGAATGCCCGCGAGGTCTGCTGACTTTTCCTTCACACCGAGGACATGTATCAGCTTATGGTCTAAACCAGCTAGTGCGAAGGGAGTCCGTACCGTGCCGCACCGGGTCGTCGTTCTCGCCCTCGATGGGCTGCTCCCCTTCGAACTCGGCATCCCACAAAGGATCTTCGGCCGTTCGCTCGGTTCCGAGCCGCTGAACCGCGGCCGGAAGCTGTACGAAGTCGTGACCTGCTCGATCCGGCCGCCCGGCCCGGTCAGCACCGACGCGGACTTCACGATCACCGTCGAGAACGGCCCCGAGGCGCTCGCCACGGCCGACACCGTGGTGATCCCCGCGAGCTACGAACTCGGCCCGGTCTACACCGAGGGCCGGCTGACCGACGAACTCGCCGCCGCGTTCGCGTACATCAGGCCCGGCACCCGGATGGTCTCCATCTGCACCGGCAGCTACGTGCTCGCCGCGGCCGGATACCTCGACGGCCGCCCGGCCACCACGCACTGGGCCTCCGCCGACCACTTCCAGAAACTGTTCCCCGCCGTGCGGGTCGACCCCGACGTCCTGTTCATCGACGACGGCGACGTCCTCACGTCCGCCGGGGTCGCCGCCGGCATCGACCTCTGCCTGCACATGGTGCGCCGCGACCACGGCACCGCCGTCGCCAACGACGTCGCCCGGCGCACGGTCGTACCGCCGCACCGCGACGGCGGCCAGGCGCAGTACATCCAGCGCCCGGTCCACGTCCCGGGGGTCTCGGCCACGACCACCGCCCGCGCCTGGGCGCTCGGGCGGCTGGAGTCGCCGATCCTGCTGCGCGACATGGCGCGGCAGGAGTCGATGAGCGTACGGACGTTCACCCGGCGGTTCCGCGAGGAGGTCGGGATCAGTCCCGTGCAGTGGCTGACCCAGCAGCGGGTGGAGCTGGCCCGCCGGCTGCTGGAGTCCACCGATCTGTCGGTCGACCGGATCGCGCGCGACGCCGGCTTCGGCACCCCCACCTCGCTGCGGCAGCATCTGCAGGCGGCGCTGGGGGTGTCGCCGACGATGTACCGGCGGACGTTCCGGTCGACGGCGGCCGGGGCCGGGGCGCCCTAGAAGACCAGCACGCCCCGGGCCACCCGCCCGTGGTGCGCGTCGTCCGCCGCCTTGGCGAAGTCCTCCACCGGGTAGGTCTCGGTGACCAGTTCGTCCAGCAGCAGCCGGCCCTCGCGGTACAGCTCGGCGTACAGCGCGATGTCGCGCTGCGGGCGCGAGGAGCCGTAGCGGCAGCCCAGGATCGACTTGTCCAGGTACATCGACGAGACGAGGAACGACGCCTCGGCCGTCGCCGCCGGTACGCCGAGCAGGATCGCCTGGCCGTGCCGGTCCAGCAGGTCGATGGCGGTACGGATCAGCTCGGTGCGGCCCACGCACTCGAAGGCGTGGTCGGCGCCGTGCGGCAGGATCTCCTTGACCCCGTCGGCCGACGTGAGGAAGTGCGTGGCGCCGAACTGCCGGGCCACGGCCTCCTTGGCGGGGTTGGAGTCGACGGCGACGATGGTCAGCGCACCGGCGATCCGCGCGCCCTGGATCACGTTGAGCCCGATGCCGCCGGTGCCGATGACGACGACGCTCTCGCCCCGGTCGACCTTGGCCCGGTTCAGTACGGCCCCGACCCCTGTCAGCACCCCGCAGCCGATCAGGGCGGCCGAGGTCAGGGGCAGGTCGGCGGGGATCTTCACCGCCTGCACGGCCTTGACGAGGGTCCGTTCGGCGAAGGCCGAGTTGGACGCGAACTGGTACAGCGGTTTCCCGCCGCGCGAGAACGGCTGCCCCGGCATCCCGATCGCCTTGCGGCACATCGTGGGCCTGCCCCGGTCGCACTGGGCACAGGCGCCGCAGCTGGCGAGCGTGGACAGGGCCACGTGGTCGCCCGGCACGACATGGCTCACCCCGGCGCCGACCGCCTCGACGACGCCGGCGCCCTCGTGGCCGAGCACGACCGGTGGCGGGAACGGGATCGTCCCGTCGATCACCGACAGATCGCTGTGACAGAGCCCGGCCGCGGCGATGGCGACCAGCACCTCGCCGGGGCCGGGGTCGCGTATCTCCAGGTCGTCGACGACCTCGGTCCGTTTGCCGTCGAAGACGACGCCTCTCATCTCGGCTCCCTCGCTAGGCCGAGCACGCGCTCGGCGGTGGTGTTCCGTTGACCCAGCCCTGCCGCGCCGCTCCCTGACGGGCCGGCGCGGGCGGTTTCCTTCCGCCCATCCAGCCCTGCCGCGCCGCTCCCCGGCGGGTCGGCGCGGGCGGCTTCGTTCAACCGACCCGGTCCTGCCGCGCCGCTCCCTGACGGGGCCGGCGCCCCACTCCCTGCCCGCCTTCGGGGCCGCTTTCAAGCCCCTCCGGCGATGGAGGAGCGGGGTCCGGGGCAGCGCCCCGGCAACGTGCCCGCGCCCGGCGATCGCGGCCCGGCTCCCACCGAGGGCTCCGCCCCCGCACCGCTGCTCCTCAATCGCCGGAAGGACTTGAATCGCGCCCCGCCCCCCGCAGGGAACCGCACTCCCCCGCAGATGCCGCACCGGTGCACCCGGAGTCCCCAGGCTCGCCCGGACCGGGCGGCGCACGCCGCCTACGCGTTGGGCCGCGCCCCCGCCGCCGCGGCCTTCGCCGCCGCGGCCATCTCCTCCAGCTGCGCCAGCATCGGCATCGGGTCCGTGCCGACCGTCCCCGGCAGGAAGTCCGCGATCCGTTCGGGTGTCCACGCCGCCCCCTCCGCATACCCGGCGCGCAGTTCCCTCGGCTGGGCCCAGACCGCGATCTTCGGACCCGCGATCGTGTAGACCTGGCCGGTGATCTTCTCCGCGCGGGCGCGCTCGCTGAGGAGGTAGACGACGAGCGCGGCCACATCCTCCGGTTCGCCGATCTCCTTCAGCTCCATGGGGACGTTCGCGGACATCCGGGTACGTGCCACCGGCGCGACCGCGTTCGCCGTGACGCCGTACTTGTGGAGGCCGAGCGCCGCGCTGCGGACCAGCGAGATGATTCCGCCCTTGGCCGCGCTGTAGTTCGCCTGGGCGACGCTGCCCTGGTGGTTGCCGCTCGTGAAGCCGATGAGCGTGCCGGCGCCCTCCTGCTTGCGCATGACCGCCGACGCCGCCCGGAAGACGGTGAACGTGCCCTTGAGATGGGTGGCGACCACGGGGTCCCACTCCGCCTCGGACATGTTGAAGAGCATCCGTTCACGCAGGATCCCGGCCACGCAGACGACGCCGTCGATCCGGCCGAACCGCGCCAGCGCGGTGTCCACGACCCGCTGCCCGCCGGCCATGGTGGAGATGTCGTCCGCCACCGCGACCGCTTCGCCGCCCGCCGCCACGATCTCCTTCACGACGGACTCGGCTATCTCGCTGGCGGGCTCGCCCCCCTCGATGGAGACGCCGTAGTCGTTGACCACGACCCGCGCCCCTTCCGCCGCCGCGGCGAGCGCGACGGCCCGCCCGATGCCGCGCCCGGCACCCGTCACTGCCACGACCTTGCCTGCCAAGAAGTTCCCCATGCCCGGCCCCTTCCCGCGGTTTCTGACGGACCGTTAGATTCTATGGGTCATCAGGTCCACCGGCACAAGCCCCAGGAGGCGCCATGTCTTTGCCGGACGAGTTCCACGACCTCGCCAAGCGCGTGAACAACTGGGGCCGCTGGGGTGCCGACGACGAGATCGGGACCCTCAACCTCATCACCGACGAGGTCGTACGGGAGGCCGCCGCCACCGTCCGCAGCGGGCGCCGTATCCCGCTCGCCCTCCCGCTCCAGCAGGACGGCGTACAGAACGGGCTCATCCCGGGGCGGGTCAATCCGCTGCACACCATGGTCCAGATCAACCAGGAGCTCTTCGGCCCCGGTACCGTCGCCACCAGCGACGACAGCGTGGTCATGAGCCTCCAGACCGCCACCCACTGGGACGCGCTCACCCACGCCTCGCACTCGGGCAGGATCTACAACGGCCGGCCCTCCGCCACCATCACCGCCCACGGCGGCGCGCAGTTCAGCGGTATCGACAAGGCGCCGCACATCGTCTCGCGCGGGGTCCTGCTCGACGTGGCCCGCGCCCATGGAGTGGACCGGCTGCCGGGCGGCCACGCGGTCACTCCCGAGGACCTGGAGGCGGCCGAGGAACTGGCCGGGGTCCGGGTCCGGTCCGGGGACATCGTTCTCGTGCGGACGGGCCAGGTGCAGGTGTACCTGTCCGGGGACAAGAACGCCTACGGGTATCCGTCACCGGGTCTGTCGATCCGCACACCGGAGTGGTTCCGCGCCCGCGACGTGGCCGCGGTCGCCAATGACACGCTGACCTTCGAGATCTTCCCGCCGGAGATCGAGGACCTGTGGCTCGGGGTGCACGCACTCGACCTGGTCGAGATGGGCATGCTCCAGGGCCAGAACTGGAACCTGGAGGAGTTGTCCACAGCCTGTGCGGACGCGGGGCGCCACGCCTTCCTGCTCTCCGCCATGCCGGAGCCGTTCGTCGGTGCCACCGGCACACCGGTGGCACCGGTCGCGATCCTCTGAACCACGCGCCGGAAGGCCGTGCGCGGCGGCGAGGCTACCCGCGGACGGTACCGGCGTGCGACGTCTCGTACGGGGCGGAGCCCGCCTCGTACGAGGCACCCTCGCCGCGTCCCTCGACGCCTTCGCACGCGGGTGAGCCCGGCTGCAGCTGGACCTGGATCAACGGGATGCCGCGGTCCACCTCGCACCAGATGCGCTTGCCGGCACCTTCCGGCTGCCAGCCCCAGCGGTCGGCCAGGCCGTCGACCAGCTCAAGGCCGCGGCCGCCGGTGTCCTCGCCCTGCGCGTGCCGCTGCTGCGGCGGGCGGCAGCTGGCGTCGGCCACCTCGACGCGGACGGTCCCGGCGTCGCCCGGGGCTCCCGTCGAACCGAACAGCATGCGCAGCACGGCCGGACAGCCGGTGTGCACGACCGCGTTCGTGACCAGCTCCGAGATGAGCAGGATCAGCGTCTCGGCCAGCGGCTCGTCGTCTCCTATGCCGGATCCGACGAGCCTCGAACGCGCCCATCTGCGGGCCCGTCCGACCTCCGCGGGGTCGGGCCCGACCTCCAACTGAACCTGAAGCACCTGCACCGCTCACACCATCCGAACCGGCGGACACATCGCCTCGCGCCTCCTCAGGGTCACGGAACGTGATTCCCTTACGAGACAGCATGGTTGACGTACAGTCACCGCAACAAGCGCTTCGGGCATATTCCAACGCGAAGGAGTACGCGTGGTGCATACTGTGCGACGCGCGCTGCGGAGAGTCGAACAGAAGCGCGCAATCGCCCCGGGAACCGCTTCCCCGGCAGGCCCGGCGCCTCCGCGTGGATCACGAGCAGGGCACCTCTCGCGGACCGGAGTCGCCGCACAGGCCACATCCGGATCGCCAGGTTCCAGAAACACTCGCATCCAACGGAGCGTACCTGAGCGCGGCGCCGACTCCGGCCCGTGACGAATTACGCAAAGGACACAAGCCGGTATCGGGACACACCGACTGCGCTGCGTCACTCCGCAGCGTGAACCTCAGGGGTCGGTCGCGTCACCCGCGCGCACCCGGCGCCCGGCTCAGCCCAGATCGGCCGCCAGCGCCTCCTCCGCGTCCGCCGCCGTCAGCCACTGCCCGGCCCGCAGCCAGGCCCGCTTGAGGCGCAGATGGACATCCGCCTCCCAGGTGAAGCCCATGCCGCCGTGCACCTGGAGGCAGTCACGGGCGTTGTCGACGGCGGCCCCGTCGGCGAGGAGTTTGGCCGCGGCGGCCTCGACCGGGTCCCCGGTGACCGCCGCCGCGTAGACGGCGCTGCGGGCCGGCTCGGCCCGCACCAGCATTCCGGCACACAGATGCTTGACCGCCTGGAAGGCCCCGATCGGCGCTCCGAACTGTTCCCGCTCCCCGGCGTGTTGGACGGCCGCCTCCAGGCTGCGGGCGGCACTGCCGAGCTGCTCGGCGGCGGTCAGCAGCGCACCCTCGCTCCGCAGCCGCGCCCCGTCGGGCAGCGCCTCGCCGTCGTACGCGGACAGATCCGGCACCCGCCACAACGGCGTACCCGGATCGAGCGACCGCACGGGCCGGGCCGCGTCCACCACCCGCCGCAGCGCGGCGCCGCTCACCACCCTCGCCCGTTCCCCGTCCAGGACCAGCAGCGCGTCGGCCTCCTCCAGGTGTCCCACGGGCCTTCCCGCCTCGGCCGGCACGACCACCGCCTCACCCTCGGCCGCTCCCTTCACCACGCCCGCGGCGAGCTGGGTGGCGGCCAGCGGCCCGGGCAGCAGCGCCCGCCCGGCCTCCTCGAACAAAAGTACGGATTCGGGCAGTCCGAGACCGACCCCACCGGCCGTCTCCGTCAGCCGCAGCGCGAAGAACCCGGCCGCACCGAGCTCCCGCCACAGCGCCCGGTCCACGCCCCCGCCCCGCTCGTGCGCCGCCCGCATCCGGTCCCTGTCGAACCGGCCGGCGAGCAGGCCCCGTATCCCCGCCCGCAGGGCCCGCTGGTCCTGTGAGAGCTGGAAGTCCACTCCCCGCTCACCGCCCCTTCGGCAGGCCGAGTATCCGCTCGGCGACGATGTTCCGCTGGATCTGCGAGGTACCGGCCGCGATCGTGTACGAGAGCGAGGAGAGCCGGTCCAGCACCCATTCCCGGTCCAGGTCCAGGGCGTCGCCCGCGCCGAGCACCTCGGCCGCCGCCTCGTACAGCTCCTGGCGGGCGTGCGAGTACCGCAGCTTGAAGACCGACCCGCCGATCCCGGGAACGCCTCCCGTGCTCTGCGCCTCGCTGACGTTCCACTGGGTGAGCCGCCACAGCGCCCGGAACTCGGCGTTCAGCCCGCCCAGCCTCCGCCGCAGCACCGCGTCGTCCCAGCGCCCGTTCCTGCGGGCCTCGGCGGCCAGCGCGTCCAGCGTCCGGCGGCAGGCGACGACCTCTCCCACGAACGCCGTGCCGCGCTCGAAGGAGAGCGTCACCATGGTGACCCGCCAGCCGTCGTTCTCCGCCCCGACCCGGTGCGAGACGGGCACCCGTACCTCGTCGAGGAACATCTCGGCGAACTCGGTGGACCCGGCGAGCGTCCGCAGCGGCCGCACGGTGACGCCGGGGGCGTCCATCCGCATCGCGAGCCAGCTGATGCCCCGGTGCTTCGGCGCCTTCGGATCCGTCCGCACCAGCAGCTCGCACCAGTCGGCGACCTCCGCGTGCGAGGTCCAGATCTTCTGCCCGCTCACCACGTAGTCGTCGCCGTCGCGCACCGCCCGGGTCCGCAGCGAGGCCAGGTCCGACCCCGCGTCCGGCTCGCTGAACCCCTGGCACCACATCTCCTCGCCCCGCAGCACCGGCGGCAGCCAGCGGGCCCGCTGTTCGGCGGTGCCCTCGGCCGCGATGGTGGGCCCGGCGTGCAGCAGCCCGACGAAGTTCGCCCCGACATAGGGCGCTCCGGCCCGTTCCGTCTCCTCCAGGAAGATCAGGTGCTGGGTGGGGGTGGCGCCCCGGCCGCCGGCGTCGGCGGGCCAGTGCAGGCCCGCGTACCCGGCGTCGTACAGCAACCGCTGCCAGCCGGCGTCGTACGCCCTGCGCCCCGGCCAGTCACCGGGATCCGGCTTCCCGGGCAGCCCCGGGAGCACCGAGCCCAGCCAGTCCCGCAGCCGCGCCCGAAAGGCTTCCTCTTCCTCCGTGTACGCAAGGTCCATGACGCACGCGCCTACTTGTCCAGGTCGAGACCGAGCATCCGGATCGCGTTTCCGCGCATCAGTTTGTAGACGGTCTCGTCGTCCAGTCCCTTGACGTGGTCGAGCGCGACCTCCTTGGTGTGCGGGAAGGTCGAGTCGACGTGCGGGTAGTCCGTCTCGAACGTCGCGTTGTCCCGCCCCACCACGTCCAGCGACGCGACGCCGTGCTTGTCGCGGAAGAAGCAGCAGAACATCTGCCGGTAGTAGTACGAGGACGGCGGCTCGGGAATCAGATCGCGCACCCCGCCCCAGGCCCGGTGTTCCTCCCAGACGTCGTCGGCGCGCTCCAGGGCGTACGGGATCCAGCCCATCTGACCCTCGCTGTACGCGAGCTTGAGCTGCGGGAACTTCACCAGCACCCCGCTGAACAGGAAGTCCATCATCGAGGCCATCGCGTTGTTGAACGAGAGCGAGGCCTGGACGGCGGGCGGGGCGTCCGGTGAGGCGGCGGGCATCTGCGAGCTGGACCCGATGTGCATGTTCACGACCGTGCCGGTCTCCTGGCAGACGGCGAAGAACGGGTCCCAGTACCCGGTGTGGATCGACGGCAGCCCCAGATGGGTCGGAATCTCCGAGAAGGTCACCGCCCGCACCCCGCGCGCCGCGTTCCGCCTGATCTCCGCGACGGCCAGACCGATGTCCCAGAGCGGGATGATGCACAGCGGGATCAGCCGGCCGCCGCTGTCCCCGCACCACTCCTCGACCATCCAGTCGTTGTACGCGCGCACACAGGCGAGCGCGACCTCCTTGTCATGGGCCTCGGCGAAGGTCTGCCCGCAAAAGCGCGGGAAGGTGGGGAAGCAGAGACTCGCCTCGACGTGGTTGAGGTCCATGTCCTTCAGCCGCTCGACGGGGTCCCAGCAGCCGCGCCGCATCTCGGCCCGGGTGATGCCCTCCAGCGTCATGTCGTCGCGGTCGAACCCCACGGCGGCGATGTTCCGCTTGTACGGGAACTTGAGGTCCTCGTAGATCCACCAGTCGGTCGGCGGCCCGTCCGGGTCCATCGTGATGACGTACTTCCCGCCCGTGTAGGCCAGCTCGCCGATGCCCGCGGTCAGGGGCTGCGGTCCGCGCTCGCGGTACTTGGCGGGCAGCCAGGTCGAGAAGAGGTGCGGCGGCTCGATCACATGGTCGTCGACGCTGACGATCCGAGGCAGTTCCGTCATGGTGTCCCCTTCGGCGCACACATTTCTGATGACCCGTCAGATTGACGTCGCCCACAGGCTAGCCCCGCACCCCTGGACCGACAAGGCGCAGCGCTCTACGCTCTCCGCACGATCTGACTACCCGTCAGCTGTGAGGGGTTCGCCGTGAACGAGACCGCACACGCCCTGGGTGCCTCGGGCACCTTCTGGGAGCTCATCGAACGCCGGGCCGCGCTGACGCCGGAGCGGCCCTTCCTGATCCAGGACGACCGCACGCTGACCTTCGGCGAGCTGCACACGCGGGCCGAACGGGTGGCCGCGGGCCTGTACGGCCTGGGCGTACGCCCCGGCACGGTCGTCGCCTGGCAGCTGCCGACCCGGGTGGAGACGGTCCTGCTGTCCTTCGCCCTGACCCGGATCGGCGCCGTGCAGACGCCCGTCATCCCCTTCTACCGCGACCGCGAGGTCGGCTTCGCGCTGCGCGAGTCGAAGGCGGAGTTCTTCGCCGTACCCGGCACCTGGCGCGGCTTCGACCACACCGCGATGGCCGCCCGTCTCGCGGCGGACCTGCCGCGCCCGCCGCAGATCCTGGAGGCGTACGACGTCCTCCCCGACGGCGACCCCTCCGTCCTGCCCCCGCCGCCCGCCGACGGCACGTCGGTGCGCTGGATCTACTGGACCTCGGGAACCACGTCCGACCCGAAGGGGGTGCTGCACACCGACCGCAGCCTGATCGCGGGCGGCTCCTGCCTGGCCCACGCGCTGCGCCTGTCGGCGGACGACGTCGGCTCGGTGGCCTTCCCGTTCGCCCACGTCGGCGGCCCGGACTACGCGGTGATGCTCCTCCTCTACGGCTTCCCCGCGGTCCTCTTCGAGCACTTCGCGATGCCGGACGCGCTGGAGGGCTACCGACGGCACGGAGTGACGGTCGCGGGCGGCTCCACGGCGTTCTACTCGATGTTCCTCACGGAACAGCGCAAGGCCCCGGGCCACCCGGTCGTCCCCACCCTCCGCCTCCTCGCGGGCGGCGGCGCGCCGAAGCCCCCGGAGCTGTACCACGCGGTGGTCCGCGAGATGGGCGTCCAGCTCACCCACGGCTACGGCATGACCGAGGTCCCCATGATCACGATGGGCGCCCCCGACGACACGGTGGAGCAGCTCGCCGAGACGGAGGGCCGGCCGCCCGAGGGCATGGAGATCCGGATCACCGACGAGGACGGCAAGCCGCTGCCGTACGACACGGACGGCGAGGTCCGGCTGCGCGGCGAGGCGGTATGCCGGGGCTACCTGGCCGCCGCCTCCCCGTTCGACGCCGAGGGCTTCCTGATCACGGGGGACGTCGGGCACGTCCGGCCGAGCGGGCACCTCGTGCTCACCGGGCGGCTGAAGGACATCATCATCCGCAAGGGCGAGAACATCTCGGCGAAGGAGATCGAGGACCTCCTGGCCCGCCACCCCGGCGTGGGAGACGCGGCGGTGATCGGCCTCCCGGACCAGTCACGCGGCGAACGCGTCTGCGCGGTCGTGGAGCAGCCCCCGGACGCGGCGCCCCTCACCCTCCCCGAGCTGACCGCGTACCTCCGCGCCGAGGGCCTGTCGGTCCACAAGCTCCCGGAACAGCTGGAACTGGTCGACGCGCTGCCCCGCAACGAGGCGCTCCGCAAGGTCCTGAAGTACCAGCTCCGGGAACGGTTCGGCGGCTGACCGGCCCTTGGGCGGGCGGCAGCGGGGGCCCTGACCTTGCCCCGGTCCGGGCGGAGGGTTCCGTCCTCAAGCGCCGGACGGGCTGAGGTGTGCGGGTCGCTCCGCGGGCTGCGGCACGCTCCGGTGGTGGAGGCCCGGGGCCCCTCCGGGGAGATCTCCTCGGACGCCGCACGTTCCGCCGGTACGCGAAGGACCCGGGTCGACGTGCGTCGTCCTGCGGGGACTCCCCTGCACGGCCCCGGACCGGCCGTCCCGCGTCTGCGGCAGTCGTATCGCCGGCGTTCAGACGCCACTGATGCCGGGTGGGGGCGTGCAGGGGAGTCCCCGCAGGGGCTGGCGTACGACCCGGGTCCTCCGCGTACCCGGGTGAACACGCCAGTTCCGAGGAGATCTCCCCGGAGGGACCCCACCCCCACCCACCGGACACGGGCGGGCCGCACCGGCGGGGCGACCCGCACGAATCAAGCCCGTCCGGCGCTTGAGGACGGAACCCCGCACCCCGGTCCGGGGGCAGCAGCAAAGGGCCCCAGAAACCCCGCCGCCGCCCGCCCAAGGGCCCCGCACATCTCAAGCCCGTCCGGCGCTTGAGGACGGAACCCTCAGCGCCGGACCGGGGGCAGCAGCAAAGGGCCCCAGAAACCCCGCCGCCGCCCGCCCAAGGGCCCCGCACCAACCCAAGCCCGTCCGGCGATTGAGGACGGAACCCTCAGCGCCGGACCGGGGCAGGGCCAGGACCCCCGCTGCCGCCCGCCCAAGGGCTACGCGTCCGGCTCGATCACGGTGAAGTACGCGGCGAGCGCCGCCACCACCTCCGCCTCCGCGATGCGCCCGTCGCGGTCCGCGTCCAGGCTCTGCGCGGCGAACGCCGCCGCGTCCGCGCTGGCGCCGAGGACCCGTAGGGCCCGCTCGACGGCGGACACCGCGGCGGCGCCGCCGTTCTCCTGGTCGGCCACGGCGATCGCCGCCCGCAGGAAGGGGCGGGCGATCTCCGCGAAGCGCTCGGGGTTGTCGCGGAGGCGTTTCACCGCGCCTCCCACGAATTCCTGCCGGGTGACCCGCTGGTCCCCGTCCACGTCGGCGATGCCCGCCATGCCCTGCCAGAACGCCTCGGCGCCGCTGTAGAGCGCCTGGCCCTTGTCGCAGCGGGCCGTCGTACCGAATTCGGTGAGCAGACGGGCCGCGGCGGCGTTGAAATCCGCGCGATCGATGTATCCGTTGCCGTCCTGGTCGAAGGCGGCGAAGCGGAAGGCGATCTTGCGCTCATACTCTGCGCTGTCCATGCGGGGAGCGTACGACGCCCGCAGGCGTCACGTGTCACTTACGCGCGTCACCGGTGTGACAACCCGGTATTCAGGTCCGCCGCGGACGCGTCGCAGCGGCCGGTCAGGCCGAGAGCGGCTGGGCTTCGTCGTCGGTGGCGGAGTCCCAGTCCGGGTAGACCTCGAACAGCCGACGTACGCCCAGCGCGCCGAGCACCCGGTTGACGTGGGAGCCCTCCTCGGCGCCCCGCGCGGGCAGGATCAGCCGCAGCCGGCCACCGCAGGACCGCATCAGGCGGCGGGAGGCGATCAGGACGCTGACGCCGCTGGAGTCGCAGAAGAAGACCTCGGAGAGGTCGAGCACGACATTGTGGCAACCCACGGCCACCGCGTCGTGGACGGACTGCCGGACGACGGGTGAGGTCACCAGATCCAGCTCGCCGTTCATGTGCAGAACGGTCCATTCGCCCCGCTCGGTCTCGGCCACTCTCAGTGTCACGCGACTGGGCCTCTCGTTCCGGGGATCCCGGGGGATTCCAGTGATCCGGAAGTTTGCGTTCCTCCTCGCGGCTGCCCCGGCGTACTCCCCATGAAACACCGCCTCCCTCAGGAAGGCCCAGAACGATTTCGGGCAGAAATGATCACTTCAGGTCCGATTCCGTTCCTGCGTGGTGCCGCATTCCCTACCATCCGGGGCGGTCACCGGGACGTACTTGCCGGAAAGGGGCGTGCTCGGTCAGCCTTGCCGACTACATTCGATGTGACGAGGGGTACAGGGCGTGAGGCCCTGACGGCACAGGGCTGGGGGTCGTATGGCTAAAAACACACCACCCCGCTGGGACCGCAGCATGCAGCAGCGGCTCGCACGCGGCGAGGCCGCGGCCCTCGGCGAGCTCTACGACCGGTTCGCCGCACTCGTACACAGCCAGGCCAGCCGGATGCTCGACGACGAGAGCGCCGCGGACCTCGTCACCCGCGAGGTGTTCGGTCACGTGTGGGAGAACCCCCACGCCTACGACCCCAAGCAGGGCTCGATGCGCGCCTGGGTCGCCCGGCTCACACACCGCGCGTCCGTGCAGAGGCTGCGCAGGACCGCCATCCCGCGGACGGACGACAAGTACGGCGGACGCGGGGGCGACGACCGGGACGACGAAGGGGACGAAGCGACCGGCTTCGCACCACCCGGCCTGGAGGAGCGGGTGCGGCTGGCCACCGCGGCGGCCCGGGCCGACTACATCGTCGCGTCCATGCCCGCACCGCTGCGGGCCGCGCTGGAGCTGGCGTACATCCAGCGTCGCGACTACCGGCAGGCCGCGACCGACCTCGGGGTCACCGAGGACGAGGCGCGGCGCCGGCTGCGCCTCGGGCTGCAACTGCTGTCCACCGCGCACACCCCTCCGCCGGAGGGCTCCTCGCCGCCCGGATACGGGCGGCCGCTGTGACCGACGACCCGGAGGGCCGCGACGAGCGCGGTCGCGACGGAGACCGGCGGGACGACGAGGTGCGGGGCGCCCGGCGCATACCGGGACCACGGGCCGCCGCCGACGACTTCGACCCCGACCTTTTCGTCCTGCCACCGAAGGCCGTCCCCGTGACCCAGGAACCCGATGACGGGGCGCCCGCCCCGAAGCTGCCGCACGGCGTCCTGAAGGCCCTCCTCGGGGCCTGGGCACTGACCGCGTGCTCGGCCGCGGAGACCGAGGCCGTCGAGGCGCACCTCACGGAGTGCGCCCCGTGCGCGGACGAGGCGCTGCGCCTGCGGGACGCGGTCGGCCTGCTGCACACGGACCGCAGCCTGGACCTGGACCCGATGCTCCGGAGCCGGGTGCTGGAGAACTGCCTGAGCCGCCGGCCTGCCAGGATCCCGGTGCCGGAGTGGGCCTCCCCGTACGACGCGGAGACGGCCCGGCTCGACGCGCTGCTGCGCGACATCGGTGACTCCGAGTGGCACGCCCCGGTACGGCTGAAGTGGTTCGAGGGCGAGCGCGGGCTGAACCGCAAGACGACGGTCGCCGGCGTCATCGGTCACCTGATGACCGTCGACGGGCTGGTCAGCACCGCCCTCGGTCTCGCCGACCCGCTCGCCCGGAGCGTCCCCGACGCCCCGCACGGGGAATCCGGGCTGCCGCTCGCCCCCACTCCGCGCACCGAGACGTACTGGTCGGCCGCCCGGCGCCCGCTGACCCGCACCGTGCGCGAACCGTGGCGCGACCAGAGCCACACCCTCATCCGCACCGTGTCCTTCGCGGGGCGCGACGTCTCGGACCTCTCCGTCTCCTACGGCGACTTCGCGCTGCCGTTGCAGGACGCGCTGCTGGACCGCGCCTTCGAGTGCTGGGTGCACGCCGGGGACATCGCGGAGGCGGTGGACTATCCGTACGAGCCGCCTTCCGCCGTCCATCTGCACCGGATGATCGACCTGGCCGCGCGGCTCCTGCCGGCCGCCCTGGCCGAACGGCGCCGGGCCGGGCTCGCCGGTCCGGCCCGCCAGCTGGTGACGGCGGGGTCGCCGGGCCGCTCGCTCCATCTGGAGGTCGAGGGCTCCGGCGGCGGCGACTGGTACATCCCGCTGGACTCCCCCGCCGCTCTCGGTTCGCCCGATCACACGGTGGCGCAGGTCGCGCTGGACGGGGTGGAGTTCTGCCGGCTGGTGGCGGGGCATGTGCCGCCCGTGGAGGCGGCGGCCGGTCAGCGCGGGGACCGGGAGGCGATCCGGGACGTGCTCTTCGCGGCGGCCTCGCTCAGCAGGCTGTGACCCGGCTCCCCGACCGGACCGATCCGTTCCGGAGGAGCGGCTCTACGCGAAGATCACCGTGCGGCGGCCGTTCAGCAGGATGCGCCGCTCCGCGTGCCACTTCACCGCGCGCGCCAGTGCCTGGCACTCCACATCGCGTCCGATGGCGACCAGCTGGTCCGGCGTGACGCCGTGGCCCACCCGCTCGACCTCCTGCTCGATGATCGGCCCCTCGTCGAGGTCCGCCGTGACGTAGTGCGCCGTCGCACCGATGAGCTTCACACCGCGGGTGTGCGCCTGGTGGTACGGCTTGGCGCCCTTGAAGCTCGGCAGGAACGAGTGGTGGATGTTGATGATCCGGCCGCTGAGCTGCTTGCACAGATCGTCCGAGAGGACCTGCATGTAGCGGGCCAGGACGACGAGCTCCACGTCCTCCTCGCGCACCAGCTCCAGCAGCTGCGCCTCCGCCTCCGCCTTGTTCTCCCTGTTCACGGGGATGTGGCGGAAGGGAATGCCGTACGAGGCGACCAGTTCGGCGAAGTCCGTGTGGTTGGAGACGACCGCCGCGATGTCGACCGGCAGGGCCCCGATCCGGGAACGGAACAGCAGGTCGTTGAGGCAGTGGCCGAACTTGCTGACCATCAGGACGATCCGCATCCGGTCCGAGGACCGGTGGATCTGCCAGTCCATCCGGAAGGAGTCACCGATCGCCGCGAAGCTCGCCCGCAGCTTCTCCTGCGTCACCGGGCTGTCCGCCGAGAAGTGGACGCGCATGAAGAACAGACCCGTGTCGTGGTCCCCGAACTGCTGGCTGTCCTCGATGTTGCAGCCGGTCATGAAGAGGTAACTCGAAACGGCGTGCACGATGCCCTGTTTGTCGGGGCACGAGAGGGTGAGGACGTACTGCTCGGGGACGGTGTCAGCAGGCTGCGGCGCGGTCATCCCCGTAGCGTGCCACACCGTCCATGTTTACGAGGCGGCCTCTCAGGACCTGGTCATGATGCGCAGCACGTCCAGCGAACGCGGCGGGACGTCCGGGTCCTCGCCGTCGTTCGTGGCGAGGAGCACATGGGCCTCGCGGGCGGCCCTGACGGCCTCCGCCCAGCCGTGGTGCTCCAGATAGGCGGAGACGGGGGCGTCGGCGCCGACCTGGTGCATGATGCGCAGCACCCGCAGTACGGCGACGTCGACGAGGGCGGCCTCGCCGGAGTCGCGGAAGACCGTGCCGACGTACTTCTCGGCGGACCAGTTGTCCAGCCAGGTGTCCTCGACCAGGCGGTAGACGGCGTCGGTGACGTCGCCGTATCCCTCCCGGCCGGCCAGCCAGCACTCGTGATGGAAGACGGGGTCGGAGAGCATGTGCAGCGCCGAGCGCACGTTGCTGCGCCAGCGCCACCACGGAATGTCGTTGAGCGGCATGCCGCCCATGGTGGAGGAGCGACGGCCGCGACGGGAAGTGTTCTCGGAACCTTGCTGCACGGTTGTCGATCGTACGTTCCCTTTCCGGCTTCCCGTACGGGCCCCTGCAATTCACCTGGGGGTCACCGAGCGTTGACCGCAGCACACTGCGGCGTTACCCGGAGCCGGGAAGTGTCTGTGCCCATGACCGGACGGCGACGCCCCCTCCTCCCCCGCCCCTTCAGGTTGCTCACCGGTGCGGTGGCGGCGGGGGCCCTGCTGATGACCGGCTGCGGTGCTCTCCCTGGGGCCTCGGGGGACTCCAGGGAGCCCGTCACCGTCATGACCTGGGCGCCGAGCGGCGCCTCGGGGCCGGACGCCGCCAACATGGCGGGCATGACCGCCATGGCGCAGGCCTACGCCCGCTGGATCAACGGCGAGGGCGGGATCGACGGACACGAGCTGCGCGTGGTCACGTGCGACGAGCAGGACAGCTCGATCGGCGCGGGCAACTGCGCCCGCCGGGCCGTCAAGGCGAAGGCCGTAGCGGTCCTCGGCTCCTACAGCCGGCACGGGCGGGCGTTCATGGCACCGCTGGAGGTCGCCGGGATCCCGTACATCGGCGGCTACGGCGCCTCCGAGGAGGAGTTCCGGAGCTACATGTCCTACCCGGTGACCGGCGGCCAGTCGGCGCTCCTGGCAGGCAACGCGAAGCAGCTGGCCGCCACCTGCGACCGGGTCTCCCTGGTGCGGCCCGACACGCTGGGCGGCGACAGCCAGGCGTGGCTCCTCAACACCGGCCTCACCGAGGCCCGCCGGCCCGCACCGGTCGACGTCCGGGCGGACGAGGGGGCCACGTCGTACGACGAGGCGGCCGGGCGCGCGCTGACGGGGGCGGGCGAGGACGGCGGCTGTGTGACGGCCGTCCTCGGCGACCGTACGGAGACCTTCTTCGACTCCTTCAGACGGCTGGAGCCGTCCGGCGGGTCGGTGCGGATCTCCTCGGTCCTCGGCAGCATCGGGCAGCCGCTCATCGACCGCACCGGCGGTCGGACCAGCCCGTTCGAGGGCGCGTACGTCACCGGCTGGTACCCGGCCCCCGGGGACGCGCGCTGGGATCTGATGGGGGACGTGATCGGCAAGCACGCCTTCGGCGACAACCGCGTCGATCCGGACGACACGGGCGTACAGACGACCTGGATCGCCTACACGGCCCTGAAGTCGATCGTCGAGTCGCTGAACGAGGCGGACATCACGGCCCGGAAGGTCACCAGGGCCCTCAACGACGGCACCCGCGTGGACACGGGAGGCCTCACCCCCGCGCTGCGCTGGCGGTACGAGGACATGATCGGCTCGTCCTCGTACCCGCGCATCGTGAACAGCAAGGTGACGTTCCAGGTCGTGCGCGACGGCCGGCTGGTCGCCGACAGCAAGGGCTTCGTGGATGTGGCGAAGACGCTGTCGGACGCCAGCGCGACCGGCTGAGGACCGTCCCGCCGGACGTCGCGCGAGCCACCGTGCTCAGAGCGCGGTGGACGCCCGCTTCGTCAGGCCGTACTTCGCCGCGATGGCGTTCCACAGCTTGGACGCCTGCTTCTTGGCCGTGGTCGCCTCGCCGCTCTGCACGTTGGCCTGCTGGTAGTGCGTGGTGAAACGGGCCTTGCCCTTCTTGCACACCTTCTTGCTCTTGGCCTGCGTGGCCCAGGCGGCGTAGTGGTCGTCCGCCGAGGCGGACGCCTGCCAGGCCTTGGTGAGCGAGGCGGACAGCTGGGCGTTGTCCGGCAGCTTGTCGACCGACAGCTCCTTGAGCCGGGTCACCAGGTCGCGGCGCTGCTGGGCGGCGCCCTTGAGGTCGGCCACGGCCTTGTCCAGGTCGGTGCAGTTCTTGGCCTTCTCCACGGCGCCGATCACCGCGGACCGGCTGTTGTTGCTGTCCGCGAGCAGCTTGTCGAGCGCCTCGGCCTGCGGCTTCGCCGGGTCGGGAGCGGGCTTCTCGTCGGGCTGGGAGGCGGGTGAACTCGCGGACGCCACAGGCTGCTTGGCATCCTCGCCCTTCTCGTCGCCACCGCTCATCAGGGCGCCGGCCCCGAGCCCGATCACGGCGCAGCCGACGACGACCGCGGCGATCAGCGGGACGTGCGCGGACTTCTTCCGCCGCCCGTCCTGCCCGTTCTGCGGCAGCCCGTCCTCGGGTCCCGTGTACGGCGGCGCCTGCTGGTACGCCTGCGGGGGCTGCCCGCCCTGGTACGGCTGGTGTCCGCCCTGGTACTGCTGGTGCTGCTGCTGCGCGGGGTCGAACCGGGGCATCTGCTGGGTGGCGCCCGCGGGTTCGTCGCTGCGGAAGAGGTTGTCGAACTCCGCGGGCGGCTGCCGCTCACCGGGCGCCCCGGGCCGGATGCCGTACGGGGCGCCACCGGGCACGGGCGGTATGCCGCCGCCGGGCACGGGCGGTATGTACTGGGTCGCGTCGGCGTCCTGACCGCCCTGCGGAGGCGGCGGCGCGGCGTGGCCGCCGGGCTGCTGGTACGCCTGCGCCAGGTCGCGGCCGAGGAACTGCGTGGACTCCGCGGGAGCCTCCGGCGGCAGGCCGCCCGGCCCGGGACCGCCCGGGACCGCCGCGATGTACTGCGTGGCGTCCGCGTCGCCGCTCCCGCCGGGCACCGCCTCGGGCGGCAGCGGCTGGGCGTACGGCGACGGCTGTCCGTGCTGCGGCTGCGCCTGGGCGGGCGGCTGCTCGGCCTGGCCGTACCCGGAGGCCTGCTGCCCCTGCCCGTACGAACCGTGCTGCGGCTGCTGCGGCTGCTGCGGCTGCCCGTACTGCCCCTGCTGCTGCCCGTACACGCCGCCCTGCTGTTCCTGTCCGTATCCGCCCTGGGACTGGTCCTGTCCGTACCCGCCCCGGTCCTGGTTCCCTGCCTGCCGGGCGGGGTCCTGATGGGACGCCTGCGGTCCCCAGGGCTGCCCCCACGGCTGGCCGCCGGCCGGGGCGGCCTGGTCCGCGGGTCCCCCCGGCGTCCAGGGCTCGCCGCCGCCCGCGGGCAGCACGACGCCCTCGTGCGCGGGTCGTACAGCAGGGAGCTGCTGCTCGTCACCCTGTCCGCTCTGTGTCACCGGGACTCCTACGTGTGAACCTATGGAATCGTCGGCTCACGCTATCGGGTGGTCCCCGCCGTCCGCCAAGCGCGTGTTGTCCCTCACCGCCCCTTCACACCGGCTGTAACACTCAGCTGTCCCGGGACGCAGTTATGAGGCGCCCGCGCACGGCGGGGCCGTACGCGCCCTCCCGTCAGGCCGCCTGAAGCTCCAGACGGGCGCCGAACTCCCGTACCGCGGGCTCGTCCCCGTACGGCACCAGACGCTGCTGCAGATCGTCCAGATACTCCGCGCCCCGGCTGGAGCGCACCGTGCCCAGCAGCTCCATCGCCCGCGTCCCGGTATGGCAGGCCTGCTCCACCTCGCGCAGCTGGACCTGCGCCGTGGCCAGCAGGGCCAGGCCGATGCCGCGGCGGCGCGTCCGGGACTCCGGAAGGCCGCCCAGGGCCTCCTTCGCCCGGCGTGCGGCCGCCTCCGCCTGGCCGAGGTCACGGTGGCAGTGCGCCAGTTCGTCGGCCAGATACGCGTGGTCGAAGTGCGCGATCCAGTCGGGATCGTCCCCGCTCTCCGGATCGGCCTGCTCCAGCGCCGTCAGCGCCCGGCCCGCCACCGCCTGGCTGGTGCGGGCGTCCCCGAGCAGCGCGTGGCCCCGGGCCTCCGCCGCGTAGAACATCGCCTCGGCCCGCGGCGTCACCCTCCCGCGTGCTCCTTCCTGCGCCGCCCTGGCCAGCTGGGCGATCTCCCGGGGATTGCCGAGCTGGGCCGCGAGATGACTCATCGAGGCGGCCAGCACATAGCCCCCGTAGGCCCGGTCGCCCGCCGCCTGGGCCAGCCGCAGGGCCTGGATGTAGTAACGCTGGGCGAGGCCCGGCTGGCCCGTGTCGATCGCCATGTACCCGGCGAGCTCGGTGAGCCGCGCGACCGCGGCGAACAGCTGCCGTCCGGTCGATTCGCGGTACGCCCCCGAAAGCAGCCCGGAGACCACGCTGTTCAGGTAGTGCACCAGCACCGGCCGCACCTGGCCGCTGCCGAAGCGGTGGTCCAGGTCGACCAGCGCCGCCGTCGTCGCCCGCACCGCCTCGACGTCCGGCATCCCGACCCGGGCCCCGGCCACCCGCGCCACCTGCGGGTCCGCGCCGGTGATCAGCCAGTCCCGGCTGGGCTCCACCAGCGCCGACGACGCGACCGCGGAACCCGAAAGGAAGTCGCGGCGGCCGACATCGCTGCGCCACAACTCGCAGACCTGCTCGATCGCCCCGACCACGGTCGGGGCGAACTGCAGGCCGACGCCGGAGGCCAGGTTCTTGCCGTTGGCCATGCCGATCTCGTCGATCGTGACCGTACGGCCGAGCTTGCGGCCGAGCGCCTCGGCGATGATGCCCGGCGCCCTGCCGCGTGGTTGCTGTCCGCGCAGCCAGCGGGCCACGGAGGTCTTGTCGTAACGGAGGTCGAGCCCGCGCTCGGCCCCGACCATGTTGACGCGGCGGCTGAGCCCCGCGTTGGAGCATCCGGCTTCCTGAATGAGCGTCTGGAGCCGTTCGTTCGGCTGGCGTGCGACGAGAGGCCTGGCTGCCATGTTTGTCCCCCTGAGGCCGCAGTGATCGGTAAAGGATCACTGCCCGACATATGCCTGAGAAATTCGCCGATTCATCGTGTTGGTCACATGTGAGGCGTATCCGCCCTTTGCTCCCGGCACGCACCCTAGGATGCCGAACGAACTGTGCCGGATCTCCGTAGGTGGCTACCCGCCCACCGCCCATCTCCCTCCCGCGCGCCCCCGCCGGTGCACCTGTGCGCCCCACATGCGGAGGCAATGGACCGTAACCGCGCCCCCACCGCCCGTAACCCCAGGTGGCGGCGGGAGTTGTGCTGTGCGTGGAAGAGCCCATCGGAGTCATGGAAGCCGCACAGATCCCCCAGCAGCGAGCCGAGCAACTGCTCGACGCCGCGGTGCGGTACGCGGAGGAGCGGCACTGGGACGTGTGCCCGGGCACCTGGCTGGAGCCGGACGGCGGCACGGAACGGTGCTCGTGCGGCGAGGCCGGCTGCGCGGCGCCCGGGGCCCACCCGACGCGGGCCGACTGGGCGGGCCGGGCCACCGGCAGCGGCGCGGCGGCCCGCCGGATGTGGTCCCAGTACCCCCGGTCCTCGATCCTGCTGCCGACCGGACGCGCCTTCGACGCGATCGACGTACCGGAGTCGGCGGGCTTCCTGGCGCTGGCCCGGATGGAGCGGATGAGCCTGCCGCTCGGCCCGGTCACCCGCACCCCCGACCGCCGGATGCAGTTCTTCGTCCTGCCGGGCGCCGCCGCCAAGGCCGACGGCCTCGTCCGGAGGGTCGGCTGGGACGCCGCGGCCATCGGTCTGCGCGGAATCGGCGAGGGCCGCTACGTCGCCGCCCCGCCGACCCGCGTCGGCGGCACCGGGGTGGTGCAGTGGGCCCGCAGCCCCTCCACCACCAACCGCTGGCTGCCCGAGGTGGACGAGCTCATCAGCCCGCTCGCGTACGCCTGCGGGCGCGAAGCCGCCGACGCGCGGGGGCGCGTTTCGTAGGGTGGTCCCCACAGCACGGGGACTTCGAAGGGCGCTCGCGATGGCGGACCGGACAGACAGCGACCAGGCAGACCGGGCCGTCGGGCCCGACGTACCGCGGGCAGCGGCGCCCGCGGTACGGGTGGAAGGGCTGTGGAAACGATTCGGCGAGCACACCGCGGTCGCCGGCATCGATCTGGTGCTGCCCGCGGGCAAGTTCATCGGGCTGGTGGGCCCCAACGGCGCCGGCAAGACCACCACGCTCTCCATGGTCACCGGCCTGCTCCGCCCGGACCTGGGCCGGATCGAGATCGGTGGCCGTGACGTCTGGCGCGACCCGGTCGAGGTGAAGTCCCGCATCGGCGTGCTGCCCGAGGGCCTGCGGCTCTTCGAGCGCCTCTCGGGGCGTGAACTTCTCGCCTACACCGGCCGGTTGCGCGGCCTGCCCGGCGCCGAGGTGGACAGCAGGGCCACCCAGCTGCTGGATGTCCTGGACCTGGCGGGCGCCCAGCACAAACTGGTCATCGACTACTCGACGGGCATGCGCAAGAAGATCGGGCTCGCCGCCGCTCTGCTGCACAACCCCGAAGTGCTCTTCCTGGACGAGCCGTTCGAGGGCGTCGACCCGGTGTCGGCGCAGACCATCCGCGGAGTGCTGGAGCGCTACACCGGCTCGGGGGCCACCGTCGTCTTCTCCAGCCATGTGATGGAGCTCGTCGAGTCGCTCTGCGACTGGGTGGCCGTCATGGCGGCGGGCACCATCCGCGCCCAGGGCACCCTGGCCGAGGTCCGCGGCGACGCGTCCTCGCTGCAGAACGCCTTCCTGGAACTCGTCGGCGCGGGCGACCGCGACGACAGCGCCGCCCTGGACTGGCTCGGCGGTGCCCGATGAGCGTGCTCGACGCCCCGGCCGCCTCCGGCCCCCGCACGAGCCGTCCGGCCGGCGGCACGGAGCTGATCCCCGTCCTCGTACGGCTCAAGCTCGCCCTGCTCCGCAACGGGCTGCGGCAGTCGGCCGGCCGCCGGGCCGTGTACATCGCCTCCGTCGTCGCCACCCTGCTGATCGCCCTGGGCCAGCTGGTCGGGCTGATCGCGCTGCGCGGCAACGCGCACGCGGGGTCCCTCGTCGTGCTGCTGGCCGCGGTCCTGGCCGTCGGCTGGGCCGTGATGCCGCTCTTCTTCGCCGCCGGTGACGAGACCCTCGACCCGAGCCGCCTCGTGATGCTTCCGCTGCGGCCCCGTCCCCTGATCACCGCACTCCTGGTGTCCTCACTGGTCGGCATCGGCCCGCTGTTCACACTCTGCCTGGCAGCCGGATCGGTGACCGCGCTGGCGCACGGGGCGGGCGCGGTGGCCTTCGCCGTCCTCGCGGCCCCGCTGACCCTGCTGGTCTGCGTCGCACTGGCCCGGGCCGTCGCCACGGCCAACACCCGGCTGCTGACCTCGCGCAAGGGCCGCGACCTCGCGGTGCTCAGCGGGCTCGTGATCGCGGTAGGGATCCAGGGCGTCAACTTCGGCATCCAGCGGCTCAGTCGGGCCGGTGGGCTCTCCGCACTCGACCCGGCCGCTGACGTGGTGCATTGGCTGCCGCCCGCCTCGGCGATCGGCTCGGTGGACTCCGCGTCCCAGGGGGCGTACGGGCGGGCCGCCGTGCAACTGCTCCTCTCCGTGGCCGCGCTCGTCGTGCTGCTGGCGCTGTGGCGGCGCAGCCTGGAGAAGCTGATGACGGAGCCGGACGGCTCGACGCTCTCCGCCGCCGAGCCGGCCCGCACGAAGTCCGGCACGGACGGTTCCGGCTTCTGGGCGCTGCTCCCGGAAGGGCGCACCGGCACGGTGATGCAGCGCAGCCTGCGGTACGTCGCCCGGGATCCGAAGACCAAGGCCGCCTGGGTGACCGCGCTGGCGATCGGGCTGATCGTGCCGCTGTTCAACGCCCTCCAGGGCACGGGCTCGTTGTACTTCGCGTGCTTCGGCGCCGGAATGCTCGGCATCCAGATGTACAACCAGTTCGGGCAGGACACCTCGGCGTTCTGGATGGTGGCGCTGACGATCTCCTCGACCCGTGACGCGTATCTGGAACTGCGGGCGCGGGCGCTGGCCCTGCTGCTGATCACCCTCCCGTACACGGTGCTGGTGGCCGTCGTCACGGCGGCGGTGCTCGGGGACTGGGCAGCGCTGCCGGGAGTCGTGGGGCTGTCGTTCGCGCTGCTGGGCGCGATGCTGGCGACGGGTGCGGTGGCCTCGGCGCGGTTCCCGTACTCGATCCCGCAGGACGGTGCGTTCAAGAACGTGGCACCCGGGCAGGCCGGGCTCGCCTGGATCTCGATCTTCGGCGGCATGGTCTCGGCGGCGCTGCTGTGCTCGCCCGTGATCGGTCTGACGGTCTGGCTGCATCTCGACGACGCGGAGAACCGGCTGTGGCTCCTGCTGCCGGTCGGTGCCGTCTACGGGGCCCTGATCGCCTGGGCCGGGCTGCGGGTCGCCGCGCCCCGCACGGCGGACCGGCTGCCGGAGATCCTGACGGCGGTCAGCAAGGGGTGACGGGCGGGCGGCCCGCCTCCGGGGCGGGCGGGCCGGGCAGGCGGGACTCTCGAAACACGCCCTACGGGGCCACTGGTTCCCGGTCGTCGCGGGTGTCCTCGGCGAATTGCTCCAGGAAGGGTTCGACCGCGGCGCGCCAGCCCTCGGGCCGGTCGTAGTGGACGAGGTGTCCGGCGTCGGCCACCTCCGCGTACTGCCCGCGGGGCAGCACCCGGACCATCTCCTGGGCCTCCGCCCTCCCCAGCTCGCCGTCCAGGCCGCGCAGGACCAGGGTCGGGCACCGGACCTGGGCCAGCTCCTCCCAGTGGGCGTCGTGGACCCAGGTGGCGCGGGAGCGGAGCATCTGCTTACGGGAGAAGACGGGCCGCCATCCGTCGGCCCGCTCGGCCATGACCTCGGCGAAGAACTCACCGCGGGCGGGATTGGGCCGTTCCACCCAGGGGTCGTCCTCGCCGAACCACTTCCGCACGTCGGACAGGGTGGCGAAGGGAAGCGGCCAGGACCTGAACCAGTCCTCCCACTCCCGCTGCGAGGCGGCGCCGAGCGCCGAGGCCCGCATGTCGCAGATGACCAGGGCCCGGACGAGGTCGGGGCGCTTGGCGGCGAGCTGCCAGGC
Source organism: Streptomyces sp. NPDC091416 (assembly GCF_044756845.1). Taxonomy (NCBI): domain Bacteria; kingdom Bacillati; phylum Actinomycetota; class Actinomycetes; order Kitasatosporales; family Streptomycetaceae; genus Streptomyces; species Streptomyces sp. NPDC091416. The sequence continues at coordinate 1,179,560 of NZ_JBIVTU010000001.1, forward strand.
GGTGAGCGCTCCCATGGAGTGCCCGACGAGGGTGACGGGGGCCAGGCCGAGCTGTTCGACCGCCGCTTCCGCGTCGGCGACGTACGCCTCGCGGGTGTACGGGCCCTCGGCCGGCTTCTCGCTGCGGCCGTGTCCGCGCTGGTCGAGGCCGACCGCCCGGTGCCGCTCGGCGAGCCAGCGGGTGGTGGAGGCCCAGTGCGAGGCCCGGCCCATCAGTCCGTGGAGCAGTAAGACACCTCCGGGACGCTCCGCTTCCACGCGCCCCTTGGGCGGATCCGCGAACTCCCAGGCCGCGAGGCGTACGCCGTCGGTTCCGGTCACATCGATGCGCCGCACCATCTGTTCTGGCACCCCCTTCTGGTCCCTCGATCACCATGTGGTCGCGTCGGCCAGACTATCGAACCTTTATTCGAAAACCGGGTTCCGGCGCACAACACCGCTCGTTCGAGTGACCGCCTCTCAGGATTGACGTCGGCCACGGCGGGGAGATCTTCTCCGGGAGGCGGGCCACTCGGGGATGAGGGCTCGCGGGAACCGACCTCGAGAGCTCGGGGCTCCAGGTCGGGACAGGGGAGGACAGGCCCCGGCGCCTTGCGGCGCCGGGGCCATCCGCCGTTTCGGGACCGCTCGCCACGGCCGCGCGCGCGGACCGGGCCTGCGGGACTGCGGGAACCCGCTCCCGGTGCGCAGGCCGGCCCTGGTGCGCGGGCCGGGCATGGCCCACGGGCCTGACATGCCAGTACGACGGGCGCATTCCCTGCTCCCCTCCCCGGCCGCGCGGCCAGATGGCCGACACTCTCAGGTATCGCTCAGCCACAGCCTGGCACGCGATCCGTCCGGGCGCTGCAATTCCGGACGGAAAAACGGAAAACGGACGTCAGCAACCGCTGATCGTCCGCCACCCGCAACTTCGGCGTCTGCTCACCGTCCGAGCATCGCCACGTTCAACACCGCACCGGCTACCGCGCCCCGCCCACGCTCACAGCCGTGGCGCGTTCACAGCGGGGCCGCGTTCAGCGCTTCGCCACGAACACGTGCGACGCGACCTCCGCGTCCAGCTCCGCCGCCTCGCCGCTGCTGCCGACCAGCACTCCGCCGGGCGACTGCGTCACGCTGACCACCGAACCGGGCTGCACGCCCGCCCGCCGCAGCGTGTACATCAGCTGGGCGTCCGTCTGGATCGGCTCACCGATCCGGCGGACCACCACGGTCTTGCCGTCGGCGCCCGGGTCGAGCTCCGACAGGCTGACCATGCTCGCGTCGAGGAACGGGTCGGCCTCGGCCTTCTCGCCCAGCTCCTCCAGGCCCGGGATGGGATTCCCGTACGGGGACTCCGTCGGGTGGCGCAGCAGCTCCAGCACCCGCCGCTCCACGGCCTCGCTCATCACGTGCTCCCACCGGCAGGCCTCGGCGTGGACCTGCTCCCACTCCAGGCCGATCACGTCGACGAGCAGGCACTCGGCGAGCCGGTGCTTGCGCATCACGCGGGTCGCCAGCCGGCGGCCCTCCTCCGTCAGCTCCAGGTGCCGGTCCCCCGCGACCTGCACCAGGCCGTCGCGCTCCATCCGCGCCACCGTCTGGCTGACGGTGGGACCGCTCTGGTCCAGCCGTTCAGCGATCCGGGCGCGCATGGGGACCACGCCTTCCTCTTCGAGTTCGAGGATGGTGCGGAGGTACATCTCCGTTGTGTCGATCAGTCCGGACATTCGTGCCCCTCGATGCAGTCGTGCGCTGGCCCTCGTCCAATTCTGACGCATGGCAACGACAACCGTGCCTCACCGTCCGAAGGAGCCTCCTCCGGCCGGTCCGGGAACGGCCCGTGCGGTATTGACATGTCACTGGTCCAGACCGCAACGTGATCGGCGGCAAGGACGTCCCGCGCACACCCCCACTCCGCCGGAAAGGCCCTCCTCGATGAGCGAAAGCAAGCTGGCCGGTCAGTTCTTCGACGCAGCGATCGGCCTGCTGGAGCGGGTACGCGACGAGGAGTCCGACTCCATCGCGGCCGCCGGTGCCGCGATCGCCGACACCGTCGTGGCCGGCGGCAGACTCTTCGCCTTCGGCGCCGGGCACTCCTCGCTGGCCGCCCAGGACGTCGTCTACCGGGCGGGCGGCCTCGCCCTCATGAACGTCCTGGCCGTTCCCGGCACCCTCGGCGTCGACGTCATGCCGGCGACCCTCGGCTCGGCCCTGGAGCGCGTCGACGGTCTCGCGGGCGCGGTGCTCGACTCCAGCCCGGCGAAGGCGGGCGACGTCCTCGTGATCATCTCGCTCTCCGGACGCAACGCGCTGCCGGTCGAGATGGCGCTGAACGCCCGCGCGCTGGGCCTGAAGGTCATCGGCGTCACCTCGGTCGCGTACGCGGAAGGCACCCGGTCCCGGCACAGCTCGGGCGGATTCCTCCGGGACCACTGCGACATCGTCCTCGACAGCAAGATCTCCATCGGCGACGCGGAACTGGACGTCGACGGCATCGAGGCGCCCTTCGCCCCCGCGTCGACGGTCGTCACCAGCGCGATCATGCAGTCGATGATGGCCGCCGCGGCGGAGAGCCTGCTGGAGCGGGGCGTGGAGCCGCCGCTGCTGCGGTCGGGCAACGTCGACGGGGGCCACGAGTGGAACGGGCGTGTGATGACGGAGTACGCGGACCGGATCTTCTACCGCCACTGATCGCCCGTACGCCCGCCCGGCCGCCCGGCCCGTCGAACCGCCGTGCGAGCATGCCGCCATGACATCCGGCCGGATCATCTTCCTCAACGGAACGTCGAGTTCAGGGAAGTCCAGCATCGCCAGGGAGCTGCTGGACATCCTGGACGACGGCGTCTTCTTCCACCTGGCGGTCGACAGCTTCAACGCGATGCGCACCAAGCGGCCGCTCGGGGAGCAGGAGCTCGACGCCGCGCTGCGTCGGACCAGGATGGGCTTCCACCGCTCGATCGCGGCCATGGCCGAAGTGGGCAACGACGTCGTGGTCGACCATGTGCTGAGCGAGCCGTGGCGGCTGCTCGACTGCCTGACGGTACTGCCGCCGGAGAACGTCCTGTTCGTCGGCGTCCGCTGCCCGCTGGACGAGCTCACCCGGCGCGAGCAGGCCCGCGGCGACCGCCCGCCGGGCCTCGCCGCGTTCCAGTACGACCTGGTCCACTCCCACGGCGACTACGACCTGGAGTGCGACACCGGCACGACGAGCCCCCGCGCCTGCGCCCAGCACATCAAGGAGTTCCTCCCGCACCACACCGGCCCGACCGCCTTCACGCGCCTGCGCCGACGGCATCTGGCGGACGTGCGATAGCCGTCGGGCGGCAGAGGCTGTGCGGTCCGGTTGTCCGTCGCCCCCTCCATGACGGGTGCTCACCGCGATCCGCACGGCGCGAGCCGCAGTGCGCTCGCAGGGCCGCCGGCCCGCGCGAGAAGCCCCTGCGGCACCGAATCAGCGGAAGAAGACCCTCCGCGGAGATCAGTGGTTAGTGTCCGCGATATGACGTATTTGAGGAAGATCCAGACGCGCCGGATGGCAGTGACACTGGTCGGCGCGGCGGCCGCGCTGATATTGGGCGTGGGCGGGGCGATCGCGGCGGCCGGCCAGGACGACGGCACGTCCGACCCGACTCCCGTGCCCACGCAGACGTCCGACACGGGAAGCGGCGGCACAGGCGGCGCGGACAGTGGCGGCACGGACAGCGGCGGCGTCAGCGGCGGTGTCGACAGCGGCGGCACGGACAACGGCGGCACGGACAGCGGCGGCGTCAGCGGTTCGGGCGGTGTCGACGGCGGCAGCTCCAGTGGTGCGGATGCGGGAACCTCGGGTGGTCCCGAGACCCCCTCGCCGACGGACGGCCCCACATCGCAGCCCACGGATCCGGCAAGCCTGGACGACCTGGCGGAACGCATCGACGACCTGGAGAAGAAGGTCGACGAGCTGCCCACCAAGACGGAGCTGGCCAATGCGCTCCGCGCCTTCGCCGACGAGCTGGATCAGCAGGACTGAGCTCACGGGACACGCGGCGGCGGCGCACCCGGCGACGAGGGCGCGTCCCAAGGCCGGATCGCCGCCGCTCGCCCGCCGCCGCTCGCCCGCCGCGGCGATCAGCGCCCCGACGCCCCGCCACCCAGCGCCTGCCCCAGGTCCACCGACGCCGCCACCCGGTCCGCGACGCTCTCCGCGTACACCGCGTCCGGGCGCTCGAAGGCGGCGCGGTGGGAGGAGCGCAGGAACGTCACCACGCCCAGGGTCCGGCCCCGGCTCCGCAGCACCACGCACAGCGCGTGCACCGCGTCGGCCGGCCAGCGGCGCTCCCTCGCCCACTCACCGGCGGCCTGCGCCGACCGGGCACCCGCCGACGCCCGCACCGGCCCCGTACGGTCCACCGCCTGGAGGGCCGGGTGGCCCGGGGCGTACCGCAGCGGGATACCGCCGCCGGCCACGGGCAGACAGGGGCCCGGGGCGTCGGACGGGGTTCCGGCGGCGCGCACCAGGCGGTCGCCCGCCATCAGGTCGATCAGCGCATGGTCGGCGAAGCCCGCGAGGGCGTAGTCCAGCGACGACGTGGCCGCCTCCATCGGGTCCTCGCACTCGGCGGCCGAGCGGGAGGCGCGGTGCAGCTGACTGGATCTGAAACGAGCCCGGTCCGCCTCCTGGGCCGCCAGCTTCGCCGCCGTCACGTCCTGGAACAGCCAGCCGACGCCCAGCGGCACCGGCTCCTCCGCGAGCGGCGAGGCCAGCCGCAGGAAGCCGCTGCGCCAGCAGCGGCGCCGGTCGCCGTCGCCCGCGCGCAGCGTCACCCACAGCTCGGCGGGGGCGGGCGGCGAACCCTCGGCCAGCACGTGCTGGAGGGCGCCCTCCAGGTCCTCGACGCCCTGCGCGATCAGCTCGCCGAGCGGCCGGCCCAGCAGCGTCGTCCGGCCGCCGCCCAGCGCGCGGGCCGCGTGCGCGTTGACGACGGTCGGCCGCAGGTCCACGTCCACGAGGACGACACCCCATGACGCGTCCTCGAACAGCGCCTCGCTCAGCGCGATGGACCGCTCCAGGTCGATCTGCGCATGGACCTCGCTGAACGCGCAGTACACCCCGGCGGGCTTCCCGTCCGCGCTCCGCACCCCGGCCGACTGGGTCCGTACGAGCACCCGCCCGCCGTCCTTGCGCAGCAGCGCGAACTCGTGCACCTGCCGTCCGGGCCCGTCCATGACGGCCATCAGCCGTCCCTGCACCTCGCCCGCGTCCGCCCGCCGCACGGCCCATCCGGCGAAACCGGGCCGCCCGACGGCCTCCTCGGCGGACCAGCCGAGGATCCGCTCGGCCTCACGGTTCCAGTGGGTGACGGTCCCGTCCGCGTCGAAGGCACAGAGGGCCGCGTCCATTCCGTCGAGGAGAGCCGCCAGCAGCTCCGCCCCGGACTCCGGGCCCGGGCCGTCGGGACCGAGAGCGTCGGTCGTTCCGCTGGTCGTGGAAGCGCTCATCCCGGACCCCCTGCAGGACGTGTCCGCCATTGCCGCACGTCAGACCATTGAACTCGAACGTGACCCAGCACACAGCGTCTTCCCGGAAATCAATGGCTCCGATAATTCGGTTGTGCGGGCCCGGGGACGTTTCTAAGGTGGTCCTACACGTTGAAAGGAGGTGATCCGAAAAGTGCAGTCTTATCGGATTCGTGAGGTGGCTGCGGGCTGACAGCCCGTCGTCGCACACAGTGCACCTCGGCAGGCTCGTCTGCCGAAACCCAAGCAGTCACCGACCCGCAGGCTCGCCGGTAAGTCCGGCCGGCTCCTCCGCAAGGAGGGACCAGAGCCTGCGGGTTTCTGCGTGCCGGGGGCGGCGCGGGCCCCCTGCGCCCTACGGGCAGAGCCGCTCCACGCGCCACGCGCCGCTTTCCTTCACGTACCGCAGCCGGTCGTGGAGCCGGTTCTCGTGGCCCTGCCAGAACTCGATCGTCTCCGGGACGACACGGAAGCCGCCCCAGTGCGGGGGCGCGGGGACCTTCTCGCCCTCCGGGTAGCGGGCCTCAAGGTCCTCGTAGCGGTTGATCAGCTCCTCCCGGGAGCCGATCGCCGTCGACTGCTCGCTCGCCCACGCGCCGAGCTGGGAGCCGTGGGGGCGGGTACGGAAGTAGGCGACCGTCTCCTCGCGCGGGACGCGGGACGCCGTGCCGGTGACGATGACCTGGCGGGCCAGGGGGTGCCAGGGGAAGAGCAGGGAGATCTGGGGGTTGGCGGCGAGTTCCCGGCCCTTGCGGGACTCGTAGTTGGTGAAGAACACGAAGCCCCGCTCGTCGTACATCTTCAGCAGGACCGTGCGGGAGGACGGGCGGCCCTCGGGGGTCGCCGTGGAGACCACCATGGCGTTCGGCTCGTGGAGCATGCCGCCGGCGGCGACCTGCCGGAACCAGTGGGCGAACTGCCGCATCGGATCGGCGGCGAGTCCGTCCTCGGTGAAGGCCTCGGAACGGTACTGCTCGCGCATCGCGGCCGGATCAGTGGTGGAATCGAAGGAGGAGTCTGCGGTGGGCACGGGGTCATCCTGCCGCAGCGGCCGGACACAGGTCGTAAGGAGGTCCGCCCGCCGTTACGCGGTGGAACGGGAAGCTGTGCCGGATGTCACGCTTCCCGGCCACGTCGGAACCCGCCAGTATCTTGGGTGGGCCCTGGGCCCGCCCGCAGCCGCCGATCCGAGGGAGCCGCCTGATGTCCGACTTCGTACCCGGACTCGAAGGGGTCGTCGCGTTCGAAACGGAGATCGCCGAACCCGACAAGGAAGGCGGTTCGCTGCGCTACCGAGGCGTCGACATCGAGGACCTCGTGGGCCATGTGTCGTTCGGCAACGTGTGGGGACTGCTGGTCGACGGGGCGTTCTCCCCCGGCCTGCCGCCCGCCGAGCCGTTCCCGATCCCGGTGCACTCCGGTGACATCCGGGTCGACGTCCAGTCCGCCCTGGCGATGCTGGCGCCCGTGTGGGGCCTGAAGCCGCTGCTGGACATCGACGAGGAGACCGCGCGCAACGATCTCGCGCGCGCCGCCGTCATGGCGCTCTCCTACGTCGCGCAGTCCGCGCGCGGACAGGGCCGGCCGATGGTGCCGCAGAGCGAGATCGACAAGGCGGGGTCCGTCGTCGAACGCTTCATGATCCGCTGGCGCGGTGAGCCGGATCCCCGGCATGTGAAGGCCGTCGACGCGTACTGGACCTCGGCCGCCGAGCACGGCATGAACGCCTCGACGTTCACCGCCCGCGTCATCGCCTCCACCGGCGCCGACGTGGCCGCCGCACTGTCCGGCGCGGTGGGCGCCATGTCGGGCCCGCTGCACGGCGGCGCCCCGTCCCGCGTCCTCGGCATGATCGAGGAGATCGAGCGGACCGGCGACGCCACCGCGTACGTGAAGCAGGCCCTGGACCGCGGCGAGCGCCTGATGGGCTTCGGCCACCGGGTCTACCGGGCCGAGGACCCCCGCGCACGCGTCCTGCGCCGGACCGCCGAGGAGCTGGGCGCGCCGCGCTTCGAGGTCGCGCAGGCTCTGGAGAAGGCCGCGCTGGAGGAGCTGCACGCGCGGCGCCCGGACCGGGTGCTGGCGACGAACGTGGAGTTCTGGGCGGCGATCATGCTGGACTTCGCGGAGGTCCCGGCGCCCATGTTCACGTCAATGTTCACGTGTGCGCGTACGGCGGGCTGGTCGGCGCACATCCTGGAGCAGAAGCGGACGGGGCGCCTGGTGCGTCCCTCGGCGAAGTACGTCGGTCCCTCGACGCGCAGTCCGCGGGAGATCGAGGGGTACGAGCAGCTGGCGGACCTCGGGAACTGACGCTCCTGGACGGAAGAGCGACGGGCGCGGTCGCGCCCGTCGCTCACCTGTGCCGCCGCTGTGGCGAGTCTGTGTCATTCCCGCCGCAGTCTGGGACGGGCATCGCGGCGCGCCTCGTTGACGCACCGTCGTCGAGTCGCTGCGGTGCACCCGGTCTCACGGCCGGGGCTCCGTCCAGTTGTTGAACGTTCCGGCTGTCGTACCGAGCAGCCCTCACTGCCAGTTAGGTCAAAATGACACACAAGGGACGCATCGTCTCCGCAGTCGCCCTCACCACCCTGTGCCTCGGCCTCACGGCCTGCAACGACGGCGAGGACTCGGCGGCACAGGAATCGCCTTCGGCCTCCGCCCCGGCGCCGTCCGACCCGGCGTCGGCCGACCCGGGCGGCGAGAGCCCGTCCGCGGACCCCGGCGACGACGCCGCTCCGGCGGGCGGCGACGTCGCCGCACCGGGCACGAAGCTCAAGGTCGGCGACCGGGCGGTCGTGCCGTTCAAGTACGGGACCGACAAGAAGGGCACGATCGCCGTGACGGTCACGGCGATCGAGAAGGGCGCCGAGGCGGACATGGCCCCGTTCGGCGCGAAGGCGAAGGGCATGACGCCGTACTACATCCGGATGAAGGTCGAGAACGTCGGCGGCACCGACCTCTCGTACTCGTCGCTGAAGCTGCGCGGCAAGCTGGAGGGCGGCGGCCCCACCGGTGTCATTCTGATCGGCGACCTCCCGGGCAAGTGCGACAGCGAGACGGCCCCGCGCGACTTCACCACCAAGGGCGCGTCGTACGAGACCTGCTCGCTCAGCGCCACGAAGACCGATCCGATCGCGGTCGCCGCGTTCGAGGAGGGTGACGCGTACAGCGACAGCCCCGTCACCTGGGCCGGCTGACGACCCGTGTCCGCGCGCCGGGCATCTCGTCCCTGACGACATGCCCGGTCGGCGGCCGGCCGCTCTCGGGCACCGGCGTGCGAGCCCGGACAGCCGGCCGCGAAGGGATCAGAGGATTTCGATGTCCTTGACCCGCGGCGGGTTGTTCGGGAACGTGATGTCGGTCCACCGGTCAATGCGCACCGAATCGCCGTTCACGTCGTAATAGATGAGGTCGTTGTTGCCCGTGGAAATGCGGTCGACCCACCAACTTCCGAAACCGGTACGGCCCTTGTTCGCGTAGCAGTCCACGCTGGTCGCACCGTCCAGGTGGGACCAGATCTTCAGGAAGTTCTCCCCGCCGCGGCACTCGATGTGGTCGATGGCGACGGCGTTGCTGGTGGGCATGACCATCGTGACCGCCGCGGTGGCGGCGATCGCCACCCCCAGGGAGCGGGCGGCCCTCTTCGTCCTCGACATCATGAGATCTCCTTCATCCGATTTTCGGCATCCGGCATTCCACCTTCGGCATTCGGTGTTCAGCCGTCGACATTCGAACGGGAAAGCCGCGCAACGACCGTGCGAACAAAGGGGCACCGAAAACTCATTCGCCCGCCGCGCATTACCGCCATTTCCCGCTCTTTTTCCTGCATGAAAAAGATCGCGCAAGGTGGCTGCACAGAGCAATCAACCGCGACTCCCGGACCGGAAATAGCCCCCTAAATGTCCAGATCGAGACGTGAGGGTGCTTTGCCGCCTTTCATGACGGCTCACACGAGGGGGGTCGGGGGCGGGGCGCGCGCGATGACGGCGAGGGTTTCGAGAGGGCGTACGGATCTCCCCGGGCGGTCCGCCGGAACGCGGCCCCGGTCGTGCGGGCCGCGTTCCGGTTTCCGGGCGGGTGACGCGGACGGGTCACCGGCCGCGCGGAGCGCGGGTCAGCGGCACTTTCCGTTCAGCCAGGTCGTGAAGTCACTCGTCCAGGACGTGACCATCGGCACCGAAGTGACCGGGGAGCCGTACTTGTTCAGCTTGTACTGCCAGTTGGGGAACTGGAGCGAGGCACCGGGATCCGGCTCGTCCCAGAGGAACTTGGGATCGTCGATCCAGTGGGGGTGGTCCTCCAGCGACGCGCCGAGGCCGGCCGCCCTGACACGCTTCTCGAGTTCGGGCCGCAGCGCGTCGTCCAGCGTGTAGATCATGATCCGCTGCGTGGCGGCCTTCTCCGCGATGGGCGCGATGACCTCGTTCCAGCCCGCCTCGCGGGCGGACTCCTCACCGTTGAGCAGGAGCGGCTCCGTCTCCTTCTTGAGCTCCACGAAAGCAGCCATCTGCATGCTCCCGGCGCTGACGAGCCACTCACGGAAGGTGTGGACGGTCTCGCCTGCGTACGGGCTCCTGGCGAAAATCGTGCGGCCCTTGAGCTGGTCGGCGCCGGTGGCCCACCGCATCTCCGCGATGTCGAACTTGGTGCCGCTCAGCCCTCTGGTCGTCTCGTTGTGCCACATCACGGCCTTGGTGCCGTCCTTGGTGAGCCGGAGATCGGCTTCCACACCCATCGCGCCCCAGCTCTTCTGCTGAGCGAGGCCCGTGGGGTGGTTCGGCTGCCGGACCACGTCCCGGTCATAGCTGAAGTCCCCGTGTGGGTATCCACCGTGTCCGAAGACCGCCGGACAGGCCGGCAGCGAACTGTTGTAACGCTCGATCGTGGCGACCCTGGCGAAGGTCCAGTAATCGGCCTCCGTGCTCTGCCAGCTGTGCAGCGCGTCGGCGAGGGTCCCGTCGGCCCGGGCGGTGAAGGTGAGGGCCGCCACCAGCTTGTTCTCGTAGCCGTAGAGGGCGCCGACGTCGTCGCGGCCGTCCCCGTTATAGTCGCCGGAGACCAGGTACATCCTGGCCCGGTCGTAGTCCCCGGCCTTCGCGCTGAACAGCTCCCGCTGGCCGCCGAGCTTGCCGGCGGCGTCGAGGCCGAAGCCGAACAGGATGTCGCGTCCGTCGGCGTAGTCGTACCAGGTGGCGAATTCGTCGCGGCCGTTGCCGTCGAAGTCTCCCGAGACCACGCTCACCCGGTCGAACTGCCAGCCATCGGCCTGCCAGCCGGTCACGGGCTCGGCGAAACCGCCGTCCGGCCTGCCGGAGAAGGACATCAGCCGCACCGTGCCCGCCTCGTAGCTGTCCACGACCCCGAGGTCGTCGCGACCGTCGCCGTCGAAGTCACCGGTGGCGAACTTCATCCGCTCGACCTTCCATCCTTCGGCCTCGGTGCGCGCGAAGGAGGAGAAGGGGCTGGCGAAGCCGCCGTCGGGGTTCGCCAGGAACGTGAAGAGCTTGTCGTCGCCCTTGCGGTAGTCGTACCAGGCGGCGATGTCGTCGCGGCCGTCGCCGTTGAAGTCGCCGGCCTGCGCGTTGATGGCGTCGAAGGTCCAGTTCTCCGGCTCCACGGACCATGAGGTGAAGTAGTCGGCGAAGGTCCCGTTCCCCTTGCCGAGCCAGGTGAAGAGGGAGACCTTCCCGGTGTCGTAACCGTAGAAGGCGGCTATGTCGCCGATGCCGTCACCGTTGAAGTCACCGGTGACCCGCTTCATGTGCTCGGCCCAGAAGTTGTCCTTGGGTATCTCCCAGCCGGGCGCGGGCGGGGCGAAGCCTCCGTCGGCCCGGGCGGTGAACGTGTGGATGGTGTCCTGGCCCTTGGAGTAGTCGTACCAGGAGGCCATGTCGCTTCGGCCGTCGCCGTTGTAGTCGTGGCGCGGGGCGGTCCCGGCGGCGCTCGCGGTGGCGGCGCGCGGTGCGCCGTCGCTGCCGCTCACGGAGGCGGAACTGACGGCGGGCCACTCCGGACCGGTGGTGCTGTACTGCGGGGCGACCGTCGCCGGCCGATCCGTGCCCGCGCCGACGGCGGGTCCCTGCACGCCGAAGACGGCACACAGAAGTGCCGTCCCCACTATGCCAAAACGTCTCTTCATTCGACTTCCCAGCCCCTTGCCGCAGCGAAACGAAGGAGGGAAGAGGCCACCCGCGTTCCAGCGGGCCCGCGCCCGCCCCCCGGGAACAGCTCCGGCGCGGGGCGGTTCGGACGGAACGCCTTCTCGCCTCGTACGGCGACGCGTTCGCCCGCGGATCAGGTCTCAGGCTGTCGGCGAACGTGCTGAATGCCGCCGGATCGCCTGATCCATCCGTGCACGAAGCGCGCCCTGCGACCGCCCCGTCGCGCGGATTCCAGGCATATTAACTGACAGTAGGACTGATGAATCGGCCGAACGGGCACCCACGGGGACCGGGTTGGCACCGGGCCAGGGGGCCGGGACGGCCCGCGTCCGCTGTCCCCGGCGTGCCGGGGTGGTCCGGCCGCGCCGGACAGCTTCCCCGTCGGCTGTCACTTCACAGAGCAAGGGCGGCGGGAGGCCGAACCACCCGCCCCGCACCAGCAATTGCACACGCCCGGGCCAAGAACGAGCACCGGTCCGGACGGGCACCGCATCCGCCGGAGACGAACCCGGTGCGCAGCAGGCGCTACAGCTTTCCGGCGAGGACCACGACGCGGTGGCCGCCCAGCCTGCGGCCGATCTCACGGGTGAAGCCGGGGGTGAGCTCCGCCCAGCCCCAGAACGTGAACCCGAGGTGTCCGCACGCGTAGTAGTCGTCCTCCCAGCTCCACCGGGCGATCCCGGAGGAGCCGAGGCAGGACGGGCAGTGCACGATTCCTTCGCCACCGTCCTCGGCCCAGTCGTGGAACCGTCCCGCGAACGGCTCCCAGGCCGAGTCGATGGGCTCCCACACCTCGTCGACCAGCCGGATCTCCGTCCGGCAGAGCGGGCAGACAGCCGCGCCCACGTCTCCCTGGCCGCTGTCGAAGACCGTACGGCCGGTCTGGACGTGAAGCCCGTTGGACCACAGGTCGACCGGTTCCGGGTCGTCGACGGCCTTGGCGAAGTGCGGCCCGGGCGCGTGACCGTATCCGTCGCCGCCCAGGACACAGTCGGTGCGCTCGGCGGCCACGATGCCTTCCGCGATGAGCCAGTCCAGGACCCGGGCCCCGAGCTCCTGCGCGTCCTGCTCGGTGGCGTCGAGGTCGACGACCGTCTGGAAGTAGTCCCCCATGATTTCTCCGATTCCTCAGTGGCCGACTTGCGCGGCGGCGGGATGGGCGGCGGACTCGACGCAGGCGTGGGCCTCGGTCCGGAGCAGTCCGGGCAGGATCTGGACGTACGGCGCGAGAAGGCATCGGTCCCGGCTCGTCGCCGGACTCCGCGACCGCCTCAAGGCGCCCTGAGCGTTCCACGCGATGCCGGATCTCACGGCAACCGGCGCTTCAGCCAGACCACTTCGCCCTTCTCCTCCGTCGAGACGCGGTCCCGCTCGAACCCGAGCTTGTCGAGTACGCGGAACGACGGCGCGTTCCATGTGGCGACGGTCGCCCAGAGCCGCTCCCGCCCGGTCGCCGCGGCGGCGTCGAGCACGGCCCGGGCCGCCTCGGTGGCGTAGCCGTGGCCGTGCGTCCGCTGGAAGAGCTCGTAGGCGATCTCGGGCTCCTCCAGGGTGGAGCGGCCGATGATCAGCCCGCAGTAGCCGATGAAGTCGCCCTCGTCACGGCGCTGGACGGGCAGGAGGGCGATCCTCGTGGTCTCCGTCGCGGCGAGCAGCTTCGCGATGAGCGTCCGGGTGTAGTCGAGCGTGGGTGTGCCCTCGCCGCGTTCGGACTGCAGGGCGCGGAGTTCAGCGGCGTCCGACTCGGCCCACGGCCGCAGGATCAGCCGCTCGGTCTCCAGATGGAACGACATCGTCCCGTACGTGCTCATGCCCTGCCCCTGCCCTCAACGGATCCTGCCGAATCATGTGCTCCGGACGACGTCAGGGACGGTCCAGGCCCCACGTCTGGAGGACGAACGGCCGTCCCTTCTCCTCGCCCTCGATCAGGGGTACGTCGAGGAGGCTGAAGCCCGTCTTCCTCGCCACCGCGACGCTGGACGCGTTCTCGGCCTCCAGCTCCAGGATCACCTGCTCGACGCCCAACTCCTCGAAGGCGTACGCGGCCATGACCCGCACCGCCCGCGCGGCCAGGCCCTGGCCGCGGTGTGCGGGGCCGACCGCGTAGCCGATCTCCGTGCCCTCGGGGGCGCGCCGCAGCATGACCTCGCCGAGTGCCGCGCCGCCGTCGGTGGTGATGGCGAGCAGGATCGTCGTACCCTCCGCCCGCAGCTGCCGGGCCCGGTCCAGCCGCGTGCGCGCGGCCTGCTCGTCGAAGGGCGAGACGATCGGCGTCCAGTGCGCGACGTCGGGGTGGTCGAACAGCTCCGGCATCGCGGCCAGGTCCGCCTCGGTCCAGTCGCGCAGCACGAGGCCCTCGCCGGTGAGCTCGATCCGAGCGGGAAACGGTGACGCGGTGGTGCTGCTCATGGTGCGGACCTCCCTGGTCTGTTCGGGACGAGGCAGGATATCCGGGACCGTTCCCGGGCCCCGGCCGTGGGTGCCGCGGCGGGCGAGGAGCTCGGGGCGCGGGATTCGAGGTGACTCGGGCGCGCGCTGGAGAGGGCCGCGCCGAAGGCGCTGTGCGCGCGGCGCCCGGGCCGGGCTGTTGCCGCCGGGGCCGCGGGCGCCTCAGTCGAGCCGGAACGAGTACAGCGACCACGCGGTGACGTACGCGTTCCCGTCGTGCAGGATGATCTCATTGCTGATGTCCGCGTCATTGACCCACCACAGGAACCTGTCGGGACCGGTCAGCTTCACGTCCCAACGGGGCTTTCCTGAACGCGAGTCGAGGGCGAGCAGTTTCGACGGGCCTTCCGTCCCGACGAGCACCGTGTCACCGAACACCTCCGCCGGCACGTCGCCCGGTTTCACCTCGGCCCGCCAGCGCTGTCTGCCGGTGGCCGCGTCCAGGGCGTACAGGTGGTCGTCGGTGCAGCCGACGTAGACCGTGCCGGCGCGGAGCTGGGTGCCGAAGACGGCGTCCCCGTACTTGCTGACGTCCGTGCTCAATCTGCGCTTCCAGCGCAGGCCGCCGCCGGCCGTGGCCAGTGCGTACACCCAGCCGTCCCCCGTTCCCAGGACGACCGTCGCCCCCTGGACCGCCGGTGAGAGGTTGACCGTGCTGCCCTTCCCCTGGAAGCGCCAGCGGAGCTTGCCGGTACGCAGGTCCAGCGCGCGCAGCAGCGCGTCGGCGGTGGTGACGAGTACCGTGTCGCCCTGCACCAGCGCGGGCAGGCTGCGGATGTCCTCGCCGGTCTGGAAACGCCAGCGTTCCTGCCCCGTGGCGGACGTGAACGCGCGCAGGAAGCCGTCACGCGTCTGGCACAGGACCAACCCGCCTCCGGCCGCCAGGTCGACGCCGGCGAGAGTTTCCAGTTCCTTGGTCCACCGTGCCCGTCCCGTGGCCCGGTTCACGGCGTGCAGCCGGCCGTCCGCGCTCGTGACGAACACGCTGTCGCCGACAACGGCCGGGCGCCCGTAGGCCTTGGCCTTCGCCGGGTAGGCCCAGCGCTGTCGTCCCGTGCGGATGTCGACAGCATGCAGCTCGGTGGTGTCGTAGCTCCCCAGGTACAGGGTGTCACCGGCCAGTACCGGGCCTCCCATTTCCTTGCCCGGGGCGAAGCGCCAGTTCTCGCGCGGGTCCGCGGGGTCCTCGGCAAGGCCGAATCCGCCGGTTGCGCGGTAGGTGCCCACTCCGGCCGCCGACACGACCGCGAGGCCGCCCAGGAGTGCCCCGCGCCGCGACAGCATCCGGCGCGGGCCTGTCGGGGCCATGGGCGGATCCGCCGGAACCCGGCGCGGATCGGTCGGGGGCACTACCCGGGTGGGCTCATGCGGCTCACCGGCACGCGCTCTGGGACGTCCGGCCGTTCGGGTGCGCTCCGCCTCCGGTGCGGGCGGAGGCGGCGGCGCATCGGTGTCGAGTGCGGAAAGCCGGCGCACGAGCTGTTCGAGGGTGGGCCGCTCACGCGGTTCCCGGGAGAGGCAGGCGCGGAGCGGATCGGCCAGGGCGCGGGGGATGCCTCCGAGATCGGGCTCCTGTTGAAGGATGCGTACACCGATGGCCATGGGGGCGCCCTCGCCGTAGGGCGATCGGCCCAGCGCGGCGAAGGCGAGCACGGCGCCGAGGGCGAACACGTCCGACCTCGCGTCGAAATGGCTGTGCGCCAGATACTCGGGGGCCTGGTAGCCCGGGGTGCCCACGACCCCGGTTCTGGTGTACCGGGTGGCGTCGGACGCGTGGGCGATCCCGAAGTCGATGATCACCGGGCCGCTCTCGCCCCACATCACGTTGGAGGGTTTGAGGTCGCGGTGCACGACGTTCACGGCGTGAACGCGCCCCAGCGCCTCGGCGAGCCGCACCCCCAGCCGTGCGGTCTCGTCCACTGCGAGCTTCCCGCGCGTGCGGACCCGCGTGCCCAGGTCCGTGCCGCTGATGAACTCCGTGGCCAGCCACGGCGGGTTCTCGTCCGGCCCGGCTGCCAGGACTGCCGCGACACCGGGGCCGGTCACCCTCCTGGACGCCTTGATCTCCTGGGCGAACCGGCGCCGGAACTCTTCGTCGCTCGCGTACTCGGGGCGGATGACTTTCACCGCGGCGAGCCGGCCCCCGATCCGCGCCTCTCCGCTGTCCGCGAGGCCGAGGTACACCAGCCCCATGCCGCCGCCCCCGAGATGACGCTGCACCGCGAACGGGCCTATGCGCGTGGGATGTCCACCGTTGTGCACGCCAACACACCGTTCCTGTAGGCAGGTTGTCCGGGCGGGGTGCCGCCCGGCCGGTCCTCACGAAGGGTCTGCGTCATCAGATCACGGCGGGGCGCGACGGCCAATGCCCGGACCGGGCGCCCCCGGCGACGCGACGGGCCCGCGCGAGGCCCGGGACGGACATGTCCTGCGGCTGTCCCCTCACGAGGACTGCGGGGCGCGGAGACGGGCTCCCGGCGCCGAGAACGCGGAAGCCCGTCTCCGCACCGGCCTACGCTGGACTCGCCTTCCCGGCCTCCGGATCCATCGACCGCCCCTGGGGGATCGCATGAACTTCGACGAGAACGAGCCCCAGGCCGTCCGCGATCAGCGCTTCGCGGCCGAGCGGGCCGAGGGCAGGGAACGGCGCCGCTCGGCGCCCGTGGATGTGAGGCCCGCCCATTTCGGCGCCGGCATCGTCGTCGTTGCCCTGGTCCTTATCGGCCGGTTCGGCACGTTCGCGGCGCTGGGCGTGGTCGGCGGGATCTTCCTGCTCTGGTTCGCCGTCGCGCTCGCCTGGGTCCATGCCGACGGGGACCGGGGCGCTCACGCGCTCCGGCGGGCGTACAGGGCCGCGTTCGGGTGGGCCGACTGGCTGTGACCCGGCGCCTCAACCCAGCACGTCGTCCAGCAGCGCCGCCCACTGCGCCACGACCCGTCGCCGGCGGGCCGTGTCGTCGGTGAGGACGTTGGCGAGGCCGAGGCCGCGGGCCATGTCCAGGAGGCCCTGGACCGTCTCGCGTACTCCGGGGCGGGTTTCGTCGGCGTTCAGGAGGCTGACCGCGATGCGGTGGGTCTCGCGGCCGACGCGGGCTTCGAGTTCGGTGACACGGGGACGGAGCTGTTCGTGGTTGGAGGCGGCGACCCAGAGTTGCAGGGCGGCGCGGAACAGGGGGCCCGTGTAGAGGTCGACGAGGGCGGCGACGACCGCGGCCCGGTCCTGGCCGGGGACGGCGCGCAGGGCGGCGGAGCGTTCCTCGGCGACGTACTCCACGGCTGCGGTGAACAGGTCCTCACGGGTGGGGAAGTGGTGCTGGGCGGCGCCGCGGGAGACTCCGGCGCGCATCGCGACGACGGAGACCGTGGAGCCGGCCCAGCCGTGTTCGGCGAGGCAGGCGACCGCGGCTTCGAGGAGCTTCTGCCGGGTGGCGCGGCTGCGGTCCTGCTTGGGCGTGGTCACAGCAGCCATGCGGGGTCCCGTCGTTCCAGGAAGGCCGTCATCCCCTCCCGTGCCTCGTCGGAGGCGAAGAGTGACGCGGAGCGGGCGATGAGGTCTTCGGCGTACTGGTCGAAAGTCTCCCGCACAGTAGCCGTGACCAGCTCCTTCGATGCGGCCAGCCCCTGCGGGGAGGCCCGGCGCAGTCCGTCGAGTACCGGTACGAGCGCCTTGTCCACGTCCTCGGCGGCGAGGGTGACGAGGCCGGTACGGGCCGCCTCCGTCGCGTCGAAGCGTTCACCGGTGAGGTAGTAGCGGGCTGCCGCGCGGGGCTCCATGCGCGGCAGGAGCGGAAGGGAGATGACGGCGGGGGCGAGGCCCAGGCGGGACTCGGTGAGGGCGAAGGAGGAGTCGGGGCCGGCCACCGAGATGTCGCAGGCGCCGAGCAGGCCGAGGCCACCGGCCCGGACGTGCCCCGTGACCCGGGCGACGACCGGCTTGGGCAGCGTCACGATGCTCCGCATCAGGGCGACGAAGGCGTGCGGGTCGGCCGGCGCCCTCAGGTCGGCCCCCGCACAGAACGTGTTCCCGGTGTGGGTGAGGACCACGGCCCTGACCGCGTCGTCGGCCGCGCACGCGTCGAGGGCCTCGGACACCTCGCCGACCAGGGCGGCGCTCAACGCGTTGCGGTTGGCCGGGGAGTCCAGCGTGAGTGTGGTGATCCCGCGCTCATGGGCGGGCGGGGCGAGCTGGCTCATGGATCGCTCTCCTTCTGCGGGGCGTGTCGCCGAGCGTGGCAGCGGGAGCAAGAACAATCAAGCGTGCTTGCATGATTCCGGGCGGGCCCGGCCAGTCTCGTCGCTCGTGCCCGCGGGAAGAAGTCCTGGTGGTCCGGGGTCCGCGACACGCCGACGGGTTCCGTTCGTATCACCTTGCCCCACGGCGCGCCCGGGTCGCAGAGTTGTGCGGCCCCGCAGCCGCGGGGCGGTCGGATGCGGTTCGGCAACGGGGGCAGACAGTGGCGGTCGGCGCGCTGGATCAGGGGGGTGGCACGGCGGAGCCGGTGCCCATCTACGAAGGGGGCGACATCGAGGAACTGCGCCAGGCCGTGGGCCGGCGCCTGTCGCCGCACCGGCTGACGATCCTGGGGCCCCAGCGGCTGCCGGGCAGGTTCCGGGCCTTCCACGAGGGCTCCGTGGGGCTGTACGACCTGGCCTACGGTGCTCCGGTGCGGCTGCTGGCGCGGGATCTGCCCGGCTTCTACAACGTCATCCTTCCGCAGGCCGGCGCCGGGACGGTGGTCGTCAACGGCAACGCCCTGCCGTCCTCGTTGTCCGTGGCGGGACCGGGTGACGTGGTGTCGATGGAGTGGGACCACCTGGCGGTCAACGGGGCGCTCGCCCTGTCCCAGGAGACCGTGACCGAGGTGGCCGCGGTGCGTCTGGGCGACGTACCGCAGGGGCCGCTGCGGTTCCGCCGGCATCTGCTGGACGGGGCGGACCCGGCCGTGCGTTCCTGGCTGGCGCTCGTCGACGCGTTCCGGCAGTTCCTGCTCTCCCCGCTGGCGCACCGTCCCGGCCTGGGCGTACGGCACTTCGAGCGCCTGCTCGTCGACACCCTGCTGGACGTCCAGGCCCACTCCTGGAGCGTCGAGGTGCCCGGCGTCGGCACCACGATGCTGCCGGGCACCCTGCGGCGCGCGACGGCCTACTGCGAGGAGCACGCCGACGAGGCCGTCTCCGTCTCCGACATCGCCCAGGCCGCCCGGGTCGGCGTGCAGGCCCTGCGGGAGGGCTTCCGCAGGCATCTGGACACGACACCCCTGGCCTACCTGCGCAGGGTCCGGCTCGACCACGCCCACCGCGAACTGACGGCCATCGCCGAGGGGAACGCCACCGGATCGGTCACCGAGGTCGCCTGCCGCTGGGGGTTCACCCACCTCGGCCGCTTCAGCGCCGAGTACCGGCAGGCGTACGGGCGGCTGCCCTCGGATACCTCGAAGGGGCGGCAGCGGCTATCCACAAACGCGTGATTCCCCGGCCGCGAACCGGATAGTCCGTGGTCACGGCCCGGGAGAGTCTGGGTTTCGACGACGGCCGCGCCGCCGCGCAGCCGAGACGACGAAGGGACACAGCCTCCATGGCTACGAAGACCGCCAGGACCCGGCGCAGGAGCGTTCTGGTGAGGATGGCGGGCGTTACCGCCGGACTCGCGCTCCTCACCGCCGGTACGGTCACTCAGGCCCAGGCGTCGCCGACCGCCGGCTACATCGGCGACGGCTACGCCAACAACACGCACGGCGTGTGGTGCGTCCAGCACCTCCTCAACGACATCGCCTCGGACTACGGCTACGACCGCCCGCTGGCCGAGGACGGCCAATGGGGCCCCGACACCCGCTCCTGGGTCATGTGGTACCAGCGCACCGCCCCGTCCCTGTTCAACCTCACCGTGGACGGCATCGTGGGCAAGGGCACCGGCGGCTACCTGCTGCTGGAGGGCGACGACTACTACGGCGGGACCAACTACTGCTACACCTACGTGCCTTCGAAGTTCTGACAGCGGCCCCACCGGCGCCGCCGCGCCGTGCGCACCGCATGGGCCGAAGCCTCACCCGAGGCTTCGGCCCATGCGGCCGTACACGCACCGGGCCGTGCCGCCCGGCCACCCGCCGCCCGGAGGATCAGCGCCGCGCCCGCAGTTCCCTGCGCAGGATCTTCCCGGAGACCGCGCGCGGCACGGTCTCGATGAACTCGACCTGCCGGACCTTCTTGTACGGGGCGACCTGGCCGGCCACCCAGACCATGAGCGCCTCCGCCGTGAGGTCCGCGCCCGGGGCGCGGACCACGTAGGCCTTGGGGATCTCGTTGCCGTCGGCGTCGTTCACGCCGATGACGGCGGCGTCGGCGACGGCCTCGTGGCCGACGAGGAGGGCTTCGAGTTCGGCCGGGGCCACCTGGTAGCCCTTGTACTTGATGAGTTCCTTGACCCGGTCGACGACGAACAGCCAGCCGTCCTCGTCGACGCGGCCGACGTCGCCGGTGTGCAGCCAGCCCTCGCCGTCGATCATGGCGTCGGTGGCGTCGGGACGGCCGAGGTAGCCCTTCATCACCTGAGGGCCTCGGATGAGGATCTCGCCGTCGGCGCCGATGCCGAGGTCCGTCCCGGGGTCCTCGATGGACACGATGCGCATCTCGGTGCTCGGCAGCAGCTTCCCCACGGCTCCGAGCGGCGGGTTCTCGGCTTCGAGGGGCACGACGTGCGTGCCGGGCGAGAGCTCCGTCATCCCGTACGCCTGCCGTACGGGCGGTATGCCGAGGCGGGCGGAGCAGGCGGCGGCGAGGTCGGCGTCCAGGGGCGCCGCGGCGCTGACGACGTAGGCGAGCGAGGAGAGGTCGTAGTCGCCGACGGCCGGGTGCTTGGCGAGGGCCAGGACGATCGGCGGGGCCACGTACAGCCCGGTGATGCGGTGTTCCTGGATCACGCCGAGGAACTGGTCGAGGTCGAAGCGGGGCAGCACGACGACGGTGGCCCCGCAGCGCAGCGGGACGTTCATCAGGGCGGTCAGCCCGTAGATGTGGAAGAAGGGCAGAACGGCCAGGATGCTGTGGCCGGGCTCCATGGGGATGAAGGGGCGCAGCTGCTCCAGGTTGGTGCCGATGGAGCGGTGGGTGAGCATGACGCCCTTGGGGGCGCCGGTGGTTCCGGAGGAGTACGGGAGGACGGCGACGTCGTCGGGGCCGAAGTCGATCTCGGGTTCGGGGGCGGTGGAGGCGAGCATGTCGAGTACGGAGGTGTGGCCCTCGGCCCGGTCGCAGACGAAGATCTCCTGGGCGCCGCCCGCGAGTCCGGCGGCCCGGCGGGCGACGTCGAGGAACAGGGACACGGTGACGATCCAGCGGGCGCCGGAGTCGTGGAGCTGCTGGGCGAACTCCTCGGCCGTGGAGAGCGGGTGGACGGTGGTGACCGACGCTCCGGCGCGCGTGGCGCCGTAGAAGACGGCCGGGTAGGCGATCGTGTTGGGGCTGTGCACGGCCAGGACGTCGCCCTTGCGCACGCCCGCCTCGGCGAGGTGGGCGGCGATGCGGCGGTGGAAGGTGTCGAGCTGGGCGTACGTGACGGAGAGGCCGTTCGTCCCGTCGATCAGGGCGACGGTGTCACCGAAGGCCGCGGCCCCGCCGAGGACCGTCTCGTGGATGGGTGTGGCGAGGGCCGGAACGTCTTCGTACTCGCTGTGGAACACCATGACGGTTCCCTTCGACGCGGGCAGGACACGGGAGGAGCCGGTGAGACGCGGTCGGTCGGCAGGTGCCGGCCCGCAGGCCCCGGTCAGTAGGACTTGGGGAGGCCCAGGGACTGGTGGGAGACGTAGTTCAGGATCATTTCGCGGCTGACCGGCGCGATCCGCGCCACCCGGGACGCGGTAATCAGGGACCCGAGGCCGTACTCGCGGGTGAGGCCGTTGCCGCCGAGGGTGTGCACGGCCTGGTCGACCGCCTTGACGCACGCCTCTCCGGCGGCGTACTTCGCCATGTTGGCGGCCTCGCCCGCGCCGGTGTCGTCGCCGTCGTCGTAGAGCCGGGCGGCCTTCTGCATCATCAGACGGGCCAGTTCGAGCTCGATGTGGGCCTGGGCGAGCGGGTGGGCGATGGCCTGGTGGGCGCCGATGGGCTCCTTCCACACCTGGCGGGTCTTCGCGTACTCGACGGCGCGGGCCAGCGCGTAGCGCCCCATGCCGATCCCGAACGCGGCGGTCATGATGCGCTCCGGGTTCAGTCCGGCGAAGAGCTGGAGGAGTCCGGCGTCCTCCTCGCCGACGAGTGCGTCGGCGGGCAGGCGTACGTCGTCGAGGACGAGTTCGAACTGCTTCTCCGCCGCCTGGAGTTCCATCTCGATGTGGGAGCGCCGGAAGCCGGGCGCCTCGCGCGGGACGATGAACAGGCAGGGCTTCAGCTTGCCGGTCCTGGCGTCCTCGGTGCGCCCGACGATGAGCGTGGCGTCGGCGATGTCGACGCCGGAGACGAAGACCTTGCGTCCGTTCAGCACCCACTCCCCGCCGTCGCGGCGGGCGGTGGTGGTGATGCGGTGGGAGTTGGAGCCGGCGTCGGGTTCGGTGATGCCGAAGGCCATGGTGAGGCTGCCGTCGGCGAGGCCGGGGAGCCACTGCCGCTTCTGGTCGCCGGTGCCGAAGCGGGCTATCACGGTGCCGCAGATGGCGGGCGAGACGACCATCATGAGGAGCGGTGAGCCCGCGGCCCCCAGCTCCTCCAGAACGATGGAGAGTTCGGCCATCCCGCTGCCTCCGCCGCCGTACTCCTCGGGAAGGTTCACGCCGAGGTAGCCGAGCTTGCCCGCCTCGGACCACAGCTCCCGCGGGTGTGCGCCGTCGCGGGCGCAGGCGGTGGAGTACTCCCTGCCGTACCGCTTTCCGAGTGCGGCGACGGCGGCGCGCAGCGCCTGGTGCTCTTCGGTTTCGAGAACGGTGCTCATGCGGTCGGTTCCTCCTGTGCGTCAGCGACGACGGCGAGCAGTGCGCCGACCTCCACCTGGAGGCCGACTGCGGCGTGCAGGGCGGTGAGGGTGCCGGAGGCGGGGGCGAGGATGCGGTGCTCCATCTTCATGGCCTCCAGCCAGATCAGCGGCTGCCCGGCCTCGACGGCGGCCCCGGCCGTGAGTCCGTCCGCGAGGCGGACCACGGTGCCGGGCATCGGGGCGAGCAGGGAGCCGGGTTCGGTGCGCTCGGCGGGGTCGGTGAAGCGGGGCAGGGCGGTGAAGGCGTACGAGCCGGTGGCGGTGTCCACGTACACCTGGTCGTCGCGGACGAGGATGTCGAAGTGGCGGGTGAGACCGCCGCGTTCGAGGGTGACGCGGGCCCGTCCGGCGGAGACCACCCGGATGCCCCCTGCCTCGACCGCCACGCCGTCGCGGGTGCGGCGGTAGGCGATCTCGTGCTCGCGGCCGTCCGGCTCGCTGCGGTAGCGCCTGAGCTGGGGCTGCGAGGGCAGATTGCGCCAGGCGCCGAAGCGGGTGAACCCGCCCGCGGTGGTGGAGGTGGCGCTGCGGGCTGCCGCGGCGAGGGCGGCGGCGGTGGCGGCGAGCCGTTGGTCCGCCTCGTCGGCGCCGCCGGTCAGGGCTGCCAGGTGCCGGTCGTAGAAGCCGGTGTCGAGGCGGGCGGCGACGAAGTCCGGGTGGCGCAGGGAGCGTACGAGGAGGTCCCGGTTGGTGACGGGACCGTGGATGCGGGCGCGTTCCAGGGCGCGGGCCAGCAGGCGTACGGCCTGGGTACGGGTGGGGGCGTGGGCGATGACCTTGGCGAGCATCGGGTCGTAGTGCACGCCGATGGTGTCGCCGCCGGTGTATCCGGTGTCCAGACGCAGGCCGGGCTCGTCCGGCACGTCGAGCGAGAGCAGCGCTCCGGTCTGTGGCTGCCAGTCACGGGCGGGGTCCTCGGCGTAGAGCCGGGCCTCGACGGCGTGCCCGGCGGGTTGCGGCGGCAGGGCGGAGGGCAGCGGCTCGCCCTCCGCGGTCCGTAGCTGCAGAGCGACGAGGTCGAGGCCGAACACGGCCTCGGTGACGGGGTGTTCGACCTGGAGGCGGGTGTTCATCTCCAGGAAGTACGGACGCCCGTCGGCGACCAGGAATTCGACGGTGCCGGCGCCCCGGTAGCCGACGGCCCGCACGGCGGCCGTGGCGGCGTCGTGCAGCCGGTCCCGGAGCCCGTCGTCGAGGCCGGGTGCGGGGGCCTCCTCGATGACCTTCTGGTGGCGGCGCTGGAGCGAGCAGTCGCGGGTGCCGAGCGCCCAGACGCCGTCGTGCTCGTCGGCCATGATCTGGACCTCGACGTGCCGGCCGCGCTCCACGTACGGCTCGGCGAAGACCTCGCCGTCCCCGAACGCGGACAGCGCCTCCGCCGCCGCAGCCGTCAACTCGCCTGGCAGGGCGTCCAGTTCGCGCACGATCCGCATGCCGCGCCCGCCGCCGCCCGCTGCGGCCTTGAGCAGCAGCGGCAGGTCCTCGGCGCGGGCCGCGGCCGGGTCGACGGGGGCGAGCAGCGGTACCCCGGCAGCGGCCATCAGCTCCTTGGCCCGGGTCTTGGACGCCATCAGCTCGATGGACTTGACCGGCGGACCGACCCAGACCAGCCCCGCGTCCTGCACCGCGGCGGCGAATCCCGCGTTCTCGGAGAGGAAGCCGTACCCGGGGTGGACGGCGTCGGCGCCCGCCGCGAGCGCCGCCGCGACGACGAGGTCGCCGCGCAGATACGTGTCGCCGGGCGCGGCCCCCGGCAGCCGTACGGCGGTGTCGGCCTCCCGTACGTGCAGGGCGCCGGCGTCCGCGTCGGAGTACACGGCGACGGTGGCGATGCCGAGCGCGCGGCAGGTGCGGAAGATCCGGCAGGCGATCTCGCCCCGGTTGGCCACAAGCAGAGTAGTGATCATGTCAGCTCACATCCGGAAGACGCCGAAGCCGCCGCGGGCGCCCTCGACCGGTGCGGTGTGGATGGCGGACAGGCACATCCCGAGGACGGTCCTGGTGTCGCGCGGGTCGATGACCCCGTCGTCGTACAGCCGCCCGGACAGGAACATCGGCAGCGACTCGGCCTCGATCTGCTGCTCGACCATGGCGCGCAGCGCGGCGTCCGACTCGTCGTCGTACGGCCGGCCCTTCGCGGCGGCCGAGGCGCGGGCGACGATCGACAGGACCCCGGCCAGTTGCTGCGGACCCATGACGGCCGACTTGCTGCTGGGCCAGGCGAACAGGAAGCGCGGGTCGTAGGCCCTGCCGCACATGCCGTAGTGCCCGGCGCCGTAGGAGGCACCCATCAGGACGGACAGGTGCGGGACCTTCGAGTTCGACACCGCGTTGATCATCATCGCGCCGTGCTTGATGATGCCGCCCTGTTCGTACTCCTTGCCGACCATGTAGCCGGTGGTGTTGTGGAGGAAGAGGAGCGGGATGTCACGCTGGTTGGCGAGCTGGATGAACTGCGCGGCCTTCTGCGACTCCTCGCTGAACAGCACGCCCTGCGCATTGGCGAGGATGCCGACCGGGTAGCCGTGCAGCCTGGCCCAGCCAGTGACCAGGCTCGTCCCGTAGAGCGGCTTGAACGCGTCGAAGTCCGAGCCGTCGACCAGCCGGGCGATGACCTCGCGCGGGTCGAAGGGCACCTTCAGGTCGCCGGGCACGATGCCGGTCAGCTCGTCCTCGTCGTACTTCGGCGGCTCGGCGGGGCCCGGATCGGGGTGTGCCTTGCGCCAGTTGAGGCGGGCGACGATGCGGCGGGCCTGGCGCAGGGCGTCGTGCTCGTCGAGCGCGAAGTGGTCGGCGAGGCCCGAGGTACGGGCGTGCATCTCGGCGCCGCCGAGCGACTCGTCGTCGCTCTCCTCGCCGGTGGCCATCTTGACCAGGGGCGGACCGCCGAGGAAGACCTTGGACCGTTCCTTGATCATCACGGTGTGGTCGGACATGCCGGGGACGTACGCGCCTCCGGCGGTGGAGTTGCCGAAGACGACGGCCACGGTCGGGATTCCGGCGGCGGACAGCCGGGTCAGGTCGCGGAACAGCGCCCCGCCGGGGATGAAGATCTCCTTCTGGGACGGCAGATCGGCGCCGCCCGACTCGACGAGGCTGATGACCGGGAGCCGGTTGGCGAAGGCGATCTCGTTGGCCCGCAGGGCCTTCTTCAGCGTCCAGGGGTTGGAGGCGCCGCCGCGTACGGTCGGGTCGTTGGCGGTGATCAGGCACTCGACGCCCTCGACCACCCCGATCCCGGTGACGAGCGAGGCGCCGACCGTGTACCCGGCGGCCTCGTTGCCCCAGGCGGCGAGCGGCGACAGCTCCAGGAACGGGCTGTCCTCGTCGACCAGGAGCTCGATCCGCTCCCGGGCGAGGAGCTTGCCGCGCCTGCGGTGCCGCTCGACGTACTTCTCGCCGCCGCCCTCCAGCGCCTTGGCGTGCGCGGCGTCCAGCTCGGCGAGCCTTTCGAGCATGGCGGCACGGTTCGCGGCGTATTCGGGGCTCGCGGTGTCGAGCCCGGTGGGCAGGACGGTCATGCGTGCACCTCCGGTGAGCTGTCCAGCAGGGCCACGGGTATCTCCAGCCGGCGCGAGCGCAGCCACTCCCCCACGGCCTTGGCCTGCGGGTCGAAGCGGTGCTGGGCGGCGACGCCTTCGCCGAGGAGCCCGTGGACGGTGAAGTTCAGGGCGCGCAGGTTCGGCAGGACATGGCGCACGACGGGCAGGCCGGCGGTCTCCGGGAGGAGTTCGCGCAGCCGCTCGACGGTCAGCTCGTGGGCCAGCCACCGCCAGGCCGTCTCGCTGCCGGCCCACACCCCGATGTTCGCGTCACCGCCCTTGTCACCGCTGCGGGCACCCGCGACGAGCCCGAGGGCGGCGGACCGGGTGGGCCCTGCCTCCAGCGGCTCGGGCAGCGGCGGCTGTTCCACGTCGGCCAGGGCTTGCGTGCGGACGGCCGGCTCCTGTGCTTCGCGCCGCCCGTCGGGCAGCACGGCCACCTGCTCCACGTCCCCCGCCGGTACGTACCGGGCCTCGAACACCCCGTAGGGCGCGCCCTTCCCGGGCGGAGCGGTGACGTGGAAGCCCGGGTAGCTGCCCAGCGCCAGCTCGATCGCGGCGCCGGACAGGGCGCGTCCCACCGCGTCGGGGTCCTGGTCGCGGACGACGAGCCGGAGCAGGGCGCTCGCGGTCTCCTCGGTCGGGGCGTCGGCCCGGTCGGTGCGCGCGAGCTCCCAGCGCACCTCGTCCGGCTGCCGGCCGGACCGGGCGAAGGCGTCGGCGATCTGGTCGCGGACGAGCTGCGCCTTGGCGTCGATGTCGAGTCCGGTGAGCACGAAGACGACCTCGTTCCGCCAGCCGCCGAGCCGGGTGAGCCCGGCCTTGAGCGTGGGCGGCGGGGCCTCGCCGCGCACCCCGGAGATCCGGACCCGGTCGGGCCCGTCCTGCGCCAGCCGCACGGTGTCGAGCCGGGCGGTGACGTCGGGGCCCGCGTACCGGGCGCCGCCGGTCTCGTACAGCAGCTGGGCGGTGACGGTGCCGACGTCGACGACGCCGCCCGTGCCGTCGTGCTTGGTGATGACGGAGCTTCCGTCGGCGTGGATCTCGGCGACGGGGAAGCCGGGGCGGCGGATGTCGTGGCCGCGGAAGAAGGAGTAGTTCCCGCCGGTGGCCTGGGTGCCGCATTCCAGTACGTGTCCGGCGACGACGGCTCCGGCGAGCGCGTCGTGGTCCTCGGGGCCCCAGCCGAAGTGGGCGGCCGCGGGTCCGGTGACCAGGGCGGCGTCGGTGACCCGGCCGGTGACGACGATGTCGGCCCCGGCCCGCAGACAGGCGGCGATGCCGGACCCGCCGAGGTAGGCGTTCGCGGTGAGGAAGCCGTCCGGCACGGGCAGGCTGTCGCCCTCGACGTGGGCGACGCGCACCGGCACGCCCACCTTGCCGGCCAGCTCCCCGATCGCGTCGGCCAGTCCGGCGGGGTTGAGGCCGCCCGCGTTGGTGACGACCTTCACCCCGCGCTCGTGGGCGAGGCCGAGGCCTTCCTCCAGCTGGCGCAGGAAGGTGGTGGCGTAGCCGCGCCCCGGGTCCTTGAGCCGGCTGCGGCCGAGGATGAGCATGGTGAGCTCGGCGAGGTAGTCGCCGGTGAGGACGTCGAGCGGGCCGCCGGTGAGCATCTCGCGCACGGCGTCGAAGCGGTCGCCGTAGAACCCGGAGGCGTTGCCGATCCGCAGGGGCGCGGGCACCGGCCCGTCCTGGGGGCGCGCGGCGGTGGCGGTCATCGGTCCGCCTGCGGGGCGCGGCCGGCTCCGGCGGGCCCGGCGAAGGCCTGCGCGATGTCGAGCCAGGCGTCGGCGTCTGCGCCCTCGGCCCGGACCGCCAGGTCGTCGCGGTGGGCGCGCTGGGTGACGAGCAGGCAGAAGTCGTGCAGGGGTCCGGTGACGCGCTGGGCCGCGTCCTCGGGTCCGTAGGCGATCAACTCGCCTTCCGGCCCTTCCAGTTCCACCCGGAACTCCTCCCCCGGCGCCTGGATCCCGCGCACGAGGAAGGCGTAGTCGCGAGCCCGGACCCCGATCCGGGCGACGTGCCGCAGCCGGGCGGTGGGGGCGCGGGCGGCCCCGAGGGCGTCGGCGACGTCCTGGCCGTGGGCCCAGGTCTCCATGAGCCGCCCGGTCGCCATCGAGGCGACGCTCATCGGTGGCCCGTACCAGGGAAACCGGGTCCCGGCGGGCGCCGCGCGCAGGGCCTCCTGAAGGCGCTGTCTGCCGGTGCGCCAGCGGTCGAGCAGCGCGTCCGGGGCGTACGCCGCGACGGTGTCCTCGGCGGCCCGGTCGACGAAGCCCTCGGGGTCCTTCATCGCCCGGTCGACCTCGTCGCCGAACCGCCCGGGCTCGGTGACGGCGATCAGCGCGACCTCGTCGGTCCAGCTGAGATGGGCGATCTGATGGGCGATCGTCCAGCCCTCGGCAGGCGTGCCTCCCGCCCATTGCCCGGCGTTCAGCCCGGCGACGAGCAGGTCGAGTTCCTCGCTCTCACTGGCCAGGTCGTCGAGCACGGCTGCGGCATCGGACACGGTGCGCTCCCCTCGGGGCGTGGCGGTGTGTCCCGGAGCCTGCCAGCGAGGGGTAAAACAAGCAAGCATGCTTGCATGATTTTCTGGGCGGAGTACGGGCCCGGCCCACGCGCACCCTGATGCCCCGTGACGGCCCGCGCCGCCGGTGGCGTCCCCGGCGCCCGGCGGCATCCCGCCGCGCCCGGCCACATCCCGTGGCCCCCGCGCCGGCCGGACGCCGCCGCCCCGGCGCCGGTGACGCCACCTCGCGCGACGGCCCCTACTGCCCCTTCGACGCCGCCTCGGCCATCTTGGCCGTCGTACTGGAGCCGTCCAGCGCCTCGCGGATGATGTCGGCGTGGCCGCTGTGGTGCGTGATCTCGCGGAAGATGTGCCACAGGACGTGGCGCACGGTCCACCGGACGGGCTCCGGGGGCGACCACGGGTACGCCGGCAGCGTGACCTCGCGGTCGAGGTCGGCCTCCTCGCGGACCGTGCGGTCGTACGCGGCGGCCGCGTCGTGGAAGGCCGCCATCAGCCCGGACAGCGTCTCGGCGTCGGTCATCCGCTGCCCGTCGGGGTCGAGGTCGGCCCAGTCGACCCTGGCCGGGGCGGTGCCCTCGATCACGTCCAGCCAGCTGCGCTGCACGAGCCCGAGGTGCTTCAGCAGTCCGCCCAGCGTCAGCTCGCTGACGGTCGTGCGGGCGCGCGCCCCGGTGTCGTCGAGGTTCTCGACGGTGAAGAGAAAGTTGGTGCGCTGGTCGGTGACGAGCGCGAGCAGATCATCGCGTTCCGGCATGTTTCCTCCAGGTCGGATGTCGCGACCACCCCAAGGACTGTCCCGCGATTCCCGGCGGGCGCACGACGACGGCTACGGCACCTCGCGGCGTTGTCGGAACGCCCGAATACGTCCAGTATGCGTGCGCCCCTCCGCGTTGCGACGCACCGCATCCGACGCCGCGCGCTGATCCACCAGGAACGCGGGACGGCCCTTGGATCCGGACACCCGGACACGCAGCCGGAACGCCCTCACCCGCCGGGCGGTTCCTCACCGCTTCCCGACGCCCCGCACCTGACTGCGTACCGCTCCCATGCTCGCGCCGATGACCAGGGCGATGGCCAGGGCGTCTGTCGTGGAGAGGGCCTGGTCGAGGATGAGGAAGCCCGCAGCGGCCGCGATCGCGGGCTCCAGGCTCATCAGGATCGCGAAGGTGGGCGCGGGCAGCCGACGCAGCGCCATGAGTTCGAGCGTGTACGGGAGGACCGAGCTCAGCAGCGCGACGGCGGCGCCGAGGCCCAGCGTCGACGGGACGAGGAGCTTCGAGCCGGACTCCATGACGCCGAGCGGCAGCGAGAGGACGGCCGCCACCACCAGCGCCAGGGCCAGTCCGTCGGCCTGCGGGAAACGGCGGCCGGTGCGGGCACTGAAGACGATGTACGCCGCCCACATGGCACCGGCGGCGAGCGCGTACACGGCGCCCACCGGATCGAGCCGGTCGAAGCCGCCGCCGCTCAGCAGCAGCACACCGCACAGCGCGAGTCCGGCCCAGACCACGTTGACCAGGCGGCGCGAGGCGATCACCGAGAGGGCGAGCGGGCCCAGCACCTCCAGGGTCACGGCGGCGCCGAGCGGGATGCGGTCGGCGGCCTGGTAGAAGAGCGTGTTCATGCCGCCCATGGCGAGCCCGAAGGCCAGCACGGTTCCCCAGTCGGCCCGCGAGTGGCCGCGCAGCTTCGGACGGCAGACGACGAGCATGACGAGGGCCGCGACGGCGAGCCGCAGCGTGACGACGCCGAGCGCCCCGGCCTTCGGCATCAGCAGCACCGCGACCGCCGAGCCGAACTGGACGGAGAGCCCGCCCGCGACCACCAGCGCGACCGGGGCGAGCGCCGTCCTGCGCCCTCCGGTGCGGGGGGCTTCGCCGAGGGCGGTGACCGCCTCCGGGACGGCGACTGCTGCGGCCGGTTCTGCCGCGGTGCCCTGGTTGTTCACCTGTGGCCCGACTTTCTGAGTTCGCGGAGCGAAAGTGCAACACAATGCACTTCACCATTGAAGATACTGCACTCTATCCGTGCAGCCCACCCGATTACCGTAGGCACCCGCGCGCGGCACGTGAAATGCCGATTGGGCTCCCGTTATGCTCTACACGCATGAGCACGGGACAGGGCGTGGACGGCGCCACGGGCAAGAGCGCAGGCAGCGGCGCCGGACGCGCCGGGCGCGCCATCGAGATCCGCCATCTGCGGGCCTTCCTCGCCGTCGCGGAGGAGTCGAGCATCACCCGGGCCGCCGCCCGGCTCCGCCTCACCCAGCCCGCCGTCTCGCGCACCCTGGCCGCCCTGGAGCGCCACCTCGGCCTCCGGCTCGTCGACCGCTCCACCCACCACCTCGACCTCACCCCCGAAGGCGTCGCCTTCCGTGACCGGGCGGCCGCGGCGGTCGCCGCCTTCGACGCGGCGACCGACGCCGAGGGGCTGCGCCGGTGGCCGCTGCGGCTCGGCCACGCCTGGTCCGCGTTCGGCCGCTACACCACCCCGCTGCTCCGCGGCTGGCAGGAGCGCTATCCGCGGATCCCGCTGGAACTGCGCCGGATCGACGACCGCACCGCCGGACTGACCCGCGGCGAGGTCGACGCCGCCCTGCTGCGCGGCCCCGTCGACGCGCCGGGGCTCGTCACGGAGGTGCTGTACGAGGAGGAGCGGGTCGCGGCCGTGACGGCGGACGGCCCCCTCGCCTCCCGCGCCACGCTCCGGCTGGCCGATCTGGCGACCGGCACCGTCGTCCTGAACACCGTCTCCGGCACCACCACCCCCGAGCTGTGGCCGCCGTCCGCCCGCCCCGCCGCCACCCTGACCGTCGCCAACACCGACGACTGGCTCGCCGCCATCGCGGCGGGGCGCGGAACCGGCGTCTCGGGCGCGTCCACGGCCGGCATGCACCCGCACGCCGGGGTCGCCTACCGCCCGCTCGTGGACGCCCCGGCCCTCCCGGTACTGCTCGCCCGCCGCGACGCCCCCGGCCATCCGGCACTCGACGACCTCGCCGCACTGGCCCGCGAGATCGTGGCCCGGGACGCCGGTGAATGAGGGAATTACGATGCATGTGCGCACAGTTGGAGCCCGTGGAAGAGGCGTGACGTGCACGCCCGCCGAGGGGGAGCCATGTCGGACCACAGCTCTGCGACCATCACCATGCGCGGCACCGTGACCGCCGGTTACGAGGCGGTGCGTGACGAGTTCGCCGCCGTACTGGCCGAGGAGCACAACGAGCCGGGCGCGCAGCTCGCCGTGTACCGGGACGGCCGGCTGGTCGTCGATCTCTGGGCGGGTGAGGGGATCGAAGGTGACTCGCTGCCCGCCGTCTTCTCGTCGACCAAGGGCGCGGCCCATCTCGTCGTCGCCCTGCTGGTGCAGGACGGCACCCTGGACCTGGACCGGACGGTCGCGTCGTACTGGCCGGAGTTCGCTGCCGAGGGCAAGGGGGCGCTGACCCTGCGGGAGCTGCTGGGCCACCGGTCCGGAGTGATCGGCATCGAGGGCGGATTCCGCGAGGCGGACCTGGCCGACGACCGGGTGATCGCCGCCCGGCTGGCAGCGCAGGCCCCCTTCTGGGAGCCGGGCAGGGAGTACGGGTACCACGCGCTGGTGATTGGCGCGCTGACCGGCGAGGTGGTGCGGCGGGCCACCGGGCGTTCGATCCAGGAGCTGTTCGAGGAACGCGTCCGTGCCCCGTACGGCCTGGATCTCCACCTCGGACAGTCCGCGGAGCTGGAGCCCCGCTACCTGGCCGTCCGGCCGATGAACCCGACGCCGGAACAGAAGGCGGAGCTCGGTGCCCGCCCCTTCGATCCCAAGGGCCTTCAGGCGGTGGCCTTCAACGTCCCGACGGATCTGGTGGCCTGGATCAACACCCCTTCCGTGCGGGCGCTCGGCCCGGCCTCGGTGGGCGGTGTGGGATCGGCGCGCGCGCTGGCCGGGATGTACGCGGCGACGCTCTCGGAGTTCGCGGGCCGGCCCGCTCTCCTCACGCCGGAGACCCGCGCCGAGTTCGCCCGCCCCGGCCTGGCCGGCACCGACCGGGTGACCTTGGAGAAGGACCACTTCGGCCTCGGCTTCGAACGCCCGCAGATGCTCTACCCGTCGCTGGGCGAGGGTGCGTTCGGCCACTGCGGCGCGGCGGGCTCGCAGGCGTTCGCGGACCCGGCGAGCGGGATCGCGTACGGCTACACGCGTCGGCGGTTCGCGTACCCGGGCGGGGCGGCGCCGGAGAACGAACGGCTGGTGGCGGCGGTGGTGAAGGCGGCGGAATCGAGCACCTCGGCCCCCTCAAGCCGCTCCGGCGCCTGAGGAGCGGGGGTCCGGGGGCGGCGCCCCCGCCTCCAGCCCCTCCGCCAGCACCTCCGCGAGGTGCCGCGCCCGCACACCCCCCACCTGCGCCAGCTGGGTCCGGCAGGAGAACCCGTCCGCCAGGACCTCCGTGCCCGGGGGCGCCTCCCGTACCGCCGGGAGCAGCTGGTCCTCCGCGCAGGCCACCGACACGTCGAAGTGGCCCCGCTCGAAGCCGAAGTTGCCGGCCAGGCCGCAGCAGCCGCCCACCGGCTCGCCGGTCAGTCCGGCCCGCTCCCGCAGCCGCCGGTCCGCCGCATCGCCCAGCACCGCGTGCTGGTGGCAGTGCGTCTGGCCGGTGACCCGGCGGTCCAGGCGCGGGGGCTCCCAGTCGGGGGCGTACTCCTCCAGGTACTCGGCCAGCGTGCGGACGGAGGCGGCCAGTTGGGCGGCGCGCGGGTCGTCCGGGAGGAGCTCAGGAAGGTCGGTGCGCAGGGTCGCCGCGCAGCTCGGCTCCAGGACGACGACGGGGTCGCCCAGCGTGCCGCCCAGCCGTTTAAGGGTGCGGCGCATCACCCTGCGCGCCCGGGTCAGCTGGCCGGTCGAGACGTACGTGAGGCCGCAGCACAGCCCTCGGCCGGCGGGAAGCACCTGGCGGCCCGTCGCCTCCAGGACCCGTACCGCGGCCCTGCCCACCTCGGGCGAGAGGTGTTCGGTGAACGTGTCGGGCCAGAGGATGGCGAGCTGATCGCCGGAGCGGAGGAACGTCCCCTTGCCCCACCGCCGGTTCAGCCACCGGGTGAACCGCTCCCGGGCCAGCACCGGGATCCCGCGCTCCGGCGCGATGCCCGCGACCCGCTTGGCCAGGGCGGCGAGCGGGCGCACCCGCGCCAGGGTGTTCAGGGGGTCCGCGAAGGGGGACGCGATCCGCAGCCACCGGGGCAGCCATCCCATCGCGTAGTGCGCGGCGGGCCGCAGCCGCCCCCGGTAGTGGTGGTGCAGGAACTCCGCCTTGTACGTCGCCATGTCGACGCCCACCGGGCAGTCGCTGCGGCAGCCCTTGCAGGACAGGCACAGGTCGAGCGCGTCCCGTACCTCCGTCGAGCGCCAGCCGTCCGTGATCACGCCGCCCGCGTCGCCGGCCAGCATCTCGTGGAGCAGCCGGGCCCGGCCGCGCGTGGAGTGCGCCTCCTCGCCGGTCGCGCGGAAGGAGGGGCACATCACGGACGGGCCGGAGCTCCGTTCCGTACGGCACTTGGCGACGCCGACACACCTGCGGACGGCCGCGGAGAAGTCACCGCCGTCGTGCGGGTAGCCGAACGCGACATCGACCGGCTTCCGCGGGAGCACGTCGAAGCGGAGGTTCTCGTCGAGGCGGGCCGGACGGGCCAGGATGCCCGGGTTCATGCCGCCGTCGGGGTCCCAGAGGTCCTTGAACCGGCCGAAGAGGGCGACGAGTTCGTCCCCGTACATGCGCGGCAGCAGCTCGGCACGGGCCTGGCCGTCGCCGTGTTCGCCGGACAGGGAGCCGCCGTGGGCGACGACGAGCGAGGCCAGGTCCTCGGAGAAGCGGCGGAACCGGGCCACGCCGGGGCCGGTCAGCAGGTCGAAGTCGATCCGGACATGGATGCAGCCGTCACCGAAGTGACCGTACGGCGTGCCGCGCAGGCCGTGTTCGGCGAGCAGGGCGCGGAAGTCGCGGAGATAGGGGCCGAGCCGGGCGGGCGGCACGGCGCAGTCCTCCCAGCCGGGCCAGGCCTCGCCGCCGCCGGGCGTCCGGGTCGCCGTGCCGGCCGCGTCCTCGCGGATCCGCCACAGGGCCCGCTGCCCGGCCGGGTCGGTGACGACGGCGGCGTCCACCGCGTCCGCGGACGCGGCGCGCACGAGGCGTTCGGCGTGCGCGCGGGCCTCGGCCGGGGTGGCGCCGCCCGTCTCGGCAAAGAGCCAGGCCGCGCCGCGGGGCAGTCCGGCCGGTTCGCGTACGAGGTCGGCGGCCATGCCCTCCACGGTCAGCGGGTGCAGGGGCAGGAGGCCGGGGGCGGCCTCGGCGGCGGCGGACTCGTCGGCGTAGCCGAGGACGGCGAGCGCGCGGGCGGCGGGTGCCGGGACCAGGCGCAGCGTCGCCTCCGTCACCACGCCGAGCGTGCCCTCGCTGCCGCAGAACGCGCGGGCGGGGTCGGGTCCGTTCTCGGGAAGCAGGGCGTCGAGGGCGTATCCGGAGATGCGGCGCGGGAGTTCGGGAAATCCGGTACGCAGGAGCGCGAGATGGGAGGCGACCAGCTCGCGGAGTCCGGCGGGACCTTCGGCGCCGCGTTCCAGGCGCAGGGTGCCGCCGCCGTAGCGGGCGGCGGTCAGGGCGTGGACGTTGTCGGCGGTGGTGCCCCAGGCGACCGAGTGGGAGCCGCAGGAGTTGTTGCCGATCATGCCGCCGATGGTGCAGCGGCTGTGCGTGGAGGGGTCCGGGCCGAAGGTGAGACCGTGCGGGGCGGCGGCCGCCCGCAGGTCGTCCAGGACGACGCCGGGCTGGACGACGGCGGTACGGGAGCCGGGGTCCAGTTCGAGAATCGTCCGGAGGTGGCGGGTGAGGTCGAGGACGACGCCGGTGCCGGTGGCCTGCCCGGCGATGGACGTGCCGCCGCCGCGCGGCACGACGGGCACGCCGTGCGCCCGGCAGGCGGCGAGCGTGGCGGCGACGTCGTCGGCGTCGCGCGGGGCGACGACTCCGAGCGGCACCCGCCGGTAGTTGGAGGCGTCCATCGTCGCCAGGGCCCGCGCGGTGGCGTCGAACGCGACCTCGCCCCGTACGGACGCGCGCAGTTGACGGGCGAGCGCGTCGGGGATGCCGCCGTTTCGAGCGTTGCCGGATGCCATGCGGCCAGGATGCCGCCGGTCCGGCAGCCTCGCCGGGCCGCCCCGCCCGGCCGTCCCCTCGCGTTTCCGCCAATTACGTCAGTACGTCGGAATATGCCGGACTCACAAACACAAATGGAACAGAGAACGCCACAAGTTCTTCCCAAACAGATCGTCAATTCTCATATAGTGACTCAGACTTGTCTGGGAATCATGTGTTCCAGTTGTCGCATTTGATCACCGCAGTAACGACTAGTCCGAACCGTCCCATCCGTCACCGTCCGCTCCCCGAGGACTCCGCTTGCGCCCCTCAACCCGGCCGACCGCACTGGCCCTGCTGGTCACCGTGGCCCTCACCGGAACCCTGTGTCTGTGGGCGACCGCCGTCGCTCCCGACTCGGCCAGGACCGCAGTGGCCTGGGGGGCGAGCGCCGCCGCAGTGCTGCTCTCCGCCGCCGTCGCCACCGCCGTACACGCCCGCCTCACCGCGGCCCGGCTCCGCGAACTGCTCGCCGCCGAGACCGGCCGGTTCACCGCCGAGACCTCGCGGATGGTGTCGGCGTCCGCCGCCGACGCCCAGCGGTTCACCGCCGAGACCGCCAGAATGAAGGGCGCGGCAGCCGCCGAGACGGCCCGCGTCGCCAAGGAGGCCGCGGTCGCGGCCGAGCAGCTCGCCGTCGACAACGCCCGCCTCAAGGCCCGCGCCGCCCGCAGCGACACCGAGCGCTCCGCCGCCATCGCCGCCTGCGCCAACGCCGCCGGCCGCATGCAGGCCCTGGCCACCAGCATGCTCGCCGACCTGCGCGACATGGAGCACCGGCACTCCGCCGAGGACGTCCTGGGCGACCTGCTGCACCTGGACCACCGCACCGCCCAGGCGGGCCGGCTGGCCGACTCCATCGCCGTGCTGACCGGCGCCCGCTCCGGGCGCCGCTGGGCGAAGCCGATCGTGATGGAGTCCATCCTGCGCGGCGCGATGGGCCGGATCAGCGGATACCAGCGCATCCGTCTCCACTCGACCAGCGACGTCGCCATCGCCGGCCACGCGGCCGAGGGCGTCATGCACGCACTGGCCGAACTCCTCGACAACGCGGCGAACTTCTCGCCGCCCACGGCCGAGGTCCACGTGTACGTGGAAGAGGTCCCGGCCGGCATCGTGCTGACCGTCGAGGACAGCGGCCTGGTCATGAGCGACGTGCAGCTGCGCCGTGCGGAGCGGGCCGTCTCCGCGACCGACCAGGACCTGGCCGGCCTCTCCGGCACCCGCCTCGGCCTCGCCGTCGTCGGCCGCCTGGCCCGCAAGCACGGTCTCACCGTCTCGTTCCGGCCCTCCGCGCGCGGCGGCACGGGCGCGCTGATGATGCTCCCGCAGGAGATCATCACCCGCACCCCGATGCCGGCCCCCGAACCCGCCGCCGAACCGGCCTCTCCCGCCGCACCCGTCATCCCCGCCCCGCGCGAGCCCGAGCCGGTCCACGCCTCCGGCTCCGAGCGCACCGGCGCGTCCCCCGACGCGTCCGCCGACACGGCAGCCCGCTCCCAGGAGCCCCTGCGCTCGGACTCCGGATCGGACACCACCGGCGGCCTCCCCCGGTTCGGCGAGAGCGGCCTGCCCAAGCGCTCGCGCGGCCGCACTCTGGCCGCCGCCGAGTCCCGCGCACGGGCGGCCTCCGAAGCGTCGGAGGCCGAGACGGCCGACGGCTCCACCCCCCGGCCCCGTACGTCCGACGCCAAGGCCCAGGCAGCCCGCTTCAGCAGCTTCCGCCAGGCCGTACGGCCCAACTCCCCGCACCCGGAAGGCAACACCCGATGACCGCGACCACCGACGAGAAGCTCAACTGGCTGCTGGAGGGGCTCCTTGAGCGCACCCCCGGCGCCCGTCACGCCCTCGTGCTGTCCAGGGACGGCCTCAAGCTGTGCCGTACCCCCGAGCTCTCCGTCGACCAGGCGGACCAGCTGGCCGCGATCTCGGCCGGAATCCAGAGCCTCTCGCACGGCGCGTCCGTCGAGTTCGGTGACGGCACCGGCGGCGTACGCTCCGCGATGGCCGAGTTCTACGGCGGCGTGCTGTTCATCGTGGAGGCGGGAGCAGGCGCGCACCTCGCGGTCGTCGCCTCCGACACCGCGGACGTCGGCCTCGTCGGCCACAACATGAGCGAGCTCGTCGAGCAGCTCGGCGAGCACCTCGTCGCCCCGCCTCGCGAGCCCGCCCAGGCCACCGAAACCGCGACCGTATGACTCCCCGCCCCCGCCCCGGCCGGGACGACGACCCGGACCGGCTCTACACCCTCACCGGTGGCCGCAGCCGGTCCGATTCGGCCGCCTTCGACCTGGTGACGCTGGTCGTCTCCGAATGCGAGCCGGCCCCCGGCATGCAGTCGGAGCACGTCACGATCCTGCGGATGTGCGAACGGCCCACCGCCGTCGTGGAAATCGCCGCCGGACTGAACCTGCCCGTCAGCATCGTGCGCATCCTGCTGTGCGACCTGCTCGACACCGGCCGGATCAGCGCCCGCCACCCCCGTACCGCCCGTGTCGCGGACCGGCTCCCCGACCCCGACATCCTGGAACAGGTGCTCGTTGGACTCCGCAACCTCTGACCGTGCCGCCCTGCAGGCCACGGCCGACAACGGACTGAAAATAGTCGTCGTCGGCGGCTTCGGGGTCGGCAAGACCACCATGGTCCGATCCGTGAGCGAGATCCGTCCGCTCAACACGGAGGAGACGATGACCCGCGCGGGCGAGGCCGTCGACCACCTCGACGGGGTGCAGTCGAAGACGTCCACCACCGTCGCCTTCGACTTCGGCCGGATCACACTCGACGCCCGGTCCGTGCTGTACCTCTTCGGCGCACCCGGTCAGGAACGCTTCTGGTTCCTGTGGGACCGGCTGTTCTCCGGGACGCTGGGCGCCGTCGTCCTCGTCGACACCCGGCGCCTCGCCGACTCCTGGTACGCCATCGACCGCCTGGAGCACCACGGCACACCGTTCATCGTGGCGTGCAACGACTTCGGCGGCCCGCTCCACACCGAGCAGCAGATCCGCGAGGCGCTCGCCCTGTCGGACGACGTACCGCTCGTGGAGTGCGACGCCCGGGACCGGTCCTCCAGCAAGTACGTCCTGATCACGCTGGTGGAGCACCTCTACGCCCTCTCGCGGGGCACGGCCGTCTCCTCCGCCGCCGCCACCCGTCCGGAAACCGCTCCGGAGAAGACCCCGGAGCCCACCCCGTGACCCAGCCGCCAGAACCGCCCCCGGGCTGCCCCGCGCACGGCCGCGTACCGCTGTCCGGTCCGCGGTTCCAGACCGAACCCACCCAGCTGTACCGGGAGATGCGCCGCGACCACGGAGCCGTGGCGCCCATCGTCCTGGACGGCGACGTCCCGGCCTGGCTGATCCTCGGCTACCGCGAACTGCACCAGGTCACCAGCGACCCGGTGCTGTTCAGCCGCGACTCCGACCTCTGGAACCAGTGGGAGCACATCCCCGCCGACTGGCCGCTGCTGCCCATGATCGGCCGCAAGCAGCCCTCGATCCTCTACACGGTCGGCCCGCGGCACACCGAGCGCGCCCGGATGATCAGCAACGCCCTGGAGGCGGTCGACCCGTTCGCCCTCAAGCGGTACGCGGAGGAGTTCGCCGACGAACTGATCGACCGGTTCTGTTCCAAGGGCTCGGTCGACATCATCGCCGAGTACGCGATGCTGCTCCCCGCCCGCGTCCTGGCCAGGATCTACGGCGTCGGCGACGAGACCGGCGACGCGCTCGTCGGCTCGATCAACGACATGATCGACGGCCGCGAACGCGCCCTGGCCGGTCAGCAGCACCTCGGTACCTCCATGTTCCAGCTGCTGGCCGACAAGCACGCCGAACCCGGCGACGACGTCGCCACCCGGATGCTGGCCGACCCCGGCGGCTTCACGGACGAGGAGATCGCCCAGGACCTCATGGTCATGATGGCCGCCGGCCACCAGCCGACCGCGGACTGGATGGGCAACTCGCTGCGGCTGATGCTCACCGACGACCGGTTCGCCGCCTCGCTCTCCGGCGGCCGGCACAGCGTCGCCGAGGCCATGAACGAAGTCCTGTGGGAGGACACCCCGACGCAGAACGTCGCGGGCCGCTGGGCCTCGCGCGACACGCACCTCGGGGGCCGTCACATCCACTCGGGCGACCTGCTGCTCCTCGGCATCGCCGCCGCCAACGGCGACCCGCAGGTGCGCACCGACGGCTCCGCGCTCACCGGCGGCAACAACGCCTTCCTCTCCTTCGGCCACGGCGAGCACCGCTGCCCGTTCCCGGCCCAGGAGACCGCCGAGGTCATCGCGCGTACCGGCATCGAGGTCCTCCTGGACCGCCTCCCGGACATCGACCTGGACGTCCCCGCCGAGCAGCTCACCCGGCGCCCCTCCCCATGGCTGCGGGGCCTGACGGACCTGCCCGTCGCCTTCACGCCCACCCCCGCCACAGGCACCGCCCCCGGAGGCCAGATATGACCCGCATCGCCCTCGACCCGTTCGTCGCCGACCTCGACGGCGAGAGCGCCGCCCTGCGCGCGGCGGGACCGCTCGCCGAGGTGGAGCTGCCCGGCGGGGTGCACTGCTACGCCGTCACGCACCACGCGGAGGCCCGGCAGCTGCTGACCGACTCCCGGATCGTGAAGGACATCAACGTCTGGGGCGCCTGGCAGCGCGGCGAGATCCCCATGGACTGGCCGCTGATCGGCCTGGCCAACCCGGGCCGCTCGATGCTGACCGTCGACGGCGCCGACCACCGCCGGCTGCGCACGCTGGTGGCTCAGGCCCTCACCGTGAAGCGGGTCGAGCGGCTGCGCGAGGGCATCGAGGCGCTGACGACCGCGAGCCTGGACCGCCTGGCGGCCCTGCCCAAGGGCGAGAAGGTCGACCTGAAGGCCGAGTTCGCCTACCCGCTGCCGATGAACGTGATCAGCCAGCTGATGGGTGTCGACGGGGCGGACCACCCCCGCCTCAAGGAACTCTTCGAGAAGTTCTTCTCGACGCAGACGCCGCCGGAGGAGGTCCCGCAGATGATGGCGGACCTCGGCACGCTCTTCACGAAGATCGTCGACGCGAAGCGGGCCGAGCCCGGCGACGACCTGACCAGCGCCCTGATCGCGGCCTCCGAGGACGGCGACCACCTCACCAACGAGGAGATCGTCAACACCCTCCAGCTGATCATCGCGGCGGGCCACGAGACGACGATCAGCCTGATCGTGAACGCCGTCGTCGCCCTGGAGACCCACCCCGAGCAGCGCAAGCAGGTCCTGTCCGGCGAGCTGCCGTGGGAGAACGTGATCGAGGAGACCCTGCGCTGGAACACCCCGACCTCGCACGTCCTGATCCGTTTCGCGACGGAGGACGTGGCCGTCGGGGAGAAGGTCCTGCCCAAGGGCGAGGCCCTGATCGTGTCCTTCGGGGCGCTGGGCCGGGACGAGGCGCAGTACGGCCCGACGGCCGGTGAGTTCGACGCGGCCCGCACCCCCAACCGCCACATCGCCTTCGGCCACGGCCCGCACGTCTGCCCGGGCGCGGCCCTGTCCCGCCTGGAGGCGGGCGTCGCGCTGCCCGCCCTGTACGAGCGCTTCCCGGAGCTGGAGCTGGCCGTACCGGCCTCCGAGCTGCGGAACAAGCCGATCGTCACCCAGAACGACCTGTTCGACCTCCCGGTCGAGCTCGGCTGACCCGGGCTCGTACGGACGTACCTCCAAGGTCCACGCGTCGGATCCCCTGTCTCATCCGACGGACAGGGTGCGTAGCCGCTCCACCGAGCGGCTACGCTCCGACTCGTGGCCGACATCCAGATTCCCGCTGACATCAAGCCCGCCGACGGACGCTTCGGCGCCGGTCCTTCCAAGGTGCGGACGGAGGCGCTCGACGCGCTGGCCGCCACCGGTACGTCTCTGCTCGGTACCTCCCACCGCCAGGCTCCGGTGAAGAACCTGGTCGGCGCGGTACGTGACGGCGTGCGCGACCTCTTCTCCCTCCCCGAGGGCTACGAGGTGATCCTGGGCAACGGCGGCTCCACCGCCTTCTGGGACATCGCGACGCACGGTCTGATCGAGTCGAAGTCCCAGCACCTCAACTTCGGCGAGTTCTCGTCGAAGTTCGCGAAGGCCGCCAAGCTCGCCCCGTGGCTGGCCGACCCGACCGTCATCGCCTCCGACCCGGGCACCCACCCGGACCCGGAGGCCGAGGCGGGCGTCGACGTCTACGCCTTCACGCACAACGAGACCTCCACCGGTGTCGCCGCGCCCGTCAAGCGCGTCGCGGGTGCCGACGAGGGCTCCCTGGTCCTGGTGGACGCCACCTCCGGAGCGGGCGGCCTGCCGGTCGACATCGCCGAGACGGACGTCTACTACTTCGCCCCGCAGAAGTCCTTCGCCTCCGACGGCGGCCTGTGGATCGGCGTCTTCTCCCCGGCGGCCCTGGAGCGCGCGGCGCGCGTCCACGCCTCGGGCCGGCACATCCCGGAGTTCTTCTCGCTGCCGACGGCGATCGACAACTCCCTGAAGAACCAGACGTACAACACCCCGGCGCTCGCGACGCTGTTCCTGCTGAACGAGCAGCTGACCTGGATGAACACCCAGGGCGGCCTGGAGTTCACCACCGGCCGCACGGCCGCCTCCTCCGGCCACCTGTACGGCTGGGCCGAGGAGTCGAAGTACGCGACCCCGTTCGTCACGGACCCGGCGAAGCGCTCGCAGGTGATCGGCACGATCGACTTCGCGGACGAGATCGACGCGACGGCCGTCGCCAAGGCGCTGCGCGCCAACGGCATCGTCGACACGGAGCCGTACCGCAAGCTGGGCCGCAACCAGCTGCGCGTGGCGATGTTCCCGGCGATCGACCCGTCGGACGTGCAGGCGCTGACGGCGTGCATCGACTACGTGATCGAGAAGCTGTAACGCCTCCGTATCCGACAACCTCCGCACCCCGGAAACGGCCCTGCGCGCACGCCCGTGCGCGCAGGGCCGTTTCTGCTTCACTCGCCCGAGTGGCATATGCCGGAACCGGGGCCTGCGGCCGTACCGTCCTACGATGATGTTCTCGACACCAGCCGTTCCAGGAGGCCCGCAATGTCTGCAGCAGCAGTCGAGCACCCCTGTGAAGACGAGCCGGAGCTGTCGTTGCTCGAAGAGGCCAACGGGCTCGCGGAGCAGCTTCCCGGACGTCGCGTCGAGATCATCGGAGGCGTCATCACCGTGGCCCCACTTCCGGACGGCCCGCACGCCCGCGCCTTGACCAAGCTCATGCGACCATTCATCGCGGCAGGACTCGACGACGGGGACTCGGCAGTCCTCCAGGGCATCGGCCTCTGGCTGCCGGGCGGCCCCGAGGACTACGCGATCCCCGACCTCGCCCTCGTCGACGCCGATCTCGACGAGCACAGACTCGAGAACAACTGCTACGACCCGGCCGTCTTCCGCCTCGTCCTGGAGGTCACCTCCAGCAACTACAGAGGCGACCTGCGCCACAAGGTCGCCACGTACGCCGAGGCCAAGATCCCCGTCTACGTGATCCTGGACCGCAAGCACGGACGGGTCCACGTCCTGACCGAACCGGTCGGCGGCACGTACGACCGCCACGAGGTCTACGCCCCCGGCCAGGAGGCCCCGCTCCCCGACTCGATCGGCGCCGCGGTCGTGCTCGACGTCGCGGAACTCATCAAGGCCGGCCGGCCGAAACCGACCCCGTCCGACGACTGAGGGCGCGACGCCCGTCCGACGACTGAGGGCGCGTGACGCTCACCGCTCGCCCAGCCGCCACCGCTCCTCCCCGTCCTCCCACTCGCCGCTCCGCACCAGCCCCGCCGCCGCTGCCACCGCGGCCGACGCCGCATGGTCGGGGTGCACGTGGGCGATGACCGTACGGACCGCTCCCCCGCCCCTCAGATGCGCGACCAGACCGGCCGCCGCCTCCTTCGCGTACCCCCGTCCCTGCCACTCGGCCCCGGTCACCCAGGCGATCTCCGCCACCGGTCCGCGTACCGTCGCCTGCACGTAGCCCGCGAGGCGGCCCTCGTCCCGGATCCGCAGCACCCAGTTCCACCACAGCTCGTCCGGGTCCGGGGATCCCGCGGTCTGCCGCTCGTAGCGGGCCCGCAGTTCCTCGGCCGACTCCGGGGCGCCGCCCGTGAACGTGTGCAGGGCCGGGTCGGCGAGCACGGTCGCCATCTCGTCCGCGTACTCCACCCGCAGGGGCTCGGCGTCGAGGCGGGCGGTGGCGAAGGGCGCGGGCCCGTGGTTCGTCGTCATAGGGCGACGAGCCTACGCCGGGACCCGTCGCCGCCCGCGAGACGCTCGTGTCCCCCTGCGGCTGACGCACCCCGTCATGGCCCGGAGGTCATGAGACGTCCGCCCCGGCCGCCCGCACGATGATCTTGCCCTGGTTCTCGCCCCGCAGCATCCCCAGGAACCCGTCCACGATGCCGCCGAAGCCGTCGACCACGGTCTCGTCGAGCGTGACGCGGCCACTCTGCAGATGCGGCACGACGAACTCGTACAACTCCTCCTGGACGTGCTGGTAGTCACGGACCAGGAAGCCCTCCATGCGCAGGCTCTTCTCGACGATGTCGGGAAGGTTGCGCAGGGCGTAGGGAGTGCCGGTGCTGTT
The DNA here is from genome assembly GCF_044756845.1 of Streptomyces sp. NPDC091416. Classification (NCBI taxonomy): domain Bacteria; kingdom Bacillati; phylum Actinomycetota; class Actinomycetes; order Kitasatosporales; family Streptomycetaceae; genus Streptomyces; species Streptomyces sp. NPDC091416. Next base: position 1,224,451 of record NZ_JBIVTU010000001.1, read on the forward strand.
GTACTGGGCGATCGTGCCGATCCGCACGATCCGTCCGTGGTCACGCAGCGACGAGATCGCCGCTTCGAGGTGCTCGCCGCCGACGTTGTCCATGTAGAGGTCGATCCCGCCGGGCGCCGCCTCGGCGAGCAGCCCGGCCACCGGGCCCGAGTGGTAGTCGAAGACCTCGTCGTAGCCGACGTGTTCGGTCAGGTACGCGGCCTTGGCCGCCCTGCCCGCGCTGCCGACCAGCCGTCCGGCGCCCATCAGCCGGGCGAGCCGCCCGGTGGCCGTGCCCACACCGCCGGCCGCTGCCGAGACGAACAGGTCCTGCCCTTCGCGGAGTTCGGCGATGCGGGTGAGACCGACGTAGGCGGTCAGGCCGGTGCCACCGAGGATGCTCAGGTGCGCGGAGAGCGGCACGCCGTCGAAGTGGGGAAGGGTACGCGCTTGTTCGCGGGTGACGACCGTGTGGGTGCGCCAGCCCTGCCGGTGGAAGACGATCTCGCCCTCGCGGAGCCCCGGATCACGGGATTCCACGACCCGGCCGATGGAGCGGCCCTCCAGGGGTGCGTTCAGCGCGAAGTCGCCGTCCATCATCTCCCGGTGGTAGGGGTCCACCGACCAGTACAGGTTCTCCACCAGCGCCGTTCCCGGGCCGGGTCGCGGCATCGGGGACTCGACGAAGGCGAAGTGGCCGGGGGTGGGGAAGCCGTGGGGGCGGGCGGTCTGGTGCACGGTGAGCGTCGTCTCGGTCATGGCGGTGACCGTACGGAGGAATGCGCGGGCCGGGCAGAGGGTTGCGCTCATGGAACGGCCCGGTCCATGAAGGGCCCTCATAGAAGCAGGTGGGACCCCCTATGGCAGCCGCAGCCCCCACAGCGACCGCGCTCACAGCGGCTGCCGCCACCGACCTCGCCCCGCACGAGCTCCGCATCCTCGTGGCGGTCGACAGCGAGCGCGGGTTCTCGGCGGCCGCCAGGCTCCTCGGACTGACCCAGTCCGCGGTCTCGCACTCCATACGTGGCACGGAACGCAAGATCGGGGCGGTCCTCTTCGAGCGGGGCCGCAAGGGCGCGACACCCACCGCGGCCGGTGCCATCGCCGCCGCCCACGCGCGCCGGGTCCTGCGGCTCCTGGACACCCTGGCAGCAGAGGCCCGCGGGGCCGAGCGGGACACGGTCACCGGCCCGCTGCGCATCGCCGCCTTCCGCAGTGCCGCCCTCTACCTGCTGCCGCCCGTACTGGAACGCCTCACCGCCCGCCATCCCGGCATCGAACCGGAGGTGCACGTCGTCCGCGAGCTCGGCGCGGGCACGGCCGGCGAGGTCGCCGAGGGTCGCGCGGACGTGGGTATCGCAACGATGGGCGCCGCTTCGCCCGTGCCCGCCGGGCTGATCGGCGACGTACTCGTCGAGGAGCCGTACTCACTCGTGCACCCGGCCGGCCACCCCGCCCCACGCTCCCTGCCGCTGGTGGACTGGCACGAGCACTGCGGCTCCTACACCCGCCAGTGGTGGGCCGGGCAGGACTGGATTCCGAAGGCGACCGTCCTGACCGAGGACGACGGAGCAGTGCTCTCTCTGGTGAGCAGGGGCCTCGGGATGGCGATCATGCCCGCGCTCTCGCTGAACGAAGCACCGGACACCGTCGAGATCACCGATCTCGGACCAGAGCGCCCGACCCGTTCCGTCGGCTACGTCACCACCCCGGAGCTGGCCGCCAGTGTCTCCGTCCGCGCCCTGATCCGCGAGCTCAGAGCGGCCCGTCAGTGACGCCGGTGCCGAACATGAGCGGACCGGGAGCAGCGCCCGCCGGCTTCGCCGCCCTCCAGCGGCACGGCCGCGGCCTCGCGAAGTCACTCAGCGCTCCACGACGGCGGCGAGAGCTGCGCGAGAGCACGGCCGAAACGCTCGTCCCGCACCGCCCGCGCAGATGACACGACGGCGTGGCAGCGGACCATGGAAGGTATGGAGACGGTCACCGAGCTGAAGCCGTTCGTGAGGCAGTACGCCGTGCTGCTCAGCACCCGGCGGCAGGACGGCACGCACGCGCACACGCCCGTCAACATCGCCGTCGAGGGCGACCACGCCTACATCCGTACGTTCTCCTCCGCGTGGAAGGTGGAGCGGATGCGCAACCACCCCGTCGTGATGGTCGGCCCGTGCACGCTGCGCGGGCGCCCGACGGGACCGCAGATCACCGCGCACGCCCGCCTCCTCCAGGCCGGTTCGAAGGAGAACACGCACGCCGCCCGGATGCTGTCCCGCAAGCACCCGGTCGTGCAGGGCGTCCTCGTCCCGCTCGCACACAGGATCAAGCGGGACCGGACCCTGCACTACGAGATCCGGCCGATCGACGCCTGAATCCCCGCTCAACTCACACCGCCACTCGGTAGGTTGATCCCGTTGCCGGCCGACGGGGGAGCGATGACGCAGCAGAGGAACACCGTGGCACCGGCCGCGGCCGCCGGCCACCGGCTCCCCGCGTGAGCGCCGAGAGCGCCGCCCGCCGCATCCTCCAGCAGGTCGAACACGCGGAGGTCGAGCAGCGCGTGCTGGAATGGTTCCTCGGACCGCAGGCCCTGGCGGCGGCCGACGAGGTACGCGGCAACATCACCCTGCCGGACGGAAGCGTGTGGGGCCTCGGGGCACTGGCCCTCGGTTACGCCGACTGGTTCCGCTACCTCGCGGGGAACGAGAGCGATCCGGGCGCGCTCGGTGCCGCGCTGCTGTGGTTCGTCGCGGTGTACGAGCAGGACCCGGAGCAGGTGCCTCCCGGGCTGCGACCGCTGTTCGCCACCCTGGCCGGCGAACCGGACGGCGCCGCGACCGAGCCCGGTCTCGCGTACCACGCCGCCATCGGCATGACGCTGCTCTTCCAGCACAGCCGCCACCCCGCAGCCCTCCCTCTCGCCGAGACCCTGCTGCGGCACGCCGCCACCGCGTTCGGCGAGGGCAGCCTCGAACAGGGCATCTGCCTGTCGGACCTGGGACTCGTCCTCTTCTACGGATTCCATGACGGCGCCGGACACCAGGCGCTCTCCGACGCCGTCACCGCGGGCCGCGCGGCCGTGGTCTGCGCCCCCGGCGTCCGGGACGAACAGGCCCGCAGGCACGGCAATCTGGGGCACACCCTCCGGCACTGGGCCGAGACGAACGCGGATCCGGTCGCGATGCGCGAGGCGGTCGCCGAGCTGCGCAAGGCGGCGGAGCTCACCACCTGGAACGACCCCAACCGCCCGCAGCACGGCGCCACCCTCGGCTCCGCGCTGTGCGGTGCCGCCCGGCTCGTGAGCGATCCCGCGCTGCGCGCCGAGGGCATCGCCCTGCTGCGCGACGCCCTTGCGGAGCCGGACGCCGCACTGACCAGCCGGGCCGCGTTCCTCTCCGACCTGGGTGTCGCGCTCGTCCTGGGGTCCCTGGAGGACGGAGGCGGCGCGCAGCCGTACACGGAGGGCATCGCCCTGTGCCGCGAGGCAGCCGACACGGCCCCCAACGCGGTCGAGCGGACCGTGTACCTCACCAACCTCGGCCTGCTGCTGGCCGGTCATGCCTCGGAGAGCGACGACCGCGGCGCCCTGGACGACGCCCATCAGGTCGCCCGGGACGCCCTCGACGGCGCACCGGCCGGGCATCCGGTGTACGCCCAGACGCACTGGACGCTCTCGAAGGTGCTGAACGCCCGGCACATGAAGGGAGGCAGGCCGGAAGACCTGGAGGAGGCCCTGGTCCACGCCCGGCGGGGAACGGAGTGCGTCCTGGCCGACGACCTCACCCGACGGGTTCTCCACGCCACCGGATGGGCCGACCTGCTGGTCAAGCGCGCCACCCTGCGCGGTGGGGCCACCGGGTCCGGGGAGCTCCACGACGCGACCGGCGTGCTCCGGGTCCTCGCCGGAGACCTTCCGGCCCGCTCGGCCGGGCGCGGGCGGGTCCTGCTGGCGCTCGGGCGCTGCCTCCTCGTGTCGGGCGACGACGACAGCGACGACGAGGCCGTCGACACGTTCCGCAAATGCCTCGCCCTGCCTTCCCCGGCCGACGGCTTCGAGGCCACCGCACGCTTCGCCCTCGGGGCGGCGCTGGCCGGCCGTGCCGGTGCGGACGCCGACGCCTGGCAGCAGGGCGCCGAGGAGATGCGCCGGGCGCTCGGCCTCTTCCCGGCCGGTGATCCCGGGTACTGGGAATGCCACGCGGAGTACGCGAAGGCCCTCCTGGAACGGGGCGACGCGACGAGCGGCGTCGAGCTGTACGAGGAAGCGGTCCGCCTCATGCGCGAGGAGGTGGAGAGCGCCCCGTTCTCGCGCACCCAACGCGCCTTGTCCTGGTCGAACATCGGCCTCGGGCTGAGGGGCATCGCCCTGCACACCGGCCGCTCCGAGCTCTTCACCGACGTGGTGGCGGCCCATCGCGAAGCCGTCGCCCTTTCACCGGCGGAGGACTTCCTCCATGTGCACGTACTCATGTGCCTGGGTGAAGCCCTGCTGTCCCTCGCCGAGTTCCGCTCGGACTCCGAGGCCATGGGCGAGGGCATCGAGGTGCTGCGCGCGGCCGTGGCCGCCTCGGACGAGGACACCTACGACGGGGCCTCCTGCCGGTCGGCCCTCGGAGAAGCCCTGCGCAACCTCGCCCGTCTCGCCTCCGACCCCCTCCCGCTGGAGGAGTCCGTCCGGTGGCACCGGGAGGCACTCGTGATGACGCCGGGACCCCCCGCGGCCATGGGGCTGCTCGGGCTCGCGAACAGCCTGGCGGCCCTCTACCGCTACACCCGCGACGAACGGCACAGCGCCGAAGCGATCCATCACTTCCGTGCCGCCCTGACCGCCTCGCCGCCCGCAACCGCCGAGGTACGGGCCGGCATCCTCACCAGCCTGGGCCACATCCAGTGGAGCGTGGCCCGCAACACCGGCGACGAACCTCTCATGGACACCGCCGTCGACACGCTGCGCACGGCCGTTTCCCAAGCCTCCCGGACGCGCGTCAGCATGGCGCTCACCAACCTGGGCAGCGCGCTCATGGACCGCAGCCGGCGCACCGGCAACCGGTCCTGGATGGCCGAGGCCGTGACCGTGCTGCGCCGCGCGGTCCAGGACAGCCTGCCGTCGGCCATGGACCGTCCCCTGCACCTGAACAACCTCGCCGAAGCGCTCCGCCACTCGGCCGCGCTCATCGGCGACACATCGGCCACCGACGAGGCGATCGCGCTCCTGCGGGCGGCGATGGCCGGCGGCCACGGCGACGTCGTGGGCGCCGAACTGGCCGCGATCAACCTGGGAGACCTGCTGCTCGACCGCGCACGGGCCAACGAGGACCGCCACATGGCCGATGAGGCCCGGCGCATCCTCGAGGAGGCGGTGGGCCGGCTCGGGAAGGAGCACCCCACGCGCCCCTTCGCCCTGCAGAAGCTGACGCTGGCCTGTCACCTGGTCTCCCACCTGGCCGAGGAGACCTCGGTGGAGACGTCCCGGCAGGCCCTGCACCGCGCGGCTGCCACCGCCCGGGAATCCCTCGCCTGCACGCCCGCAGGGGACCCCGATTACGCGACGTCCCAACTCATGCTGGCCGCGGCACAGCTGGACCGGGCGGCCCTGGGAGACGAGGTCGACCTGGCGGAAGTGGTCCGCCTCGCCCGCGGCTGCGCACGGAGTCCGGCCGGCCACAGTACGTCCCGGCTCCAGGCCTCCCGCGTCTGGGGGCTGGCGTCGATGAAGGCGGGTGACCGCGCGGAGGCCCTGGAAGGGTACGCGTACGGCGTCGGCCTGCTGCCCGGGATCGCCCCGCGCGGCCTGGGCCGGGCCGACCAGGAAGCGCGGCTGAGCGGCAGCGACGGCATGGCGAGCGACGCCGCCGCCCTGGCCCTCGAAGCGGGTGACGCGGACCGCGCCCTCGCCCTCCTCGAACAGGGGCGGGGCGTGCTGCTGGGCCAGGGCCTGGAGAACCGGGCCGACGTGTCGCGGCTGCGTGACCTCGACCCCGCCCGCGCGGCCGAGTTCGAGCGGATCCGCGACGAGCTGAGCGCGCCGCCCCCGCTCTCCCGCGCCCACGACGCCGCACAGGACGCGAGCCTGCTCGCCGAGACCCGGCACGCCCTGGCCCTCCGCTGGGACGGCCTCATCGCGGAGGTACGGGAGCTGCCCGGCCTGGAGAACTTCCTGCGCCCGCCCTCCGTACCGGAACTGGTCGCAGCCGCCGCGGAGGGACCCGTCGTGGTCGTCAACGTCAGCCTCTACCGCTGCGACGCCCTGGTCGTGACGGCCGGCGCCGGGATCGCCGTGGTCCCGCTGCCCGGCCTCACCCTGGACGCGACCGTGACGCGGGCGGCGGAGTTCGTCAACGGCATGGAGACGGCGTACGGCGGGAACGGAGTCGACGAGGCCGTCGCCATGATGCGCACGCTGTCCGGAACCCTCGGCTGGCTCTGGGACACGATCGCCGCGCCGGTCCTCGGCCACCTCGGACTGGACACCGAACCGGGTGACGGGGAGCCCTGGCCCCGGCTGTGGTGGTGCCCGACCGGCTGGCTGTCCTTCCTGCCGCTGCACGCGGCCGGGCGCGGCACGCCGGACTCCGGCACCTGGGTCATGGACCGGGCCGTCTCCTCGTACACCCCGACCCTGCGCGCCCTGGTCCGGGCCCGCGCCGGCCTCCTCACGGCCGCCCCCGCCGCCCCGCCGGCGCCCCTGGTCGTCGCGCTCGCCGACACGCCGGGGGCTGCGCCCCTGCCCGGCGTCGCCCGGGAGGCGAAGCTGCTCGCGGAACTGTTCCCCGGGGCGCGGCTGATGGCCGGGCCCGACGCCACGGTGGACGCGGTCGGCGGCGTACTCGACGCCCACCCGTGGGTCCACTTCAGCTGCCACGGCGTCAGCGAGCTGCTCGACCCGTCGCAGAGCGGCCTCGTCCTGTACGACGGCCGGCTCACCGTGTCCGACGTCGCCACCCGGCGCCCGCGGAACCCGGAACTCGCCATGCTGTCCGCCTGCTCCGCGTCCCAGGGCGGCGCCGAGCTGTCGGACGAGGCGGTCCAGCTGTCCTCGTCCTTCCAACTGGCCGGATACCCGCATGTGATCGGGACCCTGTGGCCCATCGCCGACAAGCTGGCGACGCACCTCACCGAGGAGTTCTACACCGCGCTCGCCGAGGACATCGCCCGGGGCGGCCGCATCGATCCGGCCGCCGCCCTGCACCGCCCGGTCAGGGCCCTGCGCGACCGCTACACCCAGGCCCCGCACCTGTGGGCGGCGCACATCCACACGGGCCCGTGAGACGGTCCGGACCGCTCAGGGCGCCTCCGGCTCCGCGCTCTCCCCCATCGCCGTGCCGGACGGCCCCTGCGGCAGCTCGTCCGGTTCGGCCATGCCATCGGCGGGCCGATAGGTCCTGCGTGAGGAGAACTCCTCCACCAGGGCCGCCAGTCCGGCCTCACTGTCCTTCTCCTGATCGCCCATCACCCTCCGTCCTCCGGGCCGCCGCCCCCGCGGACGGCGGCAGCAGCACCTCCAGCACTTCTATGTCGCCCGCCCGCACGTACACACCCGCGGTGCCGGGCACCCTCCCGAGGAAACTGCCGTCGGGACCCACCCGGTACTGGGCCTGCAGATAGAGATCGCCGCTCTGCGGATACGCCGAGACGGCCGACGCCGACCCCAGCCAACCGCCCACCCACAGACCGCTCTTGAGGCGTACGCGGACGAAACAGGACGCCCGCCCCCGGAAGAGCGCGTCCCACGCGGTGGGCATCGGCTCGTACCGCGCCCGCGCGTGCCGCCGTCGCCACACCGCCTCCGCCCAGGCCAGCGCGGACGGCACGGCGACGATCAGGAGCAGCGCGGCAAGTCCGGCCCCGCGCGGATCCCGCAGCACCCCGGCGAACGGCCCGTCCCCGTCACCGGCCAGCAGCCCCACCAGCCACGGCCCCGCGACCACCGCGTACACGGCGTCCAGCAGGGCCCCGGCGGCGATGGCGCGCACGAGGCGGTTCTGCGGCTCCTGCTCGGTGGCGAGAGGCCCGCGCAGCCGTTCCCGCACGGCCTGGTAGAAGACGCCGGGCAGCACGAGGATCAGCAGGATCGTCAGCTGCTGCACTGTCCCCGGAACCATCGTGGTGCCGCACCCCCGTGCTCTGCTCCGTGCGTCCGCCCTGCCCCTGCCGCCTCAGGATGACGCAGCGGAAGGCCCCGCGTCCCGGCCTGTGGAAAACCCGCCCGCCCGGACGGACCCTCACCCCTGCCGGCGCCGCCTCCCCAGGAACAGCAGCAGCCCGATCCCGGCCAGCACGGCGATCCCGGTCAGCGTCGTGCCCTTGACGGGCACCCCGGCCCCGTCCGCCGTGCTGCCCGCCCCGGCGGACGACGGCGACGTGCCGCCGGCCCGGGCGGGCCCGTCGCCCCCGCCGCTCTTCAGGTCCACCCGCACCACATCGCTCCGCTCGCCCTCGGAGCCGTACATCAGCGCCGATCCGTCCGCCGTGTACGTCACCGACTCCGACTGCCCGAGCAGCGGGGACTCGACCGGGTAGTCCTTGCCGAGCCGGCCGTTCGCGAAGGCGTAACCGCGCGCGCTGAAGTACGAGCGCAGCACCAGTTCCCTGCCGTCCGGCGAGAACGCCCCGTCCGTCACCCACGGCACCTCCCCGACCCGCCGGAACACGTTGTCCCCGCCGGTCGTGAGCTTCGCGGGCCCTTCGTACAGCCCGCCGCCGTCCTCGTTCTTCGACGCGATGTAGACCCGGCCCGTCTTCGGGTGGACCATCAGCGCCTCGGCGTTGCGCGCGCCGTCGGCGTACTTCACGTCGAACTGCGTGGCCCTGACCACCTGGTCCCGGAGCTCCTTCGGCTCGGGGAAGCGGTAGATCCAGACGTGGTCCCAGCTGCCGTTCAGGTTGTCGCCGATGTCACCGACGTACAGGTTCCCGTCGGGACCCAGCGAGATCGCCTCCACGTCCCGGGGCGCGCCCACGCCCTTCATGGTGATCCGGGCGACGGTCCTGCCGGTGCGGGAGTCGACGGCGAAGACGTACGGCCCGTCGTCGCTGTCGTTGTGCGTCCAGTAGATCCCCGGGTGGGCGCGGCTGGCGGCCAGGCCGCTGGACTCGGTGATCCGCGGGTCCTCGATCGTGAAGCTCCGGTCGGCATCCCCGTCCTCGGCCACGGCAGGAGCCGTCGCGGCGAGGCACAACAGCGCGGCGGCGGCAGCGGAAACGGTCAGTCGGTACGAACGCATGGCACAAGTGTCCATCGTCACGTCGCAGGCCGGAGTCATGATCGGCCATGATGGCGCCATGCGTTTCATGTGTGTCGGCGATTCCATGACCATCGGGCGCGCCGGTGACTTCACATGGCGCTACCGCATGTGGCAGCACCTCGAAGCGGCTTTCGACGGCCCGTACGCGCTCGTCGGCCCGCGCACCGAGCTGTACGACACCGACGCGGGCACGGCCGCCTCGACCGCGTACGCCGTCCCCGGCTTCCCCGCCGACGCCCGCCGCCACCTGGCCGGCTGGGGCGAGGGCTGGCTGCACATGGCCCCGGTGATCGCGGACGCGGTCGCCGAGCACCGGGTGGACGTCCTGCTCGTCTCGCTCGGCCTGATAGACCTCGGCTTCTACACGGACAGCGACCAGACCGCGCTGAACGCCCGCGCCTTCCTCACCGCCGCCCGCACGGCGAACCCGCACATCAAGTGCGTACTGCTCCCCGTCATACCGAACATCCGGGCGGAGTCCGACGCGCCCTTCGCCGCCGAGTGCGCCCGCTTCAACGAGCTCCTCGCCAAGGCGGTGGCCGACCTCGACACCGCGGCGTCCCCGCTCCTGCTGGCCTCGCGCCCGCCCGGCTACGACATCCACACGGACACGTACGACGGCACCCATCCCGGCCCGTCCGGCGAACACAGACTCGCGGCGGCCTACGCCGACGCGATGCACCAGGCGTGGGGACTGGGCGGGCCGTACCGCGCCGCGAGCGAGCCCCTCATCCCTTCCCCGTCGGCTTCGCCCGTACGTGCATCCGCTCCCCTTGCGGTCCGAACAGGCTGAGGAACTCCACCGGCTCCGGCCCTGCCGCGCCCCACCAGTGCGGAGTGTGGGTGTCGAACTCGGCCACCTCCCCCGCCGTGAGCACCAGGTCGTGATCCCCCAGCACGAGCCGCAGCCGCCCCGAGAGCACGTACAGCCACTCGTATCCCTCGTGCACCCGCTGCTCGACCGGGCCCTCGTTCCCCGTCGCGCCGGGCATGACCTGCTTGTACGCGTTCACGCCGCTGAGGTGCCGGGTCAGCGGCACGAACGTCATGCCGTGCCGCTTGAACGGGCGGAAGGTGACCCGCGGGTCCCCCGTCTCGGGAGCCCCGACCAGCTCGTCCAGCTGCACCCCGTACGCCTTCGCCAGCGGGAGCAGCAGCTCCAGCGTGGGCTTGCGGCCGCCGGACTCCAGCCGGGACAGCGTGCTGAGCGAGATCCCGGTCGTCTCGCTCAGCTGCGCCAGCGTCGTCCCGCGCTCGGTGCGCAGGGCGCGCAGCCGCGGCCCGACGCCGGTCAGGACGGACGACAGCTCGTCGTCGCCCATCGTGCCGCCCTCTGCTCCAGCCCTGTTCTCTGCCATGCTTCCATTTGCCGACCCGGCAAGCGGTGTTGTCAACCGGAGGATTCCACGGGCCCGACCCCCGCCGGTCCGATCATGGCCATGGACAGCCGGGTGAACTCACTGGTCAGCCACGCAGGCGGCACCTGGCGCGGTCGGCGGCCGTGGTGCGCGAGAAGCTCGTCGACGGACCGCGTCAGCACCTTCACCACCACGGCGAGGTCGCCGTCGACCCCGTGACCGCGCCGCCGCGCCCGCTCGGACTCCTGAGTCAGGAACTCCACCCACACCGAGCGCCACATCGTGAGGTGCTCCTCCATCGCCCTGCTCACCCCGAGCACCTCGACGAACGCCACCCTCGCCTCCCGCGGGTCCCGCGTGACGGCCCGCACATAGGCGTCGAAGAGGCGGTTGACCCGCTCCTCGGTCGGGCAGGTCTCCATGCCCTCGGCGGACAGCTCCGCCTCGGCCGCCCGCATGCCCCGCCCCGCCACCTCGTCGTACAGATCGACGAGCAGCGCCTCGCGCGACTCGAACTCGCGGTAGAAGTCGCGCTCTTCCACATGGGCGGCGGCGCACAGATCCGCGACGCCGGTATGGGCGTAGCCGTACATGGCGAACAAGGTCCGCCCGGCCTCCATCAGTTGCCCGCGCACCCACGCGGGTTCCCTCGCCGCCCGCGCTCCGCTCCACATCTCCATCACGGCATCCGTCATCGGTCCTCCTCGGTCCGCCGTCCAGGCCCCCGGGCCCACTGTCCTCGCTCCACCGTGCGGACGGCATCACCGCCACACGGCGAACAGCCGTACGCCTCACTCCGTGGCGGCCGCCTCCGTCGCCTGGATAGCGGCGATCCGCTCCCGCCAGGGCAGCGGCTCGGGCTCCTCCCAGTCGTCACCCTGGGGCCGTCGGCCCCACTTGAACGTGTGCGCCTCCCAGGCCGCTTCCTGCCTGCACGGCCGGCACACGGTCTCCTCCCCTCCCGGCCGGAACACATGGCCGTCGCCCTCCCGCTGCGCCTCGCACGCGATGATCGGCCTGAGAGCGGGAGGCGCAGGCACAGCGGGCTCCACGGGCAGGGGCTCCGGCATCAGGACTTCCAGCCGCTTCCCCAGGAACCCGGGTGCGTACCGGACCCCCTCCTCGGGCAGCTCCCTGCTGAGCGCGAGCCGCAGCTCCGCCGCGTTGACCCCGCGCCGCAGCCACTCGGCGGCCGTCCCGGCCAGACTGCGGGCCTCACGGACACCGAGACGCAGTTGGAGGTCGGCAGACCGGAGGGAGAGCAGCACGCGCTCGGCCTGGATGACGTGCGGGTCCGTGGGGTCAGCCGCGGGCTCGGACTCGGGCTCGGACTCGGGTCCGGACTCGGGTCCGGACTCGGGTCCGGACTCGGGTCCGGACTCGGGTCCGGCCTGGGCCTTCGTGGATTCGTCCGCGAACTCGGGCGCTTCGGTGGGTGGGTGGGAGGAGTTCTTCTCCCGTTCTTCACCTTCAGGTAGGTGACCACCGACCGACCGAGTCCTCGGTTGACCGACCGTCGGATAGTGATCACTCGGTCCCACCTGCGACGATGCGGCACTTTTGTCATGGATGCGCCGAGCCTCGCGGTCCGTGAGCGGCACATTGGACATGAGCTGATCGGTCACCCAGAGCCCGCCGCCGTCCTGGCGCCGCCACTCGTGGACGTACCCGTTCTCCTTGAGCAGCCCTTTCGCCTTCTGGTAAGCGCGGCCCTTCATGCCCAGCCGCTTGGCGTGCTCGCCGAGAGGCTTGTCGGCCCACTTCTCGGGGAGGCCCTGCACATAGGCGATCAGGATCTTCGCGTCGCTGTTGAGCTTCGGATGGCGGACGACGTCGTGCGACGCCTTCACGTAGCCGCGGGGCGGCGAGATAGCATGGCAGAGCATTCTCGGTGGACCTCAGATCCATCGTGGGGTGAAGGCCCTCGGCATACGGTGCTGGTAACACCGCCGGGGGCCGCCCCATGCGCGGATGCGCACGGAGCGTAATAACGCGATCACCGTACAGCACGAATCTCGTCGTCGACCACCTCCCGCAGGAGCTCGAACAGCAGTTCCGCGTCCACGAACGGGACTTGAGCGCTCGGCAGCGAACGCCAGTCCAGCGGGTACGTCAGCCCGTGCACGGCGGGCACCCCGACGAAGGCCGCACCCTCCCGTACCAACGCCTCGGCCCCGACGGGCCATTGGTAGGCGCGGGCACTGCCGGGCGGCAGCAGGAAGTACATGCTGCGCTCGCCGATGCTCGACCGGACGATGGGCCCGGCCTCGAAGTCCGTGAACTGCATGACCTCGTACGCCACTTGCTCACCCAGGACGCCGATGATCCGTACGGCGTCGAAGTGGATCCCGGCGTGGCGGAGGGCGTGGCCCGTCGCGGGGATCCAGGAGGGCATCAGGTCCGGTGAATTTTTCGGTTCCATGCGGAAAGCTTCGGTACCCGCACGTACCGTGACCAGGGACACAAGGCGTCTGTGCACTGTTGTGCACGTGGGGGGTGGGCTGTGCACACCAGTAATCACGGGGGCGGCAACGCCGAGATGTTCGGGGCGTTGTTGCGGCACTACCGCGAACGGGCCGGGCTCTCCCAGGAGGGGTTAGGGCTGAAGATCGGTTTCTCCAAGTCGCAGGTGGCGATGGTGGAGCGGGGGGACCGCCCCCCGAAGGGGGTCTTCACCCCACAGGCTGATGCCGCGCTCGGCGCCGGCGGTGCTCTGATCGCCGCAGCTGAGAAGTTGACGTCCAGCCGCGTGGCTTCCTGGTTCGGCCCGTTCGCCGAGGAGGAAGCCACAGCCAGGGCACGGTACGAGTACGAGTCCCACGTCGTGCCCGGGTTGCTGCAAACCGAGGCGCACGCACGTGCCCAGTTCAGCGGCGCCTGCCCGCCCCTTGATGACGACGAGATCGAGGGACTGGTCTTGGGCCGTCTCGCACGCCAGCACATGCTGACCCGCAAACCGTTGCCGGACATCAGCTTCGTCCTGGAGCTCAGCCCACTCACTCGCCCGATCGGCGGGCGGGACGTACACCGAGCGCAGCTCCACCACATTCTTGAGGTCAGTCGACTGCGGCACGTGCACATTCAGGTCATGTCACCTCAGCGGGAGACACACGGCGGACTGAGCGGGCCCTTCGTCCTACTGGAGACCGACGACCGACGACGGTTGGCCTACCTGGAGGTCCACACCCAGAGCATTCTTACCAGCGAACAGCAAACGCTGGGACGCCTGTTCGCCAGATATGGCACTCTGCGAACCCAGGCTCTCGGGCCAGAAGAGTCACGGAAGATGATTGAACAGGTAGCAGAAGGACTATGAGCACTGACCTCCGGTGGATGAAGAGCAGCCACAGCACCCCAGAGGGCGGCAACTGCGTAGAGGTGGCAACCCAGCCCCACGCCATCCACGTCCGCGACTCCAAAGACCTCACCGTCCCCTCCCTCACCCTGTCCCCCGCCGCCTGGGCGGCCTTCCTCAAGCACACGGTGGTATAGCTCGATGACGACCTGGTTCGACGAACTGCCCGAGGTCCTGACCAGGGCCGATTTCGGAGCCCTGGTGGGACGCCCGCCGCGCAGCATCGAGCTGATGGGGTACCGGGGCCTGGTCGCCGATCCCGCGTTCCGCAATCGCAACAAGCTCGTGTGGAACGAGGAGGCCGCGCTCGGCTGGTTCCGCTCGCTGCACAACCACGCGGTGATCGTGCCGGCGACCGAGCAGGCCCTGCTGGACCTCGCCGCGCACCGCGCGTACATCTGCCCGCTCGACAGCAAGCACGTGGCCCTGGCCCGTCCCCGGATGCTCGTGATGTACGAACGGGGCGGGAGCGGGACGGTGTTCGGGGTCGACGCGGTGGAGACCGTCAACCAGGAGATCGACGGAACCCGCAGCGCCGGCGCGCAGACGCGGCAGATCCTGCGTGACGGGCAGCCCCTGGACACGTACGCGCACCGCTGGACCGTGTTCCACCTCAGTGAGGCCGGCACGGTCGGCAGGATCACGCCCGCGATCCAGCAGGGGCGCTACCTGAGGGTGGATGACGTCCTGGACGCGATGACGTCCGACCATCTTTCGGTCCCCACGCTCGACGAGGCCTTTCCTTCCAGGAAATAGGTCCGGTCGGAGCGCAGGTCGGCGTCCGGACATCACGATCGCCGCGCCCGCCGTATCAGCACCGTTGCGCGATCACGGCCCTCACACACGGCTGCCGCACGCAGGCCGGAACGGTACGAGGCCGTGGTCGCCGGTCCGGTCCGATGGGGAAGACTGAGGCCATGAGCGACGTCGTTTTCACGCGCAGGAGCGGCTGGATCCCGAACGTGATCCGCGAGGGCGGTGAGCTGAAGCTGATGCTCGGCGCCGGGGCCGACGCCAACCATGAACCGCGCACGTTCACGTTCCCGATCGGGGAAGCCCATCGTGCGGTGATCGAGGAGGACCTGGCCCGACACCTGCTGCTGTGGAGCGCGGTCCTTCCGCTGTGCGACGCCGCCGGAACCCGGGGCTCGTTCGACGAGAACGCCGCCGTCGCGCTCCTGGACCCGGTCCTCCTTGCTTCGCCCTCGGACGTCGACGCGTTCTTCCGCCGGATCCCGTGGGCCAGGGGGCAGCTCATCGCCCATGGAGCCGACATCGGTCTGCTGGAGCGCGGCCAGGTCTGCGCGGCGATGCGCACGGCGACCGTGACGGCCGACGGGAAGCGGGCCCAGGAGCACCACGCGAACCGCCGCCGGGCCGAGCGCGGGCAGGTACTCGGCCCACTCGACGCCGCGATCCTGAAGTACACGGGCCAGTACCTGCACGGCGCGACGATTCCGAGGCGCACGCCCGACGCCGTCGATCCCGCGCTGCTGCCCGAGGTCATGCGCGTGATCGCCACCGCGGAGCAGGCGAGCGCCGGTATGCGGATCGGCCGCGACCCGCGCCGCGGAAAGCGCGGCACGGACAAACGCGACTGGGAGCGGATGGAGACGGCGGTCGGCGCGGCCGTGCGCCGCGCGCACCCCGGGCTCGTCGACGACGCGGTACGTACCGTGAGCTTCCTGATGTGCTCCGAGGCCGCCGCCCGCACCAGGAACACGCCCATCGACGATGACGACGATGCTGCCGCAGACCGCGCCGGCTCCGACGAGAGCGCGAGCAAGACGAGCCTGTCGTTCACCGACGACAAGGACACCGAGAAGAAGTGGCTCCGGAGCCATCCCCGCACGGCCACCGCCGAGTTCTGGGAGTTCGTCGGCGATCGCTATGCCGGGGACAACGAGGTGTTCACCATCGAGGACGAGGCGATGGGCGAGGGCATCCAGCTCCACTTCTACGCGGACTCCATGGCCCGGATCACGACCGCGCGCAAGGGCGTGGGCGGGGCGGAACCGGAGTACCGGGTCGAGTACAGCCTGGTCGACGGGATGGGCGGGTACCGGAAGCTGGTGAGCGCCTTCGTCCGGGGCGGCTGCGCGGCGCTCGACGGGCACGGCTCCTGGATGTCGGATGCCGCCGATCTCGAACGTGCGCGACGGCGGCGCGACGCCGCGAAGTAGACCCGGGTCCCGGCAGGACGGGCACGGGTCGTCCCCGCGCCGCAGCGCTCAGCAGATCGGGCCCGGCCCGGCCGCCGCGGCCCGCAACACCATGCCCCGGGCGTGGGCGACCCGAGCTCCACCGGTCCGGCTCGCACGCCCACGTCCGACTCCCGTTGCGGCGGTGCTCACGGTTTGTGGGTGACCCAGAGCATTTCCGCCGGCCAGCGGTGTGCCCAGTCGGGCGGGTCGGTCTGGTTGTAGCCGTTGGCTGTTCCGGGCTCGGGCCGTGGCTCGATGAGGTCGTCGATGACGAGACCGGCACCGCGCAGGACCTTGATCCAGCCGCCGTAGGTGAGCTGGTAGCTGACCGCGCCCTGGCCTTCGGCGATGGCGTCCAGCCCGAAGTAGTCCTGGTGCAGCGTCGTGGTCGCGCGGCCGGCCTCTTCGTCGTAGCAGGCCTCGAACCATGGGCTGGCGACGTTGAACACCAGCCGCCCACCGCGGCGCAGGATGCGTGCGGCCTGCGGGACGGCCAGTTGCGGCGGCGCCCAGCTGAGCCCGCCGTAGTCACAGAACACCAGGTCGAAGCTGTCGGAGGCGAACGGGAGCTGCTCGGCGGCGCCTTGCACCAGCGGGTAGCGGGCCGTTCCCATCGCGCGGGCTGCCGCGGCGAGCTGGGCCTCGGACAGGTCGATGCCGACGACGTCGGCGCCCTCGGCGGCGAGCGCCCTGGACCACTGGCCGGCACCGCAGCCGAGTTCGAGGACGCGCTTGCCGGTGACGTCGCCCAGGGCGTGCAGCTGCGCGTCGGGGATCGCGTACGTGCCCCACAGCCGGGGCGATGCGCCGATCTGCGGGTCGTGCTTGTCCTGGTAGGCGCTGCTGAACTGGTTCCAGAACCGCCGGTTGGCAGAAGTGCTGTCCACGCGCCGACTCAAGCACTGCCTTCCGGGGCGGTCAACACGATGGGGGCGGCGACCGGGAGGACCGGCGGACGACCGGCCCCTCCTCGGCGACGGCCCGGACCGACCAACTACGTTTTCGGCATGACGACTTCGACGCCACGCCCCGATCTTCGGCCACCCAGCCTGAACACCGACGAGAAGACCACCCTGCTGACCTTCCTGGACTACCTGCGTGAGTCCGTCCTCGCGAAGGCGGACGGCGTCCCGGAGCCGGCGGTGCGCACGGCCGGTGTGCCTTCCGGGACCAGCCTCCTCCAGCTGCTCAAGCACTTGACGGCCACCGAGCTCAACTGGCTGGTCTGGGCCTACACCGGCGCCGGGCACGAGCCCTGGAACGACGAGGGTGTGGTGTCCGCCGATGACACCGTGTCGGACGTGGCGGATGCCTATCGCGCGGCGATCGCCCGGGCCAACGAGGCCGTCCTCGCCTGCACCGACCTGGACCGCCCCGGGGCCCGCTCGCTCCGCGAGACCCCGCCGCCGTCGATGCGCTGGATCCTGGTCCACATGATCGAGGAGACCGCCCGGCACGCCGGACACGCGGACATCCTGCGCGAGCAGATCGACGGCTCGGTCGGGCGATGACGCCCGCGCGGTGAAGGCCTGGCGAGGCGCCTGTTCACCGAGTCGGAGCGGGCGCTCCATGGCATCAGCCCGCCGGATGCTCGCCCTGGCGCTGCGCGGCCCGGGCGGGTTCACCGGCGTCAGGAGTCGTGGTGACAGGGCCCGTTCGCCGGCCCGCCCGAGGGACCGGCGGATCACCCCGTGCCGGCGACCGCGTCCGCCGACTCCTCGCGTGCGACCCGCGCCCGGCACTCCGCCGTGGCCCCGAGGTCCGGCGGGCGGGCGGCCGGATCAGTCAGCTTCTCCACGCCGCCGTCCTGCCCCGCCGATGGACACCGGACCGTGCGCGTCGGGGCGCGTGGGTCGGACCGGCATTGCCCCGGACACGGCCCTCCCACCCGGTGTCCCCCGCGATTCCGTTCATAGGGAAGGCAGTTAGACTCACGGCGTTCGAATCGGACGTACGAGCGACTCGGGCCGGTCGGACCTGCGCGGTTCGAGCCGATCCTGCCGGGGCGCACCTGTACAGACAGGCCGCCGGTCCCGTCGCCGCCGTCGTCGGCTCGGCACCCGGTCGCCGCGTCCCATCGCGGCAGTCGCACCCATGGGGGGTCGCATGTCTTCCACCTTGAAGAGCACGCACAGCCACCGTCGCACCCGCCTGCTGACGGTCTGCACCTTCACCGCTCTGTCCATGAGCGCGTTCGTCCTCGGCCCTGCCGCCCTGGCGCAGGCCGACAGCGGCGTGCCTCATCGCAACCTTTCCATCCAGCAGCTCGACCCCGAGCAGCCCTCGGTGCCCACGCCACCGCAGTCCGCCGGGAAGCCCGCCGCCGGAAAGCTCTCCGGCGCCGCGAGGGCCGCCGCGGCGGCGGGCCCCGACTCACCGCTCTACGACGCCGACGGCGACGGCAACGCCGATGTCCTCATGCAGAGCCCGACCGGGAAGATCATGGAGTGGTCCAGCAACTACGCCATCCCGTCGAGCAAGGACAACTCCACCGAATACCTCGACGTCCTCACGCCCGGCGAGGAGAACACCTCCGCCTCCGGCCCCGAGGTACTGTCCCTCACGGCCTCGGGCCGGCTGTCGCTCTGGGGCAACGAGTCGTTCCCGCAAGGCAGCCCGCTCTGGAGCGGCAGCGGCTGGCAGACGTACAACAAGGTCGTCGCCGTGGGCGACGTCACCGGCGACGGCCTGGGCGACCTGCTCGCCCGTACGCACACCGGTGACCTGTACTTCTACCGGGGCACCGGCAGCTCCGCCGAGCCCTTCACCGCCCGCGTCAAGGTCGGCACGGGCTTCCAGATCTTCGACCAGATGACCGGTGCCGGCGACATCGCCGGCACCGGCCACGGCTCGCTCGTCGCCCGCGACCTCGACGGCAGGCTCTGGTACTACGCGCTCGACGGCAACGCCGCCACGCCGGTGGCCAAGCGGGTCCAGATCGGCACGGGCTGGAACGCCTACAACCAGATCATCGGCTTCCCCGGCGCCCACCCGGGCGCACACGGCGGCCTCCTCGGCCGGACCACGGCCGGTGGCGCGTACTACTACGAGGGTGACCCCAAGGGCTCCGGCCTCACCCAGCTCGGCGCCCGCCAGGACACCACCGGGACGGCCCTGCCTCCCGGCTACTGGCTCGATCACTACCTGGTGGCGGGCATGGGCGGCAACCCGGCCTGGGGCAAGGGAAATCTCCTGGGGCTGACGTCGGCGGGCGATCTGTACGCCTACTTCTCGAACGCCGACGGCACCCTGTCCGACCGCAGCTCGATCGGAAGCGACTTGCAGGGCGCCAGGATCGTCAACTCCGTGTCCCTGGAGGACTCGGGCGATCCGGTCGTGATGGAGATCTACAACGGAACCCTCTACGACGACACCGTGGCCGGCGGCGCCAACGCGCTGGCCACCGGGTTCGGCGACTACAACCTGGTGCTCGGCCCCGGCGACCTGAGCGGCGACGGACGCAGCGACCTGCTCGCCCGCGACAGCGCCGGAGTGCTGTGGCTGTACCCCGGCAAGGGCGACGGCACGTTCAACGCCCGGGTGAAGGTGGGCGGAGGCTGGAGTCAGTTCAACCAGCTCGTCGGGGCCGGCGACTTCTCCGGCGACGGATACGCCGATGTCGTCGCCCGCGACAGCAGCGGCACCCTGTACCTCTACCAGGGCACCGGAACCGCCTCCGCCCCCTTCAAGGCCAAGGCGGCGATCGGCCCCGGCTGGAACACGTACAACAAGCTCGCCGCCCCCGGTGACCTCGACGGTGACGGCAAGGCGGACCTCGTCGGCGTCAACACCGCCGGAGAGCTCTACCGCTACAGCGCCACCGGGAGCGCGGGGACCACCTTCAAGGCACCGGCGAAGATCGGCAACGGCGGCTGGAACGCGTACTCCTGGCTGCAGTGACCCTGCTCCAACCTGGCGGGCGATCACGCCCACTGAGCTGACGGCACGGAGAAGCCTCTGGCAGACGGGATATCGACAAGAGAACCCGTCTGCCAGAGGCTTCCCGTGCTGGTCCGCGGCTCCGGCACCGACCTGTCCGGCTCCACCTGGCGGTTCGGGTTCCTGGCCGGCCGGCTGCACGTCCGCCGGCGGCGGCGGGCCGGGCCGGGTGAACCGTTCATGCTCTCTACGGCGTGTTCCGCCTCATCGACACGGCGTGTTCCGCCTCATCGACGGCCCTGCGCGGAGCCCGGCACCCGCCTTCGTCGCCTGCCTCCTCATCGCCGTGAACCTTGATCTGATCCCGGTCGCCGGCCTCGCCCGCAGGGCCGGCCTCGCTCTCACGGCCACCTTCGCCCTCACGACCGGCCTCGCGCCTCTGGTCCGTACGAGCACCGGCAGCCCGCGCGCATCCGCGAGCGCTTCCTGACCGGTCCGGCGGGCGAGGACGCGGAGCGCGAAAACCGGTGGAACACCGTTGCCGCGCTCGCCTACCGTGCTGCCGAGCCACCACACCGTCTAGGCAAGGGCGTTCCGTTGTACACCGCGTGAGACCTCCCCACTGCTGAATCTGTCGCGCGTCGCGCCTGTGCGCCGCGCTGTCTTCTGCTGCGGACTTCTCACCCGAAACCGGTGTACCCCTGTGCTCAACAACTGGTTCGTCATGCCCACGTGCCTGCCTCTCGTCATCCGTCGCTGCCATTCGTGCGCGTCCGAACGCTTCCGGCCGAACGGAAAGTTCCGCGTCAACGCGAACCACAAGCTGCTCGACGCGTGGCTCCTCGCTCTCTGTGCCGCATGTGGCGCGACCACCAAGCTCACAGTCTTCGAACGGTCGCATGTGCGCTCCGTACGACCCCAGCTGCTGGACCGCATGCACGCCAACGACCCGCTGCTGGCGGCGGAGTTGCTTCAGGACGCCGCCGTGCGTCATCGCAATCACGTCGCCCTCGACTGGCGCGGCGCCTGGCGTCTCGACACCGGCGGAACGGATCATCTGGACCGCGAGGTCATCGATGTCGCGGTCCGCTTCGGAGCCCGGATCCCGGTCAGTCCGGCAGCGCTGATCGCTGAAGGATGCGGGCTTTCGCGGGGCGAGGCCGAGAGACTGATCGCGGCGGGGAAGATCGTGTCGGCAGCCCGGCTGAGCGGCAAGCTCTCCGGTGACTTCACGTTCACGCTGAAACGCTGAGGCTCTGGGACGCTGAGGCGCTGAAGCGCTGACCCGTCTCCGGGCCCAGGGCCTGTCCGGCACGATCCGCCGGACAGGCCCGCCCACCCGGACCCCCGTACCGGGCGTCAGCGCCGTACCAGCGCCAGCAGGCTCAGTCCGAACATCAGCACACCCAGGGGCAGATGGACCGACGGCACGTGCGCGATGCCCAGCACGACCTGGACCGAGGCGAGGACCAGGAAGCCCGAGGCGTACCAGATGGGCCGGGCCGGGCCGCCGCCCGGCTTCCAGGCCAGGACCGCCGCGAGTACGTACAGCATCGAGGCCCCGTACATGACGCGTGCGCCGGCGCTGTGCAGCGTCTCTCCGTAGGACGAGGTCAGGAGCAGTCCGGCCGAGATCGCCTGGAGGAAGATGGTCAGGGTCTGCAGCGCGATCGCGACCTGCAGGAACGAGAGGTGCCGCCGTGCCGCCGTCGTCGCCGGACCTGCGTCTGCGTGGGTGGTCATGGTGCGGTCCCCTTTTCCGCCCGGTGGGCAGTAGATCGATAGGGTCTTCACCAGCCCGACGACGCGGGCCGGCGAAAGGTAAGGCGAGGGGGCGTTCGGAACGTGGGGACAGCGGGAACGGCCATCGACGGCATAGCCGGTGAGCGGCGCCAACTGCTCAATGTCGCCTATCGTTTGCTCGGCTCATTGGCCGAGGCGGAGGACGCCGTGCAGGAGGCGTACGCGCGCTGGTACGCGCTGCCACGAGCCCGGCGGGAGGACATCGTCTCGCCCGGTGCCTGGCTGTCGACGGTGACCGCTCGTATCTGCCTGGACGTCCTCGGCTCGGCGCGGGCACGACGCGAACGGTACGTCGGCGCGTGGCTGCCCGAGCCGTTGCCGGACCGCACCGAGTGGGACCGCGGCCGGGGCGCCGACCACACCGATCCCGCCGACCGGATGGTCCTGGACGAATCGGTGACCATGGCCTTCCTCGTCGTCCTGGAGTCGATGACGCCCGCCGAGCGGGTCGCGTTCGTCCTGCACGACGTCTTCCGTTACCCCTTCGCCGAGATCGCCGACGTCCTGGGCCGGACCTCCGCCGCCTGCAAGCAGCTCGCCGCCTCCGCCCGGCGGCGGGTACGCGCCGCCGGGGCTCCGGTGGCGGGGACGGGGCAGGCGGAGGCGGTGCGGCACGTCAAGGAGGCGTGGGAGACCAAGAACGTCGCGGCGCTCGTCGGCCTTCTGGACCCGGCCGCCGTGATGACCGCCGACGGCGGCGGCCTGGTCGGCGCCGCGTTGCGCCCGATCGAGGGCGGTGCGCTCATCGCCCAGTACATGGTCGCCATCGCGGACAGGGCCCCGGGCCTCGAACTCCTGGAACGGTCGGTCAACGGCACGCCGGGACTGGTGGCCCGGCGGGACGGCACGGTCATGACCGTGGCCTCGTTCGAGATCGCCGACGGCCGCGTCACCCGGATCTGGGTGGTCCGCAATCCGGAAAAGCTGCGGCCGTGGCTGGGGGACGATGACGCGCGGGACGATGACGCGCCGACGTTCGGGTGAGCGCGGTTCAGCGCCCCGCAGTCGGTGCGGAACAGTCGTGCCCGTCGCCCGGCAGACCCACGCCGTGCAGCACAGGTTCCCCACCTTCGGGGATCCCGAAGGTGAGACTCGCTCCCGTCGACGTCACCACGAGCGTGCGCTGGTCGCCGAAGGTGAGTGACGGACAGGGCTCCCAGTCACAGCCGGCCCGGTCCAAGGCGGAAACCACGTCCGCGTACGTGAGCCCGGAGGGGAAGGTGTCCGTCCCCGCGGCAACGGACGGCGGGAGTTCCACCACGTCACGCCAGGTCTGGACGCAGATGATGGACACCTTGCGGCAGCGGCAGACGCTCAGCTCAAGATCCCCGTACCCGAAGAGCCGCGGCCACTTTCGCCTTCGGCTCGTTGTTCCGATCTCCCATGGCTCGCCGAAGGCCTCGGTCACCTCGTGCCAGTCGGCTCCGGCGAATGCCGGTCCCAGTCGGCCCGTCTTCGCCATGGTGGCCAGAACATCGAGAATCTCCACCAACAGAGCCTGACACGCGTCCTGACCAGCAGTCCAACGAATATGGGGGACGCCGCCCCGGTCGGCTCGGCTCAGCAGTAGGCGATCGGGCAGCCCCGCCGCACCGAGTGCTCGGCGGCGCGCAGGAACAGTGCGACGTAGAACGCCGCATCCAGGTCGGCGCTCCACGGCCCCGGTCGGGCAGCGGCCAGTTCCTTCGCCGCTCCTTCCCGGAACCACATGGTCAGCTCGAGGTTGTCGCACATGGCCGGGGTCTCGTCCGGCAACTCAATTGCCTTCGCCAGCCGTTGGGCGATCGCCAGGACCTGGGGAGCACCGGCGACCATGGTCGACGACTCGCTGTAGGCGGAGCCGATCGGCAGCCGGATCTCCTCGTCGAGCGAGAACGGCACCAGCACCGACCAGTTGGAAAGGGTCTCGGTCTCCTCCTGCGAGAGGTGCGCCTCACACAGGGCGTCGAACCCGTTCATCGAGGAGCTCAGCTTCTCCTCGAAGGCCTGCCCGGAGCCGCTGACGAAGTCCGGCTCCTGCGGCACCGACTCGTAGGGCGGCAGGCCCCGTTGCCGCAGGTCGTCGTTGAGTGCCGCAGCGATCTCGCCCCACCCTTCCTGCTCACCGAACCACTCCTCCGCGCCGACACTGACCAGGTATACGCCCATGACCGCAACGTACGTCCCGCCACTGACAACGCCGGCCCGGTCGGCCCGTCTCAGGCGTGCAGGGTGGGCCGGTAGGTGAGTTCCTGGATGTCGCCGTCGAGCGTCCGGTGCTCGATCAGCTCCAGGTCGAAGTCGGCCGCGCCCTTGAAGACCGGGTCCCGCCCGGTCCGGCCTGTGATCACCGGGAACAGTGTCACCTGGACGCGGTCCACCAGGCCGGCCGCCATCAGCGCCCGGTTCATCGACAGGCTGCCGTGCGAGCGCAACGGGACGTCGGACTCCTTCTTGAGGCGCGCGACGACGTCGACGGCGTCGCCGTGGGCGACGGTGGCGTCCGGCCAGTCCAGGGGGCCTTCGAGCGTGGTCGACACCACCGTCGTCGGCAGGGCCCTCATGCGCGTCACCCAGGGGTCGCGCACGTCGGAGTTCTCGGTGCTTTCCGCCAGCATCTGCGCGAACAGCCGGTACGTGTGAGCCCCGAAGACCATCCGCTGCTCGTCCCGGTACAGGCCGAGGCGGTGGTCGAGGAGTTCAGGGCCCTGTTTGCCCCAGTAGCCGGTCCAGTCGCCTCCGGCGCCGCCGAATCCGTCGAGGCTGGAGAAGACGTCGAATGTGTAGGTGGCGGTCATGGTGAGCTCCTCACGTGCGAGAGGCAGCGGATTGTTGCCGCTGCCCTTACTGACTGGCGTCGACGGCGATACTCATCGCCCGCGGGCTGCCGGAATCGCCCGCCATGCCCGCAGGCGTGCCGACGGCCTCGCACCCGCACCCGCCGAAAGGCCGTCCGATCGGCGATTCCGCGGGCACCCGGTCCTTCTGATGGGTGCCACGTTTCCGGCGGTCAGCCATGCATCCGTTGGAGTGGCGTACGGAATCGGCCTCCGGAGCGGAAATATCCGGCGCCCTGGTGTGCGGGGACACCGCACACCTTCCGGATCGTTCCACCGCCGATTTCGGCGGCCAAGGAGCTGCATCGCCCGGTGACCGAACCGGGGTTCACAATCAACTGCGAAATGGCACGGTGGTCGGGAACCGGCCCGCCGGTGACGTCCTCATCAGGAGCCGGCGCGCACCCCGATGCCGCGCAGAAGGTTGTCGACCAGCGCGTCCGCGAAGGCGGAGTCGAGCGGCTCGTCCGGCATCATGAGCCGGTGGTAGCAGGCGCCCCAGAGCTGGTCCACGACCACCTGGGGATCCACCTCGGCACGGATCTGACCCGCACGCTGCGCGCGGGTGAGCCGCTCGGCCGCGAGCCGGCGGCGCGGGTGGATGTAGTGCTTCGCGAGGGCACCGGCGAGAGCGGGGTCGGTCTGCGCCGCGCCGACGAACTGGGCGATCACCGGCCCGGCGGGCCGTCCGGTGAGCAGGCCGACGAAGGAGTGGAGCTGGGCTCTGAGGTCGCGCTCGATGTCGCCGGTGTCCGCGAACGCGAGCGTGTCCTCGACGGCCGTGAAGTACGCCTCGAAGGCGAGCGCGCCCGGCGACGGCCACCACTTGTACAGCGTCATCTTGCTCGCCCCGGCGCGATGGGCCACCTTCTCGAAGGTGATCCCGGGCAGTCCCGCCTCGAACAGCATCGCACCGGCGCTCTCCAGCACCGACTGCCGCACTTCCGCCGCGGGGCGGCGGCCGCGGCCGCGTCTCTCCGGACCCTGCGGCGGCTCGTGCGGCTCGTCCACGTCTCGTCACCCTTTCGGGGCTTGCCGTATATGGACGATCAGTCTACATTTAATTTATGGACGGATCGTCCATAAATTCGAGGGAGGCGCCACATGAACCCCGTGAACCCCGTGAACCCCACCGCAGCATCCGTACCCCGCGTGGCGATCGTCACCGGCGCCTCCGGCGGCATCGGCCGCGCCGTCGCCGAGCGCCTGGGCTCCGACGGCCTCGCCGTCGTCGTGCACTACGGCAGGGACAAGGCCCGCGCCGACGAGGTCGTGGCCGCCGTCACCGCAGCCGGCGGGGTCGCGACCGCGGTGGGTGGCGATGTGGCCGACGAGGACGCGATGGCCACGCTCTTCGCGACGGCCGAGCAGCTGTACGGCGGTGTCGACGTGGTCGTCAACACCGCCGGAATCATGCTCCTGTCACCGATCGCCGAGCTCGACCTCGCCGACTTCGACCGCATGCACCGCACCAACGTCCGCGGCACGTTCGTCGTCTCGCAGCTCGCCGCCCGTACGCTCAGAACCGGCGGCGCGCTGATCAACTTCTCGACCTCGGTGACCCGGCTCCAGCAGCCGACGTACGGGGCCTATGCCGCCACGAAGGGCGCCGTCGAAGCCATGACGCTGATCCTCGCCCGCGAGCTGCAGGGCCGCGACGTGACCGTGAACGCCGTCGCCCCCGGCCCGACGGCCACACCGCTCTTCCTGGACGGAAAGCCGAAGGAAGTCATCGACGCGATCGCCTCCCGCACCCCGCTCGACCGCCTCGGCACGCCGGACGACATCGCCGAGGCCGTCGCGTTCCTCGCGGGCCCCGGACGCTGGGTGAACGGACAGGTCCTGTACGCGAACGGCGGGATCGCCTGACCCGGCGACGGGGACCGGCAGGAGGCGGTGGCGTGCGGCGTCGAGTGTGAGAGAGATTGGGGGCGGCACGGGGCGACCGCCTCGCCCGCCCGCCCTCCCCCGAAAGGCGCCCGTGAACGACCGACCGCAGCCGACCGCAGAGTTCGGGATTCGCGCCGCCCGCACGGACGACCCGGCGGAGACCGACCGGCTCTACGACATCTGCCTGCGCACCGCCGCATCGGGCAAGGACGCGACGGATTCCTACGAGGACCCGCGCCTTCCCGGCGACATCTTCCTCGCTCCCTACCTCCGGTACGCCCCCGATCTCGCCTGGGCCCTCGACCGCCCCGACCGGCCCGACCTGCCCGCCTCCGGGTACGTCCTCGGAGTCGCCGACACCGCCTCGTTCGAGCAGACGCTGGAGCGGGAGTGGTGGCCCGCGCTCCGCGCCCGGCGCGAGGGTGTGCCGTTCCGTGAGGGTTCCGCCGACGCCTTCGCCCGGAAGTGGATCGACCATCCCCCCACCGCTCGGGCCGAAGTGACTGCGGCGTACCCCGCCCATCTGCACATCGACCTCCTGCCGGAGGCGCAGGGCGGCGGGAACGGGTCCCGTCTGATCCACACCCTGCTCGGGGCGTTGCGCAGCCGCGGCGTCCGTGGCGTCCACCTCGGTGTGGGCAAGGCGAACGCCGGTGCGGTCGGCTTCTACCGGTACCTCGGGTTCGAGGTGCTCGTGGAGGAACCGAGCTCGTTCGTCCTGGGCATGGAGCTCCGGCGGACCGGCCGTGCCTCATCACACGGCCGGGATGAGGCCGGCTGTTGACCGATCCCTCAGCGCAGCGTGACCCGGGCGGTTATCGGCAGATGGTCGCTGCCGGTCGCGGGCAGGGTGCGGATACGGCCGACCGTCGCCGAGCGGGCCAGGACCTGGTCGATCCGGGCCAGCGGGAAGGAGGCGGGGAAGCTGAAGGCGAAGCCGCGTTCCGATGCGTTCAGCTGCGAGGTGAGCGGGGACAGGCCACGGTCGTCGACCGTGCTGTTCAGGTCGCCCAGCACGATCACCTTGCTCACCGTCTCGGCGGCGACGGCCCGGCCCAGCAGATGGGCGCTCTCGTCCCGCCATGCGGAGGCGAATCCGCTCGCTCCGACGCGGATCGACGGCAAGTGGGCCACGTAGGCGGCGACTTCGCCCTGGGGGGTGTGGACCACGGTACGCAACCCGCGGCTCCAGCCCGC
Organism: Streptomyces sp. NPDC091416; assembly: GCF_044756845.1. Lineage (NCBI taxonomy): Bacteria > Bacillati > Actinomycetota > Actinomycetes > Kitasatosporales > Streptomycetaceae > Streptomyces > Streptomyces sp. NPDC091416. Next base: position 1,252,171 of record NZ_JBIVTU010000001.1, read on the forward strand.
TTCGACCTCCTTCGGCTTGATGTCCACCACGCGGGTGTCGGTGAGCGGGTGCTTCGACCAGATCCCGACCGTCCCCCGGACCTCGTGGAACCGGAAGTCCGGGGCAAGGGCCTTCTCGTACGCGGGCAGGGCGGCCGGGACCAGTTCCTCCAGCGCGATCAGATCGGGTCCGGCCTCGGCGAGGGTACGGGCCGTGCCCGCCGGGTCCGTGTTCACATCGCTCACGTTGTGCTGCACCACGACGAGGTCGCGTTCACCGGGCTCCGGTGCGGCGAGGAACAGGCCGCCGAACGCGTAGGCCCAGGCCGCCACCGGCAGGAGCAGGGACAGGAGCGCCGTGACCGAGCGGCGCAGCAGGGCGCAGACCAGCAGGGCGACGATCACGAGGCCGAGCCAGGGCAGGAACGCCTCCAGCAGGCTTCCCAGGTGGCCGGGCCGATTGGGCAGCACGCCGGGGAACGCGAGCAGGAGTGCCGTCAGGAAGGCGAGTCCTGCGATCACCCGGCCCCGCGTCCACCGTCCCGGACGCTCCCACGCCCACCGGGAGACGCCGGCCCTCGCCGCCGGAGCCGCATCGCTGTCCGTCCGTTCCACCATGATGTGCCGCTTGCCCCGTCCGCCTGCTGACCTGTTGTCGACCTTGCTTTCCAGGACGGTCTGCCGGGCCGGACAGTTCCCCGGGAGGGGCGGGCCGGACCCCTCCCGGTGTTCCGGGCCGGACAGTTCCCGGGGATACGGGGCCGGACTCGGGGGCTGTCCGGCCACGGACCCGGCGCGGCCTGTCGGCCGCCCGGGTCAGGCGGTGGCCGAGCGGCGCAGCCGGGAGCGTACGGCGCGCTGCGCGACCGGGCCGAGGCCCTCCAGCGCGGCGACCAGACCGGCGAGCTGGTCCAGTGCGGCCAGGGCCTGCTCGGCGCCGGACGCGTCGACGCCTTCGTACAGCTCCAGGCCGACGAACGCGGCGGAGGCCGCCTTGGCCAGCCCGGCGACGTCCACGAACTCGGCGAGCGGCGTGCCGGCCAGGACCCGGCCCAGGACCTGCTCGATCTCCTCGGTCCACAACGCGAGTCCGGCGGCGGTGGCGGCGGCGAGCCGTGGCTGGGTCTGTGCTCCTGCCAGCAGTTGGCCCAGCACGACGACCTGGCCTCCGGCGCGTTCGGTGGCGTGCAACTCGCGTGCTGCCTGAAGCAGTTCGGAGAGCGTACGGACCTGGTCGAGGCGTTCGCGGTGGTGGGCGACCCGCTGTTCGGCGGCGTGCCGGCAGGCTGCCGCGAGCAGTTCGTCGACGGTGCCGAAGTGGTAGAAGACCAGCGCCTGGTTGACTCCGGCCGCCGCCGCGACGGCGCGTGCAGAGGTCTTGGCGATGCCCTGCTCGGTGAGGGTGGTCAGGGCGCCCGCGAGCAGCTTCGTGCGCGTGTCCTCGCTCATGCGCGTGCCTCCTCGCGGACCGGACGCAGGTCCGCACGTACGCCGTGAGCGGGCGCGTCGGCGTACGAGGCGGTGAAGGAGCCTTCGTACCCGAAGAGCGGTCCGAAGCGCCGGTTGGTGACGGAGACCTGGATGCGGAAGCGCCCCGCCTCCTCGTCGAACGACTCCCGCACATGGGCGTCGCCGCCGATCAGGTCCGGCACCCGGGCGTCCACCGGCCCCTCGCGGAAGCGGTGTTCGCCGGAGCGGATGACGAGGGCGCCGGTCCGGTCGACGGAGAGGTCCAGGTCGGTGGCGAGGTGCTGATGGGTGCCCAGGTAGTCGACGACACAGTCGCGTTCGGGGCTGAACACCATCGTGGCATCGAACCGGCGGGGCCCGTCCGGGAAGGCGAACGTCCTGACGAAGGTGACGGTCTCGCGGCCGAAGGAGTCCGTGAAGGGGACGTTCTCGATGGTGAACGGTATGTCGCGGCCGGTCCGCGGCACGAGGATGTGGCGGGTGCCGCCCAGCGCGAGGAACGGACGCACCCAGCCGCCGCCGTGCCAGACCCGGTCCATGACGCCGCGGCCCGTGCACGCCTCACCGCTGTCGAGGCCGACGGAGAAGCGGCGCTGGATACGGGGGTGGAGCCGCTCGAAGTCGGCGCCGAGGGCACGTTGGAAGATCGAGGTCACGGACGCTCCAGTCGGTCGAGGAGGGCGGGCGGGGTGGCGGCTGCGCGCCCGGGCGGGCGGCGCAGGCAGCGCCGGGCCGCCGGGGTGCCGGGAAGCGGCGGCAGGAGGACGGCGGCCAGGGCCACCGGCAGGGCGGCGAGCGGTGACATCACGAAGACCGCCGCGACGACGGCCGGACGGACCGCCGCTTCGGCGAGGGCGTGCAGGAGCGAGCGTGCGGGGGTGATGCCGCGCTCGCACCACAGGCGCAGCCGGTCGAACGACCAGGCGGTGGCCCAGCCCATGAGCGGGCGGAAGGCGTAGCGGTCCAGGAACCGGCCGGGCCGGCCCCAGCGCGGCTCGTAGTCGTAGCCGGTGAGGAAGCGGATGCCGGCCTCGCCGTTCCCGTCCGGTACGTAACGCCAGTACCCCCGGCCCCGCGCGATGGGCGAGAGCGGATGCGCGGAGGCGAAGCGCAGCGCCGAGGTCCTGGTTCCGTCCGGCCGGTGCCGTTCACCGGCGGCGGTGCCCGTGCCCGAGACGAGGAGTCCCGGCAGCACCCGCACCCCGTACGTGAAGCGCTGCGGCTGCCCCTCGACGGCCGGCAGGTAGTCGATCCGGGTGAACCGCAGGTCCCAGCGGCTGTGCTGCGCCGGATCCTGGGTGCGCTCCCAGAGGACGTCCAGGCCGGTCCGTATCCGCGCCTCGATGTACAGGCCCCCGCCCATGCGCGCCCCTCCCCGCTTCCCGTGTGGGCTCACGACCGTCTTGAGCGGTCGCTCAAATCGGAGAGTAGAGCAGTTTGAGCGATCGCTCAAGATGAGGCGTCCTCGCAGCGGAGGCCGATGAGCCCCGCAGCCCGGGGCGGACGGGCGGGGCACATCCCTCGGACCGGGTCCGACTCACCGTCGCCGGGGCGCCCGACGGACCGTGGGCGCCGGCACTGCGCGCCTCCAACGCCGGACGATGCGTCAGAAGACCGGCCCGCACACGCGTTTGGGGGGCAGCCCGGCCCCGCGCGTGCCTCCGCTAGCCTGTGGCCATGCACGGGGGAACTGAAGACGAATCCGGTCTGAGCGGCAGCGGAGCCAGGCCGCTGGAGGAGCGGGATCCACGGCGTATCGGCTCGTTCCGGCTGCTCGGGGTGCTCGGCTCCGGAGGCATGGGCCGGGTCTATCTCGGCGTCACGCCGGAGGACTCGAAGGGGGCGGAGCGGGGTGCGGGGCACTACGCCGCCGTGAAGCAGGTGCTCCCCGCACTGGCCGAGGACACCGCCTTCCTGGGCCACTTCGGACACGAACTCGACAACCTCGGCAAGCTGCCCGACGGTACGAGTGCGCGGCTGCTGGCGAGCGACCGGACCCACCGGCCGCCGTGGTTCGCCACCGCCTACATCCCCGGCATCACGCTCAGCGACGCCATGCGGCTGCACAACGACCCGCTGCCCGCCGACTCCCTGTGGCGGCTGCTGCGCGACGCCGCGGCCGGGCTGCGCGCGGTGCATGCCGCCGGCATCGTGCACCGCGACCTCAAGCCGTCCAACGTCATGCTGACGCTCGACGGCGTCACCCTGATCGACTTCGGCGTGGCACGGGCCGCCGACCAGAGCCGGCTCACCAAGACCGGCATGGTCGTCGGCACCCCCGCCTACATGGCGCCCGAACAGGCCATCGCCAACCAGAAACTGACCGGCGCCGCCGACGTCTTCGCGCTCGGCAGCCTGCTGCTGTACGCGGCCAACGGGCGGCCGCCGTTCGGGGACGGTTCCGGACTCGACCTGCTCTACCGCATCGTCCACGAGGAGCCCGACTTCGGACGGCTGCCGGAGAGCGATCCGGAGCTGGCCGGCATCCTGCGGTCCTGCCTGGCCAAGGAGGCCGCGGACCGGCCCACGACCGACGAGCTCTTCGCCCTGGCCGCCGGGCGCGTCCCCGCCGCGGCCTCCTCGCCGTGGCCGCCGGCCGTCACGGACCGGATCACCGAGCGCGAGGCGTTCGCCGCGAAGCCGCCCCCGCCCGGGGTGCCCGAGGCCGACGCGCCCGGCCGCGCCGGCGACGCGGGAAGTACGGCAGGCGCCGGTACGGACGCGGAACCGTCCCCCGTACGGATCGTGAAGCCGGGCACCGGACCGGACGGGAAGCCGGGCAGGGATCCGGACGGCGCACCGCGCGAGCGGCCCGCCCGTCGGCGGCGGGTGCTGCTGATCGCGCTGCCCGTCGTCGTGGTGGTGGGCGGCGGCCTGACGTTCAAGCTCGCCCCCTTCGAGATCCTCGACGCGGACGCGCGCCCCGGGGCGTCGGCCCCGCGTACCCCCGGCGCACCGTCCGCGGGCTCGTCCGCGTCGGCAACGGGCGGTGGGGCGTCGAAGTCCGCGAAGCCGTCGGCCGAGCCCTCGGCCTCCGGAAAGGCGCCGAGCGCCGCGGCCTCCAAGGAGGCGGAGGGCGGCGCCGCCGCTGGCGGAGCGGTCGGTGAGGACGCGGCCGGAAGCGGCGGTTCGGGCGGTGCCGCCGCTCCGGCGGGGACGGCCGGCGGGGCGGGCGGCTCCGGCGCGGCGGGCGGCTCCGACGGGGGCGCGCAGACGCCCGCGAAGCCCGCGCCCTCCGGGACGTACTGGATCGAGAACGCGGGCAACGGGCGGTGCCTGACCGCGTCCATCAACCCGTACTCGGGCGGCGCGAGCGTGACGACCGCACCGTGCGGCAACGTGCCGAGCAACGGAACCACGATGGACTTCGCGTGGACGTACGCGTCCGGGTCGGGCGGCACGTTCGCGCTCCGCAACAAGAAGACCGGGAAGTGCCTGGAGCCACAGCAGTTCCAGGGGTACGCGATCAAGGACTGCACCGGGTCCTCCAACCAGACGTGGAAGATCGGCGCCACGTCCGGCAAGGGCCGCACCTTCACCAACCTCCGCCTGGGCGCGTGCCTGTCCGTGACCCCCTACAGCGCCCTGACGACCGTCACCTGCAACGCGCAGGACAGCTCCCAGCTCTGGTCCGACATCGCTCCGTCCTGAACCCCGGCGGTCACTGCCTCGCGCGGACCGGCCGCCAGTCGTGGGAGTGCGGCGAGCATGCGGGTGACCATGCGGCCTCGTCGATCCGTCCGGTCCGGCCCGGAGACCTACGGTCCCCGGCATGAAACGCACCAAGATCGCCACGGCGGCAGCCGCCACCACAGCCACCGTCACCACGGTCTGCGCCCTGTGTCTGAGCTCCGCCTCACCCGCCGCGGCCGACTACTCGGGCAATCCGCTGGCCGGGGACAACGGCTTCGGCGTACTCGTCCAGGACGACGCCACCCTGGGCAGCACGGAGACCGAGGGCTCGGTGGCCATCGGCGGGAACCTCACGTACGGCCCCGGCTACAACGTGGCGCTGCACACCCCCGGCACCTTCACCGCACCCGGTGACGCCAACCCGACGGCCCTGCTCGTGGGCGGCCGGGCCGATCACGCGAGCAGCTCCCCCCAGGGCGTACTGCAGGTCCTCAGCGACGGCTACGTGAAGATCGGGGACGCGACGGGATCGTCCGTCCTGAACACGGACGCCAACAACGCCGAGGTCAACACCCAGGTCGTCGCGGCCGGCGCCGCGTACAACTCCACGCCGCGGATCCAGACGACCGTCCGCCAGCCCGTCGGCTCGGTCACCGACACCACGGGGCTGCCCGACCTCGACGCGCTCTTCTCGACCTACCGCGACCGCTCCGACGCGATCGACACCTGCGACACGAACGTCGTCCTGCGCGACGCCGCCGGAGACCCGCTGCCCGACCAGACCGGGTTCCCGGCCGGGACGAACGCCTACGTCACCCTCACCGAGGGCGAGACGAACGTGCTCCGGCTGACCGGCGAGCAGCTGAACAACCTCTCCCAGATCACCTTCAACACACCCCCGACGGCGACGACCCCGTTCGTCGTCGACGTCGACACCACCGGGACGGGCGGCACGTATGTCTGGCACATGCCGAACCTCGCCGGGGTCTCCGGCGAACAGGCCCCGTACATGCTGTGGAACTTCCCCGACGCCACCGACATCACCATGGCGGACGGGGACTCGCTGGAAGGCACCGTCTTCGCACCCCGCGCCCACCTCACGGACCTCGACGCGTCCAACATCGAGGGCACGGTCGTGGTGCGGGAACTGACGGCCGGGCCGCTGACGGAGGACGGCTCCTCGTCCGTCGACGCGGGCGAGATCCACCAGTTCCCGTTCGCAGCCGAGATCGACTGCGCCGGAGACGAGTCCCCGTCCCCGTCCCCGTCGCCGACCGGCGTGACACCGTCCCCGTCACCCACCGAGCCGACCCCGACCCCCACCCCGACCCCGACCGAGCCGACCCCCACCGAACCGACGCCGACCCCCACGCGCACGCACGGACGGCCGACCTTGCCGCCGGACCACGGCGGCCACCCCCACAAGCCGGGCGGCGGGCTCGCCGACACCGGGGCGTCCACGACCCTCTTCGCGGCGAGCGGAAGCCTCCTCCTCGTCGCCGCCGGCATCTTCCTCCTGGGACGCCGCCGTCGGCCGCGGCACTGACCCGGCCCCGGGTCAGCGGCCCGGGAAGCGTTCCCCGCACTCGCCGCAGAACTTCGGTGCGGACTCCTGCGACATGCGGCCGCACTCGGGGCAGACCCGGTCCAGGGCACAGGGCGCCTCGCCTCCCTCGTACGTCACCGCGGGAGCCGGGGCGCTCTTGATCGCGAGGCCCGGGCGGCGGCGGTGCACCGTGAGGTAGGCGAGGCCGTCCGGGCCCGCGGTCAGGGAGCGGCGGGAGGTACGCGGGAGCCACATGACCGTGGTGGGGCCGAGAGCGAGGGGCTCGCCGCCGTCGCCCGGGGTGAGACGGCCGTGGCCCTCGACGACCACGAGCAGCACGTCAAGGACGTCCTCCTGATGCTCCCCCACCTCGGCGCCCGCCGGCAGACGGATCAGGTTGGCATCCAACTCCCGTCCCTGCCGGTCGAGTTGCCAGAGCGCACCACGGTCGTCGGGATCTGCGGCGGCCAGCAGGCCGCCGAGTACGGTCAGTACCTCGGGAGTGGCGTTCACGGCTCCCAGGCTACGCCGCGGGCCGGAACGCGGCGATCTTCGCGGCGACCGCGACACCCAGCGCCTCCGGGTCCCCGCGCCGCTCCGCCCCCGGCCGCCCGCCTCCCGGCTCGCCCCTCGCCGTAGGGTGGTGCGCTTCCGCGTCCCCGTCGCGGCCAGGAGACAAGGAGAGCCGGCGCATGGAACGTCAGCCCGACGACAAGTACCCGCCGATCGAACCGTACGAGCACGGCCTGCTCGATGTGGGCGACGGCAACCACGTGTACTGGGAGGCGTGCGGCAACCCGGCCGGCAAGCCCGCCCTGGTCGTGCACGGGGGCCCCGGGTCCGGCTGCAAGCAGTGGCCCCGCCGGTACTTCGACCCGGACCGCTACCGCGTCATCCTCTTCGACCAGCGCAACTGCGGCCGCTCCACCCCGCACGCGAGCGACCCCGCCACCGACCTGCGGCACAACACGACGGACCACCTGATCGCCGACATGGAGCGCCTGCGCGTCCACCTCGGCGTCGACAGCTGGCTGCTGCACGGCTGGTCCTGGGGCTCGACCCTGGCCCTGGCCTACGCCGAGCGGTACCCGGAGCGGGTCGCCGCGATGGTGATCGACGCGGTCACCACGACCCGCCGCTCCGAGATCGACTGGCTGTACCGCGGGGCGAGCCAGTTCTTCCCCGACGCGTGGGACGCCTTCCGGGCCGGTGTGCCGGAGGCCGCGAGCGACGCGACCTTGGACGTGCTGGCCGCGTACGCCCGGCGGACGGAGAGTCCCGATCCGGAGGTACGGGCCCGGGCCACGGCCGACTGGTGCGCCTGGGAGGACGCGGTGCTGTCCCTGGAGACGTACACCGGGCCGCCCCCGTTCAGCGGCCGCCCGGACCGGGCGCAGCAGGCGCTGGTCCGGATCTGCGCGCGCTACTTCTCCCACGGCGCCTGGCTGGAGGACGGTCAGCTGATCCGGGACGCGGGGCGGCTGGCGGGCATCCCGGGCGTGCTGGTGCACGGACGCCTCGACATGGGCGGCCCGCTGACCACCGCGTGGGAGCTGGCCAAGGCGTGGCCGGAGGCGGAACTGACGGTGATCGAGGACGCGGGGCATCTGGGCGGGGCGGCGACGGCCCGGGCGGTCCTGGCGGCGCTGGACCGGTTCGCGGAGTAGGGAGCCCGCCTCGGCCGGAACGGACCGGTGAACCCGGGAAACGGGCCGCGGCCCCCGGGTTCGATACCCGCATGTGCTGGGCCTCGCCTTACCTGCCGGGCCATCATGTAGGGGGCAGGCAGGGCGAGATGGGCGGGGGCGACCGATGCGTGGCGAGATTCTCGACGGACGGTACCGACTGACGGAGCCGATGGGTTCGGGCGGTATGGGCCGGGTCTGGGTGGCCGAGGACGAACGCATCGGGCGCAAGGTCGCGGTCAAGGTCCTCTCCCGCATCGACGAGGACACCTCGGCCACCCGCTTCGCCCGTGAGGCCCGCGTCGTCGGCGGGCTGTCGAGCCCGCACATCGTCACGCTGCACGACTTCGGCGAGGCGCAGATGGCGGGGGAACGCGTGCTGTACCTGGTCATGGAGCATCTCCGGGGCCGGGACCTCGGGGCCGTGCTGGAGAGCCGGAAGCCACGACTCCCCACGCCCGAAGAGGTGTTGGGGTGGGGCGTCGAGATCTGCGCGGGGCTGGAGACGGCTCACCGGGCGGGCATCGTGCACCGCGACATCAAACCGGCCAACATTCTGCTCACCGCGGACGGCACCATCAAGATCCTCGACTTCGGGATCGCGCGCATGCTGTCGACGGCCGCCGCGATGACCCGCACCGACCTGACCGCCGTCGGTTTCGTCATCGGCACCCCGCTGTACATGTCTCCCGAGCAGATACGGGCGCCCGACGTCCTGGACAGCCGCAGCGACCTGTACTCCCTCGGCTGCCTGCTCCACACGCTGCTCACCGGCGGGCCGCCGTTCACCGGAGCCGGTACGGCCGTCCTGGCGCAGCACCTCGGCGACGTGCCCGAGCCGCCGAGCGCCCGCCGTGCGGACCTTGCGGGGTTCGGCGCACTCGACGCGATCGTGCTGCGATTACTCGCCAAGGATCCGGACGAACGGCCCGCGGACGCGGCGGAGACGGCCGCACTGCTGCGGGCCGCGATCGCTTCGGGCCCAGGTGAGGCACCCGCCCCATCCACCTCACCCGCCCCGGCCGAGAACGCCCCGGCCGTCCTTGGATCGGTCCCGCACACCGCGGCTCCCGCCGCCCCGGTCCCGCATCCGCCGGTCCCGCCCACGCTCCCCTTCCAGCCGTCGGCGCCCGCCTACCCGTTCCCGCTCCCGGGCGGCCCGCCGCCGACCGCGCCCCAGCGGCTGCGCATCGCCGGGCGGGCGTCGCGCGACGGAGTGGTCTCCACCCGGACCGTGGCGGCCGCCTGGCTCGCCGGTGCCGGTACGGCGCTGGTCGCGGCGCTCCTGGTGCAGTTCTGCTTGCCGACCGGAACGGAGGGGGTGATCGCCGGCGCCGTACTCGGCTGGCTGCTGGGCATGTCCGGCGCCCGGGGGTTCGCCAACGTGTTCGACCCGCAGGACAAGTCGCTCTTCACCCGGCTCGTCTCCGCACTCCTGCTCGCCGTGCCCCTCGGCGTGGGCGGTATGGCCATCGACTACACGGCGACGGACACGCTCTCCTGGCGCTACTTCGTGATCGCGTTCGCGGTCTGTGTCGCCGCGCTGACGGTGGGGGTACTGATCGCGGACCAGCTCATCGCCCGCCTCCGCCTGTCGCCGCGCGCGGCGCTGATCCTCGCCATGAGCGGCTGGATCAACGGCGTCGGCGCCTGGGCGGTACTCGCCCACCGCTCCCCGCTCGAAACCGTCGGAGCGGTGCCGGTCGCCTGCGGCATATGGCTCGTCACCGCCGCGCTGCTGGGCTGGATCCTGGCCCCGTCCGCGCACCGGAGCGGCCGGACGGCCTGAGCGCGCGAAGCGCCCCGGGCCGTCCGACCGGCCGGATCTACCAGGCGAAGGCCTCCGGCGACGGGCCCGGGCCCGGGAAGATCTCGTCGAGGCCGGCCAGCACCTCGTCCGAGAGTTCCAGTTCGACCGCGCGGACCGCGGACTCCAACTGCTCCAGCGTGCGCGGGCCGCTGATCGGACCCGTGACACCGGGACGGGTCAGCAGCCAGGCCAGGCCCACCTCGCCCGGCTCCAGGCCGTGCTTGTCGAGCAGGTCCTCGTACGCCTGGATCTGCGCCCGCGCCGCGGGGTCGGCGAGCACCTCGGCGGACCGGCCGGTGGTCGAGCGGGCGGAGCCGCCCGCGCTCTCCTTGCGGATCGCGCCGCCGAGCAGTCCGCCGTGCAGCGGCGACCACGGGATGACACCGAGGCCGTACTCCTGCGCGGCCGGGATGACCTCCATCTCCGCGCGGCGCTCCACGAGGTTGTAGAGGCACTGCTCGCTGACCAGGCCGTACGAACCGCGCCGACGGGCCGTCTCGTTGGTCTGGGCGATCTTCCAGCCGGCGAAGTTGGACGAGCCCGCGTAGAGGATCTTGCCCTGCTGGATCAGGACGTCGACGGCCTGCCAGATCTCGTCGACCGGGGTGTCCCGGTCGATGTGGTGGAACTGGTACAGGTCGATGTGGTCCGTCTGCAGCCGCTTGAGGCTGGCGTCGACGGCACGCCGGATGTTCAGCGCGGAGAGCTTGTGGTGGTTGGGCCAGGCGTCGCCCTCGGCGGCCATGTTCCCGTACACCTTCGTCGCCAGGACGACCTTGTCCCGGCGCGCGCCGCCCTGGGCGAACCAGGTACCGAGGATCTCCTCGGTACGGCCCTTGTTCTCGCCCCAGCCGTAGACGTTCGCGGTGTCGAAGAAGTTGACGCCCGCGTCGAGTGCGGCGTCCATGATGGTGTGGCTGTCGGACTCATTGGTCTGCGGACCGAAGTTCATCGTGCCCAGTACGAGGCGGCTGACTTCGAGTCCCGTGCGTCCCAGATGTGTGTACTTCATGGGTCCCAAGCCAACGCCTTCGAGTCCGCTCGAAGCAAGCATCCGTCCGGATCCGTACGCGGAGTGTCAGTCCTCCAGTGCGGCCAGGGTCTCGGCCAGCCAGCCCAGTTCCGCCTCACTGGTCGCGCGGGCGATCCTCAGCAGGCCCCGGCGGAAGGGGTCGTCGAACGCCTCGGCGCCGAGCGGCCGCTCCCCCTCGTAGAAGAAACTGCTGGGCTCCTCCAGGAACGTCAGCCGCCTGCGCAGTACGGCAGCCTGCTCGGCCGGGTCCGTGAGGTGGCGCAGGAAGGCGAGGACGGTGAACCAGCGGTTCTCGTCGCTGATGTCCAGGTCACGGGCCTCACGCAGTCGGCGGAGCAGTTCGCCGCGGCCCCCGTCGGTGAGGGTGAGGGTGTGCCGGGGCGCGGCTCTGGTGCCGGGTTCGGTGCGGCGGTCGAGCAGGCCGGCGCGCTCCAGCCGCTTGATCGCGGGGTAGAGGGTGCCGTCGGCGATCGGGCGCACATGGCCGGTGAGGTGGGCGACCCGGCGCTTCAGTTCGTACCCGTGCAGCGGCTGCTCGTACAGAAATCCCAGGATGGCCAGTTCCAGCATTCCCGTATCTTCCCCCATGCCGTTATACCTAGACATCGATATATAGTCCCACCGATACTCGTGGGGACAGCGGGACAGCGGGATCCGAGGAGGAGACATGCAGGACGCTCAGGTGACGGCCGGCGGCGCGCGTATCCGGTGGGTGGAGATCACGGGCCAGGACGCCGCCGCACCGCCACGGCTCTATCTGCACGGACTCGGCGCCTCCAGCAGCCCCTACTTCACGGCGAGCGCCACCCACCCGCTGCTCGCCGGCGGCCGCGCCCTGCTGATGGACCTGCTCGGCTTCGGCATCAGCGACCGGCCCACCGACTTCGGCTACACCCTGGAGGAGCACGCGGACGCCGTCGCGGACGCACTGGAGACGGCCGGGGTCCGGGACGCGGAGGTCGTCGCGCACAGCATGGGCGGCGCGGTCGCGATCGTCCTCGCGGCCCGCCACCCGCACCTGGTGGCACGGCTGGTGCTGGTGGACGCGAATCTCGACCCGGTCGTCCCGTCGCCGGTGCCGCCGGCGGGCAGCAGCGGCATCGCCGCGTACACGGAGGAGGAGTTCCTGGCCCACGGCCGGGATGAGGTCCGCGAGCGGGTGGGCGCGCACTGGTGGTCGACCATGCGGCTCGCCGGGCCCGAGGCCCTGCACCGCAGCGCGGTCCACCTGGCGCGCGGGACGACACCGACGATGCGCGCACTCCTGCTGGAACTGCCGATCCCGGTGACGTACCTGCGCCCGGAGAAGGACGGACCGCTGCCCGGCGAGGAGGCGCTCGGGGCGGGCGGGGTCCGCGTGGTCGCGGTCCCGGACTGCGGGCACAACATCATGCTCGACAACCCCGGGGCGTTCGCACAGGAGACGGCGCGGGGGTTCAGCTGAGGCGGGCCGTCATCAGCCGACCGCGGCCGCCACGGCGACGACGGCGAACATCAGCACGAGCACGGCGGCCATGATGCGGTTTCTGGTCTTCGGATCCACCCGACGAGCGTAACCGCCCGCCTCACCGTCCCAGGCCCCAGGCCCTCACCACCTCGTACCTCGGCTGCTCCCCCGGCACCCCGTCCACCGGCAGACGACTGCGTACGAGACTGAGTTCGTCCGCCTCCCAGTGCAGTCCCTCGAAACCTTCCAGCGCCGCCGTGAACGGGGTCAGGTCCGCCGGGACCCGGCTGCGGGCGAGCGTCAGGTGCGGGGTGTAGCGGCGGTGCGCCTCCATCGGCACCCCGGCCCGGCGTGCGGCGGCGTGGGCGCGCTCGGCCAGCAGCCGCAGCGTGTCGAGTCCGCCCGCGGCGCCCGCCCACAGCGCCCGCCCGTCGAACCGGCCGGCCCCGTGGACCCGCAGCGGGAACGCCTCGGTCCGGTGCGCGGCCCGCTCCAGCCGGCTGTACAGGTCCGGCAGCAGCTCCTCGTCGACCTCCCCGAGGAAGGCCAGCGTGTAGTGCCAGCCCGGGGTCCCGGTCCAGCGCAGGGTGGCCGCGCCGGGCAGCGAGCGCAGCGGGACCACGGCCCGCCGCAGCTCCTCGACCGCGGGGGCCGGCGGCAGGACGGCGGCGAAGAGTCTCATGCGGCGAGTCTGGCAGCCCCGGCGCGCCGTCCTGCACGTACGGCCCCGCCCGATTCCCCGGGCGGGGCCGTATCGCATCCGTGCCGACGGGCTCTCAGGCCGCCGTCGCCAGCTGCTCGCGCGGGACGAACCGCACGTGCGGGCGGCCCGGGCGCAGGTCGACCTTGAGGCGCAGGCCTCCGACCCGGGCCAGCATGAAGCCGACGCCGAGCGCGGCCACCAGGGAGAACACCCCGCCGACCGCCATGCCGGTGCGGACGCCGTACGCGTCGCTGATCCAGCCGACGATCGGGGCGCCCACCGGCGTACCGCCGGCGAAGACCATCATGTAGAGGCTCATCACCCGGCCGCGCATGGCCGGGTCGGACGCCATCTGGACGCTGGTGTTCGCGCTGATGTTGGTCGTCAGGCCGATCATGCCGATCGGGACGAGCAGGATCGCGAAGAACCAGACGGACGGCGCCATGGCGGCGACGATCTCCAGCACACCGAACGCCGTACCGGCGGCGACCAGCATCCGCAGCCGCGAGGAGCGGCGGCGGGCGGCGAGGAGCGCGCCGGCCAGGGAGCCGGCCGCCATCAGGATGTTGAAGAACGAGTACATCCCGGCGCCGCCGTGGAAGATCTCGTCCGCGAAGGCCGTCAGCCAGATCGGGAAGTTGAATCCGAACGTGCCGACGAAGCCGACGAGGACGATCGGCCAGATCAGCTCGGGACGCCCGGAGACGTAACGGAGCCCTTCGCGGAGCTGCCCCTTGGCGCGCGGGATGACGACGGCCTTGTGCAGTTCGCTCGTACGCATCATCAGCAGGCCGACGAGGGGCGCGAGGAACGACAGGCCGTTGAACATGAAGGCCCAGCCGCTGCCGACCGAGGTGATCAGCACACCCGCGACGGCGGGACCGATGAGCCGGGCGGACTGGAAGTTCGCCGAGTTCAGACTGACCGCGTTCCGCAGCTGGGCGGGGCCGACCATCTCGGAGACGAACGCCTGGCGGGCAGGGTTGTCCACGACCGTGACCATGCCGAGCAGGAAGGCGATCAGGTAGACGTGCCACACCTGGACCACGCCGGAGAGCGTGAGGACGGCGAGCGCGATCCCGCACAGGCCGAGTGCCGCCTGGCTGACGAGGAGGAGCTTGCGCTTCGGGAGCCGGTCGGCGATGACGCCGCCGTACAGACCGAAGAGCAGCATGGGAAGGAACTGGAGTGCCGTGGTGATACCGACGGCGGTGGCGGACCCGGTGAGGCTCAGGACGAGCCAGTCCTGCGTGATGCGGGACATCCAGGTACCGGTGTTGGAGATCACGGCGCCGGTTGCGAACAGGCGGTAGTTGCGGATCTTCAGCGACGAGAAGGTCCCGCCGGGCTTGCTCTCGTGGGTGGAAGTCGGTGCGGGGGCGGAGTCTGCTCCGGATCCCGTACTCAAAAGGGTTCGCCTCCTCGGGCGTGGACATTGCGCTGACTGACGGGGATGCGGCGGTGGGGCGGTGCGCCGGTTCCGTCCGGCGCGGCCCGCTCCGCTACAGGTGGGCGAGCTTCTCCAGCACGGGCGCCGCGTTGCGCAGCGTCTCCCACTCGTCCTCGTCCAGGCCTTCGGCGAGGGTGGTCAGCCAGGCGTTCCGCTTGGAGCGGCTCTCGGCGAGCATGGCTTCGGCCTGCTCGGTCTGGCTGACCATCTTCTGACGACGGTCATCGGGGTGCGGTTCCAGTCTGACCAGTCCCTTGGCTTCGAGCAGCGCGACGATGCGGGTCATCGACGGCGGCTGCACATGCTCCTTGCGGGCCAGCTCACCGGGGGTGGCCGAGCCGCAGCGCGCGAGTGTGCCGAGCACCGACATCTCGGTGGGGCTCAGCGACTCGTCGACGCGCTGGTGCTTGAGGCGCCGTCCGAGCAGCATGACGGCGGAACGAAGGGAGCTCACGGCGGCGGCACTGTCGCTGTCGTGGATCAGGTCAGGCATGTTCGTTAGCGTAACTCATTACCCAACCTAAAGACACTCGGTGGTACACGCGCGAGGCCCACATCACCAATCGATCACCCAAACGAGTGACTCGATTCCGGAAAGTCACGCGTGTCGGGCCCGCAGGACGTAACCCTGCTTGCCATGGGATCGACAGTGCTCAGCCTGCGGATAGACGGTGAGCTGCTCGACCGGCTCAAGCAGCACGCCGCAAAACGCGGAATGAGCGTCCAGGACTATGTGGTCCGGACGCTCATTCGCGACGATTTCGACGAGCGCTTCCAGGCGGCCGTCGACGAGACGGAGAAGTTCTACGGAGCGGAGGGGGTCGCGGCCGAGGAGGTCACCTGACGGAGACCCCCGGGCCGTGAGCCCGCGCCCGTGACCCTCCGGGGATCACGTGAGGCCGAGCGCCGGCATCGCGTAGTAGAAGACGAAGACCGCCGACACCGCATACATGGCCACCGGCACCTCACGCCCCCGTCCGACGGCCAGCCGCAGCACGCAGAACGTGATGAAGCCGATCCCGATGCCATTGGTGATCGAGTACGTGAACGGCATCATGACCATGGCCAGGAAGGCCGGGATGGCGAGCGTGTAGTCGCTCCAGTCGATGTCCCGCACCGATCCGGCGATGATCAGGAAGCCCACCGCCAGCAGGGCCGGAGTGGCCGCCTGCGAGGGGACCATGGTCGCCAGCGGTGTGAGGAACAGCGACGCCGTGAACAGCAGACCCGTGACGATGCTCGCGAAACCGGTGCGGGCTCCCTCGCCGACGCCCGCCGTGGACTCCACGAAACAGGTACCGGCAGAGGCGGAGCTCGCGCCACCCGCGGCGACCGCGATGCCGTCGACGAACAGCACCTTGTTGATGCCCGGGAAGTTGCCGTCCTTGTCGGTCAGCCTGGCCTCGTCGCCGACGCCGAGGATGGTGCCCATCGCGTCGAAGAAGCAGGACAGCAGCACGGTGAAGACGAACAGGATGCCGGTGAGGACACCGACCTTGTCGAAGCCGCCGAACAGGCTGACGTCACCGATCAGCCCGAAGTCGGGCGAGGCGACCGGGTTGCCCGGCCACTCCGGCACGGTCAGACCCCAGGCCTCGCCCGGCAGGTCGGCGACCGCGTCGATGATCAGCGCGACGACGGTCATCGTCACGATGGAGATCAGGATCGCGCCCGGCACCTTGCGGACGATCAGCGCGAGGGTGAGCAGCGCGCCGAGGATGAAGACCAGGACCGGCCAGCCGTTGAGGTGACCGTCATTGCCCAGCTGGAGCGGCACGGTGGTGTGCGCGATGTCGGGGATGCGGGAGACGAAGCCCGAGTCGACCAGGCCGATCAGCAGGATGAAGAGGCCGATACCGATCGCGATGCCCTTGCGGAGCGACTTCGGTACGGCGTTCATCACGCGTTCCCGCAGGCCGGTCGCGACGAGCAGCATGACCACGATGCCCGCGAGGACGACCATGCCCATCGCGTCGGGCCAGCTCATCCGGGGGGCGAGCTGGAGGGCGACGACGGTGTTGACACCGAGGCCGGCGGCCAGCGCGATCGGCACGTTGCCGATGACGCCCATGAGCAGGGTGGAGAACGCCGCGGTCAGCACCGTCGCGGTGACCAGCTGGCCACCGTCGAGCTGGTGACCGTACATGTCCTTCGCGCTGCCGAGGATGATCGGGTTCAGCACGATGATGTACGCCATCGCGAAGAACGTGGCGAAGCCACCGCGAATCTCACGCGCGACCGAAGACCCCCGCTCGGAGATCTTGAAGAAGCCGTCCAGGCCGCCGGTGGGACCGGACGACGGAGGCGGAGTGGGGTCGACCGGAGCGGTGGCCGAGGGGGACATGTAGGACCTCAGTCGTGCGTAGAGGGGGGTTAAATCTGGTCAGCTTTGGACTTTCGTACGAACAATTCACGACAGTCGTAAGCAGATTCAGTATGAATACATAAGGCAAAGATCGCTATCTCCGCGCGTAGACCCTTGCGCCGACTGGGCTGACGAGCTCGGCGCACGCCGCGCATACACTGGCCGCATGGCGAAGTGGACACCGAAGCACGAGGCACCCGAGCCCCTGGAGGGCCCGGTCGTCGCGACCATCACCGGCGGCACGATCCTCTGGTTCGTCCTCTTCCTGGTCCAGCTCCCGTTCTACGGCTGGTTCGACGACCACGGGCACCTGTGGTGGGTGTGGACCTGCCTGGCCGGCGCCGGCCTCGGGCTGATCGGCATCTGGTACGTACGCGGCCGCGACGCGGCACTCAAGCGGGCCGCGGCGGCGGCGGACGATCAGAGGGACTCTCCGGGCGCCACCGCCTGAGGCGGGCCGCCGGCACCGCACCCGTACGACCACGGGACCATTCCCCTCCTCCCCCGGTCTGATCTTCCGACTGCTCGGTGGGTGAACCGGACGTTCCGCCCGTACCGTCGGAACCATGACTCAGCGGGCACTCGATCCCTCCGGGGAGCAGCCGACCGGTTCCTCCGGACCTCCAGGCTCCGGATCTCCCGGCTCAGGCCCCCCGGGCTCCGGCCCGCCGGGCTCCGGCCGGCCGGTGAAGATCGACGCCGGGTCCGAGCTCGACCCGGTCCACCCGGTGGACCCGCCCGTCCCGGCCACCGCCGTCGGCGGACTGACCGCGGCCGAGGTCGCCGAGCGGATCGCCCGCGGCGAGGTCAACGACGTGCCGGTGCGCTCCTCCCGGTCCGTGACCGAGATCGTCCGCGCCAACGTCCTCACCCGGTTCAACCTGATCATCGGCGTGCTCTGGGTGATCATGCTGTTCGTCGCGCCGATCCAGGACAGCCTCTTCGGCTTCGTGATCATCGCCAACACCGGCATCGGCATCGTCCAGGAGTGGCGGGCCAAGAAGACCCTGGACAGCCTCGCCGTCATCGGCGAGGCGAAACCCACGGTGCGACGGGACGGGGTCGCCGCCGAGGTCTCCGTCTCCGAGATCGTCCTCGGCGATCTCGTCGAGCTCGGCCCCGGCGACAAGGTCATCGTGGACGGCACGGTCACCGAGGCCGACAGCCTGGAGATCGACGAGTCACTGCTCACCGGCGAGGCCGACCCGGTGCTGAAACGGGCCGGGGACCCCGTCATGTCCGGCAGCTTCGTCGTCGCCGGCGGCGGCGCCTTCACCGCGACCAAGGTCGGCCGCGAGGCCTACGCCGCGCAGCTCGCCGAGGAGGCCTCCCGCTTCACGCTCGTCCAGTCGGAGCTGCGCAGCGGCATCTCCACCATCCTCAAGTACGTCACCTGGATGATGATCCCGACCGCGATCGGCCTGATCATCAGCCAGCTCGTCGTCAAGGACAACAACTTCAAGGACTCGGTCGCCCGGACCGTCGGCGGCATCGTCCCGATGATCCCCGAGGGCCTGGTCCTGCTGACCTCGGTCGCCTTCGCGATCGGCGTCGTGCGGCTGGGCCGCAGACAGTGCCTGGTCCAGGAACTGCCCGCCATCGAGGGTCTGGCCCGGGTCGACGTCGTCTGCCTGGACAAGACCGGCACCCTCACCGAGGGCGGCATGGACGTCACCGAGGTCCGCGCACTGAACGGGACGGACGACCCGTACCTGCGCCGCGTCCTCGGAGCCTTCGGCGCCTCCGATCCGCACCCCAACGCCAGCCTCCAGGCGATCATCGACACCTACCCGGTCCCCGAGGACCCGGCGTGGACCGTCACCCGGGCGCTGCCGTTCTCCTCGGCCCGCAAGTACAGCGGCGCCGCGTTCGACGAGGGCGAGGGCCGGGCGTCGTCCTGGCTGCTCGGCGCCCCCGACGTGCTGCTGCCCGACGCGGACCCGGCGCTCGCCGAGATCGAGCAGCTCAACGAGCAGGGCCTGCGGGTGCTGCTGCTGGCCCGGGCGCGGGGCGATCTGGACGCCCCGGACCTCGCCGGCGGGGCCGTACCGAGCGCACTGGTCGTCCTGGAACAGCGGTTGCGGCCCGACGCCGGGGAGACCCTCGCCTACTTCGCCGAACAGCGGGTCGCCACGAAGGTGATCTCCGGGGACAACGCCGTCTCGGTCGGCGCGGTCGCCGCCAAGCTCGGGCTGCCGGGCGCCGAGCACACCCTGGACGCGCGCAAACTGCCGGCCGACCCCGACGCGATGGCCACCGCCATGGAGGAGAACGCGGTCTTCGGCCGGGTCACCCCGCAGCAGAAGCGCGACATGGTCGCCGCCCTCCAGTCCCGCGGCCACACCGTCGCGATGACGGGCGACGGCGTCAACGACGTCCTCGCCCTCAAGGACGCCGACATCGGCGTCTCGATGGGCTCGGGCTCGGAGGCGACCCGGGCGGTCGCCCAGATCGTGCTGCTGAACAACAGCTTCGCGACGCTGCCGTCCGTCGTCGCCGAGGGCCGCCGGGTCATCGGCAACATCACCCGTGTCGCCACGCTGTTCCTGACGAAGACCGTCTACTCCGTGCTGCTGGCCGTCCTGGTCGTCTGCTTCCAGGTCGAGTACCCGTTCCTGCCCCGCCATCTGACCCTGCTGTCGACGCTGACGATCGGCGTCCCGGCGTTCTTCCTGGCCCTGGCGCCGAACAAGGAGCGCGCCCATCCGCACTTCGTGCGCCGCGTCATGCGGTACGCGATCCCGTCGGGCACCATCGCGGCCGCCGCCACCTTCGCGATGTACCTGATCGCCCGGAACCACTACTCCGGCACGGGCGCCCTGGACGCGGAGACGAGCGCCGCCACGCTCACGCTGTTCCTGGTCTCGATGTGGGTCCTGGCGATCATCGCCCGCCCCTACACCTGGTGGCGGATCTGCCTGGTGGCGGCGATGGGCCTGGCCTTCGTGATCGTGCTCGCGGTGCCGTGGCTCCAGGACTTCTTCGCCCTGAAGCTGGTGGGCACGACGATGCCGTGGACGGCGGTGGGCATCGCCGTGGTGGCCTCGGTCGCCCTGGAGTACGCCTGGCGCCTGGTCGGCCGCCGCTTTCCGGCATAGCGGCGCCCCGGGGGCCCTCGTGCGGATCAGGCCGGGCACCGCGTGGCCCGGCCTGCTCCGCACGAGGACCCCGGCTCAGTCGAACCAGCGGTCCCGGGCCAGCTCGTCCGTGCGGGACGGGTCCTCCAGCAGGGCCGCGACCTCGAAGCGGCGCGGCCACTGGCCCGCCGCCCAGGCCAGGCCCGCCGCGACGCCCTCCAGGGTCGCGGCGTGGACGACTCCGTCCGGGGTCCGGCGCCAGTCCAGTTCGGTGCCGCCCGCCCGCAGCTCGCCGTGCTCGACGTACGTGTCCGGAGTGCCGGCGCCGAGCAGGATCCGGACCGGGTCCGGGACCCGGTGTTCCTCGCCCTCGGACGTCACCTCGGCCTCGACGCTCTCGCCGAGCCTCCGGACCTGGAACAGCTCGGCCAGCTCCGCCGCGCTCGACGGAGCGACGGGCAGCAGCGCCACGCCGCCGGTCAGCGGCAGCAGGTCCGGGGCGTCCGCGATCATGGCGTCCGCCGCGTCGACGACCCGCACCTCGCCGTCGACGACCGCCCGCAGCTCGTCCGGCAGCGTGACCTGCTCCGGGTCGAGTTCGGCGAGCGCCGTGTACAGGGAGTGCAGCTGTACGGTGCCGACCGGGCGGTCCTCGTCCGCGAGCCGGCCGAGGAGTTCGGCCGCACCGCCGGGCTCGTCCAGCAAGGCGGCGACCGAGGTCCGCACGCCGAGGGCGCGCAGCACCTGGGCGTCGTCGAAGCCGGTCGCGTCGGCGGAGTCGTACAGGCCCGCGAGCCGCGGATCCCCGCCGTGGGCGCGCAGACCGGCCGGGCGGCGGCCGTCCAGCACCGGGTGGTCGCGCAGCCACCAGGCGGTGTACGGGCGTACGGACTGCGTCGTGCCGTCCGGGAGCAGCACACGCACCGGCTGGGTCAGCGCGTCCCGCAGCGGAGGCCTGGCGAGCAGGGCGAGCGCCTGGGGCCAGGCGTCGTCGTCGACGAGGTCGAGGTCGCGGACGGCGACGATCTCGGTGGCGACCGGCGGAACGGGGGTGTCGGGGAACTGGTCGAGGATGTCCTCGCACCACACGTCGACGGCGTCCAGCAGCCCGGCGTCGTCGGGTTCCGCGTAGTCGCCGTCGCGGGGCTCCAGTTCGTCCGGGTCCAGGACCACGTCGGTGGCCCGGACGAGCGCGAACGTGGCCAGGACCCCGCAGGCGGTGAGCGGCTGCTCGCCCCAGCGGCCGGCCAGTTCCTCGTCGCACAGGGCGATTTCGCCCTCGCGCATGATCGCGGCGAACGGGCTGCCCGGCAGCACCAGTTCACCGGCCGGTGCGAGCTCGCCGTCCTCGTCGGGCAGGGCGAGCGCACCGAGCCAGGGCTCGTCGCCGGGTGCCAGATCGGCGTCCCGGACCAGGGTGAGGACGGTCTCCACGAGCTCCTCGCCGTCCAGCGCGTCCTCGTCCCAGATCTCGCCCGCGTCCAGCGAACCGGCGACGGCGGCCCGCACCTGCGGGGTCGTCAGCACGGCGCGCGGCGTGGCGGGAAGGGCGCCCAGCTTCTCCAGGAGCGGGTGCGCGGCGTCCGGGTGCGCGACCTTGAGCCCGAGCCGGCCGAGCCGCTCCAGCACGGTACCGGTCAGCGCGTCGGGCAGCGGGAGCAGGATCTGCCGCGGCCCGATCGTCGTGCGCGGGACGGCCGGGGCGTCGGGGTCCGGCCCCTGGGACTCCGTACCGGCGAGCGGCACCGGAAGGCCGGAGAGCCGGTCCGGCTCGACACCGGCCAGGCTGTCGTACAGCCGCCGCCACCAGCCCGGTTCGCGCTCCAGGCCCGCGAGCCGGTCGATCGCCTCGGTCAGCGGCACCCGGGCGACGCCGAGGGTCCGCAGTTCGACACGGCGCTCGAGTCCCGCGGGCAGCAGGCACGGCAGCACCTCGGCCAGCACGGCGACGGTCTCGGCTCCGACGCCCTCCAGCACCTCGGCCTCGATGGGCCGCAGGGCGGTGGTGGCCTTGCGGGCGCTCTCGGCCCCCGCGTCCCAGCTGTCCCACCGGTCGGGTTCGGCGGCGGGGTCGCGCGGGGCGGCCGGTTCCAGGAACGCGACCCGCGGCAGCCGCTCCAGCACGGCTCCGCGCAGCGCGCCGTCCAGTTCGCCCTTGCCGAGCGGTCCGGGCACGAGCCCGATCGTCGCGACGGTCACCGGCTGCCAGTCGGCGAGCAGTTCCGCGTACGCGTCGGCCGCGCGCTGCACCAGGAAGTCGGTGAGCGGACCGGGCGCGGGGTGCCGGCGGGTGGTGTCCAGCGGCAGCGAGGCGATGAGCAGCGCGGGAAGGCCGAGCGGTTCGTCGGTGGGTGTCGGGGCGTGCACGACGGGCGCGGTACGGGGGTGGACCGGGGCGCCCTCCGCGTCCACGGGGACGGCCCAGGTCACCGACCAGTGCGGGCGCAGCCGTTCCTCCAGCGGCCGGTCGGCGAGCAGAGCGGGCTCGACGGCGCCGTGACGGGTGACGGTCCGCCAGCGGTTCGTGCCGTGCGCGGAGTCCTCGACGTGCGTGTACGGGCCGTGCTGCGACCGGCGCAACGTCCTTACGGTGTCCGGGGTTTCGACGACGATCTCGTCCAGGCCGGCCAGGGTCAGGAGCAGGGCGTCGTCGATCGCGTCGAGCAGCCGGCCGACCAGGTCCTCGGCGACGCCGTCGCGCAGCGGCAGGACGACGACGGTGTCGTAGCCGTCGGGGGCGGTGCCCTCGGCGGGCAGCGGAAGGCGCAGCAGCGGTACGTGCCCGTCGCGGCGGCGCAGTTCGTCGCCGAGGCCGGGGCTGCCGACGGCCGCCTCGCGGGCGAGGTCCCGGGCCTCGGCGAGGGACCAGCGCACGCCCCCGTGGCGGCCGACGACGGCCGGCTCGTCGCTCACGGCGAGGACGGCGGCGAACCCGACGCCGAACCTGCCGACGGCGCCGTCGTAGCCCTCGCGCTTGGCGGAGGCCCGCAGGGTGGACAGCGACTCGACGCCGGTGGCGTCCAGGGGTGCGCCGGTGTTCGCGGCGGCGAGGACGGCGGGGGCGGTCGCGGTCGCCGGGTGCAGGGTCAGCCGGAGCCGGCCGGGCACGTGGGCGCGGGCTGCGGCGTCGGCGGCGTTCTGGGCCAGTTCGACGACGAGGCGGTCGCGGTAGCCGCCGAGCGCGAGGTCCTCCTCGGCGTTGGCATCCTCACGGAAGCGGGCGGGGCCGGCGCCCCAGGCATCGAGCACGCCGCGTCGCAGCCGCGCGGTTCCGAATGGGTCGGCCCCCTCGGTCGCCATGATGCTCACGCTGTGACTCCCTCTTCCGGCTCTTCCGCTGGCGCATGCCCGTGTCGCCAAGTGTGCGCCCGAAGCTACCGGGTCCGGACCGGTGCACGCGTCGTCCTCAAGCGCCGGACGGGCTGGGGGTACCCCTGGACGGCCCGGAATCACCGGTACCGCTCGCCACCACCCTGGTTCCGTCCGCGAACGCCGGACGGCCCGGATCCACCGGGCCGAGCCCGGTCAAGCCCGTCCACCCGCACGAACCAGCCCGTCCACCGGCACGAGAGCAGCCCGTCCGGCGCTTGAGGACAAAGCCGTACGCCGGAACAGCCCGCACCAAGGAAGCCCGTCCACCCGCACGAGAACAGCCCGTCCGGCGCTCGAGGACGGAACCGGTCCGCCGGAGCAGCCCGCACCCCACGGAGCAACCCGCACCCTCACCCCGCGGCCACCGCCTCAGGAGTGGCCGAGGTCCTCCGTCGGGCCGTCCGTCTCCACCGGCACGGAGCCGGAATCCCGCGCCGGCCGCAGCGGGTACTCGTCCACCTGCATCGTGTCCAGCGCGTGCGGCGCCGGCTTCGGCGGCTTCGGCATGACCGCGGCCTCCGAGTGCCCGCCGCATCCGTACGACAGGGACACCACGTGCCCGTCCGCCGGACCGAACTCGTTCGCGCAGACCCCGAAGGCCTGCTTCAGCGAGCCCGCCAGCGGCACCAGGAAGGCGCACGACACGCACGTCGCCGGGGCCGCCTGCGCCATCGGCGTCTTCGCGCCGAACCCCTCGTCCCAGCGGTCGGCCGCCGCATGGAGCCCGTACCGGGACAGCACCCGCGCACGCCGCATGCCGAGCTCGTCGGCGACCGACGCGATCGAGCCGCGGCGCGGCGGCTCCGGGCGCGTCGTGAGTTCCGCGTCCTCGGACTCGACGAGGTCGGCCAGCTCGCCCGAGACCGCGGCGACCGCGGAGTTCGGCGGAAGCTCGTCCTCGCCGGTGTAGCCCGGCTCCAGGCGCAGGTCGTCCGCCTCGGTGGGCAGCAGGTCGCCCGGCCCCATGTCGCCCGGCCGCAGCCGCTCGCTCCACGGCACCCACTCCGGTGCGAGCAGCGCGTCGGTGCCCGGCAGCAGGACCGTCTCGTCCAGCGTGACGTTCTTCGCGCGGGAGGCCCTGGCGACCGTCACCGCCCAGCGCCAGCCCCGGTAGGCCGGGTCCTTGCACTCGAAGTAGTGCGTGACGACGCGGTCCCCCTCGGGGACCACGGCCACATGCTCACCCACCACTCCCGGCGCGGCCGCTTCCTCGGCCGCCGCGCGGGCGAGGTCTACGGCCTCGGCGCACAGACGGTCGGGAACGGGGGTACGGGCCGTACGGCTTCTCGTCGTCGCAGCACTCACAGGTCTCGCTTCTCTCCTACGCCAGTCTCACGAGCGCGCCAGCACATCCATCGATTTCGGCCATACGGTTGCGGGCGGAGCGGACCTGGGGGCCGCGTCGACGTCCACACCCGTTTGTACCTGCCTCGGGCGCACCTTCTGCGATCCATTCTGCGGGATCGCCGAGAGGCGCGCGGCCAAGAACAACCGCCGGTGGCGCGCTAGGCACGCTACCCTCTCCGCCGCTCCCCGCCCACCTGCCCGTCCCAAACGACGTCGTATCCGACGCCGTGTCTGCGCCGAGTGAGCCTCTCCGGCTCTGCCGATCCGGCCCTCCGCACCCCCTGCGACCTGGTCGATCACTGACCCGACGGGGCGGTCCACACGGCGCCCCGCGCCGATCTCGGTTCGTGACGCCGGGGACTGGGGCACTATGACCAAGTGGCTTCTGCCAGGTCGCACGACGCATCCGGTCCGCTCCGCAGAACGGGCCGGTCGATCGGTCGTGCCCTCCACACCCCGTTCACCGGAACCGCCCGCGGCATCCGGAAGGCGACCCACGCCCACGGGGCCGGTGAGTCGGGCCTCGGCAAGCTGATCGAGCTGCACGCGGTGAACGGCGCGGGCGACGTGATGATCACCGTCGCGCTCGCGTCGACCGTGTTCTTCTCCGTACCGACGGACCAGGCCCGCGGCCGGGTCGCGCTGTACCTCGCCGTCACCATGGCGCCGTTCATCCTCCTCGCCCCGGTCATCGGCCCGCTCCTGGACCGCCTGCCGCACGGCCGCCGCGCGGCCATGGCCGGCTCCATGCTGGCCCGGGCCGCCCTGGCGCTCACCATGTCGGGCGCGGTCGCCACCGGCGGCCTGGAGCTGTATCCGGCCGCCCTGGGCGTGCTGGTGTGCTCGAAGGCGTACGGAGTGGTGCGCAGTGCTGTCGTACCGCGTCTGCTGCCACCCCGCTTCTCGCTGGTGAAGGCCAACTCGCGGGTCACCCTCGCCGGTCTCCTGGCGACCGGCGTGGCCGCGCCCATCGGGGCGGGACTCCAGACCATCGGGCCGCCGTGGCCGCTGTACGGCGCGTGCGCGATCTTCGTCGGCGGTGCCGTCCTCGCCTTCACGCTGCCGCCCAAGGTGGACTCGGCGAAGGGCGAGCGCAAGGCCCATCTGGTGCCGCCGCACGGCGAGGGTGCCGCCCGGCCCGAACCGCTCCGGAAGAACGCCACGCCCGGGAACGGCAAGAAACCGGCCAGGACCAAGGAGAGGAACGGCGAGAAGCGGCCCGGGCTGCGCTCGGTCGGCCCCTCCGTCCTGCACGGGCTCCAGGCCAACGCCTCCCACCGGGCGCTCTCCGGCTTCCTGATCTTCTTCCTGGCGTTCCTGCTGCGCGAGCACCCGCTGGCCGGCCAGAGCGCCGCGATCTCGCTCGGCATCGTCGGTGTGGCCGCGGGCGTGGGCAACGCGCTGGGCACCGCGGTCGGCTCCTGGCTCAGGGCGCGCGGTCCCGAGATCATCGTCGCCTCGGTGCTGGGCCTGGCGCTGGGCGTCGCCGTCCTGGCCGCCGTCTTCTTCAGCACGGTCATGGTCGCCGCGCTCGCGGCCATGGCGGGCTTCACCCAGGCGCTGTCGAAGCTGTCGCTGGACGCGATGATCCAGCGTGATGTGCCGGAGGAGGTGCGGACGTCCGCGTTCGCCCGGTCGGAGACGCTGCTCCAGATGGCGTGGGTGGCCGGCGGGGCCGTCGGGATCGCCCTCCCCCTCAACGGAGTACTGGGCATGTCGGTCGCCGCGGGCATCCTCGCGCTGGGTGCCGCCACGTCCGTACGGGGTCTGCTGGGCGCCGCGCGGCGCGGCTCGCCGCACCCCCGCGTGGCGTGAGCCGGAGCGACCGATAGCCTTCGGCCCATGACCGTTGCGTTCTTCTCCGGTAAGGGCCGTCGAATCGGCGTCGCTCTTGGTGCCGTGTCCGCGGGACTCCTTGTCCTCTCCGCCTGCGACAAGCCGACGCCGCTCGCCACCGTGACGGTCGGCGACAACTCGGTGAGTGCCGAGGCGTCCTGCTACAACGACGGCAAGGCCCTCAAGGAATCCGATATCCAGGGCTGCCTCAACAAGAAGGCGGAGAAGACCGTCAAGGCCGCGATGGACGACAAGGTCCGCTTCGGCGTCGACCCCGAGGTCGCGGACAACGGCTGGACCCTCTTCATCAACGGCCAGCAGGCCGAGCAGGAGCCGTACAAGAAGACCTACCGGTCCATCCCGGGCAGCGCCTTCTTCTCCAGCCAGACCGGCGAGACCACGAAGTCGACCCAGGTCAGCATCGTGGAGACCGACGGCAAGAAGCTGACCGGCATCTGGCACTTCAAGCTCGAGAAGTCCGACTGACCCCCTCCTGACCCCGGAGGGTTTCCCCCGTGCGTGTGCTCGTCGTGACCGCTGTCCCGGTGGAACGGGACGCGGTCACGCGTGCGTCCGGGCCCGGCGGCGAGATCTCCGTCCATACGGTTCCGGGCGCGGAGATCCACCGCGCGGGCCCCTACGACGTCCTCGCGGGCGGCGCGGGACCCGCGGCTGCGGCGGCCTCCGCCGCGTTCGCCCTGGCTTCGGACCGCTACGACCTGGTGATCTCGGCCGGAATCGGCGGCGGGTTCGCCGGTGTGGCCCCCGTCGGCTCCCTCGTCGTGGCCGGCCGCATCGGCGCGGCGGACCTGGGCGCCGAGACCCCGGCGGGCTTCGTGCCCGTCACCGGTCTGGGCTTCGGCCGCGTCTGGCACTTCCCGCCCCGCTCACTGGTGAAGGCGGCGCGCGCCGCGACCCGTGCCGTCACCGGGGACATCCTCACCGTCTCCACGGTCACCGGCAGCGCCGAACGCGCCGCCGCCCTCCTCGCCGCACACCCCGGCGCCGTGGCCGAGGCCATGGAGGGCTTCGGGGTCGCGGAGGCGGCCGCCCTGAGCGGCGTCCCCGTCCTGGAGATCAGGGCCGTCTCGAACGCCGTCGGCCCCCGCGACCGCGACGCCTGGCGCATCGGCGACGCGCTGGCCGCGCTCACCGAGGCGTTCGGGAAGCTCACCCCCGTACTGGAAGGCTGGATCCACCATGACCGAAACGACTCCTGACCCGCTGCGGATCGCCTTCTCGCCGTGCCCGAACGACACGTTCGTCTTCGACGCCTGGGCGCACGGAAGGGTGCCGGACGCGCCCGCGCTCGACGTCACGTTCGCGGACATCGACATCACCAACGGCATGGCCGAGCGCGGTGAGCTGGACGTGCTCAAGGTGTCGTACGCCGTGCTGCCCTGGGTCCTCGACGAGTACGCGCTCCTGCCGTGCGGCGGGGCGCTGGGGCGGGGCTGCGGGCCGCTCGTCCTCACCAAGGAGGCGGGCACGGACCTGACGGGGAAGACCGTCGCCGTGCCGAGCGAGCGCTCCACCGCGTACCTGCTCTTCCGCCTCTGGGCGGCGGAGGTCGTGCCCGGCGGGGTCGGCGAGATCGTCGTCATGCCGTTCGACGAGATCATGCCCGCGGTGCGGGACGGCAAGGTCGACGCCGGTCTCGTGATCCACGAGGCGCGCTTCACGTACCAGAACTACGGGCTGCACAACCTGGCCGACATGGGCCGGCACTGGGAGGACACGACCGGGCTGCCGATCCCGCTCGGCGCGATCATCGCCAAGCGTTCCCTGGGCGCGGACACGCTGAAGCTGCTCGCCGACTCGGTGCGCACATCGGTCCGGATGGCGTGGGACGACCCGGAGACCTCGCGTCCCTACGTCCTGGAGCACGCGCAGGAGATGGACCCGTCCGTCGCCGACCAGCACATCGGTCTGTACGTGAACGAGTTCACCGCCGACCTCGGCGAGGACGGCTACGCGGCGATCCGGGGACTGCTGACGCGCGCCGCGGCCGAGGGACTGGTTCCGCCCCTCGGCCCGGACGCGCTCTCGTTCGCCTGACCGCCCGTCCGGCCGCCCGTCGGTGCGCTACACGTCGAGCTGGTCCGCGACCGCCCGCAGCAGGCCGGCGATCTTGGCGCCGGACGCCTTGTCGGGGTACCGGCCGCGCTCCAGCATCGGCGTGATGTTCTCCAGCACGGTCGTCAGATCCTGCACGATCGACGCCAGTTCGTCGGGCTTGCGGCGCTGGGCGGCCGCCACGGACGGGGTGGGGTCGAGGATCGCCACGGAAAGCGCCTGGTCACCGCGTTGTCCGGCGACCACGCCGAACTCGACGCGCTGGCCGGGCTTGAGTGCGTCGACTCCGTCGGGAAGCACGGACGAGTGCACGAAGACATCGCTGCCGTCGTCGCGGGAGAGGAAGCCGAAGCCCTTCTCACTGTTGAACCACTTGACCTTGCCAGTCGGCAAAGCACGCACCCCATCTCAACCCGTATGCCGGAACAAAGCCCTCAGCAGGTCAGGTCGTCCTGTGGTCGCGCTTCCCCTGCTGGCAGCAGCCTTCACAGAGGAAGTACCCCTCGTCAAGCCTGGTCATCCGGACTCTGTCCGGAAACGGCACCTGCCCCGCCCGGGACTGGTCCACCGCCGCCGGGAACTACCCTGACGGGGTGAGTACTCCAACTTCCGGCGCAGGCGACCGGCTGGTCCGCATCGGCGCGATCGTCTTCCTCCTCGGCGCCCTGGCGACCCTCGCCACGATGGCCCCGCTGTTCCTCGGCACCGATCCGCTTCCGTCCGTCTTCTGGTCCCTGTGCATGCTGATGGGCGTCGGCTTCCTGATCGCCGCGGCCGGCGTGGTCCGGTCGGCGCGGGCGGGGTCGGCCCGGCGGTAGTCGCCCGGTTCCCGGCGCGGGGCCGCCGTCCCGTCGCCGGACGGAACCCCCGGCTACGCGGTGTACGTCTCCAGCCACGCCGGGAACTCCGTCAGCGACGTGAGGACGACGTCCGCGCCCGCCGCGCGCAGCTCCGCCTCGTCGCACGGGCCCGTCGTCACGCCCACCGAGACCGCGTTCGCCGCCTGCGCGCCGCGTACGTCGCCCGTGTGGTCGCCCACGTAGACGCCCGCCCCGTGCTCACGCAGCGCCTCCGCCTTCGCCTCGGCCCACAGACCGCCCACGATCACGTCGGGTTCGATGCCGAGGTGGGTGAGGTGGAGCTTGGCGTTGGGTTCGTACTTCGCGGTCACGACCATCGTCCGGCCGCCGAGCGCGCGTATCGCGTCGACCGACTCCCGTGCTCCGGGCATCGCGAGCGACGGTCCGATCGCGTACGCGGGATACATCGCGCGGTAGCGGTCGGCGATCGCGGCCACATCGGCGGCCGGGAACCAGTGCGCGATCTCCTGCTCCAGCGGCGGACCGAGGCGGCTCACCACCAGATCGGTGTCGATGTGCACCCCCGTCTCGGCGGAAAGCACCTTGAAGGCGGCCGCGATGCCCGGCCGTGAGTCGATGAGCGTCATGTCCAGGTCGAAGCCGACCGTCAGCGTGTGGGGAGCCATGCCGTCCATTGTGCAGACCCCGTACCGCACCCGGTACACCGCCGGAAGGCACCGCACAGGCGCCGCTTAGACTTAGCCAAGCCTTACTTTGCTTTGCTTTGTCTCGCTTGTCTCGCCTGTCTA
Organism: Streptomyces sp. NPDC091416; assembly: GCF_044756845.1. Classification (NCBI taxonomy): domain Bacteria; kingdom Bacillati; phylum Actinomycetota; class Actinomycetes; order Kitasatosporales; family Streptomycetaceae; genus Streptomyces; species Streptomyces sp. NPDC091416. Next base: position 1,282,609 of record NZ_JBIVTU010000001.1, read on the forward strand.
TGGGGTTCGATGCCAACCGCCGCACCACGCCGCTCCAGACGCGCTCTCGCGACGGCGGCGGCCGTTGTGGCGCTGCTGGTCGCGGTACTGCTCAGCCTCGCCGTCGGGGCCCGCTCCATACCCCCGTCGGAGGTGTTCGACGTGCTGCTGCACGGCGGGCACTCCGACGCCGCCGAAGTCATCCGGAACATGCGGGTGCCCCGCACCCTGATCGGTCTGATGGTCGGCGCCTCGCTCGCCCTCGCCGGCACGGTGCTCCAGGGCATCACCCGTAACCCCATCGCCGACCCCGGCATCCTCGGCATCAGCCAGGGCGCCTCGGTCGGCGTCGTGCTGGCCATCGCGTACGCGGGAATCCACACGCTCACCGGATACGTCTGGTTCGCCTTCGCGGGCGCGGCCGTCGCGTCCGTCGCCGTGTACGCCATCGCTTCCAGCGGACGCGGCGGCGCCACCCCGGTGAAGCTCGCGCTCGGCGGCGCGGCGATCAACGCGCTGCTGGTGTCCGTCACCATGGCCGTGCTGACCACGAAGGCGTCCGCGCTGGACGAGTTCCGGTTCTGGCAGGTCGGCTCGATCGCCGGCCGCGAGGCCGAGGTCGCCCAGCAGATCTGGCCGTTCCTGCTGCTGGGCACCGTGCTCGTGCTCTGCGTCGCCCGCGGGCTCGACGCCCTCGCGCTCGGCGAGGACATGGCGAAGGGCCTCGGGCAGAAGATCGCGACCGTACGCGTCGTCGGCGGCATCGGCGCCACCGTGCTCACCGGAGCCGGGGTCGCGGCGGCCGGCCCGATCGCGTTCATCGGCCTCGCCGTTCCCCATATTGCCCGGGCGATCGTCGGCAGCGACCACCGCTGGGTGCTTCCGATGGCCGCCCTGATCGGACCCGTGATGCTGCTCGTCTCCGATGTCATCGGCCGGATCGTCTTCCCGCCGAGCGAGGTGCCCGCCGGGGTCATGACGGCCCTCATCGGAGTGCCGTTCCTGGTCACGCTGGTCCGCCGGAAGGCGGTGCCCGCATGAGCGCCCCCACGGCCGCGGTGCGGCCCGCCGGGTACAGCCTCGTGTCGATCGGGGCACGCGGGCGGTTCCTGCTGCACCGCCGGGCCGCGGTCGTCGCCGCCTCGCTCGTCGTGCTGCTGGCCGTCGTCTGCGTCGCGTACCTCTGCGTCGGCGAGAGCTTCGTCGCACCGGGCGAGGTCCTGAACGTGGTCCTGGGGCGGCCCTCCCCGGACGAACTCGTCGTCGGCACGCTGCGGATGCCGCGCATGGTCGTCGGGCTCCTCGTCGGCCTCGCCTTCGGGATCGCCGGCGCGCTGATCCAGACCGTGGCCCGCAACCCCCTCGCCAGCCCGGACATCATCGGCATCAGCCAGGGCGCGAGCGCGCTCACGGTCGGCGCGATGACCTTCGGCATCACCTCGTACACGGTCCTGCCGTACCTGTCGGTGATCGGCGGGGTCGCGGCCGCGGCGCTCGTCTACGTCTTCGCCTGGCGCGGCGGGCTGCACGCCACCCGCTTCGTCCTCATCGGCATCGGCTTCGCGATCGCGCTGCGCTCGGTCACCACCCTGTTCCTGACCAAGGGCGACTACCTCGTCGCCCAGCAGGCCCAGATCTGGATGACCGGCTCGCTCAACGGCCGCGGCTACGACGAGGCCGCGCCCATCGGCTGGACCCTCCTCGTCCTGCTGCCCGCCGTCCTGTGGGCCGCCCGCGCCCAGCGGTCCGTCTCCATGGACGACGACACGGCGACCGCGCTCGGGGTCCGGCTCGGGCGGGTACGCCTGGGGCTCGTCGCCCTCGGCGTGATCCTGGCGTCCGTGGCCACGGGGACGGCCGGACCGGTCGACTTCGTCGCCCTGCTCGCCCCGCAGATCGCCCGCCGCATGACCCGCACCGCACAGATCCCGCTGCTCTGCTCGGCGCTGCTCGGCGCGGTCATCGTCGTCTTCGCGGACCTGCTGGCCCGCAGGCTCTTCTCCCCCACCGAACTTCCGGTGGGCGTCCTGACGGCGGCGGTCGGCGCCCCGTACCTGATCTGGCTGATCATCCGCGGTCACGGTGGCCGCTCGGGAGGCAACGCATGACCACGACCCGGCAGCAGGACACCACGACCAGCCGTCTGACGGTGCGCGAGCTGACCCTCGCGTACGAGGACCGGACCGTCGTCCACGAGCTGGACCTCGCCGTGCCCGACGGGAAGGTCACCGTCATCGTCGGACCGAACGCCTGCGGCAAGTCGACGACGCTGCGCGCGCTCGGCCGGCTCCTCAAACCGCGTGGCGGGGCGGTGCTCCTGGACGGCACCGAGCTGTCGAAGATCCCCACGAAGAAGATCGCCCAGTCGATCGGGCTGCTCCCGCAGACCCCCGTGGCCCCCGAGGCGATCACCGTCTCCGACCTCGTCGCCCGCGGCCGCCAGCCCCACCAGCACTGGTGGCAGCAGTGGTCCCAGGAGGACGAACGGGCGGTGACCGAGGCCATGGAACGCACCGACATCACCGCGCTCGGCTCCCGTTCCGTGGACGAACTCTCCGGCGGCCAGCGCCAGCGCGTCTGGATCGCGATGGCCCTCGCCCAGGACACCGACCTGCTGCTGCTCGACGAGCCGACCACGTACCTCGACATCGCCCACCAGGTGGAGGTCCTCGACCTGGTGCGCAGGCTCGCCGCCCCGGCCGCCGACGGCACCCGCGGCCGGACCGTGGTGACGGTGCTGCACGACCTCAACCAGGCCGCCCGCTACGCCGACCACCTGGTCGCCATGAAGGCGGGCCGGATCGTCGCCGAGGGCCACCCGCGGGACGTCGTCACCGCGGAACTCGTACGCGAGGTCTTCGGCCTCGAAGCCGTGATCGTCCCGGACCCGGTGACGGGCTCCCCGCTCGTCGTCCCGGGCGCTCCCTGGCAGCCCGCACCCTCCTCCTGACTCCGCACCCCACCCACGAAAGGCTCCCCATGCCCACCGCCCTCCGCCACCGCGGAATCACGCTCGGAGCCCTCGCGCTGACCGGCGCGCTCGCGCTCACCGCCTGTTCGTCGGACTCGGACAGCGACGACGGCGGGAAGACGGACGCCGCAGCGACGCACACCGTCAAGACGGCCATGGGTGACGTGAAGGTCCCCGTGACGCCCAAGCGCGTGGTGGTCCTGGACACCGGCGAGCTGGACTCGGCGCTCACCCTGGGCGTGCAGCCGGTCGGCGCGACGCACTCCGCCACGGAGGACGGCTTCCCCGCCTACCTGCCTGCGGAGAAGACGGAGAAGCTCACGGAGGTCGGCGAGATCGCCAACCCCAACATGGAGACCGTCGCCTCCCTGAAGCCGGACCTGATCCTCACCAGCAAGGTCCGTGACGGCGACCGCTACGAGCAGCTCAGCGCCATCGCCCCCACCGTGATGACGGAGTCCACCGGCACCGCCTGGAAGGAGAACTTCCAGGTCCACGCCGAGGCGCTCGGCAAGCAGGCCGAGGCCAAGAAGGTCGTCGCGGCGTACGACGCCCATGTCGCGAAGGTGACCGAGGCGATCGGCGGCAAGGAGAAGGCGGCGGCCACGGACGTCAACTTCGTCCGCTTCGTCGAGGGCGCCGACATCCGCATCTACGGCAAGCAGAACTACATCGGCTCGATCCTCGCCGACCTCGGCATGGGCCGGCCCGCCATCACGGACAAGGCCAAGGACGGCTTCTCCTACGACGTCTCCCCCGAGAAGATCGACCTCGCGGACGCGGACGTCGTCTTCACGTCCACGTACGGCGACCCGGACAAGGCGGGGACGACCAGGACGATGAAGAGCGGCCTGTGGAAGGGCCTGACCGCCTCGAAGAACGGCAAGGTCTTCAAGGTCGACGACCGCCTGTGGATCGCCGGCATCGGCTACACGGCGGCGAACCTGATCCTCGACGAGTTCGGCACGAAGCTGTCCTAGCGGGGCCCTTGGGCGGGCGGCAGTGGGGTCCTGACCTTGCCCCGGTCCGGGGCGGGACCCTTGAGCGGGCAGCGGGGGTGCTGGCCTTGCCCCGGTCCGGGGCTGAGGGTTCCGTCCTCAAGCGCCGGACGGGCTTGAATTGCGCGGGTCGCTCCGCGGGGTGCGGCCCGCCTCTGTCCGGTGGTGGGGGTCCGGGGCCCCTCCGGGGAGATCTCCTCGGACGCCGCACGTTCCGCCGCTACGCGAAGGACCCGGGTCGATGTGCGTCGTCCTGCGGGGACTCCCCTGCACGGCCCCGGACCGGCCGTCCTGCGTCTGCGGCGGTCGTATTGCCGGTGTGCAGGCGCGCGACGGGTGGGTGGGGGCGTGCAGGGGAGTCCCCGCAGGGACTGGCGTACGACCCGGGTCAATCACGTACCCGGGTGAACACGCCAGTTCCGAGGAGATCTCCCCGGAGGGACCCCACCCCCACCCACCGGGCGTGGGCGGCCGCACCCGACGGGGAACCCGCACGAATCAAGCCCGTCCGGCGCTTGAGGACGGAACCCCCCCGCCCCGGAAAGGGGCGCGGCAACCTCACCGCCCGCCCGGCCGAGGGCCCCGCGCGCGCCGGATCAGGTAGAGCGCGGAGGCCACGGCCGCGCCCCGCAGCACCCATGGCCACGTCTCGCCGATCGCGGGGCTCATCTGCCCCTCCGCGATGGGCGCGCCCCACCGGCCGTCCATCCGGCCCCACAGCCAGACGAGGGCGCCCGCCGCGACGAGGCCGGGCAGCCCCATCGCCACCCACTTCGCCTCCGCACGAGACAACGTGCGGGAGCCGTACGCGAGCAGCCAGCCGGCCGCCAGGACCAGCAGGGCCTGCGGGGGGTTCATCACCGCGCCGGCCACCAGCAGCCCGGCGGCCAGCAGGAGCAGGGGGTGCGCGAAGCCGCGGCCCGCGGCGGCCTCGCGGTCACGGGCGCGGCGCAGCCGGGGCAACCGCCTGCGGCGCGGCGTCCCGGCCTCCGCCTCCTCCTCGCCGGACTCGTCGGACTCGTCGGAGTCGTCGGAGTCGTCGGAGTCGTCGAACTCCTCGTCCTCCTCCGCGAAGCCCTCGTCCTCCGCCGCCACCGGCGGCCTCAGCACCGCCGGGATCTCCACCCCGCCCCGGAAGCCCGGTACGTCGGTCCCCGCGCCGAACTCACCGACGTCACCGAACCGGCCCGGGGCCACGCTCCACCAGTCCGTGTCGTCCCCCGACGGGCCGAGTTCGTCCGAACCCGCCCGGTGCGGCGGCAACGGCGCCGGGCGGGGCGACGGCCCCGAAGCGCCTTCCCCGGCTTCCGACGCGCCCTTGCGCGAACCGTCTTTCCGGAGCCTCGCCCGGCGCGGGCGCGGGACCCCCGCCGGCTGCGCGCCGCCCGTGTCCGGCTCCGGCTGCGGGAACGGCGTGCCGTCGCCCGCCGAGGCCGCCGCCGCGACGAGTTCGTCGGGGGTGCCGAGCTTCCCGATGATGCGGCGCACCGCCCCCGGGGTGTCCGCGGCCTGCGCCACCCGCTGCCGGTCGATCTCGCCCCGCAACTGCGACACGAGCCTCATCCGGATGCCCGAGGACAGCTGTTGCTGCTGGGCCAGGTCGCCGACCCGGCTCAAGTAGTCGTAGACCAGCTGGTCGCTCTCGATCCCCACGCGATCGTTCCCCTCTAACCGCCCTGCACCGACGGTAGCGTCCTCGGGCCTGTCCGGAGCGACTACCGTGGGACGGATGGGGATGACCACACCACCGCGGACGCTCGCCGAGGCTCTGCGCGCCCGGGACGACGAGTCACTGGCCGGGCTGCTGCGTGCCCGGCCCGATCTCCTCACCCCCGTGCCCGGCGACATCACCCAGCTCGCGACACGCGCCGGCACCCGTGCCTCCGTCGTCCGCGCCCTGGAGCACCTCGACCGTTTCGCCCTGCAGACCGCCGAGGCCCTGGCCGTCGCGCCCGACCCGGCGCCGTACGACATCCTGCTGGGCCTGCTCACGGGCGACGGCCGGGACGACGGGGAGCACCGGGACGACGCGGGTGCCGCGATCGTGGCGGCGCTGCCCGGTGCGCTGGACACGCTGCGCGAACAGGCCCTCGTCTGGGGCGAGAACGACCGGCTTCGTCTGGTGCGCACCGCCCGTGAACTGCTGTCGCCGTCTCCGCAGCACCCCTCGCCCACCGGTCTCGGGCCGACCGTCGCCGAGGCCACCGCCGGCATGTCGCCCGGCCGGCTCCAGGAGATCCTCCGCGAGGCCGGACTGCCCGCCACCCATGACCCGGTCTCCGCGGTCGACGCCCTCTCCGCGCTGTTCACCGACCGCACCCGGATGGGCGAACTCCTCGACACCGCACCGGTGGAGGCCCTGTCGGTGCTGGACCGGCTGGTCTGGGGTCCGCCGTACGGCGAGGTCACCCCGAACCCCACGCCGCCCGTGAAGTGGCTGCGCGACCGCGGTCTCCTGCTGCCCGTGTCGACCCGCACCGTCGTGCTGCCGCGCGAGGCGGCGCTGCATCTGCGCGCGGGGCGCGCCCACCGCGTGCCCGAACCGCAGCCGCCCACCCTCGCCACCGTCGCCGAACGCGATCCACAGGCTGTGGACGGCGCCGCGGCCGGCCAGGCGTTCCTCGCGGTGTCCACCGTCGAGGAACTGATCAAGAGCTGGAACGGGGGCGGCCCCGCCATACTGCGGGCCGGCGGCCTCAGCGTCCGCGAGCTGAAGAAGACCGCCGCCACCCTGGACGTCTCGGAGCCCGTCGCCGCGTTCTGGGTCGAACTCGCCTACGCGGCCGGGCTGCTGGCCTCCGACGGCGAGGCGGACGAACGGTACGCGCCGACTCCCGCGTACGACGACTGGGCGGAGCTGTCCGCCCAGGACCGCTGGGTGGACCTCGCCTCCGCCTGGCTCGCCGCCACCCGCACCTCCGGCCTGGTCGGCGGACAGGACGCCAAGGGCCGCGCCCTGTCCGCCCTCGGACCCGAACTCGACCGCTCCGCCGCGCCGGAGGTCCGCCACCGGGTCCTGGCCCTGCTCGCCGCCCTGCCGCCGGGCACCGCCCCGGACCCCGAGTCCCTGCTCGCCCGGCTCCGCTGGGAACGGCCGCTGCGCGGCGCCTCCGCGTCCGCCGGGGACACCACCGACCTCCGGTCCCGGATCGCCCTGTGGACGCTCAACGAGTCGGAGCTCCTCGGCATCACGGGCCGCGGCGCCCTCGCCTCGCAGACCCGCGCCCTGCTTTCCGGCGGGCCCGCCGAGGCCGCCGCCCGGCTCGCCCCGCTCATCCCGGAACCCCTCGACCACGTCCTGCTCCAGGCCGACCTGACCGCCGTCGCCCCCGGCCCGCTGGAGCGCCCCCTCGCCGACATGCTCTCCGCCCTCGCGGACATCGAGTCCAAGGGCGGCGCGACGGTCTACCGCTTCACCCCGGGCTCCGTACGCCGCGCCCTGGACGCGGGGCAGTCCGCCGCCGACCTGCACGCCTTCCTCGCCGCGCACAGCCGCACGCCGGTGCCGCAGCCCCTCAGCTACCTCATCGACGACGTGTCCCGCCGCCACGGCCATCTGCGGATCGGCGCCGCCTCCTCGTACGTACGCTGCGACGACGAGGCCGTCCTCAACGAGATCCTCGCCGACAAGCGCTCCGCGCCCCTGCGCCTGCGCCGGCTCGCCCCGACGGCACTGGCCGCCCGGATCGACCCGGCGTCCCTCCTCGACGGCCTGCGCGAGATGGGGTACGCGCCGGCCGCGGAGTCCGCCGAGGGCGATGTCCTGATCACCCGCGCCGGCGCCGTCCGCACGCCGCCGCGCACGGCGCCCGTCCCCGTCCCCGAGGGCCCGCCGCTGCCCGACCCGACGCTGCTCGGGGCTGCGGTCCGGGCGATCCGGGCCGGGGACACGGCGGCGACGGTCGTCCACAAGGACACCGGCCCCACGCCGTCCGGGTCCGCGGCGGGCTCCCTGCCCCGTACGACGTCCGCCGAGACCCTGGTCACCGTCCAGGCTGCGGCGATGACGGGCTCGGCGATCTGGATCGGCTACGTCAACGCGGAGGGCGCCGCGAGCCAGCGCGTGATCGCCCCGGTCCGCGTCGAGGGCGGCTACGTCACCGCGTACGACCACACGGCGGACGAGGTCCGCACCTACCCGCTCCACCGGATCACGGGCGTGGCGGAACTGGCGGACGACCAGACGTGACCGGGGTCCTGTCCGGCGGTCGAGGACGGAACCCCGCGCCTGAGGGCTGTCCCGCAGTTCCTGGTGGATCGGCGTGCGGGACAGCCCTCGGAACAGGGACCACACCACCCCGCCCCCGCATACGGCACACTGGAGGTTTGGCCGGTACCCGGCCACCCCGCCGCAGAAAGGGCCGAAGCGCGTGACCGGACCCCTCATCGTCCAGAGCGACAAGACGCTGCTCCTGGAGGTCGACCACGAGCAGGCCGACGCCTGCCGTCGTGTGATCGCCCCCTTCGCGGAGCTGGAGCGTGCGCCCGAGCACATCCACACCTACCGGCTGACCCCGCTCGGGCTGTGGAACGCCCGTGCCGCGGGACACGACGCCGAGCAGGTCGTCGACGCGCTCGTGAAGTACTCGCGTTACCCCGTACCGCACGCGCTGCTCGTCGACATCGCCGAGACGATGGACCGGTACGGCCGCCTCACGCTCTCCAAGCACCCGGTCCACGGACTCGTGCTGACCTCCACGGACCGGCCGGTCCTGGAGGAGATCCTGCGGTCGAAGAAGGTCCAGCCGCTGGTCGGTGCCCGGATCGACCCGGACACCGTGGCCGTGCACCCGTCCGAGCGCGGGCAGGTCAAGCAGACGCTGCTGAAGCTGGGCTGGCCCGCCGAGGACCTCGCCGGATACGTGGACGGCGAGGCGCACCCGATCGACCTGGACGAGAACGGCTGGGCGCTGCGGCCCTATCAGCAGCAGGCCGTCGAGGGGTTCTGGCACGGCGGGTCCGGGGTCGTCGTGCTGCCGTGCGGCGCCGGGAAGACGCTGGTCGGGGCGGGCGCGATGGCGCAGGCCAAGGCGACCACGCTGATCCTGGTCACGAACACCGTCTCGGCCCGGCAGTGGAAGCACGAGCTGGTGAAGCGGACGTCGCTGACCGAGGACGAGATCGGCGAGTACAGCGGTACGCGCAAGGAGATCCGCCCGGTCACCATCGCCACGTACCAGGTGCTGACGACCCGTCGCAAGGGCGTCTACGCGCACCTGGAGCTGTTCGACTCCCGCGACTGGGGGCTCGTGATCTACGACGAGGTGCATCTGCTGCCCGCGCCCGTCTTCAAGTTCACCGCGGATCTCCAGGCGCGGCGCCGGCTCGGGCTCACGGCGACGCTCGTGCGGGAGGACGGCCGCGAGTCGGACGTCTTCTCGCTGATCGGGCCCAAGCGGTTCGACGCCCCGTGGAAGGAGATCGAGGCGCAGGGCTACATCGCGCCCGCCGACTGCGTCGAGGTGCGGGTCAACCTGACGGACTCGGAGCGGCTGGCGTACGCGACCGCCGAGGCCGAGGAGAAGTACCGGTTCTGCGCGACGACCGCGACGAAGCGGAAGGTCACCGAGGCGCTGGTGCGCAAGCACAAGGGCGAGCAGACGCTGGTCATCGGGCAGTACATCGACCAGCTCGACGAGCTGGGAGAGCATCTGGACGCCCCGGTGATCAAGGGCGAGACCAGCAACGCCCAGCGCGAGAAGCTCTTCGACGCCTTCCGGCAGGGCGAGATCAGCGTGCTGGTCGTGTCGAAGGTGGCGAACTTCTCGATCGACCTGCCGGAGGCCACCGTCGCCATTCAGGTGTCGGGCACGTTCGGTTCGCGTCAGGAGGAGGCCCAGCGGCTGGGCCGGGTGCTGCGGCCGAAGGCGGACGGGCACGAGGCGCGCTTCTACTCGGTGGTCGCGCGCGACACGATCGACCAGGACTTCGCGGCGCACCGCCAGCGTTTCCTGGCGGAGCAGGGCTACGCGTACCGGATCGTGGACGCGGACGAGCTGCTGTCGGACGGCTGACGGGGCGGGGCGGGGCGGGTCCAGTGCCTGCGGCGGACGCCCGCCGTGGGGTCAGTGTCTGCGGCGGATGCCCGCCGTGGGTTCAGTGCCTGCGGCGGATGCCGCCGTGGGTTCAGTGCCTGCGGCGGATGCCGCCGTGGATTCAGTGCCTGCGGCGGACGCCGCCGTGGATTCAGTGCCTGCGGCGGACGCCCGCCTCCTCCGCGTACTCGCCGAGGACGACGACGCCGAACGCGGCCCGTGCGTAGACCTTGACGGCGCGCAGCGCGTCCCCGGCGCGGTGGCTGCGGTGGTGACCGGTGGCCGCGGTCGCGCCGTGCGCGGGGCCGGTCCTTCGCGGGTTCAGGGTGACGGTGCTCATGTCTTCCATGGTGCTCCGGACGGGTGCGCCGACGCGTCGGTCCGGAGGCTGAAGCCCGCGGTCGCGCGTCTACCTCTGGGGTCGCACGCCGTCCCCTACGGGATGGACGGCGCGATATTCGTTCGCGCCGGACGGAAGCGGTCGATACAATCGCCGGTCTGCCCGCCTCCCGCACCGTGGTACCGGCCGTCCTCGGGACGTGCGCCGGCAGCCGGGGGAGCGCCGCCGACCGGACGGAAACCGGCCGACAGCCAGTGATCGATTCCCGAGCGGACCGCATCGCCCCCGCGCAGTGAGCGGGGACGGGCTGCGGTCCGCCGTCCTGCGTTGAATGCCGGAGGCAACACCGTGCCCGCGCACGCACACGAAAGCGACACCACCACCGACCCTCTCGCCCATGAGCGCGCCCATCTCTCCGCCTCGCGCGCAGCCCTGCGCGCCATGCGCGAGGACGCCCAGGCCCTGAACATCCGCGATGTCACGGCGAACTGGGTGAACGCCGCCGTACTGCAGGCCCAGATCGCCGACCGCATCAAATCGCTCGCCGACCTCTCCCACACGCCGCTGTTCTTCGGGCGGCTGGACTACCTCCATGTGGTGGGCGCCGCGCAGGCCGAGGGTGCGGAGGGCGAGCAGTTCTACATCGGGCGCCGCCACGTCCACGACGCCGACGGCGACCCGATGGTCATCGACTGGCGCGCGCCGGTCTCCCAGCCGTTCTACCGGGCATCCCGGAAGGACCCGCTCGACGTCGGTCAGCGGCGCCGCTTCGGCTACACCGGCGGCGAGCTGACCGCGTACGAGGACGAGCACCTGACCGACCCGTCCGAGGCGGCGCAGACGAGCAAGCTCCTCCAGGCGGAGATCGAGCGGCCCCGTGTCGGCCCGATGCGGGACATCGTCGCGACGATCCAGCCCGAGCAGGACGAGATCGTCCGCAGCGACCTCGGCGGCACCGTGTGTGTGCAGGGCGGGCCCGGAACCGGGAAGACGGCTGTCGGCCTGCACCGGGTCGCGTACCTGCTGTACGCGCACCGCGAGCGCCTGGCCCGTACCGGGACGCTCGTCATCGGGCCGAACAAGTCGTTCCTGCACTACATCGAGCAGGTCCTGCCGGCTCTCGGTGAGCTGGAGGTGAAGCAGGCGACGGTCGACGACCTGGTGACGGCGCAGGTCGAGGTCCGGTCCACGGACGAGGCGCGGGCTGCCGTGGTCAAGGGCGACGCCCGGATGGCGGAGGTGCTGCGGAGGGCGATCCGGTCGCACGTGACGATGCCGACGGAGCCGGTGATGGTGGTGCGCGGGTCCCGGCGCTGGCGGGTCCCGGCGTACGAGATCGAGGAGATGGTCAGGGAGCTGCTGGCCCGGGACATGCGCTACGGAGCCGCGCACGAGGCCCTTCCGCAGCGGATCGCGCACGCCGTGCTGGTGCGGATGGAGGAGGCGGGCGAGGCGCCCGACGACCGGGTGCAGAACGCGGTGGCGCGCACATCGGCCGTGAAGGCCGTGGTGAAGGCGGTCTGGCCGGCGGTCGAGCCGTCGAAGCTGGTGCTGCGGCTGCTGGCGGACCCGGAGTTCCTGGCCGCGCACGCGGACGGGCTGCTCAGCGAGGACGAGCAGAAGGCCATCCTGTGGACGAAGCCGGCCCGCAGCGTGAAGACGGCGAAGTGGTCGGCGGCGGACGCGGTGCTGATCGACGAGGCGACCGACCTGGTGGTGCGCACGCACTCGCTCGGCCATGTCGTCATCGACGAGGCCCAGGACCTCTCCCCCATGCAGTACCGGGCCGTGGGCCGGCGCTGCTCGACGGGCTCGGCGACCGTGCTCGGCGACCTGGCGCAGGGCACGACGCCGTGGTCGACCCAGAGCTGGGAACAGGCGCTGCACCATCTGGGGAAGGCGGACGCGCACGTGGAGGAGCTGACGGCCGGCTTCCGTGTGCCGCGCGAAGTGATCGCGTACGCCTCCCGGCTGCTGCCGGTGATCTCGCCCGGCCTCGCGGCGGTGGAGTCGGTGCGTGAGTCGCCCGGTTCGCTGTCGGTCCGGGAGGTGGCGGCCGCGGACACCGGGGCGCTGGACGCGGCGGTCGTCGCGGCGTGCGCGGAGTCGCTGGAGCAGGAGGGCTCGACCGGTCTGATCGCCGCCGACGCCCGCATTCCGGCGCTGGCCGAGGCGCTGACGGCGGCGGGCCACAGCTATCTCTCCCCCGGCCAGGAGACGACCGCCGAGTCCCGGCTGACGCTGGTCCCGGCATCGCTGGCCAAGGGCCTGGAGTACGACTACGTGGTGCTGGACGAACCGGCCGCGGTGGTCGACGGCGAGCCCGACGAGCGGACGGGGCTGCGCCGGCTGTACGTCGCGCTGACGCGTGCCGTGTCGGGGCTGATCGTCCTGCACGCGGCGCCGCTGCCGCAGGAGCTGGGCTGACGTGCACGGGGCGGGGGCTGCGGTCCGCCCCCGCCCCGTGTCCGGTCAGCCGGCCGTGCAGGCCCTCCCGTTCAGCTTGACCGTGCCCGGGTCGGCGGCCGCCCCGGAGACGCTGCTGTTGAACCCGAAGTCGATCTCCGCACCCGGTGCGAGGGTGCGGTTCCAGGACAGGGGTGCGGCGGTGACCGTACGCCCGTACTGGGCGAGTTCGGCGCTCCAGGTGTGGCTGAGCTTCTGGTCGCCGGGCAGCAGCCAGGTCAGGGACCAGGGGGTGAGCGCCTGGGTTCCGGTGTTCTTCACCGTGACCGTGGTGGTCGAGCCGGTGCTCCAGGGATGCGAGGAGTACGTGACGCGGCAGGCCCGGGCCGGGCCCGCCCCGTCGGCGGCGTCGTCCAGGTAGGAGGCGATGAAGGCCAGCGGCGCGTTCCAGTTGATGGCGACCTCGTTGGTGGCGTACGAGCCGATGTCGTCGAGGTAGCACATCGCCGCCGCGCAGCCCGTGAGTCTGGCCGCCGCCTCCGGATCACCGGAGGTGGGAGCGGTGAGGTTCGGTCCGCCCGCCAGGGAGCCGGCCGGCGGGTGGGGCAGGTCGGGGTCGCTCTGGTGCGCCCAGGTCCGGTGGTGCTGGTTCTGGGAGCTGCGCTCGCCGTATCCGGTGACGTAGGACTGGTTCAGCGGGTTGCGGCCGAACAGGTAGTCGGCGCCGCGCAGTACGGCGTCGCGGTACCCGGCCTTCCCGGTGAGGTCGGCCGCGGTGGCGAGCACGATCATGTTGTTGAGCACCTGGCTGTTGGAGCCCCAGGCGTAGTTCTGGCCGGCCGGGGCGTACGGGACGCCGTACAGCTGGTCCTCGGTCTGGGCGGCGTAGCGGTCGGCGGCCGTGGTCACCACGGTGCGGACCTGTGCGAGCTGGCCGGCGGTGAGGTCGTTGGGGACGGTGGCGAGGGTCAGGACGCCGAGCCCGGCGGTTCCGCCCCACCACATGCCGCCGTCGGCCGGGAAGACCTTGTCGGTGTCACCGTGCAGCGGCGAGTCGAGGAGCGCCTGGCGGTAGGTGCCGGCGCCGGTCGTGGTGAAGAGTTCGGCGGCGGCCCAGTAGAACTCGTCGGAGACGTCGTTGTCGCTGTAGGTGCCGCCGCCCGTACCGTCGTTGGGATCGGCGAGCACGTCCGGGTGGGCCTTCGCCGCGGTCCACGCCGTCTCGGCGGCCGTACGGCACCGGTCGGCGAAGTCCGCGTCGTACGGGGCGAAGAGCCGGGCGCACTGGGCTGCCGCGGCGGCCAGATTGAGGGTCGCGGCGGTGGACGGCGGGTGCAGCTCGCGCTGCTGGGGGTCCAGATGGGGCAGCAGCGGCAGGCCGGTCCACTGGGCGTCGTGCATCTTGTGGTGGACCATTCCGGCGAGCGGCTGCCCGGCCGGGACCTGCATGCGCATCATGAAGTCGAGTTCCCAGCGCGCCTCGTCGAGGATGTCCGGCACGTCGTTGCCGTGCTCGGGCACCCGCAGCGCGCCGTCGCCGAGTTCGGCGGACTCGGCACCGTCGGCCGTCAGGGTCCGCTCGTACGTGTCCATCAGCTCGGCGACCGCGATGCCGCCGTTGACGACGTACTTGCCGTGGTCACCGGCGTCGTACCAGCCGCCCCGCACGTCGAGCCGGTAGTCGCAGACGCCCGGCTGGCAGGGCACGTCCGTGTCGCCCTTGTTGGGGGCGACGCCGAGGTGTCCGGCCGGGCGCGCGTACTGCTCGCCGACGAGGTCCGCGTCGATCGCGATGCCGCTGCGGTTCTGGTAGAAGTACGCGAGCGAGTCGCCGCGCAGGGCGTCGTAGAGATCGGCGCCGATGGAGAAGGGCTCGCTGACCTGCCCGTCCGCCTCGACGGTGTAGCCGTCGCCGGCGGTCGTGACGGCGCTGAAGTCGAAGGTGTGGACGTTCTGGCGGGAGGTCGGGTCGACGCCGCCCGGGGCGGTCGTGCCGGTGGCGGCGGCCGATCCGTCGGCCGCCCTGAGCGTCCAGGGCAGGGGCTCGGTCGCCTCGGTGACCAGGGTGCCTTCCTTGGGGCCCTGCGTGAGGTAGCCGACCTGGTTGACGCGGACGCGCGAGCCGGTGTCCGGCACGTACACGGGCGGTTCGGCGCCGCCGCGCAGGGACACGTCGTCGAGGCAGAAGGTGGCCGCCTCGTCGCTGCCGCCGATCTGGAAGGCGAGCTGGGCGGCGTCGCGGTCCGCGGTCGCGGTGAAGACGTGGGTGACGGGGACCGCTTCGGTGCCGATCTGATCGGTCGAGGAGAGGTCCGTGGTCCACGGGTCGACGGCCAGCTGCACATTGGTGTGGATGGACAGCGGGGTGGTGGAGGTGGCCGTGTAGGTGAGGCTGTACGTCTCCCCCGCCACGAGCGGGATGTCGTTCTGGCCGACGATCACGTCCCACGGGTTGGCCGTTCCGGCCGGTACGTCGGTGCAGAGCCGGCCGTCCGTGACGGCGGCGGCGGTGTTGGCGGTCCACCACCAGGGCGCGGTACCGGCGGCGAAGTCGCCGTTGGTGATCTGCTCCGGGGCCGGGTCGGCGTCCTCGGCGGCGGCGCCCGGAGCGGTGAGGACACCGCCGAACAGAGCGGTGAGGGCTAACGTGCCGAGCACGCGACGTCCGCGCCGGGCGCGGGCGCGACCGGTGGGGGACGGGGGCGGAGAGGCGTTCACCGAAGGCCTTTCGGTAGGGCGAATACGGACCGAGGCACGACGGCTGAGCGGTGGGAACGCTCCCATTGGCAGATGAAGAAGCCGGGGAGGCACCGTGGGAGCGTTCCCACACCGCCGTGACGCCATTGTGAAGCCGGGGGCGTTTGTTGCGCCAGGGTCGCGACAGCACGAAGCCCGCGGACACCCCCGGAAACGGACCGGGGCGGGCTGCCGTGTCCCGGCATCCCGCCCCGCTGCCGCTGCCGCGCGAGCCTCAGGCTCTTCCGTCCGGATCGGGCCGGACCAGGGAGCGGGGTCCGGCACACGCGGGACCCCGTGAGCCCGGCATGAGCCGAACGAGAGGCCCTACGCGTCGAGCACGTCCCGCCACTCCCGTACCGCCGCCACGTCCACCGGACCCGCCCAGCCGCCCGGCCGGGCCGCTCCGCCGATGTGGAAGGCGTCGATGCCCGCGCCCAGCAGCTCCGGCAGATGCTCCAGCCGCAGGCCGCCGCCCACGAGGATCTGCGGCTCGTACCCCGGCTCGCCCTTGCGCGCCGCCTCGACGATCAGCGTGGGGATGCCGTCGTCCACCCCGGCGGGCGAGCCCGCGGTGAGGTAGGTGTCCAGGCCCGGCAGATCGGCGAGGGCCTTGCGCAGCGCGTTGCGGTCGGCGGCGCGGTCGATCGCACGGTGGAACGTCCAGCTGCAGCCGTCCAGCTCGGCGACGATCCGCTCGACCGCGACGAGGTCGGGGTGGCCGTCCGCGTCCAGGAAGCCGAGCACGAACTCGTCCGCGCCCTCCGCCCGGAGTTCGCGCGCCTTGCGGACGAGGACGCCGACGTCGCCGGCCGCGAAGCCGTCCGCCACCCTGAGCATCACCCGCAGCGGGATGTCCACCGCGGCGCGGATCGCCGCGAACGTCGCGCAGGACGGGGTGAGGCCGTCCGCCGCCATGTCGGTGACCAGCTCAAGCCGGTCCGCACCACCCGCCTGGGCCGCGACCGCGTCCTCCGCGTCGAGAGCGATCACCTCCAGGACTGCACGGTTGCTCATGGGAACCCAATCCTCCAGAAACCATCTATAGGTCTAGTCCAATGCCAGCCTACGGGGCGGTAGCCCGGGGGCGCAGCCTCACCGTGAACGTGAAGATACGCGAGGCCCGACGCGCGACAGCCGACCGGAGGCGCGCGGTCCACGGTTCCGTCGCAGATCACCCTTGCGTCTGCATAGGGGTAGGGGGTATACCTGCATCATGACCACATACCCCCCTGGGGTATGAACGACCGATCGAAGGAGGCCCTCGTGTCCGCGCAGACCGCAGCCACCACCGGCACCACTGCCCCCAGTGGCTCCACCGGTACCGGCGTCGCCGCAGAGGTCGAGCTCGCCATCGGCGGCATGACCTGTGCCTCGTGCGCGGCCCGTATCGAGAAGAAGCTCAACCGGATGGACGGGGTCGAGGCCACCGTCAACTACGCCACCGAGAAGGCCAGGGTCAGCTACCGGGGCGAGGACGTCTCCGTACGGGATCTGATCGCCACGGTCGAGAAGACCGGCTACACGGCGCACGAGCCGGCCCCGCCGGTACGCGGCGGCGACGCCTCCGACGGGACGGTTGAGGCGGACGAGCTCCGCCCGCTGCGGCAGCGGCTGATCACCGCGGTCCTCCTCGCGGTGCCGGTGATCGCGATGTCGATGATCCCGGCGCTCCAGTTCGACAACTGGCAGTGGCTCTCCCTCACCCTCACCGCCCCCGTCGTCACGTACGCCGCCTGGCCCTTCCACCGCGCCGCGTGGACCAACGCCCGGCACGGCGCGGCCACCATGGACACACTGATCTCGGTCGGCACCTCGGCCGCGTTCCTGTGGTCACTGTGGGCGCTGTTCTTCGGCACCGCCGGGATGACCGGCATGACGCACCCCTTCGAGCTGACCATCGGCCGCTCGGACGGCGCGGGGAACATCTACCTTGAAGCGGCCGCCGGGGTCACCGCGTTCATCCTGGCGGGGCGTTACTTCGAGGCCCGCTCCAAGCGGAAGGCGGGCGCCGCGCTGAAGGCGCTGCTGGAGCTCGGCGCGAAGGAGGTCACCGTCCTGCGCGACGGCCGTGAGACCACCGTGGCCACGGAGGATCTCTGGGTCGGCGACCGGTTCCTGGTCCGTCCGGGCGAGAAGATCGCGACCGACGGCACCGTGGTCGAGGGCGCGTCGGCGGTGGACGCGTCCATGCTCACCGGCGAGTCCGTGCCCGTCGAGGTCGCGGTCGGCGACACGGTGACCGGCGCGACGCTCAACGCGGGCGGCCGGCTCGTCGTCGAGGCGACCCGGGTCGGCGCCGACACCCAGCTGGCGCGGATGGCGAAGCTGGTCGAGGACGCGCAGAACGGCAAGGCCGCGGCCCAGCGGCTGGCCGACCGGATCTCGGCGGTGTTCGTCCCGGTCGTCATCGCGCTCGCGCTCGGCACGCTCGGCTTCTGGCTGGGCAGCGGTCAGGGGCTGACGGCCGCGTTCACGGCCGCCGTCGCCGTACTGATCATCGCCTGCCCGTGCGCCCTGGGCCTCGCCACCCCGACCGCCCTCATGGTCGGCACCGGACGCGGCGCCCAGCTCGGCATCCTCATCAAGGGACCCGAAGTCCTGGAGACCACCCGACGCGTCGACACCATCGTCCTCGACAAGACCGGCACCGTCACCACCGGCAGGATGACCCTCCAGACCGTCCACACCACCGACGGCACCGCCGAGACCGACGTCCTCCGCCTCGCCGGAGCCCTCGAACACGCCTCCGAACACCCCATCGCCCAAGCCGTCGCCACCGGAGCCACCGACCGCACCGGCACCCCACTGCCCACCCCCGACGACTTCACCAACATCCCCGGACTCGGCGTCCAGGGCATCGTCGAGGGCCACGCCGTCCTCGTCGGCCGCGAGGCGCTGCTGGCCGAGTGGGAGATCCGGCTGCCCGGGGAGCTGGCCCGTCGCAAGGCCGAGGCGGAGGCCGCCGGACGTACCGCGATCGCGGTCGCCTGGGACGGTGAGGCGCGTGCGGTCCTGGAGGTGGCCGACGCGGTGAAGGACACCAGCGCCGAGGCCGTCGAGCGGCTGCGCGCACTCGGCCTGACCCCGATCCTGCTGACCGGCGACAACCGGGCGGTCGCGGAATCGGTCGCGGCCGAGGTCGGCATCGACGAGGTGTACGCGGAGGTCATGCCGCAGGACAAGGTCGACGTCGTCAAGCGCCTCCAGGGCGAAGGTCGTTCGGTCGCGATGGTCGGCGACGGGGTCAACGACGCCGCCGCCCTCGCCCAGGCCGATCTGGGCCTCGCCATGGGCACGGGAACGGACGCGGCGATCGAGGCCGGCGACCTGACCCTGGTGCGCGGGGACCTGAAGGCCGCCGCGGACGCGATCCGGCTGTCGCGCCGGACGCTCGGCACCATCAGGACGAACCTGTTCTGGGCCTTCGCCTACAACGTGGCGGCCTTGCCGCTGGCCGCGATGGGCCTGCTGAACCCGATGATCGCGGGGGCCGCGATGGCGTTCTCCTCGGTGTTCGTGGTCGGCAACTCGCTGCGGCTGCGCGGGTTCCGGGCGGGGGCGTAGGGAACCTGCCGCACGCGCCTGTGGGGCCGGTCCGCCGGACCGGCCCCACAGGCGTGCGAGCGCCGTCCGATGGATCACATCCCGCAGGCGCGCGTGAGCCGATCGGCTGGATCAGACCCCACGGGCGCGTGCGATGCGCTCTTCGAGCGCTTTCCGGCGCGCGGGCCACTCGTCCGCCGTGACCGAGAAGACCGCCGAATCCCGCAGCCTCCCGTCCTCGCCCGGCGCCCACGACCGGGACCAGTTCCGCAGCACGCCCTCGAAGCTCGCGCCCGCCGCTTCGATCGCGGCGCGGGAACGGCTGTTGCGGGCATCCGTCTTCAGGTCGACGCGCGCCACGTCCCACTCCTCGAACGCGTGCCGGAACAGCAGGTACTTGGCCTCGGCGTTGATACCCGAGCCCTGGGCGGAGGCGGCGAGCCAGGTGAAGCCGACCTCGATCGCGCTCAGCGTCTCCTCGTCCAGCCAGTGCCGGGGCTCCCAGTACGCCGTGACGCCGACCGCGCGGCCGGACGCCCGGTCGATCTGCGCGTACGGGAACAGCTTCCCGGTGGCGGTGCGGGCCAGTTGGGCGTCGATGTACGCGCCGACCTCGTGCGCGCGGGGCACCCAGGTGAAGCGGTACGAGTTCCGGTCCTGCTCCGCGGCCACCGCGAGATCCTCCGCATGACGGTGCCCCAGCGGCTCCAGGCGCACGCGCGCACCCTCCAGAACCGGCCCTACCAGCACGAAAGCCATCGCTCACCCATCCAGTCGCCGTACGGAACGTCCTGGGCAGCTTTCCAGAGGCCGCGCGGCCCTGTCGTGCGATTTCGGCCGGGCCGAAGGCGCGGCAACGGGGCTCGTGGGCAGCAGCGTTGTCAGCGGCCGGACCTACGATCGATTCCATGACGACCTGGCTGCACGACACGTTCCCCGGCCACGAGGTGAACCTCGCCTTCGCCCGGGGCCTGCCCGCCGACACCTTCTTCGCGAGCCTGCGCGAGCAGAACCGCGAGCCGCTCGCCCACGGCGAGGCGGACGGCTGGGCGTGGGCCGTGCACGACATGATCGACGAGGAGGACGACGACTACGAAGAGGTCGACTACGGGCGGCTCTGCCCGCAGGGGGCGGAAGTGGTCGTCTTCGTGACCGAGCCGTGCAGCGCGAAGGCCCACGGCCCCCACTTCGCGTACTACCGCGACGGGCGCACGACGCTCTTCTTCAGCTTCGAGGACTTCCGGCAGCAGCGGGTGGGCGACAACCCGGACCATCTGTCGGCCGAGCTGTTCGCGGCCGGCGTGATAGGCCCGGCGGCGGAGTGCGAGGAGTGGAAGGACGGCGTGCACGACTGCTACGAGCACGGGGACGCCGACGAGCTCCGGCTGGTGGCGGCGATCGCCGGCGCCTTCGGCCTGCCCTCCCCGCCGCTGGCCGCCCTGCCGCTCGCCTCCCCGCCGCTCGTCGCCGCACAGCCGGTGGCCGCGGTGGCCGCGGTGGCCGCGGTGGGCGGGACGCGTCCGGTCGTCGCCCCGGGGACGTACGCCGTCCACGCCCGTGGCATCGATGTGACCGAACTGGCCGCCGCCTGCGCGGACGCCGGGTATCCGGCCCGTACGCAGGGCGGGTCGGGCGGCTGGGCCTGGGTGACGTGGGACGCGACGGCCGTGCGTGGCGGAGAGGTCTCCCAGCTGGCGGCCTTCCTCACCGGATTCCGCTACGACGAGCGCTTCGGCGGGCCGGACCGGGTCGAGACGGTGTTCCTGGCGGGCACACCCGCGTGCGCCTGTCCGAACGGGCGGCACTACAGCATTCAGCAATGCGAGGACCACCCTGTCCAGTTCCAGAACTGCCGGGGCGGATTCGAGCGGACGTACTTCAACGTCGGCCGGGGCCGGGAGACGCAGCGTCACGGAGACCTGCTGGTAGGGGAGTTGCTGGAGGCGGGAATCGTCGGCCGGGAGACCCCGGCGTACGAGGCCGATCCCGGCTTCAACGACGACGGCGCCGTCACGATGCGGATCATCGCCGACCACTTCGGGCTGCCCGCCACGACGTGACCGCCCCGCCTCATCGCCCGGCGCGCACGAACCGCACCACCGTTCCCGCCACCGCCTGGGCGGCAGCCGCCAGCGCGGGTTCGGGGACGACGCCCACCACCGGGTAACCGCCCGTCGTCGGATGGTCGTTGAGGAACACCACCGGGCGGCCGTCCGGCGGCACCTGGACGGCTCCGAGCACCATGCCCTCGCTGGGCAGTTCGCCCGTGCGGACGCGCTCCAGCGGCGGGCCCTCGGTGCGCAGGCCGATGCGGTTGCTCTGCACGCCGACGCGGTACGCCCCGGTCGTGAGCGTGACCAGGGCCTCGGACGTGAACCACGTGTGGCGGGGGCCGAAGTGCACCGGGAGCACGAGTGGGCCGGGCGCGCCCGGCCACGGCACCGCGTCGACGGACGGGGCGCCGGCCTGCGGGGGCGGGCCCAGGGGCAGGACGTCCCCGTCGCGCAGGGGTGCCGGGCCCAGCCCGGAGAGCAGGTCCGCGGATCTGCTGCCGAGCACCGGCTCCGCCGCCACGCCGCCCGCGAACGCCAGGTAGCTGCGCAGTCCGTGCGCCGCGGGCCCCGCGTCCAGCACCGCACCCGCCGGCACGTGCACCGCGGCGCCCCACGCCACCGGCCGCCCGTCCACCGTCACCCGGCACGGCGCACCGCCGACGACCGCCCGCACCGCACGGTCCGGGCGGACGGCGCAGCCGGTGGCGGTCGTCTCCAGGACGGCCGCGGCGGCCGGGTTGCCGGCGAGCCGGTTGGCGAGCGCGGCGGCGGGTGCGTCGAGGGCGCCCGCCCGTCCGACGCCCAGGTGGGCCAGCCCGGCGCGGCCCTCGTCCTGCACGGTGGTCAGGGCCCCGGCGCGGACGACCTCGACGGCCGCGGGCCGCACGGATGCCGTCACCGTGCCGCCTCCACGAACCGCACCCGCGCGCCCGGTGCCAGCAGCGCGGCCGGTTCGCGCCGCGGATCCCACAACGGGCCGGGGTCGGGCAGCCGGCCGATGAGCTGCCAGCCGCCGGGGGACGGGCGCGGGTACACCCCGGTGTACGGGCCGGCCAGCGCGACGGCGCCCGCCGGGACCCGGGTGCGCGGTGTCGCCCGGCGCGGCAGGTGAAGGTGGTCCGGCAGGCCGGTCAGGTAGCCGAAGCCGGGGGCGAACCCGCAGAAGGCGACGCGGAAGGCGGTTCCGGCGTGGATGCGGGACACCTCGGCGACGGCCACGCCCCATGCCTCGGCGACGTCGGCGAGGTCCGGGCCGTCGTAGACGACGGGGAGTTCCACCGCGTCGCCCCCGTCCCGGCGGGGCGGCGGTACGGGCCAGGTCCGCAGCTCCCGGGCGAGCGCGGCGACGCCGTGCGCGATGCCGTCGAGCAGGACCGTCCGCTCGCCGGGCACGATGTCGCGCACGTCGGGCAGTGCGCCCGCCGCACGGCGCCGCAGTACCTCCGCGTGGAAGGCCTCCGCGGCCTCCCGGCCGTCCAGCTCGACCAGCAGTGCCCGGGGCCCGGCGGGCAGCACGACGAGCGGCCGGCCGGCCCGTCCCGGCGCACTCATGCGAACGCCCGCACCGCGACGCCCGCCTCTTCCAGGGCCGCCCGCACCCGCCGGGCGAGTGCGGCGGCGCCCGGGGTGTCGCCGTGGACGCACAGGGACCGGGCGACGACGGGTATCCGGCCGCCGTCGGCCCCGGTCACACCGCGGTCGATGGCGATGCCCACGCTGCGGCGTACGACCGCGTCCGGGTCGTGCACCACCGCGCCGGGCTCGCCGCGCGGCACGAGCGTGCCCTGCGGGGTGTACGCGCGATCGGCGAAGGCCTCCTCGACGGCGCTCAGGCCCGCCTCCGCGGCCCGGGCGAGCAGACGGGAGCCGGGCAGGCCGAGGACGGCGGGATCGCCGCCCGCCAGCCGGACGCCCTCGATGACGGCAGCGGCCTGCTCGTCGTCGCGGACGGTGCGGTTGTACAGGGCGCCGTGCGGTTTCACGTACGAGACGCGGGCACCGGCCGCCTCGGCGAACACCCGCAACGCCCCGATCTGGTAGGCGACCTCGGCGGCCAGTTCGGCGGCCGGTACGTCCATGGCGCGGCGCCCGAAGCCGGCCAGGTCGCGGTACGAGACCTGCGCGCCGATCCGTACGCCCCGGGCGGCCGCCGAGTCGCAGACCCGCCGCATCACGGAGGCGTCGCCCGCGTGGAAGCCGCAGGCCACGTTGGCGCTGGTCACACAGGCGAGGAGGGCCTCGTCGTCGGTGAGTGTCCAGCGTCCGAAGCCCTCGCCCAGATCCGCGTTGAGGTCCATGACCGCGACGGGCACCCGCTGCGGGGCCTGTCCGTCGGCCGGCACCGGGGCGCCCGCCACGTCCGGCCCGTCCGTCCCGCCCGGCGGGTTCGTCAGATTCGTCACGGGCGCACCGTAGCGCCCGTGACGGCCGCCGGGCTCCGGCGTCTCGGCCGGCGGCTCAGTCGAAGAGGCCGAGCTCGCGCTCCCGTACGCCCTCAAGTGCGTACCGCGTGCCCACCAGCGGGCGGCCCGCGCACAGCCTGACCAGGGTCGCACCGTCGCCCCGGTACCGTCCGGGGGCCCGGCCCTCCTGCTCGACGCCGATGGCCACGTCCCGCCCGCTGTCCGTGAGCTCCGCGACGAACAGCGGGACCTTGCGGCGCAGGGCGCGCGGGACGAGGAGGCCGAGCGCGTGCGGGAACCCCGGGCCCTCGTAAGCCCCGGGCAGCCCCCATGCGTCGCGTACATCGCCCGCGTGCACCCACTCCCCCAGCGCCACCGCGTCCAGGATTCCGCCCGCCGCGGCGATCGCGGGGCCCGCGTCGGCCATGCCCCGCTCCAGCTCGTCCACGACCTGGGTGTGCGTCCAGTCCGCCCGTTCGGCGATGTCCCGGTCGTTGCACTCGGGGCTGAACACATCAGGTCCGAAGCGGCTCTCCACCACCCGGGTCAGCACGGATCCGCAGTGGGCGAGCACGTCCCGCACCGTCCAGCCGGGGCAGGCGGTGCGCCGTTCGAAGTCGCTGTCCGCGGCGGACCGCAGCAGCGGGAGCAGGGCGTCCCGCTCGGTGCGCAGGAGGAGACCGGGAAGCTCGGGATCACGTTCGTCAGCCATGACCCCATCTCATCATCATCCGACCGCCGTTCGAAGCCCTGCACTATTCGCGTTCATTCAACTACCCTCGGCAGTAACCGTGTTGGCAGATCCTTCCGACGACTCATGGAGCCCTCGTGTCCGTGCTGTTCGACCTCGCCGGCCAACTTGCCCCCCACTTCTCCTTCTTCGCCGGCCGCATGGTCGACGGGGTGATGGACAACGCCGTGCAACGGATCGCCGACCGCAGCGTGGACGCGGGCGAGGGCGCCTTCCGGAGCCTC
This sequence comes from Streptomyces sp. NPDC091416, assembly GCF_044756845.1. Lineage (NCBI taxonomy): Bacteria > Bacillati > Actinomycetota > Actinomycetes > Kitasatosporales > Streptomycetaceae > Streptomyces > Streptomyces sp. NPDC091416. Next base: position 1,307,051 of record NZ_JBIVTU010000001.1, read on the forward strand.
GTCGGAGGTACCGGACCGGCCGCGGATGACGAGGCGGGCCCGACCGCACCCGAAGCCGCCGAACTGGACGCCCTGCTGGCCCGGTTGACCGATACGGACCGGGCACGGCTCGCGGCGGCGCTGGCCACCTGGCTGAACGGCCCGCCCGGCCGTCACGAGCTCCTGGACCTGCTGGGCGCCCCGCAACCCGCCCCCGCCGCGCCCGTCTCGGTGGTCTCCCGGGGCGATCACAACAACGTGTTCGGGGTCGTCGGCACCGTCAACCAGCATCAGAAGGACGACCGGCCGTGAGTGAGGACCCGGGCGGCGGGAGAGAGGTCTCCAGCCAGTCGTTCGGCGCCAACAACGTCGTGGTCGGAAAGGTCGGCGCCCTTCGCCAGATCTTCATCCATCGCGCCCCCTTCATGACGGGCTGGCTGTTCCTGCTCCTGGCCGTCGCCCTCGCCGGCTACGCCAGCTGGAACTGGCCCGGCGGCTCGCGCAACCAGTACGTGGTCTTCTTCGCGTTCCTGCTGCTCGCCTTCCTCACCTCGGTCATCCACATCGGGCTGCGCCGGCCCGACCGCGGCACGGCGACGGGGCGGCAGGGGCCGGGCGGCAGGGTCCGCCCGGGGCTCCGGCTTCCCGATCTGCTGCTCGTCGCCTCACTCGTCTGCGCCCTGACCAGCTGGTGGGCGTTCCACGACGTCGTGCGGACCGGTGAGGTGGCGGCGACGTTCCACGTGCACGGGACTCAGCCGCTGACCGGCGCCCCGGGCAGCGTGCTCACCCTGACGATGGCCGAGCCGGACCGCGCCGACCGGCGCGACCGGCTGCGCCTGACCCTGGAGATCGGGGAGGACGACCCGGACGCACCGGCCTGCTCCCACAAGACGAGGGTCCTGCTCACCGCGGTCACCGACAGCGTCACTCCGCGCCGGACCGAACTGCCCGCCCGCTCCACGACCGATTTCGGCCTCGGCGACCTCGCGGACTGGGCCGGCGTGACCTTCGAGCTGAGGGTGCGGACCGCCGAGGGCTGCACGCTGCGGCTGGTGGACCGGCAGGGCGTCCTGCACAACGACTGACGGACAACTCACACGGAGCGAGGTATGAGATGGCAGGAGCAGCTCGGCGCCGCTGGGCGGCCCTCACCGCGGCGGCCCTCCTGTACGTGACCGTGACCGGATGCAGCTCCGACCCCCCGTCGATCCTGGGCAACGACACGGAGGTGGCGGCCAAGAGCGACCAGCCGGGCACGAGCTTCTCGCCGCACGACGGCGAGTACAACGGCTTCGACATCGCCGTCGTCGGAACGCTCATGAACATGCTCGGCTACGACACCCCGCGGTTCAGCGGTGTGCTGTCCAAGAACCGGGCCCGTCTGCTGCACGAAGGGGACGTGCAACTGGTGGCCGCGACGTTCTCGATCACCCCGACCCGGATGGCACCCAAGAGCAAGGGCGGCGACGACCTCGACTTCGTCGGCCCGTACGCCTCCACCCACCAGGGCTTCCTCATCCGCGCGAACGACCGGAGCATCCGGACCCTGGGCGATCTCGACGGCAAGGTGGTCTGTGTCTGGGAGGGCACGACCTCCGCCAACGAGCTCAGCAAGGCGGCGTACGACAAGATCGTCAAGCGTACGGAGGACGACGCCAACTACTGCGTGAACGCGCTCAAGGAGAAGGAGGTCGACGCGGTCTCCACGGACCAGCTGATCCTCTACGGGTTCATGCAGGCCAACCCGTCCCTCAAGGTCGTGCCCGGCATCAAGTTCGGGGAGCCCAACGACTACGGCATCGCCATGGCCAAGGGGCACCGCAAGGACTGTGTCCGGCTCCGCGACAAGCTCACCCAGTACGTGCGCCAGGCGACGTCGTGGGAGCGTGACTTCCAGAACAGCCTCCCCGCCGTTCCCAAAGCCGTACGGGACGAGGCCAAGCCCACCGAGGACGAGATCGCGGCACTGTCGTGCGTGGACGAGCCGGGCGCCAGTACCGCCGACTGACCGGCACGGTCCCGGCCGGCCCCTCTACAGTCGCCCCATGACCGACAGCGCCCAGAGTCTCCGCATCCGCTGGCAGGAAGCCCTCGTCGCCGCCCGGGGCGGCGACGGGGGCCCGGACCCGTCGCCGTACGCCGACAACCTGCTGGAACGGTGGGCCGAGCCCCAGCGGCGCTACCACACCATCGCCCACCTGGCCGCGGTCCTCGGCCACATCGACACGCTCGCCGGTCATGCCGCGGACGCGGACGCGGTGCGGCTGGCCGCGTGGTTCCACGACGCGGTCTACCGGCCGGACCGTTCCGAGAACGAGGAGCGCAGCGCCGTCCTCGCCGAGCGCGCCCTGCCCGAGGCGGGGGTGCCCGCCGCGACGACCGCCGAGGTCGCCCGCCTGGTCCGGCTCACCGTCACGCACGACCCGGCCGCCAGCGACACGAACGGCGAGGCCCTGTGCGACGCGGACCTCGCGATCCTCGCGGCGCCGCCGAAGGAGTACGCGCAGTACGCGGCGCGGGTGCGCGAGGAGTACGGCTTCGTCCCCGACGAGGCGTTCCGGGAGGGCCGGGCGGCGGTGCTGCGGCAGCTTCTGGAGCTGCCGCGGCTTTTCCGTACCCCGCACGGGGCGGCGGAGTGGGAGACGCGGGCCCGGCACAATCTGGCCACGGAGCTGGAGCTGCTCACGCACTGAGCGCGGCCCGCGCCGGAGCGGGGCCGGGCTGGAGGGCGGGGCGAGCCGGAGCAGGGCTGGGCTGGACTGGGCTGGGGCGAGCCGGGCCGGAGCAGGGCGCGGCGACGGGCCGAGCCGGGCCGGAGCAGGGCGCGGCGACGGGCCGAGCCGGGCCGGAGCAGGGCGCGGCGACGGGCCGGGCTGGGCCGGTGCGGGGCGGGGCCGGGAATGCGCAGAACCGTTTCGCTGTTGGCACCTGTCATGCCCGACTCTGCCGCTCGCCGCTCCCGTATGCCCCTGGCCGTGTACATCCTCGGCCTCTCGGTCTTCGCACTCGGTACCAGTGAGTTCATGCTCTCCGGGCTGCTGCCACCCATCGCCGACGACATGAACGTGTCGATCCCGCGGGCCGGGCTCCTCATATCCGCCTTCGCGATCGGCATGGTGGTCGGCGCCCCGCTGCTCGCCGTGGCCACGCTCCGGCTGCCCCGCCGCACCACGCTCATCGCGCTGATCTCCGTCTTCGGCCTCGGCCAGGTCGCGGGCGCGCTCGCGCCGACGTACGAGGTGCTCTTCGCGTCCCGGGTGGTCAGCGCGTTCGCGTGCGCCGGGTTCTGGGCGGTCGGAGCGGCCGTCGCCATCGCGATGGTGCCGGTGAACTCCCGGGCCCGCGCGATGGCCGTGATGATCGGCGGACTGTCCATCGCGAACGTGCTGGGTGTGCCGCTGGGCGCCTTCCTGGGCGAGAACCTGGGCTGGCGGTCGGCGTTCTGGGCGGTCGGGGCGGCCTCCGCCGTGGCGCTGGCCGGAGTGGCGACGCTGATCCCCAAGATCCCGTTGCCGGACGAGAAGCCGCAGCTCAAGCGGGAGCTGACGATCTACCGCGACCGCCAGGTATGGCTCTCCATCGTGCTCACCGCGCTCGCGGCGGGCGGGGTGTTCTGCGCGTTCAGTTATCTCGCGCCGCTGCTGACGGACGTCGCCGGGCTGGACTCGGGCTGGGTGCCGACCGTGCTCGCGCTGTTCGGGATCGGTGCGCTGATCGGCACGATGATCGGCGGCCGGGTCGCGGACGCGCACCTGTTCGGGGTGCTGCTGAGCGGGATCGCGGCGTCCACGGTGTTCCTGGCGGCGCTGGCGCTGTTCGCGTCGAACCGGGCCGCCGTGATCGTGCTCGCGTTCCTGCTGGGCCTGTCGGCGTTCTATACGGCTCCGGCGCTGAACGCCCGCATGTTCAACGTCGCGGGCGCCGCACCGACCCTGGCGGGCGCGACGACCACCGCCGCGTTCAACCTGGGCAACACCGGCGGGCCCTGGCTGGGCGGCACGGTGATCGACCTGGACTTCGGTTTCGAGGCCACCGCGTGGGCGGGGGCGGCGATGACCGTGCTGGCGCTGGTGACGGTGGTCCTCTCGCTGCGGCTGCAGCGCAGCCGCAACGCCTCGTCGTCGCGGCTGGTGGCGGGCGCCCCCGCCGCGGTGCCGCGGGAGGCGTCGCAGGACGCGGCGGTGTGCGCGCCCTCGTCGACCGGCTGACCGGCCGGCCTTCCGGGAGGACTCAGCCCGGGGCGGGGCGGCCCTTGGGCCGGCGGAGCCCGGCTTCGGTGATGCGGCGGACCAGTTCCTTGGAGCCGATCTGCCGGGCCCCGGCCCGTACCGCGTCCTCGTAGTGCGCTTCCGGTACGTCGTAGTGGTCCCGCTCGAAGGCGCGGGGCGGGCAGCCGATGGACGCCGCGAAGGTGTGCAGTTCCTCGAAGGACACGTCGCTGACCAGGTGCGACCAGAAGCGCCCGTGGCCCGGCCAGTCCGGCGGGTCGATGTAGAGGGTCATGGCCGCAGTATCCCGGTCAGCGAGCCGACCGGGGCCACGGCGACGGCCGCCTTCGTGCAGACCCAGTGCGGATCGGGTCCGAGCTCCGGCTCGACGTCCAGGGCGTGCGGGTCGCCCGCGTCGCACACGGGGCACAGCGGCCAGCGGCCGTACCGCTCCAGGAGCGCGTCCTGAACGTCCTGGGCGACGAGACCGACGACGAACTCCACCCCGTCCGGCCACTGCTCGACCCACCAGCGGCGGTGCGTGACCGCGTCCTCGACCAGCGAGACGATCTGCGCCTCGGCGACGTCTCCGGCGGCGAGGTCGGCCATGACCAGTGCGCGGGCGGTGTGCAGTGCCTGCTCCAGGGGGTTCAGCTCCATGCAGCCATTGTCCACCTGCGCGCCGAAGGTCCCGCCGGAGGTCGGGACCAAAGGGGGGTTGACGGACACCGGGGTTGAAAATATCTTTCAAAGGTGACCAGTGACCTGAAGGAAAGTTTCAGCGCCGAATCGCCGCCCGCCCCGGCGGCTCTCGCGGCGAAGGTGCGGACGCTCGCGCCGTCCATGACCCGCTCGATGCAGCGGGTCGCCGAGGCCGTCGCCGGCGACCCGGCCGGCTGCGCCGCCCTCACCGTCACCGGTCTCGCCGAGCTCACCGGGACCAGCGAGGCGACCGTCGTCCGCACCGCCCGCCTCCTCGGCTACCCGGGCTACCGCGACCTGCGCCTCGCGCTGGCCGGTCTCGCCGCCCACCAGGAGTCCGGCCGGGCGCCGGCCGTCACCGCGGACATAGCGGTCGACGACCCGATCGCCGACGTGGTCGCGAAGCTCGCCTACGACGAGCAGCAGACCCTCGCCGACACCGCCGCCGGGCTCGACACCGTACAGCTCGGTGCCGCCGTGGCCGCGGCGGCCACCGCCCGCCGCATCGACATCTACGGCGTGGGCGCCTCCTCGCTCGTCGGTCAGGACCTGGCCCAGAAGCTGGCCCGTATCGGCCTGATCGCGCACGCCAACATGGACCCGCACCTCGCGGTGACCAACGCCGTGCAGCTGCGCTCCGGCGACGTGGCCATCGCGATCACCCACTCCGGTTCGACGGGCGACGTCATCGAGCCGCTGCGCGTCGCCTTCGACCGCGGCGCCACGACGATCGCGATCACCGGCCGCCCCGACGGCCCGGTCACGCAGTACGCCGACGTCGTACTGACCACGTCCACGGCCCGCGAGAGCGAGCTGCGCCCGGCCGCCATGTCGAGCCGTACGAGCCAGCTGCTGGTCGTCGACTGCCTGTTCATCGGGGTCGCGCAGCGTACGTACGAGACGGCCGCCCCCGCCCTTGCCGCGTCCTACGAGGCGCTCGCCCACCGCCACACCCCCCGCACCCGCTGACCAGCGGCACGCACCCGCACCCGCAGAACCGCACGAGTTCAAGAAAGCAGAGCCGCTCTCCATGACCTCCCTCACCGACGCCGGCGCCACCCCCGACGGATACGGCGAACTGCGCGCCCAGCTCGCCACCCTCACCACCGAGGCGTTCCGCCCCGAGCTCGCCGAGATCGACCGGCTGGCCACCGCGGAGATCGCCCGGATCATGAACGACGAGGACCGGTCCGTCCCGACCTCCGTCGCCGAGCTGCTGCCCGAGATCTCCGCGGCGATCGACGCCATCGCGGCGCGCATGGCCCGCGGCGGCCGGCTGATCTACGCGGGCGCCGGCACCGCCGGCCGGCTCGGCGTCCTGGACGCCAGCGAGTGCCCGCCCACCTTCAACACCGACCCCGCCGATGTGATCGGTCTGATCGCGGGCGGCCCGTCCGCGATGGTCACCGCCGTCGAAGGCGCGGAGGACAGCAAGGAGCTGGCCGCCGCCGACCTCGACGCACTGGACCTGACCGCCGAGGACACGGTGGTCGGCATCTCCGCCTCCGGCCGTACGCCGTACGCGATCGGGGCCGTGGAGCACGCCCGCGCCCGGGGCGCCCTGACCGTCGGCCTGTCCTGCAACGCGGACTCCGCGCTGGGCGCCGCCGCCGAGCACCCCCTGGAGGTCGTCGTCGGCCCCGAGCTGCTCACCGGCTCCACCCGGCTCAAGGCGGGCACGGCACAGAAGCTCGTCCTCAACATGCTCTCGACGATCACGATGATCCGGCTCGGCAAGACGTACGGAAACCTCATGGTCGACGTGCGTGCCTCCAACGAGAAGCTGCGTGCCCGTTCCCGCCGCATCGTCTCGCTGGCCACCGGCGCCTCGGACGCCGAGATCGAGGCCGCGCTGGCCGCCACCGACGGCGAGGTGAAGAACGCCATCCTGACCATCCTCGGCCAGGTCGACGGTCCCACCGCCGCCACCCTGCTGTCCGCGTCGGACGGCCACCTGCGCGCGGCCCTGGCCGCAGCCCCCCGCACCACCTGACCTTCCCCGCACCACCTCCGCTCCCCCGCACAGCAAGGCACCACGCACCATGGCTACAGAAGACAAGAACCGCGCCACTGCCGCCGCGATCCTTCCGCTCGTCGGTGGCGCCGCGAACGTCAGCTCCATCGCCCACTGCATGACCCGGCTCCGGCTGGGTCTGCACGATCGTTCGCTCGTCCAGGACGAGGCACTGAAGGCCGTGCCCGCCGTCATGGGCGTGGTGGAGGACGACACGTACCAGATCGTTCTCGGTCCCGGTACGGTCGCCCGCGTCACCCCTGAGTTCGAGAAGCTCGTCGAGGAGGGCAAGGCCTCGGCCCCGGCCCCCGACCCGGCCGCCGCCCCGCTCACCGCGGAGGAACTGGCCGCGCAGGGTGCCGAGATGCGCGCCGCCAGGAAGGCGAAGAACGCCACGCCGTTCAAGCTGTTCCTGCGCAAGATCGCCAACATCTTCGTCCCGCTGATCCCGGCCCTGATCGGCTGCGGCATCATCGCGGGCCTCAACGGTCTGCTGGTCAACCTGGAGTGGCTGCCCTCGGTCACCCCGGCCCTGGCGGCGATGGCGTCCGGCTTCATGGCGCTGATCGCGGTCTTCGTCGGCTACAACACGGCGAAGGAGTTCGGCGGCACGCCGATCCTCGGTGGTGCGGTCGCGGCCATCATCGTCTTCCCGGGCGTCGCGAACATCGAGGCGTTCGGCCAGAAGCTCTCCCCCGGCCAGGGCGGTGTCCTCGGCGCCCTGGGCGCGGCGGTGCTCGCGGTGTACGTGGAGAAGTGGTGCCGGCGCTGGGTGCCGGAGGCACTGGACGTCCTGGTCACCCCGACGCTGACGGTCCTGGTCTCCGGACTGGTGACGATCTTCGGCCTGATGTACGTGGCGGGCGAGGTCTCCACCGCGATCGGCACGTTCGCCGACTGGCTGCTGTCCAACGGCGGCGCGGGCGCGGGTCTCGTCCTCGGCGGCTTCTTCCTGCCGCTGGTCATGCTGGGCCTGCACCAGGCGCTGATCCCGATCCACACCACGCTGATCGAGCAGCAGGGCTACACGGTCCTGCTCCCGATCCTCGCCATGGCCGGTGCCGGCCAGGTCGGTGCGGCCATCGCGGTCTTCTTCCGCCTCCCGCGCAACGAGTCGATCCGCCGGACGATCAAGTCCGCCCTGCCCGCGGGCTTCCTGGGCGTCGGTGAGCCGCTGATCTACGGTGTCTCGCTGCCGCTGGGCCGCCCGTTCATCACGGCGTGCGTGGGCGGTGCGTTCGGCGGCGCGTTCGTCGGCTTCTTCAACCAGCTCGGCGACGCCGTGGGCTCCACCGCGATCGGCCCGTCCGGCTGGGCGCTGTTCCCGCTGCTGGACGGCAACCACGGCCTGGGCGCGACGATCGCGATCTACGCGGGCGGCCTGGTCGTCGGTTACCTGGCGGGCTTCGTCGCCACGTACTTCTTCGGCTTCAGCAAGGACCTGCTGGCGGAGTTCAACGTCTCCCAGGAACCGGCGGCCTCCACGATCGCGGCCACCGGCCCGGCCCCGGCCGGCGCGGGCTCCGGCGCCCCCGCGAAGGAACCCGCGGGGGTCTGACGGACCACGGAACCACGAGGAAGGGCGGCACCCCGCATGGGGTGCCGCCCTTCCTCGTTGCCGTCCGTCTCAGACCGGAAAGGCGTCCGTGGCCAGCGTGACGTCGAAAGGCGCCGGCAGCACGAGCGGCTTTCCGAAAGGAACTGGGTCGGAGCGCTTGTACGTGCCGTCCTCGTTGGGCTCCGTGAACAGCGTGACCATGGGCCCCCGGGTGTCGAACCGGTCGATCAGCAGATACATCGGCACCCCGGCGCGCGCGTAGGCGCGGTACTTCTTCGTGCGGTCGTCGCGGGCGTTGCCCTTCGAGGTGATCTCGACGACGAGGAGTGCCTCGGAGGCATCCATCGGATCGCTGCAATCGGGGTCGGCGGCCACGATCAACTCCCGCGGCATCACCACGAGGTCAGGAACATACAACTTGTCGAGCGGCGCTACGTGCACACCGAGCGTCTGGTAGATACCCAGCCCGTCCGGAAGCCGCCGGTACAGACATTGCTGAACCAGCTCGGCAATGCCGTTGTGATGCGCATGCGGCGGCGGTACCAAGACGATCTGCCCTTCGTCGATCTCGGCGCGCCACCCCTCGGGCACGTCCAGTTCCTGCCAGGTGCGCAGCAGGTAGTCCCACGGGCGGCCTTCAGAGTCCTGCTGGTTCTCGACCATCGCGGCGGTCATCGCGGGTCCCTTCTCCTGAAGCCTGTCCAAGGAACATAGATCGACGATTCAGCGGCGCAGGGCCGCTTTCCTCAGCGTCCCACGATCGTGTGAGCGGCGCACCGAGCACCGCGCGCTGTTCACCGTCCGGAGGAGACGGCCGCCACGGGCCTGTCCGCCCGGACGGTCACCAGCCCGATCCCCCCGCAGCACACCGCCAGCAGCAGGAGTTCGGCGGTCGACGGGGCGGGCGCGCTGCCCAGGGCCCAGTCGCCGAGGCGGACGGTGAACGGGACGGCCAGTTGCACGGCGGCCGTGAAGACCGGGCCGCGGAGCAGGATGAGCCGGTGCTGTACGAGATAGGCGGGCGCGTAGACCGCGGCGCCCAGCAGCACGATGCCACCGGTCGCCGCCGGGCTGGGCGGGTCCGCGATGAGCGCGGGCAGGGACATCGGAAGCAGCAGACAGGTGGCGGCGGCGAGCAGCACCGGCAGCACGGCCAGCGGCGGCAGCCCGGACAACCGGTCCCGGTACAGGAATCCGTACACCGCGAAGGCGACGGTCGCGGCCGCCACCAGCAGGATCCCCACCGCGTCGAGGTCCCCGGCCTCCGCCCCCAGTGCCGCGTATCCGGCGGCCGCGGCGCAGGCCAGGAGCGCCCCTGCGGCCTTGCGGGGCCCCGACCGTTCACCGAAGAACAGCGCGCCGACCGCCACCGAGGCGCACGGCATCAGCGCGACGACGAGGTTGGTGAGCGAGGTGCCGATGCGCGGGATGGCCAGGAGCGTGCCGGCCGCGTACCCGGCGAAGCCGAGCAGACCGAGCAGCCACACGGTCCCCGGTCGCGCGGCCGCCCGCCGCAGATCGGCCCGGCCGCTCGCGGACGACGCGGCGACGGCGGTCAGGACCAGACAGCACACGGCGGTACGGCCCACGGCCACGGTCAGCGGTTCCGTGCCGGCGACCAGGGCGCCGGAGAGCAGCCAGGTCCCGGCGAGCAGCAGCACGAGAACGACCGGCATCGCGGGCAGCCTTCCGGAAGAGGAGGACAAAGGAGTCATCGTCCGGCCGGGGCCTGCGCCCTCACCATCTCCAGCAGCGCCCGGTGCGTCTCCGGGTCGGCGGCCGCGATCAGTCCGCCCGCACCGGTGTTCACCGGCAGGCCGCGGAGGTCCGTCACCACGCAGCCGGCGGCCTCGCAGAGCGCGATCCCGGCGGCGAAGTGCACGCTGTCGCGCAGGTCGCCGTCGGTGACGTACGCGGCCCTGCGACCGGCGGCGACCCAGGCCACGGCGAGCGTGGTGGAGACGACACGCGGCCGGAACCGCTCGGCGAACTCCTGGGCGGCGAGGAGGCGTACGGCCCGGAAGTCCGGTGCGCTCGGGAACGGGGCGTCGAGATTGACGTCGACCAGCCGGGAGCCGGACTAGGGCGACACCTCCTCGTCCGCACCGTCCCTCCGGACACGGGCACGGGTGCCGTCCGTCCAGAACACCTCGCCGCTGAACGGGTCGGCCGACGCGGCCGCCGTGACGGTGGACCCCACCCGCAGCGCGACGTTCACCGAGACCAGCATGTTCCGCACGGCGTAGTTCAGCGTGCCGCACAGCGGATCGACCAGCCACCTGCGCTCCGCGCCCGCCGCACCGGTGTCCCCGCTCTCCTCGGCCGTCACGGCGTCCTCCGGCCGGGCCGTCCGCAGCACGTCGAGGATGGCGCGCTCGGCCGCGAGATCGGCGGCCGTCGCGAAGTCACCGCCCGACTTCTCCGTGCGCGACAGCTCGGCCCCGTACATGCCGCGAACCAACGCCGCTCCCGCCTGCGCCGCTTCGACGGCCAGTCGCGCATCGTTTGCCGTGCCCATGCTCACCATGCCCGCAGGCTATCGGCGCCCTCCACCCGCGCGGCGCCGCATCCGCACCCTTGGCTGCTCACACCCCTGGCGCCTCCTGCAAAGCCGGAAGGTGGAGGAGTACGCCGAGCTACTGGTCGCGCTCGGCACGCGGACCCCCATGCCGTTCGCCAGGCCGTTGCGAGACGACGTGTACGAGCTCCGCCCGACCTTGGCAGGCGAAGCCACCAGGATCACCTATTGGTTCGGCTCGCAGCACCGCATCGTGTTGCTCACGGTGTTCCGCAGGACCCGAATGCGCGAGACGGCGCAAGTGGCCCGTGCGGTCAAGGCCCGTATGGTGTGCGAGGCCGAGCACGGTCCGGCTCACAGTACGTACAGCCGGGGCAGGAATGGAGACGCGTCATGAACCACACCCGCTGGAAGCCGGCCCGCGAAAAGGAACTCACCGACGGCTGCGCCGAGTCCCCCGAGGTCCAGGGCGAGCGCGCCGACATCCGTCTCGCCATGGCGTTCGCCAAGGCCGTCTACGACCGGCGCAAGGAGCTCGGACTGTCCCAGGCCGAGGTCGCCGACCGCGCCGGACTCACCCAGGCCAAGGTCTCCCGCATTGAGGGCGCCGACGCCGTGCCGACCCTGCTGCTGCTGCGACGGCTCGCCCGGGCACTGGACGCATCGCTGAACATCGCACTGGACGACGAACACGAAGAGGTTGCGTTCGTCGCCCACCCCGCCGCCTGACGCGCCGAAAGCCCGCAGACGTCGGCCTGTCCACGCCCCGGCCCCCGCACCCCCTCATCGCGGCAGCTGCCCCTCGCGGTTGATCTCGGTGACCCGCGCGCGCAGCACGAGCCCCGGTGGGGCCGGACGGACGGAGTCGGGCGGGCAGCCCCACTCCGCGCCGCCTCCGGGCGGCCGCAGCTGCACATAGGAGCCGACCCACCCCATCACCCGGCCCACCCGGCCGTCCCGCTCGTCGACGGCGAACGACCCCCGCTCCGGTACCGGAACATCCGGACCCCTGCCACCGTCACTCACCACGACCGGCCGCCTTCCCACACCGCGGCCCGGGGCCGCACCTGCATCTCCATGATCCATTCTTTCCACGCTGAGTAACCAAAATGCATACTCAGCGTGCTCATTCTTCCGCAGGCCCGAAATCCACACAGGTCGCGCACGCCGCATACCGAACCGGAGTTCACCGCACCGGACCGGCCCCCGGACGCGGGAACACCACGAACGGCCCCGCCCCCCATCGGATCGGGGCGGGGCCGCTCGTCGTGTTCCGGCCGGTGGGTCCGGCGGCTACCGGGTCAGCTCTGTCCTGCCCTGCGCCGACGCATCCACCACATCAGTCCTCCTCCGGCTGCCGCGAGCACGACGGCGATGCCGATGAAGAGGCCGACGGGGGTGTCGGAGCCCGTGTGGGCCAGGTCGCCACCGGGGTCCGGGGCCGGCGGGCTCGGCCGGTCGTCGTCGCCACCCGGCGTACCGGACGGCGCCGGGGTCGACGGGGTGTCGGTCGGCTTGCCGGTGGGCTTGCCCGTGGGCGTGGGAGTCGGCGTGGGAGTCGGGTCCTCGGCGCTGCCGGGAATCTCGCCGGCGGTGTTCCCGCCGAGCATCACGAAGCCGTCCTTGTCCGCGTCGTCGGTCACCTGCCCGACCGCGAACTGCGCGGTGCGGGGCTTGTACGGGTGCTCGGCACGGAAGCGCGCCGCGTCCATGTTGCGCTTGGGCTGCTTGGAGAAGTCGACGCCGCCCACGATGTAGACCATCACGCCCTCGTCGGTGCCCACCTCGTACTCGAACTCACCGTTGAGGAAGACCTTCCGGTACTCCTGGAACAGCTCGTTCTTGTCCCAGTCCTGATGGGGCGCGCGCAGCGGCCACTTGGCCACGTCGTCGCTGTTGATGACCTTGTGGTAGTCGGTGGGCGACTTGGCGTCCTGCTGGCGGATGTACTCGGCGGCGACGCGTGCGGTGTAGACGCGGCGCAGATCCGCGTACTGCGGGGCCTCGTTGATGGTCTTCTCGACCTCGGGGACGATCATGCGGTCGATGACCCGCTGCGCCTCGTCGCGCTCGGCCTTCGTCGGGTTGCAGATCTGCTCGCCGCCCGGGTTCGTGGTGAAGTCCTGCGGGGTGGACTTCAGCTTCAGCGGGGCGTCGAGGATGTGGATGCCGCCGTCCTGCTCGCGTACCGACGCCGTCTCCGGCTCGATCCAGTTGCGGATCCCGGTGAAGCACGGCCGGCCGTTCACCTTGGGCAGGGACGCCCAGAAGCGGTTGCCGAGGTCCGTCTTGGGGTCCATCGCCTTGAAGAAGTCGTGCTTCATCTGAAGATCGGCTTCGAGGAGGACCCGCCCGGCGTCGGTCTTCCCGAACCGGGCGTCCATGACCCGGTCCGGCTCGTCCGGGTTCAGGTTCACCCAGAACTTGTCCGGGGTGAGCGCGAGCCAGGTGAAGAAGGCGTCCGAGATGAGCTGGGCCTTCTCCCGGCCGCCCCAGCCGGCCGCGTACTCGTCGTCGACCTGCTTCGCGGAGAACGCGTAGTCCAGGCCCTTGCCCTTGACGGGCTTGCCGATGAAGCGCAGGTCCAGGGTGGAGAAGTCGATCCCACCGGGGCCCTTGGGCATCCGGTTCATGGGGTCGTTCGCCCTGACGCGGTCGAGCTGTTCCTTGAGGGTCTGCGGCGTGGGCGGCGACTGCCTGATCATGGTGTTGCCGCCACCGCGCGAACCGGCGTTCTTCCCCGCGCCATTGGACAGGAACGGGTCGCTGCGCCGGAAGGGGCCGTTCTCCGCCCGCTTGGGCGCCTGCGGCTTGTGGTCGGAGTGGAAGTTGTACGACTTCGCCCGGTCACGGCCCGCCGCGTCCTTGCCGGCCGCCTCCTTCATGTCCTTCATGAACGTGCGGGCTTCGCTCTTCTGCTGCTCGCCGAAGACGAAGGTGTACTTGTACGACTTCCAGCCCGAGTGACGGGCCCACGCCTTGTCGGCCTTGATCTGGGACTTGTCCGGCTTGCCGTTGGACTTCATCTCCACGATCTCGCGGGTCTGCTTGTTGTAGGCGTCCAGGACCCGCTTGTACCGAACGGTCTTCCCGGTGGCGGGGTCGCGCTCGGTGAAGTACACCTCCTTCTGGCAGATCCAGTCGGGGCCGGTCAGGCCCATCTCCTTGACGACCTTCTTCTCGAACGCCTCGCCGCGCGGGTCGTTGCCCTGGTTCGGTATGTACTGCTTGGTCAGGTAGTCGTCGAAGTTCGTCCACGCCTTCTGGGCGTTGAAGCGGGCGTAGATGCGGCGTGGATCGGTGTGCGGGTACTGCTTGTAGTCCTTGCCCGCGTCATCGAGTTCCTTCTGTGTGGGATTGAGCCCGTCGAACTCCATACCGGGGTTCACGTAGCCGTACTGGTCCCACAGGTTCTTCGCGCGGGTGTCGTCACGCGCGGGAAGGCTCTTCGTGGGAGTGCCCTTGAGGCCGAACAACTCGTCGCAGCGCTTCCCGGGCTTGAGCGGAGCAGGCGCGGCCTCCGCGTCGCCGAGAGAAGGCAATCCAGTCATGGCCATGACAGAAGCACAGGCCAGGGCGAGAATGCCGCGGGCCCAGACACGCCGGCGCGGCACTCGTATGAGGTGGGTCATGTGTTTTTCTCCTGGAGGGGCCCAGGATGGGATGCGGCCGGGTCAGAGGCCCCCGTGGTCGTTGACACCGGCCGCCTCAGCCTAGGCCCCAACTCACAGTCGATGCACAGGGATTCCGGCGACGGCGTGTTGCCCGACCGTGCCGTTACCGTGGCGGCCATGACGGAGAACAGCTTCTGGACGTGCCCACCGCAGGCGCAGGTGAGGGGCTCGGGTCAGTACACGGTCACGCTGGTGCTGCCGCCGTTCCCGGCCGACGCGGCGGCCTTCCCGCCCAACGACCCCGAGGCCGCGCGGGAGTTCGCCGCCTCGTTCGGGACGGTCGACACGGTGCTGGAGTACGGCGGCGAGCGCAACATCAGCGACGGCTTCGCCCTGACGACCCGTGACGACCTGGAGTGGATCCAGGTCGGGGTGTGGGGCAACGTGATCGGCATCGCGGATCCCGCCCTGGCCGACGAGGGGAACTCGTGGCCGGTCCTGGAGCAGGTCGGGAACCTGGCGAAGCGCTTCCCGGGCGCGAAGATCGTCGGCGCGGCGACGGTCGACTGCGGGGAGGTCCACGAGGAGGCCGCGTGGGTGGTGCCCGGCTGCGAGCCGGTCCACTCCGAGGGCTGGCCGGACGGGGACGGGCTGCCGCCGTGGACGTTGGAGGGTGACCCGGAGGCCGTGCTGGAGGCGTGCGGGGTGACGGCACGGATGGCGCGGGACGCCGATGTCGCCTACGACCCGGAGGACCCTGCCGCCACCTACTGGGGCGGCCTCGGGGAACTGGTCCTCGGCGCCCGGCACCCCTGGCGACGGCCGCGGCTGCGGACATCGGCGTTCCGCGTCCGCCACACCCACGCCGCCACGGATCTGATGGAGGAGGTCTGGATCCCGGGCTGAGCGCGGAGGACGGCGCGCTGAGCGCTGCGGACTACTGAGCGCTGCTGACCGCGGACTGCGGACTGCGCAACGGGCGGAGGGGTGGGGGGGGGGGGGGGGGGGGCGCCCGCCCCCCCCCCCCCCACCCCTCCGCCCGTCACCGCAGTCCCGTCAGCCGCCGACGTACGCCGCCAGGTGCTCGCCCGTGAGGGTGGAGCGGGCGGCGACCAGGTCCGCGGGCGTGCCCTCGAAGACGACCTTGCCGCCGTCGTGACCGGCGCCGGGGCCGAGGTCGATGATCCAGTCGGCGTGCGCCATCACGGCCTGGTGGTGCTCGACGACGATGACGGACTTGCCCGAGTCGACGAGCCGGTCCAGCAGGCCGAGCAGCTGCTCGACATCGGCCAGGTGGAGTCCGGTGGTCGGCTCGTCGAGGACGTAGATCCCGCCCTTGTCGCCCATGTGGGTCGCCAGCTTCAGGCGCTGGCGCTCGCCGCCGGACAGCGTGGTGAGCGGCTGGCCGAGGCTGATGTAGCCGAGGCCGACGTCGGCGAGCCGGTCGAGGATGCGGTGCGCGGCCGGCAGGTGCGCCTCGCCCGCGCCGAAGAACTCCTCGGCCTCCGCGACCGACATCGCCAGGACCTCGCTGATGTCACGGCCGCCGAGCTTGTACTCCAGTACCGCCGGCTGGAACCGTTTGCCCTCGCAGTCCTCGCACGGGGTGGCGACCCCGGCCATCATCGCCAGGTCCATGTAGATGACCCCGGCGCCGTTGCAGGTCGGGCAGGCGCCCTCGGAGTTGGCGCTGAACAGCGCCGGCTTCACGCCGTTCTCCTTGGCGAACGCCTTGCGGATCGGGTCGAGCAGCCCGGTGTACGTCGCCGGGTTGCTGCGCCGCGAACCGCGGATCGGGCTCTGGTCGATCGACACCACGCCCTCTCCCGCCGGGATCGAGCCGTGCACGAGCGAGCTCTTTCCGGAACCTGCGACACCCGTGACGACGGCCAGCACCCCGAGCGGGACGTCGACATCGACCTTCCGCAGGTTGTTCGCCGTCGCCCCGCGGATCTCCAGCGCACCGGTGGCCTCGCGCACGGTCTCCTTGACGGCGGCCCGGTCGTCGAAGTGCCGGCCCGTGATCGTGTCGCTGGCCCGCAGGCCCTCGACGCCGCCCTCGAAGCAGATGGTGCCGCCGCCCGAACCCGCGCCCGGGCCGAGGTCGACGACGTGGTCGGCGATCACGATCGTCTCCGGCTTGTGCTCGACGACGAGCACCGTGTTGCCCTTGTCCCGCAGCCGCAGCAGCAGGTTGTTCATGCGCTCGATGTCGTGCGGGTGCAGACCGATCGTGGGCTCGTCGAAGACG
Organism: Streptomyces sp. NPDC091416; assembly: GCF_044756845.1. NCBI lineage: Bacteria > Bacillati > Actinomycetota > Actinomycetes > Kitasatosporales > Streptomycetaceae > Streptomyces > Streptomyces sp. NPDC091416. Next base: position 1,323,898 of record NZ_JBIVTU010000001.1, read on the forward strand.
TACGTGACATCGGTGAGCGACGACCCGAGATGGCGGATCATCTTGACGCGCTGCGCCTCGCCGCCCGACAGCGTGCCCGCGGGCCGCTCCAGCGACAGGTAACCGAGCCCGATCTCCACGAACGAGTCGAGGGTCTGCTGCAGCGCGTCGAGCAGCGGCGCCACCGACGCGTCCTTGACGCCGCGCACCCATTCGGCGAGGTCCCTGATCTCCATCGCGCACGCGTCGGCGATGGAGATCCGCTTGATCCTGGAGGAACGGGCGCCCTCGCTGAGGCGCGTACCGTCGCACTCCGGGCACGTGGTGAAGGTGACCGCGCGCTCCACGAACGCCCGGATGTGCGGCTGCATCGACTCCTTGTCCTTGGACAGGAACGACTTCTGGATCTTGGGGATCAGTCCCTCGTACGTCAGATTGACGCCGTTGACCTTGACCTTGACCGGCTCCCCGTAGAGGAAGGCCTGCAGTTCCTTCTTCGTGTACTTGGCGATCGGCTTGTCCGGGTCGACGAAGCCGGACTGGGCGTAGACCTGCACGGTCCACTGGCTGTCCGACTTCCAGCCGGGAATGGTGAACGCGCCCTCGGAGAGCGACTTGCTGTCGTCGTAGAGCTGGGTGAGGTCGATGTCGGAGACCGAGCCCCGGCCCTCGCAGCGTGTGCACATGCCGCCGGTGCGGTGGAAGGTCGCCTTCTCCGCCTTGGTCTTGTTGCCGCGCTCGACGGTGATCGCTCCGGTCGCCCGGACCGAGGCGGTGTTGAAGGAGTACGCGCTGGGCGGCCCGATGTGCGGCTTGCCGAGCCGGCTGAACAGGATGCGGAGCATCGCGTTGGCGTCGGTGGCGGTGCCGACCGTGGAGCGGGGGTCGGAGCCCATCCGCTGCTGGTCGACGCTGATCGCGGTGGTCAGTCCTTCGAGTACGTCGACCTCGGGCCGCGCCAGCGTGGGCATGAAGCCCTGCACGAAGGCGCTGTACGTCTCGTTGATGAGCCGCTGCGATTCGGCGGCGATGGTGCCGAAGACCAGGGAGCTCTTGCCGGAGCCGGAGACACCGGTGAACACCGTCAGCCGGCGCTTGGGGATCTCGACGCTGACGTCCTTGAGGTTGTTCACGCGCGCGCCGTGCACACGGATCAGATCGTGGCTGTCGCCCGCGTGCGGCGCGGCCGACGCCGAGTCCGCCCTCTTGGCCCTGGTCATCGTGTCTCCATCTGTTGGCGGGACCGCTCACGCGGTCCCGTCGGGTTCGTACGGCTTACGGTTGTGGGCGTGGGACGGCTCAGCGCCGTTCCTGGACGCGGATCAGATTGCCCGCAGGGTCGCGTACGGCGAAGTCACGCACACCGTAGGGCTGCTCGGTCGGTTCCTGGACGATCTCGGAGGTACCGGCCTGCACCTTCTCGAACGTGCCGTCGAGGTCGTCCGTGGCCAGCAGGACGCGGGCGAACGTGCCCTTGGCCATCATCCCGACGACGGTGGCGCGCTCCTCGTCGGTGACGGACGGATCGGCGTACGGCGGCTCCAGAACGATGGACGTCCCGGGCCGGCCGACGGGACCGACGGTGATCCAGCGCATCGCGCCCTGGCCGACGTCGCCCCGTACCTCGAAGCCGAGAACGTCGCGGTAGAAGGCCACCGAGGCGTCCGGGTCCTCGTGCGGAAGGAACGTGGAGTGAATGTTGATGTCCATGTCCGTCACGCTAATCCGGCTTGCGGGTGGGCGCTTCTCGATTCCTGACCGGTCGCGTGACCTGCTTCTCCACACAGGAGGGGATACCGGCCCGGCTGTCGTCGGCCTCCCGCTTGTAGACGCTGGGCGGCACCCCCACCAGCTCGGTGAACTTGCTGCTGAAGGTGCCCAGCGACGAGCAGCCGACCTCGAAGCAGATCTCGGTGACACTGAGGTCGCCGCGGCGCAGCAGGGCCATCGCCCGTTCGATGCGCCGCGTCATGAGGTAGCCGTACGGGGGCTCGCCGTAGGCCCGCCGGAACTCCCGGCTGAGATGCCCGGCCGACATGTGCACGCCACGAGCGAGCGCCTCGACGTCCAGCGGTTGCGCGTACTCCCTGTCTATGCGGTCGCGTACGCGGCGGAGGCGGGCCAGATCGCTGAGGTGCTGAGCAGGATCGGTTCTGCTGGTCACCGGGGAATCGTGTCACGCCGGGCGGCCGGATGTCCGGTGTTTAAGCGTCACCTCATACGGGTCGCCCCCGTGACGGACGGCATCGTCACCCGCGCGCCGGAGGTTCAGCGCCACGCCCTCCATGCGGGCTTCCACCGCGCGCTGTCGCTCCCGGACCTGCGAATCGCCGCGACGGCGGAGCTGAACCGGCTGACGGTCCTTCACTACGACGGCGACTTCGACATGATCGCCTCCGTCACCGGCCGGCCCTCGCAGTGGGTTGCTCCCCCGGGCGGCGCCGACCGGTGAAACGCCCGCTCCCCGTCCCCGGCCGCGGAATGCCGCGACCGGGGACGGGGACCGTCAAGGCGTGATCACCACGCCCCCGGCGCGGGCGGCGGGACGACCGGCGGGCGGTCGTCGCAGGTGATCGTGTTCGGCAGCAGCCAGGGCGCGAGCCAGCCGCCGTCGTTGCCTCCCCGGTCGGCGAGGAAGAACTCCGAACCGGTCGCGGGGAAGTTGAACGAGCCGCAGTTGTTGACGCCGACCGCGCCCACGTTGCGCGCGTCCACGTTCTCGAAGCTCGCCCCGCCCGCCGCGCGGGCGCTCAGCACCGAGGTGCCCGTGCCGTCGACCCGGATGTCCTTGAAGCGGACGCCCTCGATGTCGTACCGGTCCTTCACGGCCCAGTCGGAGACGAGCATGATCGCGTTGTACGTGCTGTCGAGGTAGTGGTCCCCGGTGACCCGGATGTCGGCGGCGTCGATGCTCCTGTCCAGGGCGAAGATCCAGAGCGCGCCGAGCCCGATCTTCCAGTTCAGCTCGTACGTGCCGGCCCGGACCGTCGTGTTGTCCGTGAGGCTCAGCTTCCCCGCGAAGGGCTCGGCGCCGAAGCGGGAGCCGATGTGCAGCGCGCTGCCCTCGCGGACCGGGTCGGCGACCAGGTTGTCCGAGACGGTGGTGTCGGTGCCGCCGTAGATCGCGATGCCGTTGGCGAGGACCGGGCTCTGGACGGTGTTGTGGTCGAAGGTGTTGCGGGCGTCGGCGGTCTTCTCGCTCCACATCGCCAGACCGTCGTCGCCGGAGTTGCGTACAAAGGTGTGCGTCACCCGTGAATCGGTCACGCCGGTGTGGAAGTTGATGGCGTCGGCGATCTGGTCGACGATGATGTTGCCGCTGATCCGCAGGTTCTTCATGGGCCCGTCGAACCACATGCCGACCTTGGTGTGGCTGATGTGCAGGCCCTCGATGGTCGAGTCGCTCATCGCGCCGCCGATGGCGTTGACCTGGTCGGTGTCGATGCGGCTGCGTACGTCGCCCTCGATGGCGAAGCCGGACAGGTGGACGTTGCGGCTGCCGCCGTCGGCCGCGTCCCTGCCGTAGAACCCGACCCCGGTATGGGTCGAGCCGTCGGCGGCGGGCTCGTCGAGCGCGACCTCGCGCCCCTTGATCTTCGTGTACCAGTTGCCGGCACCGGTGATCGTGACGTCGTCGACGACGATGTGCCGGTCGACGCGGTACGTACCCGGCGGGATGTACACGTCGAGGTGGGTGCGCCGGGCGAAGGCGATGGCCTTCTCGATCGCCCCGGCCGCGTCGCGCCGGCCGGTCGGATCGGCGCCGAAGGCGCGGACGTTGGCGGCGAGCAGCTCGACGTGCGGCCGGCCGACGAGCTCCGAGTCCAGCAGGTCGACGACCGTCCACGCGGCCCGGCTCCCGGCCGGCACGGTGAGCCGTACGGTGTCGCCCGCGCGGTACGTACGGCCGAGCAGGAGGCGCTGCTCGTCGTAGAAGTGGCTGGGCCGGAACGGCTTGTCGACGACGGGGGCCGGGGTCGTGGCGGCGGGCACGCAGGAGCATTCGGTGATCCACCAGTCGGGGTGGAGCAGCCCGGCGCCGGGGTCGTTGGAGAACGGGTACTGGTTGTACAGCCAGGAGTACTGCGAGGTCAGCGTCATCGTGGAGCGCTTCGCGCCGTTCACCGCGACGTCCAGCGGCGCCGTGATCCCGCCGCCTCCCGGCGCGTCCGGGATGCTGTAGCGCACGGTGATCGCGTTGGCCGTGGCCGGGAGCGTGAACTCGACGTGCTCGCCCGGCGTGAGCCTGACCGCCTGGCGCCCGGACGCCTCGGCCGGGAGCGTGTAGGCGGAGCGGTCCGGGCCGATGACCGTGCCGTTGGTGACCGCGTTCTCCGCCTCCTGCTCGGCGAAGGCGACCTTCGCTCCCCGTCCCGCGACGAGCGCGGGGTCGAGGGCTGCCCGGGTGACGGCGGGGGCCGCCGGGGCGCCGGGGCGCGCACCGGCCGGGACGGCGGCGAGCACGCCCGCCCCGACGGCGAGAACGGTCAGGGAGGCGACGGCCGAGGCGTACAGCCCTGTCCGGCGGGGTCTTCGGTCCGGCGGCGCGGCGGCGGCAGCGGCGGTCTTCCGTGACATGGCAGGCCCGTTTCTCTGAGGAGGGGGACGAGCAGCGACGGTAGGTCCGGCACGTCACGTCCCGCAAGAGTCTTGCGAGAAGATTCCGTCTGCTTGCCCAAATACTGCGCAGCCACATCATTTTCTTGCGCCACCACGCCGTCTGCTTGCGAATGTTGCAGCCGATTGCGCTGCCGCTGCCGCCCGCCTCTCCTCACCGGGGCAGCTGTCCCTCCCGGTTGACCTCGGTCACCCGGGCCCGCAGGACGCGCCCCGGCGAGGCCGGCCTGACGCAGTCGGGCGGACAGTCCCATTCCGCGCCGCCACCGGGAGGACGCAGCTGCACATACGGGCCGACCCGCCCCATCACACGCCCCACACGCCCGTCCCGCGCATCGACCGCGAACGCCCCGGGCTCCGGCGCATCCGACCCCGGCCCACCGCCGTCAACCACCATGACCGGCCTCCTTTCCTTCCAGCACCTCCGTCAGCCGCAACGCCGTGTCGAGGTTGCAGCGCCCCAGGTCGACGAGCGCGACCGGCTCGTCACCGGCACACGAGACCGGGTCGATCCGCAGCGAGGGCAGCACGACGCCGACCCCCGCGAATCCACCCCGCAATCGCGCCACCAACTCCTCCGCCGCCCGCACCCTGCCCGCCGCCGCTTTGCGTCGCTCCGTAGTCGTCATGATCCATTCCTTCCACTCTGAGTAGTTCCAACGCATACTCAGCGTGGTCAATCTCTCGCTAATCTGGAAGAGCGGCGATTCCAACAACCGCACGTGTGCCACAGGGGGTTGTCATGCCAGGTCCCAGAAAGCTCGACCCTTCGTCCTCCCCGCGCGCCCTGCTCGGCGCCGAACTCCGCCACCGGAGAGAGGACGCGGGCCTCTCCCAGACCGACCTCGGCGCACCGCTCTTCGTCAGCGGCTCGTTCATCGGACAGCTGGAGTCCGGGGTGCGGCGGATGCAGATGGACCAGGCGGAGAAGTTCGACGAAATCCTGGGCGCGGACGGGTTCTTCGTACGGAACTGCGCGGCGCTGCAGAAGTCGAAGTACCCGGAACACTTCGCCGAGGCCGCGGAGGCGGAAGCCCGCGCGGAGGCGATCCGGGAGTACGCACCTCAGCTCGTCCCGGGGTTGCTGCAGACGGAGGCGTATGCGCGGGCGGTGTTCCGGGCCTACCGGCCGACGGCGGCGGAGAGCGTCATCGACGGACTGGTGACGACTCGCTTGGAGCGCGCCGAGATCCTCGCCGATCCAACATCCCCGCTGTTGTGGGTGGTGCTGGACGAGGCGGTGTTACGCCGGGTCGTGGGCGGGCCCGCGGTCATGGCGGAGGCGCTTCGGCGCATCTCGTCGCTGATGCGCAGGCATCGGATCGTCGCGCAGGTACTGCCGTTCACCGAGGGCGCTCATGCCGCACTCACCGGCCCCCTCAAACTGATGTCGTTCTCGGATGCACCGCAGCTCGCGTATGTGGACGGCCTGGGTATCGGCAAGTTGGAGGACGATCCGGCCACGGTCCGTCAGTACGAACTGACTTACGATCTGGTGATGGCCGGCGCGGTATCGCCCACGACATCCCTGGCCTTGATCGAGTCGGTGGCGGAGGAATACGACCATGAAGCTCAGCGGTACTGACTGCGACCTTTCGACGGCTGTTTGGCACAAGTCCTCACACAGCGGGGGTGACGGCGGGAACTGCCTGGAGATGGGCTCCTGGCGCACATCGTCTTACAGCGGAGCGAGCGGCGGTGACTGCCTCGAAGTCCTCGACGGCGTCCCCGAGATCGTCCCCGTCCGCGACTCCAAGGTGACCGACGGCCCCGCGCTGATGTTCCGCGCGGCGGCCTGGTCGTCGTTCGTGGCCGGTCTCAAGCGCGGCTGAGCGACGTCCCCCGGGTTGATGTCGGCGTGACGCCGAGGACTACTGGCCCGCCGCCACCCCCGGCACGCTCCTGAACTGCGTCCCCCTCAACAAGCGCGCCACCCCGGTCCACCCCAACGCCGAGGAGCACGCCGACACGGCCACGGCCAATCACGCCGAGCGGGCCATCCGGATCGCCCTCCTCGAAAGCCGGCCGAACTCCTCGCCGAGCGGCTCCCCGGGCAGGGCCGGGGAGCTGCACTCGTCGAAATCGCCCGGGGCTCAAGCCCCGAGATCCGAGCGCTCTTTCAGAGGAATGGACGGCGGGATTGATTCCCACCCATCCACAGCCCCGTCGACTTCGTCGGCGCAAGGCTCCTGAAGAAGCTCCCGCCCGCGCGCGTCGCCCCCGTCCGCCACGTCGTCCTGCGCACCCTGGAATGCAGCGAGTGCCGGGCCCCCGGAAGCCCCGAGGCCATGCGCGGCGGCATCTGCGGCGCATGCCGCGGCAACCCCGCGAACGCACCCAGCGGTCCGGCGGGGGCCGTACCCGTACAAGGCGTGCGGGCCAGGATGAGCGCGGTACGGGCGGGGCTGGTGCCGCGGGCGGAGCGTCCACACCGGTGACGCACGCCTGACCTACGATCTGACATCCGGCGCAGACGTTCCGCGCGGCAGCCTGCCCGGCGTTCGTGGCAAGCCTCTGACCTGCGTGAAGTAACACTTCGGTGCCTGCCTGCCAATGACTGGGTGACAGACTGCCGATCCTCACTGGAGGTCCCGCGTGCAGATTCCCACGCACGAGCCCGGACGGAGCCGAACTCCGTTCGGCGAGGTCTATGAGGCTCATTTCGACGCCGTTCTCGGCTTCGTCACCCGCAGAACCGCAGACCGGCACCTTGCCGCCGACCTCACCGCCGACGTCTTCGTCACCGCGCTGGAGGCCTTCGAGGGCTACGACTCCAGACGCGGTACGCATCTGGTGTGGCTCTACGGCATCGCCCGCAACACGGTGGCGTCGTATGCCCGCAACGCAGCCCGCGAGCGGAAGGCGGTGGCCGCGTTGCAGGGGCACCGGCTGCTCGACGAACAGGACGTGCAGCGCTTCGAGGAGCGCATCGACGCCGAGCGGGAGGCCAGGGACCTGCTGGCCCAACACGCCGTGCTGTCCGAGCCGTTGCGCGCGGTGATCGACCTGGTCGCGGTCGACGGCCTGACCACCAAGGAGGCCGCGAAGGCGCTCCGGATCTCCCAGGCGACCGCCCGTGTCCGCCTGCACCGTGCCCGGGCCGCGCTGCGTGCCGGGCGCACCACCCCTTCCGACGCTTTCAGCGCCGCCCCACTTGCGGAGGTCTCCCGATGAACACCCCGGTCGGATTCAAGCAGCGACTCGGTACGGAACTCGCCCTCCTGGAAAAGGCGCGGGCCGAGCGGGCCGCAGAGGAGGCGTCCGGAAACGACATGCCGGTGGCCGCCCCACGGCTCCTCGCGCGTCCGGGCGTACGACGCACCGCATGGGTGAGCCTGGCCGCGGGCGTGGTCGCCGCCGCCGTCGTCGCCACCTCGGCCGGACAGGGCGCACCGACGGAGCCGGTGCGGGCCATGACGGTGGCCCAGGTGCTGAACGCGGCCGCGGTCAATGCCGCGAAGGGCTCGGACAAGGAACCCAGGCCCGACCAGTGGGTGTACACCGACACTGTGGTCTGCGGAAAGCCCTGCCGGCACGCCCCTTCCTGGGTGCGGTACGACGGGGGCAAGAGGGCAATGAAAACCCCCACGGGCGACCCCGATGCCATCTGGGTGATCACTCAGGTTCCGAAGCCGGGGAAGGTCGGGAGCAACCCCCGGGAGACCCGCGAGGTCCTGTCCCAGCTGCCCACCGACCCACGCAAGCTCCTTGAGCGGGTGAGTGCCGACCCCTTCTTCGACGACGGGCCGCAACCCCTCACTGTTTCCCTCTCCGGCAACGCGGATGAAAATCTCCACAACTTCCAGCCCGGGACGAAGCCGGCTGTCACCCCCGGAGCGCGGTTTGTCAGGATCGTCAACGTTCTGGAGAAGGCATCGAACATCCCTCCCCTGGTCAACGCCGCGCTCTATCGGGCCCTGGCACTGATCCCCGGAGCCAAGCTGGTCAGCACACCAATGCGAGACGCCGCCGGACGGTCTGGGGTCACCATTGCGTTTGATTTCCCGGAGGGGTCGCGCACCCGCCAGTATCTCTTCCTGGCCCCGCGTACCTACGCGTACCACGGCTCCCGCCGTGAAAGGCCGGGAGACCCCGACTACTTCGGCGCCTACGCCCGTGTGGCGACCGGCATCGTCGACCATCCCGGCCAGGTGCCCGGTGGCCCCGCCCTGGACCCCTCGGACATCGTGCAGCAGACGCCGAGGGCGACTCCTTCCCCGAAGACGCGCTGAATCCCGGAGCACGAGGACCGGGTACGTACCCTCGGCACGGAGCCGTCGAGGACCGGGTCCCGGTCCTCGACGGCCTCGGCCGTCCGGCGGCCGAGCGGTCCTCACCAGCGGTCGATCACGCGCACGCTCGGGGAGATCAGGGCGCGCGGTTCGGTGGGAAGAGTGCTGCGGGCACGGTTCCGGATGGCGATCAGCTCGTCGTCCCAGCGGCGCTCACGCAGTTCGGCATCGGTCATGCTCAGCCCTTCGGGATGCTGTCCGACGGCGGCAAGGTGTCCGAGGTGTCCCCAGGCCAGCCGCTCGACCGTCCAGCCCGGCCAGGCCTGCGCCATCCGTGCGACGAGCCCCGGCGAGACGGTGTCGGCGGTCCAGTAACGCAGCCGTCGGGCGGGCAGGTCGATGACCACGCCGTCGGTCACCGCTTCCTCGGCGGCCAGCGGGAAGGGTGGCTCGGCCGCCAGGGTGCCGGGAAGGGACTCGCCGTGGTGGGCCAGAAGCGGGGCGACGGGGTTGGACAGCTGCCAGTGCGTGAGGGTCGCGTCGGCGCTGATGATGCTGACCAGGGACTTCGCGCCGGCGAAGCTGTCGGCGATCAGCTCGTCGTGGCGGACGGTGATGCGGCGGGCCTCCGGTTCCCAGTCGATGAACCAGTAGTCGCGTGAGGCCGGGTACACCTCGACGGCCGGAACGTCGGCCGGTCCGGGCGGCGGCCCCGGGTGGAGCAGGCGGCGCAGTTCCTCGTCCCCGCCCCAGGCGTGGGCGACGTCCCAGTCCTCCCAGCCCGGCAGCGCCGACTGGTGCAGGGCCATGCTCTCCCGGTGGTTGGCCCCGGCGCGCGGCATGTCGAGCGCGCAGCTGTAGAAGCGGTACCGGCGTGTGGCCAGGTCCAGGGCGATCCCCCGGCAGGCCCGCGCCGCCACCGGGGCTTCGGTGATCCGCCTTCCCTGGGCGAGGACCCTCTCCACCAGGCGTACGCGCTCATCGGCCCCCGTCAGATGCCATGGGCCGTACTTGTCGTCCAACTCCCAGGCGGAGCCGTCCTCCAGGCGGATGAGGTAAGCAGTCCAACAACCCATCCGCGGGACACTACCAACCGGATACGGTGCCGCAGAGGTCAGGCATCAGGGGGATCACGTTGGAACGACGGAAGCTGTTCCGGATCGGGATCGGCATCGGCATGGGGGCGGGGACGGCGGTCCTGCCGGCCTGGTGGGCCGTGCGTCAGGTGGCGAGCGGGACCGACCCGGACTGGCACACCGACCCCGCGCCGCTGGAGCAGGCGTTCCCGCTGCTGGGCCCGCTCACCGAAGCGACGTGGGTGAGCAGCCGGGACGAGGACCGGGGCCTGCCGTCGCCGGACCTGGTGATTTCGGGCTTCGCCCGGCTGGCACCGGGGAAGCTCGACGAGCTGAAGGCGGCCCACGCCTTCGTCTCCGAGGAACCCGACGACGACTTCTCCTCGTGGTTCGAGAAGCCGCTCAAGGGCGAGGGACCGGATGCCCCGCAATGGATCCGGTCGCACGAACTCGACCGCAGCGGGGACTTCTCCACCGAGCTGTGGTTCGACCGCCGCAGCGACACGGTCCGGTTCCGGGCGCTCAACCCGTACGGCCAGGGACTCGCGTCCGGATCGCATCCGGCGTGATCCGGACGGGACTCCGCGGTCACGCCCTAGATCCGTGTCACCCCGGCGAACGCGTCGTGGCCGACGTCCGGGCTGGTGATCGCGAGCCAGGCGTGGCCGCGCATGGTGGTTCTGTCCCCGACCATGAACGGATCGACGGAGAGGGAGTGCGCCGCGAAGTCGACTTCGGTCTCCATACTGGCGTCGGGATCGTGGCCGCCCTCGGGGTCGTAGTCGGGGTCGTCGGTGAGGGGCTGCTCCCATTCCATGGGCTCGCCCCGCCACTCCGGGTCCCCGTAACGCCAGTACTGACGGTGTGACACACCGTCGATGGCGACCGACCAGATCATCGAGTCGCTGTGCTCGTCCTGGCAGAAGAACTGGGCCTGGCCGCAGACCGCGCTGAGCCGGTCGAGCAGGTCGTCCACGTCCCAGCTCATGTTCCCCAGTGGTGTGTCCGCGTAGATCAGCCGCCAGCCGTCCAGCTCCGGGGTGACGAACACCCGGTACGCCGTGCGCTTCGCGCCGTCGGGATCCGTGACCACGGCGACGTCGTTCTCCATGGCGGAAAGCCCCATGGCGATCGTGCAGGGTATGCGGTCGTGCAGTCCCATGACGTCGAAGAGGTGCTCGTACTGCGCGCCGGAGACGGCCAGCCAGCGGTGGTTGGGCAGGGAGTCCAGCCTGTCATGACCCGCCTTCATGCGGACGAGACGCTCCAGGGCCTGCCGGTCACGCAGGTCGAACTGGTCCCTGCCGCCGGTGAGGGCCAGGGCTGTCAGCGCGTGCCGTCTCAGATGGCCGGGCCCGTCACGGCGGATGGCGCGCAGGGTGGGCCCGGCGTGTGCGCCGATGGCTCGGACGGTCTTCTCGGCCTGGTACTGCAGGCGCTGATCACGGTCGTTCAGGAAGGGGATGACGTCGGTGATGGTTCCGGCGGCGGCCTCACCGAGGTTCTCCAGCCCCCACAGGGCCTGGTGCCGAAGGTCCTTCATGGGGTGGGACAGCGTCGCCGTGTACTGGGGGATGCACCGTTCGTCGAAGCTGCGCAGCACATGGCCCAGCTCCCACCAGTCGGGGACCTTCTCGGCCCGGGCGCGGGCCGCCACCGCCGCGTCGTACCCGGCGGGTCCTATCAGCCGCAGGGCGTCCCGCAGACCCCACAGGGCGAATCGGCTCACCTTGCCCAGCGCGGCCACGAGTCCGGGCGCGGCATCGGCCCCGGGTTCGGCCAGCCGGCGAACGATGTCGGAGGTCGTCTCCGCGTCCCGTCCGGCTTCTTCGAGTTCGGCGATCAGCGCGGATTGATCCATACGCCGGACGATATCCGAGGCCACCGACAACGCCCCGGGCTTCCCGCACCCCGATGCGGCGAGGACGCCCCGAAGTGAAGATCCGATGCAGGACGAGCGCCCGGGCACCACCCACACGAGTACCTGCCCGTACCCTCAACCCCCATAGTCTCGCGCCCACTTCGGACTCGGGCGCTCACGCTTCCTGGAGGACCAAGATGGCTTCCGCGCTCCCGACGATCATCGTCGTGTTCTTCCTCGTCATGCTCGTGATCTGGATCATCTCCGCGTTCACCGGGGGCCGAGGGGGCGGCGGCAACGGCCGTCGTTGAGGCCAGGATCCACCCGGGGCTCAAGCCCCGGCGCCCAAGGGCACTCTCAGCGCGTCGTCGCCCACATACCCCACCGCCCCGGGCTCGCTCGTTCATCCTCCTCGCAGCTCCCGGCAGGACGACGCCCGTGCTCCAGGTGCCCGAGGTACTGCCGGACCTGGGGCCGCGAGTGCCGGCCCAACTGGTCCCAGCGCGATTCCACGGAAGCGACACATCCGAACAGGGAGCACCCTGTCGCTCCCTGCGGCGAGCGCACACCTGCACCGGACGCGGACCGGAACGCCCGAACAGACTCCCGCGACTGGCCCCACGGCGGGGTGTTGGCAGATGACGACATGAAAGATCTGACCATTTGGGCCGATCGGGTCCGGAGCGCCCGTGTTGCGAAGAGGGCGGCCCGCCGACGTGGATGATCTTGGCCGAGGTGCCTCCGCCCGGGCACATTCCTGCCCCGGGCGCCCTTCGCCGATCCTGGAGAATCCATGCGACACCCCGTTTCCCGCCTGCGCACACGCGCCCTGGCCGTCGGTCTCGTGCTGGCCGCCGCCACGCTCGTACCCTCCGGCTCCGCCGGTGCGGCCGATCAGTACGAGTGGGCCGCGTTGGGCGACTCGTACACCGCCGGCGGCTTCGTCGGTGAGCCGCTGCCCGCGCTGGGCGACGCCTCGCGGGACGGCTGCGACCGCACCTCCGGCGCCTACCCGGGGCTCGTCGAGCGGGAGCTCGCCGAGTTCCCGCCGGGCAAGCCCGTCAACCTGACCAACGTCAGCTGCGGCAACGCCACCATCAGCGACATCGCCAAGACCAGGCAGACGCCGATCAGCCCGGTCCAGCCCCCGGCGGCCGGCTGGTCCGCCGTGGACACGCAGATCAAGCGGGCCAACCTGGGCGATCAGACCGACGTCATCACCATCGGCGTCGGCGGCAACAGCCTGCCCTTCGGCGGCATGCTCCTGACCTGCCTCACCCAGGGCGCCACCGGACAGACCTGCCGCGACCAGTACACCAACCCCTCCGAGGGCGAGGAGAGCATCGACGAGAAGCTCGCCCGGGTCCAGGACGAGTACATCGAGATGCTGGCCAACGTCCACCAGGCCGCCCCCAACGCCAAGGTGGTCACCGTCGGCTACCCGGCCGTGCTGCCGGAGAACGCCGCCGACTGCAACCGCCTGTCCCTCTCCGAGCTCGGCCCGATCGCCCACAGCGACATCAACTGGCTCCGCGACGACGTCCTCAAGCAGCTGAACAACACCATCAAGCGGGTCACGGACTTCTTCGGTGACCGCTACGTCGACGTCTACGCCTCCAGCGTCGGCCACGACGCCTGCCAGCCCGCGGACGCCAAGTGGGTCGAGGGCATCTGCGGCAACGCCGAGGACTACTGGCCCACCAGCGTCTCCGGCACGCTCCTGAACTGCGCCCCGATCAACAGGCGCGCCACCCTGGTCCACCCCAACGCCGCAGGCTACGAGAACACCGCCAACCACGTGGAGCGGGCCATCCGCATCGCTCTTCTCGAACTCTGAGCGGAAAGCCCTCCCCGAGCGGCTCTCCGGCAGGACCGGGGAGCCGCACTCGTCGAATCGTCCGGGGCTCAAGCCCCGAGATCCGAGCGCTCTTTCAGAGGAATGGATGGCGGGATTGATTCCCACCCACCCTCCCTGCCTGGCGGGTTGACTTTTCGCGACCGACTTGCGACGGAGGGTAGTCACGCTCTAGCGTCAGCCAGGACCGCGACGGCCCCCGCCGGTGAGGAAACACCGAGCAGGGGCCTGACCAGGACGATCGATCGAGGCGATCCCATGGCTGTCAGCCAGCTTAGTGCTGCCCCTGTTCCCTTGCCCGGCCCCGCGCCCACGCTCGACCATCCGATGGCGAATCCCGGATACGGCAAGCGTTCGGCCCCGGACCAACGCCCCCGCACGGGCCACGACTTCACCCATCTCCTCCCGCGTGACGCCGCCATCGCCACGTACATCGACGGGCTCTGCGACGGCGCCGACATCTCCGTGAAGATGCTCGCCAAGGTGCTGCCCTACGGACAGTGCGCGCTGCGGACCACGCTGAACCGCCTCCAGGAGGCCGGACACCTGCGCAGGGGCAGCGAATGCGTGGCGACCGAGGAGGCGCTGATCTGGGTCACGCGTACGTTCTTCTCCCGCACCGCGCGCGAGGACGAGTGGTGGGCGGCGTACACCCGGGGCGACGTACCGCCGACACCCCAACGCCGCACCCGCACAAGGTCGTTCATCCTCCTGGCCGCGCTCGGAGAGACCGCTCCCCGACTGACCCTGTCCGAACCGAACTGCGTGACGCTGGAACCGCAGGTCAGCGAGTGGTTCGAGCGGGGCGCCACCGAGGCGGAGATCATGTGCGCGCTGACCCAGGGCCTTCCGGCGGAGATCTACAGCCCGGCCGCGTTCGTCGCCCGGAGGCTGCTCGACAAACTGCCGCCCGCGCGCGTCGCCCCCGTCCGCCAGGTCGTCCTGCGCACCCTGGAATGCAGCGAGTGCCGGGCCCCCGGAAGCCCCGAGGCCATGCGCGGCGGCATCTGCGGCGCATGCCGGGGCAAGCCCGCGACCGCACCCAGCGGTCCGGCGGGCGCCGTACCCGTACAAGGCGTGCGGGCCAGGATGAGCGCGGTACGGGCGGGGCTGGTGCCGCGGGCGGACCGTACGTACCGGTGACGGGCGTCGGCGGGGGCCTGGCCGGATTCAACGCGACAGCTGTGCCGTCTAAGGGAGTTGTGACGAGCGCGCGGTATTCGTTCGACCGGTTCGGTAGCGGCCCGGGGTCGTTCCGATGATGCCGGTGAACGCTGCGGTGAAGCTGCTGGGGTTGGCCCATCCGCAGGCGTGGGCGGTGCGGGTGGTGTCGTGGCCGTCGGCGAGGAGTACGAGCGCGTGGTAGACGCGCAGTTGGGTGCGCCACTCGTAGAAGGTCATGCCGAGTTCGCTGCGGAACAGCCGGCTGAGGGTACGGCTGCCGGCTCCGACCGCCTTCCCGAGCTCGGTCAGCGTGGAGTTGTCCGCCGGCGTCTCGTAGAGCCTCCGGGCAATGGCTCGCAGCCGGTCGTCCTGCGGCTCGGGCAGGTGCAGCGGCTGTTCGTGCGCTTCGCGGAGTTCGTCGACGAGGACGCGGAGGAGGCGGGCGCGGGCGGCGGGGCTGTAGTCCGGTACGGCGTCGTCGTAGTTGCGGGGGCCGGTCAGGGCGAGCAGGACTTCGCGGGCGAGGCCGGAGGCCAGGAACACGGCGGGGCGATCCGGGACGAGCCTGCTGAGGGACTGCGGGAGAAAGACGATGCGCATATCGGTGTCGCCGTGGGCGCGGTGGCGGTGGGTGAATCCGGCGGGGGTCCAGGCGACGCGGTTGGCGGGCACGATCGACGTACCGCGCTCGGTGTGAACCGCCAGGACGCCACCGGCCGCGTACACCAGGTGTCCGCGTGCGTGCGACCGCGCTTCGCTCGTTCCGCCGGACGGCCAGTGGTGGCGCCCGCCGGACGGCCAGATGTGTGAGGTCACGCCGGCGCTTCCGGGAGGTTGGCGGTGAACGGGCATCGATCGGCATCGTATCGGTGGTCGGCCAGGCCCTGTTCCGGCGAGGCTTTCTCCGTACGGAGCGGTCGACGGCGGCGCGAAGCGCCCGGCCGAACCGCATCGCATCGCATCGCGGCAGGGCGCCTCGACGCCTCGACACCTCGATGCCTCGGCTTGAGCGGCAAGGAGAGATCACATGGCAACGTTCGTTCTTGTACCCGGTGGCTGGAAGGGTTCCTGGTCCTTCGAGGCGGTGGTCCCGCTGCTGGAGCGGGCCGGCCATACCGTTCACGCCCTGACCCTGACCGGCCTCCGGCCGGACGACGACATCGCTACGGTCGCGGCCGCCAACCTCGACACACACGCCGGCGACGTGGTGCGGCACTTCGACCGCGCCCGCATCACCGACGCGACGTTGGTCGGCCACAGCTACGCCGGGATGGTGATCGCCGCAGCCGCCGACCGCGCCGGCGGCCGGGTCTCACGGCTGGTGCATCTCGACGCCTACGTACCGCAGGACGGCGAGTCGTGCTGGTCGTCGACGAACGACCACTTCCGCCACGTGTTCGCCGCCGGCGCGGCCAGCACCGGCTACGCCGTAGCACCCCCGGGCAACGGCGATCCCCGCCGCCGCCCTCATCCCCTCGCCTCGTTCCTCCAGACCATCCGGCTCACGGGCGCGCACGCCCGGGTCCCCCGCCGGGAGTTCGTCTACTGCTCGGGATGGGAGGACCGGACGCCGTTCACCGAACTCCGCAACCGGCTGCGCGCCGATCCCGCGTGGCAGGTCCACACCCTCCCCACCCGCCACGACGCCATGCACGAGGCCCCGGACGCGGTCGCCGCGCTCCTGCTGGGCGGAGGCGCACCGGACGCATCGGATGCGCCGGTGAACCGATGACATGCCTGCCGGTGAGGACCGGCGAGCCCCGTCCGCCCGGACCCACCGTCCGGAGGCCGACCCTGCGCGGGGCGGGACGCCCTTGAATCAGTAAGAAAACTCTGAACAGCTCAGGCAGACGCAAGGCTGCGTCACCGACTCCGACGGCCTGGAGATCATCCAGGCCCGCGACCGCTACTGCCCGCCCCGGGACGGGGAGCGCGCCGAATATCCCGTGGCAGCGAGTGCGCCACCCACTATCTTGGCCCGATGACAACGATCAAGCAGGTCCAGATCACCTTCGACTGCGCCGACCCCGAACGCGTCGCGCGGTTCTGGGCCGAGGTGCTGGGCTACGTCGTGCCGGAGCCGCCGGAGGGGTTCGACAGCTGGGAGGCGTACAAGGGCTCCCTGCCTGCCGAGGAGTTGCCGCTCAAGGGATTCGTCTGTTCCGACCCCACCGGCGCGGGGCCGCGCATGTACTTCCAGCGCGTCCCCGAGGGCAAGGTCGTCAAGAACCGGGTGCATCTCGACGTGCGGGCCGGCACCGGGCTCGTGGGTGAGGAGCGGCTCGCCGCGCTGGAGGCCGAGTGCGCGCGGCTCATTCCGCTCGGGGCCGTACGCGGGAAGCTGCTGGTGGCCGATGAGGAGAACGAGTCGTGTCAGCTGATGCAGGACATCGAGGGCAACGAGTTCTGCCTCGACTGAGCGGGCGGTGACGGAGGTGGCGATGGCGTGGCGGTCACCGGGGGCCTGCCCGCTGCGGACATCGTCACGTCGCGGTGGGCGCTTCGTGCGCGTGCGGTAACAAGCCCTGATTGCCGGTGACTTGACCATCGGGTTGCGGTCACACTCCTCTGTGTGGCCAGTAGGCCGTACACAGGCCGGCCCGGTGGTCCGGTCTCGGGGGAATGGGACTTCAGCATGCACACGAAGGCAGTCAGAACCGGTTCCGTACGTCAGGCCCTGCGCAGCACCCTCCTGGGAGCGGGTGTCGCCGCTGCCCTGCTGGCGGCCACCGCCTGCCGGCCTTCCGGGGGCGACGGCGACGCCGCCGCCCCGTCGGGCTCCGTCCCGGCGGCGGGAAGCCCGTCCAAGGGCACCGAGCCGTCCGGCGACTCCGGAACCGGGTCCAGTAGCAGCCCGGCCGCCGACGCGACCGGGGACAGCGGCGAGACCAGCGGTGGCAACGGCACCCAGTACCAGGACTGCACGGCCTCCGGCCTCGGAACCGCGGTCGAGCTCCAGGACGCGTCCGGGGAGACCCCCCGGCACTTCCTGCTGACCGTCACCAACGACGGCGGGGCGCCGTGTGTGCTCAACGACGGACCGCTGGTGCGGCTCGCCGCCGGTTCCGACGCCTCGACCGTCGAGGCGCTCGGCGAGCCGGACACCGAGCCCGTCGTCGTCGAGGGCGGCGGCGGCAAGGCGTACGCGGGCCTGTACGTCTTCGGCAACGACGAGGGCGGCGAGGCGGAGTACGACCAGGCCGACCGGTTCACCGCGACGCTGGTCGCCGGCGAGGGCACCGAGCTCAGGGGCACCCTCGTCTTCGACCTGCCCGACGGCCTCGGCACCGTCTCCTACGACGACGCGGCACGGGTGAACGGCTGGGCCGGTACCGAGGGTCTGGCCATGCGCCCGATCAACCAGCTCTGACGGCCGCGTACGACGGGGGTGCCACGGACGCGGCGCCCCCGTTCAGTCCTCGCCCTGCGGGAGCAGCAGCGCGGAGTCCGCGTGGACGGTGACCTGGACCGGTACGGACTCCGTTGCCTCGACGCGGGGTTCGCCCGTTCCGGGGTTCTGCGCGTAACGCGGGTGCGCGCCCGCGCTGATCTGCCAGCGGATGCGGTGGCCTGCGGCGAAGCGGTACGCGGTGGAGCTCATGGGGACCGTGACGTGGGCCGGTTCCCCGCCGGGCGTACGCAACTGTGCCAAGCCGTCGCAGACGTTGGTGGAGCGGCCCGCCGCGTCCACGTCGCACAGGCGGGTGAAGACGTCCCCGTGGCCCGTGTCCGTGGATGCGGAGATCCGCGCGGAGACCGCGCCCAGCACCGTGACGGGCTCGGTCAGCACCGGGCCGGTGAACGTGAGGACGTCGTCGCGGGACTCCAGTGTGCTGTTGTCCTTGGCGCCGGCCGTGAGGGAGAGCAGTGGGCCGCCGAGAGCGGGGGTCGGGGCGGCCGGGTCGTGGCGGAAGGTGGTCAGGGCGGCCCGGTCCGTGGGGGGCTGCCGGGTGAGGTGGCCGTCGGCGGTGGGGAACCAGGCGGTGGTGGCGGGGTTGAGCGGCCACGCGTCCAGGTCCTGCCAGGCCGCGTCCGCGCCGCCCGTGTGGACGCGTACGGGGGTGGGGCGCAGGCCGGAACGGTCGTCGCACAGGTGGGCGCGGAGCCAGGCGAGGCTTTCGGCGAACACCTCGGGCCAGCCGCGCTGGAGGGCGGACGCGTGGGTCCAGGGCCCGGCGAGCAGCGTGGTCTCGGCGCCCGCGGCGCGCAGCCGGGCGTACTGCGCGAAGGTCTGGTCGACGAGGGCGTCGCGCCAGCCGGTGATCAGGGCGGTGGGGATGCCGGGACGGTCGGCCGCTTCGGCGGCCGACGCGCCCTTCCAGTACGGGTCGTCCGGGTCCGGGTGCGTCATCACGTCATCGAGCCAGGGCACCTCCTGGCCGAGCGCGGCCACGTAAGCGCCTCTGAGCGGACGGGCGTTGACGATCTCCTTCAGGTGGCGCCGCAGGCGCAGGGTCGCCTTGACGAACGGACCCATGCCGCGGTGCTGGTACGTCATTCCGGTGCCCACGAGCAGCGCGTTCTCCAGCTTCAGCGCGCCGTCCGTGTGGAAGAGGGCGTACGGGTCGTGCAGGCCGACCTGGACCACCATGGCCTTCAGTTCGGGTGGCGGGTCCAGGGCCAGTGCCCACTGGACGTAGCCGAGGTAGCTGGGTCCGACCGTGCCCAGGGTGCCGTTGAACCAGGGCTGTTCGCGCAGCCAGTCCACCGTGGCGAGGCCGTCGGCGGCCTCGTTGCGCCAGAGGTCGAAGGTGCCGCCGGAGCCGCCCGTGCCGCGGCAGCTCTGAAGGATCACGTGGAAGCCCTGTTCGGCGAAGAGCATCCCGTACTGCGGGGACCAGGGCACGCCCCGCCCGTAGGGCGAGCGTACGAGGAGGGTGGGGAAGTCGCCCTCGTCACGGGGGAAGTAGTGGTCCGTGATCAGGGGGCTGCCGTCGGCGGCGGGGACGGTCAGTCCCGGCTCCCGGGCGATCCGGTGGCGCTTCGGCGGGAGGCCGCGCCAGGTGGCGCGCATCATGCGCGCGGACAGCGGCGGCTTCGCTGCCGACGGTGTCCGGGCAGGCCTCGGCCGGGCGTCGTGCGTGGGTGATGTCATCGTTCGCCTCCGTCGCTCCACTCATTCTCGTACTGTGTACGAGAATAGACGATGCTTGGATGAGCGCAGACAGGAGCCGCAGCAGTGCGGCCGCATCCGTGAGGCTGCATCCGTGCGGCTGCATCCATGAGGCCGTATCCGTGAGGAAGGGAACCGCAGGACCGTGACCCGTGCCGAAGGGTCCGGCGCCCCCGGCGTCGACCCCCGCGAACTCTGGCTGACCCCGGACCGGCCCCGCCGGGGGCGCAGGCCCGCCTTCAGCCGTGAGGCCATCACGGTGGCGGCCGTCGCCCTGGCCGACGCCGAGGGAATCGACGCGGTCACCATGCGCCGGGTCGCCGCGGAGGTGGGCGCCGGAGTCATGTCGCTCTACAGCTACGCCCCCGACAAGGAGACGCTGCTGGACCTGATGATCGACCACGTCAACGGCGAACTGCCCGCCTCCGGCCCGCTCACCGGCGACTGGCGGGCCGACCTCAAGGCCATCGGGCACCTCCAGCGCGACCACATGCTCCGCCACCCCTGGCTCGCAACCGCCGTGTCCGCCCGCCGGACCCTGGGCCCCCGCACCCTCGCGTTCCTGGAACACGCCCTGGCCGCCCTGCGTCCCAGCGGCCTCGACGGCGGCGCCCGGCTGGAGGTCTTCGCCCAGCTCACCGCGTTCGTGGCCGGGCACGTGGCCCACGAGGTGGCGCAGGCCGAGGCCGCCCTGTCACCGGACCGGGCCGCGGCCGAGGCGCTCTACCTCGCCGCCGTCGCCGCGGACGGCCACCACCCGGAACTGGCCGAGGCCCTCGCCTCGGCAGGCCGCCCCGTCACCCCCGACGCCACGTTCGCCCGCTTCCTGAACCGCCTGGTCGACGGCCTCGACGCGGGCTGACCGGCCACCCCGCCTCATACCGGGGTACCGGGTGCCGACCCGCCGATTGAGCACCCGGGTATCACGCGACCGGGCACACCGGCGGGGCATCGTGGGGTGTCCGCAGCACGGTGCGCACCGTGCCCGCGCCGTCCGAACGGGGAGAGTCCAGTGACCGCAGTCCCGCGTACCCGCACCCACAACCGCCGGCAGGTGCTCGTCACCGGGCTGGCCGCGACCGCCGCGCCGGCCACGTACGCCGTACCGTCCGTAGCAGCCGGCCGGCCCGGAGCGCGGGCCGGGACCGGGACCGGGGCGGGTTCCGGGGCTGGTTCCGGCGGGGTTCCCCGCTCGCTTCCGACCGCCGAACTGCCCCACCCCACCGGCCCGTTCGACGTCGGCTCCACGACCCTCCGGCTCGTCGACCGCACCCGCACCGACCCGTGGGCACCGGACCTGTCCCCGTACCGCGAGCTCATGGTCAGCGTCCGCTACCCGGCCGCGCCCGGCGGTTCCGCGCCCCGCGTGCCCCAGATGTCGGCTGCCGCGGCCGCCCACTTCGGCGGGCCCGGGGGCGCCGCCGCGCTGAACCTGGGGATGGCGCCGGGGACGGCCGACTGGGGCGCCACGCTCAGCCACGCCCGGCAGGACGCGCCCGTTCACCGCCGGGCCGGGCGGCTGCCCGTCGTCCTCTACTCCCCCGGGCTCGGGGACCCGCGCACCTGGAACACCGCGCTGGTGGACGACCTGGCGAGCCACGGATACGCGGTCGTCACCGTCGACCACACCTACGAGGCCACCGAAGTGGAGTTCCCCGGCGGCAGGCTCGCCACCATGCGGATCTTCGACGGCGCCCCGCCCAACGACCCGGACGCGGTCAGCGCCCTGCTGCGGAAGGTCGTCGCGGTACGGGTGGCCGATACGCGGTTCGTGCTCGACCGGCTGCCGGAGCTGAACCGGACGCGCTTCGGGGACGTACTCGAGCTGCGGCGCATCGGGATGTTCGGCCACTCCGCGGGCGGCTTCACGGCGGCCCAGGCGATGCATGACGACCGCCGGATCCGGGCGGGCGTCAACATGGACGGGCAGATGGACTACGTCGGCGGGGCGCTGCCGGACGGCAGCCGGCTGAGCACGGTGGCGCTCGAAGGGCTCGACCGGCCGCTGCTGCTGATGGGGACGGAGAGCGAGGGGTCGGGCGACTATCGCCGGCAGCCGTCCTGGGCGGCGTTCTGGCGCAACACCCGCGGCTGGAAGGCGAACGTCACGCTGACCGGCTCGCGCCATGCCTCGTACACGGACGCTCAGGTGCTGCTGCCGCAGCTGGCGCGGCAGGGTGCCGAGCCCGCGGACGGTCTGGCCTCCGCGGTCGGGACCGTGCGGCCGGACCGGGCGGCGGCCGCGGGACGGGCGTATGTGACGTCGTTCTTCGGGCGGTGGCTGCGCCGCCACGACGACCACCTGCTGGACGGCCCTTCGGACCGCTTCCCGGAGATGGTGTTCAGCCGCTGAGGCCTTCCCGCCGGATCCGGCCGGAGAGGAAGGACCGAGAGACGGAGAGACGGAGACGGCACCGGCCCCCGGGGACGAATCCCCGGGGGCCGGTGCCGTGTACTGCTGTGCAGGAGCTACCGATCCGTCAGGATCAGAAGTCCATGTCACCGCCGGGCATGCCGCCCGGAGCGCCGCCGGCAGCGGCCTTCTCCGGCTTGTCGGCGATGACGGCCTCGGTGGTGAGGAAGAGCGCGGCGATGGACGCGGCGTTCTGCAGGGCGGAGCGCGTGACCTTCGCCGGGTCGAGAATGCCCTCGGCGATCATGTCGACGTACTCGCCGGTCGCGGCGTTGAGGCCGTGACCGATCGGCAGGTTGCGCACCTTCTCGACGACGACGCCACCCTCGAGACCACCGTTGACGGCGATCTGCTTGAGCGGAGCCTCCAGCGCCAGCTTGACGGCGTTGGCGCCGGTCGCCTCGTCACCCGAGAGCTCGAGCTTCTCGAAGACGGCCGAGGCCTGGAGCAGAGCCACGCCACCACCGGCGACGATGCCCTCCTCGACGGCGGCCTTGGCGTTGCGCACCGCGTCCTCGATGCGGTGCTTGCGCTCCTTGAGCTCGACCTCGGTCGCGGCACCGGCCTTGATGACGGCCACGCCGCCGGCCAGCTTCGCGAGGCGCTCCTGGAGCTTCTCGCGGTCGTAGTCCGAGTCGGAGTTCTCGATCTCGGCACGGATCTGGTTGACGCGACCCTGAACCTGGTCGCTGTCACCGGCGCCGTCGACGATCGTCGTCTCGTCCTTGGTGATGACGACCTTGCGGGCGCGGCCGAGCAGGTCGAGACCGGCGTTCTCCAGCTTGAGGCCGACCTCCTCGGAGATGACGGTGCCACCGGTGAGGATGGCGATGTCGCCGAGCATGGCCTTGCGGCGGTCACCGAAGCCCGGGGCCTTGACGGCGACGGACTTGAAGGTGCCACGGATCTTGTTGACGACCAGGGTCGACAGGGCCTCGCCCTCGACGTCCTCGGCGATGATCAGCAGCGGCTTGCCGGACTGCATGACCTTCTCGAGCAGCGGAAGGAGGTCCTTCACGTTGCTGATCTTCGAGTTCACGATCAGGATGTACGGGTCGTCCAGGGACGACTCCATGCGCTCCATGTCCGTGGCGAAGTACGCCGAGATGTAGCCCTTGTCGAAGCGCATACCCTCGGTGAGCTCGAGCTCCAGACCGAAGGTCTGCGACTCCTCGACGGTGATGACGCCTTCCTTGCCGACCTTGTCCATGGCCTCGGCGATGAGCTCGCCGATCTGGGTGTCAGCGGCGGAGATGGAGGCCGTCGAAGCGATCTGCTCCTTGGTCTCCACGTCCTTGGCCTGCTCCAGGAGGGCGGCGGAGACGGCCTCGACGGCCTTCTCGATGCCCCGCTTGAGAGCCATCGGGTTCGCACCCGCGGCCACGTTGCGAAGGCCCTCGCGGACGAGCGCCTGAGCGAGAACGGTGGCGGTGGTCGTACCGTCGCCGGCGACGTCGTCCGTCTTCTTGGCGACCTCCTTGACCAGCTCCGCACCGATCTTCTCGTACGGGTCCTCCAGCTCGATCTCCTTGGCGATGGAAACACCATCGTTGGTGATCGTGGGGGCGCCCCACTTCTTCTCAAGGACGACGTTGCGGCCCTTGGGGCCGAGGGTGACCTTGACGGCGTCGGCGAGCTGGTTCATGCCGCGCTCAAGACCGCGCCGGGCCTCCTCGTCGAAGGCGATGATCTTGGCCATATGAAGTGGTCCTCCCGGACAGGGGTGGATTTCTCCGGACCGAGTGGCGCCCGCGACGGACGGCCTGCGTGCCTGCCGGTTCCTTGCCCCGGAGGCCTGCGGGCCTCACCGGCCCGGTCCAAGTTTCTGTCACTCTCACCCAGAGAGTGCTAAGCCAATAATTAGCACTCGACCCCCGAGAGTGCAAGCGTCTCCCTCGGAGTGTGGACAGCCACGGGGGGCGCGACGGAAGCGGCCCCGGACGCGCGGAGGGCCCGTACCTGTGGGGTACGGGCCCTCCGTGCGTGAGTAGTGTCGTCGACCGACTGCGTCGAACCCGGCCGGGCTCAGCCGACGGCGAGCTTGACCATGTCCGCCTGCGGCCCCTTCTGGCCCTGCGAGATCTCGAATTCAACTCGCTGACCCTCTTCGAGGGTGCGGTACCCGTCCATCTGGATCGCGCTGTAGTGGACGAAAACATCCGCACCACCGTCGACCGCGATGAAGCCGTACCCCTTCTCCGCGTTGAACCACTTGACGGTGCCCTGAGCCATGCCCAACTCCCCTATTACTGGCCCTTTCACAGGACCGCACTTCGCGGGCCCGGGTCAGAACCCACCCTCCGACAGGAGAGGGTGCGTGCGCCGGAACGCGTCGACCGCGGCCGAATGTATCTGCCCAACTGCCCTCTGCAACAGGTCAATCGGACGAGAATTCTGAGCAGAACCGATCGCCCGAATATGAGGAATTTATGAGATTCCAGGGCAAGTCGGGCCAGGCAAAGGTGACTTATGACGCAAGGAGCTCACACACTTTGGCTGCTTCTTGTCGTGTCCAGGCGCATTCTCGTATGCGGGGGGCACGGGCAGCGGAGGGGGCTTCCCTCACTGTACCCCGCTCAACCATGCAGAATTGCCCCCTCCGCTTCTCTCGCGGAGGGGGCAATCGTGGTCACGCTGTGAAATCGGCCCGGCGGCCGCGAAGGGTCCGGGCCGCGGCTCAGCAGCCGCCGGCGACGGCCGGGATGATCGAGATGCCGGCACCGTCCGGCGTGGCCGCGTCCAGGCCGCCCTCGAAGCGCACGTCGTCGTCGTTGACGTACACGTTCACGAAGCGCCGCAGCTTGCCCTGGTCGTCCAGGACGCGGGCGGCGATGCCCGGGTGGTCCTTCTCCAGGGACTCGATGACCTGGGAGAGGGTCGTGCCCTCGGCCGGGACCTCGGCCTGGCCGCCCGTGTAGGTGCGGAGGATGGTGGGGATACGGACCTTGACGCTCATGGCGGGTGCCCTTCCTTCAGTCTCGGGTGGTCAGCTGGTGGCGAGGCCGGCGGCGCGGAAGGCGTCCAGGCTCGGGCGGATCGTGGCGCTCGCCTGCGAGGTGGCGGCCACGGCGTCCAGCGTCTTGAGGCCGTCACCGGTGTTCAGGACGACGGTGGTGAGCGCCGGGTCCAGCAGACCGGCCTCGATCAGCTTCTTCGTCACGCCGACCGTCACCCCGCCCGCCGTCTCGGCGAAGATGCCCTCGGTCCGGGCCAGCAGCTTGATCGCGTCGACGACCTGCTCGTCGTTGACGTCCTCCACGGCGCCGCCCGTGCGGCGGGCGATGTCCAGGACGTAGGGGCCGTCGGCCGGGTTGCCGATCGCCAGGGACTTGGCGATCGTGTTCGGCTTCTGCGGCCGGACCACGTCGTGCCCGGCCTTGAACGCGGCGGAGACCGGGGAGCAGCCCTCGGCCTGGGCGCCGAAGATCTTGTACGGCTTGTCCTCGACGAGGCCGAGCTTGATCAGCTCCTGGAGACCCTTGTCGATCTTCGTGAGCTGCGAGCCGGACGCGATCGGGATGACGATCTGGTCGGGCAGCTGCCAGCCGAGCTGCTCGCAGATCTCGTACGCGAGGGTCTTGGACCCTTCGCCGTAGTACGGACGCAGGTTGACGTTGACGAAGCCCCAGCCCTCGCCGAGCGGGTCGCCGATGAGCTCGGAGCAGAAGCGGTTGACGTCGTCGTAGTTGCCCTCGATGCCGACCAGCTCGCCGCCGTACACCGCGGCCATGACGACCTTGCCCTGCTCCAGGTCGTGCGGGATGAACACGCAGGAGCGCAGGCCGGCCCGGGCGGCGGCGGCACCGACGGCGCCGGCGAGGTTGCCGGTGGAGGAGCAGGACAGGGTGGTGAATCCGAAGGCGCGGGCGGCCTCGACGGCGATCGCGACGACGCGGTCCTTGAAGGAGTGCGTCGGGTTGCCGGAGTCGTCCTTGACGTACAGACCGCCGGTGACGCCCAGCTCACGGGCGAGGTTGTCGGCCTTGACCAGCTTGGTGAAGCCGGGGTTGATGTTGGGCTTGTCCGCGACATCGGAGGGGACCGGCAGCAGCGGCGCGTAGCGCCAGATGTTGTTGGGTCCGGCCTCGATGCGCTTCTTCAGCTCGTCGGGGGAGCCGCTCGGCAGGTCGTACGCCACTTCGAGCGGCCCGAAACAGGACGCGCAGGCGAAAATGGGGCCGAGTGCGAATCGCTCTCCGCATTCGCGGCAGGAAAGCGCCGCGGCGGGACCGAGGTCCACGGAGGTTTCGGCGGGTGCGGCAACAGTCTCGATAGCCATGATGGCGAGGCCCTTTCTCCTCATCTTCCTCGCGACGCATTTCGTCACGAGACGGAATTGGCACCTTCCCCACCTGACCTCGCGGTCGGCGGGAGGGTTGCCGGGACTTCAACGGGCCGTTCCCTCTGTCCCTCTGGATGAGCGCTGTGGCACTGGACCTTGGATCCAGGCGTTTATCGGCGGACGGACCCCGGCATGCGACGGCCATCTGCGTTGTTCAAGACTGTAACCGAAGCACCGGACTGTTGAGATAGTCGTCCGTACCGCGAGATGGATCACATACAGGGAGTATCGACCGTGCTGGAAGAGGTCGAACGCTGGCTGACCAGGCGTTCCTGGTCAGCCGCCGACCGTCCGCTGGACCGTCTGCTGGACGCCAGGAACGACGCGCACGGCCGCCCCACCGTGAGCGTGGTGCTGCCCGCGCTGAACGAGGCGGAGACGGTCGGGGACATCGTCACGACGATCCGGCGCGAGCTCATGGAGAAGGTCCGGCTGGTCGACGAGCTCGTGGTGATCGATTCCGGCTCGACGGACGCCACCACCGAGGTCGCCCGCCGGGCCGGCGCCCGCGTCGTCCACCGTGACGCGATCCTGCCCCGCGTTCCGGCCGTCCCCGGCAAGGGCGAGGTGCTGTGGCGGTCACTCCTGGTGACCGGCGGCGACATCGTCTGCTTCATCGACGCGGACCTGAAGGACTTCTCGGCGGACTTCGTCTCCGGCATCGTCGGTCCGCTGCTGACCGATCCCTCGGTGCAGTTCGTCAAGGCGATGTACGACCGCCCGTTCGGCGACACCACCGGTCAGGGCGGCCGCGTCACCGAAATGGTGGCACGCCCGCTGCTCAATCTGCACTGGCCCCAGCTGGCCGGATTCGTCCAGCCGCTGGGCGGCGAGTACGCCGTGCGGCGCTCGCTGCTGGAGCGGCTGCCGTTCCCGGTCGGTTACGGAGTGGAGCTGGGCCTGCTCGTCGACGCGCTGCACACGGTCGGCCTGGACGCGCTCGCCCAGGTCGACGTCGGCGTCCGGAAACACCGCCACCAGGACGGCCAGGCGCTCGGCCGGATGGCGGCCGCCATCTACCGGACCGCTCAACTCCGCCTCTCCCGAGGCCATCTGGTCCGCCCGTCGCTGACCCAGTTCGAGCGCGGTGAGCACGGGTTCGTCCCGCGCACCTACCCGGTGGACACCGAGGAGCGGCCGCCGATGCGCGAGATCGAGGAGTACGTTTCACGCCGCGCGGCGTGAGGTGGCCTGCTTTCGCACGTTTGGGCGGTTCATGATCGGGCTAGATTTCGCCCATGGTCTCCGAGCACGCCCCTCAGCCCGCTGCCCAGGTACTCGTCGCGTCGAACCGCGGCCCGGTCTCGTACGCGCTGCGCGAGGACGGCTCCCTCGACGCCAGGCGCGGCGGAGGCGGACTCGTCTCCGGCCTGAGCGCCGTGGACGACAAGATGTGGGTCTGCGCCGCCCTCGGGGACGGTGACCGGGAGGCGGTGCGGCGCGGGGTCGGCGAGCCGGGCGTCCGGATGCTCGACATCGACGCGGACGTGCACGCCGACGCGTACAACGGCATCGCCAACTCGGTGCTCTGGTTCGTCCACCACATGCTCTACCAGACGCCCGTCGAGCCCGTCTTCGACGCGGACTTCCGCCGGCAGTGGGCCTCCTTCGAGACGTACAACCGGGCCTTCGCCGAGGCGCTCGCCGAGGAGGCGGGCGAGGGCGCGGCGGTCCTCGTGCAGGACTACCACCTGGCGCTGGTGCCGGGCATGCTCCGCGAGCTCCGCCCCGACCTGCGGATCGGCCACTTCTCGCACACCCCGTGGGCGCCCGTCGACTACTTCCGGCTGCTGCCCGACGACATCGCCGAGCAGCTGCTGCGCGGCATCCTGGGCGCGGACCGGGCGGCGTTCCTGACCCGCCGCTGGGCGGACGCGTTCATCGGCTGCTGCGCGGAGATCCTGGGCGGCACCGGGCACACCCGGGTCGGGGTGCACGGCCTGGGCGCCGACGCGGACTTCCTGCGCCGCCGCGCCCATGAGCCGGATGTGGACGAGCGGATGGCGGCGCTGCGGGATCAGGTGGGCCCCGGCCGGAAGACGATCGTGCGGGTGGACCGTACGGAGTTGTCCAAGAACATCGTCCGCGGTCTGCACGCCTACCGCGCCCTGCTCGACGAGCGGCCCGAGTGGCGCGGGCGCGTCGTCCACATCGCGTTCGCCTATCCCTCCCGGCAGGACCTGGCGGTCTACCGGGAGTACACGGCCGAGGTCCAGCGCGTCGCCGACTGGGTCAACGAGGCGTACGGGACGGCGGACTGGACCCCGGTCGTCCTCCACGTCAAGGACGACTTCGCCCGCTCGCTGGCGGCGTACCGGCTGGCGGACGTCGCGCTCGTCAACCCGATCCGGGACGGGATGAACCTGGTCGCCAAGGAGGTCCCGGTCGTCTCCGACCACGGCTGCGCGCTGGTGCTGTCGCGGGAGGCGGGGGCGTACGAGGAGCTGGGCGCCGACGCGATCACGGTGAACCCGTACGACGTCTCCGCCACCGCCGCGGCCCTCCACGAGGCACTGACGATGGCGGACGACGAACGGACGGCCCGCACGAAGCGGCTGGCCGCGGCGGCCACCGCGCTGCCGCCGCAGCAGTGGTTCCTGGACCAGCTGGACGCGCTCGGCCAGGGCTGACGCCTCGGCTGAAGGCGCCGGGGCGGAGCCGGCGGGCGGTCGGTGCCGTGACAGGCAACGTCCGCCCCGTCGCGGCACTAGAGGCGCTCGGCCAGGGCTGACAGGAACGCGACGACGGCTCCGGGGCCCGGCACCAACAGATCGGCCCTTTCGGCCAGTTCGGGCACTTCCGCGCTGCCGCTGCAGATCAGCAGGCCGGGAATGCCTTCGGGGCCCTCGGTACGGAGTTTGTCGACGGCCGCGTACGCGGCCAGATCGCCCAGGTCGTCACCGGCGTAGAGCACGGAGCCCGCGCCCGTCTCGTGCACGTACTGGGTGAGGGCCACGCCCTTGTCCATGCCGGAGGGCCGCAACTCCAGCACCAGGCGCCCGGGTTCGACGATCAGCCCGTGGCGGGCGGCGAGCTCGCCCAGGGGGCCGCGCAGGGCCTCGAACGCGGCCTGCGGGTCGGCGGCGCGGCGGGTGTGGACGGCGAGCGCCTGGCCCTTCTCCTCTATCCAGGTGCCCTGCCAGGAGTCGAACCGGTCGAGCACGCCGGGCAGTTCGGCCCGGACCGCGGCGACGCCCGGGTGCGGGGCGGGGGCGCGGACGGTGCCGGAGACGGCGTCCCAGCGTTCGGCGCCGTAGTGGCCGAGGACGACGAGCCGGTCCAGCCCCGCGACCCCTGCGAAGCCGCCGTGGCGGACCGCGACGCCGGCCGGGCGGCCGGTGATCACGGCGATCGACGCGACCTTGGGGGCCAGTGCGGCGAGCGCCTCGACGGCGCCGGGGTGGGCGCGGGCCTGTTCGGGGTCCGGGACGATGTCGGCGAGTGTCCCGTCGAAGTCGAGTGCGATGACGGCGCGGTCGGGCCGGGCGAGGAGCGCGGCGAGGCCCTCCTGTCCGGCGGGGGTGACCGGGGCCGGCAGGGGCGGGGTGTGCGGAGTGCTGCCCATGCGCCCGAGCCTATAGGCGGTGGCCCGTTGGCGGGGGCGTCCGCGGGGGCCCGTCGGTGGGCCCGTCCGCGGGGCCCGTCCGCGGGGGCTCGGGGCCTGCGGCTGGGGCCTGTGCGGGTACTACCGGGGCGCTGCCCCGAACCCCGCTCCTCAATCGCCGGAGGGGCTTGGTCTGGCCGGGGCTCGGTTTGGCCCGGCCCGGACGCCGCGTACCGGTAGCGGCTTGGTCTGGCCAGGCCCGGACGCCGCGTACCGGTACGGGGTCAGCGGCGGCCCCGGCGCGCCTCCCGCACCCGGCGCAGGCGGTTCACCGTCACCGGGTCCTCCTCCAGCGCCCGTACGTCGTCCAGCAGGGCGTTCAGCAGCTGGTAGTAGCGGGTCGGGGAGATGCCCAGCTGTTCCCTGATGGCCCGCTCCTTCGCGCCCGGGCCCGCCCACGACTGGCGCTCGACCGCGAGGACCGCACGGTCCCGGTCGGAGAGGCCGGCGGGAAGGGCCGGATCGTCGGGGCCGTTCGGGGGGAGGGCGGTCATATCAGCCAATATATTGCGCGGGCCGCAGACCGCTACTCCGCGTTCTCGGCCGCCGAGGACTCCTGCGCGATGTGCTGGAGCACGCTCTGCGGGTTCGCGCCCGGCTCGACCGCCTTGCCGATGTTCTCCTTGATCGACTCACTGGCCTGGGCCCAGGACGTCTTGCCGAAGGGGTAGAACTCCGCGTTCGTCAGCGTGGTCAGGAACTGGTGCAGCGGCTTGAACTCGGGGTCGTCCTCCATCGACGCCGACGCGCTGTCCGTGACCGGCAGCAGGTCGTACTTGTCGGCGAACGCGATCACGTTCTCGTCGTTGAACATGAAGTCGAAGAACTTGCCCATCTCCACACGATGGCCGTTCTGCTTGAACCCCATGATCCAGTCGGCGACGCCCATCGACGCCTTGGTGGGTCCGGCCGCGCCGGGCAGCTGCACCATGCCGACGTTCACGCCCTGCTTCTCGGCCTCCTCCATCAGGGTCGGGTGGCCGTTGAGCATGCCGACATCGCCCTTGCTGAACGCCTCGAAGGCCGCGGCCCGGTTGAGCTTGCCGGGGGCGACGGGCCCGACCAGCCGCTTGTCGACGAGGTTCGACTTCAGCCAGTCGAACGTCTTGACGTTCTCCTCCGAGTCGATGTCGTACGAGCCGACGTCGTCGGTGTAGCCACCGCCGCCGCTGAGCAGCCACATCATGGTCTCGGCCTGGGACTCCTCCTGGCCCAGCGGCAGCGCGAACGGGTACTTCACCCCGCGCTGCTTGAGCGCCTCGGCGTCGGAGGCTATGTCGCCCCAGGTGCGCGGGGCCCGGAGGCCCGCCTGGGAGAAGAGGTCCTTGTTGTAGAAGAGAAGCCGGGTGCTGGCCACGAACGGGAGACCGTACTGGACACGGCTGACCCGCCCGGCGTCCGCGAGCTTCGGCAGGAAGTTGGCCTGGGTGGGGATGCTGAGCATCTGGTCGGCGGAGTAGAGCTTGCCGGCCTTGGCGTAGTCCGCGTACGCGCCGATCTGCGCGATGTCGGGAGCCTTTCCGTCCTTCACCATCTCGGCGACCTTGCGGTCGACGTCCGTCCACGGATAGACGGTCACGTCCACCTTGATGCCGGGGTGGGACGCCTCGAAGCTCCGGGCGACTCCGTCCCAGTACGTCCGCGACTTGTTGGCCTCGCCGGTGCCGTAGTCGGCCGCGACGAGTTTCAGCGTGACGTCTCCCGAGCCCCCGTCGCCCCCGCAGCCCGCCAGCGAGACGGTCATCCCCAGTGCGGCGACAGCCGCCGTCAGTCCCAAGTAACGCCGCTGCACAGCCCAGTCCGTCCTCGTCTATTGCGCCACCCACGGCACCCACGTCGGCGTGGGCGTCCTCCGGATGAGCTGCGATTTTGCACCACGCCCGAGAAATGGTCTACACCACGGGGGTATCGCTTCCGCAACACAGCAGCATTGCACGGGACGCGGAGTGACTGCTAAGGAGGTCTCGGCCGGGCCCGACCCGGCCACCGCCCAGGCGCGAGGAGCCGTCCAGCATGTCCCGTACCGCATCAGAAATTGCCACCCAGCCCAGCTGCTGGCGTCGTGCCGCAGAGGCGGGTGCGGCCTTCGACGGGCTGCCGCGTCCGGGCGAGCGGGTCGCCGTGACCGGGTGCGGCACCTCCTGGTTCATGGCCATCGCCTACGCGGCACTGCGGGAGGCCGCCGGACAGGGCGAGACGGACGCGTACGCCTCCTCGGAGTTCCCCGCCGGGCGGGCGTACGACCGGGTCGTGGCGATCACCCGTTCCGGTACGACGAGCGAGGTGCTGGCGCTGCTGGGCGAACTGCGCGGCAAGGTGGCCACCGTCGCGCTGACCGCCGACCCGAAGACGCCGGTCATGGACGCCGCCGACACGGTGGCCGTACTGGACTGGGCGGACGAGGAGTCGGTCGTCCAGACCCGGTTCGCCACCACGGCCCTCGCGTTCCTGCGGGCCGGTCTGGAGGCGGCGGGCCCGCTGCCGGCCGGGGTCAAGACAGTCGCCGAGGCCGCCGTCGACGCGGAACTGGCGGTGACCGAGCCGCTGGACGAGACGGTGGTCGCGGCCGAGCAGTGGACGTTCCTGGGGCGCGGCTGGACGTACGGTCTCGCGCAGGAGGCCGGGCTGAAGATGCGCGAGGCGGCGGGCGCCTGGACCGAGTCGTACCCCGCGATGGAGTACCGGCACGGCCCGATCGCGATCACCGGTCCGAACCGGGTGGCCTGGGTCTTCGGCCCGCTGCCCGAAGGGCTCGCCGGTGAGGTCGCGGCGGTCGGCGGAACGCTCGTCGCGCACCGGTCGGCGGACCCGATGGCCGACCTGATCCGGGCGCAGCGTCTCGCGGTCGTCCTGTCGGAGTCGAAGGGCTACGACCCGGACCATCCGCGCAACCTGTCGCGCAGCGTGATCCTTCCCGGATAGCCCCTCGTCGGCGCGTTGCCGACGGGTTGCGTCCGGGTTGCGGCCGGTTGCCGCCGGGTTGCGGCCCCGATTTTGTATGGATGCGCAACAAACAGCGATAGTGGACTAGACCTATTGGGGGTCGTCGGGCGAAACTGTTTCCCGTGAAACACGTCATCGCCCTCGATGTGGGCGGCACCGGAATGAAGGCCGCACTGGTCGGGGCCGACGGCACCCTCCTCCACGAGGCACGTCGCGCGACCGGCAGAGAGCGGGGTCCCGACGCCGTCGTGGAGTCGGTCCTCGCCTTCGCCGCGGATCTGCGCGCCTACGGCCAGGAGCACCTCGGCGAGAGCGCCCGCGCGGCCGGCGTCGCGGTGCCCGGCATCGTCGACGGCGAGAACGGGATCGCCGTCTACGCGGCGAACCTCGGCTGGCGCGACGTACCCATGCGTCTGCTCCTCGGCGAACGGCTCGGCGGCGTGCCCGTGGCCCTCGGCCACGACGTCAGGACCGGCGGGCTCGCCGAGGGCCGGATCGGCGCGGGCAAGGGCGCCGACCGCTTCCTGTTCGTGCCGCTGGGCACCGGAATCGCCGGTGCCATCGGCATCGCGGGCACCATCGAGGCGGGCGCCCACGGCTACGCGGGCGAGATCGGCCACATCGTGATCCGGCCGGACGGCCCGGACTGCCCCTGCGGCCAGCGCGGCTGCCTGGAGACGCTGGCCTCCGCCGGCGCCGTCAGCCGGGCCTGGGCCGCCGCCTCCGGCGACCCGGAGGCCGACGCCGCCGACTGCGCCAAGGCCGTCGAGTCGGGCGACCCGAAGGCCGTCGCGGTATGGCTCAACGCCGTGGACGCGCTCGCCGCCGGACTCGTCACCGCGCTCACCCTGCTCGACCCCCGCACGCTCATCATCGGTGGCGGTCTCGCCGAGGCCGGGGAAACCTTGTTCACACCACTCCGTGCGGCCGTCGAGGAACGCGTCACGTTCCAGCGCCTGCCCCACATCGTCCCGGCGGCCCTCGGGGACACCGCCGGATGCCTGGGCGCAGGGCTGCTCGCCTGGGATCTTCTCTCCACGGAGGTATCCGCCTGATGGCCGGACGCGCAGACAGCACCGTTCTCGCAGGTGCCCGGGTGGTCCTGCCCACCGGGACCGTCGAGAACGGCCGGGTGATCGTCGAGGGCACCCGCATCGCCGGCAGTCCGGCCGAGGGCGCCCCGACCGTCGACCTGTCCGGCCACTGGATCGTGCCCGGCTTCGTGGACATGCACAACCACGGCGGCGGCGGCGGCTCCTTCACCTCCGGCACCGTGGACGACGTCCTGACCGGCGTCCGCACCCACCGCGAGCACGGCACCACCACGATGGTCGCCTCCACCGTCACCGGCGAGATGGACTTCCTCGCCGAGCGCGCCGGCATCCTCTCCGAGCTGGTCGAGCAGGGCGACCTGGCCGGCATCCACTTCGAGGGCCCGTTCATCTCCCCGTGCCGCAAGGGCGCCCACAGCGAGGGCCTGCTGCGCCACCCGGACCCGGCCGAGGTCCGCAAGCTCATGGACGCGGCGCGCGGCACCGCGAAGATGTTCACCCTCGCCACCGAACTGCCCGGCGGCATCGACTCCGTACGGCTGCTCGCCGAGCACGGCGTCATCGCCGCGATCGGGCACACGGACGCCACGTACGAGCAGACCGTCGAGGCGATCGACGCCGGCGCCACCGTCGCCACGCACCTCTACAACGCGATGCCGGGCCTCGGACACCGCGCGCCCGGCCCCATCGCCGCGCTCCTGGAGGACGAGCGGATCACCGTCGAGCTCATCAACGACGGAACGCATCTGCACCCGGCCGCCCTGGAGCTCGCCTACCACCACGCGGGCGCGCACCGCGTCGCGCTGATCACCGACGCCATGGACGCGGCCGGGTTCGGCGACGGCCAGTACCAGCTCGGCCCGCTCGCCGTCGAGGTCAAGGACGGCGTCGCCCGGCTCGTCGAGGGCGGCTCCATCGCCGGCTCCACCCTGACCCTGGACACCGCCTTCCACCGGGCCGTCACCATCGACCGGATCCCGGTCGGCGACGTGGTGCAGTCCATCTCCGCCAACCCGGCCCGGCTCCTCGGCGTGTACGACCGGGTCGGCTCCCTGGAGCCCGGCAAGGACGCCGACCTCGTCGTCCTGGACGAGGAGTTCCGGCTCAAGGGCGTCATGCGCCAGGGCGAGTGGATCATCAGGCCGCAGGCCGTCCGG
The DNA here is from genome assembly GCF_044756845.1 of Streptomyces sp. NPDC091416. NCBI lineage: Bacteria > Bacillati > Actinomycetota > Actinomycetes > Kitasatosporales > Streptomycetaceae > Streptomyces > Streptomyces sp. NPDC091416. The sequence goes on from NZ_JBIVTU010000001.1 coordinate 1,359,306, forward strand.
CCCGCCTGACCGGGCCGCCTTCCGCGTAACGAAGAGACGGCGGTTGGTCCCGAGGTCTGGGCCGACCGCCCTCTCTTTGACATGATCGCGGAGGAAACCAGCAGGGAAAGCGCGTTCTGGAAAGAGATCCGCGCTCCACGGATCGAGAGGGGCCGAGGGTGATCCTCACGGTCACGCTGAACACGGCACTCGACCTGACGTACGACGTCCCGGCACTCGTCCCGCACGCCAGCCACCGCGTCACCGCACTCTCCGAGCGTCCCGGCGGCAAGGGCGTCAACGTGGCCCGGGTCCTCGCCGCCCTCGGCCACGACAGCGTCGTCACCGGCTTCGCCGGAGGCGCCACCGGAGCCGTCCTGCGCACCATGCTCGCCGCGCTCCCCACCGGCCCCGGGGCCGTCACCGACGCACTCGTACCGGTGGCCGGCGACACCCGCCGCACCCTGGCCGTCGTGGACCGCGCCACCGGGGACACCACCCAGTTCAACGAACCCGGACCGCACGTCACCGCCGACGAGTGGACCGCGTTCCTCACCTCGTACGGCGAGCTGCTCGGCGCCGCCGACGCCGTCGCCCTGTGCGGCAGCCTGCCGCCCGGCATCCACGTCGGCGCCTACGCCGAACTGGTCCGCCTCGCCCGCACCGCCCGCGTCCCCGTCCTCCTGGACACCAGCGGCGAACCGCTGCGCCGCGGCATCGCCGCCCGCCCCGACCTGATCAAGCCGAACGCCGCCGAGCTCGCCCAGCTCACCGGCTCCCGCGAACCGCTGCGCGGCGCCCGCGACGCCCGCCGCCGCGGGGCACACGGGGTGATCGCCTCGCTGGGACCCGACGGCATGCTGGCGGTCTCCCCCGGCGGCACCTGGCAGGCGTCCCCGCCCGCGGCCGTCAAGGGCAACCCGACCGGGGCCGGCGACTCCGCGGTGGCCGGGCTCCTGTCCTCCCTCGTGGAAGGCCTGGACTGGCCGGACCGGCTGCGGCGGGCGGTGGCACTGTCGACGGCGACCGTGCTCTCCCCCACGGCCGGTGAGTTCGACCGCGCGGCGTACGAGGAGCTGCTGCCGCGCGTCGGTATCGAGGAACACGCAGACGCGGCCTGAACGCCGCGTCCCCACCGGACCCGCCCGCCGGGCCCGAGGAAACACAGAGGTCAGCATGCCGCTCGTCAGCACCGGTGAACTCGTCTCCGCCGCCCAGGCCCGGGGACACGGAGTCGCCGCCTTCAACGTCATCACGCTGGAGCACGCCGAGGCGATCGCCGCCGGGGCCGAGCGCGCCGGTGCCCCCGCCATCCTCCAGATCTCCGAGAACGCCGTGAAGTTCCACGGCGGCCGCCTCGCCCCGATCGCCGCCGCCGCCGCGGCCGTCGCCCGCACCTCCGGCGCCCCGCTCGCGCTCCACCTCGACCACGTCGAGTCCGTGGAGCTGCTGCACCAGGCGCACGAGACGGGCTTCGGCTCGGTGATGTTCGACGCGTCCAAGCTGAGTTACGAGGAGAACGTACGGGCCACCGCCGCGGCGGTCGCCTGGGGCCACGAGCGCGGCGTCTGGATCGAGGCCGAGCTCGGCAAGGTCGGCGGTAAGGAAGGCGAGGCACCGCTCGACGCCCACGCCCCCGGTGTCCGCACCGACCCGGACGAGGCCGCCGCGTACGTCCGCGCCACCGGTGTCGACGCCCTGGCCGTCGCCGTGGGCTCCTCGCACGCCATGACCGAGCGCACCGCGGCCCTGGACCACGAGCTGATCGGCCGGCTGCGCGACGCGGTCCCCGTCCCGCTGGTGCTGCACGGCTCCAGCGGCGTCCCGGACGAGGAGATCCGCCGGGCCGTCACGTCCTCCGGCATGGTCAAGATCAACGTGGGTACGGCGCTGAACACCGCCTTCACCGGAGCCGTGCGCGCACACCTGGCCGAGCACACCACGGGCGTGGACCCGCGCAAGTACATCGCCCCGGGCCGCGAGGCGATGACCGACGTGATCAGCCACTTCCTGGGACTCGTGTCCGGCGCCGCGCGCTGATCCGAGCGGCCCCCGCCGCGTCCGCCACCGCACGCCGGTCCCGAACGGCCCCCGTGCGCCGACGGGAACGGGCCCCGTCCCACGCGCTCGGCGTGGGACGGGGCCCGTCATCGTTTGGTCGCTCGCGCGCACCCGCCGGGCGGGGCACGTCCGGAGGACTCAGTCCTTCGCGGGGGTGACCTCGACCCAGTCCAGGATCACGTCGCACTGGTTGCCGTCCTGGCACGAGATGCTGATCTCGTTCTCACCCTTGACCAGGTCGACGGGTGCCCAGGTGGTCTGCCAGTTCTTCTCCCAGTTCGGGTCCGAGGACTGGATGAAGTCCTTGAGCCCGATCGGCTGCGAGTTCGGCTTCCCGTTGACCGTCAGCGTCGCGTTGGCGTCCTTGTCGGGGATCGCGTAGCGCACCGTCAGACGGTACGAACCCGCCTGTTCCATGGCGGCCCGCCAGGTGACGGACGATCCGACGGCGTTGAAACCGGAGACGTAGGAGCCGTCGGGGCCCTCGGCTCCCTTGACGGTCTTGTCCACGGCCGCGGTACCGCCGAGCTTCAGCGACGCCGCGTCCTGCTTCGGCAGCTCGACCGGGGCCTCGGAGCTCTTGGCCGGCTCCGGCGTCGGGGACTGCTCGACCTCGCCGGCCGGACCGGAGGAGGACGTGGCCTCGTCCTTCTTCCCGCCCTTGTCGTCGTCCGTCATCAGCGCGACACCGATGCCGATGAGCACGACCGCGACCACCGCGACCGCTCCGATCAGCAGGCCCTTGGTGTTCGGACCGCCCCGGCCGGGACCGCCGCCACTGCCGCGGCCGCCCTGGTGCGGCACCTGCGCGGTGGTTCCACCGGGGTACGTCTCCGGAGCCGCGTACTGCGCGTTCGGCTGACCGTACTGCGCGGTCGGCTGGCCGTACTGGCCGTTCTGCTGGCCGTAGGGCGCCTGGGGCTGCCCGTACGCCTGCTGCGGCGGCACCTGCCCGTACTGGCGCTCGCCGACGGTCCGCACCTGGTTGTACGAGGTCCGGGGCACGCCGGGCTGCGCGGCGGGACCCGGGTAGCCGTAGCCGCCCTGTCCCGGCGGCTGCGCGCCGGCCGCCTGTCCGTCCTCGTAGAGGTAGCCGAACGGATCGTCGTCCTCGGGTGTGCTCGCGCCGTTGTTCCCGGCCATCCCTGGGTCACTCCTCACCATGTCGCCAGCCGTCGCCGAACCTCGCCAGCCGTCGCCGACCGGCCGAGCCTACCCCGAACGGACCACACCAAGAATTGCCGGAGGCGGGCCGGCAACCGGCGTGAGACAGCCCACGCACCCCCGGAACGACGGGCCGGCGAACGTCAGCCGGCCCTGCGGTGAACCTTGGACCGGGACCGCTTCTCGACGTACATCCGCTGGTCGGCGGAGCGCAGCACCTCTTCCGCCGTCATGCCGCAGGCGGCCCAGCCGATACCGAAACTCGCCCCGACCCGCACCGCCCGGCCATCGACCCGAATGGGCGGAATGATGGCGTTACGCAGGCGTACGGCCAGGTCCGCGGCGTCCGCGGACCCCAGCCCGTCCGCGAGAACGACGAATTCGTCACCCCCGAGCCGGGCGACGGTGTCCCCGTCACGGACACAGGTGGTGAGCCGCCGGGCGACCTCGATGAGAACCGCGTCACCCGTGTGATGTCCGAAGCGGTCGTTGATCGACTTGAAGCCGTCCAGGTCGCAGAAGAGGACGGCGAGACCCTTCGACCCGTCGTCGTTCACCGTGTCCGGTGCGACGGAATGCACATGGTGGTCGTACGGTCCGACGGCCCGCCCGGCGCCGAACCCGTCGGCCGGGAATCCGTGCGCCCGCGCCTCGTCGACGTCCCCGTACGCCGCGTCCAGCGCCTCCACGTCCGTGGAGATCACGGAGTGCGGGCGCTCACACAGCCGCGCGCTGAGCCGGGACCGCAGCTCCGCGCTGTTGGGCAGCCCGGTCAGGGCGTCGTGCGAGGCGCGGTGCGCGAGGTTCAGCTCGTGGCGCTTGCGCTCCTCTATGTCCTCGACGTGCGTGAGGAGGAAGCGCGGCCCGTCCGCGGTGTCCGCGACGACGGAGTTGCGCAGCGAGACCCACAGATAGGTGCCGTCCCTGCGGCCCAGCCGCAGCTCGGCACGGCCGCCCTCGGCGGAGGTGCGCAGCAGGGTCCCGATGTCCTCGGGGTGGACCAGATCGGCGAAGGAGTAGCGGCGCAGCACCGAGGCGGGACGGCCCAGGAGCCGGCACAGCGCGTCGTTGGTGCGCAGCAGCCTGCCGTGCTGGTCACCGCCCATCTCCGCGATGGCCATGCCGCTGGGCGCGTACTCGAAGGCCTGGCGGAAGGATTCCTCGCTGGCCCGCAGCGCCTGCTGTTCACGCTCCAGGCGGACCAGGGCGCGCTGCATGTTCGCCCGGAGCCGGGCGTTGCTGATCGCAATGGCCGACTGCGACGCGTACATCTGGAGCGCCTCGCGGCCCCAGGCACCGGGCCGGCGGCCGTTGCGGGGGCGGTCGACGGATATGACGCCCAGGAGGTCGCTGCCGCCGCCCGAGGCGTACATCGGGGCGTAGAGACGGTCCTGCGGGTGCCACTCGTCCTCGAAGCGGGGTTCGGGGCCCTCGGTGTGCCACTGCGGGACGTCGTCGTCGAGGAGGACCCAGCCGTCGGTGTGGGGTATGAAGCGGAGCTCGTCCCATATCTCGCCCATGGCCAGCCGGCGCTCCCAGGAGGTTCGGGAGCCGACGCGGCCGGTGATCAGGGCCTCGGCGGCGCTGTTGCCGGCGAAGGCGGCGACGACGAGATCACCGTCGGGACGGACGAGGTTGACGCAGGCAAGCTCGTAGCCGAGACCGGCGACGATTCCGTCGGCGACGGTCTGCAGCGTGTCGGCCAGGCTCCGCGCCGTGTTGAGATCGGCTACGGCCTGGTGCAGCTGCCGCATCGTCGCAAGACGGACGTACGGCTCCGACTCGGCCTCCATTGCTCGCACTCCCCGAGACCTCGACAGCACTCCAGATTTCATATCGACGCACTAGACGTACTTACTGCAGTGTCACGGCCACTGAATCACAGTGAGCTGTGCACCCGGTACACAGGGTCAGCAAATATTGCGCTCTGTGACTCAAGTCACAACAGATGGTGAAGGGTCCGTTGTGCCGCCTGTCAGCGGTCCGTCCTTTTCTTGAACGCAAAACGCAAACCTCCTGTCGCCACGGCCCCGCGACGGACAGGTCCTAGGACCTGGGGCTGGTCCCCTGGCCCGATGCGGCGGCCCACGGTACGCGGCTAGCGTTCCCGGTGTGTTGCAGACGAAGCCCCCCGCCCCGCGTCCCGAAGCCGTCCCCCATGCTGAGGGGGTGAGCAACGACGAGTTCCGCGGCGCCCTGGCCCGGCTGGCAGCCGGAGTGGTGCTGATCACCGCGCAGGAGCCACCGCTCGACGAGCACGGACGCGGCGAGGACGTGGGCATGACGGCGACCGCCTTCATGTCGGTCTCGCTCGACCCGCCGCTGGTCACGGTGAGCCTGCGCAACGACTCCCGGATGGACGACCTGCTGGCGGAGCAGCCGCTGTGGGCCGTCTCCGTACTGGCGGAGAGCCAGCGGCACATCGCGGGACGGTTCGCCATGAAGGGCCGGATCAGCGACCGGCTGCTGTTCGAGGACATCCCCTACGTACGCGGGGACGTCACCCGCGCACCTCTGGTCGGGGGCGCGCTCGCGACGCTGGAGTGCCGCACCGAGCAGCGGATCACCGCGGGTGACCACACGCTGGTGATCGGCCGGGTGCTCGGTGCGCAGCTGCCGAGCGAGGACGGCGGCCCGCTGACGTACTTCCGCGGGCGCTACCGGCAGCTGGGCTGACGGCGGCGCGGAGGACGGGCGCTACCCGTCGCGGGCGGCGCTGAAGACGGCGTCACCGGTCGCGGCCGCAGCGGCGCTGAAGACGGCGTCACCGGTCGCGGCCGCAGCGGAAGGCGGGCGCTACCAGTCGCGGCCGGAGCGGCCGCGCTTGGTGTCGCCGCGCTGCTTCTTCTCGCGCAGCCGGCGTTCGTTGATCCCGCGCGGGATCTTCCGTTTGACGCGCGGCTTGGGCGGCGGCGCCGTGGCCTCGGCCAGCAGGGCCGTGAGCCGCACGACGGCCGTCTCCCGGTTGCGCCACTGCGAACGGTGCTCCGAGGAGCGGACCGACACGACACCGTTGACCAGCCGGCTCGCGAGCCGTTCCAGCGCGCGCTCCTTCCAGACCTCCGGCAGCGACTCGGTCGCCGCGAGGTCGAAGCGCAGCTCCACCTGGGAGTCGCTGGTGTTGACGTGCTGCCCGCCGGGCCCGGAGGACCGCGAGAAACGCCACATGAGCTCGGCCTCCGGCAGGGAGACCGCACCGCGGATGAAATAGGGCCCGGACATGACACCCATGTTCCCCGCACCGCGCACGGTTCGTCACCTCCTTTTGCCGCAGGCCTCCTCCGTCCGCGCGCACCCCGTCATCAGTTCGGTAAAGAAAGTAAAGGCGGAAGGAACCTCACGGTCCCCTGCTTGCGTTAGGAACTGTGACGGTAGCTTCGTGATGGCACGAAGCCCGCACCGACAGATGAAAGGGACTTCCCATGGCAGTAAGCCTGTCCAAGGGCGGCAACGTCTCCCTCACCAAGGAGGCCCCCGGCCTCACCGCCGTCACGGTCGGCCTCGGCTGGGACGTCCGTACCACCACCGGCACCGACTTCGACCTCGACGCCTCCGCGATCGCGGTCAACGCCGCGGGGAAGGTCTTCTCCGACGGGCACTTCGTCTTCTTCAACAACAAGGCGACGCCGGACCAGACCATCGTGCACACCGGTGACAACGTCACGGGTGAGGGCGAGGGCGACGACGAGCAGATCAACGTCAACCTGGCGGGCCTGCCGGCCGACATCGACAAGATCGTCTTCCCGGTGTCGATCTACGACGCCGAGACCCGCAGCCAGAACTTCGGCCAGGTGCGCAACGCCTACATCCGCATCCTCAACCAGGCCGGCGGCGCCGAGATCGCGCGCTACGACCTGAGCGAGGACGCCGCCACCGAGACCGCCATGGTCTTCGGCGAGCTGTACCGCAACGGCGCCGAGTGGAAGTTCCGCGCCGTGGGCCAGGGCTACGCCTCGGGCCTGCGCGGCATCGCGCAGGACTTCGGCGTCAACCTCTGACGCTCAGCACCACCGCTTCACAGGAGCCCCCGGCCGAACGTCCTGCGGCCGGGGGCTCCGGCATGTCCGCGTACGGCGGGGTGCGCGGACGCCTCGTCCGCCATGCCGGCACACCGACATGTCCACGTACCACTGAACGCGCCCGACGCGGCCCGCGACACGCGGTGTTGTCCCATCGATGGGAGTCCGCCGGATAGCGGACACAGACGCATCCCAGTCGGACAAGAAACGGTCAAAGAATTGTGAGGTAATTGTTGGTACACCGTCAAAATTGGTCATTCGGTGGCACGCTCCCTGCTCGTAACCCCCCACGGAACGAGCAACGGAGAACGCATGACCCCCCACATGAACACCCGTCGCGCCGCAGCCCTGGCCGCCGTGGCCGCGATGGTCGTCGTCGGAGTGCAGACCGGTGCGGCGAACGCCACCCCGGGCGCCTCCGACGGCGGTTCCTCCGCCTCCCCCCGCACCACCTCCCCCACCTCCCCCGCGTTCAACAGCGCCTCCGCACGTACGAGCGCCATCAAGTCGGCCCAGACCGACGCCTCTTCGGCCGCCACCGCCCTCGGGCTGGGCACCCAGGAGAAACTGATCGTCCGTGATGTGATCAAGGACGCCAACGGCACCGTCCACACCCGCTACGAGCGCACCTACGCCGGACTGCCGGTCCTCGGCGGCGACCTCGTCACCCACACCGCGAGCAGCGGCAAGCTCAAGGGCGTCACCAAGGCGACGAAGGCCCGGATATCCGTGCCGTCCACGACGGCGAAGATCAGGACGGCGGCGAGCGCCCGCAAGGTGATCTGGGCGCGCGGCACCACGCCCGTCCTCGCCTTCGAGACCGTGAGGACCGGTGTGCAGAAGGACGGCACCCCGAGCCGGATGCACATCATCACGGACGCCGTCACCGGCAAGAAGCTGCACAGCTACGAGGCCATCGAGACGGCGGGCGTCGGCAACAGCCAGTACAGCGGCACCGTCGACCTCTCCACCACCGCGTCCGGATCCGGCTTCGAGCTGACCGACGGCGACCGCGGCGGCCACAAGACGTACGACCTGAACCAGGGCGAGAGCGGCACCGGCGACCTCGTCACCGACGAGGACGACACCTGGGGCGACGGCACCGGCGACGACCGCCAGACCGCCGCGGTCGACGCCCACTACGGTGCCGCGAAGACCTGGGACTTCTACAAGTCGGCCCTCGGCCGCGACGGCATCGCCGGTGACGGCAAGGCCGCCTACTCCCGGGTCCACTACGGCGACGCGTACGTCAACGCGTTCTGGGACGACAGCTGCTTCTGCATGACGTACGGCGACGGCGCCGACAACAAGAGCGCCCTCACCGGCCTCGACGTCGCCGGCCACGAGATGAGCCACGGCCTGACCGCCGCCACCGCCAACCTCGACTACGCCGGGGAGTCCGGCGGCCTCAACGAGGCGACCAGCGACATCTTCGGCACCTCCGTGGAGTTCTTCGCCGACAACGCCACCGACGTCGGCGACTACCTCATCGGCGAGAAGATCGACATCAACGGCGACGGCACGCCGCTGCGTTACATGGACGAGCCCAGCAAGGACGGCGGCTCGGCCGACTACTGGGACAGCAGCGTCGGCGACCAGGACGTGCACTACTCGTCCGGCGTCGCCAACCACTTCTTCTACCTGCTGGCGGAGGGCAGCGGCGCGAAGACGATCAACGGCGTCGACTACGACTCCCCGACCTCCGACGGCTCCACCGTCACCGGCATCGGCCGGGACAAGGCCGTCCAGATCTGGTACAAGGCCCTCTCCGAGTACATGACCTCCACCACCGACTACGCGGCCGCCCGCGTCGCGACCGAGAAGGCGGCGACCGACCTGTACGGGGCGGACAGCGCCGAGCTCGCCTCGGTCAGCGCCGCCTGGACCGGCGTCAACGTGAAGTAGCCCGCCCCGCACTGCCCCGGGAGCCGGCCCGCCGTCCGCGGCGGGCCGGCTCCTGCGTTCCCGCAGCCGGCCGGCCCGCACGTTCACCGGGGCCGGGTCAGCCCGGCCCAACAGGCCCACCCCCGCGCCCCCGGAGCCGGGTCAGTCGTCCGCGGCGGGCCGGTCTTTGCCGTACAGCCAGGTCTCCCACAGCTGCGACAGGTCCTCGCCCGTCTCCTCCTCGACATACGCGGTGAAGTCCGCCGTCGAGGCGTTGCCGTGCCGGTGCGCCTTCGTCCAGCCGGCGAGCAGCGCGAAGAACTCCTCGTCGTCGTCGACCGCCTCGCGGATCTTGTGGATCACCATGGCCCCGCGCCCGTACACCGGCTGCTCCGAGATGTCCGCGGCGCTCGGCGGATCGGCGGGCGGGAAGGCCCAGTTGTCCTCGTCCTTGTACGCCGCGTCGAACGACTCCTGGGCCGGGACGTCCTGCTTCTCCTCCTCCCAGAGCCACTCCGCGTACGTCGCCAGGCCCTCGTTGAGCCACATGTCGCGCCAGGTCGCGGGCGTCACCGAGTCGCCGAACCACTGGTGCGCCATCTCGTGGACGAGCAGAGCGACGCTCGGCGGGCCGGGGAAGAACGGGCGGTTCTGCGTCTCCAGCGCATAGCCGGAGTCCCCCTTGCGGTCCACGATCGCGCCCGTGGCGGAGAACGGGTACGGGCCGAAGTGCTCGGCCTCCCACTTCACGACCTCGGGGACCCGGGCCAGCGTCCCCGCACTCGCCTTCGCCGACTCCGGGTCCACGGCGGTGAACACGGTGATGCCGTCCGCCGTCGTCGACGTCTTCGTCGTGAACCGGCCGACGGCCAGCGTCGCGAGATAGCTCGCCATCGGTTCGGCGGTGTGCCAGCGGTAGGTGGTGCGTTCCCCCGCCGCCGTCGGCGGCCCGGCCGGCACCCCGTTGGAGACCGCCGTCAGCCCCTTGGGGACGGTGACCGTCAGGTCGTACGAGGCCTTGTCGCTCGGGTGGTGGTTGCCGGGGAACCAGGCCATCGAGCCCGTCGGCTCCCCGAGTGCGACCGCGCCGTCGTCGGTCGGCAGCCAGCCCTCCTCGGAGTCGTCCGCATCGGTGATCGTGCGCGGGGAGCCGGAGTAACGGACGACGGTACGGAACGTCTCACCCCGCTGGAGCCGGTCCTCGACCTTCGCGTCCGTACGCAGCGTCAGCTCGTTGCCCGCCCGGTTGACGGCTGCCGGACGCCCCTCCACGGTCGCCGAGTCCACGGTCAGACCGGCGAGGTCGAGGTTGAACGCACTCAGGTCCTGGGTCGCCCGCGCGGTGATCACGGCGGTCCCGCGCAGCGTCTGCTCGTCCGGGTCCACATCGAGCGTGAGGTCGTAGTGCGTGACGTCGTAGCCGCCGTTGCCGAGCTTCGGGAAGTACGGGTCGCGCAGGCCGGAGGCGCCGGGCTTGCCCTCCACCCCGCCGCTGCCGGCGGAGCAGGCGGGGGCGAGGACGGCGAGGGCGAGGAGCAGGGCGGCGGACCCGGCTGCCCTGCGGGGTGCGCGTGCCGGGGGTCGGTGATCCACACCGGTGATCCTATGTGCGGAATGTCGGAGTCCGGGGACGGCGGGACAGTGGCGGAGCCTTTCCGGTCCTCGGAGCACCACGATGCCCGGCGACCGCCCGCCTTCCCGGTACTCAGAGCACCGCAATGCCCGGCGGCCGCCCGCCTTCCCGGTCCTCAGAGCACCGCAATGCCCAGCGGCCGCCCGCCTTCCCGGTCCTCAGAGCACCGCAATGCCCAGCGGCCGCCCGCCTTCCCGGTCCTCAGAGCACCGCAATGCCCAGCGGCCGCTCGCCCGCCGCCAGCCGGACCGGGTCCTTCTTCCCGGCGAGGTCCACGACCGTGATGCCGTTCCAGTACCCGTCCCGGGTGAAGCCGCCGGTGACGTACGCCGTGCGGCCGTCCGCGGACACCGCCACGTCCTCGTGCGGGCCGTCCAGCCCGATGACGCGCTCGGTGCCGTCCGGCTTCCGGACCGTCAGCGACGCCTCCTCGTCGTCGGAGGCGATCGGGCCGGTGCCGACGACGAGCAGCGTGCCGTCGGGGGCCGTCGTCGCGCCGTGCTGGTGCGTGTTCGCCGTCATCGGCTCGACCGTCACCTCGCCGGTCCGCGGATCGAGGACCGCCAGCCGCTCGCCCTCGAACGGCAGCAGCAGCTTCCCGTCGGCGGGGCGGACGGCCGCGTAGTGCGGCTTCAGCCAGGAGCCGAGACCGCCCTCGGTGCCGTACGGGGCCACCTCCGTCCGCCGGGTCCGCAGGGTGTCCGTGCGCACGGACGTCACGTCGAAGGAGTCGTGGCCGGTGGCGTACACCTCGTCGCCGTCGGGCGAGACGTCCACGTCGAAGGGCCGGCGGCCGACCGGGGCGGTGCCGGTCACCTCGCGGGTCCCGGTGTCGATCACCTCCAGGACCCCTTCCGTGTCCGGGACGTTGACGCCGACGTACACGTGCCGGCCGTCGGGCGCCAGAGCGATGCCCATGCCGCCGCCGCGGTACTCGCCCGTGGTGACGGGGCCGGTCTCCGTCGCGTACGGGATACGGGCCAGCCGGGTACGGGTCCGCGTGTCGACGACCGCGACGCCCTCGGCGGTGGCCACCCAGGCCCGGCCGTCCGCCCCGACCACCAGCCCGTACGGAGCGGCGCCGACCTCGACCCGGTCGAACGCGCCGCGTTCCGGATCGACGAACGTCACCGTGTCACCGCCGAAGTCGGCGACCAGGAGCGTGCCGTCGGGGGTGCTCCCGGCCGGGGCCCGTACCGAAGAGGTCGCCGCCGGGCTCTTCGCAGCCGGGGCGTCCGGCGTGCCCGTGGCCTGCCCTGCGCAGCCGGCGAGCACGGCCGCGGCGGCCATCAGGAGCACCGCGCGACGGGCACTCACCGGGGCTCCCGATCGCCCGGGGCGCCCCGCAGCAGCGCCGCGATCTCCGCGAAGCCGCGGCGTTCCGCGTGTGCCAGGGCCGTGACGCCGTCGCCGTCCGGCAGCCCGGGCGCCGCCCCGGCGGCCAGCAGCAGCTCGACGATCTCCTGGTGCGCGCGGCCTCCGTCGCCGAGGATCACGGCCTCCAGCAGGGCCGTCCAGCCCAGCCGGTTGACGTGGTCGACGTCGATGTCCGTGACCCGGAGCAGCTCCCGTACGTACGCGACGTGGCCCCGCTCGCTCGCCGGGATCAGCGCGATGCCGCCGAACCGGTTGCGGAGCTTCAGGTCGGGCCCGGCCGGCAGCAGGACGTGGAGCATCGCGACGCTGCCCGTCACACCGGTGGCCAGCCACGGGCTCTCCTCCCGGCTGTCCTGCGCGTCCGGGTCGGCACCCGCGTCGACGAGCAGCCGCGCGGTCTCCACATGGCCGCCGTGAACGGCCAGGAGCAGCGGGGTGCGCAGCTCCTCGTCCCGGGCGTCCACCCGGGCTCCGCCCTCGACCGCGGTCCGCACGGCATCGGTGTCGCCGGCGCGTGCGGCGTCGAGCAGCTGCTGATCGAGGGCGTTCATATCCGTCTCCTGCGGTTGGCTTCGACTACTTGGCGAGGGCGGCGACGCCGGCCCGGGCGAACTTCTCGTCGAGGTCGCCGCTGGGCGCGCCGGCCACTCCGATACCCGCCACCGGGGCGCCCTTGACCTGCACCGGGGCGCCGCCCGCGAGGAACAGGGTGCCAGGGATGTCCTTCAGGTTCGGGGCCTGGGCCAGCCGTCCGGCCAGCTCCGAGGTCGGGGCGTTCCAGGACACGGCGGTGTACGCCTTCTTCTCGGCGGACTCGTACGCCTGCGGGCCCGCACCGTCGCCACGCAGCGTCAGGATCGTGTTGCCGTTGCGGTCGACGACGGAGACGGCGACCCGCTGGTTCTCCTTCTCCGCGGCGTCGAGGGCGGCCTGCGCGGCCTTCGACGCGGCGTCCACGGTCAGGTGCGTGGACTGCTGGAGGTTGCGGTTCGCGGTGTCCGCCTTGACGGTGGTGGCGGGCGCGGCGGCCGGGGCGGAGGCGCTCGCGGACACGGCACCGAAGGTTCCGGCCCCGAGGGCGGCGACGGCGACGGTACCGGTCAGGACACGGGTGCGCAGCGACATCTTCTTCATGGTGGGCTCCTCAGCGGGGTGGTGCGTGGCTTCTGCGTTCTGTGTTCCATCCTTGGGCCGGTTCCGGGGCCGTACGGTCGTCGTACCGGCTCGACGCCGCACGCGGGACGGCTGACGGCCCCATCGGCCGATCGGTTGATGCGGGGACGCCCGTTCGGGGTGACGATGAAGGTCCGCGCAGGTCAGGAGCAGGGCCCGGGCAGGTCAGGCAGGGGTACGAGGTGGAGCAGCGGTACGAGGTGAAGCGGCGGGGCCCGCTGCCGCCCGGCACCGGGCAGGCCGGCGACCCCGGCACCCGCGGGCTCGCGCTGCTCATGCACGCCGCGTTCTTCCTGCTGCTGGGCGCCTCGCTGACCCGGTTCCTGCTGCGGCACCCGGGCGAGACGCGTACCCCGTGGATCATCGGGCTGTCCGTCGCCCTCGCCGTCCTGTACGTGGTCGGCCCCGTCCTCGGCTCCCGCCCGACACCGCGCCGCCTCGTCTGGCTCGGGGTGCTCGTCGCCGTGTGGATGGTGCTGGTCGTCCTCGCACCGAGCTTCGCCTGGTGCGCGGTCCCGCTCTTCTACACGGGGCTGCGCATCCTGCCGCCGCGTGCCGCGCTCGCGCTCGTCGCGCTGCTGACCCTGTTCGTCGTCGCCGCGCAACTGCGGCTGGCCGACGGCTTCGACCCGAACCTGATCCTCGCCCCGCCCGCCGTCGCGGCCGTGGCCACCGCCGTCTTCATCCACATGCAGCGCCAGGCCGCCACCCAGAGCGCACTCATCGACGACCTGCTCCGCACCCGCCGTGAACTGGCCGCCACCGAACGGCGCGAAGGCACCCTCGCCGAACGCCAGCGGCTCTCCATGGAGATCCACGACACCCTGGCCCAGGGGCTGTCCAGCCAGCAGATGCTGCTCCAGGCCGCCGACCGCACCTGGGACGCCGACCCGGCGACCGCCCGCCGCCACGTCCGTACCGCGACCGGCATCGCGGAACGCAACCTCGCCGAGGCCCGCCGCTTCGTCCACGACCTGGCCCCCGCCGACCTCGCCGAGGGCGGCGGCCTGGAGGCGGCACTGCACGCCCTGGCCGCCCGCGAGACCGCGCAGACACAGGGCCGGCTCACCGTCCGCTGCCACGTCGAGGGCACACCCCACGCCGCCCTGCCCGACCGCGTGCAGTCCGCCCTGCTGCGGATCGCCCAGGGCGCCCTGGCCAACGTCACCGAGCACGCGGACGCCACCGAGGCGGCCCTGACCCTCACCCACCTCGACGACCGGACCGTCCTCGACATCGCCGACAACGGCCACGGCTTCACGCCCGGCCCACGCACCGGAGCCCCGGACGGTGTCCGCGGACACGGGCTGCCCGCGATGCGCGCCCGGCTCCAGCAGCTCGGCGGCACCCTGGCCATCGAGTCCGCGCCCGGCGAGGGCACCGTGGTGACCGCCGCCGTCCCCCTCACCGGCGAGCCGCCCACCGCCCCCGCCCCCGCCCCGACCCCCCAGGACTCCCCATGACCGCTGCTCCGCGTCCGCCCGTCCGGATCCTGCTCTGCGACGACCACGCCGTCGTGCGCGCCGGACTCCTCGCCCTCCTCGGCAGCGAGCCCGACATCGAGGTCGTCGGCGAGGCCGGCAGCGGCGAGGAGGCCGTCGCCCTGACCGCCAGGCTCACCCCCGATGTCGTCCTGATGGACCTCCAGCTGGGCGAGGGCATCGACGGCGTGGAGACGACCCGGCGCATCGTGACCGGCACCGCCGGCGCCCACGTCCTCGTCCTGACCACGTACGACACCGACGCCGACATCACCCGCGCCATCGAGGCGGGCGCCACCGGCTACCTGCTGAAGGCCGAACGCCCCGAGGAGCTCTTCGCCGCGATCCGCTCCGCCGCCCAGGGCCGCACCACCCTGTCCCCGCCCGTCGCCAGCCGCGTCATGGCCCGCATGCGCGCCCCCCTGCCCACCCTCACCGACCGCGAACGCGACATCCTCGGGCAGCTCTCCCAAGGCCTCGGCAACCGCGACATCGCCCGCGCCCTCTTCATCAGCGAGGCCACCGTGAAGACGCACCTGGGCCGCATCTACGACAAACTCGGCGTCGACACCCGGGCCGGCGCGGTCTCCGTCGCCAAGGAACAACGGCTGCTGCCCTGAGCAACCCCCCGCCCCCGCCTCCGGCCGCCACTGATGCGGAAGCGGAACACCGGGCATGACACCATCGAACCGTGCTCGACATCGGCTACTCCCTCTCCCGACGCTTCCCCGATCCCCCGCAGACCGACTACCGCCGAGCGGACGTCCACGCGCTGCGCCACGATCTGTTCTCCGGGGACGTCTACCTCGCGGACACCAAAGAGGACCGCGAAGTATCCACAGCCTGGGGATGGGTGCCGGTTCTCGACTTCGCCTGGGCCCTGTGCGACATCGTCGAACAGCTCGACCAGGACCCCCGCGGCAACCGCTCCCACCGCCGCCAGTTCGCCGAACTCGACTTCACCGAGTCCTCCGACCGCATGCTCTTCGAGCGCCGCTTCGGCTGGGTCGACGTCGAGGCCGACTGGATGCCCGCCGAGGAAGCCCCCCTCACCTTCAGCCACTCCCTGCTGCGCCGCGAGGCCCGCGATTTCCTGCACGACCTGATCGCCGACCTCGCCGACATGCACGAAGGCCTCGCCGACAACCCCACCGTCTGGGATCTCCAGGCCCGCTTCCCCCGCCTCTGACCGGGCCGCGGGCCCGGCTCCGTCACGCCTCCACCCGCCCGGAGGCCCCCTCACGCCTCCACCCGCACCCCGATCTGCGCCGCGAACGCCGGAGCCAGCTCCATCAGCTGCGACGGACTGATCACCGCGCCGGCCAGCCGCTCCACGCCCCGTGCGATGTCCAGCTCCGCCACCGTCCGCAGATCAACCGAATCCATCCGCACCGCACTGAAGTCGGCCCGCTTCAGCACACAGTCCCGGAACTCCACCCGGGTCAGCTGCGCCTCCCCGAAATCCGGCTCCGACAGCACACACCCCTCGAACACCACGTCCTTCAGACGGGCCTTCCGCAGATTCAGGTAGTCGATCTTCCCGCCCCTGAACAGGACCCGCTCCAGCACCGCGCCGTGCATCTGCACCCCGCCCAGCCGCGCGTCCACGACCTCCACATCCCGCAGCGCGACCCCCGCGAGATCGGTGCCCACCCCCCGTACCCCCGTCAGCACCGAGTCGATGAACCGGGCCCTGACCAGCTCCGTGCGGTCTAGGGCGCAGCCGTCCAGCGCGCAGTCCATGAAACGCGCCCCCGGACCCGACTCGTCCGCCAGATCCACCGCGTCGAACCGCACACCGTCGTAATCCCCGTCCGGCTCCAGCCCACCGCCCTCGTACGCCACCAGCGGAGGCAACCGAACCTCCGGGCGCCGCGCCTCGGCGACCTGGCCCTTCGCTCCCCGGCCGGCCCTGCCCGTACCGCCACCACTACCGCTGCTGCGCACCATTGCCCCATCGTGACGCACACCACTGACAACGCCCCGCCGGTCCTCGCCGGAAACACCCCCGCGCCCGGCACACCGCTTGACCTCAAGCGCACCTGAGGTCCGAGGGTGGGCACACCGAGACCCACACCCCGGGGAGCCCACCATGCACGCCGTCCGCCTCCACGCCTTCGGCCCCGCCGAGAACCTCATCTACGAACACGCCGACGACCCCGTCCCCGGCCCCGGCCAGGTCCGCATCACCGTCCGCGCCGCCGGCGTCCACCTCCTCGACACCGCCCTCCGCCAGGGCATGACCGGCCCCTTCCCCGCCCCCGCCGAACTGCCCACCATCCCGGGCCGGGAAGTCGCCGGAACCGTCACCTCACTCGGCGAAGGCGCCGACCCCGACTGGCTCGGCCGTCGCGTCGTCGCCCACCTCGGCACCGTCCCCGGCGGCTACGCCGAACTCGCCGTCACCGACACCGGGAGACTCCACGCCCTCCCCGACGGACTCGACGACGCCGCGGCCGTCGCCATGATCGGAACCGGCCGCACCACCCTCGGCATCCTCGGATTCACCCCGCTCGGCCCGGACTCCGTCGTCCTCGTCACCGCGGCCGCGGGCGGCATCGGCACCCTGCTCGTCCAGTACGCCAAGAACGCCGGAGCCACCGTCATCGCCCTCGCGGGCGGCCCCGCCAAGGTCGCCCACGCCCACGCCAACGGCGCCGACCTCGCCGTCGACTACACGCTCCCCGACTGGCCCCGTCACGTCCGCACCCGCCTCGACGTCCTCGGCCGGCCCGCCACCGTCGTGTACGACTCCGTCGGCTCCACCACCGCCCGCGCCGCCGTCGACCTCCTCGGCAAGGGCGGACAGCACATCGTCTACGGCTGGTCCGGCAGCGGACTCCACGACGGCCGCCCGCTCACCTTCACCGACGACGAACTCGCCGCACGCGCCATCACGTCCGAGAGCGTCCTCGGACCGGCCATGCTCCAACGCGGCGGCGGCCTGCGCGCCCTAGAAACCCGCGCCCTCGCCGAAGCGGCAGCCGGACGGCTGCGCCCCGCGGTCCAGCGCTACCCGCTCGCCGAAGCCGCCGCCGCCCACCGCGCCCTAGAAACCCGCGGCACGACCGGCAAGGTCGTCCTCATCCCCTGAGCCGGACGGGCATCAGCCCCCGAGCTCCGCCAACGCCCCGTCCGTCAGCCGGTACACCGTCCACTCGTCCTGCGGCCGCGCACCCAACGACTCGTAGAAGGCGATGGACGGGGCGTTCCAGTTCAGCACCGACCACTCCAGCCGCTCGTAACCGCGCTCCACACAGATCCGAGCCAGCTCCGTCAGCAGCGCCTTCCCGTGCCCGCCGCCGCGCCGCTCGGGACGCACGTACAGGTCCTCCAGGTAGATGCCGTGCACCCCGCGCCACGTCGAGAAGTTCAGGAACCAGAGGGCGAAGCCGACGATCTCGCCGTCCTCGTCCGACTCGGCGATGTGCGCGTACGCGGCCGGACGCTCACCGAACAGCGCCTCACGCAGCTGCTCCTCGGTGGCCTTCGCCTCATGCAGCGCCTTCTCGTAATCGGCCAGCTCACGGACCATCGCGTGAATCGCGGGAACATCGGCAGCGGTAGCGGTACGAATCATGGGGGCAGCGTAAACAGCCCCGGCCCGGACACCGCCCCCTACCCCCGTCCCAGCAACCGCCGCGCCACCTCGGCATGCTCCGGCACCAGCCGGTGCCCGCCCTCCTCCGTCTCCCAGCACGCGTTCTGCAGCACTCTCCCCAGCGTCCACGCCCGCGCCCGCCCCCGGTCCAGCCCCAACGCCCCGGTCAGCAGATCGAACCGCCCCCTCACATCCGCCGCGTCGAACCGGTCCGCCAGCGCCGGAAACAGCTCGAACCCCGCATCACCCACCAACGGCTTCGGATCGATCGCCACCCACCGGTCACCGCCCTCACCCCGCCCCGCCAGCACGTTCCCGAAATGCAGATCCCAGTGCAGCAGCCGGTCCCCCGGCTCCCCCGCGACCTCCCGAACCGCCGCCGCACAGTCCGCCACCAGCCGCCGCTCCCCCGCATCCGCCAACCGCCCCGCCACCACCGGTGCCGCCTCCACCATCCGCACCGCCGCCTCCCCCAGCCCCCGCAGCCCCGCGCCCTCCGCGACCCGTACCGCCGTCAGCCCCGTCAGCAACCCCGCGACCACCCGCACCGCCTCCCGCGCGTCCGCCACTCCCGACAACGCACGCCGCCCGTCCAGCCGCTCCAGCAGCATCGCCCCCGACACCGCGTCGTGCTCCAGCAACTCCACCGCACCCGCCGACGCCTCACCCCACAACCGCAGCGCGACCGGCTCCCCCGCCGTCTCCTCGTCCACCGGCTGCAGCTTCAGCGCCGCCCGCCGCCCGTCCGCCACCCGCACCACCGGAAGAACGAGCGCGCACACCCCGTGCATGGCCTGACCATCCGGCCGCAGCCCCCACCGCTCCAGGAAATCCGCAGCCATCCCCGGCAGCGCGGCCACGAACGCCCGTCCCGCCTCACCGTTGTACGTGGACTGTGTGGCGATCAGCGCATCCGGAATGTCAATCACGCCGCCGATCCTAGGAGCGTGCGTCAATCGGCTATGACCCCGAGCCGCCCCGCCCCACCCACACGGCCCCGTCCCGCTCCCGCCACGTGGATCCGCAGCGCCGGCTCATGGGTCCGCAGCGCGCCCGGCACGTACATCTGGCTGACCGTCCTCTTCGTCACCACCGTCATCGTCCACCAGATGTCACCCGCCTTCGAGGAGGACTTCCTCCGCCAGCGGTCCACCAACATCCACGAGCTCTCCCGCAACCCCGTCCGCGTCCTCATCAGCAGCGCCTTCTGGATCGACAGCGGAACCTGGCTCCCGTACGCCGTCCTCTACACCGTCTTCCACGCCCCCGCCGAACGCCGCCTCGGCACCCTGCGCTGGCTCGCCGTCGCCGCCACCGCCCACGTCCTGGCCACCCTGGTCAGCGAAGGCGTCCTCGCCTGGGCCATCCAGCACGGCCATGCCCCCGCCACCGCCGTCAACACCCTCGACGTCGGCGTCAGTTACGCACTCGCCGGCATCGTCGCCGTCCTCACCTACTACGTGGCACGCCCCTGGCGGTACGTCTACCTCTTCGCCGTCCTCGTCATCTACGCCGTCCCCCTCGTCACCGGCGCCACCTTCACCGACGTCGGCCACTTCACCGCCGCCCTCATCGGCCTCGCCTGCTACCCGCTCACCCGCACCCACCCCGAGACGAAACCGGCCCCTGCGAAGTAGCGTCCCGCCAGGAGCACCTCACCCACACGGACAAGCAGGGGCAACATGAGCACCGTCAGCACCGTCAACGGCGGCATATCGTTCTGGTACGCGGACCGAGGCACCCCGACCCCCCGCGAACCCCTGCCCGGCGACAGCACCGCCGACGTCTGCATCGTCGGCGGCGGATACACCGGACTCTGGACGGCGTACTACCTCAAGAAGGCCGTCCCCTTCCTCAACATCACCGTCCTGGAAGCCAAGTTCTGCGGCTACGGCGCCTCCGGACGCAACGGCGGCTGGCTCTACAACGGCATCGCCGGCCGCGACCGCTACGCGAAGCTCCACGGCCACGACGCCGCCGTCCGCCTCCAGCAGGCGATGAACGACACCGTCGACGAGGTCATCCGCGTCGCGGCCGAGGAGAAGATCGACGCCGGCATCCACCGGGGCGGCGTCCTCGAAGTCGCGTACACACCCGCCCAACTCGCCCGCCTGAAGGACTTCCACAGCGTCGAGATCGCCTTCGGCGAGACCGACCGCACCCTGCACGGCGCCCGTGAGACCGCCGAGCGCATCCGCGTCCACGGCGCCGTCGGCTCCACCTGGACCCCGCACGGCGCCCGTCTGCATCCCGCCGGACTCGTCACCGGCCTCGCCGACACCGTGGAGGCCCTCGGCGTCACGATCCACGAGTCGACCCCCGTCACCGAGATCAGACCCAAACACGCCGTCACCCCCTACGGCACCGTCCGCGCCCCGTACGTCCTGCGCTGCACCGAAGGCTTCACCGCCGGCCTCAAGGGCCAGAAGCGCACCTGGCTCCCGATGAACTCCTCCATGATCGTCACCGAGCCCCTTCCCGCCTCCGTCTGGGACACCATCGGCTGGGAGGGCCGCGAAACCCTCGGCGACATGGCCCACGCCTACCTGTACGCCCAGCGCACCGCTGACGACCGCATCGCGCTGGGCGGCCGCGGCTACCCGTACCGCTACGGCTCCGCCACCGACAACGACGGCCGCACCCGGCCCGCCACCATCGAGGCCCTGCGCGAACTCCTGATCCGCCTCTTCCCGACCACCGCCGGCACGCCCATCGCCCACGCCTGGTCCGGCGTCCTCGGCGTCCCCCGCGACTGGTGCGCCACCGTCACCCTCGACCGCTCCACCGGCCTCGGCTGGGCGGGCGGCTACGTCGGCTCGGGCGTCGCCACCACGAACCTCGCCGCCCGCACCCTGGTGGACCTCATCCAGCAGGACTCCGGCCAGTCCGGCCCCACCGAGCTGACCACGCTCCCCTGGGTCAACCACCGCGTCCGCCGCTGGGAACCCGAACCCCTGCGCTGGCTCGGCGTCCACGGCATGTACGCCGCCTACCGCGCCGCCGACCGCCGCGAACTCACGTCCCCGCGCCCCGGCACGGACCGCATCGCGAAGATCGCGGACCGGCTGTCGGGGCGGGGCTGAACAGACCGCGCGGGTGCGACGGCGGCTACTTCGTACCGCCGTTGAACCTCGCTGTCGCCCAGAGGTAGCCCAGCACGGTCAGCCCGAGGCACCAGCCGGCTGCGAGCCAGCCGCTGTTGCCGATACCGGTACCGAGCAGGAGCCCGCGCAGGGTCTCGATGGCGGGGGTGAACGGCTGGTACTCGGCGACCGGCCGGAACCAGCCGGGCATCGAGTCCAGCGGAGTGAACGCGCTGGAGAGGAGCGGCAGAAGGATCAACGGCATCGCGCTGTTCCCGGCCGCCTCGGCGTTCGGGCTGACCAGACCCATCCCGACCGCGATCCAGGTGAGGGCGAGGGAGAACAGCACCAGCAGCCCGAACGCCGCCAGCCACTCCACAGCGGTCGCGTCCACCGACCGGAAACCGATGGCGACACCGACAGCACCCACGAGGACCACACTGGCGACCGCCTGGAGCACGCTGCCGATCACATGCCCGACGAGCACCGAACCGCGGTGAATGGCCATGGTGCGGAAGCGGGCGATGATGCCCTCCGTCATGTCGGTGGAGACGGAAACCGCGGTACCGACCACCGTGCTGCCGATCGTCATCATGAGGATGCCGGGCACGATGTAGGCGATGTACGCGGCACGGCCGCCGCCCCCGTCACCGATACCCGCGCTCATCGTGTCGCCGAAGATGTAGACGAAGAGCAGGAGCAGCATCACCGGGGTGAGCAGCAGGTTCAGCGTGAGGGAGGGATAGCGCCGGGCGTGCAGGAGGTTGCGGCGCAGCATGGTGCCCGAATCGCGTACCGCCAGGGAGAGGGAACTCATCGGACAGCCTCCTTCGGCTGGACGGGGACGCGGGCCGGGCCGGTCAGGGCGAAGAACACGTCGTCGAGGTCGGGGGTGTGCACCGTCAGCTCGTCGGCCTCCACACCGGCCGCGTCGAGACGGTCGAGGACGCCGCGCAGGTCACGCTGACTGCCGTCGCTCGGGATCTGCAGCGCCAGCGCCTCGTCGTCCGCGGCGGCCCCCGCCAGGGCCAGCGCGGCGGAGCGGTAGGCGGCCGGGTCGGTGAAGCGGAGCCGGACGTGCCCGCCGGGGACGAGGCGCTTCAGCTCGTCGGCGGTGCCTTCGGCGGCGATCTTCCCGTTGTTCAGTACGGCGATGCGGTCGGCGAGTTCGTCGGCCTCCTCCAGGTACTGGGTGGTGAGGAAGACGGTGACGCCGTCGGTGACCAGTGCGCGGATGATGCCCCACATGGTGTGGCGGGAGCGGGGGTCGAGGCCGGTGGTCGGTTCGTCGAGGAAGATGATCCGCGGGCTGCCGACGAGGGTCATGGCGATGTCGAGGCGTCGTTTCATGCCGCCGGAGTAGGTGGAGGCGGGCTTCGACGCGGCGTCGGTGAGGTCGAAGCGTTCCAGGAGTTCGGCGGCCACCCGGCGGCCCTCCTGCCTGGACAGGTGGTGCAGGTCGGCCATGAGGAGCATGTTCTCCTCGCCGGTGATCAGGCCGTCGACGGCGGAGAACTGTCCGGTCACGCCGATCGCGGCCCGTACCGCCTGCGGTGACGTGGCGAGGTCGTGGCCCGCGACCTGGGCCTGCCCGCCGTCGGCGGTGACGAGCGTGGAGAGGATCTGCACGGTGGTGGTCTTGCCGGCGCCGTTCGGGCCGAGCAGCGCGAACACGGTGCCGGTGGGGATGCGCAGGTCGATGCCGTCCAGGACGGTCTTGTCCCCGTAGGACTTGCGCAGCCCGACGGCGGAGACGGCGGCGGCCGGAGGCCGGCCAACCCGTGTTTTGGACGTGGGCATGACAGAAATGGCCATGGGTTCCTCCCGTGTGAAGGGTCGAGCGCGCAGCGCGCAAGGAGATCGGACAGGACGAGACGGAGCGGTCGGCGCGTGAGACCCGTCCGCCGCGAACGGACCTCACGGCGAACGGAGTCCCCAGAGGTTCACAGACCCCCGGCACCGGCCGGCGGCATCCACTCCACAAGCTGGATCACCACGCCGTTGGGGTCGGTGAGCTGCAGCAGCCACTCGCCCCACGGCTCCTGCCGCAGCGGCATCGTGATCCGCGCGCCTTCCCGCCGCAGCCGCTCGTGTTCGGCGGCAAGACCGGTGACCGCGAAGGACACCGCGACATCGGCCCGAGCGGACGCCCGCAGCTCCTCGGGCAGGCCGGGCCGGGACCTGAGGACGACGAGATCGGCAGCCGCGTCGTCGCGCGACAGATGCACGGCTCCCTCAGCAACCAGCACCTCCCGGAACCCCAGATGACCGGTGAAGAACCGGCTCGACGCCGCCGGATCACCGACGGTCAGCAACACCGCCGACGCGATGACGTTCATGCCCTGAGCTCCTTCCACGCGGCCGACTGCCGTCACCACCCAGCTTCGGCACTACGGAAGGACGGATCAACGACGTATCTTGCACATGCGGTTAACCCAGGGATTACCGATTCGGGGGCGCGAGGCGTGGAACTGCGCGAGATAGAGATCTTCCTGACCTTGGCGGAGGAGCTGCACTTCGGCCGCACCGCAGACCGGCTCCATGTCACCCGGGCCCGCGTCAGCCAGGCGATCAAGAAGCAGGAACGCGCCATCGGCGCCGAACTGTTCAAGCGCACCAGCCGCACTGTGCAGCTGACCCCCATCGGCACACAGCTGAGAGACGGACTCAGCATCGGCTACCAGCAGATCCAGGACGCCCTGACCGCCGCGACGGCGGCCGGCCGCGGCATCACCGGCGAACTCGGCATCAGCTACTCGGCAGCCTGGTGCGGCAACCTCGTCCTGACGGCCGCCGACACCTTCCGCGCCCGTCATCCCCAGTGCGTGCTCACCATCCAGGACTCCCAGCTGGGCGATGTCCTGGAACCGCTGCGCCAGGGCAGATGCGACCTCGCGCTGATCGAGCTGCCGATCGAGGAGCCCGACATCGCCCACGGCCCGGTGCTCTTCTCCGAACCCCGCGCACTCGTCGTCCCCGCCGGCCACCCGTTCGCCCGGCGGGACACGGTCTCCATGGAGGACCTCGCGCAGGCCCCGCTCATCACCATCACCGGCCAGCCGGCGTACTTCCTCGACCACCACTACCCCCGGCACACGCCGAGCGGCGCCCCCGTCCCGCGCGGCCCTTCGACGTCCGCCTGGCAGGAGGTGCTCGCCCTGGTCGGCGCGGGCAAGGGCGTCTCCCCCACGTGCGCCCGCGCGGCGCGCTACTACTCCCGCCCGGACATCGCCTTCGTCCCTTTCAGCGACGCGCCGCTGGTGGACTACGGCCTCGTGTGGTCGGCCACCGGGAACACCCCGAGCGTGCGCGCGTTCGTCGACACCATCCTGGAGACCGCCGCCCTGGAACGGCCGTGACCCAGGAGCGCCGCAGCCGCTCCTGGGCGGGCTGGGGCCATGACGAAAAAAATCCCAGGTCAGCGAGGTGCTGACCTGGGTTCTGAGCCGCCTGTCGGATTCGAACCGACGACCTATTGATTACAAATCAATTGCTCTAGCCAACTGAGCTAAGGCGGCAACGCGCACACCGGAGAACAACCGCGCGCGCGAGCCCTCACTCTACACAGCGCCCAGCCACCGATCCACGAAGTTCCACCGCCCGGCAGCCGGGGGGGGCGGCGCGGCATGACGGATACGACGGACGGCACGGGCGAGAGATATTCCTCCCCAGAGAACTACTGACAGATCCCAAACCGCCAGGTAGCGTCGCTGATGGTTCACCCAGGTGGACCAGACCACTCCCTTTACAACGGATCGTCCGGCACGTTCCTGCCGGTTGAGGAGAAGATTCAGCATGGCCAGTGTCACGTTCGACAAGGCATCCCGCGTCTACCCCGGCTCCACGAAGCCGGCCGTCGACCAGCTCGAGATCGACATCGCGGACGGTGAGTTCCTCGTCCTCGTCGGTCCCTCCGGTTGTGGCAAGTCGACCTCCCTGCGCATGCTCGCGGGTCTCGAGGACGTCAACGGTGGCGCCATCCGCATCGGTGACCGCGACGTCACGCACCTGCCGCCCAAGGACCGGGACATCGCCATGGTGTTCCAGAACTACGCGCTGTACCCGCACATGTCCGTCGCGGACAACATGGGCTTCGCGCTGAAGATCGCCGGTATCAACAAGACCGAGATCCGCGCGAAGGTCGAAGAGGCCGCCAAGATGCTGGACCTCACCGACTACCTGGACCGGAAGCCGAAGGCGCTCTCCGGTGGTCAGCGTCAGCGTGTGGCGATGGGCCGCGCCATCGTGCGTGAGCCGCAGGTCTTCCTCATGGACGAGCCGCTGTCGAACCTCGACGCCAAGCTCCGCGTCTCCACCCGTACGCAGATCGCCTCGCTCCAGCGCCGTCTGGGCATCACGACCGTGTACGTCACGCACGACCAGGTCGAGGCCCTCACCATGGGTGACCGCGTCGCGGTCCTCAAGGACGGTCTGCTCCAGCAGGTCGACTCGCCGCGCAACATGTACGACAAGCCGGCGAACCTCTTCGTGGCCGGCTTCATCGGCTCCCCGGCCATGAACCTGGTCGAGGTCCCGATCACCGACGGTGGCGTGAAGTTCGGCAACAGCGTCGTCCCGGTCTCCCGCGAGGCGCTCACCGCCGCCGCGGACCGCGGTGACCGCACGGTCACGGTCGGCATCCGTCCCGAGCACTTCGACATCGTCGAGCACGGCGGCGCTGCGGCGACCGGCCTGACCAAGGCGTCCTCCGACGCCCCGGCCGGCCTGGCCGTCTCGGTCAACGTCGTCGAGGAGCTCGGCGCCGACGGCTTCGTCTACGGCGCCGCCGAGGTCGGTGGCGAGCACAAGGACCTGGTCGTCCGCGTCGGCGGCCGTGCCGTCCCGGAGAAGGGCACCAAGCTCCACGTCGTGCCGCGCCCGGACGAGCTGCACGTCTTCGCGACGTCGACGGGTGAGCGTCTCACCGCCTGATCCGCACACGCTCCACGACGGCCCCGCACGTTCTCCGTGCGGGGCCGTCGCGCGTTCGGGGGTTTGGGGCGGCCGGGTCAAATTCCCCGGCACAACGGTCATTTCGCTCCGGGGCGTCAACACGGGATTCGAAAAGCACACTCGAACCATCCCTCGCACGAGTGACGTAATGTCGCCGATTCATCACTGCCCGCTACGCTCGCTGCGTGACCCACACCGCGCGCCGTATCGGCCGAACTCTCGCTTTCGTCCTGCCTGTCGTCATGGTCCTGTCCGGGACCCTCGCGGTCACCGCCGTGCCGTGGGCAGCTCACGACTCCGAGTCGACGTTGCTCACCGCGTCGGCCCAGACCGTCTCCAAGCGCGCCAAGGCGCGTACACCGCAGGACATTCTGCGCGACAAGCTTCTCCTGGAGCTCCAGGAGAAGGACCCGGGTGCCGCGCTGACGGATCTCCAGCGGGCCGTGGAGGGGCGCCCGTCGCTCGCGCGGCACTGCATGTCGATCGCGAAGGCGCTGGGCAAGGCCGCGGTCGAGCAGTACGGTCCGACCCGCGCGCACCGCTTCTCCCGTCCGGTCTGTGACACGTCGTTCGCCTCAGGTGTCGCGCAGTTCAGCTGACCGTCCGGGCCGGGCACGGCATATCGTGCCTGGCATGGATACGTTTCCGACGCAGGCCGTGATCCTGGCGGGTGGCCAGGGGTCACGGCTGCGCCCGTACACCGATGACCGCCCCAAGCCGATGGTCGAGATCCCGGGCACCGGGACGCCGATCATCGGCCATCAGCTTTCGTGGCTGGCCGCCGAGGGCGTGACCGACGCGGTGGTGTCGTGCGGGCACCTCGCCGAGGTGCTGCAGGAGTGGCTCGACGCGGCGGTGCTGCCGTTGCGGGTGACGACGGTCGTGGAGTCCGAGCCGCTGGGCCGCGGTGGCGGGCTCAAGTACGCGGCGGCCCGGCTGCCCGAACCGGAGCAGCCCTGGTACGCGACCAACGGTGATATCTGGACCCGTTTCTCGTTGCGTGAGATGGCCGCGTTCCATGCGGAGCGTGATGCGACCGCGACGCTGGCGCTGGCCCGTCCGCGCATTCCGTGGGGTGCGGTGGAGACGGACGCGTTCGGGCACATCACGGACTTCATCGAGTCCCCGCCGTCGCCGTATCTGATCAATGCGGGTGTGTACGTGTTCTCTCCCGCGTTCACGGGGATGCTGCCGGACCGGGGCGACCACGAGCGGACGACGTTCCCGAGGCTGGCGCGGGAGCGCCGGCTGGCGGGGTATCCGTTGCCGCACGGGGCGTACTGGCGGGCCATCGACACGGCGAAGGATCTCACGGAGGCGGCGAAGGAGCTGGACGGGCAGTAGGTCCTTGTCCGGGGCGCATCGAAGCGGAACCGGGTCGTATCGAAGCGGAAGGGGCGGGCACCGGAAGTGATTCCGGTGCCCGCCCCTTCCGCTTGTGGTGGGTGTCAGCCGAGGAGGCCGCCGATGGGGTTGCGTCCGCCGCCGTCACCGCTGGTGCCGCCCGTGGAGCCGGTGCCGGGGTCCGTGCCGCCGGTGGTGGAGCCGCCGGTGGGGCCGCCGGAGGAGCTGGGGCCGGAGCTGCTGGAGGAGGGCGGCTGCTGGGGGGTGGTCTGCTGCGGGGTGGTCTGTCCGGTGCCCTGGGTCTGGCTGGGCTGGCCGGCGCCGGTGCCCGCGGCCTGGCCGGACTCGCGGACGCTGTCCGTGGCGGGCGTGGAGGCCTTGGCGGACGGGGTACGGGGTGCGGTGGTGCGGGAGGGGGTGGGGCGCTGTCCGCTCGGGGTGTGGGAGGCCTTGCCGTGGCGGGACTTCTCGGGGAGCGGGGTGCCGGGGAGCTGGTTGGTGGGGACGCCGTTCGGGCCGGGGACGGTGACGACCTCGGTGGAGCGGACGGCGCCGCCGAGCATGGAGCCGATGAGGAGGGTGAGGCCGACGACCACGGTGGCGACGACGGCGCCGCGGCGCAGGACGCGGCGGCGGAGGTCCCAGATCTCGGAGCGCGGGCCGAGCTTGCGCCAGGCTTCTCCGGCGAGGCGTCCGTCGACGGAGTAGACGGGGGCGCCCGCGATGACCAGGGGGCTCCAGGCGGCGAGGTAGATGATGTCGGGCGCGTCGTAGACGGCGACGGTGCGCCAGCTGACGGTGACCAGGAGGGCGGCGGACAGGAGGGCGCCGATGGAGGCGGCGACACGCTGCCAGAGGCCGAGGACGGTGAGGACGCCTACGACGACCTGGAGGAAGGCGATGGTGAGGCCGGCGCCGACGGGGTGGGAGAGGGCGAAGTCGCGCAGGGGTTCGGCGAGGGCCCAGGGGTGGAGCGAGGTCAGCCACTTGACCATGGAGCCGCGGTCGCCGCCGTCGAAGTAGACGGGGTCGCAGAGCTTGCCCATGCCGGCGTAGATGGAGATGAAGCCGAGGAAGACGCGCATCGGCAGGAGGACGACGCCGAGGTTCATGCGGCGGCCGGGGTAGTACGCGTGCCGGACGGTGTCGCTGCCGGTGCGGCGCTCGCGGGTGTCGGTGATGTCGTAGGCGTCGCGGTCGTGTCCGTCGGTGTCGTACGGGCCGGGTTCGACGGAGTCGTAGGCGCCGACGGCCTGGCGCATGGGAGGCAGCAGCGGGCCGTCGGGGCGGCGGGGCTGGTGCGGTGCGGTGATGACGGGGTTGGGCTGGGTCTCTTCGAGGCGGTCGATGACCTGGGTGCCGGGGCCGCCGTGTCCGCTGTCGAACTCGTAGGAGGCGTACGGCTCGTAGGGGTCGTAGGCGGTGTCGGGCCGGCCCGCGGTGGAGTTCCGTACGGCCTGGAGGAGTCCGCCGGCGCCGGGGTCTCCGGGGGCGGACCTGCCGCTCCATACGACGGGGGCGCGTCGGCCGCGCCCGGCTCCGGCGCCGCTCATGGCGGGGATCCTGGGTGCTCCGGCGGGTGCCACGCCGCGCAGCCGTGCGCGCTGGCCCGGGGCGAGCTGCACCCGGAAGCTGGCGTGGTTGACGATGACCTGCGCGGGGTCGCAGTCCACCTTGGCCATGCTCAGGGCGGGTTGTTCGTCGAACCGAGGCGTTCTGGTGTCCACACTCATCTAACCGAGTGATGTGTGTTTAGGACACTGCCTTGACGGTGTCGAAGTGTCCGAGACCCGTCAACAGGGGGTGGTGGGGTGCGCCGGGGCGTGAGGGTGCCCGGATGCGCCCCCTGCGCGGGCATCGCGGACCCGGTCGGCCGCCGCCTGTGCGGGTGGTCCCGCGGGACGGGCCGTGCGGCCCGTCCCGGCGGCGGATCAGGCGCGGCGGCGCGCGACCTCGTACATCACGATGCCGGCGGCGACGCCGGCGTTGAGGGATTCGGCGCCGCCCGGCATGGAGATGCGGACGCGGTAGTCGCAGGTCTCGCCCACGAGGCGGCCGAGGCCCTTGCCCTCGCTGCCGATGACGATGACGACGGGGCCGCCGAGTGCTTCGAGGTCCTCGACGGTGTGCTCGCCGTCGGCGGCGAGGCCGACGACCGCGATGCCTTCCTTCTTGTACGCCTCGAGCGCCCGGGTCAGGTTGGTGACGCGGGAGACGGGCGTGCGGGCGGCGGTGCCGGCGGAGGACTTCCAGGCTCCGGCGGTCATGCCGGCGGCGCGGCGTTCGGGCACGACGACGCCGTGGCCGCCGAAGGCGGAGACGGAGCGGACGATGGCGCCGAGGTTGCGCGGGTCGGTGACGCCGTCGAGGGCGACGATCAGCGGGTCCTCGCCGTTGTCGTAGGCGGCGGCGGTGAGGTCCTGCGGGTCCGCGTACTCGTAGGGCGGGACCTGGAGGACGAGGCCCTGGTGGTTGAGGCCGTTCGTCATCCGGTCGAGCTCGGGGCGCGGGGCTTCCATCAGGTTGATGTTGCCGCGTGCGCCGGCGAGCTGGAGGGCCTCGCGGACGCGCTCGTCGTTGTCGATGTACTGCTGGACGTACAGCGTGGTGGCGGGCACGCCGTCGCGCAGGGCCTCGAAGACGGGGTTGCGGCCGACGACCATCTCGGAGGTGCCCTTGACGCCGCCGCGCCGGGGGGCGGGGCGGCGGTTGGCGGCCTGCTTGGCCCTGGCGGTGGCGATGCGGTTCTTCTTGTGCTTCTTGCGGTCCTCGGCGGCCGGCGTCGGACCCTTGCCTTCGAGGCCACGGCGTCGCTGGCCACCGCTGCCGACCGTGGCGCCCTTCTTGTTGGACGTGCGGCGGTTCCTGCGCTGGCTGTTCCCGGCCATGACCTACCTGTTTCGTTGCTTCAGACGTGCGTGCGTATAAGTGAAAGTGTGCCGCCCGGCGGGCCGGGCGGCACATGGAGGACTACGGGCGCGGGCCGAGTGTCCACCGCGGCCCGGTGGGGCTGTCCTCGATGACGAGGCCGGACTGGTTGAGCTGGTCGCGGATGGCGTCGGCGGAGGCCCAGTCCTTGCGGGCCCGTGCGGACTGGCGCTGGTCGAGGACGAGGCGTACGAGAGTGTCGACGACGCCGTGCAGGTCGTCGCCGCGGTCGCTCTCGCCGGCCCAGTGCTCGTCGAGCGGGTCGAGGCCGAGGACGCCGAGCATCGCGCGGACCTCGGCGAGGCGTGCGACGGCGGCTTCCTTGTCGTCGGCTGCGAGGGCGGAGTTTCCCTGGCGGACGGTGGTGTGGATGATCGCGAGGGCCTGCGGGACGCCCAGGTCGTCGTCCATGGCCTCGGCGAAGGCCGGCGGCACCTCGGTGGCGGCGGCGACGGTCTCGCCGGCCTTCTCGGTGACGCGCTGGACGAAGCCCTCGATGCGGGCGAACGCGGACTCGGCCTCGCGCAGGGCCTCCTCGCTGTACTCGATCATCGACCGGTAGTGCGGGGTGCCGAGGTAGTAGCGCAGCACGATGGGGCGCCAGGCCTTGACCATCTCGCTGACGAGGACGGAGTTGCCGAGCGACTTGGACATCTTCTCGCCGGACATGGTGACCCAGGCGTTGTGCACCCAGTACTTCGCGAAGTCGTCGCCGTAGGCCTTGGCCTGGGCGATCTCGTTCTCGTGGTGCGGGAAGATCAGGTCGATGCCGCCGCCGTGGATGTCGAAGGCGGTACCGAGGTACTTGTGCGCCATGGCGGAGCATTCGAGGTGCCAGCCGGGGCGGCCGCGGCCCCAGGGGGTCTCCCAGCTCGGCTCGCCGGGCTTGGACGCCTTCCACATGGCGAAGTCGCGCTTGTCCCGCTTGCCGGTCTCGTTGTCGCCGGAGGGCTGGCGCAGATCGTCGAGCTCCTGGTTGGAGAGCTCCAGGTAGCCGGGGAACGAGCGGACGTCGAAGTAGACGTTGCCGTCGGCCGCGTAGGCGTGCCCGCGCTCGATGAGGCCGCGCATCATCTCGATCATCTCGGGGATGTGGCCGGTGGCGCGGGGCTCGTAGGTGGGCGGCAGGCAGCCGAGCGCGGCGTAGCCGTCGTTGAAGGCGCGCTCGTTCTCGTAGCCGATGGACCACCAGGGGCGGCCCTGTTCGGCCGACTTCTTGATGATCTTGTCGTCGATGTCGGTGACGTTCCGGACGAACGTCACGTCGTAGCCGCGGTAGTCGAACCAGCGGCGCATGATGTCGAAGTTCAGTCCGGACCTGATGTGCCCGATGTGCGGGGCGGCCTGGACGGTCGCGCCACAGAGGTAGATCGAGACGCAGCCCGCTGTGAGCGGGACGAAGTCACGGATCTGCCGGGCGCTGGTGTCGTACAGGCGAATAGTCACGCCTCAAGGGTAGTGGGCGCGCACCAGTGCCCCGCGACCCCTTGGGGTATTGCGTGGACAGTTGTTACGGCTCCGGGCGGGCCGGAGCCGTGGGGGTTGATCGTCCGGTACGGCTCAGATGCGTCCGACGACCTTCCGGGGGGTGATCCGGACGACGACGCGGGGGTCGTCGTCGCCGGAGGCCGGGTTGAAGTCGGCGTACTTCTTGCCGGTGTACTTCTGCGACAGCTCGTCGATGAGTTCCTGGCCGCCCTCGGTGGTGAGGGTGGCGGTGCCGCGGATCTCGGCGTAGGTGTACGGGGCGTCGAAGGGCTGGACGACGACGGAGACGCGCGGGTCGCGGGCGAGGTTCTGTTCCTTGCGGCGGCCGGTGGTGGTGGAGATGAGGACGTCGTCGCCGTCCCGCTTCACCCAGACCGGGGACACCTGCGGGCTGCCGTCGGGCTGGATGGTGGCGACGGTGACGAAGACGGGGGTGTCGAGCAGCGCCTTGAGGTCTTCGGAGAGTGCGGCGGTCATGGCGTACGTCCTCCTGAGCGGGTCGGTGGTGCCTCTACACCTACCCCGCCTCCGCTTCCTCGTCCCTGTTTCCCGTCCGTGCCCACCGGAAGGGTCAGTGCCAGCGCGGCGCCGGCCAGCGGGACGGCGGCGAGGACGGCCCAGCGGACGGGTGCGGGGGCGTCGAGGAGGGCGCCGGTGGCGGCGCTGCCGCCGAGCACGGCGAGGCCGGACACGGAGGAGAGCGCCCCGGTCGCGAGGCCCAGGTGCCGGTCGTCGACGAGATCGGGTACGAGGCCGCGGGCGGCGGGCACGAGGAGCATCTGACCGAGGGTGAGGAGGACGACGAGGGTGGCCGGGGGCAGCAGTCCGGCGGGACCGGCTGGGGTCAGCGGTACGGCGGCGAATCCGGCGGCGACGGTGACGAGCCCGGCGACGAGGGCGGTGCGCGGGGCGAGCCGGCGGGCGGACCAGCGGGTCAGGGGCAGCTGGGCGAGGACGACGAGGAGGGAGGAGAGGGCGAAGAACCAGCCGAGGGCGGCCTGGGATCCGGTGGTGCGCTGCACCTCGGCGGGCAGCGAGAGGTAGAGCTGGTTGTACGCGACGAGGTAGCTGCTGTACGCGAGGCAGAGCAGCAGGAACGGGCGGCGTGCGAGGACCCGTCGCACCGCACCGCGGTGTGCGCCCGTTCGGGTGACGGGGTCGCGGTGCGGCATGAGCCGGGCATGTCCGGCGAGTACGGCGGCGAAGACGACGACGCCGGCGAGGCAGGCGGCGCGGAAGCCGCCGTCCAGGAGGAGGATCAGCGAGCCGAGGAGGGGGCCGAGGAAGGCTCCGGCCTGTCCGGCGGCGGAGAACCCGGCGAGTACGTGGGCGCGGGGGGTGCCGGTGCGCTGTTCGTGCCGGACGGCTTCGCGGGCGGTCTCGGATTCGACGGCGGGTGAGAAGAGCGCGGCGGCGAATCCGGTGAGCAGGACGGCGCCGATGACCGTGGCGGTGGACGCGGCGAAGGCCAGCCAGCCGAATCCGGCGATGCGCAGGGCGCAGCCGGCGAGGACGACGGGCCGGGGTCCGTAACGGTCGGTGAGGGCTCCGCCGATGACGAAGAGGCCCTGCTGACTGAAGGTGCGCAGTCCGAGGACGAGGCCGATGAGCCAGCCGGTCATGCCGAGGCCGGTGCCGAGATGGGTGGCGAGGTAGGGCAGGACGGCGTAGAAGCCCGTGTTGAAGGCGAACTGGGTGGTGGTGAGGAGGCGGAGGTAGGGCGTGGTGGGGCTCATCCGGGGTGCTTCCGGGTTCCGCGGCCGCGTACCGCTGCCGTGGTGAGCGCGGCGAGGGCGCCGAGGACGGCGAGGGCGGCGGCGGGGGCCAGGACGGACCAGGGGGCGCGTTCGGCGTAGGGGAGGTTCTCGGAGAGCATGCGCCCCCATTCGGGTGAGGGCTGTCCGGTGCCCAGGCCGAGGAAGCCGAGCGAGGCGAGGGCCAGGGCGATGGCGGGAATGCGCAGGGCGGCGTGGCGGGCGACGGGGGGCAGGACGCCGGGCAGCAGGTGGCGGCGCAGCAGGTGGAGTCGTCCGGCGCCGAGTACGCGGGCGGCGGCGAGGTGCGGGGCGGCGCGTTCCTGGGTGTACAGGGCTGCGGTGTGGGCGGCGAGCGGGGCCCAGGCGACAGCGGTGACGGCGGCTGCGGCGCTCCAGGGGCCGGGGCCTGCGATGCCGGCGACGACGAGGCCGGTGAGGATCGCGGGCAGGGCGTTGGCGGTCTCGGTGAGCGCTCCGGCGCCCGCTGCTCCCAGGGCGAGGCCGAGGAGCAGGGTGGCGGCGGAGACGGCGAGGGCGGTCAGGGCGGTGCGGGCGGCTCCGTGGCCGAGGCGGGCGAGGACGTCGCGGCCGAGGGAGTCCGTGCCGAAGGGGTGGGCGGTGGAGGGTCCGGCGAGGCGGGCGGCGGCGTCGATGTGGAGCGGGTCGCGCAGGAGTCCGGCGAGGGTCACGGCGGCGAAGAGCGCGGCGAGGAGAAGTGCGCCGGTGATCAGGGCCCGGTGTGCGCGGGCGGCCGGGGGCACGAGGGCGGGCAGGGCTCCGTCGTCGAGGGCGGGGCCGAGCAGGGCGCGTGCGGTGAGGCGGCCGGCGAGTCCGGCGGCGGTGCCGAGGAGCAGCAGGAGCAGGACGCAGGCCTGGAGGACGGGGAGGTCCTGGGCGAGGGCGGCGGCCAGGGCGGTGGAGCCGAGGCCGGGGATGGCGTAGAGGGTTTCGACGGCGACGGCTCCGCCGGTGAGTCCGACGACGACCAGGCCGAGCTGGGGCAGCAGGCCGGGCAGGGTGCGGCGCAGGGCGTGGCGGGCGGTGCGGTGTCCGGGCAGGCCGGCCGCGGTGGCGGCGCGGGCCCAGGGCTCGGCGAAGGCGGCGGGCAGGGCGTCGTCGAGGAGGCGGCCGAGGAGGGCGCCGGCGGGGATGCCCATGGCGAGGGCGGGCAGCACGGCTTGCTCGGGGGTGCCCCAGCCGAGGGCGGGGAGCCAGTCGAGGCGGACGGCGACGACGGCGGCCAGGACGGCGGCGAGGAGGAATTCGGGGAGGGCGGCGAGGACGGCGGCTCCGGTTCCGGCGCCGGCGGTGACGTTCCGGTCGCGTGCCCCGCGGCGCAGGGTGCGGGCGGCGAGGGCCGCGGCGGTCAGGAGGGCCACGGCGAGCGAGGCGGCCATGAGGGTGAGGGAGACCCCGAGAGCGGGTATCGCGTCGGGGGCGACGGGCTGTCCGGAGACCCAGGAGGTGCCGAGGTCGCCGCGCAGGAGTCCGGCCGACCAGTCGCCGAGGAGGTGGAGGGGGCCGCCGTCCAGGCC
The DNA here is from genome assembly GCF_044756845.1 of Streptomyces sp. NPDC091416. Classification (NCBI taxonomy): domain Bacteria; kingdom Bacillati; phylum Actinomycetota; class Actinomycetes; order Kitasatosporales; family Streptomycetaceae; genus Streptomyces; species Streptomyces sp. NPDC091416. Next base: position 1,394,766 of record NZ_JBIVTU010000001.1, read on the forward strand.
GGTCTCGGCGCGGATGGCGTCGAGGGTCTCGGTGGTGGGCGGCCGGTCCGCGTAGCGGGCGTGCAGGATCGTGAGCGCGGGGTCGGTGCGGGTCAGCCGCGGCAGCAGTCCGACGACGGCGACGACCGCGAGGAGTGCGGCGAGCCGGCCGGCCAGGTGTTTCACCGGGTCATCCGAGGTGGGTGTCTGCGGTGATGAGGGTGCGTTCCAGGGGGTCGAGGGAGACGCCCTGGACGCGGCTGTCGTCGTAGCCCTGGACGAAGCGTTCGTGGAGCAGCGGTACGAGTGCGTCGGTGCCGAGGACGTCGGCCTCGGCACGCGCGGCGGCGGCGTGGCGGGCGTCGGCCGTGGTGGCGCCCGCGGCCCTGTCCACGTCGGCGTCGACGCGCCGGTCGCAGAGCTGGGAGATGTTGAAGCTGCCGTCGCAGGTGAAGTCGGAGGCGAGGTAGGAGACCGGGTCGGCGGTGTCCAGGAGGGTGTTGCGGGCCTGGATGAAGGCGTCGTACTTGCCCGCGAGTGCGTCGGCCTCCAGCTGGGCGTAGTCGCGGACGACCTGCTTGACGGTGAAGCCGCGCTTGCTGAGCTGCTGCTGGACGACAGTGGCGACCTCGGGGAGTTCGGGCCGGTTGGTGTAGGTGGCGAGGACGATCTCCTTCGTCTGCGCGACCTGGGCCCGGTCGGCGGCCTTCGTCCGGCCGACGGGGGCGGTGCGGGCGTCGGCGGCCCAGGGGACGCCGGGGCCGAGGAGGCCCTGCGCGGCGTCGGCGCGGCCTTCGTAGACGGCCTTGACGAGGGCCTTGGAGTCGATGGCCTCACGGGCCGCGGCGCGCATCGCGGGATCGGCGAAGACGCCGCGTTCGGTGTTGAGGGAGAGGCCGTTGGTGCGGGCGGAGGGGAACTCGTGGACGAGCCCGTCGCCGAGGAGGGAGGCCTGGGAGATCGGTACGTACTCGGCGACGTCGACGGCTTCGGTGCGCAGGGCGTTGGCGCGGGCGGTGCCGTCGGCGACGAAGGTGACGTCTACGCCGGGGGCCTTGGCCTTGGCGCCCCAGTAGGTGTCGTTGCGTTCCAGGGTGGCGCTGACGGCGCCCTTGACGGTGGTGAGGGCGAAGGGGCCGGTGGCGTGTCCCGCCGGGTCGGCCCTGCCGCCGGTGTAGGCGGCGGCGGACAGGATCGTGAGGGAGGGGTTGGCGAGGCGCTGGGGCAGCAGCGGGTCGGCCTCGTCGGTGACGATCCGTACGGTGTCGGCGCCCCGGGCCGTGGCGGTGAGGCCGGTGTCGGACAGGACGCGGGGCCTGGGCGATGCCTTCTGGGCCGCGGTCAGTGAGCGGACCACGGCGGCCGGGTCGACCTTCGTGCCGTCGTGGAAGGTGGCGCTGCGCAGGGTGAAGGTCCATTCCTTCGCGCTGTCGCGTTTCCAGGAGGCGGCGAGCGCGGGGGTCGCCGTGCCGTCGGGGCCGAGGCTGGTGAGGCCCTCGACGACCGCGAGGCGGCTGAGGGTGACGGCGTCGTCGCCGTAGGGAGACATGGCCTGGGCGGGCGGGAAGGCCATGACGACCCGGAGGCGTTGCCCGCCGTCCGCCGCACCCTTGGCGTCGGACGCGCCGCCGGAGCAGGCGGTGGCGAGCGGGACGAGGAGGGCGGTCGCGGACAGGGTCAGCGGCAGCGCGGAGCGACGGCGTCGGGGCGTGGGCATGGCAACGACCTTATATGAAAATGATTGTCATTTGATACGGAGGGGCTGCTGCGCCTCCGGAAGGAGCGGCAGTTCGAAGTGCACGATGCCCTGGCCACCGCCCGGCAGCGTGCGCTCGTCACACACCTCCCGCGCCAGCGAACGCCAGAACGGCTCGGCGCCCGGCACGGCGGGGTCGGTGTGCAGGTAGACCGCCTCGTATCCGCCGGTCGCCGCCACGAAGCCGCGGAGCTCGCGCACCATCCGGCGCGCGAGGCCGCGCCTGCGGTGTTCCGGCGCGATGTAGATGCGGCAGAGCTGCGCGGTGGAGCCGGACGGGAAGCGGTCGGCGACCCACTGCGGATTGGGCGGCGCCTGCGGGCCCCGGTCCCGCACGGCGCCCGTCGCGACGATCTCGCCGTCGCGCTCGGCCACCAGCAGGGTGCAGCGCGAGGGACGCAGATAGGCGGCCTCGGGGTCGATGATGTCGGCGTGCCAGCGCGGTACGTAACCGGAGCGCAGGTCGCGGTAGACGGTGTCGAGCATGACGGCGCGCGCCCCGCCGATGTCCGCAGGCCCGGCGGTACGCACGACGTAGCCGTCGGCCTCGGTCCGTACCGGAGCGATCGTCGCCGTGCTCATCCCGGAGCTTCCCCGTCCCTTGCGCGCCACGTCATTGCCGTATCAGCGTACGTGCAAGTGATGTGCAACAAGACTCCGGGGACCGGGGCCGCCCGGCCGGCCCCCGGAGCGGCGCCGGGCGGGACCCCGGAGCGGCGTCGGGCGGCTCAGCCGGTGCGGTAGACCAGGGCCGTCGCGATGCCCGCGATGCCCTCGCCCCGGCCGGTGAAGCCGAGCCCGTCGGAGGTGGCGGCGGAGAGGGATACCGGCGCGCCCACGGCGGCGGACAGGACCTTCTGCGCCTCGTCGCGCCGCTTGCCGATCTTCGGGCGTACGCCGACGACCTGGACGGCCACGTTGCCGATCTCGAAGCCCTCGGACCGGACGATCCTGGCCGCCTCGGTCAGCAGCGTGACGCCCGCGGCGCCGGACCACTCGGGGCGCCCGGTGCCGAAGTGCTGCCCGAGGTCGCCGAGACCGGCGGCCGAGAAGAGCGCGTTGCAGGCGGCGTGCGCGACGACGTCGGCGTCGGAGTGGCCGGCCAGACCCGGACCCTCGCCCTCCCACAACAGGCCCGCGCACCAGAGTTCGCGGCCTTCCTCGAAGGCGTGGATGTCGGTGCCGATTCCGACGAGCGGGATCACGGGTGCGGTACCGGAAACCTCAGAAGCCATCGTTCGCCCTCCTGCGCGCGAGAACCGCCTCGGCCAGGACCAGATCCAGCGGCCGGGTCACCTTGAACGCCTCCTCGTGGCCGGGAACGACCACGACGGGCGCCCCGAGCCGCTCGACCATGCCCGCGTCGTCGGTCGCGCCCTCGCCGCTGAGAGCGACCTCCTCGTGGGCCCGCAGCAGCGTGTCGCGGTCGAAGCCCTGCGGGGTCTGCACCGCGCGGAGCCGGGCCCGCACCGGCGTGGAGAGCACCGGCTCGGGCTCCCCCGGCGCGCCGGGCTCGACCTCCTTGACGGTGTCGGCGAGCGGCAGCGCGGGAACGACGGCGGGCGCGCCGTCCCGTACCGCCTCGATCACCGCGTCGACCGTGTCGACGGGCACGAGCGGGCGGGCCGCGTCGTGGACGAGGACGACGCCCACGTCCCCGGGCAGCGCGTCGAGCCCCAACTTCACGGACTCCTGCCGGGTCCCGCCGCCGGGCACCACCAGGAAGTCGGTGCGTTCGGGCAGGGCGTGCTCGTCGAGCAGGTACCTCACCTCGGACGCACCCTCCGGCGGCGCGACGACCACGACCAGGGACACATGACGGGAGGCCGCCATGGCCCGTACCGCGTGGATGAGCATGGGCGTCCCGCCCAGCGCGCGGAGCGCCTTGGGGGCGCCCGGGCCGAGCCGTACGCCGCGGCCGGCCGCGGGAATCACGGCGGCGGTGCGGTAAGGACGCGATTGATCAGACATCGGTTGCACTCCGAAGCATCGGCATGTTTGTCTCCACGGCCGACGTGGGTATGGCCACAAGCGAGCCGGGCGCTACGCCATGACTCGACCGGGACCCTTTCCGTGACCCCGGGCGAGACGGGTACCGCCCCGGCCGCTCGGGATCGGCCTACACGTCGACTTCACAAGATCGCGAGCAAGGTACCGGGGGATCGTCGATGAGGCCAACGCATCGGCGCATCGGGGAGAACATCCGGTTTCATCCGGCCACGGCCACGCCATCCGCAGGCGTCCGCCGGACCGGGTGCGCCGACCGGGCGACACCCGACCCCCCGGATGACAACCGAAGAGCAGCCTGACGGCGCCGGACATGCCGCAGCGCCCGACGACACACCGTGAAAACGGCTGGTCAGCGGGCACCGCGGCACATTATTTACGACCGGTGCGATCCGGTTCAGGACGCGAGGACCTCGTCAAGAAGAGCCTCGGCCTTGTCCTCGTTCGTGTTCTCCGCGAGAGCGAGCTCACTCACCAGGATCTGGCGAGCCTTGGCGAGCATGCGCTTCTCACCTGCGGAGAGTCCGCGCTCGCGCTCACGACGCCACAGGTCACGAACCACTTCCGCGACCTTGATGACATCGCCGGATGCGAGCTTCTCGAGATTTGCCTTGTAGCGTCGGGACCAGTTCGTCGGCTCCTCGGCATACGGTGCGCGCAGCACCTCGAAGACCCGGTCCAGCCCTTCCTGCCCGACCACGTCGCGCACGCCTACGAACTCCGCATTGTCCGCCGGCACACGCACCGTCAAGTCGCCCTGAGCGACCTTGAGCACCAAGTAGGTCTTGTCCACGCCTTTGATCTGGCGAGTTTCGATAGCCTCGATCAGCGCGGCCCCGTGATGGGGATAGACCACGGTGTCGCCAACCTTGAACGTCATGTGACAGGTACCCCTTCCGTGGCTATCAAGAGTAACACGAGAACTGCTTCTCCTGAATGGCGTTTTCGCAGGTCAGGGCATATCTCGGGGCTTGACAACTGCAACACGGACGTGCTGCGGAAGGCTCCTGGAGGACGGTATTCGCAGGTCGGAGCCGCTGTACGGGCGAGGAGAAACGCGGACGTTACACCGACCGGAACCCGCTCGGAAGTGACGAGACGTCCCGTTTTGCCGGGTTCCGGATGATGAACAATCCGTACTCCGTTCGGAGATCGATCACCTGTACGGCCGTTAGTGGCGACGGCGGTACGCATGGTCATTGAAATTGATCAACGCCGGATCGCGTGCGGATTATGCGCAATGAATGCGCCACACCTCCTTGAACAGCGGCTGAACAGGAGCGCGAGGCGCAGCGGGAACATCCGGCGGAACGCGCGCCGGAACATCCGCGGAACGCACGGCGGAACATCCCGCGGAATTGATCAAGCGCGTTATGTGAACGGCGTGCGAATGATCTCGCGCACGCCGGCCCGCGACGCCCGGAGCGGTCGGGTCAGGATCCCCCGGGCCGTCAGGGGCGGGTCGGGTGCGGGGCGGGGACAGGGGCTCGGTAACCTGGCCGCTGACACACCCTTAGGGCGGCTTTACACCGCTCGCCCGACCCCGTCCGTAAGTCCGCTCGTTCAAGGAGTTGCCGCCGCCGTGAGCCGCAGCCTTCGACACGGCGCTCTCGCCGCCACTGCCATCGCGTTCTCGATCGCCGCGCTCTCCGCATGCGGAGCAGGCAAGAACGCGCAGACGCTCGAAGTCAGGCCTGACAACGCCGCCACGTCGGCCGGCGACATCAAGATCCAGAACGTCAACGTGATCACCCAGCCGGAACACGGCGCCGAGGGCCCGGCCGCGGTCACCGCCACGCTGTTCAACAACGGCACCCAGGCGGAGACGCTCGATGCCATCACCCTGACGGGCGGCAGCGGCTCCGTGGAGCTGCACGCCGCCGGCGGTTCGGGCCCGGTCGTCGTACCGGCCGGCGGCCGGGTGATCCTCGGCGGCGAGGGCAATGCCTCCGCCGTGATCGAGAACGGCCACGAGGCCACGCAGAACGGCAACGTGCAGCCGCTGGTCTTCAAGTTCAGCCGGACCGGCGACGTCCCGCTCGGCGCCTCCGTCGTGCCCGCAACCGGCTACTTCGCGGACTTCGGTCCCAGCGCACTGCCGGAGACCCCGAAGAAGCCCGGGCAGTCGCCCGAGGCGTCGGCGACCGCCTCCGCGTCGGAGACCCCGGGCGCCTCGACCGGCGAGGCCTCCGCCCCGGCCTCCGAGGGCGACACGACCACGCCGAGCGACGCGGCGTCGGACTCGCAGCAGCCGGGCTGACCCCGGCACGAACGGCAGCAGGTGCGGCGAAGGCCGCCTCCCGGTCCTGGGAGGCGGCCTCCGCCACACCTGCTGCCGTGTCCGGGCCGGTCTACGGCTCGAACTTGTACCCGAGCCCCCGCACCGTGACGAGGAACCTCGGGGCGCCCGGGTCCGGCTCGATCTTGGCGCGCAGCCGCTTCACGTGGACGTCGAGCGTCTTGGTGTCGCCCACGTAGTCGGCGCCCCAGACCCGGTCGATCAGCTGCATCCGGGTCAGCACCCGCCCGGCGTTGCGCAGCAGCATCTCCAGCAGGTCGAACTCCTTCAGCGGCAGATCGACCTTGCCACCGGACACCGTGACGACGTGCCGGTCCACGTCCATCCGCACGGGGCCGGCCTCCAGCGCGGCCGGAGTGACCTCCTCCGGCTCCCCGCGGCGGCGCAGCACCGCGCGGATGCGGGCGACGAGCTCGCGCGAGGAGAAGGGCTTGGTCACGTAGTCGTCGGCCCCTATCTCCAGGCCGACGACCTTGTCGATCTCGCTGTCCTTGGCGGTGACCATGATCACGGGGACGTTGGACTTGCTGCGCAGCTGCCGGCAGACCTCCGTGCCGGGCAGACCGGGCAGCATCAGGTCGAGGAGCACGAGGTCGGCACCGTTGCGCTCGAACTCGTCGAGGCCGTCGGGGCCGGTGGCCGCGATGGCGACCTCGAAGCCTTCCTTGCGGAGCATGTAGGACAGGACGTCGCTGAAGGATTCCTCATCCTCGACGACAAGCACTCGGGTCACGGAAGAGCCTCCGGGGCAGGGAACGAATCAAAAGTGTCGGGTGCGGCGCCCGGGTGGGACGCCTCGTCGCCGTTGACGATGAGGGGACCGCCCGATGTGCGGTCCCGGGCCCGTACGGAGCCCGCTTCGGGCAGCCGCAGGGTGAAGGTGGAGCCCTGACCCTCCGAGCTCCACACGGTGACCTCCCCGCCGTGCGAGGCGGCCACGTGCTTGACGATGGCGAGGCCGAGGCCGGTGCCACCGGTGGCGCGCGAGCGGGCCGGGTCGACGCGGTAGAAGCGTTCGAAGACCCGTTCCCGGTCCTTCTCCGAGATGCCGAGGCCCTGGTCGGTCACGGCGATCTCGATCTCGTCCCCGCCGGGTACGACCACCCGGCGGACGGCGATGCCGACGCGGGTGCGGGCGGGGCTGTAGTTGACGGCGTTCTCGACGAGGTTGCCGAGCGCGGCGGCGAGCTGGCCGCGGTTGCCCCATATGCGGAGCTCGGCGGTGCCGCCCGCGGCCATGGTGATCTGCTTGGAGCCTGCCTGCTGGCGGCAGCGGTCGATGGCCTCGGCGACCAGCTCGTCGACCCGGACCGGCTCGGCGTCCTCCAGCGGGTCGTCGTTCTGCACCCGGGAGAGGTCGATGAGCTCCTGTACGAGGTTGGTGAGCCGGGTCGCCTCTATCTGCATCCGGCCGGCGAACCGCTCCACCGCCTCCGGATCGTCGGAGGCGTCCATGACGGCCTCGGAGAGCAGGGACAGCGCGCCGGTCGGTGTCTTGAGCTCATGGCTGACGTTGGCGACGAAGTCGCGCCGGACCGCTTCGATGCGGCGGGCCTCGGTGAGGTCCTCGACCAGCAGCAGCACCAGCCGGGAGCCCAGCGGTGCGACCCGGGCGGAGACCGCGAGGGCCTCGCCCCGGCCCGTACCGCGCCGGGGAAGGTCCAGCTCGACCTGTCGTATCTCCCCGTCGCGACGGGTGTCCCTGGCCATGTTCAGCATCGGCTCGACGGCCAGACGCCCTCCCCTGACCAGTCCCAGCGCATACGCGGCGGAGCTGGCCTTGACGACGCTGTCGCTCTCGTCGAGCACGACCGCGGAGGAGCTGAGCACGGACAGGACCGTGTCGACGCCCGGGGGCAGGGGGGCACCGCTGTCGGGCCGCAGGGACGTACGCGTGGGTTTCTTCTGGTCGCGCTCGCTCCAGCGGAACGCCAGCATCGCGATCACGCCGGTACACACACCGGCGATCGCTGCAGCTGCGGCGACCGCCGCGTTCACGTCCATGGCTCCAGGTTATGCGGCTCCGCCGACACTCTCCCAGCCGTCCGAGTGCGTATCCGAACACTCGTCGCCCAGAGTTCACCGAGGGGCAAGCGCCGGTTCACTTGGCCGGTCGGAACCCGACGCGTACGGCCGTCACGGTGGCACCGTGGGGTTCAGAGCTGGCCCCGGCCTCGGTTCAGAACTGGAGAGGGACTTCCCATGCGTGACGCGTACCACGAGGAACTCGACTCGATCGGCGAAGGGCTGGTCGAGATGGCCCGGCTCGTCGGATCGGCGATCGGCCGGGCGACGACGTCCATGCTCGACGCCGACCTCAAGCTCGCGGAGACCGTGATCGCCGCGGACCAGAAGGTCGACGACCTCCAGCACGACCTGGAGGCCCGGGCCATCGCGCTGCTGGCCCGCCAGCAGCCGGTGGCGACCGATCTGCGGATCGTGGTCACCTCGCTGCGGATGAGCGCCGACCTGGAGCGCTCGGGCGACCTCGCCCAGCACGTCGCCAAGCTGGCCCGGCTGCGCTTCCCGCAGAAGGCGGTCCCGGACGACCTGCACGCCACCATCCTGGAGATGGGCCAGCTCGCGCAGCGCCTGATGGCCAAGGCCGCCGAGGTGATCATCACGAAGGACGTCGACCTGGCGCTCCAGCTGGAGCAGGACGACGACGAGATGGACCTGCTGCACCGCACGCTGTTCCAGCACCTGATGGACGACCGCTGGAAGCACGGCATCGAGACGGCTGTCGACGTCACGCTGCTCGGCCGCTACTACGAGCGGTTCGCCGACCACGCCGTGTCGGTGGCCAAGCGCGTCGTCTACCTGGTGACGGGCGAGCACGCGGACGAGATCCAGCAGCCGACGCCGGTCGAGGGGGCGTAGCCGGCCGAGGCCGCCCGGGCCATGGCGCGGCCTCGGCCCGGGGCCGCACGCAGCGCCAGGGACTCGCACATGTGTTCCTGCGCGTGTGCGCCGTTGATGCGCCCGCCCGGCTGGGCATGCAATGGGGTGGGGCGGCACGACCTTTCCGTACGCCCCGGTCGTGGGCCCCGGGCGGGCGTACGGCCCTGTCGTACACCTTGAGGAGGAACCATGGCCGATTCCCCCACGACCGAACCCCAGCAGGGAACACCCGCCGATGTGGCGCACCGGGGCGTCGTCGGCGCCTGCGGCTGCGGATCGGGCTGCGGGTGCGGCTGCCAGTCCGGCGCGCCGTGCCAGTGCGGCGGCTGCTCCGGCTGACGGGCGGGCTCAGCGCGCCGGAGGGCGCTCCGCGCGGACCTGCACCGTCCGCGCGGAGCGCCCTCCGCGGCCCTTGCTCAGGCTGTCCGTTCCACGACGGGTTCGGCACCGGCGCCCCGGACCGCGACCGCTCCGACCGCTCCGTCGGCATCGACGGCGGCTACGGCCACGGCGGCTCCGGCCCCGCCCGCTCCGCTCACGACCGCCGGGGCCGGCGCCGAAGGCGCGCCGTCCCGCGGCAGGTTCCGCATCAGCAGCCAGTAGCCGAACGCCGCGCCCGTACCCAGGACCGCGCATGTCCCCCACAGCCACCCGGCCCCGAAGTGGTCGATCACCACGCCGGACATCAGCGGGGCCACGAGCGCCGCGGCCGACCAGGACAGGGCGTACATGCCCTGGTAGCGGCCCCGGCCGTGAGCCGGGGAGAGCTGGACGACCAGACCGTTCTGCACGGGCGCGTTGACGATCTCGGCGACCGTCCAGACGCAGATGGTCAGCGCGTAGACCGCCACCGAACCGGCGAAGGCCGTCAGCCCGAACCCGTACCCGGCCAGCAGCGACGACACGATGAGCAGCCGGCGCGGGTCGCGGCTCTGGATGAACCGGGTGACCGGGATCTGGAGCACCACGATGAGCACGCCGTTGACGGCGACCGCCGCGCCGAAGTCGGAGCTGCTGAACCCGTCGGCCCCCATGGCCACCGGCAGACCGACGTACCCCTGCTGGAAGATCAGGGCGATCACGAACGACAGTCCGACGACGCCCATGAACCGTCCGTCGCGCAGCACCGTGCCGAGCCTGATGCCGTCGGCACCACCGGCGGTGTCCACGTCCGTGGCCGTGACCGTGGCCTTCTGCGGCCGGGACTCCGGGACCTTCATGAAGACGACGACCGCACAGCACAGCGTCATCACGGCCTCGCCGACGAAACCCGCGAGGTAGCTGTACTCGGCGACGAACCCGGCCCCGGCGGACGAGACCGCGAACCCCAGGTTGATCGCCCAGTAGTTGAGCGAGAAGGCCCGCACCCGGTCCTTCGCCGGGACGATGTCGGCGATCATCGCCTGGACAGCGGGGCGCGAGGCGCTGCTGGCCATGCCGACGAAGAAGGCGACGGCGGCGATCGCCACCGGATGGACCATGAAGCCGAGCACGGCCACCGAGACGGCGGTGGACAGCTGCGCCACGAGCATCGTGGGCCGCCGCCCGAAACGGTCCGTCATCACACCCGCCACCAGCGAGGAGACGACCCCGCCGAGCCCGTGCAGGGCCGCGACCAGTCCGGCGTACGAGGCGGAGTAGCCCCGGTCCAGGGTCAGGTACAGCGCCATGAAGGTGGCCACGAACGCCCCGAGGCGGTTGACCAGGGTGCTGGTCCACAGCCACCAGAACTCCCTGGGAAGACCGGAGACGGATTCACGGGTGGCCCGTCTGAGACCGGCGGCAGGCATACGGGTACTCCCGGGACGTACGGATGCGGATGCGGAGCAGGCGGTAAGCGGTCCGCCGACGGTCCGAACATTACAAATCCCGGCTTCGCCGCTGCCACCCAATTGACGCCCGGCGTCAATCGGCGCCGCCCTGTCCGCCCTGTGGCCGGGCGCGCGCGGCCCGTACGGGTTCGATTACGCTCGGACCCATGGCCGACGCACCGTACAAGCTGATCCTCCTCCGCCACGGCGAGAGCGAATGGAACGCGAAGAACCTGTTCACCGGATGGGTGGACGTCAACCTCACCGAGAAGGGCGAGAAGGAGGCGGTCCGCGGCGGTGAGCTGCTCAAGGACGCCGGCCTGCTCCCCGATGTACTGCACACCTCGCTCCAGAAGCGCGCCATCCGCACCGCCCAGCTCGCGCTGGAGTCCGCGGACCGCCACTGGATCCCCGTCCACCGCTCCTGGCGCCTGAACGAGCGCCACTACGGCGCCCTCCAGGGCAAGGACAAGGCGCAGACCCTGGCCGAGTTCGGCGAGGAGCAGTTCATGCTCTGGCGCCGCTCGTACGACACCCCGCCGCCCGCCCTCGAGGACGGCACCGAGTTCTCCCAGAGCGACGACGCACGCTACGCGTCGATCCCGCCGGAGCTGCGCCCGCGCACGGAGTGCCTCAAGGACGTCGTCGACCGGATGCTGCCGTACTGGTACGACGGCATCGTCCCGGACCTCCTCGCCGGCAAGACCGTCCTGATCGCCGCGCACGGCAACAGCCTCCGGGCCCTGGTCAAGCACCTCGACGGCGTCTCGGACGCGGACATCGCGGGCCTGAACATCCCGACGGGCATCCCGCTCGCGTACGAACTGGACGAGAACTTCCGCCCGCTGAAGCCGGGCGGGACGTACCTGGACCCGGACGCGGCGAAGGCCGCCATCGAGGCCGTGAAGAACCAGGGCAAGAAGTAGGCGCAAGAAACACCTGCCGCCCACGCGCCGAGCCCCCTGCATGCGGATCATCCGCCGGCAGGGGGCTCTTCGCTGCCGCGCCGCCTGCGTCACCGCCGCGATCCGGAGGTGCAATGAGGGAGCGCCACGACGCCCCTGCGGCGCTCCCCCTGTGACGGCGCTCACCCGGCGTCGTACCCTGTGGCGCATGCGGGGAGAGCGGGGAGAGCAGCGATGAGTGAACCCCTGAAGACCTTTGTCGGCGGCGCCGAGGTCGAGGTGCCGAACAGCATCCCGGCCATCCGCGACGCCCTGCCCGAGGCGAGACGCGAGGAGTTCGACCGCGCCATCAACGAGGCCGGGGTGCACGAGATCCAGGCCGTGATGCGGCACTGGATGCTGGAAGCCGTGCCCGATCCGGAGGCCGAGCGGATCCTGGACCGGCTGGCGCGGGACGAGGCGGAGAGGCGGAGCGTCGCTTGAGCCTCCGGATCTCCTACGCGCCGCCCGCCGACGACACCCTGGCCAAGATGCGGGACGGCGACACCTTCCGGGACGAGATGGCGCGCACGCTGGGGCGTGACCCGTACGGGCACGGCTCGTCCGCCGTCAAGGGTGAGCACGATCGCCGCGAGGCGACGGTCGCCGGGGCGATCGTGCTCTACTACGTCTCCGGCTCGGTCCTGACCGTCACCGTGGTGCGGCTCGTCCCGCTGCCGTAGGACATCGCACCCGCGCGGGGTACGGGTCGTCGGGCGCTTCCCTGACCCCGGCTCAGGCGAGCTTGGCGGCCTGGGCGTCGATGACCGCGGTCGGCAGCTCGAAGTCGCCGCCCTGACCGGACACCCGCAGGTTGAGCGCGGTCATCGAGGCGAGCGTGGTGCCCTGGCGGAGCTGGATGAGCTTCATCGCGCTCTTGACACCCTCGGCCTCGATCGACACCGTCCAGGCGACGGCCTCCTCGCCGCCCTTGACCGGCACCTCCGCGATCTTGGTGACCTTCTGCTTCGATCCCGCGGCGGTGAGGGTGAAACCGGAGGCGCACTCGGTCGCCGCGGTGCGCAGACCTGCCAGCGCCTCGTCGGCGCCCTTGCCGTCGTACGCGGAGAGCGTGGTGAGCGTCGTCGTGACGTCCATCACCGACTCCAGCATCTTCGCCGGGTCGTCGCTCTTCTTCGGCAGGCCGGCCACCTTCCGCTGCGTGGACGCGGCGGGCTTTCCTGCCTTGGCGCCCATCAGGGCGTCGGCGAACGGGTCGCAGGCGGCCTTGTCGACCGTGACGGCGTCGCCTTCGATGGCGTCGGCGGCAGTGGCCTTGGCGACCTTGTGGTCCTTGACGTCGCCGTCGGCCAGCGAGACCTTCTCCAGCTCGGCGGCGGTCAGCGCCTTGGCGTCGGAGTCCGCGCCCTTGTCCGCCGGAGCCGCGGAGGCGGAGCCGGCCGCCTTGCCGCCGTCCTTGCCCGCGTCCCCGTCCGAACCGCAGGCCGCGGTGAGCAGGGCCAGGGACATCACGGTGGCGGCAACGGCGGTACGGCGTATGGCAGTGGGTCGCATGGCCCGTCCTTCTGTCTCAAGGTGATTCGCCCGCACGAGAGCGGCCGTCGCCGGGTTCGGCACGGCGGTGAGGAATCGTGGGGGTTTGCCAACTCTATGAGCAGGCTGTGGTTTGGCAATCCGTCAAAGCGGGCATCGCCCGTGATCGTGACGACGTCGTGATCACCTCATGAAGGCCGTGGACTGCGCATATGGCGCAGATGGCAGCATCACGTCACGGGGTGACCGCTCGAAGGGGGACCGCTGATGTCCGTCGATTCCGCTCTGTCCGCCGTGCTGGGTTCCGTGGGCGTGCCGCCGGAACTGGTCGCCTCGTGCGATCCGCTGACCGGAGGTACGTACAACGCGGTCACCCGCGTCGGCCTCACCGACGGCCGGCGGTGGGTGGTGAAGACGCCTCCGCCGGGCGGGAGCCATCTCGCCTACGAGCGCGATCTGCTGGTCAACGAAGTGGCGTTCTACACCGCGGCGGCCGCTCTCGCCGACGGGACCGCCGTCCCCGGCCTGGTGCGCAGCGGACTCGATCCGGCCGCACCCGGGGGCGCTTACGTGATCATGACGGAGCGTCCCGGGCAGCCCTGGCACGAGCTCGGCGGCGCCCTGGCCGACGACGAGGGCCGGCGGCTGCGCACGGAACTCGGCCGGATCGTCGGCCGGCTGCACACCGTGCCGGGTCCGGGCGGATTCGGCTACCCGTCCGCGGCGCTCGGCCCGTTGGCCCCGACCTGGCGCGGCGCCTTCACGGTGATGACCGAGGCCGTGCTGGCCGACGCGGAGAGGTACGGGGCGCGGCTGCCGCGTACGCCTTCGGCCGTCCGCCGCCGGTTCGACGCCGCCTCGTCCGTCCTGGACGACGTCGCCCGGCCCGCCCTCGTCCACTTCGACCTGTGGCAGGGCAACATCCTGGTCGCCGGAGAGCCGGGTGCGCGGCGGATCGGCGGGATCATCGACGGGGAGCGGATGTTCTGGGGCGACCCGGCCGCCGACTTCGTGTCGCTCGCCCTGTTCGGGGACATCGAGGAGGACGAGGACTTCCTGACCGGGTACGGGGAGTCGGCGCCGGGCGGGCCGGTGGAGTTCGACGGTTCCCTGCGGTCGCGGATCGCGCTGTACCGCGCGTACCTCTACCTGATCATGCTGGTGGAGACCGTGCCCCGGAAGGCGTCCGCGGAGCAGCTGGAGTGGACGTGGAACGAGGTGGCGCCGCGGCTGGAGGCGGCGCTCGACGAGGCGGGACCGGCGCCGCGGGCCTGAGGGCGGCCGCGGCGCCGGCACGCGTCCGTCAGTGCCCCAGCGCCCGTTGGGCGTCGTACAGGTTGCGCGGGCGGACGGCTTCCGGGGTTCCGTACGCCTCCAGGCGGGTGTGCAGGTCGCCGGTGAAGTCGGGGACGTCGGTCTGGTCGAACTCCGTCACCTCGCTCACCCCCACGGTCGCGCTGTACGGGGCGAGCCCGTCGATCCGCATCAGGCCGGCCCGGCCGTTGGTGACGCGGATGTTCCAGTGCGTGAAGCGGGCGCCGAACAGCGGTCCGGCGCTCGCGTCGCCGCCGTGGCGCCCGTTGTTGTTCACGGTGATGTCGGTGCGGACGTTGGCGAACGGCATGCCCCGGTGCGAGTCGAAGGTGCCCATCTCCATCACGCCGCGCGACCACACGTTGTAGCTGGACAGGCCCTCGACGTTGATGCCGTGCAGCTGGGTCCCGGAGGGTGCCGGGACGGTGCGCTGCTCGATGGTGAAGTCCTCGATCAGGTTGTCGTGGCTGCCCTCGCGGCAGTAGTACGGGTGGTGGGAGCCGCGCCCCGCGACCTTCGTGCGGCGCAGGGTGCAGGCGGAGGCGCCGATGAGGCCGAAGCCGTTGTCGACGTGGCGGACGGTGATGTCGTCGGCCCAGCAGTCGTACGCGCACTGGAACGCGACGCCGTTGTAGCCCTTGTCGAGCAGGTGCGGGGACTGGGGGGTCTCGACCGCTTCGAGGGTGAGGCCTTCGACGCCGGAACCGGTGAGCGGGGCGGCGAGGGTGGTGAGCCGCGGGTCCCATTCGGGGCGGACGTCGAGCGGGAGCGGCCGTTCCAGGGTGACCCGCCGCCCGTGCACGGCGGTGATGCGGACCGGCCACTCGTAGGGGACGTACGAGGTGAGCTTGGTCTTGTCGTCCCAGTAGTACGCCTCCGGACCGGCGCCGCCGCCCGCCATGTGCTCCAGCAGGGTGTGCGCGGAGTCGTCGGCGAGGCGGAGCAGGACGAGTGCGCCGCGCTTGAGCTTGCGGGCGTCGTCGACGGTGATCGTACGGTCGCCGAGCCGGGCGGGAGCGACCGTGGTCAGGGTCTGCCACTCGTCCCGCTTGTTCCCCGTCCAGCCCTCGAAGGGCCAGGCCTTCGCCTTGATGGCGTCGGTGAGCGAGGTCCAACGGGCCTCGGGGCAGAGCCAGATGAGGCCGCCGGCCCAGGACCAGCTGGACTTGTCGCCGCCGTAGCGGCTGCCGTACGCGCCGATGAGCTCGGTGAGGCTCTTCGTGGCGAGGAGCGTGGTGCGGCCGCTGCCCGCGCCGCGGACCACGACGTCGCTGTGGCCGATGCGGATGATGTCGTCGATGCGGTAGGTGCCCTCGGGAATGAGGACCGTGCCACCGCCGCGCTCTCCGGCAGCGGCGATGGCACGGTTGATCGCGGGGGCGGCGTCGGCGGAGTTGTCCGGCCGGGCGCCGTAGTGCCGGACGTCGGCGGTGAAGCCGTGGCCGGTACGCGGCCGGGGCAGGGCGGAGCCGCCGCGGTAGCCGGCCCGGCCGATGAACGGGATCTGCGGGTGGGTGAGGGGCGCTGCGGTGAACTCCCGCCAGATCGGGGTCGGCTGTGGCCGTCCGCCGGCTGCGGCGCCCCGGCCGCCGCTCGCGGCGAAGGCCGTTCCGCCGCCGAGCGTTCCCGTTGCCGCGGCCGCGGCAACGGCCACCGCACTGCCGAGCAGTCCACGCCTGCTGATTTCCCTCTTCGCCGCCTGGGGCGCCATGAGCCGGTCCGCCTTCCACGATTTTCACGGATGTGAACGATGTTCATATCTGCGTCGGCGGTGAGCATGCCACGAGCCCCGGGCGCAGCGAAAGGGCCGCGCACCGGGGAATCTTCAGGCGAGGAATTGCCCAGCAGCAGACGTCAGTTGACGGGGCGCTGGGTCAGATTTGTGAACGCTTCCAGGTTCCGCGTGGACTCGCCGCGCGACACCCGCCACGCGTACTCCTTGCGGATCGCGCTCGCGAAACCGAGTTCGAGCAGGGGGTTGAAGGCGCCGTCGGCGGCCTCCAGGACCACCCCCAGCAGCCGGTCCAGCTCCCCGGGCGTCACCACGGAGAGCGGCAGCTTGCCGACGATGTAGACGTCCCCGAGCGAGTCGATCGCGTAACTCACGCCGAACAGCCGGAGGTTGCGCTCCAGCAGCCAGCGGTGCACCGCCGCGTCGTTCTCGTCGGGGTGGCGGATGACGAAGGCGTTGAGGGACAGTGCGTGCGTGCCGACGATGAGCGAGCACGTGGTGGCCAGCTTGCGGGTGCCGGGCAGCTGCACGACGTAGTGGCCGGGCGCGGGGCTCTCGTAGTCGAGCCCGGCATCCTTCAGCGTCGCCGCGATGACCTGGGCGACCTGTGTGACCTGCGGCGTCGCCGCTTCCTCGGGTACGTCAGCCATGGAGCGAGCGTACGCCCGTCGGGCAGCGGCGTGCTTGCCGGCATGTCCCGGCCGAAGCGTGGCGCGGGCGCGCCGCCCTCACCCGTGGTGGGAGCGGACCCGGCGCCGGTGGTCCTGGACCGCGCCGCTGTACACGTCCGCGGTCGCCGCCGCCGCCGTGTCCCAGCCGAAGCGCCGCGCGTGCGCGGCGGCCTCGCCGCCCATCCGGTCGACGAGCTCGGGCGCGACCGCGAAGCGCTCCAGCGCCGCCGCGTACGCCTCCGGGTCGTGCCCGGGGATCAGGAAGCCGCTGACCCCGTCCCGTACCGCCACCGGCAGTCCCCCGACGGCCGCCGCGACGACCGGGGTGCCCGCCGCCTGGGCCTCTATGGCGACCAGGCCGAAGGACTCGCTGTACGAGGGCATGACCAGCACGGACGCGGCGCGGAACCAGTCGGCGAGCTGGTCCTGGCCGACCGGCGGGTGGAACCGCACGACGTCCGCGATCCCGAGGCGGGCCGCCAGCTTCTGCAACCCCTCCGGCTTGGCGAGCCCGCTGCCGCTGGGGCCGCCGACGACCGGCACGACGATGCGGGAGCGCAGCGACGGATCCCGGTCCAGCAGCGCGGCGACGGCGCGCAGCAGCACGTCCGGGGCCTTCAGCGGCTGGATGCGGCCCGCGAAGAGCGGGATCAGGGCGTCCTGCGGCAGTCCGAGGCGCTCACGGGCCGCCGCGCGGCCGTCGGCGGGGCGGAAGCGGTCCAGGTTGACGCCGGGGTGGACGACGGCGACGGCGCCCGGATCGGCGTCGTAGAAGCGGACGAGCTCGTCCGCCTCCTCGGCGGTGTTCGCGATCAGCCGGTCGGAGGCGTGCACGATCTGGGTCTCGCCGATGACGCGGGCGGCGGGCTCGGGGGCGTCGCCCTCGGCGAGCGCGGCGTTCTTGACCTTGGCCATGGTGTGCATGGCATGGACGAGCGGGACGCCCCAGCGCTGCGCGGCGAGCCAGCCGACCTGGCCGGAGAGCCAGTAGTGGGAGTGCACCAGGTCGTAGTAGCCGGGGCGCTGACCGGCCCACGCCTGCATCACGCCGTGCGTGAAGGCGCAGAGCTGGGCGGGCAGCTCCTCCTTCGCCAGACCCTCGTACGGGCCCGCGTCGACGTGCCGGACCAGGACGCCCGGCGCCATCTCGACGGCCGGCGGCAGCGCGCCGGTGGTGGAGCGGGTGAAGATCTCGACCTCGATGTTGATCGCGGCCAGACGCTTGGCGAGTTCCACGATGTACACGTTCATGCCGCCCGCGTCACCCGTGCCCGGCTGGTGCAGCGGGGAGGTGTGCACGGAGAGCATCGCGATCCGGCGCGGTCTGCGGTGGCCGCCGGGGAAGGAGCCGGAGAAGCCTGCGGGGAACCTGAGACGCGGCGCGACCCGGCTGCTGCCGAGCCGGGAGACGTACTGACTCACGTCGTCCGGTCCTCCTCGCTCAGGGCACTGGCACCGACCTCGTTCACGGCATGCCACGACAGGGGCGCGGGCACTCCCGGAAGGAGGGCGCACGGACCCTTTCGCACAGGCTGGAACAGTGGAACTCCTCCTTTCATTTCCGCTTTGCCAAATCATTACGGTACGGCTCCGGCGCGTCGCGGTGCTGACCGCCGGGCCCGGGCGAGTGGTTACGCTCTGTGTCATGCGCCCGATCGGCACCGCCACCCGCGGGACCACCAACCCGAACCGGCTGCGCCGCATGGACCGCTGGATCGCCGCCACGCACGGCCCCGCCCTGCGCCGCGCCGACGCCCCCGTGGCGGTCGACCTCGGGTACGGCGCCGCGCCCTGGACCGCCGTCGAGCTGCTGGAGCGCCTGCGCACCGCCGAGCCGCGCACCCGCGTGGTCGGCATCGAGATCTCCCCGGAGCGCGTCGAGGCGGCGCGTCCGTACGAACGCGACGGCCTCACCTTCCGGCACGGCGGCTTCGAGATCCCCCTGCCGGAGCGGCCCGCGCTGATCCGGGCGGCGAACGTGCTGCGCCAGTACGACGAGGGCGAGGTCGTCGCCGTATGGGAGCGGCTGTGCGACCGGCTCGCGCCGGGCGGCCTGCTGGTGGAGGGCACCTGCGACGAGATCGGGCGCCGCCACGTCTGGGTGGCGCTGGGCCCGGAGGGCCCCCGCACGGTCACGTTCGCGACCCGGCTCGGCTCCCTCGGCCGCCCGTCCGACCTCGCGGAGCGGCTGCCCAAGGCACTGATCCACCGCAACGTGCCGGGCGAGCCCGTCCACGCCTTCCTGCGCGACTTCGACCGGGCCTGGGCGGCGGCGGCGCCGTACGCCTCGCTGGGCGCACGGCAGCGCTGGATCACGGCCGTCCGGACGCTGTCCGGCACCTGGCCGCTGACGGACGGCGTACGGCGGTGGCGCCAGGGCGAAGTGACGGTGAAGTGGGCGGCACTGCGACCCGAACGCTAGCCCCGCATCCGGGGAACAGGGTGAACTCTCCCGGCACCGGGAACGTCGGCACGGCATCGTTCGTCCCAGAACAGGGGGGCCTGAACCACACGGGCGGACACCAGGGGCCGGGGGGGGCGCCACGGGGGTTCGCGAGCTGCGGAGATGTGTCTGCCTCTGTTGCTTTTCGGTAGGGCATGGCACGATCTCGTCGGCGCCGTAAGTTACTGACGGTAAATCAGATTCGTGTCTACATCCGTACCAGCATCCACATCGCAGGGATCCGCTCGGAGGGGGAGCTTCGTGTACCGACGCCACTGTGCCGCTGCCGCGATCACTCTGGTCTGCGCGATGGCCGTCCTGGCCTCGCCGGTCCAGGCCTTCGCGGCACCCGCGCCCCCTTCGCCCGCCGCGGACCGGCCGGCGAAGAAGAGCCTCGAAGAGGTGCGCCAGGAGATCGACGGCCTCTACCGGGCCGCCGGATCGGCAACGGACGCGTACAACCTCGCCGAGGAGAAGGCCAGGAAGCAGTCGGGCGAGATCGTCAAGCTGGCCCAGGCCATAGTCGAGGGCCAGGCGAAGATCGCCGAACTCAAGAGCCGAGCGGGCGCGCAGGCCCGCGAGGAGTACCGCAACGCAGGCCTGCCGCCGGGCGCCCGGCTCATGCTCAGCGGCGACCCGCAGCTCTTCCTGGACGGGATCGGCAGGGCTCAGCAGGGCCAGAAGGCCACCAAGGGACTCCTGGGGGAACTGAACAGGACCCAGGAGGACCTGGAGACGTACACGCAGGACGCGAGCACCAACTGGACGAAGCTCGAAGCCAATCGCGTCAAGCAGGCCAAGGCCAAGAAGAAGATCAACGAGCAGATCGCGGCGGCGAAGAAGCTGGAGTCCCAGCTGGAGAAGAAGGAGCGCGCCCGCCTCCTCCAGCTGGAGCAGGAGGCGGAGTACAAGTCGCAGACCGCCTGGCTGAGCTCCGGCGCGCTGAAGGAGATCAACCGCGAGGCGAGCGCGCGCGGAAAGAAGGCGGTGGCCTTCGCGACCGCCCAGATCGGTCTGCCGTACGTGTGGGGGGCCGTGGGACCCGAGTCGTACGACTGCTCCGGCCTGACGTCACGGGCCTGGGCTTCGGCCGGCCGGCCGATCCCGCGCACCTCGCAGGAGCAGTGGCGGCAGCTGCCGCACATCGCGATCAAGGACATGCGCCCCGGCGACCTGATCATCTACCACGGCGACGCCAGCCACGTCGGGATGTACATCGGCGACGGAGCCATCGTCCACGCCCCGCGCCCGGGCCGAAACGTCACGCTCGCCGGAGCGGGCTCGATGGAGATACTCGGCGTCGTCCGCCCCGACAGATAGCCGCTCCGCCCGCCGCTCCCCAGACGCCGCCCGGCCACCGCCCGAGCGGCGCCACGACGGCCGGTACGCCTCCGGCGTGAGCGGTGGCACTCCCCGCCCGGAGCCCCGGCGAGCGATGCCGCCCCCGCCCGGACGCCCCGGCGTGAGTGGTGCCACTGCCACCCGGAGCCCCGGCGTGACCTTTGTCATGCCCCCACGAGCGCCCGCGAACGGCGCAACGCGCCGGATCCGTGACCTGACGCGGCTTATGCCGGTGCATATGCCGGAGGCCGAGTGCTGTGCGCCATTCCGTTCCCGCATCCCGTACCGCTATCGTCCCCGTCTGGCGGATCGTCGATCGTCGTTCCGCCGCGCCCTCGGGGGGAGGGAAGGAAACCCGAACCGATGCCCGTACCCGTACCGCAGCAGCGTGCCGTTCCCGCTGCGGAGGCCAGCAACGGCACCGACCTCACCCTCCTGGTGATCGAGGACGACCCGGCGGGCACCTTGAGCGTCCCGGAACTCTCGGCCGCGACCGGTGCCCGGGTCCGTGTCCGCGCCGCCCGCAACCTGACCGAGGCGGGCCGGCTCCTCACGGACGACGTGGACTGCATCCTGCTGGACCTGGCCCTGCCCTCCGGCGACCGGGGCGCGGAGGCCGACGGGCTCGCGACCCTCCAGCACGTGCTGCGGATCGCGCCCCGGCACGCGGTGCTCGCCCTCACGGCCGAGGACGACGCGGAGCTGGCCGCCGAGGCCGTACGGGTGGGGGCGCAGGACTACCTCTTCCGCGGCGAGCTCGACGGCAGGCTCCTCAGCCGCGCCATCCGCTACGCGGTCGAGCGCAAGCGCGCCGACGTCACCCAGCACAAGCTCACCGAGTCCCGGCTGCGCGCCCAGGAGAACGCCCGGCTGGAGCGCGGCCTGCTGCCCACCCCGCTGCTCGACGGCTCCGATCTGCGCTTCGCGGCCCGCTACCGCCCCGGCCGCAGCCGCGCGCTGCTGGGCGGCGACTTCTACGACACGGTCCGCACCCCCGACGGCACGGTGCACGCGATGATCGGCGACGTCTGCGGGCACGGCCCGGACGAGGCGGCACTCGGCGTCGAGCTGCGGATCGCCTGGAGGGCCCTGACCCTGGCAGGACTCTGCGGCGACGAACTGCTCTCCACGCTCCAGCAGGTCCTGGAGCACGAACGGGAGAGCGAGGAGATCTTCGCGACGCTCTGCACCGTCGACATCGCCCCCGACGGCCGCCGCGCGGGCCTGTGCCTGGCGGGCCATCCCGCGCCGCTGATCGCCCGGCAGGGACGAGCGGCGCATCTGCTTCCGTACGAGGACGGCGGACCGGCACTCGGTCTGCTGCCGCGCGCCCGCTGGCCGCGCCGACAGGTCGAACTGGGCGGCACCTGGAGCCTGATGATGTACACGGACGGGCTGATCGAGGGCCGCGTCGGCAACGGCACGCAGCGTCTCGGCCAGGACGGCATGGTCGCGATGGTCAACCGCCAGCTGGCCGAGGGCCTGGGTGGCGAGGACCTGCTGGAAGCGGCGGTCACGCACGTCCGCGAGCTGAACGGCGGCGAACTGACCGACGACGTCGCCGTCCTCCTGCTCGACAGGGAGCAGGACACCGCGCGCGACACCGCCCGCCACCGGGCGCAGCACGGCGGCCGGGGCCGGAGCATTCCGCGCCCCCGCCCCGGACAGGTGTCACCCGCAGGCGTTCAGCGCCCGCCGTTGTAGGGCCCGTACGGCCCGTCGCTGCTGGAGCCGCCACGCCGGCGGCCACCGCCGGACACGGCCTTGAGTGCGGGCCGTACGTCCACGAAGAACACGATGGACGCGATCAGCCCGGCGATCTGCAGGAAGAGCATCGGCGCCCAGAGGTTCACCACCACCGCAATGCCGAGGATGATCAGCCAGAAGGACTTCTTCTGCTTGTCCGCGGCGCGGTAGGCGTCCTCGCGGGCGATCGCGGCCATGACGAAGGCCACCACGGCGAGGACGGTCATGACCGTGAAGATCAGCCCGAGGATGGAATTGAAGCCTTCGAGCAACATGAGGTGCACCGCCTAGTGAGTGGATGAGCGCTCGCGGCCAAGGTACCGGGACAACGACCGGGGCACGGGAAAAAGTGCCCGCCCGCCGCCCCGGCACACCTGCCGGGCAACGCCGCGCTACTTGGCAGTGGGCGGCGTGGTCTTCTTGGCGGCGGGCTTGCGCGCGGGCGCCTTCTTGGCGGGCGCCGCGGGCGACGGCTTGGCCGCCTCGGCCTTGACGGTCTTCGGCGCGGGCTTGGCGGCGGGCTTCGGCGCGGGCTTGACCGTCTCCGGCTTCGACTCCTTGCGCGGCTCGACGACGACGGCGATCTCGACGATCTCCTCGGCGGTCTCACCACGCCACGTGCGCACGCTCTGCTCGCCGCGCTCGGCGACCTTCTCGTACGTCTCCCGAGCCCTGACCGCGTACTCCGCGGCCACGCCGACGCCGCGCAGCGCCAGGTCCTGGGCGCTCTCGCCCAGCTTCTTCAGGTCGGTGTCGAACGCCCCGATCACCTCGGTGACCTTGGCCTGGAAAGTGGCCTGCGCCTCCTTGGCCTGCCCGGCCACCTTCTCCTGCACGGCCTTGGGGTCGGTGTTGCGCACCGCCTCGATGCGCTCCGGCGCCTCGGCCCGCAGCTGCTCGATCAGGGCCGGAACCTTCCGGGCCTGCTGCACGGCGAGATCGGCCGTGCCGGCGGCGAAGTAGAGCGGGGTCGGGTCGGTGAGGGTCTTGCGCAGGTCATCGGTGATGGCCATGACTGTGGTCCTCCCGGATCATCAGACTCAGTGACTCAGCTGCTCAGCGACTCACTGTGAGGGTTTTGAGGGCTTTGAACCTGTATCGGCAGCACTGCCGTCGGCACTGAGGGACTTATCCGCACCGGATGGGTGTCCCTCACCGTCCGCGGGGTCCACGGGCTCGTCCTCGAACCCGTTCTCCTTGCGGAAGGAGGCGTAGATCTGCAGCAGCACGCTCTTCTGCCGCTCGTTGATCGACGGGTCGGCGAGAATCACCGCCCGCGTCTCCAGCTCCTCCCGCTCCCGCTCGTCCAGGATCCCGGCCCGTACGTACAGGGTCTCGGCAGAGATCCGCAGCGCCTTCGCGACCTGCTGGAGGACCTCGGCACTGGGCTTGCGCAGCCCGCGCTCGATCTGGCTGAGGTAGGGATTGGACACCCCGGCGGCATCGGCGAGCTGCCGCAGCGACAGCTGCGCGGTACGGCGCTGCTCGCGCAGGTACTCGCCGAGATTGCCGACGTTGAGTGAGGCCATGGGTCGATGGTGGACCCTGACTGCTAACTTTTGCAAGCAGCTGCTTGCAAAAGTGTTCCGGACCACTCGGACGGATGACTGTGACTCGCGGCGACACCTGTCACTTCGCGGCGATATCTGTCCCTGGTTGCACTGACCGGGGACGTTGGTCAATCGCGTGAAAGGACGGTAGGCCAGGACACCTGGAGCCGAGCGACCACCTCGCTGACAGGCCACCCGTCCTCGACGACGAGTCGTGCGACCTTCAGACGGTGGCGCTGAGTCAGTGCGGCGTCGCGGTGCGACATGGCAGTGCCCCTCCTGGGCCGGTCGGCCCAGGAGGGGCACTGCCATGTGTTCAGGGTTCGAGCAGGAGCCCGAGGACGTGGGCGAACTCTGCCGGCTCGGCGCTTGCGCCGAGGTGGTTGCCGGGCATGTCGATCAGAGGTAGCTCCAGAAGTTCAGCGAGCGCTCGGGTCGCCCGGCGCGCCATCTGGTGATGGCTCAGTGAGCCGGCGCACAGCGTCACCGAAACGCGGCGGATGGCCTCGATGTCGGGGACGTAGAAGACCGTGGGGCCGGCCATCCGCCCCAGGAAGTAGCGGTTCTTGTCGAGTTCCTCGACCGGCAGCTCGGGTAGCGCCATATGGGCGGGAGGCGTCTGATCCGGTCCTGTGTGGTGGGCAGCGCCGCTGAGGTCAAAGAACTCTTGCACGGCCCGCTGAGGATCAGCCTCTGCGGCTTTGAACGCTGCTGCGGCTCGTCCGGTCAGCTCTGCGTCGTCCAGGAGGGACATGAGGGGCGGCTCATGCAGGATGGCCCGGCCGACCACGTCAGGATGCTGCTTGCCCAGCTCCAGCAGCGTCACGGCACCGCCACTGGTACCGACGAACAGGGCGGGTCCTCCGGTGAACCTGTCGACAAGTGCAGCAAGGTCCTCGGCAAGGACCTCGGGCGTGGGCGCGGCCATCCCTGGGACCGCACGGCTGGACCCGATACCACGTGGATCGTGGGTGACGACGGTAAAACGTCCTGCAAGCTCATGCGCCAGCGCTGCGAAACCGGCCCGCCCAGCCGGCGCGCCGACGAGGAACAGCAGTGGCCCCTCGCCCTGGACACCGAAGGCGATCGTGCAGTCCGGTCGGTCGAGAAAGTCCACCGAACCCGTGATCCGATCACTGAAGTCCGCGATCTTCCGAGTGATCACATCGAGCGCACGGTCCAGCTCCTCGCGCCTGTCGCGGACGCGACGGCGATGAGCCGTCAGCAACTCCACTCGGAGCCTGGCCGGATCAGCCACCTTGTCGTCGGCGCCTGTGAACTGCGCGATATCGGCCAGTGGCATCCCCGTCTCACGGAGATGAACCAGCATGCGGACCAGCTCGACGTCAGCCGCCGTGTATCGGCGACGCCCCGCACTGTCGCGCCGTGGAGACGGTACGACCCCCTGACGTTCGAAGTACCGCAACGTGTCGGGCTCCAGACCGATCCACGCCGAGACCTCCGCGATACCGAACAGCTCGTCTGCCTCACTCATGCCTCAACCCTCGCCCCTGAACCTCGGTACAGGTCAAGCGATCGTCAGCCGGACCGCGGCTTCGACACCTCAACAAGCTGTCCGGGTCGGCACAACCGGGCCAGATCCCCCGCTCGGTGGCAGTTGTCGCTGCGAGTCGCCATGACGGGGCCCGGGCACGGCAGGTGAGCCGGTCCGCTGCCTCGGCCGAGGCGGCGCGGACCTGCGACGGGAGTCAGCCGCTTCGCTCCGCCGGCCGGTCCTGTCCAGGGGTGAGGCGGGCCGCGCGGGACGTGAGGTGGCGTCGCTCCGGTGTGCTGCTGGTACGCCGGGCAGCCTCGCGGTACGCGTGAGCCGCCGCGTCGTGGTCGCCGCGTTGTTCCAGGAGGTGGGCGCGGACCGCGAGCAGGCGGTGGTGGTGTGCGGTGCGCCGGTCGGAGTCCAGGGTCGCCAGCAGGTCGAGCCCGGCGGCCGGGCCGTGCACCATCGCGACGGCGACCGCGCGGTTGAGGGTGACGACCGGGTTCGGCGCGAGGTGCTCCAACAGGTCGTACAGGGCGAGGATCTGCGGCCAGTCGGTGGCGTCGACGTAATCGGCCTCGTCGTGGACGGCGGCGATCGCCGCCTGCAGCTGGTACGGACCGACCCGGCCCTCGGGCAGGGTCCGGCTGATCAGGTCGACGCCCTCCGTGACGAGCCGGCCGTCCCACAGGGCGCGGTCCTGCTCGGCCAGCGGCACCAGGACGCCGTCGGGCCCGGTGCGGGCGGCACGGCGGGCGTCGGTGAGCAGCATCAGGGCCAGCAGTCCGGCGGTCTCGGCGTGGTCGGGCAGCAGGCGGTGCAGCAGCCGGGTGAGCCGGATCGCTTCGGCCGACAGGGCAGGCGCGGTCAGATCGGTGCCTGCGGTGGCGGTGTAGCCCTCGTTGAAGACCAGGTACAGCACATGGAGGACCGCTTCCAGGCGTTCGGCCCGGTCGGCCGGCTGCGGCAGGCGCAGCGGCGTCGCGGAGTTCCTGACGGTCTGCTTGGCTCGGCTGATGCGCTGGGCCATGGTCGCCTCGGGCACCAGGAAGGCGGCGGCGATCTGTGCGGTGGTCAGGCCGCCGACCGCGCGCAGGGTCAGGGCGATCCGGCTGGGCTCCGACAGCGCCGGGTGGCAGCACAGGAACAGCAGTGCCAGGGAGTCGTCCCGGTCCGCGGGCGCCTCGGCGTCCGCGGCGCGGCTGAGCAACTCGGCCTGGGGCGTGGCGAGGGCGATGAGGTCCTCGCGCCGGCGCCGCGCCTGCTCGCTGCGCACCTGGTCCACCAGCCGTCGGGAGGCGACGGTGACCAGCCATCCCCGGGGACGGTCCGGGACTCCCTCGGCGGGCCATTGCAGGGCGGCCGCCAGCAGGGCCTCCTGGACGGCGTCCTCGCAGGTGTCGAAGGCGCCGTAGCGGCGGACGAGCGCGCCGAGGACCTGCGGCGCCAGCTCGCGCAGCAGGTCCTCGACGCCGGGTTCCCCGCTCACAGGTCCGTCGCGGCGTCGTGCAGGACCGGCCAGAGCTCGACCGGGTCGGTGTCCGCGAAGGGCATGTCGGCGGCGATCTCCTGCGCGCGCTCCAGGGACTCGCAGTCCAGCATGTAGAAGCTGGCGAGGTATTCCTTGGTCTCCAGGTAGGGCCCGTCGGTGACCGCCGGGACACCGTCCTTCCGGCGCACCAGCTGCGCGTTGGCCGCGTCCGCCAGGCCGTAGGCGCCGAGCAGTTCACCGCTGTCGCGGTACTTCTTGTTGAACGCGTCCTGCCTGGCGATCGCTTCGGGCCAGGCGTCGGCCGGGAAGGAGTCCCACTTGGCCTGGTTGCCGTAGATCATCGCGACGTACTTCATCAGGTGTCCCCTTGCGTCCCGCGCACCCCTTCGGCGCGCTTCCACCCCTCAGTCGGAGCCGCGCACGCCTCCTCGACATCCGCCACGGAAAAGTTCTCCGACTTTCTTCCGGGCCGCGCCGGCGGGCGGACCTGCGGTACGGAAAGGCGGGCGGACCGGCGGCGCGGACCGGCTCAAACGATCAACCTACCCGGCGCCCTCCGGCCCGGGGCGGCCCTGCGCACCGGCGCCTCCTTGCGCAGGTGCTCCCCGGTCCGGTTCCGCGCACCGCCCGGAAGCACCGTTGTCCGCGGGCCCTGCCAGGGTGTGCGTCATGGATGAACGGGTGGATGGACAGACGGCTGAACCGGCGGATGAACTCGTTGAGCGTGTCGATGATCAGGATCGCCTGCTGGGGACGGCGGTCAGCCGTCGGCGGGCCGTCCGGGAGGGCTGGCTGCACCGGGTCGCCGTGACGGTGTGCCGTGACGAGCACGGCCGGATCCTCGTCCACCGGCGGGCGGAGGGGCTGTCGCGCTTCCCCGGGCTCCACGAGGTCGTGGTCGGTGGCGCCGTGGGTGCCGGCGAGTCCTATGAACAGGCCGCCGCGCGGGAGCTTGCCGAGGAGTTGGGCGTTCGGGCGCTGCCGCGCCTGCTGTTCACGTTCCTCAACCGCAGCGGTCTGAGCCCGCACTGGCTCGGCGTGCACGAAGCGGTGGTGCCGGATGCCGTGGCCGCCGATCCCGACGAGGTCGCCTGGATCGGCCGGCTGACGGAGCCGGAGCTGCGGTCGGCCCTGCTGGAGTGGCGCTTCACCCCCGACAGCCACGAAACCTTCGGCAGGTATCTCGCGTTCCGGGCCGCACGGTCCTGACCGGGCCCGTTTCTCGGGCCGGGTGCCGGGACGACGACAACCTGGGCCCCTCGGTTGACCTTCACCTTGGGGGAGCCCACAGCATCGGTGGTGCCGGGCGACGCGCCCGGTATGAGGAGGGACGGGCATGGAGCTGCTGACCATCGGGACGTTCGCGAAGGCGTCCCGGCTGTCACCGAAGGCGCTGCGCCTCTACGACGAGCTCGGCCTGCTGACTCCCGCTCGCGTCGACGCGGTGACCGGCTACCGCCGCTACGCCCCGGAGCAGCTGGATCAGGCCCGGCTGGTCGCCTGGCTGCGCCGGATCGGGATGCCTCTCGCCCGTATCCGGCAGGTCTGCGCGCTGGAGTCGGGCCCGGCTGCCGAGGAGATCCGCGCGTTCTGGGCCCAGGTCGAGGCCGACACCGCCGCACGGCGGGACCTGGCCGCCTTCCTCATCGACCACCTCTCCCGGAAGGACCCCGCCATGTCTGCGACCACCACTCCCCTGGGCATCCGTTACGCCGCCCTCTCCGACACCGGCCTCGTCCGTGAAAGCAACCAGGACACCGCCTACGCGGGGTCCCGCCTGCTCGCCGTCGCCGACGGTTTCGGCAGCGCGGGCGCTCCCGCGAGCGCCGCCGCTGTCGACGCGCTCAAGAGCCTCGAAACCGACCGCATCCCGGCGGGCAGTCTCCTCAACGCCCTCGAGGCCGCGATCGGCCGCGCCGAGCGGGCCGTGCACGGCCTCTCCGGCGCCGACTCCTCCTCCGAGGCGGCCGGCACCACACTCACCGCGATGCTCTGGACCGGCACCCAACTGGCCCTCGTCCACATCGGCGACTCCCGCGTCCACCTCCTGCGCGACGGGGAGCTGTTCCAGATCACCCACGACCACACCGTGGTGCAGTCGATGATCGACGAAGGCCGCATCGGCCCGGAGGAAGCCGCCTCCCACCCCCAGCGCTCCCTGCTGATCCGCGCCCTGGGCCGAGGAGCCGACTCCACCCCCGACATGCGCCTGCACGACGCCCGGCGGGGCGACCGCTACCTGCTCTGCTCCGACGGCCTGTCGACCGTCGTGCCGGCCGAGGAGATCCACCGGGTGCTCGACGGGATCAGTGAGCCCGAACAGGCGGTCCGCGAGCTCATCGCCCTCGCCAACGGCTCCGGCGGCCCCGACAACGTCAGCTGTGTGGTCGCCGACGTCGTGGAGCTCCGGCCGGCCCCGGAAACCCGTTGACGGGCCGCGCCGGGTCGGCGTTAGTCTTGCGGAGGCCGTGCGAGAGAACGAGGAGGTGGTACCCGTGAACGCAGTATCGACATGGGTGCTCCCTTCCGGAGCCATGGTCGGGCGATAGACCGCCCGGGAGCGCCGTCTCGGAGCACTCCCGAAAGGCACGACCATGCAGTTCACTTCCGAACAGCACCTCGACGACGGCGTCCTCGAACGCGCATTCACTCTCGGCGGGATCCCCGGCATCCTGTGGACGCCCGCAGCGGCGCCTTCGTCCTCCTCACCGGCCCCGCTGATCCTGCTCGGCCACCCTCCCCTCGGCCTGCGCAGGATGTACCCGCGGCTGGCGGCCCGGGCCCTGCGGTCCGCGGCGGACGGCTTCGCGACGGCCACCGTCGAGCTCCCGGGGAGCGGCGACCGGCCCCGCCTGCCCGTCGTGGACCGGGCCCGCGCCGACCTGCGCCGGGCCATGGAGACCGGCGGGCCGGTCACCGACGAGATCATCGACGCGCTCGTCCTCCCGCTGGTCGACGAGGCGGTCCCGGAATGGCGGGCGGCCCTGGACGCCCTCCTCTCACTGCCCGGGATCGGTGGCCCCGTCGGGTACTCGGGAGGCGTGATCTCCATCGGCATCCGGCTGGCGGTGGCCGAGCCGCGCATCGTGGCGGCCAACCTCTTCGCCGGAAGTCTCGTGCCGCGCGCCATGTTCGAGGAGGCCCGCCGGGTCACCGTTCCGCTGCACGTCCTGTTGCAGTGGGACGACGAGGGAAACGACCGGCAGGCGGCCCTGGAGCTGTTCGACGCCTTCGGTTCCAAGGAGAAGACCCTGCACGCCAACATGGGCGGTCACACCGGTGTCCCGCAGTTCGCCGGGGACGCCGCGGCCCAGTTCTTCACCCGGCATCTGAAGTGAGGCGACGGCGTCTGAAGTAGGACGGCCCGGGCGCCTCGCCGTCGGCGTGCGGTAGGCGCTGTGACCGGATCGCGCACGTGAGGTTGCCCCGACCGGCCCGTCGGGGCAACCTCACGTGCACCTCCACCGGCGTTCGCGACGCGGTACGGATGACCGGCGGACGCGCTCAACCAGCCTTGACCTGAAGGGCGATTGAGCTTCTAGCGTCTTCCCGACTCGCTCGAAGACCGACGACGGGAGAACACGCTCATGATCCTCGTGACCGGAGCCACCGGAAACATCGGCAGCGCACTGCTGAAGGAACTGCACGCACACGGTGCCGGACCGCTGAGAGGCCTCACCCGCCACGCCGCACAGGCCGCCTTCCCCGAAGGCGTCGAAACCGTGCAGGGCGACTTCGCGGAGCCCGCGTCGCTGAAGCCCGCGCTGGAGGGTGTGCGTGCGCTGTTCCTCGTATCGCGTCTGGGCCCGGACGCCGACATCCTCGACGCCGCCCGTCGGGCGGGCGTGGAGCACGTGGTGCTGGTGTCGTCGATCACCGCCCTGACCCATCCGCACCTGGTCCCCGCCCAGGAGAACCTGGCCGTGGAGCGGCTGCTCAAGGAGAGCGGTATGGCCTGGACGATCCTGCGGCCGACCCAGTTCGCCTCGAACACCCTGATGTGGGCGGCTCCGGTCCGTGCGCACGAGACCGTTGACGCGCCGTACGCGGACACGGCGCTGCCGACCATCCATCCCGCGGACATCGCGTCGGTGGCCCGGGTGGCACTGACCGAGCCCGGCCACCAGGGGCACACCTATGCCCTGACCGGTCCGGAACCGGTATCGGCCCGCCGGCAGGCCGCGGCCATCGCGGAGGCGCTGGGCCGGGAGGTGCCGTTCGCCGAGATCAGCCGCCGGCAGGCCCATGCCCGGATGGCCGCGGTCTTCGGAGCGGAAGCCGCGGACGCGGTGCTCGACGTCATGGGCGGAGACGTCAACGACGGGCTGCTGACGGTACGCGACACGGTTGTGCAGGTCACCGGCGTCCCGGCCCGGTCGTTCGGGCAGTGGGCCGCGGAGAACGTCGCAGCCTTCCGCTGAATCGCCCGGACCGGGCACGTTCATCCGTACGTTCAGGGACACTTGGCCCAGGGAGAACACCGGCACAGCACACATCTGAACGGTGGACGGGGAGGGATGGACGTGTCGCAGGGCTGGAAGATCACGGTCATTTTCATGGCGGCGGCCGGCGTCCTGTCGACCCCGTTGATCTGGCTGCTGGACAACCCCGACGCCGGCCAGCTGGCCGGCGCGACGGTCCAGGCCGCCACCGGGATCGCCGCACTGGTCTGGGCGCTGCTGCAGACACCTCCTGCCGCCGGGCCCACGGATCTGGCATCCGATACCGGGGACGCCGACGGAACCGACGGCGGCACGGCTCACACCGGTGTACGGCGCGCCGCCGGAGCGGGGACCGGGGCAGCGAGGGCGGAGCGGACGGGGAAAGCCGTCGCGCGAGGGTCCGGCAGCAGGGCCGGGACCGGCATCGACTACAGCTGACCCCCGGGCCCGCAGCCCACGCAGCCCCTCCCGAGAAGGAACGCATCCCGTCATGAGGAGCCGCAAACGCCGCTCGACGCCTGCCTCCGACCAGGCCGCTCCCCACGCCGGAAACGGCCTGCCGGAGCAGCCCGTGGCGGCGGCCGGCGCCGACGGCACCCACGACGCGGGAACCGCGGCAACCGGCTACCGGGGCCCCGTTCCGGGGCCCGCCGCGCCTTCGGGCGGGGGGCTGGTGCAGGTATCGCGGACCGGGGACGCCACCGCGTCCTGGGGCGCCACCGCCATCAGCGGGTACGTCCGCGCACTGACGGTCGTCAACGAGGCCGCCCCGCGCACACCGGCCGCCTGGCCGCACCAGGTCGGCGTGCTCCCGGCCCGCGCCCTGTCCTTCCAGCACCGCGCCGAACGCGACCAGTTGCGCGCGACGATGGGCGGCGGAGGCACCGCGGTCCTGAGCCAGGTGCTGACCGGGACCGGCGGTGTGGGCAAGACCCAGCTGGCCGCCGACTACGCCCGCAGCGCATGGGAGAGCGGCGAGGTCGACGTACTGGTGTGGATCAGCGCGAGCAGCCGCTCGGCCATCACGGCCGGGTACGCGCAGGCCGGTGTCGAGATCCTTGCCGCCGACCCCGGTGACCCGGAACAGGCCGCGCGGGCCTTCCTGGCCTGGCTGGAGCCCAAGGCCGAACGGAATCAATGCCGTTGGCTGGTCGTGCTGGACGACATCGCGGATCCTGCCGACATCCGCGGCCTGTGGCCGCCGGCCGGCCGCCACGGCCGCGTCCTGGTCACCACGCGCCGCCGCGAAGCGGCCCTGACCGGAGCGGGCCGCCGCCTGGTGACCGTAGGACTGTTCACCCCGCGGGAAGCTGCCGCGTACGTCACCGCCGTACTCGCCGCGCACGACCGCCACGAGCCGGCCGACCGGATCGACGGCCTTGCCGCCGACCTGGGTCATCTGCCACTCGCCCTGGCCCAGGCCGCCGCCTACATCGTCGACGCCGGCCTGACCTGTGGCTCCTACCGGGAGCTGCTGGCCGACCGGATGGCGAAGCTGTCCGGGTTGCTGCCGGAGCCCGGTGCGCTGCCCGACGACCAGACCGTGACCGTGGCCGCCACCTGGTCCCTGTCCGTCGAGCGCGCCAACCGGATCCGCCCGGCGGGCCTGGCCGGCCCCATGCTCCAGCTGGCCGCGATGCTCGACCCCAACGGCGTGCCCGCGGCGGTTCTGGCCGGCGAACCCGCCCTGGCCCATCTCGCCGAGCACCGCGTCCTGACCGGCGAGGACTTCACGGAGGAACCGGAACCGGTCCTGCCCGGGGACGCGTTGAGCGCTCTGCGCGCACTGCACCGGCTCAGCCTCATCGACCACAGCCCCGACTCGCCCCACCAGGCCGTCCGCGTCCACCAGCTCATCCAGCGCGCCACCCGCGACTCCCTCACCCCCGGCAGCCACCACCGCATCGCCCGCACCGCCGCCGATGCCCTGCTCCTCGCCTGGCCCTCCATCGAACGCGACACCGCCCTCGCCCAGTCGCTGCGCGGGAACACCCAAGCACTCACCCGTCACGCGGAAGGCGCCCTGTACGGGCCGGCCGGCCTGCACACCGTGCTCTTCCGCGCCGGCGTCAGCCTCGCCGACGCGGGCCAGGTGGCGGCCGCCGTCGACTACTTCCAGCGCCTCGCGAGCACGGCGGACGAACGGCTGGGGCCCGAACACGTCGCCACTCTCGGCGCACGGCACAACCTCGCCCACTGCCGGGGAGAAGCGGGGGATCCCGCCGGTGCGCTCAGGGCATTCGCCGAGTTGCTGGCTCAGACCTCGGCACTGCTGGGCGCCGACCACCCCTACACCCTCGCCACCAGGTCGTCCCTCGCGCAGTTCCGCGGGGAGGCCGGGGACGCGGCCGGGGCCGCCACCGCGTTCGCCGAACTGGTCGCGGATCAGGCTCGCATACTGGGGGCCGACCACCCCGGGACCCTGGTCACCCGGGAGAAGCTCGCCGGGTGGCGAGGGCAGGCCGGGGACGCGTCCGGCGCCGCCACCGCGTTCGCCGAGCTGCTGCCGCACCGGCTCCGCGTGCTGGGGCCCGACCACCCCCACACCCTCAGCACCAGGTCGGGCCTGGCCCACTACCGCGGGGAGGCCGGTGACGCGGCGGGGGCCGTCACGACGTGCGCCGAGCTGCTGGCCGACCTGCTCCGCGTCCTCGGGCCCGACCACCCCGAAACCCTCGGCGCCCGGCACAGCCTCGCAGGCTGGCGTGGTGAGGCCGGGGACGCGGCCGGAGCCGCCGACGCGCTCACCGAGCTGCTGGCCGACCGGCTCCGCATCCTCGGACCGGACCACCCCGAGACCCTCACCACCCGGCAGAACATCGCCCACTACCGGGAGGTGGCCGGGGACCTGGCCGGGGCCACCACCGCGTGCGCCGAGCTGCTGACCGACCAGCGTCGCATTCTGGGACCCGACCATCCGGCCACGCTGGCCACCCGGCAGAACATCGCCCACTACCGCGGGGAGGCCGGAGACGCCGCCGGGGCCGCCGGAGCCCAGGCGGAGCTGCTGTCCGACCTGCTGCGGGTCCATGGGCCCGACCACCCCTTCACCCTTGCCACGCGGTCGACCCTCGCCAAGTGGCGCGGAGTGGCGGGGGATGTCACCGGTGCGGTGAACGCCTTCAGGGAACTGGTGACCGACACCCTCCGCGTACTCGGCCCCGACCACACCTACACCCTGATCCACCGCCACAACCTCGCCAAGTGGCTCGTGGAGGCCGGGGATTCGGACGAGGGCATCGCCGCCTGCGATCAGCTTCTGCACGACATGCTTCGAGTCCTGGGCCCTGATCACCCCCACACCCTCACCGCCCGGCACCACCTCGCCGAATGGCGGGGGAACGCCGGGGACGCGGCCTGGGCCGCCCACGCGTTCGCCGAGCTGCTGCCCCATCGGCTGCGCGTCCTGGGACCCGATCACCCGGAAACGCTCACCACCCGGCAGAGACTGGCCTGGTGGCGCGGGCAGACCGGGGATCCGGCCGGGGCGGCCGCCGCCTACGCCGACCTCGTCGCGGACCGGCTCCGGGTGCTCGGACCCGACCACCCGCTGACCCTGATCGCCCGGCACGGCCTCGCCCGCTGCCGGGGCGAAGCCGGGGAAACGGCCGGGGCCGCCGCCGAACTCGGGCGACTCCTGCCCGATCTCCTTCGTGTGCTGTCCCCGGACCACCCCCTCACTCTGAGCGCTCGGAGCCGCCTGGCCCAGTGGAGCGGCGGCAGCGACGGAGGGGTCGCTCCGGACGGCGGAAGCGGAGAGGCCGATCCGGACGGAGGCAGCGACGGAGCGGCGGTTCCTGAGGTCGGGAGCGCAGAGACCGTTCCCGGTGCCGGAAGCGACGGAGGGGCCATTCCCGGCACCGGAAGCGGAGAGCCCGTTCCCGACGGCGAGAGCTGAGCGAGTCGTTCCCGAGGCCGGGGGCCAGGGTTCTTGTATCCGTGCCGGGCCCGGCTGCGCCGACGGCTCAAGGCGCCTCGGCACCGGCATGGCGTCCTTCCCCGAGCACGCGTGGCTGCGGAGCCGTTGCCGTGGCCGTAACCGTCAGAGAGCGATCAGCCCCGCCGCTGTCTCCCGGAAGCCACAGGCGTCGAAGTAGAACGACCGCAGATGCTCTTCGAAGTCGACGTGGAGCCACGCACACTTCGCGGCACGGGCCGCCCCGGCCGCAACGGCGACGAGCTCCGTGCCGACCCCTCTCGACCGAAGGTGCCGGGCCACCACCGTGTCCAGGACGAAGGCGTGTGCTCCTCCGTCCCAGGCGACGTTGACGAACCCGGCCAGCGAACCGTCCTCGTACGCGCAGACCCAGCCCAGGCTGTGGCGTTCGAGCCGTGTCCGCCAGTCGGCCGGCGTGACCGGGGAGCCGAAACCGTCGGCGTGCAACGCGTCCAGGGACGCGTTGTCGAAGTCGCCCCGCCACTCGTACGTGATCGCCACGCCGGGATCATACGGCGCCGGCCCGCAACGGCCGGGGCGGCGGCCGGAGACCGTCCCGTCCGGCGGTCAGCCGGACATCGCCACGCCGTGCAGCGCCGCCAGCGCCTCGTCGATGGGATGCGGTTGCGGGCGGCCGTCGGCGTCGAGCCGGTTCCACCGCTGCAGGTTGAGCGCGACCGCCATCCGCCGCCGGCCGTCGGCCCGGATCATGGCCAGTGTCCCGCCGCCCCAGACCGTGCCGCCGTGGCCCCAGAAGGTGGCCCGGCCGGAGCCCTCCATCGGGTACAGCCCGAGGCCGTAGTCCATCAGCTTTCCCTCCTGGGAGACGATGGGGACCGTGCGTCGCATCTGCGCCAGCGACGACGGGCTGACGATCTCCCCGGCCAGCAGCATGCCGAAGAAGCGGTTGAGGTCCGCGACGGTCGACGTCAGCGAGGCCGACGGGCCCGCGTACGACATGTCGAAGACGCTGTAGTCGCGCGGCGGTTCGATCATGCCGAACCACGCCTCGTAGAGGTTCGAGTGCGGTCCGTCCATGTACGGCCCGGCGGGGAATCCGGTGTCCTGGAGTCCGGCGCGCTCGATGACGTCCCGCGTGATGCACTGCTCGGCCGTCGTGCCGCTCACCTCTTCCAGGAGTTGGGCCAGGAGCAGGTAGTTGGTGTTGGAGTACAGGCCCGGAGTACCGCCCGGGGCACCGGCGGCCGGGGCGCTGACTCCCTTCTCGATCAGGTCGACGGGGTCGAACCGCGTGAACCGGTGGTCCTCCAGACTCTCCGGCCCGGTCTCCGCGACGACGGGCATCCCCTTGAGGGACGGATAGACGTACGGGAGGTACTCGGCGAGGCCGCTGGTGTGGTTGATCAGCATCCGTACCGTGATCGCGTCGCCGCGTTCCCCGGGAACCAGCTCCGGAAGGTACCGGCCGATCGGTGTGTCGAGACCGATCCGGCCGTTCTCGGCCTGCCGCAGGACCGCCGCGGTGGTGAAGGTCTTGGTGATGCTGCCGACGCGGTGCCGCATATCGGCGGTGACGGGACGGCCCGTGGTGACGTCGGCGACTCCGGCGGCCCCCCGCCACACCTGGTCACCGTCCCGCACCTCGGCGAACAGACCCGGCATTCCGGCGTGGTGGACATGGTCGAGGGCCGCGTCCAGGGCGGCACGGTCCAGTGCGTTCTTCACGTCATGCGTCCTTTCGTATTCCCCGGGGTGAGCTCCGCGTGGGTCGCCCACCCCCGGATGACAGGGCACGAGTGCATGCCGGTCCGCCCTCAGGCCGTCCGGCACCCCCTTGTCCTCATTATGCACGCGGTGCGTGCAACACCAAGTGCATACGTTAGGCTGAGATCCGGCGAGAGGGGTGACATGGCAGGTCGAAGGCGTTGGTCGACCGAGGAAATCCTGGATGCGGCAGTGGAGTTGCTGAGCTCCGGCAGCACGGAGTCGTTCAGCGTGCGCAAGCTCGCCGCGACGCTCGGGACCGACTCATCCAGCCTCTACCGGCACTTCCGCAGCAAGACCGAACTGCTGCGGGCGGTCGCCGACCGGATTCTTCTGGACGCGATGAAGGGCCACCGCCCCGAGGGTGACTGGAGGCAGCGCATCACCTCTCTGGCCCTGCGCGTGAGGGACGCGTTCGGCAGGCAGCCCCAGCTCGCCGCGGTCTGGGGGCGTTACGCGTCGGGCGGGACCGGTTCCCGGCTGGTCGTGGAAGAGGTACTGCAGGCCCTGCGCGCGTCGGGGCTGCCCGACGAGGAGATCCCGGTGCGCTACCACCGGCTCGCGGTCCTGATCGCCGCACTGGTCTCCTCCGAGGCCGGGGTCACCACCATCACCTCGGAGGAGTACGAACAGGGCATGGAGCTCTTCCGCGTCTCGGTACTCGGCGCCGATCCCGAACGCTTCCCCGCCCTGGCCCACTTCGCCCGCGACGTCCGGCCGCTCGGAGCCGACCGCGGCGCCGCGTTCGAGGAGCTCCTCGCCGCGCAGCTCGATCAGATCGAGGGTGCGGTCCGCTCGGCGTAGCCGGCGCCGCCGGCCACCGGGCCGACCCGTACCGGGCCGGTCCGGATCAGGCCGGGCGCGCGCTGCGGAAGGCCCGCCGGTAGCTGTCCGGCGGGACGCCCACGATCTTCTTGAACTGGCGCCGGAGCGTCGTCGCGGTCCCCATGCCGGTGGCGACCGCGACCGCCTCGATGCTCTCGTCGGTGGCCTCCAGCAACTCCTGCGCACGGCGTACCCGTTGGACCAGGAGCCACTGGATCGGGGTCTGCCCGATCACCGACCGGAACAGCCGGCCGAGGTGCCTCGGGCTCGTGTTCGCCTTCCGCGCCATGTCGGTCACGGACAGCGGCTGGTCCAGTCGTTCCTGGACCCAGGCGAGCAGCTGGGCGAGCGCGTGGTCGCCCGAGGCCTGCACCGGCGTGGACACGAACTGGGCCTGACCGCCCGGCCGGTGCGGCTGCATGACGAGACGGCGGGCGACCGAGTTGGCGACGGCCGCCCCGTGGTCGAGGTGGATCAGGTGCAGGCACAGGTCCACGGCCGCCGCCTTGCCCGCGGACGTGAGGACGCTGCCGT
Organism: Streptomyces sp. NPDC091416; assembly: GCF_044756845.1. Taxonomy (NCBI): domain Bacteria; kingdom Bacillati; phylum Actinomycetota; class Actinomycetes; order Kitasatosporales; family Streptomycetaceae; genus Streptomyces; species Streptomyces sp. NPDC091416. Next base: position 1,433,204 of record NZ_JBIVTU010000001.1, read on the forward strand.
TGTCGGTGTACAGGACGTCCGGGTCGACCTCGGCCAGCGGATGGCGGGCGCTCAGCTCTGCGGCGTGGGCCCAGTGGGTGGTGGCCCGCCGGCCGTCCAGCAGGCCCGCGGCACCGAGCACGAACGCCCCGGTGCACAGCGAGGCGACCCGGGCACCCGCCTCGTGCGCCGCGCGTACGGCCTCGACCAGCTCCGCGGGCGGCGGTACGTCGATGTCGGCGCACGCGGGCACGATCACGGTGTCGGCTGCCGCCACGCGGTCGAAACCGTGGTCGGGCTCGACCGTGAACGGGCCGACCCGCACCGGACCGGGTCCGCAGAGCCGCACGTCGTACCAGCCCTCCGTCGCCTCGCTCGGAGGGTTGCCGAAGATCTCGTAGGCCACGCCCAGTTCGAAGTGCAGCAGGTCACCGGCGGCCAGGAGTGCGACAGTTGGCATGTCCGAAAGTGTACGCATGCTGTCGGTCCGGACCCTCACGGTCGCGCTCCGTCCCCGCCGAGACTGGAGCCCTCACCACATCGAGAACGAGCGGGGAACCATGAACACAGCGGCTGCGGTAGTGGTCTACGGAGCGACCGGGCACACCGGGCGGTTCATCGTCGCCGAGCTGCGGCGGCGCGGGTTCACCCCGGTCGCCTCCGGCCGGAACGCGGCCCGGCTGGAGGAACTTGCGGCCGAGTGGGGCGATGTGGAGGTACGGCCGGCGGGCGTGGACGACCCGGCCGCACTGGACCGGGCCCTCGCCGGGGCGGCAGCGGTCATCAACTGCGCGGGCCCCTTCGCGGTGACCGGCGGCCCGGTCGTCGAGGCGGCCCTGCGGGCGGGGATTCCGTACGTCGACGTCGCGGCGGAGATCGAGGCGAACGTGGCGATGTTCGCCGACCACACGGAGGCGGCCCTGACGTCGGGTACGCCCGTGGTGCCCGCGATGGCCTTCTACGGCGGACTGGGCGACCTGCTGGTCACCGCTGCGATGGGCGGGGCGGCGGCCGCGGAATCGGTCGATGTCGCTTACGGGCTGAGCAGTTGGCGTCCCACGGCAGGCACCCGGGAGGCGGGGCAGGTGTCGCACGACCGCCGCGCGGGCCGTCGGGTGCGCTTCACGGACGGCGCTCTGCGGTACCACGAGGACAAGGTGTCGCAGGCCGAGTGGGCCTTCCCCGAACCGCTGGGCCGGCGCACGATGATCACGGAGTTCACCATGGCCGATGTCGTCACCGTGCCCAGCCACCTGAAGGTGCCCGAGGTCCGCACCCACATGTCCGTCAAGGCGGCGGGCGACCTGGCCGGCGAGAACACCCCGGCGCCGGAGGCGGTCGACGCGCTGGGGCGCTCGGACCAGACGTTCGTCGTCGACGTCCTGGTCCGCGCGGACGGCACCGAGCGCCGCGCCACGGCATACGGCCAGGACATCTACGCGGTCACCGCACCCCTGGCCGTGGAGGCCGTCGCCCGCATCCTGTCCGGCCGCACCCGCACCACGGGCGTGGCCTCGGCCGGTGCGATGTTCGACGCGGCGGACTTCCTGCGCGCACTGGCCCCGTACGTGACGGTCGAGCTGCCGGAGTGACGGATGCGGCGTGACCTGGTGAGGAGCGGTACCGCCTGAGGGCTCGGACGCCGCGCGCGGGCCGCGAGGGCGGGCGCATGACCCGGATCCGGCACGAGGAGCTCAGACGCCGCGCGCGCGGACCGCGAGGGCCGCGGCCAGGACGATCGGCACCAGGAGCAGGCCGAACGCGGCGGCGTAGGCGGGCAGATCGGCGGAGCCGAAGCCCAGGAGCAGGTTGAACAGGGCGGCGGTCATCCCCATCACCGCCGTCTGGCCCAGGTTCTGACTGGTCTGCATCGCGCTGCCGGCGTATCCCTGCCGGCCCGGCGGGCTGTGCGTGAGCGAGAGCAGGGTGAGGGACGGTGCGGCCATGCCCATGCCGACGGCCGCGAGCACCATCGCCCCGGCGGCGGTCAACGCGGGCAGTCCGGGCAGCGTCCCCGCCGCGGCGACCGCCACCGCCGCCCCCATCACCAGGGCCCCGGCCGTGACCAGACGGTGGCGGGAGACACGCCCGTGGAGGCGGCCCTGCAGCCAGGAGGAGCCGGCCCAGGCGATGGCGGCCCCGGTGAAGGCCAGTCCGGTCTGCACGGGCGGAACGCGCCGGGCCGTGGTCAGCAGGAGCGGGACGAACGCCTCCAGCGTGAAGTACGCCCCCGACGTCAGACCGCGCAGCAGGACGGCGGCCGGCAGTCCGCGCGCGGCACGCCAGGTGCCCGGCGGCAGTAGTCGCGGCACGAACACCACCAGCAGGGCGAGCCCCGCCACCCCGCACAGCAGATGCCGTACGTCCCAGCCCGACACGGCGTACTGGCCCAGCGCCGCACCCACGCTCACCGCCGCCGCGACCATCAGCGTCGGCCGCGACGCGCGCTCCGCCGACGGACCGGACTCCGGCTTCTCCGGGGGTGCCTGCCAGGAACGGCTTCGCAGGAGGATTCCCACGGCCAGCGACGGAATCACGGTGAGGGCGGCCAGGCCGAAGAACACGGCGCGCCACGACCACCACTCGGCCACCAGCCCGGCCAGCGGCGGGCCCGCCAGGGACGGGATGATCCAGCAGGTACTCATCAGCGCCAGGGCGCGTGCCCGCAGCCGGTCCGGATAGGCGTGTGCGATGGCCGTGTTGATGGCCACCGCGATCATCCCGGCCGCCACCCCGTCCAGGAACCGCCCGACCGCCAGTTGCCAGATGGAGGTGCTGGTCGCCGACACGATCAAGGTGACCACCGCCAGCACGACACCCGCCGCCAGCGGGCGACCCGCGCCCGCCCGGTCCGCCCAGTCGCCGCCCAGCACCCCGCCGAACAGGCTCGCCGCGACGAAGCAGCCCGCGACCAGCGGGTACAGCGGCACCCCGTCCAGCTCGCGGGCGGCCACCGGAAGCATGGGGACGACGGCGAGTGCGGCGAACCCGGTCAGGAACATCACCGCGGCGAAGCCGATCGTGGCGGCCGCGTACGTCCGCGAGAACAGCCGCTCCTCCGCGCCGCCGGGGGCCGGCCGCGTCGTTGCCGGGCCGGTCATCCCCGGCCGCCCGTCGTCGCCCTGTCGTTCCCGTTGCCGCGCAGGGCATGAGCGTGGACGCACACTTCCGGATCATGGGTCACGGGCGTTCAAGTTAGGCGGGCCGCGCGACCGCCCGCCACTGGATTTCGTGCCGGTCCCGCCCGCCCGGCCGTAGGCTCGACCGCATGGATGAGCTGCTGCCGTTCCTGGTGTCCGCCGGTGTCCTCGCCGCGGTCCTGGGCGGCTTCGCCCGGCTGGCCTCGCGGGTCCGCCGGCGCGGCCTCGCCGGTGCGGCGATGCGGGCCGCGATGGCGTCGTACGACGAGGCGTTCCGGGTGACGGCCCACGACGCGTACTACGAGATCCGGGCGCAGGTGGAGCGGCAGGCTCCGATGGCCGCCCCCGACGATCCGTGGCGGCCGGCGTACGACCGGCCCGGCAGCCGGCCGGGAGCGGCACGCGCACGGACCCGCGCCCCGCGCCGCCGACGCCGTTGGTGGACTCCCGGACGCTGAGCTGCTCACCGTCCGGCCACCGCCGCACTCGCCGCCCGCAGCGCGCCCCCGTCCCTCCCCATGAGCAGGTCCGTGCTGTCCGCCCACTGGTCGACGACCCCGGTCAGCGGCAGGCCGCGCAGGTCCGGGTCGGTGAGCGAGCCGGCCAGCGGGCGGGCGAAGCGTTCGGCGTGCAGGACGAGGTACGGACGGCCGTGGTACGGGCGCGGAGCCGGGTCCACCGGATCGACCAGGCCGGTCGCGTTCTGCCGGATCGCCAACGCCTCGTACGCGGTGCACAACAGCCGCTCACGCTCCTGGTGTTCCGTCGCCGCCAGCACGCCGCGCAGTGTCGGCATCAGCTCCCCGGCCGCCTCCAGCCGGGCGAACGCGCTGCCCAGCCATTTGCCGTACGGGGGAAAGCGCCGCTCCAGCAGCAGGCTGAGCCGCATGAGGTCCCGCACCAGCCGGGCCGCGACGACGGCCGAACCGAGTGCGTCGCCGACCTCGGCGCAGCGCCCGACGAAGGCCTCCTCCTGGGAGATCCGTTGCCACTGGCAGGCCAGCGCATAACGCCACACCTGCTCCGGGTAGCGGGCGAGTCGCGCGCGTGCGGTGGTGAGGAGACCGGGGCCGTCGTGGAACACCGCACCGGCGGTGACCCCGGCGAGCCTCTGCTGCGGCATGGCGAGCCAGTCCCGTACGCCCGGTTCCGTGGTGGAGGCGTCGAGGCCGACCTCCCGGGTCAGCCAGGCACCGGTGTCGTGCGCGACCACACGGTGGTTGACGGGGCCGTCGGTCGCCGCCATGTGGCCGACCGGGTCGAGCGGGTCGGCGGCCGGGCGGAAGTGGGTGGGCCAGCCGCGGACCTCCTTCGGCAGCCGGTCCGCCAGCAGCAGCCGGATCGCCTCGCCATGGGCCGCGGCGTCGTCCGGCGCGAGGAAGAGGTCCAGGCGCGGACCCCAGTCGTGGTCGGCCGACCGCGCGGTGTCGAAACCGAGCACCTCCGACCCCGGGCCGATCCGGGCGGCGGCGTACGGCAAGCCGGGGAAGGCGTCGTCGAGGACGGGCCGCACCGCCTCCTCGTACAGGATCCGGGAAAGCTCCAGACCGGGCAGGAACGCGGGTTCGGCAGAGGTCATACGGCCACTGTGGGGGCGGCGGGAGCGGTCGGCCAACGAATATCACCCGGGGTCCCCCACCGAACTGTCCGGACGACCACGGACCACCACCCACAGATCCCAGGCCGCACCCCACAACCCGCGGACCACGACCCACGACCCGCGACCCGCGACCCACAGGCCACAACCCGCAGACCGCAACCCGCAACCCGCAACCCGCAGACCGCACGGACATCACAGCATCCAGACAAGTCCGCTTGCGGACGATCCACCACAGACCGAATTGTTACGCTGGCGGACATGACCGCCATGGCACCCACCCGCACCGCACCGGACCTCTCCTACCTCCTGGACCACACCAGTCACGTCCTGCGGACTCAGATGTCGGCGGCGCTCGCCGAGATCGGGCTCACCGCGCGCATGCACTGCGTCCTGGTCCACGCCCTGGAGGAGGAGCGCACCCAGATCCAGCTCGCCGAGATCGGCGACATGGACAAGACCACGATGGTGGTGACCGTGGACGCCCTGGAGAGCGCGGGCCTCGCGGAGCGCCGCCCGTCCAGCCGGGACCGGCGGGCGCGGATCATCGCCGTCACCGAGAAGGGCGCCGCACTCGCCGCGCAGAGCCAGGCGATCGTCGACCGGGTGCACGAGGAAGCCCTGAGCAGCCTGCCCCGGACCGGCCGGGAGGCTCTTCTGCGCGCCCTGAACCAGCTGGCCGGCGAGCATCTGGCCACCCCCGCCGAGCACCCGCGAGCGGCCCGCCGGGCCCGCCAGAGCCAGAACTAGGCAGTGCCACCGAGGCGCGCAGGCCGAGCCATCCGCAGAAAATAGAACCGAAAGAAATAGTCCGCAACAAAACCATCTGCTACTTTCTCTCTTGTCGAACCCACCGACAGGAGAGCCCGATGTCTGCCACCGAATCCACCGCTCCCGCTCCCACCGCCCCCTCCACCGCCGCCCGTTCGCGCCGTCTCGCCCTCGGCGTGATCGCCACCGGTCTGCTCATGACCGTGCTCGACGGCTCGATCGTGACCGTGGCGATGCCCGCCATCCAGAACGACCTCGGATTCACACCCGCCGGGCTCAGCTGGGTCGTAAACGCCTACCTGATCGCCTTCGGCGGTCTCCTGCTGCTCTCCGGACGGCTCGGCGACCTCCTCGGCCGCCGGCGGATGTTCCTGGCCGGCACCGCGGTCTTCACCGCCGCCTCCGCACTGGCCGGCGCGGCCGGCTCCCCCGCCCTCCTCGTCACCGCCCGCTTCCTCCAGGGCGCCGGCAGCGCCATGGCCTCCGCGGTCGGCCTGGGCATCCTCGTCACCCTGTTCACCGAGAGCCGCGAACGGGCCCGGGCCATCGCCGTGTTCAGCTTCACCGGCGCGGCGGGCGCCTCGATCGGCCAGGTGCTCGGCGGGGTGCTCACGGACGCGCTCGGCTGGCACTGGATCTTCTTCATCAACCTGCCGATCGGCCTCGCGGTACTCCTCCTCGCGGTGCGCGTCCTGCCCGCCGACCGCGGACCCGGCATCGCGGCCGGAGCCGACGCGATCGGCGCGCTCCTGGTCACCGGAGGCGTGATGCTGGGCATCTACTCCGTCGTCGAGGTCGAGTCGTACGGGTGGCTGTCGGCCCACACGCTCGGCCTGGGCGCCCTGTCGCTGGCCCTGCTCGCCGCCTTCGTCGTCCGGCAGGCCACGACCGCCGCCCCGCTCCTGCCGCTGCGCATCCTCCGCTCACGCAGTGTCGCCGGAGCCAACCTGATCCAGATCCTCATGGTGGCCGCGCTGTTCTCGTTCCAGATCCTCGTCGCGCTGTATCTGCAGCGGGTCCTCGGTTACGGGGCCACCGCCACCGGCTTCGCCATGCTGCCGGCGGCCGCGGTCATCGGCGCGGTGTCGCTCGGGATCTCGGCCCGGCTGAGCGCACGGTTCGGCGACCGCAACGTCCTGCTCCTGGGCCTGGCCCTGCTGACCGGGGTGCTCGGCCTCCTCACCCGCCTCCCGGTCCACGCGCACTACGTGAGCGATCTGCTTCCCGTGATGTTCCTCGCCGCCGGATTCGGCCTCGCGCTCCCGGCGTTGACCACGCTGGGCATGTCCGGGGCGGGCGAGGAGGACGCCGGGCTCGCCTCCGGCCTGTTCAACACCACTCAGCAGATCGGCATGGCCATGGGCGTCGCCGTCCTGTCCACCCTGGCGGCCTCCCGTACGGACACCCTGCTCGCGGCGGGCGACAGCCGGGCCGAGGCCCTGACCGGCGGCTACCACCTGGCGTTCGCCGTCGGGACCGGCCTGCTCGTCACCGCCTTCCTCGTCGCGCTCGCGGTACTGGGCCGGCCGGGCCGGGCGGCCTCCACCACCCCCTCCGCCTGACCGCACCGCTCCCCACCGGACCACCCCACCCCACCCAGCCGAGCCGAAGGACGGGCCCCATGACCACGCACCCCGCCACCCCCGTCGAGAACACACCCGAGCCCGGCCCCGGAGCCGGCCCCGCCCCGCGCGTGCTCACCGAGGCGGAGCTGTCCCGGCTGCTCGATCAGCAGCAGTTCGGCGTCCTCGCAAGCGTGCGGCGCACCGGCCACCCCCACCTGACGACGGTCCTGTACTCCTGGGATGCCGGGGAACGCGTGGTGCGCGTCTCCAGCACCGCCGACCGCCTCAAGCCGCGCCATCTGCGCGCTGATCCGCACGCGGCGCTGCATGTGCGCGGCCAGGACGTGTTCTCGTTCGCGGTCGCCGAGGGCGTGGCGGAGGTGTCCGCGCCGGCGGCCGTGCCCGGCGACGCGGTCAGCCTCGAACTCCTCTCCCTGACACCGGGATTCGAGGACCCGGCCGAGGAGGCGGCCTTCCTGGCGCAGGTGGTCGCGGACCGGCGCGTGGTGATCCGGATCCGGGTCTCACGGCTGTACGGAACGGCGCTGGACATCCCCGCCGCGGACCGAGTGCAGGCGGCGCCGGTCCACCGGGGCCATGTGCGCGACAAGCGGAGGCTCTAGGATCCCGCCCATGGCTAACGACCCCGGCTACACCTGCTCCCGCTGCGGCGAACACCACACGGAACTCCCGATGGGGTACTCGACCATGGCGCCCGATGTCTGGGACGCGAGCCTGGAGAGCGACCCGGACAGCATGCTCTCGACGGACCAGTGCATCGTCAGGCACGAGCACTACTTCATCAAGGGCCTGATCGAGATACCCGTGACCGGCAGCCGGGAGCCGTTCTCGTGGGGTGTCTGGGTGTCCTTGAGCCGGGAGAACTTCGGCCGCGCGCTCGACGTGTGGGAGACCCCGGGCCGGGAGTCCGAGAAGCCGTACTTCGGCTGGCTCACCACCGAGTTGGGGCTCTACACCCCCCGTACGACCAACCTCAAGACCAACGCGCACACCCGCCCGATCGGCCGGCGTCCGCTCATCGAGCTGGAGCCCACGGATCACCCGCTGGCCGTGGAACAGCGCACCGGCATCACGCTCGACCGGGTCCGCGAGATCGCCGAGGCGGTACAGCACGCCGAGGACGGCCGCTAGGGACTCAGCGGCTCAGCGCTCCAGTCCCGACCGCAGCTGCACGAAGCCCTGCTCGGCGGCCTCGACCGCGTCGCCGTACACCTGGTCCGCGCTCCGGCCCTCGCTGATCCGCTGCCAGTTCTCCAGGGACAGGATGCGCAGGACCGCGATGATCTGGCCCGCTGCCAGCCGGTCCGTCGCCCCGTCGCCCAGGGCGCGGGCGAGAGCGGCCTCGGCGCGGCTCTGGTAGGCGTAGAGCCGCGCCACCAGGGACGGCGTCCCGTACAGGAGCCGGTGGAAGGCCAGCACCTGCGGTACGTCGCAGAGGCCCGTGACCGGGTCCCGCCGCTCCAGACCGTCCAGGTAGTGGCGCCGCAGCGCGTCCAGCGGGGACTCGTCCTCCGCGCGGCCGGCGACGACCCGCGCGGACTCGTCCTCGTGGTCGGCGAAGCGGTGGAGGGCCAGGTCCTCCTTGGCCGGGAAGTAGCGGAACAGCGTCGGCTTGGAGATGTCGGCGGCGGCCGCGATCTCCGCCACGGAGACCTGGTCGAAGCCACGCTCCAGGAACAGGGCGATCGCGGCGTCGGAGACCGCCTGATACGTCAGCTGCTTCTTCCGCTCCCGCAGGCTCATCGGCGCGCCGGAGGAGGCCGGCGCGGCCGCATCGCCACCCGCTGCCGTCCGGGGGCCGGGCTTCTCTCCGCTCATGACCATGAAGCGTAACGCCTCCGACCTCAAGCGGACTTGACGTCAGACGCCGTCCTGCCGCGTCCCGGAGGCGTTGGTTCCGCGCTCCCGCGCCCGGGATCCGATCAGTACGCCGACCCCGTCAAGCACCCGTTCGAGACCGAACGTGAACTCATGGTCGGGTTCGTCCGGCATCCACATCCCCTCGGTGGCCATCAGCCGGGAGAGCGCGGGGTGGCGTACGGGATCGACCAGGCGGCCCAGCGTACGGACGTAGCCGTCCATGACCTCCTGCGCCGGGACGCCCCGGGCCTCCACCGCGGCATCGAGATCACCCATCAGCAGCGCCTCGTTCCGCACGAAACCACTGACCAGGAGGATGACCGAGATCTCCTCGCCCGCGTCAAGACCGGCGCCCGCGAGCGCCTGGAGGCCCTGCTCCCACCAGGCGACCGAGTTCGGGGTCGCGGGCGGTCCCGCGATGGGGATACGGAGCATCCAGAGGTTGGCGTGGAAGACCCGGCTCTGCGCCCGGGCCCACTGCGACAGCGCCTCCCGCCAGCCGGCCTTCGCCTCCAGGGCGGGCAGCGGGGGCGGCGGGCCCAGGGCCGCCTCCTGCATCAGTACGTAGAGCTCGTCCTTGGCGGCCACGTAGCGGTAGAGCGACATCGTGGAGACCCCGAGGTCCTTGGCGACGCGCCCCATGGACACCCCGCCGAGCCCCTCGGCCGCCGCCACCGCAACGGCGGCGTCCACGATGCGTCCCAGGCTCAGCCCGGGCTTGGGCCCCTTGACCGGGCGCGCCCGCAGCCCCCAGGCGGCCTCGATGCTGGCCGGCAGGCCCGTACCGCCCGGCGAACCGTTCCCTTGTCGCGTCACCTGAACCCGCCTTCCCTTGACGGCCATCCTAGTTATGCGTAACCCTTACACAGAAACGTGTATGTCATACACAGAAGAGGTGCGCCATGCCGACACCCGCCATGATCGAGGCCCACGGCCTCACCAAGTCGTACGGAGGATCCGCGGCCCCCGTCCTGGACGGCATCGGCCTGCGGGTCGACCGCGCCACGGTCTTCGCCCTGCTCGGCCCCAACGGCGCGGGCAAGACGACCGCCGTACGCATCCTCGCCACGCTCACCACCGCCGACAGCGGCACCGCCCGCATCGCCGGGTACGACGTGGTGGCCGAGCGGAGCCGGGTACGCCGCGCGATCAGCCTCACCGGTCAGTACGCCGCCGTGGACGAGGCCCAGACCGGCGAGGAGAACCTGCGCATGATGGCCCGGCTGACCGGCCGCTCCCGCAGGGACGCCCGCCGCCGTACCGCCGAACTCCTCGAACGCTTCGGCCTGTCCGACGCCGCCCGCCGCCCGGTCCGGGCCTACTCCGGCGGCATGCGGCGCAGGCTCGACCTGGCGGCCGGTCTGGTCGGCAGCCCGCAGCCGGAGGTCTTCTTCCTGGACGAGCCGACGACCGGCCTCGATCCCCGCAGCCGTCAGGAGCTCTGGCAGGTGGTCCGCGAACTCGCCGCCGACGGAGCCGCGGTCCTGCTCACCACCCAGTACCTGGAAGAGGCCGACCGGCTGGCCGACCGCATCGCCGTCCTCGACCGCGGCCGGAAGGTCGCCGAGGGCACGGCGGACTCGCTGAAGTCACGCGTCGCAGGTCACCGCCTCGACCTCGTCCTGGCCGACCGCGCGAGCTACCTCCGGCTCACCCACCGGGCCGTGCACCACGCACCCGCGACCCTCACGCTCGGGCTGCCGACGGACGGCTCGGCCGCCCATGTCCGGGCGCTGCTGGACGAGATCGACCCCGACGGCACGGCGGTGGACCGGTTCAGCCTGCACAGCACCACGCTCGACGACGTCTTCATGGCCCTGACCACGACGAAGGAGAACCCGGCCACCCATGTCTGACCTCCTCACCGGCTCCCTCGCCCGCGCCGGCACCATGGCCGGCCGCTCGCTGCGCATCAGCCGGCGCAACACGGACGCCCTGATCACGTCACTCATGCTGCCCGTCATGCTGATGCTGATCTTCGTCTACTTCTTCGGCGGCGCGATCGACACCGGCGTCCCGCACGCCTCGTACGTCACCTACGTCGTCCCCGGCGTCCTGCTCCTGTGCGCGGGCTTCGGCTCCGCGAGCACGGCGGTGGCCGTCAGCGAGGACATGAAGAGCGGCATCATCGACCGCTTCCGCTCCCTGGACATCGGCGGTGCGACCATCCTCGCGGGCCATGTCGCCGCCAGCACGGCCCGCAACCTGATCTCCACCACGGTGGTGCTGTGCGTCGCCCTGCTCATCGGCTTCCGCCCCACCGCCACCCCCACCGGCTGGCTCACCGCACTCGCCGTCCTCCTCGCCTACATCGTCGCCCTGTCCTGGCTGTCCGCGGCGATCGGCCTGCTCGCCAGGACCCCGGAGGCCGCGGGCGGATTCACCTTCCTGATGTCGTTCCTGCCCTACCCGAGCAGCGCCTTCGTCCCGGTCGACTCCATGCCCTCCTGGCTCCACGGCTTCGCCGACCACCAGCCGATCACCCCGGCCATCGAGTCCCTGCGCGCCCTCCTCCTGAACCAGCCGGCGGGCAACACCCCCTGGACCGCGCTGACCTGGGCGGCGGGACTGCTGCTGATCGCGATCGGGCTGTCGGGGGTGCTGTTCAGGGTGCGGACGCGGTGAGGCCGGGGCCCGCCGGTCATCGAGTGCGGAGCCACCGGTTGTAGGCGCCGATCACCTCGCGCACGCTCGGCTCCACCGTCAGCCCGAGGGGCCTGCGCGCCGCGTCGAGCGCCCCCTTGATCCGCCAGGCCAGCCGGGGCAACTGCCGCCGGTTCGGGCGGCCGTCCGGCCCGACGAGTGCCGCTGCGGCCCGGATCACATCCGTGTAGACCGACTGCGCCCGCTTGTACGCGAGCAGCACCGGCAGATCCGTTTCCCAACCCTTGACACACTCGGGACGCCGCTCCTCGACCGCTCGCTGCCAGAGCCGGCCAACCCGGCCGGCCTCCTTCGCCGAGTACCGCATCAGATGGAGGTGCGTGGCCAGATCGTAAAGGGGGTCACCGATCATGGCCAGCTCCCAGTCGATGGTCCACAGGTCACCGGCAGCGTCGACGATGAGGTTGCGCCGGTGGAGATCGCCGTGTACCAGCGCGAACGCTCGCTCCGTCAGTGATTCGGCCCGCCGCGCCAGGTCGTCCAGCGCCCATTCCCGCACCCCGAGATCCCTGAACAGGGCGTGGTACGGGGCTCCGTGCTGCCGGTACACACGCACCTCCGTGAAACGGATCAGCCGTGTCAGGAATGCGTGGGAGTCCCCGTCCAGCGGGAGGTCTGCCCCGTCGCAGACGCGCTGCGCCTCGATCGCACGCGCGTCGAACGAGGTGAGTTCCCCGAAGAGGGCTCCGAGCTGACCTCGGTGCCGCTCGGACAAGGCCTTGCTCGGAAGCACTCCGTGACCCAGCGTGCGGCCCTCGATGAAGCCCTGGATCAGAACGCCGGGTTCGACCTCAACGATCCCGGGAATGCGCGACACCTGTCCGGCCAGGGCGCGCAGCAGCTCCTCCTCCGACGCGAAGCACCGCCGGTCGAACCAGAGCACGCCCCTGCGGGGTTCCCGGAGTTTGTAGCGTCCGACGCGTCCGGGCAGCGGGATCACATAGGTCTTGTGGTGATGCCCTCTGAGCGGGCCCTCGATCGACTGATCGGCGGCGGACAGCCTGGATTCCATGTATCAGTGCCTTCGGTGGTGCGGAGCCCTGCGGGGAGACTACTGGCGCCGCCGCCCCGCAGGCGCCGTGTCACGGCGATGTCACCCGGGTTTGATGAACAGGTGACGCATAGCCGTTCTCCGGACTCGCTAGCACTGATCGGCGGAAGCAACCTTCAGCGCATCCGTCAGCGTCTGCAGCTGCTGCACGACGACCCCTGCCCCGGCACCGAGCGCCGCCCTCTTGTCGGAGTTCTTCGCATACCCGATGAACGGCATACCGAGCGCCTCGGCGGCCTCGAGATCGGCCGGGGAGTCCCCGATCATCAGAGCGTCGGCTGCGGTCCGGCCCGTAGACCTCAATGCCCTTCTGAGGCAGTCCGGGTGCGGCTTCAACAGCCTGGGATCGGCAGGCGCCCGGCCGTATATGTCCCGGTCGAAGTAGCGTGCCATGCCCCGCCGGCCCAGATAGTCCACCACCGCTCCAGCCGAGTTGTTGGTCGTCACTGCCAGTTTGTATCCCGCCCCGTGCAGGAAGGCTATGAGGTCGTACGCGCCAAGGGTCGGTTCGGCGCTCGCCGCCGCCCTGCGCTCCTCCTGTGCAAGAAGGTCCTCAAGACGCGTGACTATCGACCCGCCCAGACCGGCACCTGCCGCGGTCTTCAGTATCGCCAGCGGATCGTCGCGGATGTCGGATGCCGCAACCAGCGCCGGATCGCTGCCGCCGTCCACCAGTACCTTGGTCAACAGGCGGGCGATCTCGCCGGAACTGTGCCGGTGGAAAAGCTCACAGACGGGCCCGTCGAAGTCGAAGAACACACACTTGGCGGACGCGAAGAGGGCCTGCAGCTCCCTCGGTTGCTGGTCGGTCACATCGCTCCGTCCGTCGGGAGGCAGAAGGCTTCCACCTTCCATACTGCCCTCCGAGGCGAGGCACGACAGCGGGCTCTGCCCCTCAATCACCGGAGCCGCGAAGACAATTCGGGGCACTCCTCGTCAGGCATCCAGGACCACGGGAGTCGCAATGGTGTTCCACAGTCCCTCGAACCACTGCGCGGACTGCGCCACGAACTGCTGATCCCGCACACCGGCCGAGCTTTCGAAGCGGAAGAGCGTCGAGAGGCTCCCCAGCGCGTCGTAGATCTGGGTGGGCGCGCCCTTGATCACCTCTTCGCGCTCCTTCACCGTGTAGTACGCGAACAACGCCTCCACACCGTTCAGTATGTAGAGCTTCACCGGTGGGGTGAACGGCATCGCCCGCATCGCCACGTCAACGCTCAGTGCACTGGTACTGCGCACCGCCTCGATCCCCTGCAACAGCACCTTCGCCTGCAGGTTACGGTTTTCCAGCCAGCGCTCATGCACCGCCTCGTCGCCTTCCACGGGCTCGGTACGGCGCGGAAAGGCCAGGGCGATCTGGCGATCGGGAAGCAGCACCCGCAGTTTCACCGACTTCGGCCTGAACTCCCCCGCCGTGATCCGGGTCAGCGACTCCGACAGTGCGGCAACGAGCGACTCCGCCGTCAGACAGAGCGCGTCGATGCGTACGTCGTTGTGGGCGAAGGCCTTCAGCATCCTGGCCCCGAGCACCGCAGCCGTCTGCTGGGGCGCCTGGGTCCCCGGCAGGCTCGCCACCTTCGGCGGAGCCCCCCGGGTGACGGCCGTCAGCAGGCCATCCCCCTGAAGGCGCTGCAACGCCTGCCGAACGACGCCCCTGTCGACGCCGAACTCACTGACCAGAACGGCCTGGGTGGGCAAGGAGTCACCCGGCTTCAGTTCACCGGTGCGGATACGTGTCCGCAGCGCATCCGCCACGTCCTCCGGCAAGGGCTTACGACTGCCGTTCATCGCTGCGCGTTCTGGAGTCACAACAGAACGCTACAACTTCACACCATCAAAGGGGAGTTGTTGGAGAGTTGTTTTAAAGATGGTGCCAACTGGGAACAACTCTCTTAGCCTGTCGCGAACTCGCAAGGGTCCGGCACGCCATCTGAGCACAGCACCTTCGCTCACCCGTTCACCGTCGTACGGGTGTTGCTCGCGCATCGGCAGATTCCCCGAGCCTCTCCGCTCACCACCTCCTGAGGAGGGACCGCCATGCCCTGGATCACCCTTGCCCTGGAGCAGTTCCTGCAGTGGAAACTCGGCGTCCTGGGAAGCGTGGGCTTCTCCTTCACCGTCGTCGGCATCAAATTCGGCAACGACAAGTGTCTGGCCGTGGGCAGCGTGACCCTCGCGCTCCTGATCTGCCCTCTGCCCGACGGAAAGTGACGGTTCTCGACGCCGGTAGGTCGCTCAGAGAGGCAACCTCGTGGCCAGGTAGTTCCATGTCGGGTCGAAGAAATCCTGGCTTTGCTGCACGACCCCGCGCCCGTCCTCCGCTTCGTTCAACGGCGACGGTACGGAAAGAGGGTCGCTCCCGTCCCGTACGCGTCGTAGATCCCCCGCTTCCTCGTTGTCCGGAGGAAGCAGGAGTGCACCCGCGACCGGGAGACAGAGGCCCTGCAGCGCCAGGCTGCGGTTCAGGATGTACAGCTTCATCTGGGGCGAGAACGGCACCACTCGCACCTCGACGTCGACTTCGGACGCGGGATCGCAGCGCTGGAGCTCGAACACCGCCGCCAAGTACGGCCCGAGCATCACGGGCTTGACGCCCTCAGCCATCACGGCCCAGGGGCCTCCCACATCTCACCGGCACGTCCTGCCGGCGGTGAGGCACGCCCGTCGCCCTGCCCACCACACCGCACGAAGGTCCCGCTGCCCTGCCGGGTGACGATCAGCCGGACAGGTCCCAGGACCGCAGACGGGAGTCGCGACCCTGGACGCCGCATCACACCGGAGGCCTCACCCACGGAGCCAGCCGTTCCCCGACTGCCAGATCCTCGCGCCAGTACCGGAAGACGGTTCCCCGGACGATGTCCAGCCGCCCGGCCGCGATCAGGCCGGAGGCCGGACCCGGCCCGCCCGCATCGGCCTCGAAGGCGATCAGTACGGGCGGTGTCCCACCGACCTGCCGGGCAACGAGCCGGACCTCGTCGGGCGTCGGGGCGCGAAACGCCGGGTCCTGGAACGCGGCCGGGCACATGACGAGGACCGGGTCGCTGAACACCAGCTCCAGGCCATGGGCGTACGCGATGTCGTACCCGGCGCCCAGACGCAGCCGCCCGGGGTCCCAGGCAACGATGTCCCAGTCCCACCATGATCCTTCGGGAAGCCCGATCCCGGATCCCCGCCCGCCCGGGACCGCGCCGTCAGGCGTCCGAGCGTTCATGCGCCCGGTGCGGAGGCGATGCGTGCCCGGCAGGACAGAGCGTCACGGCGCGCAACCCCCCGGCCTCGGCGCGCACCTGTGGCCGGGGCCGCCGAGGAGCGCCGCACGCGGCCCGTCCTAGAACACATCCGGGCACCAGGCCCGCCGCGCCGCCCGCAGCATCCCGTCCGCCCGGGCCGCCGCACCCGGGGTCAGTTCCTCGACGCGGCCGAGGGACGCCAGGCGCGTGACGCTCTCGTCGCCCAGGTACAGGGTGCCCAACTCGGTTACGTCCATGGCCAGGTCGGCCGACCGCGTCGTCGGGGTGCACGTGGCGCCGTCCGGGGTGGCGTCCAGGTGGAAGCGGCCCGCGGTGAGGCCCGCCGGGTCGTGGATGTCCAGGACCAGCGAGCCGGGTGTCGCGTAGGTGCGTGCCTCCAGGGCGCGGACGATGTCCAGGAGGCGCACCCACATGAAGTCGGCGTGCGTCACCACGCGGGCCGCGCGCGGGTCCGGGAGGAGGAGCGGGAGCAGGTCGTCGGGGGCGCGGTGGCCGGTGCGGATCGTGGAGATCCAGTCGACCGAGCAGAGGAAGTGCCACAGCGCCCGCTCCGCCGCCGGGGTCACCGCGATCATGCTGCGTACCGTCGCCCGGTTCAGCGGCTGCTTGGCGTCGCCCCAGTGGTCGTCGGCGCGATAGACCAGCAGGCCGTCGACGCTGCCGTCGGGCGCGCGGTAGACGGCGCAGAAGGGCTCGGTCCAGTTGTCGTGCGGGAAGAGCACGTTGCCGGTGTTGAGGTCCCACCAGCGTTCGCCCCGGCTCACCGTCCCGTGCTGCCGGGCCCGGAGCCGGTCGTGCAGGGCCGGGCCCAGCTTCCGTACCTCCGCGCCGTCCACCAGGTCGATCCGGCCGCCGTCCTCGGCCGACGGGACCCGTCCGTGCGGGTCGAGGCCGGTCCGGGGTACGTCGACCTCCCACTCGGTGGTCCACGCCGCCGGGCCGAAGCCGTACCGCCCGTAGATCGGGTACTCGGCGGCGATCAGCGTGGCGGCCACGTCACCGCGGTCCTTCGCCGCAGCCAGGTCCGTGGCCATCATCCGCGTCAGCAGTCCGCGACGCCGGTGCGTGGGCGACACCGTGACGTTGGTGACCGCGTCGGTCGGGACCGTCGCGCCGCCGACGACCGTCAGCTCTTGCGCGAACGACCGGAACGTCGCCACGCACCGCCCCTCGTCGAACACCCCCTGCACGCGGGCCAGGTCCAGGAACGGCAACCGGCCGGCCACCTCCTCGTCCGACGGTGTCGGTGCGCGCAGGAAGCCGGTGTTCAGGGCGCGCAGCCAGTCATGGAGCTCGGGTTCGGTGATGGGGCGGACGTCGAGGGTGCTCATCCGCCCCACGCTAGGTGGGCGGGACCGGAGATGTCACCGGCTTTTCGGGCGGCCCCGTCAGAACGCCGCCCGGATCTCACCGGCTTTCCGGGCAGCCCTCAGAACGCCGCCCGGATCTCCCCGACCTCCGCGCTGCCGCCCATCAGCGGCGCCCGGCCGATCCGCGACACCACCGGGGCGTCGACGCCGAGCAGGCCCAGCGCACGGGCGAGTACCGGGCCGAGCGCCCGGGTCGAACCGTCGTCGATCTTGAAGGCCAGTGCCCTGCCGTCCGCCAGCGCCACCGCCTGGACCGCCTCGGCGCCCATCTTGGACAGCGTCCCCGGCACCTCCCGCATCAGCCAGGTGTCGGGGCGGCGGGTGCCGGCCACGTACTCGGGATGGGCGCGCATCGCGTCCGCCACCCGGCGCTCCGCCGTGCCCTGCTCCGCCGTGACGAACGTACGGAACGCCCGCGCGAGGCCCACCAGCGACAGCGCCATCAGAGGGGCGCCGCAGCCGTCCGTCCCGACCGCGGCGACCGGCTCGCCCGCCGCCTCCTCGACGACGCGGTGGACCAGCTGCTGGAGCGGGTGGGCCGGGTCGAGGTACGTGGCCGGGTCCCAGCCGTTGTGCAGGCAGACCGCGAGCATCGCCGCGTGCTTGCCGGAGCAGTTCATCGTGATCCGCTCCCGGACGTGGCCGGCGGCGAGATACGCCTCCGCCTCCACCGGGTCCAGCGGGAGATCGGGCGGGGTCTGCAGATCGTCGGGCGACAGGCCGTGCTCGGCGAGCATCTTGCGTGCGAGATCGAGGTGGAAGCCCTCGCCCGAATGGCTCGCGGCGGCCAGTGCCAGCCGCTCCCCCGACAGGTCGAGACCGGCCCGGAGCACCGCGGCGGCCTGCATCGGCTTGTTGGAGGAGCGCGGGAAGACCGGGGCCGCCGGATCACCCAGGGACAGCTCCACGCTGCCGTCCGCGGCCAGGACGACCAGGGAGCCCCGGTGGTGCCCCTCGACGAAACCGGACCGGACGACCTCGGCCAGTACGGGCAGAAGGGGCGCCCGGCCGGATATGCCGGACGGGGACGACGGGGCTGCGCTGGAGGTCATGGTGGCCTTCCGGGGACGGGCGGGACCCGCCCCCGGAAGGGTCGCTTCAGGCGAGCAGGTCGTCTACTTGTGCTTCTCCGTCACGGTACCTGCGGGCGATCTCCGCACCGCAATCGTCCGCGGTGCGCTGGAGACGGTAGCGGCGCCGGGAAACCTGCTGTTCGTAGCGGACCAGGCGTCCCATCGCGGTGTGCAGCTCTTCGTCCGTCCGGGCGTCGAGGTCGGAGAGTTCGACCTCGGCGAGCGTCTCCGCCGCCAGCTTGCGGTACTCGTCGCTGCGCGGCGGGCTCAGCGTGACGTGCCGTGCGGAGGAGCGGTGCAGCGACGGGGTGTCCGCGAGGATCTCCGAGAGCCGGTCCACCACGGGGGACTCCGGGTCCCGCCGCCGCGCCAGCTCGGCCCGCAGGATGTCGATGCGCCCCTGCACGAGCCGCCGCACGTAGCTGAGGTCCGCCTCGTCGCGCTGCGCGTCCCTGCGCAGCGCGCGCAGTTCCGGCAGCCGCAGCGCACTCAGATCGAGCGGGGCCGACGCGGCGGCCCCGTCCTCGGAGTCGTGCCCGGTCCGCTGCACGGGTGGGCGCATGGTGCTCGCACCCACAGAGGCCTTGCTCTTGACGCCGGGGCGCGCGACCGGCACTGCGCCCGGGGACTGCCCGGTTCCATGCATGCTCATGCTTGTGTCCATCCCCTCGACCGGTGCGTCGGCACACCGCCTCCCGTGCATGGTGCCACTCCGAGAGGTCCTGTGGAGATGCTCTGTACCCGTTCAGCCCAAGATAGGTTGGTCTGTATGCGTGCAGTGGTACAGAGGGTGGATGGTGCGAGCGTCACGGTGGCGGACGCCGCGGGCGAGGGCGGCGGTTCGGCGGTCGTCGGCGAAATCGTCGGCGAGGGCCTGTGTGTGCTGGTGGGAGTGACCCATGACGACACCCCCGAGAAGGCGGCCCAGCTCGCCCGCAAGCTGTGGTCGGTTCGCATCCTGGAGGGCGAGAAGTCCTGCTCCGATGTGAATGCACCACTTCTGGTGATTTCACAGTTCACTCTCTACGGGGACGCCCGCAAGGGCCGCCGGCCCACGTGGAACGCCGCGGCGCCCGGTGGGGTCGCCGAGCCGCTGGTCGACGAGGTCGTGGCCCAGCTCCGGGCCCTGGGCGCGCAGGTGGAGACGGGCCGGTTCGGAGCGGACATGCGGGTCTCGCTCACCAACCACGGCCCGTTCACCGTCATCGTCGAGGTCTGAGCCGGCGCGTACGCCGACGCGCGGCCTCGCGTACGCCGGCGGGGCCTACGGTTCGACGACCGTCTCCTGGGCCGCGGCCGTGTCGCCCGCCAGCAGCTCCGCGTCCACCGCCACGTTCCGCTTCACCAGGGCCAGCGCGATCGGCCCCAGCTCGTGGTGGCGGGCGGACGTGGTGATGAAGCCGAGCTGACGGCCCTCCGCCCCGTCCGCGGCGAGCCGCACCGGGGTGCCGTGCCCCGGCAGCAGCACCTCGCTGCCGTCCAGGTGCAGGAAGACCAGACGCCGCGGCGGCTTGCCGAGGTTCTGCACCCGGGCCACCGTCTCCTGGCCCCGGTAGCAGCCCTTCTGGAGGTGGACGGCGGTGCCGATCCAGCCCAGCTCGTGCGGGATGGTGCGGTGATCCGTCTCGAACCCGAGCCGCGGACGGTGGCCCTCGACGCGCAGCGCCTCGTAGGCCAGCACCCCGGCGGCCGGGCCGTGCGCCGTCGCGTACGCCTCCAGCAACGCGCGGGGCAGGAACAGATCACGGCCGTAGGGCGTCTCCCGTACGGTCGCACCGTCGGGGACCTCGGCGATGGAGCCGGCCGGCAGGTACACGACCGCGTAGTCCTCGGTCCGGTCGGCGACCTCGACCCGGTAGAAGAACTTCATCGACTCCAGATACGCGATCAGCTCGCCCTGGGTACCCGGCTCGACGTGCATCCACACGGTCTCGCCGTCGTCGACGAGATACAGGGCGTGCTCGATGTGCCCGTTCGCCGTGAGGACCAGGGCCTCGGTGGCCCGGCCCGGGGCCAGTTCGCTGACGTGCTGGGTGATCAGGAGATGCAGCCAGGCCAGCCGGTCGCTCCCGGTGACGGCCACGACCCCGCGGTGCGAGAGATCGACGAGACCGGAGCCGTCGGCAAGGGCGCGCTGCTCGCGGAACAGATCGCCGTAGTGCGCGGCGACGCCTTCGTCACGACCTTCGGCGGGGACGGCGCCGGGCAGGGACAGCAGGGGGCTCTTCATGCGACCAGCGTACGACTAGGGCTTCGGTTCGGATCAGGCCGGACCCCGCGAGCCCGGCGTGATCCGCACGAGAGGCCCTGGGTCTACGGCTGGGGCCCGTCGGCCGGACCGGTCACCGCTCCGGCCGCCTTCGCCGTGCAGTCGGCGCAGCGGCCGAAGATCGCGAAGTGCTTCATGTCCGTCTCGAAGCCGAACGTGCCGCGCAGCTTCTCGGTGAACTCGGCGACGACGTCGACATCGGCCTCGATGACGTTCGTACAGTCCCGGCAGACCAGATGGATGTGGTGGTGGCGGTCGGCCAGGTGGTACGTCGGGGCGCCGTGGCCCAGATGGGCGTGGCTGACCAGCTCCAGCTCCTCGAGGAGCTCCAGGGTCCGGTACACGGTGGAGATGTTCACTCCGGACGCGGTCCGGCGCACCTCGGACAGGATGTCGTCGGGCGTCGCGTGCTCCAGCGTGTCCACGGCTTCCAGGACAAGCTGCCGCTGCGGCGTCAGCCGGTAGCCGCGCTGCCGAAGATCGGTCTTCCAGTCGGTGCTCACCACAGGCTCCAGTGTAGATCCGGGCCGGCCCGTAACCCGGCGGTCCGCCGGAAAAGCGCCTCGTGGACTCCTCGTGGGCTACTTGAAGAACGCGATCCCGTCGTCCGGCAGATCGCCGAGGCTCTTCGCCATCGCCGCGACCTCTTCCGGGGTGACGACCTTCTTCAGGTGCGCCGACATGTACGGCCGCAGCTCGACCTCGGGCGTGGCCTTCTCGCCCACCCACATGAGGTCGCTCTTCACATAGCCGTAGAGCCGCTTGCCACCGCTGTACGGGCCGGAGGCCGCCGTCCGGGCCACCGCGTCGGTGACCAGGTCGATCTGCGGCTTCTGGTGGGCCAGCTCGCCGTACCAGATCTCGATGACGCCCTGGTCGCGGACCATGACGACCTCGACCTTGCGGTCCTTGTCGATGCGCCAGTAGCCGGACTCGGACTCCAGCGGCCTGACCTTGTTGCCCTCGGCGTCGAGCACCCAGGAGTGCGAGACGTACTCCAGGAAGTCGCGTCCGTCGTGGCGGAAGGAGACCTCCTGGCCGAAGTTGCACTTCTCGGCGCCGGGGAAGTCGGACACCCCCGCACCCGTCCAGTTGCCCAGCAGGAAGGCCAGCGGGACGAGGTCCGGGTGGAGGTCGGACGGGATCTCGATCATGAACGGCTCAATCGATCTGTGAGGCGGAAGGCGGGAGGCAGGGGCGCCGGATGAGGAAGGGGGTTCAGCGCTGACCCTGGTACAGCTTCTTCACGGTCAAGCCGGCGAAGGCGAGAACGCCGACGCAGACCAGGACCAGCAGGGCGGAGAAGAATGCCTCAAGCACGGGGGCTCCTTGAACGAGCGGTATGGCGGCAGTACAGGGCCGGGCCCCAGCCTAATGGGTGGGGTCCCGGCCCGCCGGTTCGGGGCGTGCCGCGGGGCGGGTCAGCCCAGCAGCTGGTTCTGCAGGATCACGGTCTGGTGGAAGGGCACGCGCGGCGTTCCGCCGCTTCCCTTGCGGGACTGGACGATCAGGGCGACGGTGTCGCCGGCGGCCAGATAGCTCTGCCGGACCTGGGCCGCGCCGAACGGCTTCGCTTCGGCGAACACGTGTGCCGTCGTTCCCGCCACCTTCCCGTCGCCCGACCACGACTCGTCGAGATCGGCGTCGGCCGCACCGGCCAGCGGATCGCCGGCCGACCCTCCGATGTAACGGTCGTCGAGGAACGCCTGGGCGAAACCCGTCGAGTTGAACCGGAGCAGATAGACCCGGCTCGACGTGCCGTCCGGCATGGTCCAGCCGCGCGCCGCGATGTGGCGCAGCCCCCCGTCGCGCAGCGTGGCGGCGATGTCGCTCCGGTTCTCCTCCTCGTACTCGGACACGAACTGCCGGGTACTCACCCAGCCGCCCGCCAGCTTCTTGTCCACCGTGGCTCCGGCCGGGGCCGGGAGCAGCAGGGCGCGCAGGTCGGCGTAGTGGATCTCGGCCGTGTTGTCCTCGTTGAAGGGGCGCGGCCTGCCCGCCGGCAGGGCGGGCAGGCTCAGCCGGGGGTAGTCCCAGCGGCCGTCGCTCTCCGTGGCGAGGCCCGGTACGTCGGTGCGTTCCATCGCGGTGATCTCGTACGCGGTACCGGCACCGACCCCGCAGAGCACCAGCACGGCGACGGTCCACCGGGACACGGCCCGCAGGATCCGGCGCGGGGGCCGGGACGAGGCGGGCGGAGCGGGCGGCAGCTGCGGGAGGGATGGGACCGCTGCGTCCGGTTCGATGACGGCGGCCGGTGCGGCCGTCTGCTCGCTCATACGTACTCCCCCGGGGACTTGATGTGGTCGAGCTGGTCCATCACCAGCAGGGCGGTGCCCGACGCGTCGAACGGCTCGGTCCCGCTCGCCGAGAAGCTGAGCAGCACCTCTCCGTCGTACGCGACGCAGTACACCGAGTCGAGCTCGCTCTTGTCCCTGGGCGCCCGGAAACACTTGGCGTTCTTCGTGTGGCCGGTGATCTTCGGCCCGTCCCTGAAGATGTCCACCGCGTCGAAGAGACCGGTCTGGAAGCGGTACATGTCCCGGACCGCCTTCCTGTCCTTCATCCGTACCAGCTGGGTGTCGACCACGAGGTCGTTCGCCTCCGCCGCGTACGACCGGACGGCGAGGCCCTGGATGTGCAGTCCGTCGATCCGCTTCGCCAGCTCCCGGCGCTGCTTGCCGGCCAGCCCGCGGCCGCTCTCCTTCATTTCCGCGGCGGCCGCCCGGCCGCTGAGCTCGCTGTCGTTGCCGAGCTCCCCGATGTCCGGACCGAGCCGGTAATCCTTCGGGACCGGCAGGAGCAGCTTGCTGAGCCCGGTGGACGCGCGGCCACGGGACACCTCCCCGGCCGGGTCCTTGCCTCCGCTGTTCACCGGCTTCTGCCAGAGCTTCGTCGCGGCCGTTCGGTCCGCGTGGTCAACGGTGATCTTCGTGTACGTCGCCGCACCGGCGACGGCGGCGAGCACCAGCACGACGGGGACCGCCGCGAGGACGATCCGGCGGGCCCTGCTCCTCGGCGCGGGTTCGGGCGCGGGCTCGGGCATGGTCAGGTCGTCGTTCACAGGCGCTCCAGCTGTCGCTCGGCCAGCGTCCGGATGTCCTTCTTGCTGATCGGCACGGTGTCGAACATGTTGATATCGACCATCACGTCGCCGTGGTGGAAGATCGCCCTGGCCCGGTACTGCGGCATGTAGCCGGCCTTCCGGGACACCTTGTAGAGGTAGTAGCGACCGCTGCCGCTGCCCTTGAGGGCATCGCCCTCGTTGCCCGCACCGTTGTCGTCCCCGGGCATGTACGCGCGCTGGTCCTCGGCGTGGTCGGCCGCCGGGGAGTCCGTACCCGAACGGAACTGCACCAGCCGGATGCCGGCCACGCGGTGCGCGCTCTTCTTCCAGGACGTGGCCGCGATGCGACGGATGTCGGCCGCCAGGAAATTGCCGTACATGTACGCCTCGTCCTTGAAGTCGAGTGCGTAGTCCTCGACCCCCATCCAGCCGTCCTGGACCGGCATCACGTCCTCGTTGTCGCTCCAGCCGGCCGGCCGGGGAACAAGCAGCTTGCGCAGGTCGCCGTCCGTACGGACCTGGCGGTCCTGCGACGCCGGCAGCGGGTCCGGCACCTGATCGGCGGGCAGTGCCTTCGCCGGGTAGGCGAGATCCGGCTGCGAGAGCGCGGCCGGCGGTGTCGGGGCGCGGTCGGCCTGCACGCCGTAGCCGAAGGCGGTGCCGGCCGCGAGGCCCAGGACCACGGCTGCGGCGATGATCAGCGTCGTACGGCCGCGCGGACGCCGCTTCGCAGTCACGAGCGGTGCGGGTGTCATAAGTGGTGCGGCCGCTTCCGGGGAAGCCGCTTCCGGAACCACCTGTTCCGGCGTCTCCACCTGCACGGGAGGCTCGGCCCGCTCGTCAGGATTGGTGTCTTTCGGGTTCAAATTGGGTCCCCCCACGAGACCTGAGGCGCAGATTCCGTTATCTGCGCACACCACTGACCCGCCGGGCCTCAACGAGGTTGTGCGAGCGGGGATTACAGTTCGGCATATGCCGAAGAAGCTCGTGATCAAGGTGACCGCAGGTGCCGACTCCGCCGAGCGCTGCTCCCAGGCGTTCACCGTCGCGGCGGTCGCCGTCGCCAGCGGCGTGGAGGTCTCGCTCTGGCTGACCGGGGAGTCCTCCTGGTTCGCGCTGCCGGGACGGGCCGCCGAGTTCGAACTGCCGCACGCGGCGCCGCTGCCGGATCTGATCGAGTCGATTCAGGCGGCCGGGCAGATCACGCTCTGCACCCAGTGCGCGGCCCGCCGCGACATCACCGAGCAGGACGTCCTGGAGGGCGTGCGGATCGCCGGCGCGCAGGTCTTCGTCAGCGAGATCATGGCCGACGGCGTCCAGGCGCTCGTCTACTGACCGGAGCGGGCACGGCGCGCGGGCGGAACCGGACGGGTCCTCGCTACGGGCGGCGCTTCTTCCCGTCGAGTTCGTCCCACCACGCGTCCGACTCCGGGTCGCCGGTCGCTTCTCCCTTGCCCGGACGGGCACGGGGACGGGACGGAGGCCGGGGCGGCGCGGCGGTGGGGTCGTCCCACCAGCGGTCCTCCGGCCCCTTCCGGTTGGCGACCATCGCCGCGACGGGCGGTATCACCATCGCGACCACGCACATCGCGATGGCGGCGGGCATCGACCAGAGCCTCACGAAGGCCCAGGCGGAGACGAAGAGGACGAGACAGATCCCCATCATCACGAAGTAGGCGCGCCGGCGTCGGCGGTACATGAATCCAGCGTAGGCCCGATCCGCCCGCCCGGCCGGTTCTGGAACGGCACCGGCTCCCCGCCCGGGCAGCACCGTTTCCCGCCCGGACGGCACGAAGGGCCGTACCCCGTTCACAGGAAGCGTCCAACCCCCTGGGGTACGGCCCTTCGGCCGGTCATCGGCAGCGCCGTGACAGTGATCGCTAGACGGCGATGGCCACCTCGGAGAGGCCGCCCGTCTGGGCCACGACCGTGCGGTCGGCGCTGCCGCCGGGGACGAGGGCGCGCAGCGTCCAGGTGCCCTCGGCCGCGTAGAAGCGGAACTGTCCGGTCGCCGAGGTCGGGACCTCGGCGGTGAACTCGCCGGTCGAGTCCAGCAGGCGGACGTAGCCGGTGACGGGCTCGCCGTCGCGGGTCACGCTGCCCTGGATGGTGGTCTCACCGGGCTTGATCGTCGAAGCGTCGGGGCCGCCGGCCTTTGCTCCACACATGGCGTTCTGTCCTTCTGGTCGAGGGGTCGTGCCGGTCCGGGTCGTACGGGTTACTTGTTGGCGCCGAGCTCGATCGGCACGCCCACGAGGGAGCCGTACTCGGTCCACGAACCGTCGTAGTTCTTGACGTTCTCCTGGCCGAGCAGCTGGTGCAGCACGAACCAGGTGAGCGCGGAGCGCTCACCGATGCGGCAGTAGGCGATGGTGTCCTTCGCCAGGTCGACCTGCTCGGCCTCGTAGAGGGCCTTGAGCTCGTCGTCCGACTTGAAGGTGCCGTCGTCGTTGGCGTTCTTCGACCACGGGATGTTGCGGGCGCTCGGCACGTGGCCGGGGCGCTGCGACTGCTCCTGCGGGAGGTGGGCCGGGGCGAGCAGCTTGCCGCTGAACTCGTCGGGCGAGCGCACGTCGACCAGGTTCTGGTTGCCGATGGCCTTCACGACGTCGTCGCGGTAGGCGCGGATCGACTCGTCCTGCGGCTGGGCCTTGTACTGCGTGGCCGGGCGGGACGGGATCTGGTCGCCGTCGACCAGGTCGCGGGAGTCGAGCTCCCACTTCTTGCGGCCGCCGTCGAGCAGGCGGACGTCCTGGTGGCCGTAGAGCTTGAAGTACCAGAACGCGTAGGACGCGAACCAGTTGTTGTTGCCGCCGTAGAGGACGACCGTGGTGTCGTTGCCGATGCCCTTCTTCGACAGCAGCTCCTCGAAGCCGGCCTGGTCGATGAAGTCACGGCGCACCGGGTCCTGGAGGTCCTTGGTCCAGTCGATCCGGATCGCGTTCTTGATGTGGTTCTTCTCGTACGCGGAGGTGTCCTCGTCGACCTCGACGAGGGCGACCTTCGGGTCGTCGATGTGGGCCTCGACCCAGTCGGCGTCTACCAGGACGTCACTGCGGCTCATTCTGTTCTCCTCCGGGGCAGTCTGCGGCGGGACGATGCGAGTGGTGCGCGATGGTGCGTGGTGATCCGGATGTACGCGGCGCGGGTTCGGCGCGTGCACGCGTGCCACGCGGGATGGCCCCGACGAGCGGTCGAAGGGCCGGGAATGCGGGAGAGTCCGACGGATCCCGCTCAGACAGTGCGACAGAGCATGGCGGCGACGCGGCACAGGTCCACTGCCCGCCGCTTCGTGAGATCCGCCTGTCCCCGCTGCGGGAGACCGCCAATAGAGCACTGCATGGAACCGATCGTAGGGACGTACGGGCGGCCATGTCACCGTTGTGTCGCATATTGAGACACGATCGTCCGATACGTGAGACTCAATCGGGGTCGCGGGCACTGCGGGACGGCCGCCCGGCCCACGCGGCACGTCGGGCATCTACGGAACGGACTCGGCTGTCTCAATATGTGGCGGCGCGGTCCGCCCCGGGGGCATGGCTCCGCCCAGGAACCCCTCTACCCGGCCGCACGGGGGGTTATCCGGCGAGGCGTACGTCGGAGCCCGTCACGGAGATCTCCAGCCCGTCGGCGGTCGGCTGGATCTTCTCCAGCTTCAGGCCGTTGGGCAGCTTGCCCACCTCGCGCTCGAAGTCGGTCTTCTCGCGCACGAGTCCTTCGAGCCCGGGAATGCCCTCGCCCGGCACCTTGTCCGCGTGCACCCGCACGGTGTGGCCGTCGACCAGGGTGACGGTGGACAGGACGCTGCGCGAGACCGTCCGGCCGACGACCGGGAGGACGACCGTGCCGGTCACCTTCACCTTGCCGTTGCCGCCGTACTCGACGACGACACCGTCGGCGGCGGCCTTCGTCAGGTCCTCGTACGAGATGACGGCCGTCCCGCTGGCCCGGGCCGCCGTGGCTCCGGAGAAGCCGTCGGTCAGCCGCACCTGGCGCAGTTCGGCCTCCATGCTGCTGATCCGGAGCACCCGGCCGCCGGCGGTCGCCTCGATCCCGGTGACCTTCACGTCGACCTCGTCGAGCTCCGATCCGGCGACCTGGGTCAGGAACGGGAAACCCCGGATGGAGACGTCCGTCGACCCGGTCCGCGCCCCGGAGACGACCACCCGGTCCGCCGCCTCCGACTCCGCGAAGTACACCGCCGCGCGGTCGACCGCGATGAACACCCCGGCCAGAACCACGACGACGATCAGCAGTATTCGCAGTGCACGCATGCCTGTCCTCCCCCGCGCCACATCCATCGGACCCCTGGCGCCCGTGAGCCTACTGCGGCCGCACGTCACGCCCCGGGTGATCGACGTGCGGAAGCCCCCCATCGGTTCCCCGTGGAGGGCTTCGGCAGGCCGGGCGACGCGGTACGGGCTAGGCGATCATGCGCCCGACCAGATAGACGGCCGGGGCGGCCGCGGTCAGCGGCAGGGCCACACCCGCCGTCATGTGGACGAAGCGTGACGGGTAGTCATAGCTCGCCACCCGCAGCCCGATCAGCGCACATCCGCCGGCCGCCAGGCCGAGCAGCGCGCCCTTGGCCCCCAGGTCGGTGACGGCACCTCCCACCGCGCCGGCACCCGCCGCGACGACGAGCGCCGCCACCACGGAGGCCGGTCCGGGCAGCGGCAGCGCGCGGACGAGCACCGCCGCGGCGACGGCCAGACCCCCGGCCGTCACGGCGTCCGGGACGGCCGCGAGGTGGCCGGTCGCGAGCACCGCGAGCGCGGCCGAGGCGACCGTCGCCATCAGCCCCTCCATCCGCTCATCGGCACCGGCCCGGCTGCGCAGCTGGAGCACGACGGTGAGCAGCACCCAGACGCCCAGGGTGCCCAGGATCGCGGCCGGACCGTTCTCCCGGCCGGCCGCGAGCAGCGCCACATCGGCGACGAGGCCGCCGGCGAAGGCGAGCGCGATGCCCTGCCGGGCCGGCCACATGCCGTTGAGCCGGAACCATCCCGCCGCGGTCACCGCCTGGAGCAGCACCAGCGGGACGACCAGGGCGTACTGGCCGACGGCCGCGCCGAGCGCGAGCAGCAGCCCGAGCCCCGCGGTGATCGCGGCCGGCTGCATCCCGGGCGCGATGATCGGCGACCGGCCCTCGGCGCGGGCGCGCTGGGCGTCGGTGATGCGGCTGTTGCCC
The DNA here is from genome assembly GCF_044756845.1 of Streptomyces sp. NPDC091416. Lineage (NCBI taxonomy): Bacteria > Bacillati > Actinomycetota > Actinomycetes > Kitasatosporales > Streptomycetaceae > Streptomyces > Streptomyces sp. NPDC091416. The sequence continues at coordinate 1,462,073 of NZ_JBIVTU010000001.1, forward strand.
AGGGTGGTCGGCGCGTTGTAGCCGTCCTCGCCCGGCGCGGGGGCCACGGGGGCCGGGCCGGGCGCGGCGGGCGCTGCCCGGGCCTCGGGGGGCAGCGGGTACGAGCCGGACGCGCCCGGCACCGGCGCCAGGTACGCGGTCTCCTCGGCGGCGGCCTGCACCGGAGCGGCGGGCTGCGCGGGAGCCACGGGCTGCGCAGGCCCGGCGGGGTCGGCGGGCCGGATCGTCGGCTGGTACTGCGTGTCCCAGGTCTGGCCCTCCCAGGTCTGGGTGACCCCCTGGTCCCCGGCCGGCCAGCCGGCCCCGGGCTGTGCCTGCGGGGCCTGCGGGGCCTGCGGGGCCTGCGGGGCCTGCGGGGCCTGCGGGGCGGGTGAACCCTGCTGCGGGTACCCGGCGGCCTGCTGGGGCGGGTGCGGGTCGTACCCGTGGGCCGGCGGCTGCTGCCCGTACGACGGGTCGGCGTATCCCTGCTCCGCGTACCCCTGAGCGGGGTACGCCTGCCCGCCGTACGGCGGGTTCGCGTACGAAGGGTCCCCGTACGGCGGATCCCCGTACGCGGGGTCCCCGTACGGCTGCGGTTGCTGCGGCTGCGGTTCCTGCCCGTACGGATACTGCGGCTGGGGATACGGCGGCTGCTGCTGCGGGTACGGCTGCTGCTGATCGCTGCTGCTCATGTTCTGCGGTTCACCCTCCTGCGAACGGCGGGAGCACCTCGACCGTGCCGCCCTCGGCAAGGCGTACGGTCTCATGGCTCCGGGTCCCGACGGGGTCGCCGTCGATGAGGAACGAGCACCTGCGCAGTACGCGGCTCAGCTCACCGGGGTGCCGTTCGCGTACCGCGTCGAGCGCCTCCTTGAGCGTCGCAGCGGTGTACGGCTCCTCCGCGGTTCCGGCCGCGGCCTTGGCAGCTGCCCAGTAGCGGATGGTTCCCGCGGGCATGGCGGCACTCCTCTCGTCTCGCGTCAGCTCACGCGTCGGCTGTCCATCATGGGTCACCGCGTCATCGCCCAGTCGGCGATGCGGGTGAGCAAGGTCTCGTCCGCCGCGTTCTCCGCGTGGCCCATGCCGGGCTCCAGCCACAGGTCGGCGGCCCCGCCCGCCGCGTCGGCGAGCATCCGCGGGTGGTCGAGCGGGAAGTACGGGTCCTGGTCGCCGTGCACGATCAGGAGCGGGGCCGGGGCGATCCGGCCGGCGGCCTCGACCGGGGACAGCGGGACCGGGTCCCAGTCGTTGCGGTCGATCCGGGTGCGGAAGCCGTACCGCCCGACGATCCGGCCCGTGGGGCGGGTGACCATCCAGTGCAGGCGGCGCATCGGGGCCGTCCCCCGGTAGTACCAGCGCGCTGGAGCGCTCACCGACACCACGGCGTCCGCGTGCGCCTCCCCGTGCGCTTCCGTGCGCCCCCCGGGCTCCCCCGCCGCTCCCGGGGCCGTATACAGCGCTCCGTGCCGAAGCACCACGGAACCGCCCATCGAGAACCCGGCCGTAACGATCCGCGTGTGTCCGAGCGACCGCGCCCAGGCCACGGCGGCCGCCAGATCGAGGACCTCGCGGTCCCCCACCGTGGACCGCCCGCCGGAACGTCCGTGCCCCCGGAACGAGAACGTGATCACCGCCGCACGCTGCGAGAACACCTCCGCGGCGCGCCGCACCGCCGGGCGGTCCGCCGAACCGGTGAATCCGTGCGCGACGACGATGGCGGTGGTGGCGCCGCCCGCCCCGGCGCGGGCGGCGCCATCTCCCGTACACGGGTCGTACACCGCCTCGATGAGGACCCCGTCATCGGCCCGCAACGCAGTCCGCGACGGACCGTGCGTGATCAAGGGAACAGAGGAACTTCGAAATCGCCCCTCGGACACAGAAGTCATGTGGGCTATTCTGCTGGGAAGAGGATCCGGGCAAAGCAGCCCCCGGGTCCTTTTGTGCTTTCCGCGCGTTGTTACGACGACGTTTCGACAAGCTCAGCGGCCCTGGGCGCGGGCCGCACGGGTAAAGGCCGTATGACGAAACGACGTACGACCGCACACGGAAAAAGCGTACGAAGCAGTGCCGCATACTCCCCCGGGTCCGACCCGGGAGTGCCCCTCTCGCAGGGAACGAGGAGGACCGACGTAATGGGCGAGCCAACCGTGCACGATCATCGACCGACGACCCAGGCAGGTGGGCGGCGATGAGTTCACTGCTGCTCCTGACGAATGCCCTCCAACCGTCGACGGAGGTGCTTCCCGCCCTCGGCCTCCTGCTGCACAGCGTGCGGGTGGCTCCCGCCGAAGGACCCGCTCTCGTCGACACCCCCGGTGCCGACGTCATCCTCGTCGACGGACGGCGCGATCTGCCGCAGGTCCGCTCACTCTGCCAGCTGCTGCGGTCCACCGGACCCGGCTGTCCGCTGATCCTCGTCGTCACCGAGGGCGGCCTCGCGGCCGTCACCGCGGACTGGGGCATCGACGACGTGCTGCTGGACACGGCGGGCCCCGCCGAGGTCGAGGCGCGACTGCGGCTGGCCACCGGCCGGCAGCAGATCACGGCCGACGACTCCCCGATGGAGATCCGCAACGGTGATCTCTCGGTGGACGAGGCCACGTACAGCGCGAAGCTCAAGGGCCGCGTCCTGGACCTGACCTTCAAGGAATTCGAACTGCTCAAGTACCTGGCGCAGCACCCGGGCCGGGTCTTCACCCGCGCCCAGCTGCTCCAGGAGGTCTGGGGCTACGACTACTTCGGCGGTACCCGGACGGTCGACGTCCACGTACGGCGGCTGCGCGCCAAGCTCGGTCCCGAGCACGAGTCGCTCATCGGCACCGTCCGCAACGTGGGCTACCGCTTCGTCGCGCCGGAGAAGGTCGAGCGCGCCGCCGCCGAGGAGGCGAAGTCGGCGGCCGCGAAGGCGACCGCCGAAACCCTCACCCGTTCGGAGCAGCCGGAGGCAGCCGGGGTCACGGAAGAAGCCCCGGTCCGGCCTGCCGGGAAGTAGTTCCATCCGCGTAGACTGCCGCGCGTGGCCAAGGTGACGCGGGACGATGTGGCGAGACTGGCGGGGACGTCGACCGCAGTGGTCAGTTACGTCATCAACAACGGACCCCGGCCGGTCGCCCCGGCCACGCGCGAGCGGGTACTCGCCGCGATCAAGGAGCTGGGCTACCGGCCCGACCGGGTCGCCCAGGCGATGGCCTCGCGGCGGACCGACCTCATAGGGATGATCGTGCCGGACGCCCGGCAGCCGTTCTTCGCGGAGATGGCGCACGCGGTCGAACAGGCCGCCGCCGAGCGCGGGAAAATGGTGCTCGTCGGCAACTCCGACTACCGGGACGAGCGCGAGGTCCACTACCTGCGTGCCTTCCTCGGCATGCGCGTCTCCGGGCTGATCCTGGTCAGCCAGGGCCCCAGCGAGCGCGCGGCGGCGGAGATAGAGGCGTGGGACGCCCGGGTCGTGCTGCTGCACGAGCGGCCCGAGGCGATCGACGACGTCGCGGTCGTCACGGACGACGTCGGCGGCGCCCAGCTCGCCACCCGCCACCTGCTGGAGCACGGCAACGCGTACGTCGCGTGCCTGGGCGGCATGGAGTCGACCCCGTCCGTCGGCGACCCGGTCGCCGACCACGTCGAGGGCTGGCGCCGGGCCATGCACGAGTCGGGCCGCTCGACCGAGGGCCGGCTCTTCCAGTCCCCGTACAACCGTTACGACGCCTACCAGGTGGCCCTGGGACTCCTCGCGGGCCCCGACCGTCCGCCGGCGATCTTCTGCACGACGGACGACCAGGCCATCGGGGTGCTGCGGGCCGCGCGCGAGCTGCGGATCGACGTGCCCGGTGAGCTCGCGGTGGCGGGCTTCGACGACGTGAAGGAAGCCGGCCTGACGGACCCGCCGCTGACGACGGTGTTCTCCGACCGTCCGGCGATGGCGCGGGCCGCGGTCGACCTGGTGCTGGACGACTCGCTGCGGGTGTCCGGCTCACGGCGTGAGCGGCTGAAGCAGTTCCCGTCGGCCCTGGTGGTCCGGCGCTCCTGCGGCTGCGGCGAGCCGCCGACGGCCCGGGTGCTCGGCTGACGGACCGGCCTTTATATCGGGCATACGAGCTTCTGCCGGGCTTCTCAGGGCACACTCAGGGTCCTCTCATGTTCGCTGGACAGGCTCGTAGACATGACAGAGAGCCAGCGCCCGAGCGGCGAGTACCCGATGTACCCCTCGTACGGCAACGGAGAGGCGGCCTACCCGCCGCCGCCGTCATACCAGCCCGTCCAGCCGGCCGCCCCGGACCCCGGCACCGCCGTGTGGCCCGCTCCCGGCACGGCCGACGCGTACGCCGGCGGTGCGGGCCACGGCGGCGGGGGCGCCCACGGGCTGCCGCAGCCGGCGCCCGAACCGTCCGCGTCGCGCCGCCGGGTCCGCCGGCCCGTCGCGCTCCTCGCGGCGGTGGCCATCGCGGCCGCGATCGTCGGTGGCGGTACCGCCACCGTGATCGGCCGGCTCACGGACGGCACCACCACCTCCACGGCCGGCAGCGTCATCCCGGGCACCACCGTCTCGCAGAGCAGCAAGGGCACCGTCTCCGGCGTCGCCGCGGCGCTCTCGCCGACGATCGTCGAGATCGGCGCGACCTCGACCGCGGGCCAGTCCACCGGTTCCGGCGTCGTCATCACGTCGGACGGCGAAATCGTCACCAACAACCACGTCATCGCCGGCGCCTCGTCCATCAAGGTCACGCTGAGCACCGGCAAGACGTACGACGCCGAGGTCCTCGGCACCGACGCCGACAAGGACCTCGCCCTGATCAAGCTCCAGGGCGCCAGTGGTCTGAAGACGGCCACGCTCGGCGACTCCTCCCAGGTCGCCGTCGGCGACCAGGTCGTCGCGATCGGCTCGCCCGAGGGCCTGACCGGCACGGTCACCAGCGGCATCGTGTCCGCGCTCGACCGCGACGTCACGGTGGCCAAGGACAGCGACAGCGGCAGCGGCCAGGAGCAGAACCAGGGACAGGGCCGGGGCCAGGGCGGCGGGCAGCAGTGGCCCTTCGAGTTCGGCGGACAGCAGTTCAACGGCGACACCGGCGACTCCACCACCACGTACAAGGCCATCCAGACCGACGCCTCGCTGAACCCGGGCAACTCCGGTGGCGCGCTGATCAACATGAACGGCGAGATCATCGGCATCAACTCGGCGATGTACTCGGCCAGTTCGTCGAGCGGTTCCAGCAGCGCCGCCGCGGGCAGCGTCGGCCTCGGCTTCGCCATCCCGGTGAACACCCTCAAGGCCGACCTCGACACGCTGCGGGCCGGCAACGGCTCCTGACCGCGCGGTGCGGCACGGCCCGGCGGCGCGCGGCTGAGAAACTGGGGCCGCCCCGGCCCGTACGGAACGAGAAGAGGACGAAGCGATGAGCCCCGCCGAAGACGATCCGCAGCGCATCCTGATCGTCGACGACGAGCCCGCCGTGCGCGAGGCCCTGCAGCGCAGCCTCGCGTTCGAGGGGTACGGCACCGAGGTCGCCGTCGACGGTCTCGACGCCCTCACGAAGGCCGAGGTGTACGACCCCGACCTCATCGTCCTCGACATCCAGATGCCACGGATGGACGGGCTGACCGCCGCCCGCCGCATCCGTGCCACGGGCGCCACCACGCCCATCCTGATGCTCACCGCCCGTGACACCGTCGGCGACCGCGTCACCGGTCTCGACGCGGGCGCCGACGACTACCTGGTCAAGCCCTTCGAGCTGGACGAGCTCTTCGCCCGCATCCGGGCCCTGCTGCGCCGCAGTTCGTACGCGGCCGCGGCGGGCCCCGTCCCCGACGACAACGTCCTGGCCTTCGCCGACCTGCGCATGGACCTCGCGACCCGCGAGGTCATGCGCGGCACCCGCCACGTGGAACTGACCCGTACCGAGTTCACCCTCCTGGAGATGTTCCTGGCGCACCCGCGCCAGGTGCTGACCCGCGAGCAGATCCTCAAGGCGGTCTGGGGCTTCGACTTCGAACCGAGCTCCAACTCCCTGGACGTGTACGTGATGTACCTGCGCCGCAAGACGGAGGCGGGCGGCGAACCCCGCCTGGTCCACACGGTCCGCGGCGTGGGATACGCGCTGCGCTCGGGCGGGGGCGAGGGATGACCGGCCCGCTCCGGCGGATCCGCGCCCTGCCGCTGCGCTCCCGGCTGGCGCTGCTGGTCGCGACCGCGGTGGCGGTGGCGGTGGCGGCGGTGGCGGTGGCGTGCTGGTTCGTGACGAAGGCGCAGCTGGAGCATCAGCAGGACACGTCGCTGCGGAACACCACGGTCGACGGGCGCTACCTGACCTCCCTGTACTCGTACTGCCTGGGCACCGGACAGCAACTGCCCCGTACCGACTCCGGGCTCACCGTTCAGCTCATCGACGCCCAGGGAACGGTCTGCACCGACCCGGAGTCGGCGGCGCTTCCGGTGACCGTGTCCGACCTCGCCGTGGTCAGTGGTGAGCAGCCGTCGGCCCTGCACACGTCGACCGACGCGGACGGCGTGAGGATGCGCGTGTTCACGAAGCCGGGCGAGGTGAAAGGCGTCGGCCAGCCCTCCCTGAAGATCGGCATCTCGTTCGCCCGCCCCCTGAGCGAGATCGACCGGCCCCTCACCACCCTCGCCTGGGTCCTCCTCCTCGTCTCCGGCATCGGCGTCATCGGCGCCGGCGCCGCCGGGCTCTGGGTGGCCCGTTCCGGCCTGCGCCCCGTCGACGAGCTCACCGAGGCGGTCGAACACGTCGCCCGCACCGAGGACCTGACGGTCCGCATCCCGGTGGAGGGCGAGGACGAGATCGCCCGCCTCTCCCGGTCGTTCAACTCGATGACCGCCTCGCTCGCCACCTCCCGCGACCGTCAGGCGCAGCTCATCGCGGACGCCGGCCACGAACTCCGCACCCCGCTGACCTCGCTCCGCACCAATGTCGAACTCCTCGCCCGGAGCGACGAGACCGGCCGGGCCATCCCGCCGGACGACCGCCGGGCGCTGATGACGTCGGTGAAGGCCCAGATGACGGAGCTGGCCTCGCTCATCGGCGACCTCCAGGAACTCGCCCGCCCCGACGCGGCGGACCCCGGTCCGCTCCAGGTCGTCGCGCTCCACGACATCGCCCGCACCGCACTGCAACGAGCCCGTCTGCGCGGCCCCGAGCTGACCATCACGGCCGAGCTGGCCCCCTGGTACGTACGGGCCGAACCGGCCTCCCTGGAGCGGGCGGTCGTCAACGTCCTGGACAACGCGGTGAAGTTCAGCCCGCGCGGCGGCACGATCGACGTCGTGCTGCACCGGGGCGAGCTGACGGTCCGCGACCACGGTCCCGGCATCCCCGCCGACGAGCTCCCCCACGTCTTCGAACGCTTCTGGCGCTCACCGTCCGCCCGCCAGCTGCCCGGCTCGGGCCTCGGCCTGTCGATCGTGGCGCGTACGGTCCAGCAGGCGGGCGGCGAGATCGGCCTGCGCCCGGCGGAGGGCGGCGGCACGGAAGCGATGATCCGGCTGCCGGGAGCGCCGCAGCCACCGCCGGAGCCGCCGCAGGGGTAGCGGCGGCAGCCCTACGCCCCCTCCAGCCGCCCCGCCAGCGCCCGCAGCCCCGCCGCGATCTCGCGGGCATCGGGGGCCTCCTCCGGGTCGGTCAGCCACTGGATCATCACGCCGCTCATCAGCGCGAGCTGCACCGACCCGAGCCCCCGCACCTCCTCCTCGGCGACCTCCGCCTCCGGCACCCCGGCCAGCTGGGCCGCCACCCCCCGGCGGCCCTCGCGCTGGCCGGCGGCCAGGAGGGCCAGCAGGTCCGGTGAGCTCTGGGCGTGCACGAAGGCCTCCACCGAGGCGATCCACAGCCAGCGGTCGGTTCGGTACGAGGCGATCTCCCGCGTCCACAGGGCCGCGTACCGCTCGGCTGCCGTACCGCCGCCCCCCGCCCCGGACTCCGTACCGCCCGCCCGGCCCCACTCGTCGAGTGCCGTGAACAGCGCCTGGTTGAGCAGGGCCTCGCGGGAGCCGAAGTGGTAGCCGATCGCCGCCATCGAGACCCGGGAGGCGGTGGCGATGTCGCGCACGGTGGTGCGGAGATAGCCCTTCTCCTCCAGGCAGCGCCTCGCTCCGGCCAGCAGATCCTCACGGTTTCCCATGCCCGGGATCGTACGGCCCATCTTTTGGGCAAGCGATCTATACAAACGTATTGCGCACACGATCTATACAGACGTACAGTCACGTCATGACCACCCACCAGCACACCGCACGCCGACGTGAACTGACCCTCGACGGCCGCCGCCTCTCCTACCTCGACCACGGCCCCGCCAACGGCCGCCCGCTCCTGGCCCTGCACGGCCATCTCTCCGAGGGCTCCTCCTTCGACGACCTGGCCGGCGAGCTCGGCCCCGAATGGCGGGTCATCGCCCCCGACCAGCGCGGCCACGGCGACTCCGACCGGGCGGACGACTACAGCCGGGCGGGCTACGTCCTGGACCTGACCACCCTGCTCGACCACCTGGGCACCGGCCCGGTCGTCGCTCTCGGGCACTCGCTCGGCGGCATCAACGCGCTGCACCTCGCCGCCGCCCGGCCCGCCGCCGTCGCCGCTCTCGTCAACATCGACGCCGCGGTCGACCTGCCGCACCAGGACCCCGGCCCGCTGGCCTTCCTCGCGGACTTCCCGTACACCGCGCCCACCCGGGAACAACTGATCGCCGCCTGCGGCCCGGTGGGCCCGATGGTGGGGCCCCTGCTGAGGCCACTGCCGGACGGCGACGGCTGGCGGCTGCCGTTCCACCCGCAGGACACGCTCGACTCCGAGCGGCAGGTGCACGGCGACCACTGGGCGCAGTGGCTGGCGAGCGACTGCCCCGCGCTGGTGGTCAACGGCCGCACCAGCCAGGCACTCCCCGCCGAGCAGGCCGCCGCGATGGCGTCGCGCCGCCCGCGCACCTCGCTCGTCACGCTGGAGACCGACCACTTCGTCCAGCTCCAGGACCCGAAGGGATGCGCGCGGGCGGTACGGGAGTTCCTGGCGGGCCTGTGACTTCCCGTCTCAGGAAGCCGGGTTGTGCCGGATCAACGACTCCACCAGCCCCGACCGCGTGGCCGGGAAGTCCAGCGGGACGATACCGAGCCCGGTCCAGCCGGACGCCTGCGAGGAGTCGAGGAACGACTGCACCTGCGGGTTGAGCCGGTCCGCGTTCCAGCGGGGCGGCAGCAGGGCCGCGGTGCTCACGTAGTTCATGAACAGCTTGCCCGGCTGCTCCGCCGCCCGGCGGAACTGGGCCTCGATCTTCGGGTACTTGGCGAACGGCTCCGCCATGTAGTCGTCCTGGATGTCGAACAGCCCCGGATCGGCGTACCGCACCCCGGGCAGGCCCCCGTTGTCGGCGAGCAGCACCACCTTGCCGCGCGCCCCGCCCAGCGTCGGCAGCGCGGAGTCGATGCGGAACAGCGGGCGCCAGCCCCGGTTGTCGAGGTAGTCGTCGAAGACCGCGCGGAACGCGGCGTCGCTCTCCTCCGAGTACTCCTGCTTGACCCGCATCAGCACCGTCTCGGTGGGCCGCTGGGCGAGGAAGTCCCGGCAGGCGCCGAGCACATCGCCGAACATCAGGTTCTGGTACGAGGCCCCGTGGTGGATCGCGAACGAGCCACCGGTGATCCGGCAACGTACGTCCAGGAAGCGCACCCCGCTGTTCAGCTGCTCCGCGATCGTCGTGTTCTGGCATTCGGTCCAGGGGCCACCGTAGCGGGCGCCGGAGTCGTGCGAACCGGGAATCGTCAGCCGCTGGAGCGCGGTGGCGTCCGCGATGCCACGCATCCAGTCCTGCACGGTGAGTGCCTGCCGGGCCTCGGCGCGCGCGGGCGCCGTGCCGACGAGGGCCGTGGCGGAAACGGCGAGCGCTCCGGCCAGGAAGTGTCTGCGGTTCGTGGTGTACGGGCTCATGCGAGAACGCCTCCGGGTGCCGTGTGGGGTCAGCCAGCCTGGGATCGGCCCCCGGATTATGACCCGTACACATCACTCACGGAACAGGGCGTACGCCTCGGGTGCGGCGCGGGAACGACGGATGCGCGGGCCGGGGCCGCTGGCCCCCACCCGCGCATCATGCCGGTGTCGTACGCCGGAACTACTGGACGATCGTGATCCGGTCCGTCGCCGGCGGGGCCAGCGGCGCCGCGGCCGTGGAGTGCGCGGCCAGGTAGGCGTTGAACAGGTCCAGGTCGGAGGCGCCGACCAGCTTGTCGGTGCCCGCGCCGAGGGCCGCGAAGCCGTCGCCGCCGCCCGCCAGGAACTCGTTCATCGCGACCCGGTAGGACGCGGCCGGATCGATCGCCTCACCGTTCAGCCTGATGGTGCCGGTGACCACGCGGTCCGCGCCCGACTTCGTCATGTCCAGGGTGTAGGTCAGCCCCTCGGACACCTGGAGGATCTTCGGGCTGGCCTCGTTCGAGCCGCTGACCTGCTGCTGGAGCGCGGCGACCAGCTGCGCGCCGGTCAGGTCGACGACGTTCATCATGTTGGTGAACGGCTGCACGGTGAACGACTCGCCGTACGTCACGACGCCGTCGCCCTCACTGCCCGACGCCTTGTACACCAGGTCGGAACGGATGCCGCCCGGGTTCATGAACGCGACGACCGCCCCGCCCTTGTCCGCCGGGGCCAGACCCTCCAGCTGCGCGTCGGCGATCAGGTTGCCGAGCGGCTTCTCGGGGGCCGTGGAACCGCGGCCGTTGATGTCGGCGGAGATGAAGCCCTGCGGCCGGTTGGCGATCGGCGCCGCGAGGGTGTTCCAGCGGGCGATCAGGGCCGTCATGTCGGTGGCCTTGGCCTGGTCCCGGGTGACGACGTGGTTCGCCGAGACCGGGTTCGCGGGCGCGGGGCGGTGCTTCGAGGACGTCTTCACCGCGGTGCGCACGATGTCCTTGGTGCGGCGGTCGTACGTCAGCGTCGTGTCCGTGTACAGCTTGCCGAACGACGAGGCCGAGGTGACCAGGCGCGGGTTGCCCGCCGGGTCCGGGATCGTGCACACGTACGCCTGGTGGGTGTGGCCCGTCACCAGTGCGTCGACCTTCGGCGAGATGCCCTTGGCGATCTCGGTGATCGGCCCGGAGATCCCGTCACCCGCGGCCGGGCTGTCGCAGTCGTAGTTGTACGAGGACGAGGCCGGGGCGCCACCCTCGTGGATCAGCGCGACGATGGACTTCACGCCCTGCCGGTCCAGCTCCTTGGCGTACTTGTTGACCGTCTCGATCTCGTCGTGGAACTTCAGGCCCTTGACGCCGTTGGCCGTCACGATGTTCGGCGTGCCCTCCAGGGTCACCCCGATGAAGCCGATCTTGACGCCGTTCTTCTTCCACACCGTGTACGGCTTGAGGATCGGCCTGCCGGTCTTCTCGTCCGTCACATTGGCCGCCAGGTACGGGAAGTCGGCGCCCTGGAACTTCTTGCCCTGCTCGTAGCACCCCTCGACCGGGTGACAGCCGCCGTTCTGGAGGCGGGCCAGCTCGGTGGCGCCCTCGTCGAACTCGTGGTTGCCGACGGTCGTCACATCGAGGTCGATCTTGTTGAGCGCCTCGATGGTCGGCTCGTCGTGGAAGAGGCCCGACAGCAGCGGGCTCGCCCCGACCATGTCCCCGCCGGCCGCGGTGATGGAGTACGGGTGACCCTTGCGCGCGGCACGCAGCGAGGAGGCGAGGTACTCCACGCCTCCGGCCGGGACGGCCTTCGTCGTGCCGTCGGCCTGCGTCTCGGTGACCGTACCGGCCGAACCGGCCGGCGGCTCCAGGTTGCCGTGCAGGTCGTTGAAGGACAGCAGTTGCACGTCGACGGTCCGGGCCGGCGCGTGGTGGCCGTGCCCCCTGCCGTGCCCGTGTGCGCCGGCCGGCATGGCGGCGACCAGCGCGCCGACGGTGGCCAGACCGGCTGCGGCGGCAAGCACCCGCCGGGACGCGCGGTTCTTCTGCGGTGTCGCTGACATCGGTCCCCTTGTGAGTTCAGCGGTGGTGTGAGCGTGTGACAAGTCTGGAGACTGCGTGCCGCAGCCTAGGGTCAACGCGCGTAGCGCGACAGGTGTTCGGGGTTACGAATAGGTTGCCGTCCGAGCAGAACGGGGCCATTCACTCATATGGCTTACATATGTGAGCAGAAACGTCACCGCCTGCATCACGGGCGCAAATCTGTACGCATGGACAGCACCACCACACCGAGGGCGGTCGTCCCCGCCCAACAGCCCCCCGGACTGCCAGCCGGCTTTCACGAGATGATCGACGACCTGAAGTCGATCGTGCGGGGCGCGCATGTGCGCGCACAGCTCAAGGTGAACACCGCGATGCTCCAGATGTACTGGGAGATCGGGCGGACGATCCTGGAGCGGCAGCGCGGGGAGAAGTGGGGTACGAAGGTCATCGACCGGATCGCCACCGAACTGCGGACGGCGTTCCCGAACCAGCGGGGTTTCAGCACGCGCAATCTTCAGTACATGCAGCAGCTGGCTCGAACATGGGTCGAACCATTTGCGCAGCAAGCTGCTGCACAAATGCCCTGGGGGCATCTCCAGCTCCTCATGGACAAATGCAAGACCCCCTTCGAGCGGGACTTCTATGCTCAGCACGCCGTCCACCACGGCTGGTCCCGCGACTACCTGGGCTCGATGATCCACACGCAGTTGCACCTCGCCGAAGGCGCCGCGGCCAACAACTTCGACGTCACGCTGCCCGCCGGCTCCGACGCCGTGAAGCAGATCTTCAAGGATCCGTACCGTCTCGACTTCACCGAGCTGGAGGGACGTCCCGCCGAGCGCGATCTGGAGGACGCCCTCGTCGCCAACCTGATCCGCTTCCTCACCGAGCTGGGGGTCGGTTTCGCCTTCGTCGGACGCCAGTACCCCATCGTCGTGGGCGACAGCGAGTACCGCATCGACCTGCTCTTCTACCACTGCAAGCTGCACTGCTACGTCGTCCTGGAGCTCAAGACCCGCAAGGCCCATCCCGAGCACTTCGGACAGCTCGGCTTCTACGTCTCGGTGGTCGACGACCTGGTCCGGGACAAGGAGCGCGACGAGCCCACCCTCGGCATCCTCATCGCCGAGAGCCGCGATCGCGCCATGGTCGAGTACACCCTGCGCGGATACAACACACCCCTGGCCGTCAGCACGTACGCCGGGCTGCCCGACCGGGTACGCGAACTGCTGCCCGCCGCCGAGGACCTCTCCCGCATCGCGGACGGCGTGCTGAACCCGCCGGAGCCCGACAGCTGAGCGTGGAGGAGCACGCGCACCCCTCGTTCGCACCCCACCCGCCGTACGCTCGTACACATGACGACTGACGTACCCCTCCCCGCCCCCGGACGCGAGATCCAGACGCTCGACACCCTCTCCCCCGACCAGGCGACCGCCGTCTCCGAGCTGCTCGCCGAGGCCGCGCAGTCCGACGGCAGGCAGGCCGTTTCCGAGCAGGGACGGCTGCAGTTGCGGGGCGGGCACCGGGAAGGCGTACGGCACTTCCTGCTGACCGCGGGCGGCACGCTGGTCGGGTACGCGCAGCTGGAGGACACCGACCCCGTGGAGGCTCCGGCCGCCGAGCTGGTCGTGCACCCGTCGCACCGCGGGCACGGGCACGGGCGGGCGCTCGGGGCGGCCCTGCTCGCCGCGACCGGCAAGCGGCTGCGGGTCTGGGCGCACGGCGGCAAGTCCGCCGCACGCCACCTCGCGCAGGTGCTCGGGCTCTCGCTCTTCCGGGAACTGCGCCAGCTGCGCCGCCCGTTGAGCCCGCTGAACATCGCCGAGCCGACGCTGCCGCCGGGCGTCACCGTCCGCACGTTCGTGCCGGGCGAGGACGACGCCGCCTGGCTCGCCGTGAACAGCGCCGCCTTTGCGCACCACCCCGAGCAGGGCTCGCTGACCCAGCGCGACCTGGACGACCGCAAGGCCGAGCCCTGGTTCGATCCGAAGGGGTTCTTCCTCGCCGAACGCGGAACGGACGACGGCGGCTCCGAGTTGATCGGCTTCCACTGGACGAAGGTGCACGCCGAGGAGCAGCTCGGCGAGGTCTACGTGGTCGGCATCCGGCCCGACGCGCAGGGCGGCGGCCTGGGCAAGGCGCTCACCGCGACCGGGCTGCGCCACCTCGCCTCCGAAGGGCTGCCCACCGCGATGCTCTACGTCGACGCGGACAACACGGCGGCCGTGTCCGTCTACGAGCGGATGGGCTTCACCACGCACGAGGTCGACCTGATGTACCGCACGGAGTCCTGAGCCGCCGTCAGGAGCAGGAGGGGCGGCGTCCCTTGACGCCGCCCCTTTCTTACGCCACCCTTTCACTACTCAATTAGTGAAAGGGGTGAACATGGCACAGTCCGCAGCGGTCGAGTTCCGCATCGACCGGCGCAGCGGCGTCGCCACGTACCTCCAGATCGTCCAGCAGACCAAACACGCCCTGCGGCTGGGGCTGCTGGAGCCCGGCGACCGGCTGCCCACCGCACGCGAGGTCGTGGAGGCCACCGCCATCAACCCGAACACCGTGCTGAAGGCGTACCGCGAGCTGGAGCGCGAGGGTCTCGTCGAGGCGCGGCGCGGCCTCGGCACCTTCGTCACCCGGGCTCTCGGCGGCGCGGCGGCGGCCGACGACGCCCCGCTGCGCGCCGAGCTCGCCGACTGGGCCGGCCGGGCCCGCGCCGCCGGCCTGGACAGGGACGACGTGAGCGCGCTCTTCACCGCCGTACTGGACAAGACGTTCGAGGGGGATCACACCGGATGACAGGCGCTGCGATCGAGGCCGTGGACCTCGGCATGACATATCGGGGCAGAGGCGGTGGCCGGGTGCTGCGTGACTGCTCGTTCCGGCTGCCCGCCGGGCGCGTGTGCGCGCTCGTCGGGCCCAACGGGGCCGGCAAGTCCACCCTGCTGGGCATCGCCGCGGGGTTCCTGCGGCCGGCCGAGGGAACGGTACGGGTGCTGGGGACATCGCCCGCCGAAGCCCGCGCCCGGATGGCCTTTGTGGCCCAGGACAAGCCGCTGTACCCGCAGTTGACGGTCACCGAGACGCTCTGGGCGGGCGCCGAACTGAACCCCGCCACATGGGACCAGGACACCGCCGAACGCATCGCGGACCCGCTCCCCGGCGGCGCGAGGGTCCGCACCCTGTCGGGCGGCCAGCGCACCCGGCTCGCCCTGGCCCTCGCGCTGGGCAAGCGGCCCGAACTGCTGCTCCTGGACGAGCCGATGGCCGACCTCGACCCCCTGGCGCGGCACCAGCTGATGGGCGCGCTGATGGCGGAGTCCGCCGAGCACGGCACGACCATCGTGATGTCCTCGCACATCCTCACCGAGCTGGAGGGCGCCTGCGACTACCTGCTCCTCGTCGACGGGGGCCGCATCCGCCTCGGCGGTGAGACGGACGACCTGATCGCCGCGCACACCCTGCTCACCGGCCCGGCGGGCGACCTCGCCCCGCACACCGTGGTCGAGTCCCGCACCACGGGGCGGCAGCTGACCGCGCTCGTCAGGAGGGAGGGCCCGGTGGACACGTCCGCCGGCTGGGAGACCGCCGAGCCCTCGCTGGAGGAGCTGCTGCTGGCCCACCTGCGCTCGCCCGACGCGCCCCCACTGCTCACGCCGAGCGCGGACACCCGGACCCGTGAGGCGGTGAGCGCCGCATGAGCACGATCACGACAACCACACCGCCGCGCTCCGCCCCGTCCGGCGCCGGCCTGCGCGGCCCCGTCCGCGTCCTCGTCCTCCAGCACCGCCGCGCCCTGTGGACCGCGGGGGCGCTCGCACTGGCCGGAGTCGTTCTGCTGACCGCGTCCGTGTGGTGGAACTCCGGCACGGCGGACACGTACGCGGACACCGGGTGCTCGTACCCGGACACCTCCCCGCGCTGCCTCGCAGCGCTCGACGACGTCCTCAGCCATCAGGCGTGGCTCAGGGATGTGCTGCGCTACGTGGGCACCGCCATGATGGTGCTGCCCGCAGCCATCGGCGTGTTCGTCGCCGGTCCGATGATCGGCCGGGAGCTGGAGAGCGGCACCTACCGGCTGGCCTGGTCCCAGTCCGTCTCCCCGACCCGCTGGCTCCTCGCCAAGCTCACCGTTCCGGCGGCGATCACGGTGGTGGCGGTGCCGGTGCTCTCGGCTGTGTACGCCTGGTGCCGGACCTCCCCCGACACCGACCGCGTGGCCTGGTACGACACCAGCGCGTACGCCGCGACGGGCACCCTGCCCACGGCCTCGGCCCTGCTCGCCATCGCCATCGGCGCGCTCGCCGCGCTGCTGGTGCGCCGCACGCTCCTCGCCATGAGCATCACGGCCCTGGCCTACGGGGCGGTGGCGCTCACGCTCGGCGCCGTACGCAGCAGCCTGTGGCCGGTCCGTACGGTGATCACGCCGCTGAACGCCACACCGGCCGACCTCCCGGGCGGCACCCTGTTCGTCGGCAGCGGGCTGATGACGGGAGAACAGCGGCTGCCGGGCGAGACCTGCTATCAGGACCCCGTACCCGAGGTGGTGGACCGCTGCCTTGCCGACCACCACATCACCGGCATCTACACCGACTTCCACCCGGCCTCCCATTTCTGGCCGCTCCAGCTCGTCGCAACCGGCATCGTCCTCGTCCTCGCCGCCGCAGCCGTCGCGCTCGCCTTCCGCGTCCTGCGCCGCCGCCACGCCTGAGCGACGACCGGCCGTACCCGGGGCCTCGGGACCCCCGGGTACGGCCACACCGCTTCCTGCATGTCATGTCGCCGTTACCGGGCATTCAGACGCCCTTGCGACCCTCTCAGGATGCAGCCAGCTGTGCCGACCCCCCGCAACGGGAGAAATCCCGGCGGAGAGCGCGCCGACCACGCGATCTCCGCGATCTCCTTCCTCTCCGACGCGCCCCCGGAGCACTCCACGCGGAACAATGGGCCCATGAGCCAGCAGCCCAGCTCCGAGGTCCCGGTCCAGCCCACCGCTCAGCCGTCCGTCGGCTCCCTCGCCGCGCACCGGCCGCACGCCGTCGCCAACCCGTCGTCCTCGGCGGCCCTGTCCACCGCGGCCGACCTCGACCCCGACATCGATGCCGACGCCGACGCGTACGAACCCGGTGCCGACGGGGACGAGCTGCCGCAGGGCAGGTTCCTCGACCGTGAACGCAGTTGGCTCGCGTTCAACGAACGGGTGCTGGAGCTGGCCGAGGACCCGGCCACCCCCCTCCTCGAACGGGCTAATTTCCTCGCCATCTTCGCCTCCAACCTGGACGAGTTCTTCATGGTCCGGGTGGCCGGCCTCAAGCGCCGCATCGCGACCGGTGTCGCCACCCGGTCCGCGTCCGGTCTCCAGCCCCGCGAGGTCCTCGACCTGATCTGGACCCGCTCGCGCGAACTCATGGCCCGGCATGCGGCCTGCTACCAGCAGGACGTCGCCCCCGCCCTGTCGGACGAGGGCATCCAGCTGATCCGCTGGCCGGAGCTGACCGAGAAGGAGCAGGCCCGCCTGTTCACCTTCTTCCGCCAGCGCGTCTTCCCCGTGCTGACGCCGCTGGCCGTCGACCCGGCACACCCCTTCCCGTACATCTCCGGCCTCTCGCTCAACCTCGCCGTCGTCGTACGCAACCCGGTCAGCGGCCACCGCCACTTCGCCCGGGTCAAGGTGCCGCCGCTGCTGACCCGCTTCCTGGAGGCCTCGCCGCAGCGCTACGTCCCCATCGAGGACGTCATCGCGGCCCATCTGGAGGAGCTCTTCCCGGGCATGGAGGTCCTCGCGCACCACATGTTCCGGGTCACCAGGAACGAGGACCTGGAGGTCGAGGAGGACGACGCCGAGAATCTTCTCCAGGCCCTGGAGAAGGAGCTCATGCGGCGCCGCTTCGGCCCGCCGGTCCGCCTGGAGGTCGAGGAGTCCATCGACCCGTACGTGCTGGACCTGCTGGTCCGCGAGCTGAAGGTGTCCGACGCCGAGGTCTACCCGCTGCCCGGACCGCTCGACCTCACCGGACTGTTCGGCATAGCGTCGCTGGACCGGCCCGAGCTGAAGTACCCCAAGTTCATCGCCGGCACGCACCGCGACCTCGCCGAGGTGGAGTCCGCCTCCGCGCCCGACATCTTCGCCGCCCTGCGCGAACGCGACGTACTGCTGCACCACCCGTACGACTCCTTCTCCACCTCCGTCCAGGCCTTCCTGGAACAGGCGGCCGGCGACCCGGACGTCCTCGCGATCAAGCAGACGCTGTACCGGACGTCCGGCGACTCCCCGATAGTCGACGCCCTCATCGACGCCGCCGAGTCCGGCAAGCAGGTCCTCGTACTCGTCGAGATCAAGGCCCGCTTCGACGAGCAGGCCAACATCAAGTGGGCGCGCAAGCTGGAGGAGGCGGGCTGCCACGTCGTCTACGGGCTCGTCGGCCTGAAGACGCACTGCAAGCTCTCGCTCGTCGTCCGCCAGGAGGGCGACACCCTGCGCCGCTACTCACACGTCGGCACGGGCAACTACCACCCCAAGACGGCCCGGCTGTACGAGGACCTCGGCCTGCTCACCGCCGACCCGCAGGTCGGCGCGGACCTCTCCGACCTCTTCAACCGGCTCTCCGGCTACTCGCGCCGCGAGACCTACCGCCGGCTCCTCGTCGCCCCGAAGTCGCTGCGCGACGGGCTGATCGTGCGGATCAACAAGGAGATCGCGCACCACCGGGCCGGCCGGCCCGCCTACGTACGCATCAAGGTCAACTCGATGGTCGATGAAGCGATCATCGACGCCTGTTACCGGGCCGCGCAGGCCGGCGTCCCGGTCGACATCTGGGTCCGCGGCATCTGCGCGATCCGCCCCGGCGTCACCGGCCTCTCCGAGAACGTCCGGGTCCGCTCGGTCCTGGGCCGCTTCCTCGAACACTCCCGGGTCTTCTCGTTCGGCAACGGGGGCGAGCCCGAGGTCTGGTTCGGCAGCGCCGACATGATGCACCGCAACCTCGACCGACGCATCGAGGCCCTGGTCCGGGTCACCGACCCCGCGCACCGGGCCGCACTCAGCCGGCTCCTGGAGACCGGCATGGCCGACACCACCTCCTCCTGGCACCTGGGCCCCGACGGGAACTGGACCCGGCACGCCACGGACGCGGAGGGCCGGCCGCTGCGCCACGTACAGGAAATGCTCATTGACGCCCGGAGGCGCCGGCGTGCGACGCCCTGACCACCAGACACAGGCGGACGTGACCGCGGGGGCGGTGCTCGCACCGTATCTGCGGGACCGGGCCGCGGACTTCCTGCGCAGCCTGCGTCTGCACCGCGAGAACAGTGCCCCCAGCGACGCAGGGCCCCAGGCCGCCGTTCAGGCCGCCGGGGCGCTGCGCCGCTCGTCCCGCCGCATCGGCGGCACCCTGCACACCTTCCGGGCCGCGCTCGACCCGCTCTGGGCCGAGCAGCTGCGCACCGAGCTGGCCTGGCTCTCCGGCACGCTCGCCCGCGAGCACGCGTACGCGGACCGGCTGACCCGGCTCCTCGAAGCGCTGCACGGGCTGTCGGGCGCGCCCCTGCCCGCGGCCCGCGCCGAGCCCGGCTCCACCGCCGTCGTGGACAAGGAACGCGCCGTCCTCGGCGTCGGCGCGGCGCGGGCCGGCGCCCTGCTGGAGCGGCAGCTGACCCTCGCCCGGACCCGCGCCCATTCAGCGGCGCTCCAGGCGCTCGGCTCCTCGCGCTTCCACGCCGTGGCCGACGCCGTCGCGCTGCTCGCCTCCGAGGTCCCGCTCTCCGCCCAGGCCGCCGAACCCGCCGGTGAGCTGCTGCGCGAACCCGCCGACCGGGCCGAGCAACGGCTGCTCGGCGCCGTCGCGGCGCTGCCCCCGTGCGAGACGGCCGAGCCGTACAACGAGGCGCACGACGCGCCCTGGCACCAGACCCGCCTGCTGCTGCGCCTGCACCGGTACGCCCGCGAGGTGGTGCGCGGCGCCCCCGATCCGGTCCTGGCCGGCCCCGGTCACGCGCTCGATCTGCACCGGGACGCGGCGGAGGCTGCTGCGGCGGCGGCCGCGGCCGCCCGGACCCCGCGCATCGCGCCGACGACCGCGTACGCGCTGGGGGTCCTCCACGCCGACCAGCGCCACGAGGTGGAGGCGGCACGGTCCGTGTTCCGGGAGACCTGGCCGTACGCGACGGCGGCGGCGATCCGGCCGTGACCCGGGCGGTGGGCGGCACGGTGCGGGCGGCGGGCTGCGTGCTCTGGCGCCGCCCGCCCACGTCCGCCGGCGAGGACGTGGAGCTCTGCCTCGTCCACCGTCCGCGCTACGACGACTGGTCGTTCCCGAAGGGCAAGCTGAAGCGGGGCGAGTCCCCGCGGGACGCCGCCCTGCGCGAGGTCCTGGAGGAGACGGGCCACCACTGCGTGCCGGGGGCCGTGCTGCCCATGGTCCGTTACGTGGTGAACGGCCGGCCGAAAGAGGTCACGTACTGGTCCGCCGAGGCCACGGCGGGCGCCTTCGTGCCGAACGACGAGGTGGACGGCGTGCTGTGGCTCCGCCCGGACGCCGCCCGCACCCGCCTGACCCAGCCCCGCGACCGCGACCTCCTGGACGCCGCCCTGCGGGTACTGCCGGGCGCGTAACCGGGCCCCGGCGAGTGCGGGGCGGGGCGGCCCGGCCCCGGGGCGGGTTTTCCGTGCCCGAACGCCGGACGGGCTGACGCGGCGCACCCCGGAACCAGGCCGCCCGACACGGTTCACCTCCCGTTCACTCACCCCCGCAAGCCACTTCACCTGTTCTGCCTAATTTCGGCAGTGCACGGTGCGAGGAACACACCGCACCGGACACGACTTCCGCTCGACCCACCACATCGCACGCCGTCGTAGACCGAAACCACCACGGCGGCTCCTGGAAGGAACACCCGAAAGTGAAGCTTCAGCGCAAGAACCGGCTTCGTGCCACCGCGCTCGGTGCCCTCGCCGTCTCCGGCGCCCTGGTCCTCACGGCGTGCGGTTCGGACAACAACAGCGGCGGCGACACCGGCGGGAGCGGCGGCCAGACGAAGGCCGCGTCGAACGTCAAGTGCGACGGCGCCAAGGGTCAGCTGCGCGCCTCCGGGTCCAGCGCCCAGAAGAACGCCATGGACCTCTGGGTCAAGGAGTACATGGCCGCCTGCTCCGGTGTGGAGATCAACTACAACTCCTCCTCGTCCGGCGAGGGCATCGTCGCCTTCAACCAGGGCACCGTCGGCTTCGCCGGCTCCGACTCGGCGCTGAAGCCCGAGGAGGTCGCCGACTCGAAGAAGATCTGCAAGACCGGCCAGGGCATCAACCTCCCGATGGTCGGCGGCCCGATCGCGATCGGCTTCCACCTCGACGGCGTCGACAGCCTCACGCTGGACGCCCCCACCCTCGCCAAGATCTTCGACACGAAGATCAAGAAGTGGAACGACGAGGCGATCGCCAAGCTCAACCCGGGTGCCAAGCTCCCGGACAAGGCGATCCAGCCCTTCCACCGCTCCGAGGACTCCGGCACCACGCAGAACCTCGGCAAGTACCTCGGCGCCGCGGCCCCGAGCGACTGGAAGTACGAGGCCGAGAAGAAGTGGCCGGCCCCCGGTGGCCAGGCCGCGTCCGGCTCCTCCGGTGTCGCCACCCAGGTGAAGCAGGTCGACGGCTCGATCGGCTACTTCGAGCTCTCCTACGCCGCCTCGCAGCAGATCACCACGGTCGACATCAACACCGGCGGCGCCGCCCCGGTCAAGGCCTCCTCGGAGAACGCCTCCAAGGCCATCGCCGCCGCCAAGGTCAAGGGCACCGGCAAGGACCTGGCGCTCGACCTCGACTACACGACCAAGGCCGAGGGCGCGTACCCGCTGGTCCTGGTGACGTACGAGGTCGTCTGCGACACCGGCAACAAGGCCGACACCCTCGGCACCGTGAAGTCCTTCCTCACCTACACCGCCTCCGCCGACGGCCAGAAGCTGCTCACCGAGGCCGGCTACGCCCCGATCCCCGAGGCGATCAACGCCAAGGTCCGCGAGACGGTCGCCGGCCTCTCGTAACCCGCACGCACGCACAGCGCACGACGAACAACGCACGACGCAACCGGCGGCCCGGTCCGGCGCATCCCTCCGGACCGGCCCGCCACCCGAACCCATCCGGTGCACCGCCGCCAGGGGAGTCCCCGAGGGGCTCCCCCACACAGACCGGAAAGACCATGGTTTCCACCACACAGACAGAAATCCCACCGGCCCCGCCGGGCAGGCGCACCCGCGCCAAGTCCACCGGCCGCGCCGGTGACAGGATCTTCCTGGGCCTCTCCCGCGGCTCCGGCATCCTGCTGCTCGTGCTCATGGCGTCGATCGCCGTGTTCCTCAGCTACCGCGCCGCGATCGCCATCTCCAAGGACGAGGGCAACTTCCTCACCACGTTCGACTGGAACCCGGCCGGTGACCCGCCCGTCTTCGGCATCGCCGTCCTGCTCTTCGGGACCGTCGTCAGCTCGATCATCGCGATGGTCATCGCGGTTCCGATCGCTGTCGGCATCGCCCTGTTCATCTCGCACTACGCGCCGCGCAGGCTCGCCGGCGTGATCGCGTACGTCATCGACCTGCTCGCCGCGGTGCCCAGCATCGTCTACGGCATCTGGGGCGCGCTCGTCCTCGTGCCCTACCTCGAAGGCCTGAACCTCTGGCTCGACCAGTTCTTCGGCTGGACGTACGTCTTCGAGAAGACCGAGATAGGCGTCGCCCGCTCGCTCTTCACCGTCGGCATCCTGCTCGCGATCATGATCCTGCCGATCGTGACCAGTGTCAGCCGCGAAGTCTTCCTCCAGGTCCCGAGGATGAACGAGGAGGCCGCGCTCGCGCTCGGCGCCACCCGCTGGGAGGTCATCCGCCTCTCGGTGCTGCCCTTCGGCCGCTCCGGTGTCATCTCCGCCTCGATGCTGGGCCTGGGCCGTGCGCTCGGCGAGACGATGGCCGTCGCCACGGTCCTGTCGCCGAACTTCCTGATCTCGCTGCACGTGCTCAACCCGGGCGGCGGGACGTTCGCCCAGAACATCGCCGCGAAGTTCGGCGAGGCCGACGCGTTCGGGCGCGACGCCCTGATCGCCTCCGGCCTGGTCCTCTTCGTCCTCACCCTGCTGGTCAACGGCGCCGCGCGGCTCATCATCGCCCGCCGCAAGGAGTACTCGGGGGCCAACGCATGAGCCACGCATCCACGAGCGTCCGGGAACGCCCGACGCCCACGCCGCCCACGGCCTCCGGCAACCTGAGCAGCCGGACCCTGCCCCGCCTGGCCCCGCTCGGCTTTGCCGTCGTGGCGATCGCCCTCGGCGTCGGCATCAGCCTGGCCGCCGGCTGGCAGAGCCGCGTGCAGTGGGGCCTGATCTCCGCGCTGCTCTTCCTGGCGATCTCGTACGTCGCGACGAGCGTCGTGGAGAACAAGCGCCAGGCCAAGGACCGCCTCGCCACCAGCCTCGTCTGGGTCTGCTTCCTGATCGCCGTCGTCCCGCTGGCCTCGCTGCTCTGGACGACCATCAGCCGCGGCTCGGAGCGCCTGGACGGCTACTTCCTGACCCACTCGATGGCCGGTGTCCTCGGGCCCGAGGCCAGCGGCGGCGTCTACCACGCCCTGATCGGCACCCTGGAGCAGGTCGGCATCGCCACCCTGATCTCCGCCCCGCTCGGCCTGCTCACCGCGGTCTACCTGGTGGAGTACGGCAAGGGCGCGCTGGCCAGGGCCGTCACCTTCTTCGTCGACGTGATGACCGGCATCCCGTCCATCGTCGCCGGTCTGTTCATCCTGTCGATCATGCTGATCGCGGGACTTGAGCCCTCCGGCCTGATGGGTGCCCTGGCTCTGACGATCCTGATGATCCCGGTCGTGGTCCGCTCCACCGAGGAGATGCTGAAGCTCGTCCCCAACGAGCTCCGCGAGGCCTCCCTCGCCCTCGGCATCCCGAAGTGGCGCACCATCCTGAAGGTGGTCCTGCCGACCGCGATCGGCGGCATCGCCACCGGCGTCATGCTGGCCATCGCGCGCATCGCGGGCGAGACCGCGCCGATCATCCTGCTGGTCTTCGGCAGTCAGCTGATCAACCCGAACCCCTTCGAAGGCGCCCAGTCGTCACTGCCGTTCTACATCTACGAGCAGTACAAGATCGGTGAGGCCGCGTCCTACGACCGCGCATGGGCAGCAGCCCTGGTCCTGATCGCCTTCGTCATGATCCTCAATCTGGTGGCCCGCGGCATCGCCCGCTGGAAGGCCCCCAAGACCGGCCGATAGGGCCAGCAGAAAGCAGTGATTCAGATGGCCAAGCGCATCGACATCAGTGGCCTGTCCGCCTTCTACGGCAGCCACAAGGCGATCGACGACATCTCCATGACCGTGGAGCCCCGCTCCGTGACCGCCTTCATCGGCCCGTCCGGCTGCGGCAAGTCCACCTTCCTGCGCACCCTGAACCGGATGCACGAGGTCACCCCCGGTGGCCGCGTCGAGGGCAAGGTGCTGCTGGACGACGAGAACCTGTACGGATCGAACGTCGACCCGGTCACCGTGCGCCGCACGGTCGGCATGGTCTTCCAGCGCCCGAACCCGTTCCCGACCATGTCGATCTTCGACAACGTCGCGGCGGGCCTGCGGCTCAACGGCTCGTACCGCAAGAACGCCCTGGCCGACATCGTGGAGAAGTCGCTGCGGGGCGCGAACCTGTGGAACGAGGTCAAGGACCGGCTGAACAAGCCCGGCTCCGGTCTCTCCGGCGGCCAGCAGCAGCGTCTGTGCATCGCCCGCGCCATCGCGGTCGAGCCCGACGTCCTGCTGATGGACGAGCCGTGCTCCGCCCTGGACCCGATCTCCACCCTCGCGATCGAGGACCTGATCGGCGAGCTGAAGGAGCGCTTCACGATCGTCATCGTGACGCACAACATGCAGCAGGCGGCCCGGGTCTCGGACCGTACGGCCTTCTTCAACCTCGCGGCGGTCGGCATGCCCGGCAAGCTCGTCGAGATCGACGAGACGGAACGCATCTTCTCCAACCCCTCGGTCCAGGCCACGGAGGACTACATCTCCGGCCGCTTCGGCTGAGGGTTCCCGCAGACGGCCTTGGGGTGCTGCATGGCGGTGCCACCACAAGGCGAAGGGTCCGCCCCGCTCTCCATGAGGAGAGCGGGGCGGACCCGTTCGTACGGTGTGCGGAGCGGCGGTCAGCCGAACATCAGGACGACGACCCCGTAGCTCGCGGCAGCGACCAGCGCCGCCGCCGGCATCGTGATGAACCACCCCAGGATGATGTTCTTCGCGACACCCCAGCGGACCGCGTTGACCCGCTTCGTGGCGCCGACACCCATGATCGCCGAGGTGATGACGTGCGTCGTCGAGATCGGCGCGTGGAAGAGGAACGCCGAACCGAACATGATCGAGGCGCCCGTCGTCTCCGCGGCGAAGCCCTGCGGCGGGTCCAGCTCGATGATCTTCCGGCCGAGCGTACGCATGATGCGCCAGCCACCGGCGTACGTACCCAGCGACAGCATCAGCGCGCAGACGAGCTTCACCCAGACCGGGATCGGGTCGCTGTAGGTCTCGTGGCCGGAGATGACCAGGGCCATCACCACGATGCCCATCGTCTTCTGCGCGTCCTGCAGACCGTGACCGAGCGCCATGCCCGCGGCCGAGACCGTCTGCGCGATCCGGAAACCGCGCTTGGCCTTGTGCGGGTTGGACTTCCGGAACATCCACATGATGGCGACCATCACCAGATAGCCGGCCACCAGGCCGATCACCGGCGAGATGAACATCGGGATGACGACCTTGTCGAGCACCCCGTCCCAGTGCACCAGCGTCCCGCCGGCCAGCGCGGCGCCGACCATTCCGCCGAACAGGGCATGGGAGGACGACGACGGCAGGCCGAAGTACCAGGTGATCAGGTTCCAGATGATCGCGCCGACCAGTGCGGCGAAGAGGATTCCCATCCCCTTGTCGCCCGTGGGCGTCGCGATCAGGCCCTCACTGACGGTCTTGGCGACCCCGCTGCCGAGGAACGCGCCGGCGAGGTTCATCACCGCCGCCATCGCCAGGGCCGCACGGGGGGTGAGGGCCCGGGTGGAGACCGAGGTGGCGATGGCGTTCGCCGAGTCGTGGAAGCCGTTCGTGTACGTGAAGCCGAGCGCGACGCCGATGGTCACGACCAGTACAAAGGTGTCCACGTGGTTCAGGACTCCTTGACCGCGATGGTCTCCACCGTGTTCGCGACGTGCTCGAACGCGTCCGCAGCCTCTTCCAGCACGTCCACGATCTGCTTCAGCTTCAGCACCTCTATGGCGTCGTACTTGCCGTTGAAGAGCTGGGCGAGCAGCTTGCGGTGGATCTGGTCGGCCTGGTTCTCCAGGCGGTTGACCTCGATCCAGTACTCGGTGAGGTTGTCCATGGTCCGCAGGTTCGGCATGGCCGCGGCAGTCAGTTCCGCCGCCCGCGCCAGTACCTCGACCTGCTGCTCGACACCCTTCGGGAGCTCGTCCACCTGGTACAGCACGACCAGGTCGACGGCCTCCTCCATGAAGTCCATGATGTCGTCGAGCGACGAGGCGAGGTTGTAAATGTCCTCGCGGTCGAAGGGCGTAATGAATGAGGAGTTCAGCTGGTGGAAGATCGCGTGGGTGGCATCGTCCCCCGCGTGCTCCGCTGCCCGCATGCGCTCCGCGATCTCGACTCGGGAGGCAGAATCCGCCCCGAGCAGTTCCATCAGGAGTTTCGAGCCCGTGACGATGTTGTCCGCGGATGCGGAGAACATGTCGTAGAAGCTCGTCTCCCTGGGGGTCAGACGAAAGCGCACGTGGGGTCCTCGGGGTGCTTTGGATTCGGTCAGGCTGATGCTAGGCGCATCATCCGGCCACGGCTAACCGGCATTCTTCAGTGTCGCGCATCAGGCACAGTGATCAGCACGGGGCCCCGGTCACGTTTCAGCTGAATTCGTTAGGATATACCCACCAGGGGTATATAAACGGCAGGGTAAAGGGAAAACGGGAGGCAGCAATGACCACTACCGAGGCCACCGAGGCGAATCGGCCGGCCGACGCGGCGCACGACGCGGGCACGGCCGACGCCACGGCTCCCGCCGAAGCGATCGTGACCGACCACGACCGCGGGATACACGGCTACCACCACCAGAAGGCCGAGCACCTCAAGCGTCTGCGCCGCATCGAGGGCCAGATCCGCGGCCTGCAGCGCATGGTCGACGAGGACGTCTACTGCATCGACATACTCACCCAGGTGTCGGCGTCCACCAAGGCGCTCCAGTCCTTCGCGCTCCAGCTGCTGGAGGAGCACCTGCGCCACTGCGTCGCCGATGCGGCGGTCAAGGGCGGCGAGGAGATCGACGCGAAGGTCGAGGAAGCCACCAAGGCCATCGCCCGCCTGCTGCGCACCTGATCAGCGCCCCGGCCCACCCGCCTGCCCACCTGCTCAGCGCCTCGGCCCGCGTCTGTCGCCCGCCCCGTCACCCCGGTGATCCGCCTGCCGGGGGACGGTGGTGCGCTCGGTGATCACCTTCACATCGAGCACCTCGTCGATCCGGTCGGCGCTGAGCCGCTCCCCGATGGCCGCGGACGCCGCGATCATCAGCTCCCCGCAGAGCTCGATCTCGGCGAGAGCCACATGGTCCGATACGGTCCGCGGGCTGAGCGTCACCACGTCACTCACCTCTCACTGCCGTCGCCGACTTCCCAGGGTAGGGAATGCGCCACACACCGCGCATGGCACGGACGGACCATTTCGCCGCCGCCGGATGCCTAGGAACGGCCCGGGCCCGGCCTACGAACCGTCCGCCGTTCCCCCCGGTGCGCGCCCCTGTTCGATCTCTCCCGTGTAGATGTCGCGCGCGTCCGGCAGCGGTACGGAGACCCGCACACCGAACCCGTACAGCAGCGTCGTCGACACCACCTCCCGCGTCCGCCCCTCGTTGACGAAGCTGAACCGGTGGCGCACCTTGCGCAGCCGGCCCTGCTCGTCCAGATACGCGTCGAACGGCACGCTGTCCGTCCGGAACCCGTTCGCCGCCGCCGTCAGCGCACCGCGCGAAGCAGCCGAGGCCCGGCGCGCGGCGCGAGCGATGTCGGTGGTTCCCCGGTAGTGCCGCACGGTGACCCCGGCCAGGTCGGTTTCGCCGACGTACGTCACCGCGCTCACCCCGCCCAGCAGTTCGGCCGCCGCCATCGGGTCGGTGACCCCGCCGGTCACCAGGTTGCCGTCCGCCAGCGCCGTCGTGTCGATCCTGACCCACTTGTCGGCGGGCACCCCGGCCCCGCGGTTCATCATGTACAGCGCACCCGGGGCCAGCAGTTCCGTGATGGGCCGGTGCTCGTCCTCACCCGCCGCGTCCTGCGGCAGCACGACCTTGAGCCGGCCGGACTGGGTACGGAAGTCGTACGTCCCCCTGCCCCTGATCGTCACCCGGGTACCGCCGGACGCCGTCTCCATGGACGTGACCACCTCGGCGCTCCCGGCCACGGCCCCCGGTCCCGCCAGCACCGCCGCGGCCCGCCGCACCGCCGCGACGCCGCCCGGGCCGGACCGGGCGTCGGCCGCGGCACGGTCCCCGTCACCGCCGTCCCCGCCGCACCCGGCGGCCGCCACCATCACGCCCACGACCGCGAGGGCGCACACAGCGCGCGTCCCGCCTCCGGACCTCTGCTGCTGCACCACCATCGCCTGCCAACCCCCAACGCCGACCGCTGCCCGAGCTCCCCACCCGCTCCGCATAACGACCGCCCGTGCCCCCCGTAACGCCGCCCGCACACCCCTCACCGCCGGACGGCCCTGCCCAGTACCTTGGACGCGTGTACGACCAACACACCGCTGAGGTCCCGCCGGCCGTTCCACCGGCCCGGTCCGCCCATGAAGCCACCACCGTCGAACGCGGTTCGTTCTGCACCGCCCGCTGCAGCTGCGGCTGGTCGGGCCCCGCCCGCCGTTCCCGCGACCGGGCCCGTACGGACGCCGAGGAACACCGCACGGCCACGGCCTGACCACGGCCCTCCCCTCGCCCCTCCCTCCCCCCACTCCGGAGGTCCGATGACCCTGCCGAACCGGCGCACCGTCCTGACCGCGGGCGCCGCGGCCGTACTCACCGCAACCACCGCCGCCTGCGACGGCCCCAGCCCGGGCACCCCGGCCGCCGGCCCCACCCCGGCCACGTCCGCGGCCACGACCGGGTCCCCCGCCGCACCGTCGAAGACCTCGTCGCCCGTTCCGGCGGACTGGCCGGCCCTGGCCAGGAGCCTCGCCGGCTCCCTCGTACGCCCCGACGACGCGGCCTACCCGACCGCCCGTCAGCTCTACAACACCCGTTACGACAGCCAGAACCCGGCCGCGGTCGCCTACGTCCGGCACGAGGCGGACATCCGTGAATGCCTGGCGTTCGCCCGCCGCAGCTCCGTACCCGTCGCCATCCGCAGCGGCGGGCACTCCTACGGTGGCTGGTCGAGCGGCAACGGACGGCTGGTCGTTGACGTCTCGTCACTCAACCGCGTCGACCGGAACGGCACGATCGGCGCGGGAGCCCGCCTCCTCGACGTCTACCAGGGCCTCGCCGCGCACGGCCTGACCATCCCCGGCGGCTCCTGCCCCACGGTCGGCATCGCCGGCCTGACCCTCGGCGGCGGTCACGGCGTCGCCTCGCGCGCGTACGGCCTGACGTGCGACAGCCTGACGGGCGCGACGCTCGTCACCGCCGACGGCAGGACGCTCACCACCGACGCCAAGCACCACCCCGACCTGTTCTGGGCGCTGCGCGGCGCGGGCAACGGCAACTTCGGCGTCGTCACCGAACTCCGCTTCCGCACCAGCCCGGCCCCGCAGACCGTCGCCGCGTACATGTCCTGGCCGTGGGCGCGCGCCCGGGACGTGGTGACGGCCTGGCAGGAGTGGGGCCCGGACCAGCCGGACGAGATCTGGTCCGCCGCCCATGTCGCGGCGGGCCCTGGCGGCGGCAACCCGACGGTGTCGGTGTCGGCGTTCAGCCTCGGCACGTACGGCGACCTGCAGAACGCCGTCGACCGCCTCGCCGACCGGATCGGCGCCTCCGCGTCCTCCGTCTCGCTGCGCCGCCGCAGCTACCAGGAGGCGATGCTCGTGTACGCGGGCTGCTCCGGCATCACGGACGCCCAGTGCCACCTGCCCGGCACCACACCGGGCCGCGACCCGCAGGGTTCGCTCCAGCGCGAGACGTACGCGGCCGCCTCCGACTTCTACGACCGCTCACTGCCTCCGGAGGGCGTCCGGGCCCTGCTCGACCGGACCGAGGCCTTCACCCGGATCCCCGGGGACCAGGGCGGCGGCGGCTCGGTCGCCCTCACCGCGCTGGGCGGCGCGGTCAACCGGGTCGACCCGCAGTCCACCGCGTTCGTCCACCGCGGGTCCCGGGTGCTCGCCCAGTACATCGGGGCATGGCGCGCGGGAACGACCGGCACCGCTCAGCAGAAGTGGCTGAAAGACACCCATGCAGCGCTGCGCCCTTACGCCTCGGGGGCGGCCTACCAGAACTACGCGGACCCGGCCCTGACGGACTGGCGAGAGGCCTACTACGGCTCGGCCCTCGCCCGCCTCGGCGAGGTGAAGAAGCAGTACGACCCGGAGGGGTTCTTCACGTACCCGCAGTCCCTGTGACGTACGGCCACCTGGCTGACCACCCACGGGCCCCTCGCTCGGATCATGCGGGCTCGCGAGGTCCCGCCTGATCCAGACCGGTCCAGACCGAACCGGCCCAGCGAGCCCAGCCGGCCGAACCGGCCGAACCGGCCGAACCGAGAGACCTTAGGCCGCCAGGCCTTTCTCGCCCTCCG
Source organism: Streptomyces sp. NPDC091416 (assembly GCF_044756845.1). Taxonomy (NCBI): domain Bacteria; kingdom Bacillati; phylum Actinomycetota; class Actinomycetes; order Kitasatosporales; family Streptomycetaceae; genus Streptomyces; species Streptomyces sp. NPDC091416. The sequence continues at coordinate 1,492,800 of NZ_JBIVTU010000001.1, forward strand.
AGCCGCCGCCCGAACCGGGGCGCGGCTCGGGGATCCCGAGCGCCTCGCCGCTGCCTGCGGCCTCCGCGGAGAGCGGGCTGCGCGACCTGACCAGCCAACCCAGCCGGCCCGACCGTGAGACGGCACCCACCAGGGGCGTCAGCAGCATCATGGCGAGCGGCGCGAGGAGCAGTGCGGCGGCCGTGCCGAGCGCGAAGCCGCCGATCACGTCGGTCGGGTAGTGCACACCCATGTAGATCCGGCAGAACCCTTCCAGCAGGGCGAGCGCGATCGCCGCGATGCCGAACTTGCGGTTCGCCACGAAGAGTCCGACGCCGAGTGCCATCGCCATGGTGGCGTGATCGCTGACGAAGGAGAAGTCGTTCTTCCCGTCCACCAGGACGTCGAGCCCCTGGTGGTCCTTGAAGGGCCGCGGCCGTTCCACGAATCCACGGATCGGGATGTTGATCAGCAGGGCGATCCCGGCGGCGAGCGGCGCCCAGACGAGCCCGGCGACCGCGCTCACCGAGTCCTCGGCCGTGCCGCGCCGGCGGACACTCCACCAGCACCACAGGACCACCAGGACCATGCCGAGCATGATCCCGTACTCACCGACGAACTCCATGACCCGGTCGAACCAGGTCGGAGCGGACTTCGCGAGCCCGTTGATGTCGTAGAGCAGGCTGACATCGGGGTTCGACCCATCCAGTGCGAGTCCAGCCATCTGCCGCGGCCCCTTGCCTTGTCTGCTGCTGCGGCACACACCCATGTGCGCCGCTATGACGAACCCCCGTATTCGGTTCGGTCACTTACGTGCGTCGGGGCGACGCTAGGTCAGTGGCTGCGGCCCCGGTCCATTCAGAGAACGACGCGTCCCGTGCGTACGTTCCACTCTCTACCGAATGATCACCATGACGTTATCGAAGAGTGACTCATCGTCGCAGCTCAGGGCCCAGGCTTCACAGAGAGTTCCGGCCACCGACGCCCCCACGTCAGGCCGCCGGCTGCGCGGTCGGAAGGGCCGCGGCACCGTCCTTGGTGACGCGGGTCGCACCGAAGTAGTCGGGCGTGTCGATCTTGTCGAACCGGATGACGGCACCGGTGTACGGGGCATTGATCATGTACCCGCCTCCCACGTACAGGCCGACGTGGTGAATGGCCCGCGAGTTGGCCAGGTCGTCGGAGAAGAACACCAGGTCCCCGGGGAGCAGCTCGTCGCGCGAGGGGTGCGGCCCGGCGTTGTACTGGTCGTTCGCCACGCGTGGCAGCTCGATGTCGACGGTCCGGTACGCGGCCTGGGTCAGCCCCGAACAGTCGAACCGGCCGCCCTGCTCCGGGGTGCCGTTGCCACCCCACAGGTACTTCGTACCGAGCTTCTTCTGCGCGAAGTAGATGGCACCCGCCGCCTGCTGAGACGGCTGCACCCGCCCGACGGGCCGGGCGAAACTCTTCTCCAGGGTCCGGATGATCTTGACGTAGTTCTGCGTCTCCGTGATGGCGGGGACCCCGCCGGACTTGATGACCCGGTACGCCCCTGCGTTGTAGGCGGCGAGCATGTTGTCGGTGGGGTCCCCGGGAACCTTCTTCACGTACCCGGCGAGCTCGCAGTCGTACGAGGCGGCGGACGGGATCGCATCGGCGGGATCCCAAACGTCCCGGTCCCCGTCGTTGTCCCCGTCGAGCCCGTGCGAGGCCCAGGTCCCCGGGATGAACTGCGCGATGCCCTGAGCGGCGGCCGGACTCTGCGCACGCGGATTCCAGCCGCTCTCCTGGTAGAGCTGGGCGGCGAGGAGCGCCGGGTTGATGGCGGGGCAGAGGTTGCCCCACTTCTGCACAAGAGGCTGGTACTTGGCCGGCACAGCCCCCTTGGCCAACGCCACGGCCCCACCCCCGCCGCCCATGAGGCCGGCGGCGGCGGAGTACGTACCGACGACGAGCAGCGCCACGAAGAGCATGGCTGCGCCGACGCCGATCCCACCTGCCATCCAGTATTTCCGCACCCCTCAACCATCCCCCATCGGGGAGGGGTTCATGGGCGTTTTCGACGGTGTGTACGAGTCATCGGGGTCACTGATGGGCCATCAGGATGCGCCGGTGGACCAGAAGTCGGAGTGGACGTTGGGGCGGGGGATCACTTCGGCCCCCGCGTAACTCGGCCCGCTCGGCTTGGTAACCGGGTCAGCCACCTCCGCCTCGCGGACGCATGGACTGTCCACCTCGAAGAAGAATTGCCCTGCCCCTCCAACGATCAGACTCACTCCAAATCCCTCTTTCGTCTGAGCAAAGATCGCTGGCACCTCCAGATCATCGTTGACTGCCTTGATCCTGTAGTGGCTGCTCCGCCAGAACCGGTCAACTAGCCCCAGGAGGCTTCCGCGGCGCTCGGCAGAAACGATAGTCATCACAACCCGCCTACGGGTTACGTCGCAAGTACCCGTTGTTGTCGGACCATGAACCCACTGGACTCCCGGTTGAATCTCTTCGAATACAGCATCAAGAATGCCGTCAGCATGCTCAGCAGCCTCTTGCATGTCCATGTGAGCCTCACTCCTCTCACTCGACTCGTTGCCGGCACTTGCACACGAGGCGGTCAACGCACACGAGATCAACACGATGGCAGCCCTGCCGAACTTACCCTTCACCGATGCTCCTCGGTCTTGATTTTCTCGGGGCGCCCCGCAGAAACAAGTGCGATGTTATTCGCCGATACCGAATCTCTATGCGGATCGAAGTAACGAGAGTGAGCATCAATCGAAGCTCCGTCCGAGCTGATCAATTTTGGCCCCTCATCAACCTGAAAACGTCGCGCACCAAAGGATTTACTAGCAGGATCCCGGCCGAACCAGAGGTCGTCATCATCCTGGTCTGCGGCCTCACCAAGAAGATGCGCACCGACAGGCCCTGTAGCAGCCAATACGGCAACCCCTACTGCACTCTGTTGCTTCGATGGCAACTTGGTCACGACATCGTTCTCTGCAGCCCCGACGAAAACGTGATCCTTACCTACCCCGAGATCCTCTGCACGATCTACACCGACCCCAGGACTGCCCACCAGGACAATGTCGTCAACCCCTGGGATGCCTCCCGCATGCTGCGTAGCAGCGCCTACGGTCCGAGAACCGTAAGAGTGACCGATCGCGGTCATATGAGGGTCACTATTCTCATTCGTGGCCGACAATCCGCTCATGAACTGCCGGAAGGATCTTCCACCTTCCTCGGCGCGACTATCTCCCATAACATCGAGACCGTCCCATCCATCCGGCGACTGAGGCGCATCGTATCCAAGCCACACAATCGCAGCACTCGAGGAATCGTAGTATCGAGCACCAATCGCCGTGTCGCGTGCGCGCTTCAAATCACCCTCCGCAAACTCTTTGTCCAGCGAAGTATTCAGGCCCGGAACGTACGTTGCGACGTTCTTTGCCTCATCAGGATTACCAAACGAAACAATTGCCCGCCCGTTGCCCTCATCTCCAATGCCCAACAAGTACATAGGCGGCTCGCCAGGTCGCCGTCCCGCCTGCAACTGCCGATCAATCTCCCGCAGCCCCGCCAGCTGCGTCTCCGCCCGCTCCCCGTCCCGCCCCTCCAGCTTGCCGATCAGCAGCTGCAGGTTGTCGCGGTTCGCCGTGTCGCGGATCAGGGCCGGGATGCCGTCCAGGTTGCCGATCTGGTCCGGGTACACCGCGAGGTACTCCTCGCGCTGTTCGTCCGTCAGGCGCGCCCACCACTCCCGCCGCGCCGCCGGGCTCGCGTCGTACGGGATGCCCGACCTCAGGTAGCCCCCGGCCACGTCCCGGACCACCGCCGCGTCGCCCGCCGCGTCCGTCCACGTCCGGTCCGGGACCTTCAGGCCCTCCTCGGCCTTCAGCTTCCGCAGGATCCTGGCGAACCGCCAGTCGACCTCGGCCGCCGTCCGCACCGCCTTCGCGACCCGGTCCGCAATGTCCTGCGCCTTGGCCGTGTGAGGGTTCGGGGCCACCAGCCCCGACGGCGGCAGCAACCCCGGCGCACCCTTCGCCGACGCCGTTCCGCCTGCCAACGGCGCCCCGTCGACCAGGCCCTCCCCCGCCTCCGGATACGTCACCGACCCATCCGGATGCACCGTGAACCTCAGCGCCTGCGCATCCTCCAAGGCCTCCCGCAGCACCCGTTGCTGAGCCTTCATCTCGTACGCGAGGCTGTTCAGCGTCGTACGGACGAGACCGCACTCCGTGTACACGTACTGAAGGTTCCGGCTCAGCTGCCGCAGCCGGCCCACCGCCGCGTCCGCCGCCGCGCCCTGCTGCGTCTCGCGCAAACCGTTCAGCAGCTGCTTCTCGATCCGGTCCCGCCCGGCGTCGGCCCGATTGCTCGCCCTGCCCCAACCGTCGGCCGCACCTTCCAGCTCGGAGCAGTTCAGGTCCCGTAACTGCGCCCAGGTCAGCCCGGAAGTCCCCGCCGTCATCGCTCGACCCCTCGTGTCCGCCTCGCCACGGGCGCGAAGGACGACTTCACCGTCTCGTTCGTCTCGCCCTGGGCCCGGGCGACCGCACGAAGGTTGCCGGCCAGCGCGCCGCACTCACGGCGCGCCGTCTCGAAGCGCCGCTCCCACGACTCGCGTACGGAACCCAGTTCGGCCAGCGCACTCAGGCCGGCCGTCCCCGCGAGCAATCCCTCGTGCGCGGTGGCCAGCTCCGTCCTCACCGGGCCGAGATGCGCCCCCATCCCCTCCGCACCCCCGGCAGCCCGCAGCCACGCCGCTTCGCTGTGCCGCAGCTGGTCCCCACCGGCCGAGCCGCCCTCTCCGCCCGCCAGATCACTCAGCCTCTGCATCCCGTTCACCCCGTTCGCCCCGCTCGCCCGTTCCTTGATCGTGGAGCGGAACTGTGCCAAACAGGGACGCCGCGACACGCCGGGCACCAGGCGCCCGGCAGAGGGCCGACCCCCGCTCTCCCGGCCCTCCTCGGACCTCCCCGCCCCGATCCCGCCCGGCGCAGATCACCCGAACGGTGGACCGGGCACGGTGGACCGGGCACGGCATCCCCACCTCAGCCGGGAATCGCGGCCGGCGGCGCACCGAGGCGAGCCCTGGCGTTCCGGAGGCCAGCAGGCGGCGTTCAGCTGGAGTACACGCCGTTTCAAGATCGCGTCCCCAGAGTGTGCTCGTGCCTACCTCCTCATACGCGCGCGCCGGCGTCGCCTCCGCATGCGCCACTGCGCTGACACTGTCCGGACTGCTGCTCACCGGAATGGCGACCGCTCGGACCGCGGCCGCGAGCACGGCCTCAACCGCGGCCACCGCCGCCTCCGCCGCGGACCCGGACGGCTATGCAAACGTCCGTGTCAACGAGCTCACTTCGTCGGGCAACGACACAGTGGAGCTGTACAACGCCGGCTCGGCCGCCGTGAGCATCAGCGGCTGGAAGATGTCCGACGACAGCTTCTCGCCGCAGTCGTTCAGCCCTTCCTCCAGCACCATCCCGGCCGGTGGCTTCGTCACCTTCGACTCGCCCAAGGGCCTGGGCGATGCGGACAAGCTGGTGATCTACACGTCCGGTGGCACGGTGGTCGACCGCGTCGAGTGGGCGACCGGCCGGGCGAAGCCGGCCATGGCTCGCTGCGGCGGCGATGGCACCGGGGCGTGGGTGACCGCGGCGTCGTCGTCCACCTTCGGCGCCCCGAACACGGCGGGCTGCCCGTCGTCGGTCCCGGCGGCCAGCCGCGTCCGCGTCAACGAGGTCTCCTCCAACAGCCCCGACACCGTGGAGCTGTACAACGGCGGAACGAGCGCGATCAGCGTCGCGGGGTGGAAGTACGCCGACGGTGACACCTCCCACTCCCCGGCGTCGGTCTCGTCCTCCTCACCCAGCGCGACGAGCATCCCGGCGGGTGGCTACCTCACGTTCGGTTCCACCATCGGGCTGGGCGACAACGACTCGGTGTTCCTCGTCGACGGCAGCGGCAACAGCATCGACTCGGCGACCTGGGCGACCGGCGGCGCCAAGCCGTCGTACGAGCGCTGCACCAACGGCACCGGAAGCTTCCGGACGGCCGTGACCGCCACCCCCGGTGCCCAGAACTCCTGCTCGGGCAGCACCGGCGGCGGTGACGACGGCGGCGACGGCGACCCCGAGACCGGTGAGCTGCTGGGCGGCGGCGGTTCGCTGACCAGCGGCTGCACCCCCGAGGCGCCCAGCGGCACGGGCTCCGTCCCGAGCGGCGCCCTGACCTGGCCCGGCGGGCCGGACGTCACGATCGCCGACAACGTCTGCGCGTTCACCACATCCACCGGCACCGAAGGCCGGGACCTGAGCGGCCTGGCGTTCGACCCGGCGCACCCGTCGGTGCTCTGGGCCGTCAAGAACAAGAACTGGCTGTACAAGCTGGTCAAGAGCAACGGCAAGTGGATCCCCGACGCGACGTGGAGCGCGACCGGCAAGCAGATCCGCTTCACGGGCGGCTCCGGCGAACCGGACTCCGAGGGCCTGACGGTCGGCGGCAACGGACACATCTACGTGACCTCCGAGCGCGACAACGCCGACAACAAGGCGCCCAAGGACACGATCATGGAGTTCGACCCGGCGTCGACCGCATCGACGCTGACGCCGGTGCACCAGTGGGACATGACCTCCCAGTTCCCGCAGCTCGACACCGGCAGCAAGGACGACGCCAACCTGGGCTTCGAGGGCGTCGGGTACGTGCCGGACAGCTGGCTGACGGCGAGCGGCTGGACCGACCCGCGCACCGGCACGGCCTACGACCCCGCGAGTTACCCGCTGCACGGGGCGGGCCTGTTCTTCGCCGGCCTGGAGTGGGACGGCTCGCTCCACGTCTACGGCCTGAACTCGGACGGCACGTACACGACGTTCGGCTCCATCCCGACCGGCAAGGCCTCCGTGATGGACGTGACGTTCGACAGCGGCACCCAGCGTCTCGTCGCGACCTGCGACAACACCTGCGGTGAGACCCACACGTTCATGAAGGTCAACGCGTCCGGAGCGCTCGTTCCGGACGTGACCTACAAGAACCCGGCCGTCATGCCGACCGACAACCTGGAGGGCTTCGCGCTCGCACCGGCCTCGACCTGCGTCAACGGCTTCCGCGAAGCGGTCTGGAGCGACGACGGTGTCTACGGCTTCGGTGCCGGTAGCTCCTCCTACGGACACGCCCTCTACAGCGGCTCCTTCCCCTGCTGAGACCGCCTGCCGCGGGTGACGCTGCGCCTCCTCGCCGAAGAGGACCGCGCATCAAGCCCCGATCTGCCCGGCCGGCCCCCGCGCGACGTCTCGCGCGGGGGCCGGCCGGGCTCCGGCGCTCGTCACACCTGGGTCGGGTTCTTGCACATCCAGGGATAGAACGGCGCCCCCTTGTCCCCACGCACCTGCCACATCATGGCGCTCCGCGTCTTCGGCCCGAAGACGCCGTCGACGTTGCTCCCCGTGAAGTGCAGCTGATACTTCTGGAGGGACTTGACGGCCTTCACCGTGCCCGCTCCGTAAGAGCCGTCGATGCCGCCGCTGTTCTGGATCAGCCTGGCAGCCGCGCTCGAGGAGTAGCAGGTCACGATCGTGTCCTGCAGAGCCTTCACCGCGGACGTGGAACCCGTCCCCAGCTTCAGATTGCAGCTGACACCACTACCCGACCGCGCCGGCACCCTGACGTACTCGTAGTTCCCGGTGTATCGCAGTGAGGTGGTGTTGCACGCCGCGACGGCCGCCTGCGCGGAGGAACCCGTGGCGACGGCAAGCGAGAGCGAGGCTGCGGTCACAGCCGTGGCCGTGACCAGGACCTGCAGTCTGCGCGAAATGGCACGCATGTACGTGCCTCCCTTCTGTTCGGACTTCTCATCGGGCTTCTCGTCGGACTTCTCATCGGGACCGGGCCATGAGCGGCCCGGGCTTCCGCTCCGCCGGCTGCCCGTGAGGCCGCGGCATCGACCGAGTGAGCCATGCTCACGACGATCGCCCGGTTCGCGACCCCACGTAGCCCCCGTGGCCCCCCGTGGCGGCCCCCGTAACCCTCACCCGGTGACCATGAAGACGGACGCTAGCCACCGCCCTGGCACGCCGTGAAGGTCACTCGGACCCTTGTGGCACAACATGAACCCTTGTGACGCGACGGTGAACCCGTCCTGACCGCGTATCAGTGACGGTTACAAGCGACAGCGGCGAACCCGGCCCTGCCCTGTCCGCACCGTCGTTCAGTGGCGCTCGGCGGCGGCCCGTCGAACGGTGGACAGGTCACAGGCCGGCCGCGCTCCAGCGGCACATCGCGGCAACGCACCGCGCACTGCGGGCCGTACCACGAGACCGCGATGCGAAGCCGGGCGCCCCGTGCCGTCCGGCCGGACGGCGGAACGGGAAGAATGCGCCCCCATGAGCCTTTCGCAACCCTCCCCGCTCTCCCCCGCCTCCTGGCACCGGCCCATGGTCGCCCGCCTGTCCGACGAACAGCACCGCACCGCGACCATGCTGGAGCTGTTCTTCGACCTCTGCTTCGTCACGGCCGTGGCCCAGGCGGCGACGGCGTTCGAGCACGAACTCGCGGGGGGACACATCGGCCACGGCGTCCTCGGCTACGCGATGGTGTTCTTCGCGATCTGGTGGGCCTGGATGAACTTCACCTGGTTCGCCTCCGCCTACGACACCGACGACGTTCCCTACCGGCTGCTCACCCTCGTCCAGATCACCGGCGCCCTCGTCCTCGCCGCCGGGGCGTCACAGGCGCTGCAGCACGAGGACTTCACGGTCATCACCTGGGGCTACGTGATCATGCGGCTCGCCATGGTCACCCAGTGGCTGCGTGCCGCCCGTTCCGACCCGGAGCGGCGCTCCACGTGCCTGCGTTACGCCGTGGGGATCTTCGTCGTGCAGATCGGCTGGGTCGTACGCCTGGCACTGCCCGAGGACACCGGCCTCGCCACCTTCGGCCTTCTGGTCCTGGCCGAGATCGCCGTACCCGCCTGGGCGGAACGCTCGGCCACCACCACCTGGCACCCGCACCACATCGCCGAACGGTACGGCCTGTTCACCCTGATCGTGCTGGGCGAGTCGATCACCGCCGCCACCGGAGCCGTGCACGCCGCACTCGACTCCCACACGGCACTCGGCGACCTCGCCGCCCTGGTCGTCGGGGGCATCCTGACGGTCTTCGCCCTGTGGTGGCTCTACTTCGCGCGGAGCGCGCGCGTGCACGACCGGCTCAACACCCTGCGCATGGCACTTCTGTGGGGCTACGGCCACTACCTGGTCTTCGCGTCCGCGGCCGCGGTCGGCGCCGGTCTCGCGGTCAACGTGGCACACACGACCGGCCACGGACACCTCTCCGACCGGTCCGCAGCAGCGGTCTACACGATCCCGGTCGCCGTCTTCGTGACCCTCGTATGGCTGTTGCACCACCGCACCGGCGGCCTGCGCCGCGCGGCCGACGTCCTCCACCCCGTCGCGGTCCTCGCCATCCTGGCCGCCACGTTCGCGCCGTCCCCGGTCCTCGTGACCGGCATCATCACGGCGCTCCTCATCGCCGCGACGCTGGTCCTGTCCGCGCGCGGCGACGCAGGCGGTCAAGCGGACGAGGGCACGACCGCGGGCACTCCCCCGGCAGCCGCCGAAGGCCCACACACGCCGCCGGGTTCCTGAACCCCGCGCGACTCAGCGCGTACTACGAGCCTTCGCCGACTGCCCCGACTGCCCCGACTGCCCCGGAAGCACGATCCCCCGTGCCTGGGCGGCCTTCCCCGGGCGCAGGGTCCACGGCACCGGAGACGTCTCGGTCAGCCAGCCGTCGGCAACGATCCCGCTCACTACGAGGCCGCGCACCGAGCGTGAGAGCTTCTTCCAGCCCAGCCCCTTGCACAACTGCCCGTACGAAGGCCCGTGACCGTGCTCCGTACGGAAGGCCACCGTGAACTCGGCCGCCTCCCGGCCGCACTCCGGGTGCGCTTCCCTCCACGTGCCGTGGGCGCCCCCGTCGGGCCGGGGCGCGGGAACGGGCGAGGGTGCGGACATGAACGCCTTCGCGACGCGCCCGAAGGAAGGCCGGCACAGCGTGCACTGCTCCACGGCCTCCACGTGCCGCAGCAACGCCGGACTGACCCCGGACTTCCACTCCGCCCACTGGGCCGGGGTGACCTCCTCGAGTTCGGCGGCGGCCGCCGCTTCCCGCGCCGCCCTGCGCGTCGCCTCCTCGGCCGCGAGCTCCGCGACCTCCTCGGGGGTACGGAAGATGCCGGCGAGGTGCCGGACCGCGGGGCCCAGACGGTAGGTCCGTCCGGAGATCTCGGCCAGGAACCCCTTCTCGATGAGGACGGGCACGGCCGGGTAGCAGGCGACGGGCAGCTCGTCGGGTGCCTCGCCGAGGAGTTCGTCGGTGCAGTACGCGGCCAGGAACAACGCCGCGAGCCGCGCGGCCGGCGATGCCTTCTTCACGGGCTTGGCCATACGCGTACGCATGGCCCATCCCGAGACCTTCGACCGCGTGCCCTTGCCCAGGGGCAGCACGTGGTCCGGGCCCGGCGCCATCTCCGGCACGATGATCGCGGCCGGCTTGTCCGGATCCCCGTTGAGCAGCGAGTCGGGCACCTGCCATCCGGCGGCGGCCAGTTCGCCCACCGCCCGCTCCGGATCGTCCAGCCGCAGCGACCGCAGGTCCGTGCCCGTGAGGTTCCCGATGCCGGCCCGTGCCGCCCGGATCGCCACCACGACGGCGAGGAGCTGCGCATCGACGGTGGTCAGCGGCAGTCGGCTCACGTACGAGAGGAGCTCGCGCGCCGCTTCCCCCTGTCTCGGCGTCAGCAGAAAGGGCTGGGGTGCGGGGGGCGGAGGCGGCACAGCGGCGGTCTCGTCCGAAAAGGCAGGCTTGGGCACATCACATCTAACGGTGATCACACCGCGGAAGTCACGGGTGACGTGGGCCACACTCGCACCCCGACTGCGGCGCCCCATCCCGCCCCGGTCGAGGCGGCCGGCGAAGAAACACGTTGCGCCCCCGACCCCCGCTCGCCCATCATCTCCCGCGATGACAACTGAACTCGCGGGAGCGGCTGAGCTCCTGGATGCCGGGGATGTCCCCGGAACCGTACGGGCCCTGCGCCCCCTCGCCGACACGGCACCGCTCAAGGACCTGGCGAAGCTCGTGCACCGGCTCGCCACCACCGCCGGCGTCGACGACCTCGCCGGGGCGGCCAAGTCCCTGGCCAGGAAGCCCGGCCGGCCACAGGAGCTCTACGACTTCGGCTACGCCTGTGTGGAGCACGACCTCGCCTTCCTCGCCGTTCCCGCCCTGCGCGACGCCCTGCGCCAACTGCCCGGTTCCCGCGCGGTACGGGCCGAACTGGTGTCCGCGCTGGAGCGCGAGAACCGCAACGCGGAGGCGGTGACCGTACTCGCCGCCGCCGGCGACGAGCTCCCCGCCTGGCCCGAGCGGTACCTCCTCGTCCACAACGCGCTCCTGGCGGGGGACCTCTCCGGGGCCCGGCACGCCTTCGGCCTGCTGCCGGCACCCGACGACGCGAAGTGGGAGTGGGCACACGGCCGCGTCGGCCACATGCTGCGCAGGGCCGGGGGCGCCGCGCAGGCGGGCCCGCTCGACCACCGGGATCTGCGCGGCTGGCACTACGCCCTCACCGGCGGATACCTGGCCGTGCTCTCCCCGTACGGCTTCGACTCCGCGATGACCGGCCGGTACGCGTACCTGGGGGACACCGTCGAACTGTGCCGGCACGGCCTCGACCGGCTCGCACTCGTCCTGCGCACCACAGGGCGCGCACCCCGCTCCGTCTCCCTGCTGCCCGGCCGGAGCGACCGCATTCTCGGCCTGGCCGCCGCGCAGCTGCTGGAACTGCCCGCCGAGCCGTACGACCCGCAGCGAACGGACACCCTTGTCGTCGCGTACGACATCAACGCGGTCGAGCCGGACGTGGCCGTCACCCTGCGGCGGCGCCCGGCCGGGCAGCTCCTCCTCGAGCACGCGACCTGCTGGACGAACCCGCCGGTCGCGACCGCGGATGTCAGTACGTTCCTGGTCCAGACCGTCGTCGAGCCCTGGGGCGCGACCATGCGGATGGGCGACAACGGCGTGGAGCAGTCCCCTCCCGACGACCGCCCGGAGCACGAGATCGCCGCCGAGATCGTGCGGGCGGACGGTACTCCCGACGCCGGCGACGGCGAGACCCCGCCGGACGGCGATGCGGTGTTCGGCGCGTTCGTCGCCGCCACCGCCGCGGGCTGGGGCACAGCGCCCCGGGACCGTGTCGACGCCCCCGGACCGGTCCCGAGCTCCCGGTTCGTCTGAGGGGGTGGCGGGACGGGACCGGGCGGGGGGTTGTGCGCCGATTCCGGTGACGTCAGCAGGACGTCAGGGAGGCGTTAGCAGAACATGAGCGGCGGGCGGGAAGCTTCACATGTCAGCAGGTCAGGAGGGGGAGCGGTTCGCCGCAAGTTCCGGGCCTCGGCAGCACCGCCACACTCGACCGCCACACACTCGGGGAATTCACATGCGTACGATCCACTCCCGCAAGCGCACCGCCGCCCTCGGCGCAGCAGTCACCGCCGTACTTGCCCTGGCCCTCACCGCCTGCGGTGGGGACGGCGGCGGCACCAAGTCGGCCGGCCCGGCGGACAACGCCGCGAAGAGCGCCGCCTCGGCGGGCGCCTCGCAGCAGTCCGGCTCCGGCGATTCCTCCACCTCCCCGGACTCCGCCACGACCGGCGGATCCGCGAAGAAGGTCACCTCCGACACGGGCACGTCCCAGAGCGGCGCCACCAAGACCGGCACGGCCACCGGCGGCAACACCAGCGACAGTTACGCCTACAAGCACCCGTGCAAGAGCGACGACCTGTCGGTGCGTGTGTACGCACGTGAGGGCTCGGCCACCCAGCAGGTGATCGAGGTCAACAACACCGGCCCGAACGCCTGCGGTCTGAGCTACTTCCCGCGGGTCAGCCTGGGCAGCGCGAGCGCCCAGGACCACAGTGGTGACGTCACTCCGCTGGTCCCGAGCGGCCTGGGCGGCGCCCCCGGCTACCCGGTCAAGCCGAAGACCGCCGCCATCGCGGTGATCGACCTCAACCCGAGTGGCGCGGACGGTGCCCTGACCTGGATCAACGAGCTGAACGTGCTGGCCGACGGCGACCACATGCCCAACGCGGAGCAGCTCAACTTCCCGCTCGGCCCCGACGTGAAGGTCCTCGACCCGAAGCTGGGCCTGTACAGCGGCACGATCGCCGAAGCGGTCAGCTCCATGAAGCAGGCCGACGCGAAGTCCTGACGCCGGCCCCGGCCCCGGCCGGCCCTTCGCACGCCTTCGCGAGCCTCCTGACGAAACGCCCCCACGGGCCGTCAGGAGGCTCGGCCGTTCCGTCACACCGCCTGCCTCTCCGTCAGCCGGCCGTCTTCGGCTGCGTGAAGCGGAGGCGGTTGCCGAACGGGTCGCGAAGGCCGCAGTCCGTACCGTAGGGACGCTCGGTGGGCTTCTCGGTGAACTCGACGCCCTGGGCGCGCAGCGTCTCGTACGTCTTGCGGCAGTCTTCCGTGGTGAGGATGACCCATCCGCCCATCGCTCCCTTCGTCACGAGGTCGCGGACCTGCGCCGCCGTCTCCTCGGACATCGCCGGAGCACCCGGCTTCTCCAGGAGGATCTGCCGTTCCGGATGGCCCGGCACGCTGACGGCCAGCCAGCGCATGAATCCCAGGTCCACGTCGGCGGCCACCTCCAGCCCGAGCTTGCCGACGTAGAAGTCGAGGGCCTCGTCCTGATCGAGGACGTACATCTGCGAGTGCGTGATTGCGTTGAACATGACGTTCACGCTACGGCGACGGCGCCGCGGAAACTTATCCGGAACTGCTCAATCGGCACGGTCCTCGGCCGCGGGGAACCGGGGTCCGACTCCGTGGAACCGGAGTCCGCCTCTGTGGATGCCGCCTGCTTCGGACGCCGCCCCACTTCGATGCCCTGCTTGGGGTTCGCTACTTGGACGCGATCCGTCCCACCGCGTCGGGGCCGGCCGTCAGCGCCTCGGACGTCGTCCGCCATGCCGGATCGCCGGGACGGAGCCGGGTCCGCAGGTAGGCCGCGGTGAGCCGGGCGAGCGCGGCCACCCGCGCGGGGTTCTCGTCGGTGGTCTCGGCAGCGTCGTATCCGGCGATCCCGCCGAGCCCGTGCTCCGCGCCGAACAGGGTCAGCAGGTCCTTGGGCCCGGGGGCGAGGGTGTAGGGGTCGGCGTGCCACTCCGGCCCCATGTCCGTGAAGTGCCGGGAGTCGTCCTTGTCCCCGGCGACGACGAGAGCGGGAGCGGTCATGGTGGAGAAGTCGACGCCGCCGATGACCGGCCACTGCCCGGCCATGGGCCCGTTGAAGACCTCGCCGCCCCTGCCGGGCGCGGCAAGCAGGACACCGGCCTTGATCCGGGGCTCGACGAGGTGCACCACGTGCCCGGTGGCGGGGTCGGTGAGCCCGGCACCCAGCAGAAGGGCTGCGGTGAAGCCGCCCAGCGAGTGTCCGGCGAGGGCGATGCTGCGGTGGTCGATCCGCCCGGCAAGCTGCGGCACGGCGTTCTCGATCACGTCGAGCCGGTCGAGGAGGTGCGTCATGTCCTCGGCACGGGAACGCCAGAAGTCGGGGGCTCCGGGGGCGTCCGCGACCAGATGGCTCAGCGTCGCGGAGGTGAGATGGGTGGGCTGGAGGACGACGAACCCGTGTGCCGCCCAGAAGTCGGCGAGCGGGGCGTAGCCGTTGAGCGAGGAGAGGTTGTTCGAGGGGCCGTGGCCGTGGGAGAGGAGGAGGACCGGAAGCGCGGTTCCGGTCGAGGGTGCGGAGACGCGCACCTGGAGATCGACCGGACGGCCGGGTACGGGGAGGGTCACGGGGCTGAAGGACAGGACGGGGGCGGGGGCGCCCAAGGCGTCGAAAGCGGTGCCGCTTTCGGTGGTGGTGGGGGATGCGGTCGTGCTCACGGCGAAGGCTCCTTCTCGATGGCACCTGCCACGCGCCGGGTCTCCTGGGACAGGGCGGCGGACATGGCGGTCAGGGTATCCCGCACAGGTCGACTGAAAACGGAACACCGCTCCGTTTAGTATCCGGAACAGCGCTCCGCTTTGTCAATCGGTCGAGGACCGCGCCCCCGCCACCGCCCCGATCGCTCCCCGGTCAGCCGCCCGGCCGCGTCCACGCCATCGTGAAGCACGTGGGGACGCCCGTGGCCACCGCTTCCTTGCGGTACGCCCTGGGCGACCGGCCCACGATCTCCCGGAAGGTCCGGCTGAACGTCCCCGTACTGCCGAAGCCGACCTCGAAGCAGATGTCCGTCACACTGCGGCCCGTCTCCCGCAGCAGGAACATCGCCCGCTCGACCCGGCGTCGCTGGAGGTAGCGATGGGGCGTCTCGCCGAACGTGGACCGGAAAGTGCGCGAGAAGTGCGCCTCGGACACATGGGCGAGCCGGGCGAGCGCCGGTACGTCGAGCGGCTGGGCGTACGCCCGGTCCATCGCGTCCCGGGCCCGCAGCATGCGCCGGTTGGAGTCCTCGGAAGCACGGGTCATCCGGTCGCTCCCGTCCCGCACAGGGGGCGCGCTTCCGTCAGAAGGGGCATGTGTCCGGGCCTCCGTAAAGGCGAAGCGAAGAGGGCGCGCACAGGGGCGCCGCCTCGCGCCTGTCAGGCGTCGAAACGCCCGCGTGCGCTCTCGATGTGGCCGAGGTTCCGATGGGTCCAGTCACAGATGACATCGACCGCGGCACGCAGGGCCCGGCCCGGTCCGGTGAGGGTGTACTCGACCCGCGGCGGCACGGTGGGGTACACCTTCCGGTCGACCAGGCCGTTGCGCTCGAGCATGCGCAGGTTCTGGGTGAGCATCTTGTGGCTGATGCCCTCGACCTCGTTCCGCAGCTCGCTGAAGCGCAGGGTGCGCCCGCCGAGCGCCTCGATGATCAGGAGCGCCCATTTGTTGGCGACATCCGAGAAGATCTCCCGCGCCAGGGAGTCCGCCCGCCGCAGGTCGGCCTCCTCGGGCAAGTCCTTGAGCAGCTGCTTGCTCACCATGAGGTTCCTCAGTCACCAAAAAGTTCGTTCTTCCAGGTAAACCGTCACTCTCTTACAGTTCCTGAGTAACCACAAGAGAGCGCATCGAGAGAGGGCGAACACCATGGCCACCATTGATGTCTTCAGCTACGACGTGCCTGCCGAGAGCGACTTCGGCTACGCACAGGCGATCAGGTCCGGCGAGCTGATCCATGTCTCCGGACAGCTCTCGTTCGACGAAGCGGGCGAGTTGCTCCACCCGGGCGACTTCGCCGCCCAGCTCGATCAGACCCACGCCAACATGGACAGGATCCTGGACCACTACGGCGCCACCCGGAAGCAGATCGTCTCGCAGACCCTGTACCTGGTGAACCTGCGCCAGAACGCCGCGGCAACGATGGAGGCCAATCTGCGGTACTTCGGTGACCACCGCCCGGCCAGCACGGTCCTGGGCATCATCGAACTGGCCCTGCCCGGCCAGGTCGTCGAGATCAGCTGCGTCATCGACACGAAACTTCCTGCCTGAGGGGATCATGACGGCCCGTCCAGGCCCGTACGCGGCGTTACGGGGAGCCGCCGGCCGCAGCCGGATCCGGCTCGGGGTCCACGTCCCCTTCCGGTGGAGCACGCAGGCTCCGCAGGAACTCGCCGAGCGCGGGCGGGGCTGTACCTCGTCACGCTCCACGCGGAGAGCTGGGGCGCCGAGGAGCGTCCCCATGGCTGACGCGCCCACCTGGATCCGCGCCGCCCCCGAGGACGAACCCGGCCCCGGCCGCTGGACCGAGATCGCCTTCGGCGAGGGCGACGACCTCGTCCACCTGCGCGAGACCAGCGCCCCCGGGAACGTCGTCACGACGACCCGGTCCAGGTGGGAGGCTTTCGCACAGGGTGTCCGAGCAGGCGAGTTCGACCATGTCGTCACCGGCTGAGGCCGGATCCCCGATACCGCCGGTCACTCCTGCGAACCGGAACCCGGCTGTACCGTCCGTCCATGCCCCTGAGCCACCTCACCCTGTCGCCGCGCCGCGGCATCGCCCTCACCGAATTACGGCTCCGCTCGACCTACGGCGGCCTCATCGCAGGCTCCCCGACGAGACAGGTCAACGAGCGGTTCATCGCCCATCTCCTGCGCACCGCCGAAGAGGCCTATCCCGGCCGGCCCGTCCATCTGATACCCCCCGACGTCACGGCGCGGGGCACGACCACCCGCCGCGACGAGCCGATCGAGGACCTGCCGGCCGTCGCCTGCATCGGCGCGTTCGACTCGACGGAGATCGACCCCGCTCACGACTCCGGCTGGTACTTCTCCGCGCTCGTAGTCGTCTGGTTCCAGGCCACCGCGGACCCTCCGACGAACGACAACGCCCCCGCGGGCCTGCGGAGCCTGGCGTGGGAGGAACTGGCCCGGGACTTCGAGGACTGAGGCTTCCAGGGCTGAGGCACCGAGCCTTCAAGGGCGGAGGACCGGCGGCAGAAGGTGAAGGGAACGTTCCGGCAGGATCCCCGCGTTACGCCTGCGCCGTCCACGTCACCCATCACCCATCGCCCGCAGCCCGCAGCCGCCCGAGGAGCAACGTGCCCGAACCCACCCCCGTAACTTCCGCACCGCTCCCCGCCCTCCCGCACCTGAGTGCGCAGGCCGAGACACTGATCGAGCTCGGGGTGCACGAGATCGCCGGCCTGTCGGCGGACGGGATCCGCGCCTTCGCCAGGACGGCAGAGTCCGGGGCCGGCGAAGGCGGGGGCCTGCTCGCCGTCCACCCGGACCGGGCGCCCGCCTCCGCCCTCGCCCCGCTGCTCCGCCGCGACGACAGACCGGGCTTCGTCGTCGTCGACATGCCCGATGTCGACCTCTTCACCCCGCTCGACACGGTCTCGGTCCCCGACGCCCCGCTCTACGTCCTCGGCGGCGTCGACCGGGGCGACCACATGGCCAACTGGAGCCCGGACGAAGCGCTGCCCGCCCTCATCGAGCAGGACCGCACGCCCCTGCTCCTCACCGAGGGCATCCACTGGGTGCTGCAGCAGCCCGCCGCCCTGGAGCGCAACCACTGCTTCATGACCATCGGCTCCCGGCTGCGCAAGGCCAACGGCGCCCTCGACGCCCGCACCCCGGCGCTCTGGATCAGCAACGGCACCGGCCGCGACGGCCGGGAGCGGCGCAACGCCCCGAAGGCCGGCTGGTGCTGGGCGGGCAACCGGCACACCTGGCTGGGCTTCGGCTCCACGACGGGCCGCCATCTCCCGGCCGCGTAGGGCGGCGGCCGGCGGACCCGCTGTCACACCCCCTCGCTACGCTCACCGCATGCCTGCCTTCCGCGACTTCAACTTCAAGCTCCTCGTCATTGAGCAGCTCATGTACACCGACGAGACCCTCACCCCTGCGTTTCGCATCGCGGACTGCCTGAAGGCGAAGGGAATCGACGACCCGCAGGGTTACGCGTACGAGAACGACCTCGCCCACACCGTGCTCGCCGAGGCCCGAGCGCATTTCGAGGCGCTGGAGATCAGTGAGGAACTGCTCGCGACCGTTGAGGAGCTCACCCTCGACGGCGGCCTCGAGGTCTACCAGGAGTGCTCCCCGGTCTGGGACGGCGAGGACGACCTCTACGACGTCCGCTCGCTCGACGACCTCGGCCTGCTGCCCAACCTGCGGCTGATCTCGGGCGTCGACGACTGCGGGATGGGCGCCGCCTTCGACGCCGAGGTCCTGGCGGCCAGGGGCATCGCCACCGACTGACCCATCCGGCGGACCCGGCCCGCACAGGCACACCCCGCACCCCCTGCAAGGCACGGTCCCGACCCGCCCCGGAGACGCAATCCATGCCCCTGACCCCACACCACGGCGCACGCCTGGGACGGACTGCCGCGGCAGCCGTCCTCCTGGCTCTCACCCTGACCGCGTGCGGCACCGAACGCCCCGGGCAGCAGCAGGCCCAGTCGGCTGTTCCGCGGCCGTCGTTCGCCCCCCGGCCCAAGTGCGCCCAGCCCACCGAGGCTCCTCCGAAGCAGACCTCCTCCGCCACGCCCACACCCACGGCGAACGCCTCGACCGGAGCACCGCACGAGGGGAACAGCGACGACCGACCGCCCCACTACGAGGAGAACCACGCCTACCGCATGGCGGGCGAACTCAGCGCCGACAAGCGTGCCAAGGGCGAGGCCTCGGCGAAGCTCATCCGGTACGAGCTGGAGAAGGCCCGCAAGGAGGGCGACGTCAGCGAGCAGCGGATCACGGCGGCCCTGGCACACCTGGGCTGCGGGAAGGAACACGGCGTCTATGTCTGGCACGAGCTCTACAGCGTTCACACGGGAGACGTGTGCGTGTCCGGCCGCCTGACAGAGAAGGAACTGACCACTCAGGTCCACGGCGCCTACGCCGAACCGCAGCCGGGAACCGGGCCGTGCGTGGAGAACCGGGGAGGCCACTGACCGGTCCGGGCCCGGATCCGGCGGCCGGCGCGGGCGTCGCTCAGCTCGGGGGCACCGTGAAGCAGTGGCGTTCGCCGGCCCGGACCAGGCAGGCCCTGACCTGGGGCAGCGCGGCAGCGGAGGCCGCGGCCATGGGCGTGGAGACCGAGCCCGTCGCATCGAACCGGTCCTTGACGGCGACCCGCTGAATCCGGACGTCGGGCACCAGGACCTCCACCAGGTCCCCTTCCTCGCCCCGGTCGATACGCGCCCAGACCGTCTCGCACACGGCGGAGTGCCGCACCTTCACCACCGTCCCGTCGAGCCGCTGTTCACCGAGCGTGGTGGGCGGTTCGGCGAAGTTGGAACACTCCAAGTCCTCGGCGTCCTTGCCGGTGCAGGTGGCACCGTGGCATCCGGGACCCGCCACCGAGGCCCGGACGTCGACAGTGGGAAGCGGGTCCGGGGACGGCCCCGGGCGCAGAAGGATCACCAGCGTCGCGGCGGTAGCCGCGACGACAAGGATCGCGGCGCCGAGGACCCAGGGACGCGGCCGGACGGCGCGCGGCCCGGGCCGGTCGGCGGGCGCGGCCGCCTCCTCCTCGCCCGCCGGCCTCTGCCGGCCCGCTCCCGCCCGGCCGCTCCATACCGTCTCGGCCAGCTCCCACTGGGCGACCGGGCGCCGGGGGTCGACCCCGGCCAGCGCGCACAGTTGCTCGACCGCCTGCCGTGGCGGCAACGTGCCCCCGTTGAGATACCGCTCCCAGGACGACTTGCTGTACGGCGTCCTGGCAGCGAGGGCGGCCAGGCTCAGGCCCGTACCGGCACGCAGCTCCCGCAGGGTCCGGCAGAGCCCCGCCCATTCGGGCGACGCGTCCCGCCCGGTCACTTCCGCAACACCTTCCAGGTGTCCGGCCCGGCGATCCCGTCCACCGCGATCCTTGCCTTGTCCTGGAGCCTTCGCACCGCCCGGTCCGTGTTGTTCCCGTAGGCACCGTCGACGGTCCCGGGCGGGACGCCATGGTGCTCCAGGAGGCACTGGGCCTCCACCACCGACCAGCCGGAGGCATCACGCTGGAGCGGCTCGGACCGGGTACGGCTGTAGCCCGCGTACAGCAGGCCGTCCTCCGTGTCCCGCTGGACCTGGCACTCGTACGTCGTCCCGGCCTTGTAGGCGAAGGTCCCGAGGCTCGGATGGACAGGGCCGACGAGCGGCTTGCCATCGGCGGTGCCGGACGCCCCGGCACCGCCCTCCCAGGGTGCGAGGAGCATCAGTCCGAGCAGCATCACCAGGGCCGTTGTCACGCTGGACATCACCATCGCGAACCAGGGCACGGACTGCCGCCCGGACACGGCCCCCGCCGCCCCGGGCTCGTCAAGGACCTCATCCGCCCCCGGAGCCGAGGCCGCCAGCTCGCGCAGTTCCAGCAGCGGGGCGGCCTCCACGTCGCAGACCCGGGCGAGCGCTTCGACGGCTTCCTCGGGAGGCAGGGCGCGGCCGTTCAGATAGCGGTCCCAGGACGACTTCCCGAAACCGGTCCGGACCGCGAGCGCCGCAATGCTCAGCGCCTTGCGGTCCTTGTGCTCGCGCAACAGCACGACCAACTGCCGCAGATGCGGGTCGAGCGATTCCGGCAGGCCTGTCCAACGCGCCATGGTCCCCCCATATGTGCGTACCGGCTATGGCGGGCGTCAGCATGCCAGAACCCCGGCCCCGGTGTGCGCCCGTCCCACACCGACCCCACCCGGGACGGTATCGCCGCAGGTCACAGCCTCACCATCCCGTGATCGCCCCACCGTCCCGGAAGGTCTGGCGCTCCCTACGTGCCCCGGCCGATGCTCATGGCGGCACGAGGAGCGGGACGATCCGCCCTCGCAGCACCGAGAGCCCTCGTGTCCAGGGCCGGACCGGGGCCTTCGGGGGAACTCCGGTCCGGCCGCCTTCCTCCCCCGGCCGGGCCCGCGCCCGTACCCCACCCGAACCCACAGGAGAGGAACGATGAACGATCCGAACGTGCTCGCGGCCCAGAAGTGGGTGAACGCGACCTATGGCGGCGTGAACGGGTATCTCGACTGCGACGAGGACGGCAACACGGGCTGGGGCACGGTTCTCAGCCTCACCCAGGCCCTCCAGCACGAACTCGGGATCTCGCCCGTCGTGCAGAACTTCGGCCCCGGCACGTACGCCAAGGTCCAGGCCCGCAATCTCCGCCCCGGCTCCGAGACGAACAAGAACATCGTCCGGATCTTCAACTACGCGCTGTGGTGCAAGGGCTACTACGCCTCCGCGGCACCCGACACCTGGGACTCCACCGCCCAGAACTCACTCATGGACCTGTGGGCCGGCATGGGCTGCCCGCCCGAGATCCCGATCAGCGCCGAGATGTGGCCCCGCGTGGTCCAGGCGCTCCTGCGCATGGACCAGTTCCGCCTGGTGGCCGGCGGCAGCACCCTCGTCCAGGGCATCCAGCGGCGCCTGAACTCCCGTTACGTACTCGGTTTCGGCATCCCCGCCATGCGGCTCGTCCCCTGCGACGGCGTGTACTCGCGCGACGTCCAGCAGGGCCTGATGATGGCCATCCAGTACGAGATCGGCATCGCGCCCGGCAGCATCACCGGCAACTTCGGCGAGGGCACGATCGCCGGCCTGAAGAGCCACCCCGTCGCCCCCGAGGACCTCGGCACCCCGCTGGGCTACCTCTTCAAGGCGGCCTGCCTGTTCAACTCACCCACGTACGACCACGACTTCGGCGAGTATCCGTACAGCTTCTCCTTCACCGCGTCGGAGCACGGGGAGTGGCTGCGCACCTTCAAGGCGTTCTCCCACATGTCCCAGCCGGCCACCGACATCGGCGACTACCAGGCATGGGCACAGCTCCTCATCTCCACCGGCGACCCGTACCGCGGCGCCACCGGCTGCGACGGCATCACCGAGATCACATCGCAGCGCGGCCAGGCGCTGTACAACGCCGGATACCGCCTCGTCGGCCGCTACCTGGACGAGAAGCTGAAGGAGGGCGACAACGGCTGGCTCGACAAGGTCATCAAGCCGGGCGAACTCCAGACGATCTTCGGAGCGGGACTGCGCGTGTTCCCGATCTCGCAGTACTACGGCGGCGCGGCGAGCGAGTTCACCTTCACGCGGGGTGAGGCGGACGGCTACAACGCCTACCGCAAAGCCAAGGGATTCGGCTTCAACCGCGGCACCTGTATCTACTTCGCCGTCGACTACGACGCCATCGGCAGCGAGATCAACCAGTACATCATCCCGTACTTCAAGGGAGTGCGCTCGATCCTGGCCCAGCACGGCAACTACTACCAGTTCGGGGTGTACGGCTCGCGGAACGTGTGTGAGCAGGTCTCCCGCAACACCGGAGCCCGCTGGTCCTTCGTCAGCGGCATGTCGTGGGGCTTCTCCGGAAACCTCGGCTACCCGCTGCCGCGCAACTGGTCCGTCAACCAGATCCGCGAGTTCGACTTCGACGGGGACGGCGTCCGGGACCTCGACCACGACGTATGGCGGGCGACCACCGACCCCGGGTCCGACTCGGTCAACTCGCCGGCGCCCGGTCTCGACGACCTGATCGTGGGCCTCCAGAAGCTGGAAGCGGCAGCCGACTCCTACGCAAACCCCGACAACAAGAGCCGCAACCGCCTGGTCACCGACTTCATCCGGTACGGGCTCTACGACAACCTCGCGTGGAACGTGCTGCTCGGCCTCATCGAAAAGGAGTGGATCGATCATGTGAAAGCCCGGGACATCTCCGTACGGGACTTCCAGGAGCTCACCGATCCGATCACCCAGGCGGTTCTCTCCACCCGGCACCTCATGGCCTCCACCGCGGGATTCGTGCGGCACGACTTCACCACCGGTGAGGCGAGCCTCGCTGACAGCGCCGGCTGGGGCGGCGACCTCGTGACGTTCTACATCGAGTGGCGCCAGAACCGGGACGCGTACCCCACCGGTCTGGCGTTCTGCCAGGACCGCCTGGGCCGCACCGACGTGGACTCCTCATTCGGCCACAGCGACTTCATCGAGGACGCGGACGCGTTCAACCTCAGCCGGCGTCTTCAGGCCGGGCAGCGCCTGTCGGAAGCCGTGGCGGACTACTACTCGGGAGCCGGGGACGGGAACGTCACGGCGGACAAACGCTGGCGCGCCTTCTACGCCAACCGGTTCGGCGCCGACTACGCGACCGTCGAACAACTCGCCAAGGGCGTGCTGACCGGCGACAACATCTGGCAGACCATCGGGGACCTCTACCAGCTGGAGAACAGCCTCCGCGACTCCGAACAACTGCCCACGGCCATCCCCGCGTCCGAACTGAACTCCTTCCTGCTCGGCTTCCGCTGGGCCTTCACCGACCGCGTCGACGCCGAAGGAGGCGCCTCGTGACCATCGACCGCCGCACACTCCTGGTGGCCACGGGAGCGGCCACCGCGCTGCTGGCCCTGCCGAGCCCCGCGACGGCTGCGCCCCTCGCCACACCCGGCGCGGCCGCCCGCGCGTCGCGCTGGGAGGCGGGCCGCAGTGCCAACGGCTGGCTCATCGATCCGGACGCCGTCGAGACGTTCCGCGTCGAGGGTTCCCCGGCCACCGTCCGTCTGCACGCGGAGGCGGCCGGCGTCCTGCTGCACGTGGCCCGGCGCTGGCACTACGAGGTCATGCCGCTCCGCGCCGCCCCGGACGTACTGGGCCACACCACCGACCGTGTGGTGCGGACCGCGTACGCGTCGAACCGCCTCTCCGGGACCGCGCTGGTCCTCCCCGGCGCCGGCGACGGCCTCTGGCCGCACCAGACGGCGATCGTGCGCGACATCCTCGCGGACTGCGAGGGCACCGTCCGCTGGGGCCTCGACCTGGCACCGGCCACCGCCGGCCACTTCCAGATCGATGTGAAGCCGGGCACCCGTACGCTCGGCCGCCTCACCGCAGCCTTCGGCGGCGGCCCGGCCCGCCACGACAGCCCGCGCACCGGAGCACCGGACGACCCGGCCACCCCGGAACGGCGCAGGGAGGCGAACCGGCTGGCGCAGGCCCAGCGACGGAACAACTGACCCACGGCCCCTCCCGAACCACCTCATCCGCCGAAGCACGCAACCGAGCGAAACACGCAACCGAGGAGTAGCAGCATGGCAAAGATCCGGATCACCCGCACGAAGGCGGCCTTCGTCTCCGGCACGATGGTGCTGGCGGGCATGGGCGGCACTCTCCTGACCGCCACGCCTGCGGCGGCCATCGGCTGGTGCAACTCGACCACCGCTGTCCGCCTGAACTTCGGCGAATGGATGGGCGAAGCCCAGATTCCGGTGTACCGCACGAGCAGCAGCGTCACCAGAACATGCCAGATGAGCAAGGGCTCCAACAGCTCCGCCGTGGGCGCGCTCCAGCGAACGCTGAACAAGTGCTACCGCGAGAATCTCAGCGTGGACAACGAGTTCGGCGAGAACACCCGCCTGGCCCTGATCCGGGCACAGAAGAACTCGGGCGTCTCAGGTGACGGCGTCTACGGCCCGAACACCCGCGATGCGCTCGCCCACTACTTCAAGCCCGTCACCCCGGGCTACGACGACTGCAGCCGTATCTGACGAGCCATCCGGGACCGCTCCCGACCACACCAGGGCGCAGGGCCTGCCGACGAACCGGCGGGCCCTGCGCCCTTCACGTGTCCGACGCACACACCGCGGGAATGATCAACTACATGAAAACCGACAAGCGGGACGTCGCGGCCAACGGCACGAGCAACGAGCAGGGGCGGATCCTGCACTGGAACTTCTTCATAGGCGGCCATCTGAGCGCCTCCGTACCCGTGCGCCTGGTCGAACGCACACCCGAGGCACAGCTCGTCTGGATGGAGACGGGCACCCCGATGTGGTGCACGGCCCTGCCACGCGGCGCCACGCACCTACGTGACATCGCCCCGCACGAGCGCCCCGCCGAGGGCTACCCCGTGGTCGCCGGCCGGTGGCCCATGGGCAGCGCGCTCTTCTACCAGCCGACGGGGGCCGCACACTCCGTCCTGTGGCTCTTCGGGCGCAGACGGAAGTTCCGCGGCTGGTACGTCAATCTGGAGCGCCGCGTCCACCACGGCGACGACATCGACATCGCCGACCACGAGCTCGACATCAACGTGGCGCCGGACCGGACCTGGCAGTGGAAGGACGAGGAGTCCTTCGCCGAGAAGACCGGTCATCCCGCGTACTGGAACGCGGAGGAGGCCGCGGCCATCAGGACCGAGGGAGACCGGGTGGCGCGGCTCGCGGAGGCCGGAACCTTTCCCTTCGACGGGTCATGGTGCGATTTCCGGCCGCCGTCGGCCTGGCGGACCCCGCCTCGCCCACCGGTCCCCCGCCACCCGCTCCTGGCCCCGCCGACGCCCCCGACCTCGCCGGATCTCCCCTGATGGGTGCGGTTCGACCCTCCTCACATGTCTCGGCCAGGGTGGCGCGATGGCGATCATTGCCCGGCGTCACCCTCCGTGATACACAGAGTAACCAGACACAAATCGCTCACACACTGATTCGATCCGCAGGTCAGGGCAGCCAGACCGGTCATATGTACGAGATCCGGGTAAAGAGAGCCGCCAAGTCGTCGTACGAGAGCAGTTTCATCAGCGAAGATAGAGGCTGACCCGTGCCATGCGGCACGGGCACCGAACTACCCAACAGGGGCGGTGACTTACATGATCCTGGCAGCTGAAAAGGGCGACATCACCACCATCATCGGCGGAATCGCCCCGAACTGGGGGCCGTTCGGGACCTTGGGCAACGAGGCCCGCGTGATGATCGAGGTCGTGATGGCGATCGCGATCCTGCTCTGTCTCGGCATCGCGGTCTGGGGCGCCGCCAAACAGCGGATCGGCGCGACGGCCCTGCGCGACACGTTCAGCGCGGAACAGGGCAAGGGCCTGATCGTCGCGGGCCTGACCGGTGTGTTCATCATCGGATCGCTGGGAACCGTGTTCACCATCGTCTACGGGATGGCCGTCTAACCGGCCACCGCCCCGCGCCCGGGGCCGGCCCCGCCCACCCGTCACCATCCGTCCGTCGTGCCCACCGGCAGAGGTTGCGTCCCCCTGATGTCGAGTCACCACACCGCGTCCACGCGGGAACCAGCACGGCTAACGTCGTACAGAGGCACGATTCAGGCAACGGTTGAGGGGGCGTACGCGGCATGAGTCACGACGACGGCTACGGCAACGACTCGGGGCGTACGGGCGACGGCTACAGCACCCTCGGCGGCACACGCCAGACCCGCACCCGCCTCCCCGACCGCGAGGGCGGCGACACCTACGGCCCCCGCCGCCCGGCCCGCAGCTCGCGCTCACTGGTCACGGTCGTGGGCGTCATCGTCCTGCTGCTCGGAGCGATCGCGTTCGCCAACATGGGCGGCGGCGACGGGAGCGGCGGTGACGGCGCGTCGGGAAGCAACGGCAAGAAGGCGGACGCGACGTCGACGGCGGCGACGGGGACGAAGCCGGTGACGGGGAAGAACGGCGAGATCGCTTCGGGGTTCGCGCATGACGAGCAGGGGGCGCAGAGCGCGGCGGCGAACTATTCCGTGGCGCTCGGGTCGGTCGAGATGTTCGATAAGACAAAGCGGGACGAGATCCTCAGCAGCGTGATTGCGCCGTCTGCAGTGGATGGGTTCCGCACAAATCTCGACCAGGCCTACTCCGCAAACCTGTTCAAGAACCTTGGGCTCAACGAGGACGGCTCTACACCGGCGGGGTTCACCTTCATTTCACGCACGACGCCCATCGGCACCCAGGTAACGAAGAGCAGTAGTGACAATGCCACCGTCGAAGTCTGGTGCACGGGGCTGATCGGCCTGGCCGGGGAAGGTTCCACCAAGCCCGTAACGGATGGGTGGTTCACCATCACTATGGAGCTCCAGTGGATCAACGATGACTGGAAAGCTGTCACTCACTCCCAGAAGGACGGCCCTGCTCCGGTAGGCAGCGACACGAGGGCATCCAGCGCGGAAGAAATCGCCGGAGCCGTCAATGGTTTCGGAGGGTTCACATATGCCCGGTAGGTCGTACCGTCGAGTAGGTTCTGTCGCTGCGCTAGTCGCGGCCGTGCAGGTGTCCGCTGTCCTGCTCGCAACGCGAGCCGCCGCCGCGCCGAGCCCGAGCCCGAGCCCGAGCAGCAACAACGCTTGTGACCTCATTCATGGCCCGGCCAAGGACTACTGCGAAGGCAATGCCTCCCCCAGGTCCAACAACCTCCCCGACAGCGTCGACCCCGCCCAGGACCCCCTCACCTCCCTGGGCCGCGGCTGTGCCGACGCCGCAGCCTGGATCGTGGGCAAGCTCAGCGAGGCCGTCAAAAGCACCGCCAACGTCGACTTCACCAACACCCGCTTCCTCCAGCAGTACGCGATCGTCTTCGCCGCCTCCACCGTGCTGACGCTCATCCTGTGGCTCCTCGCCGTCGCCAAGAGGGCGATCCGCGGCGTACCGCTGACCACCGCGATCTCCGAGGCCATCGGGTTCCTCTGGCTCACCGTGCTCGCCTCGGCCTTCACACCGCTGATCCTCTACACGATCGTCTCGGCCACCGACGGCGTCACCGAGGTCATCTCCTCGTCCTCCGGCGGGCAGACCGACGTCTTCTTCGGGTCGTTCGCCGAGGCGCTCAAGAAGGACGCCGACATCGGCGGCGGCCCGATCATGCTGATCGTCGTCTCGCTCGTGTCGATCCTCGCCGCAGGCATCCTCTGGCTGGAGCTCGTGATCCGGGCCGCCCTGCTCTACGTCGGAGCCCTCCTCGGAACCGCCGTGTACGCGGGGCTCGTCGACAAGAACATGTGGGGACACGTACGACGCTGGGCGGGCATCATGATCGCCGTGATCATGGTGAAGCCGGTCATCGTCATCGTGCTCGGACTGGCCGGCGCCCTGTCGTCGGACGACGGGCCCGACGCGTTCTCCGCCGTGGTCTCCGGCCTGGCGATCATCCTGCTGGCCATCTTCGCCTCCGGCATGATCTACCGCTTCGTGCCCGGCTTCGGCGACGAGATCCAGGGCGCGCGCACCAACCGCAAGCAGGCCACCGACGGCTCCCAGGCCGCCGCGATGATCAGCTCGCCCGCCGCTCTCGTCTCGCAGGGCATCAAGACCCACAGCAGCCGCGGCGGCGGCCAGGACGGCGGCGGCAACAACAGCGGCGGCGGACGGCCCGCCAACCCGGTCAGCGGCGGAGTCGCCGCGCACAGCTCCCGCAACTCCGGGAGCGGGGTCGGCGGCGGATCTGTCCCCTCCGCCGCACCTCCGCCCCGCAGCGGTTCGGGTCCCACGTCCGGCACCCCGCACGGCAGCCGCGGCTCACGCGGCGGATCCGGTGGACCAGGCAGTTCAGGTAACAAGAGCACAGGAGGTGGCGGGCGTTGAGCACTCAGTCCCATCCGATCGCGCCCCGCCGTACGTATCTCATCGGCCGCGCACGGCCGAACGCGATCGTCGGCAAGAACCGCGAGACGGGCGAGATCGCCCTGATCATCGGCGGTGCGTTCCTCGGCATGATGAGCGGCCTGCTCGTCCCCGTCCTCTCCCTGCGGATCGTGCTGCTCACCGGCTTCCCGCTGCTCGCCCTGGCGATCGTCTACGTCCCGTACAAACACCGGACCTTCTACAAGTGGTTCGAGATCAACCGCAGCTTCAAGCGCTCCCTGCGCCGCGGCACGTCCTACCGCTCCACCGCCATGGAAGCGGGCGTCAGCGCCGACGGGCGCGAGGTCGAGATCGGACCGCCCCCGGGCATCGGCCGGATCAACTGGCTGGCCGCCCCCTTCGGGCCCGACGAGATCGCCGTACTGCTGCACGCCGACCGCCGCACCGTCACCGCGGCGATCGAGATCGAGGGGCCCGGCGTCGGGCTGCGCGACAGCGAGGACCAGGAAGCGCTCGTCGACCGGTTCGGCACCCTGCTCAAGCACGTCGCCAACGGGGACGGCTTCGTCACCCGTATCCAGATGCTGGCCCGCACCCTGCCCGCCGACCCCGACGCCCACGCCAAGGACGTCGCCCAGCGCGGCGACAAGGGCTCCCCGGGCTGGCTGCAGGAGTCGTACGAGCAGCTCCAGTCCATGGTCTCCACCTCCAGCGAGCAGCACCGCGCCTACCTCGTCGCCTGCATGCACTACACCCGGGAGCTCGCCGCCGAGGCCAACGCGATGGCCCGCGCCGCCCGGCCGCACGCCGGCCGCAAGCTCGACCGGGACGCCGGGCTCGCCGTCGTCATGGCGCGCGAGCTCACCGACATCTGCGCCCGTCTCGCCGAGGCCGACATCCGGGTCCGCCAGCCGCTCGGCCAGAGCCGTCTGGCCTCCCTGGTCCACTCCATGTACGACCCCGACCACCCCATCGACCACATCCAGGCCATGACGAAGCGCAACGCCTGGCCGGCCGAACTGGACGCGGTCGAACCGACGTTTCTCCAGGCCAAGACCCGTGAGTCGTCGACCCGCGCGCCCTGGTGCCACTCCACGGCCTGGGTGAAGGAGTGGCCGATGACGCCCGTCGGCGTCAACTTCCTGGCCCCGCTCCTCGTCCACACGCCCGACGTGATCCGTACGGTCGCGGTCACCATGGACCTCGAACCCACCGAGATCGCCATCGAGCGGATGCTCACCGAGAAGACCAACGACGAGGCCGAGGCCAGCCGCCAGGCCAAGATGAACCGCACGGTCGACCCGCGCGACATCGCCGCCCACGGCCGGCTCGACCAGCGGGGTGAAGATCTCGCGAGCGGAGCGGCCGGGGTCAACCTCGTGGGGTACATCACCGTGTCGTCGCGCTCGCCCGAGTCCCTCGCCCGCGACAAGCGGACGATCCGGGCCTCCGCCGGCAAGTCGTATCTGAAGCTGGAGTGGTGCGACCGCGAGCACCACCGCGCCTTCGTCAACACCCTGC
This sequence comes from Streptomyces sp. NPDC091416, assembly GCF_044756845.1. Classification (NCBI taxonomy): domain Bacteria; kingdom Bacillati; phylum Actinomycetota; class Actinomycetes; order Kitasatosporales; family Streptomycetaceae; genus Streptomyces; species Streptomyces sp. NPDC091416. Next base: position 1,523,102 of record NZ_JBIVTU010000001.1, read on the forward strand.
CGTTCGCCACCGGCATCCGCCGCTAGCCCACCAGTCCGCGACACCGAGAGGGAGGTCAGTCACGCCATGCGAGATCCGATGTCCGCATTGACGGACGCCTTCACCGCCTTCCTCTTCGGGAAGGTGGAGACGACCCGGCTGCCCGTCCGCACCTCCACCGGACAGGCCCAGGCCGTCTACCTGCCCACCGCCGCCCCCGGCCTCGGTGACTCCGGCGTGATCATCGGCCGCGAGGTGTACTCGGGCAAGGGCTACATCTACGACCCCTTCCAGCTGTACGGGCAACAGCTCCCCGCCCCGCACTGGCTGGTGCTCGGCGAGTCCGGCAATGGCAAGTCCGCGCTGGAGAAGACGTACGTGCTCCGCCAGCTCCGCTTCCGCGACCGCCAGGTCGTCGTCCTGGACGCCCAGGGCGAGGACGGGGTCGGCGAGTGGAACCTCATCGCGCAGGAGCTCGGCCTCACCCCGATCCGCCTCGACCCCACCTCCGCGCTCAACGGCGGGATCCGTCTCAACCCGCTCGACCCCGCGATCACCACCACGGGCCAGCTCGCCCTGCTGCGCACCATCATCGAAGTCGCCATGGGTCACGGCCTGGACGAGCGCTCCGGCTTCGCGCTCAAGGTCGCGCACGCCTACGTGAACGAGACGACGACCGAGCGCCAGCCCGTCCTGATGGACATCGTCGACCAGCTCCGCCACCCGGAACCGGAGTCCGCCGAGGCGATGAACGTCGACATAGACGACGTACGGGCCTGGGGTCTGGACGTCGCGCTCGTCCTGGACCGGCTCGTCGACGGCGACCTGCGCGGGATGTTCGACGGACCGACGTCCGCCGGCATCGACCTCGACTCCCCGCTGATCGTCTTCGACCTCTCGCACATCGACCGCAACTCGATCGCCATGCCGATCCTGATGGCGATCGTCGGCGTCTGGCTGGAGCACACCTGGATCAGGCCCGACCGGAAGAAACGCATCTTCCTGGTGGAGGAGGCCTGGCACATCATCAACTCGCCCTTCGTCGCCCAGCTCTTCCAGCGCCTGCTGAAGTTCGGGCGGCGCCTCGGACTCTCGTTCGTCGCCGTCGTCCACCACCTCAGCGACGTGGTCGACGGAGCCGCGGCACGGGAGGCGGCGGCCATCCTGAAGATGGCCTCCACGCGCACGATCTACGCCCAGAAGGCCGACGAGGCCAGAGCCACCGGACGGGTACTCGGGCTGCCCCGATGGGCGGTCGAGATCATCCCCACGCTCACCCCCGGCATCGCCGTCTGGGACGTCAACGGCAACGTACAGGTCGTCAAACACCTGATCACCGAAGCCGAACGCCCCCTCGTCTTCACCGACCGCGCCATGACCGAGTCATCGGCATCCGATCTCCTCCCGGAGGACGTGCGCGCCGCCGAACTGGAGGCGGAACAACGCGCGGCACGGATCGAGAACCAGCAACGGCTGAACGAGTCGTCCGAGTCAACGGTGGCGTGACATGGCGGGTGCGGGGCGCGGTGACGTACGCGACGGCGGCGGAAACGGAAGCGGTGGCGGCATCCCCGACGGGCTGCTGATCGGGCTGATGCTCTTCCTCCTCGGGCTGACGCTGCTGGCCTGGACGGCCACCGGCCTGGCCGGCCTCCTCGCCCACGGCGGCTGGCCCGACGGCGTGACCCTCGCCGAGACCCCGCCGGCCATGCGCCGTCTGGTGGAAGCCCCGCACGACCTGCCCTCCGCCTGGCCGGCCACCCCGGCCGGCGAGCTCTCCGGGTACGGGCTGTTCTGGGGCCTGTTCATCGGGCAACTGATGGTGCTGGTCGTCCTGACGGTGTTCGTGATGGGCGTGGTCGCCCGCTGGCGAGGGGTCCGGGCCCGGCAGCGAGCCGAGCGCCTGGAGCAGCGGAACGAACGGGCCCAGGAGTACGTCCACGAGGACCGGTCCGCCCGCCAGGAACCCGCCGCCCCCAGTCCTGCCACCCAACAGACAGTCCCGGCCGAAGCCACCCAGCCCCTGACTACCCCGGCCGAAGCGACCCAGCCATTTGCTCCCCCGGCCGAAGCGACCCAGGCACCAGCTGCCACCGCCGAAGCCACCCGGACCCCGGCTCCCGCGGGCGCCGACCTTCCGCCCGTCGTTCCCTCCCCGCGCACGCCCCTCGTCGTCTACGGCCCCGCCGCCACCCGCCGGCCCACCGCCGTCCAGGCCATCCGCGAGGCGGACGGCCCCGTGCTCGTCGTCACCTCCGACCCCAGCGTCTGGGCCGAGACGAAGGACGCCCGGGCCAAGCTCGGCCCGGTCCTCGTCTACGACCCCGGTCACCTCTGCGACACCCCGGCCCGGCTCCACTGGTCCCCCACGACCGGCTGCGCACAGCCCGACCGAGCGGCCGCCCGCTCCGCCGCACTTCTCGCCCCCGTACGACCGCAGTCCCGCATCGACGCGGCGACGGCCGACACCGCGGAGACCCTCCTGCAGTGCTGGCTGCACGCCGCCGCGATCGACGGCCGCCCCTTCCGCCAGGTCCACCGCTGGGCGCTCGGCGGCAGCGCCCATGAACCGGTGCGCCTGCTCCGTACGCACCCCAAGGCGGCCTCCGGGCTCGCCGGGCTGCTGGAGTCCGCGCTCACCGCCCACCCCGAACGCCGCGAGATGGCACAGGAACTGACGGTTCGGGCCTTCGGCGCCCTGGCCTCGGTCCACATCCGGGACGCCTGCACACCGAACCGATCCGATGCGCTCGCGCTGGAATCATTCGTGGACGAGGGGGGCAGTCTCTATGTGGTCGGCGAACCCATCGAGAACCCGCGCTCGGGCCCCGGGGCGATGCCCCTGCTCACCGCGCTCGCCTCAGACGTGGTCGAGCACGGCCGCCGCATGGCCGCACGGTCATCCGACGGTCGGCTCGACCCACCAATGACGCTCGTCCTCGACGACATCGCGGCCGTTGCCCCCCTGCCCCGGCTGCCGGAGCTCCTCACCACCGGCGAGGAACAGGGCCTGCCGACCGTCGCCCTGCTCCGCTCCCGCGAGCAGGCCCGCGCCCGCTGGACCCAGCAGCTCCCGGCCCCGACCACCCTCTGAACCGGGCCCAGCACCCCACCCGTCACAGCACCCGGCCCCCGTACCCCCGGCCCGGACGCCACAGGGCTGTTCACCGACGCGGCCGGCGCCGCACCGCGTCGGCAACGGCCGCGTCCACGAACCGCTCGACCGCCGCCGCGTCCGGCGGACCGGGTGCCTCGCGGTCCGCGAACAGGAGATGCCCGCCGCCGACCAGGGACAGCGTGAGCGAGTCGATGTCCGCGTCGGCCGCGATGCGGCCCAGCTCACGCTCGGCGGACAGGTAGGCGGAGACCGCGGTCGTGGCCTCGGCGAGGATCGCGATGCCGCCTCCGGGCCGGGCCTCCCGCAAGCGGGTGCGCAGCACGTCCCGGAAGGTGATGAGCGGAATGATCGCCACCGGAACCGGGCCGAACAGGGTGGCCAGTGCCGCGGTGAGGTTGCCGGCGACCGTGCCGGTGCCGACGGACTCGCGCAACGCACGCGCCTGCGTCTCCAGTTGGGCTGCCCGGTCGAGCACGAGGCCGGCGAGGAAGGCGTCGAAGTCGGCGAAGTGCCGGTGCAGGACGCCTTTGGCGCAGCCCGCCTCGTCGGTCACGGCCCGGCTGGTCAGCCCGTTCGGCCCTTCCCGCAACAGAACGCGTTCAGCCGCGTCGAACAGCTGCTGCCGCGCGTCGCGAAGGTGCACACCGGTCGGCACTCTCAGATCCTCTCGATGACGATGACGATGACATGGCGATGGCGCCGCCCGCCGTCTAGGCGAGTGGGCATGCGCCCACTAGAGTGGGCGCATGCCCATCGTATCGAGAGACCACCCGGAACCACCCCCGCCGAAACCGCAAACGCAACCGCACGAGGCCCGCGGGATGGCCGAGTCCTTCGGCGTGGACGCACAGCGCTACGACCAGGCACGGCCCGGCTACCCTGCCGCGCTGGTGACCCGGATCGCCGCCGGAGGCCCCGGCCGCCACACAGACGCCATCGGCCCCGACGCCGTCGGCATCGCCTCTCACGTACTCGACATCGGCTGCGGCACCGGCATCGCCGCCCGCCAGTTCCAGGCCGCCGGCTGCACCGTCCTCGGCATCGAGCCCGACCCCCGGATGGCCGCCTTCGCACAGTCCCGCGGGCTGAACGTCGAAGTGGCGACCTTCGAGGACTGGCAGCCCGCCGGCCGGACGTTCGACGCGGTTGTCGCCGCGCAGTCGTGGCACTGGGTGAACCCGTCCACCGGCGCCACGAAGGCAGCGGACGTACTGCGCCCAGGGGGCCGTCTGGCCATCTTCGGGCACGCGTACGAGCCGCCCGCCGAGGTGGCCGAACCCTTCGCCGCCGCATACCGGCGGGCAGCGCCCGACTCCCCGTTCCACAACGGCCCGGCCCGACGCCCACTGGACGTCTACCGGGCGGCCTACGCCAAGATCGCCGACACGATCGACGCGACCGGACACTTCCACGCAACGGAACAGTGGCGCTTCGACTGGGAACAGTCCTACACACGCGACCAGTGGCTGGCCCTGCTGCCCACCACCGGCGGCCTCACCCGACTCCGCCCCGGCCAACTGACCGGGATCCTGAACGCGGTGGGGGACGCCATCGACTCCCTGGGCGGACACTTCACGATGAACTACACCACCCTGGCCACGACCGCCGTACGCGACGGCAGCAGCTGATCCGGTCCTACGGACGCGCCACCGCGTACTCCAACTCCCTGGCCGACGGGTCACCCGGCATCGGCACGCTCTCGCCCGTCGGCACGAACCCGATCCGGCGGTAGAGCGCCGCCGCCCGCGGATTGTTCTCGTGCACGTACAGCCGTACGCGCTCGATCAACGGCTCACCCAGCGACCACGCCCAGTCCGTCCCGGCCCGGAACAACTCCTCCGCCACCCCCCTGCCGCGCGCCTCCGGCCGCACGAACACCCCGACCACATGCGCCTGGTGGACCGCCGCCACCTCACCGAACCGCACCTCGCCGTCCGGCCGCTCGATCAGCACGGTCACCGAGCCCGCCCAACTCCCGTCGCTCGCCTCCGCGATGAACTGCCGCACCCCGCCGTCGCCCGCCTCGGACCCACCGGTCGTCCGCTCCCGCCAGAAGCCGTCGGACCGCTCGGCGGCCTGCTCGTACGTCTCCAGAAACGCCACCGGCGCCACCGGATCCCGCAGAGCGGCCAGCCGCAGTTCCTTGACCAGCTGCCATTCGTCGGCGCGCACGGGGCGTATCACGTAGTCCATGCCCCGATCCTGACCTGCCGCCGACGCCCGCGCAAACAGATTCGGCCAAGGCTCCGGCGTCGTACCCCGGTACTACGGCCCACCGCCACATCCCGCCCCCGGTCCGACGCCCGCCCGCCGTCCGCTCCGTAGCGTCGACCCCATGATCAGGGCCTACGAACTCACCAAAAGGTACGGCGACACCACCGTCGTCCAGGACCTCGACTTCACCGTCCGCCCGGGCACCGTCACCGGCTTCCTCGGCCCGAACGGCGCCGGAAAGTCCACGACCATGCGCATGCTCCTCGGCCTGGACGCCCCCACCCGCGGCCACTCCACGATCGGCGGACGCTCCTACGCCACCCACAGCGCACCCCTCACCGAAGTCGGCGCCCTGCTGGAGGCCCGCTCCGTCCACCCCGGCCGGACCGCCTTCCACCACCTCATGGCGCTCGCCCACACCCACGGCATCCCGCGCAGCCGCGTCGAACACGTCCTCGACCTGGCCGGACTGACCGCGGTGGCCGGGAAACGCGTCAAGGGCTTCTCGCTCGGCATGGGCCAGCGACTCGGCATCGCCGCCGCCATGCTCGGCGATCCCGCCACCCTGATCCTGGACGAGCCCGTCAACGGCCTCGACCCGGAGGGCGTGCTCTGGATCCGTACCCTGCTCACGTCCCTCGCGACGCAGGGCCGCACCGTCCTCGTCTCCTCACACCTGATGAGCGAGATGGCCCTCACCGCCGACCACCTGGTCATCATCGGACGCGGGCGCCTCCTCGCCGACACCACGGTCGCCGACTTCGTGGCCAACGCGGGCGGCACCGCCGTCAAGGTCGTCACCCCCCGGGCCTCCGCCCTGCGCGACCTCCTGCGCGGCCCCGGCATCGAGATCACCGGCGCGGACGGCCCCGACAGCCTGGAGATCCGCGGCACGGACTCCGCCCACATCGGCCGCGTCGCCGCCGCCCACGCCATCCCGCTGTACGAACTCACCCCGCTCGCCGCCTCGCTGGAACAGGCCTTCATGGACCTCACCCAGGAATCGGTCGAGTACCGGGTCACCGCCCCCGAACCGACCGGAGCCCTCGCATGACCACCACGACACCCGCCCCGCACCCCTACCGCATCACCCCCACCCGGGTACTGCGCTCCGAGTGGCACAAGCTGCACACCCTGCGCTCCAGCTGGATCACCCTCGGCTCGGCCGCCGCCCTCGTCCTCGCCATCGGCATCGTCATGGGCACCACGTACACATCGGACGGCGGCGACTCGGACGTCGACACCGTCATCCTGGTCCTCTACGGCACCACACTCGGCACGCTCTGCACGGTGGTCCTCGGCATCCTCGTCACCGCCGGCGAGTACTCCTCCGGCATGATCCGCGCCACGCTCGCCGCCGTCCCCCGCCGGCTCCCGGTCCTCTGGGCCAAGGCGGCCGTCTTCGCCACCACTGTCCTCGGCGTCATGCTGACCACCTCACTGCTCACGTTCGTCGTCGCACAGCTCTTCCTCCACGACACGGACCAGTCCGCCTCCCTCGCCGACCCCGGCGTGCTCCGGGCCGTGGCTGGCAACGCGGTCGGCGCCACCCTCCTCAGCCTCATCGCCCTCGGCCTCGGCGCCCTGCTCCGCTCGGTCCCGGGCGCGATCGGCGCCTTCATCGGAGGCGTCATGGTCCTGCCCGAGGTACTCGGCATGCTTCCGTACGACGCCGTCGAAACCGCCGTCCGCTACTTCCCCACCCAGGCGGCCGGCGTCCTGGGCTCCGCGACTCCGCTCCCCGACGCCGCCTCCACCGGCGGAGCCCTACTCGCCCTCGTCCTGTGGGCAGCAGCCACACTGATCGCGGCAGCCGCCCTGCTGCGCCACCGCGACGCGTGAGGCGCACAGGGCAGGGCACGAGACGTACGAAATAGGGGACGAGTGAGGGACAAGTGACGGAAGAAGACGACACGCACCGCCCGACGAGCACCTCCCCACTCACCGGACACATCCAGCGCCTGCTCCAGCGCGTCCGCGCGTTCGACCGCCGCCAGCCCCGGGTCTGGGACGGACTGCTCACCACGTTCTGGGTGCTGTTCGCCGTCCTCGACGTCTCGACGGGTGGCTGGCGTTCGGTCGCCCTCGATCCGGACGTGTCGGCGTCGCTGGTCCTGGCGATGAGCGTGACGTTCTCCGCCCCGCTGCTGTGGCGCCGCGGCCATCCGCTGGCCGTGCTGCTGTTCATGGCACCGTTCTCCCTGGTCAACGCGTGGACGGGGGCCGTCGTCCAGGCCGCGTTCCTCCAGGAGATCGTCGTCTTCAACATCGCGCTCCGACAGCCCGTGCGCACCCTGGCCTGGTCGGCCGCCATCGTGCTCGCCCCACTCGTGATCGGATCGGGCCACTTCCCGGAGGACTGGGACCGGGTCTTCGTCCCGCACCTGTACGCGTTCGCGTTCGCCGCCCTCGTCGGCATCGTGGTGCGTACACGCAAGGAGTACACGGAGGCCCTGGTCGACCGCGCCAACCGCCTGGAACTCGAACGCGACCAGCAGGCCCAGCTGGCAGCGGCCGCCGAACGGACCCGGATCGCCCGGGAGATGCACGACATCATCGGCCACAACCTCTCCGTGATCACGGGCCTCGCGGACGGCGGGGCCTACGCCGCGGCCAAGAGTCCCGAACGGGCCGCCCAGGCCCTGGACGCCATCGGCACCACCAGCCGCCAGGCCCTCGCAGAACTCCGCCGCCTGCTCGGCGTCCTGCGCGACGCGCCGGACCGCGCGGACCGCACCCCGCAGCCCACACTCGACGACATCGACGCGCTCCTGGAGGGCGTCCGCCGAGCAGGCCTCCCCGTACACCTGCATCACCGCGGCACGCCGCCGCCCATCCCCCTCACCGCCGGACTCCAACTGACGGTGTACCGGGTGGTGCAGGAAGGACTCACGAACACGTTGAAGCACGCGACCGGCGCTGAATCCCTGGCAGCCGAGGTCACACTGACGTACCGTCCGACGGAAATGGAGGTCCTGATCACCGACAACGGCACCCCGGTCCCCACCGACAGCCGACCCCCCGGCACCGGTCAGGGCATCACGGGCATGCGCGAGCGAGCCTCCCTGTACGACGGCACACTCGAAGCCGGCCGCCCAGCCGACACAGGCTGGCAAGTACGGCTCCGACTCCCTCTGGAGGACCTGTTCTCGTGACGACCGTGCTCATCGCGGACGACCAGCCGATGCAACGCTTCGGCTTCCGCATGCTGTTGGAAAGCCAGGACGACATGACAGTCGTCGGCGAAGCCGCCAACGGCCACGAGGCCCTTCAACTCGTCTCCCGTCACCAGCCGGACGTCGCCCTGATGGACATCCGCATGCCCCTGCTCGACGGAATCGAGGCGACTCGCCGCATCATCAGGACCGGATCCCGGACCCGCGTCCTCATCGTCACGACGTTCGACCTGGACCGCTATGCGTACGACGGTCTGCGCGCCGGCGCCAGCGGGTTCCTGATCAAGGACGCGCTGCCCGAGGAGCTCCTCTCCGGCATCCGAGCCGTGGCCAGCGGCGACGCGGTGGTCGCCCCCAGCCTGACCCGCCGTCTCCTCGACGCATACGTACAGCACTTGCCGGCCGCTCCCGGCGGACCCGCGACCCCGGACGCTCGAATCGAGAAGCTCACCGACCGGGAACGGGAAATCCTCACCGTCATCGGGCAGGGCTGGACCAATACGGAAATCGCCGAACGCTTCCACGTAGCCGAATCGACGGTGAAGACGCACGTCTCGCGCATTCTCGCGAAGACCGGAGCCAGGGACCGCGTCCAGGCGGTCATCCTGGCATACGACACCCACCTGGTCACCGCAGGCTGAACGGGTCGTGAACGCAGAAAAGCCCCGTGCCACAAGGGCACGGGGCTTAACTATCAAAAGGAGTTCGGCGGCGTCCTACTCTCCCACAGGGTCCCCCCTGCAGTACCATCGGCGCTGAAAGGCTTAGCTTCCGGGTTCGGAATGTAACCGGGCGTTTCCCTAACGCAATGACCACCGAAACACTATGAAATTAACCAACACCGGAACAAAACACGGCCGTTCGTTATTTCAGAACTAACACAGTGGACGCGAGCAACTGAGGACAAGCCCTCGGCCTATTAGTACCAGTCAGCTCCACCCGTTACCGGGCTTCCACATCTGGCCTATCAAC